>NZ_QNVT01000047.1 GCF_003385515.1 Chryseobacterium pennae | reverse complement strand
TGGTTTAGATGAGAGAAGAATTAGAAGGTGGATGTTGAGTGAGGCGATGAAGTCAAGATAAAGCGGGAGTGATGAATGTGATATGGTATGTTTTTTTTGTAGTATACGGCGGCCGCCGAGTTTAACACACTGCTTATCGTCGGCAGCGTCAGATGTATATAAAGGACAGACATAATAAAAATCAAACATTTAAATAAGCGATATTTTAAAAAAAAATTATAGATTTGGCAAAACAAAAAACACAATTAATGAAAAAAGCACTCTTCTTTTTAATTATCTTGCCATATTCTGTATATGCACAGGTAGGTATAAATACTTCAGCACCTACAAAATCACTTGACATCAACGGAGAATTAAGAATCCGGACTTTAAATCCCGGCGCCTCAACCGATGATATTCTTTCTGCTGATGCCAACGGAAATGTGAGAAAAATTTCCCGAAGTGATCTAAACGGAGGATCTTCATCAGGATTTAATAACTCTATCCTTGGATATGATCCTAAACCGGTCGCTATAAGGCCACAACCACCAGGATCTGTACCTGGAGGAGGTACTGCCACAGAATTGGGCTGCAAAAAATGGTCAGGTAATAATCATACTTATTGTGCCTATCAGCTTTCACAAGCAATCAACTGGTTCAATGCATTCAGTTTTGGAAAACAATTGGGAGGATATCTGGTTACCCTGCCTAATGATGCTGAGAGGATATGGGTTAATACTAATATAGTCGCTTCAGGAACAGGTTATAACTTAGCCAACAATGTATGGATTGGCTTTAATAAAATTCAGAGACCGGGAAATCCGGATCAGCTTCAGTGGATTACAGGAGAAGAATTCAGAATCAATTGGTCTACCAACCCTGCCACTACAGAAAACTGGTTTAATCCCGGAGAGCCTAACAATTCAGGAGGCGTGGAAGGAGCCACGCACATATTTGCAGGCAGCGCAAATGCCGAAAGAAAATGGAATGATTTAAACGGTACATTAACCACAAATTCAAGCATTTCCATGAACCAGCTTATTATTGAATTTAATGAATAATAAAAACCACCTATGAAAAAATCAATTTTACTATTCATTATCTTACCTTATTTCTTAAGCGCCCAAGTCGGAATTAGCACAGCTGATCCTACAAAAACACTAGATATTAATGGGGAATTAAGAACCCGTACTTTACCCCAGGGTGCAGCAACGGATGATATACTCTCTACTGATACCAATGGAAATGTAAGAAAGATTTCCAGAAGTGACCTTGGTGGCGGAACATCATCAGGATTCAATAATTCTATATTGGGATATGATCCCAAACCCTTAGCCACAAGACCACAACCACCGGGATCTGTGCCGGGTGGAGGAACTGCTACAGAAATCGGTTGCAAGAAATGGACAGGAAACAACCATATCTATTGTGCTTATCAGTTGTCACAAGGAGTCAACTGGTTCAATGCATACAGTTTTGGAAAGCAAATGGGAGGGTATCTGGTTACCATGCCTAATGATGCGGAAAGAATCTGGGTTGCAACTAATATAGTCGCTTCAGGAACAGGCTATAATTTAGCCAATAATATATGGATTGGTTTTAATAAAATTCAAAGACCTGGTAACCCAGACAGACTTCAGTGGATTACCGGAGAAGAGTTCAGAATGAATTGGTCTACCAACCCCGCAACCACAGAAAATTGGTTTGCAACAGGAGAACCTAATAATTCCGGAGGAACTGAAGGATCTACTCACATATATAACACTGCCGGAAACACAGAAAGAAGGTGGAATGATTTAAATGGAACAACAACAACTTTCACCGGCTCAGCAATGAATCAACTGATCATAGAGTTCAATGAATAAATATTTGCTACAAAATAAAATTCCTTTCAAAAGCTGAAAGGAATTTTTGATTCTTATTTGATTTTTCTGAAATACCTTATTGTCACATCATACTTTCCGTCTCCATCCCAGTCAGTATTATGATCTTCTGTAACCAGCTCAGTAGGAGTTATTTTAGTTACAATATAAACTTTACCGTGCGTTAGCTTTTTAGTCTCCTTATCATAAGTATATTTTGCATTTTTATGTACAGCCGGTACACATTTGCCTTCATTATTGCTGTCATAGTTCACAACATTCACTTCAGTTTCATTATACTCAACAGTGTTCTGGGATTCACAGCCCTTAGGATAAAGAGTTTGTGTTTTGTTATCATAAGTAGTATAAAAATCTCCTTTATACTGATTCCAGGTTCCGATTAAAGAAACTTCTTCTTTTTTAGGACTGTCATCATCGCTGCTGCATGATACCATTGCTGAAAATACAGCCAATGCTAGAAATATCTTTTTCATGATTAAAGTTTAAATTGTATTTAAAGCCCTAAGATACTACAATCTCATTTAATTCTCATCTATTTGAAATATGAGATTTCTCAGAATCTGTTCTGTTGACAGTTCACTGTAATTATGGATTGACTGCCCTACCCAAATTCCCACAAAGTCAACATTTTGTTTAGATTTCGCGGCTTTACGCAGTCCGTTTGTCAGTTTATTCTGATAAGGATATGGTAAAATATACTCAGTATTTTCAACGGCTTCGATGAATTTATTTTTAACTCCTCGTGCATATCTTCCTGAAAAACTTTTCGTTAACATAATCTCATCCTCCTGTACCTTTTTAAGTTTTTCTTTTTCAAAAGGCTCTAAAGCACTTTCCTGAGAAGCCAATAAAAGATTGCCGACCTGAAATCCCTGCGCTCCCAGCTCTTTTACTGCCTGTAAAGTTTTTCCATTATAAATTCCACCCGCATAGATCAACGGAATTTTTACATGATCATATACCTGCGACAATAAAGATAAACCTCCAATCTGAGGAACATGCTCTGTATCAAAAGTTCCTCTATGTCCTCCTGCTTCTGTACCTTGCACACAAATCATATCGATTCCCGACTTTTCTAAAAGCAATGCTTCACTTACAGAAGTACAGGTACCAATCAGCGTGACTCCATTTTCCTTCAATTTCTGAATACTATGATCATCCAGATTGCCAAAAGTGAAACTTAAGATCTTACAGTTTCCCTCAATAACGGCATCCACCAGTTCATGGTAAGATCTCACTTTAAGGTCTTCCAGATCAGGAAGCCTTACATCAATATTATTTTCTTTTGCCAGCTGTTCCAAAAACTGTCTGGTTCTGATAAATTCATCTTTTAAAGCATCAGTTACTTCAGGAATATGATGTACAAAAATATTAGCGGCAAAAGGTTTATCTGTTAATTTTCTTGTCTCTCTAATCAATTGAATAGATTCATCTGCTGAAAGATCAGCTAATGCCAAAGATCCCAGACAATCTGCACGAGCTGCTGCAGCAACCATCTGTATGGTACTCACCCCAAACATCGGAGCCTGAACAATAGGATATTTCACTCCTAATCTTTTACTGATTGTATCCGGCCAAACCATAAGAATTTATTTTAATTAAAAAGGTACAAAAAATAAAAACGCTTCAATCTCAATAAGATATGACATTCCTCACTCCTGAACAGAAAATAAAGTTCCCACAGATCTCACAGATAACGCAGATTCTAAATCCGTGAAATTTGTGGGATCTATGGGAATATTTTAATCTTTTATTTTTAAATATCCGCTACAGAATTCAGCATTTTCTGCTCCCATTCCGGGTCTTTAGGATCAAAGAACAGTCTCTTTCCTGTATCTAAAGAACGTACAACATTTATTTCATCTTCTGTAAGCTCAAAATCAAAAACATTAAAATTCTCTTCAATTCTTGATGGAGTTACAGACTTCGGAATTACCACAAAACCTTCCTGTAAATGCCATCTCAGAATGATCTGAGCCACTGTTTTCTCATATTTTTCAGCAATTGATTTCAGATCAGTATTGCTCAGAAGATTTGCATTTCCATTCCCAAGCGGGCTCCAGGGCTGGGTAATAATATTATTTTCTCTGTCATACACCTGTAATTCCTTTTGCTGGAAAACCGGATGCAGCTCAATCTGGTTGATGACAGGAAGAATGGTAGAGTTTGCTTTTAACTCTTCAAGCTTTTCGATGGTAAAATTACAAACCCCGATAGCTTTGATTTTCCCCTCATGATACAGCTCCTCCAAAGCCTTCCACGTTCCGATAAAGTCACCGTATGGCCAGTGAATAAGATACATATCCAGATAATCCATCTGCAGTCTGTCTAAGGTTCTCTGAAATGCAAGTTTTGCTTTTTCATACCCATGGTCCTGAACCCAGACTTTAGAAGTGATAAATAATTCATCTCTGTCTACTCCACTGTTTTTTACCGCTGCTCCTACAGCAGTTTCGTTCTGATAAATGGCAGCTGTATCAATCATTCTGTATCCTGTATGAATAGCTTTGATGACAGCATTTTCACATTCTTTCGGGTCTTCCATCTGCCATACTCCAAAGCCTAAAGCAGGAATATCCACTCCGTTATTTAAAGTTACTACAGGTTGTCCTGTGTAGGTTTTCTTTTGCATAAATATTTATTTTAATCATTAAAATTAAGTGATTAAACAAATTTGCGACAAAAAAACGGAAATTTTGCCTATCAAATTTACTGTTTTTGTTAAAAAAATACTATTTAATGAGTGTTTATGACAGGTTAGAAAACACTAAGACGCGAAGACGTTTTTTCTTTTCAACATGCTTTTAAGACGCCAGGATTTTATCTTCGATAAAATTGAATGCTGTTGAATAATGGCCACGGATGCACGAATAAAATTGTACATAGCTTCACGTTAAAGTCTATATGCATGTGGTTCAAAAATTATAATCATATACATAAGGATCTTGTGGAAATGTAAAAGAAATTCGTGCATTCGTGGCAAAATATTAGAAGCCTTATCCTTGCTGGAAATCTTCGGTTTTCTTGCTCCTTGAAAACAACATATTATTTAAAATTCTTTGAGTCCTTGCTATTTCCAACCTCAAAACCATTTACAATTCTATCTATGACTGGATTCAAGTCTCTATTTTCTTTATTTTTGTGAAAATAATGGTTACCAAACCATTTACATGAACCTGAAGATGGAACAGTACACTTTTAACAAAATAACCGAAGAACCAGAGATCCCTTATGAATTGTTATTGCTGGCCGATGAAACCACTGAAGCCATCGATCAATACATTTTCAAATGTGATGTTTATCTTTTGCATGATGGAACTCAAAATATTGCTGTTATGGCTTTATATCAAAACAGTGATACTGAACTTGAGATTAAAAATATTGCAGTAATTGAAAGTTACAGAAGCAAAGGAATCGGAAGTATTTTAATAAACAAAGCCAAAGAAATTGCTATTGACAATCATTATGAAATTCTGAGTGTCGGAACTTCAGATACGGGATTTCAACAGATCAGGTTTTATGAGAGAAACGGTTTCATAAAAACAGGGATACGTAAAGATTTTTTTATTAAAAATTACCCATCTCCAATTTATGAAAATGGTTTACAGATGAGGGATATGATTATTTTAGTATATACTTTGTTTTGATTTTTCAATGCTATAAATTACTCCTTTATGTCCGTCAAAATCAAATTCTTTATCGAAGCTAAGGCCTAGCTTCTGTAATACTTTTATAGAAGCTATATTTTCTGACATTGCTCTTCCAACAATCTTTTTAAGATGTAGCTGATCAAATCCGTATTTCAGACAGGCTGCGGCACTTTCTGTTGCCAATCCACTGTTCCAGTTCCTTTCAAAAAACCTGAACCCGATATCTGTTTCATCCTTAGATATATCATATTTTAATCCACACCATCCCAGAAACTCAGTGTTTGATTTATCTATAACAGCCCATCTTCCATATCCGTTCTCACGATAATCTTTGTAGTTTTGCAGAAAAACAAGTGCTTCCTCCGCATTCTCAAAAGGTGAATCACCAGTATATTGTATTACATTAGGGTTTACATTAAGTTCATAAAAATGATAAGCATCTTCTATGGTTAACTCTCTTAACAAGAGCCGGTCGGTTTCCAATATTATCTTCATTATAATAATTTAATTTTTGCCCATCACCTTACGAAATAACCCTTTAATATGTTCTATCTCTGTTTGATAATTGGTCTTTTTTCTACATCCAAAATATAATGTATTTTCCAGTTTTTTCTTCCCTTCCCAGATCAGCTTCACCTCTCCGTTTTCAATTGCATTCTTGCATAAGAAATCTGGAACAACTGCTAATCCTGTACCTCCTTTAAGACAACGGATAATTGAATTTAAATTAGGAACAATATAATTCGGTCGAAAATTCGGTTTGTGACCAAAATTCAAAGTCCAGAATTGGAAAAGGTGTTCCATATCTCCGGTGGTTCCATACCATTTTTCATTCTTCAGCCACGCCTCGATTTGCTCTCCATCTTTTGTTTTTAAAACTTTTTTGAACGCTTCTGTATCTACTTCTTTTCCGCCAACCAAAATGATCTGCTCAGAAGAAAATGCTTCATGGTGTATATTAGGTGAAGACCCTTTTTTGGGAGTAATGATGAGGTCCAAAATACCTTTATCAAGCTGATCCAGCATTTCCGGATACTCTCCAAAGCTGATAATCAGATTGAAGGGTAATGAAGAAACATATTGCTCCAAAGTGGTCTGAAATGTTTCAAAGCACATTCCCACACTGATAGTCGGGGTATGTTTTTCCGTAGATTTTTGAAAATTTTTCTCTACATCTTCCAGCTTGGTAAGCGGTTCTGCTACGGCATTGAATAATACTTTTCCTCTCTCCGTTGGAATCATTTTCCTTCCGGTTCTGTCGAATAATTTATATCCCACATAAGCTTCCAATGAACTTAAATGTAAGCTCACACCAGGCTGCGAAATGAATAAAGAATCAGCTGCACCCGTCAATGTTCCGGTTTTATAGATCGCCTTAAAAGTACGATACCATTCTAAATTGACCATGACTTAATTATTAATATTCTGATACAAAATTACATAATAATTATAATATTAATATATTTTCATTTCTTAAAAATGAGGCATAATAATCCGGAATCCCGCTTTCCTCGATCTGACGGGCTGTTTCTTCAAGAGGATAGTTCAATTGTACAATTTCAGGAATGATCTTTTCTTCATCTAAAGTCAGCACAAGATAAGAAGCCAGTCTGTTTTTTTCTTTGGAACGGCCTACTGAACCGCAATTGACTGCCCATTTCTTATTTTCAAACTGTTTTGTAAATGATAAATGAGTGTGTCCCATAATGACCATATCAGCATTTGAATCCTCCAGTATATCCATAAAGACCTCATCGTTTTCAGATTCATACAAATAAGTATCATTACTTTCCAGGCTGGAATGTACCAACTGAATATTCCAATGTGTTTTTCCTGTTTTATAATTTAGTTTTAAATGAAAAGGGAGCTCAGAAAGAAACTTTTTATTTTCTTCTGTAATATATTTTTTAGAATGATCTATCGCAATGAATCTTGCAGCCGTTTCTTCTTCAGAATGTTTAGACAAAGGAAAAACAGGTAAATCAAAAGCAATTCTTTCATCATGATTTCCAAGCAGACAGGGAATATTTAAACTCTTAATTCTTTCTATAACTTCATTACCCCAAGGCGCAAAGTCCACCAGATCTCCCAAGCAGAACTTCTGATGAATTCCTCTCTGTTCAATATCTTTCAACACCACTTCCAATGCCGGAAGATTCCCATGTACATCACTGAAAACTGCTATCTGTATCATTGTCTATCAATTTGTTAATCAAATTTACAAGACGAAAAGGAAATCCTGTTCAGATATGACATGACTTTTTACCATAAAACAGTGTTTGTTGACAAGCAATTTTTGTTTTCAAATGAATAGTGAATAGAGGTTTGCTATCAAAATTGATAAGCAAAGCGAATTCACTATTGATCATTCCTATAAATTCAATTATAAATATTCTGATACTTTACTATAATTTATATTATTTTTATTATACAAACAACCCTCCTAACTTTGCAGAGTAAAATTTAAACAATCATAAAAAAATGAAAAAAGTACTAATCATTAACGGAGGACAAAATTTCGGACATTCCGGAGGAAAATATAATCAGACTATCGCAGAAAATACGGTATCAGTTCTTAAAGAATTTGATAATATAGAAGTAAAAATCACCAATGTAAGTGAAGGTTATGACAAGCATGAAGAGGTAGAAAAATTCGTTTGGGCAGATTATATCATTTACCATACTCCAATCTGGTGGTTCCAGCTTCCGAACGGATTCAAAAAATATATTGATGAAGTATTCACCGCTGGCCATGCCAAAGGGATTTATATGAGTGATGGCAGAAATGCTGCCAATCCTGAGATCAATTATGGTACTGGCGGAATGCTAGGCGGAAGAAAATACATGCTGACTACAAGCTGGAATGCCCCTAAAACAGCTTTTACACTTCCAGGAGAATTCTTTAATGAGAAAAGTGTAGATGAAGGTCCTCTATTTGGGTTCCACAGAATGAATTCCTTTGTATCCTTAGAAAAAATGGATAGCTTCCACTTCCATGATGTAGAAAAAAACGCCAATATAGAGCGCGATATGAAGCTTTACAGAGACCATGTGAAAAGCGTTTTTGAAAAAGAATTAAAAGCAGAATTAGTATTATGAAAAAAGTACTCATAACAGGTATTACCGGCTATATAGGCGGGACTGTCGCTAAAAAGCTGCTCGACAGGAATTATGAAGTGACAGGACTGGTCCGTAACGAAGCCCATGTACAGGAACTGGAATCATTAGGAATAAAGACTATCATTGGAAATATCCATAACGAAGATCTTATAAAAACAGCCGTTGACAATGCCGATGCTGTCATCCATAACGCTGATTCTGCAGATGATGCCTATGCCGTAGATAATTTTATTAAAGCACTGGAAGGCAGCCATAAAACATTTATATTTACTTCAGGATCTGCTATTTTCGGAGGTAAAGAAAACGGTAAAAGAAGTGATTTCGTTTATAAGGAAGATTTTCCTTTAACACCAAGACTGGAAATGGCATCAAGGGTACTTATCAATAATTATGTTCTTCAGTCTGCTCAAAAAGATATTAGAAGTATAGTTATTGTCCCTACAATGGTTTACGGAGAAGGTCTGGGATTAAAAAAAGACAGTATCCAGATCCCGGCTTTAATCAATTATTCCAAAGAAAAAGGAGCAGGTATTTATTTTGGAGAGGGTGAAAATGTATGGTCCAACTTACACATTGAAGATTTGGCAGACCTATATGTACTGGCTCTGGAAAAAGCAAAAGGAGGTTCTATTTATTATGCAGAAAACGGCGCTTCATCTTTAAGGAATATTGCGGAAGTGATCAGTAAAAAATATAACCTGGAGCCCGCCAGATCTTTAAATGTACAGGATGCTGTTGATCATTTTGGACCAGCTGGCGGTTATTTCGGTTTTGCATCCAATAGTATCTGTAGCACAGACAAAGCCAGAACAGAACTGCAATGGAAACCTATCTATAACTCAATTGAAAATTTTATTTAGTTATGAAAATTCATCTTACCGCAATTATAAAAACCAAAGAAGAACACCAGGCAGAAGT
Organism: Chryseobacterium pennae; assembly: GCF_003385515.1. Classification (GTDB taxonomy): domain Bacteria; phylum Bacteroidota; class Bacteroidia; order Flavobacteriales; family Weeksellaceae; genus Chryseobacterium; species Chryseobacterium pennae. Next base: position 11,381 of record NZ_QNVT01000047.1, on the reverse strand, counting down.
ATTGGCAGTTCTTCAGAATATGGTAAAAGAAACAAGAAAAGAAGAAGCTTGTGAATTGTACAATCTTCATCAGGGGATTGAAGACAAAAATCATTTTGTATTCTACGAAATCTGGAAAAGTGAGGAAGGATTAGCAAAGCATAATGAACAGTCTTATCTTAAAGCTTTCGGAGCTTTGATAGATGAAAAACTTCAGGAAAAACCTGAGATTTACACCACATATCTTATTTAATAATGAAAAAATTAACACTATTATTCCTTACCCTTTTTACAATAGGATTCACTCAGGCACAACACCAAAAATCTATTGATATGAAAAAGAAAATATTGTTTGTTGTCACCAGCCATGACAAAAAAGGCAGTACCGGAGAAAACACAGGATATTACTTAGGAGAAGTTTCCCATCCTTGGGAAGTTCTTCACAAAGCGGGCTATGAAATTGATTTTGTAAGTCCGAAAGGCGGAACTCCACCAGTAGACGGATTCGATTTAAAAGACCCTGTAAATAAAGAGTTTTGGGAAAATAAAGAATATAAAAGCAAAATAGATCATTCTTTAACGCCATCACAGGTCAATCCAAAAGATTATTCGGTCATCTTTTATGCAGGGGGACATGGAGCGATGTGGGACTTCGCAGATAATAAAGAACTGGCAAACATGGCTTCAACCATTTATGAAAACGGAGGTATTGTAGCAGGCGTATGCCACGGTCCGGCAGGTTTGGTTAATATCAAACTGAATAATGGAAAATACCTGGTAGATGGAAAAAAGATCAATGCTTTTACCAATGAAGAGGAATCTGCAGTACAATTAACAGATGTTGTTCCTTTCTTGCTGGAAAACAAATTAAAAGAAAGAGGCGCAAAGTTTGAAAAATCCGGGCTTTGGCAAAACCATGTGGTAACTGATCAAAGAGTGATTACAGGACAAAATCCACAGTCTGCCAAGAGTGTTGGAGAAGCAATTTTAAAAGAACTCAATAATAAATAAAACAAAAAAATGGAATACAGAAAATTAGGAAACACTGATCTTGAGTTATCTGCAATTACGCACGGAGCCTTTGCCATCGGTGGAAGTATGTGGGGTGGTAATGAAAAACAGGATTCTATTGACTCTATTCACGCTTCATTGGATCACGGAGTAACTTCTATTGACACGGCTCCTTTTTACGGTTTCGGATTAAGTGAAGAAATGATTGGTGAAGCCATCAAAGGGAAAGACCGCTCAAAGATCCAGCTGTTAACTAAATTCGGTTTAGTTTGGGATGGAAGCAACAACGGAAAAGGAGAATTTTTCTTTAATGCTGAAGAGGAAGGAAAAACAATTCCTGTTTATAAATTCGCTTCTAAAGAAAATATCATCAAAGAAGTTGAAGAAAGTTTAAAAAGACTGGGAACAGATTATATTGACCTTTTACAACTTCACTGGCCAGATAGCACAACAGCAATCAGTGAAACGATGGAAGCTATGGAATTATTAGTCCAACAGGGAAAAGTTCGTGCTGCCGGAGTAAGTAACTATAGTGTTGCTCAAATGGAGGAAGCTAACAGAACGTTGAAATTAGCAAGCAACCAGGTTTCTTACAGTATGCTGAACCGGGCTATCGAGAGTGACCTTGTTCCTTATTCTTTAGAAAATAACTCAGGAATCATCGTATACAGCCCAATGGAAAGAGGTCTTTTGACAGGTAAATATTTCAAGGATAACAGATTAAAAGACAACGACCACAGAAACGGATATTTCTCTCAGTTTGATTTAAATAAAGTAAAAACCTTCTTAGAAAAAATTGAACCGATCGCTCAGGAAAAAGGAGCCAGTCTTTCTCAATTGGTATTAAGATGGACTACCCTGCAGCCAGCAATTACAGTAGTATTGGCAGGAGCCAGAAATGCCCAGCAAGCTGTTGAAAATGCTAAAGCGATGGATATTACTCTTTCTCAGGAAGAATTAAACTTCATCAATTCTGCTTTAAGCGAGATTTAATATATAAGCTGGGAGCTGGAAGAGGGAGGTTGGAAGTACTGTCAGGTTATTGATAACTTTCAGTCCTTTGAACCCAATTATTATCAGACTGTAAGATGGAAATATGAAATTGAAAACACTAGCGTGTATTGTTAACTTACAGTCTGTCAATTTAAATCATTACAACAACCTGATCAATACAATATCAGCTGCTGACCGGCTTCAAAAACGTACTCTCTCCTCCTCCAGCTCCCTTTCTCTTTAAAGGAAAGTAAAACCGGAAGCATCATTTCAATACACGGAATATCAGTTATTCATAGGCTTCAATAACTCCCCTCTTCCAGCTTCCAACTTCCCTTCTTAATTCACCCTATACATCATTAAAAATGAAAAAGAATCTGATCAAAATGTTCGGACTGGTCACCCTATTGGCTATCAACAGCATTTCATTAAACGCTCAAATCCTTGTTAATCCAGAAGATCAATCATGGTATCCTTCTGCTTACGGAGCTCAGGATGAAATAGGAGCTGCTAATTTATTAACTCCTGAAGTGGTAAAACAAGCACTTGGATTGGTAAAACAAGGTAAAACATTAGCACTTGCTGTTCCTATTGATAAAAACTTACCCGCTTTCAGACACAGAAGTTTCAATCTATACAACATCCAACCCGGAGAACAGGGTGGAAAAAGTATAGGTCCCAACAAATTTACATTCAATGACGAATTGGTGAATGGATGGACCGGTGTAGGAACTCAGCTTAACGGGATCGGGCATATTGGTATTGACAATATTTACTATAACGGAAATAAAGCAACTGATTTTGTAACTGTAGAAGGCGTAAAAAAACTAGGTGTCGAAAAAGTCCCCCCTTTTGTTACCAGAGGTGTAGTTCTTGATATGGTCGCCCATTATGGAAAAGCAATTGTACCAGGCGGAACAGAATTTACCGTTGAGGATATCAAAGCTGTTTTAAAGAAACAGGGCCTTACGCTAAGACAAGGAGATGTTATTCTTTTCAATACAGGATGGCTTGAATTGATAGGCAAAGACAATAAACAGTTCTTAGAAACGGAACCGGGGATTGGAATGGATGCAGCCAAGTGGTTAGCTGATCAGGGGATTGTTGCTTTTGGCGGTGATACCTGGGCTTCTGAAGTATATCCAAATCCAAAAAGTAAAGAAGAATTCCCCATCAATCAATTTATGCTGGCTAAAAAAGGAATCTATAACTTGGAGCTGATTGACAGCCGCCCTTTGGTTAAACAAAAAGTTTGGGAATTTTTATTCGTACTGGGACAGCCTCTGTATGTAGGATCTACTCAGGTAAATGTAAATCCTGTCGCTATTTACTAGACATGGAGGTCTCATTTAAAACCTATAACCTACTATAAAAGAAAAGAGAGACAACGTAATTCCGGTTTTGAAAAAATAAAACTAACCTTTAGAATTTATTTTTAGAATTAATACTTAAAACAGTGTTACATTGTCATTCTGCTTCTTGCATTAAAATGGCCTTTCAGTTTTGAAAGGCCATTTTGTTAAATAAAGTAAATGTCTGTAAATGATGCAGGCTTCATTAATCTCCCACTCCTAACTTCCAACATCCTTACTTTGCCATTATTTTGCAACTGGAAGATGCGTACTCACTGCAATTCTATTCCATGCATTGATGGTCACAATGGCCATAATAATCTGTGCAATCTGAGCTTCATCAAAGAATGCCTTAGCTTTTTGGTAGGTCTCCTCAGTTAGTCCTTTATGGCTGATCAGGGTGATTTCCTCTGTCATAGACAAAAGTACCTGCTCTTCCTCTGTAAAGAATTCTTTTGCTTCTGTCCATCCGTTCAGAATAAAAATTCTTTGAGGCGTTTCACCATATTTGATGGCATCTTTTGTATGCATATCAAGGCAGAAAGCACATTTATTAATCTGTGATGCTCTGATTTTAATTAATTCCTTTTGAATATGAGTTAAAGAAGTTGTCTGTAAATACCCCTCTAATCCTAGCATTGCTTTATAAGCTGCTGAATCTACTGTTGCAATGTTTAATCTTGCGCTCATTATATTTATTTTTTGGTTAATTGATCTATACTAAAAGAATATTGTTGCTGAACAGCCAATAAAAGAGCTGCTGCACTTCCCACCCAGACTGAATAATCGAAAGGTGCCTTAGGTCCCAGTGCTATAGCCATTGATACTGCAAAAATCAATAATAAGATACTGCTTCCATAGGCTGCAATCCTGGTTTTAAAACCTATAATCAGCATCAGTGGAAATAGAATTTCTAAACATGTGGCGGCATACGCTGAAAAAGTACTCAACGCTTCCGGAAGAAAAAAGGTCAGCGATCGTGTATACTCTTCAAACTTCGTCATGTTTCCCCATGATGAGTTTTCAGCACTCCATAGCCCGAATCGGTCGGCGATTGCAGAAAGCATGGTTACCGAAAGAGCCAGTCTTAAAAATAGTTGAGGAAATTGATTTTGTGTATTTGTCATTGCATTAGCTTTTAATCACATGACAAATTTCCGATATATGATCCGTAAAAAACTTAAACTGGTTTAAGAACGTAATTTTGCTTTAATTTCACTTAAATATTCGGGAGTAAAACCAAGAAATGAAGCAATAAGATATTGAGGAATTCTTTGTATAAACCAAGGATACAGTGTACTGAAATGCACATACAATTCTTCCCTCGAATATTCAGCCAGATAACGGAGTTTTCTTTCAGATGCTGCATAAGCCCTTTGATAAATAATTCTGAAATATTTTTCCATCACCGGATGCTTCTCCAATAATAATTCCTGATTTTTAAAATCAATCATAAGAATCGTAGACTTTTCCACAGACTGAATGTTGAAATCCGTCTGCAATTGTCTTTCATAAGCAAAAGTATCGGTAATCCACCAGTTTTCAATAGCAAACTGAGTGGTATGTTCTACTCCTTTTTCATTAATAAAATATTTTCTAAGGCAGCCTTCCACCACAAAATACATATTTCTGCAAATCTCACCTTCCAGCATCAGACTTTGCTTTTTCTTCACCTTTAATACTTCAAAGAATGAAAAAATTGAAATATACTCTTCGTCTGTTACCGTAATAAATTTATTTAAATGTGCCTTGAAATTATCCATCTTTAGAATTGAATACTCAAACTTAACTTTATTTTTTTAGTTTTACAATGACAAAATATGAAATCATGGAAGTCGTTGCTAAAATCCTTATCGCAATTGTTGCACTGGAACATCTCTATATTCTTTGGATGGAAATGTTTGCATGGGAAACCAAAGGAAAAGAAGTTTTCAAAGCTGCCCTGCCTGCAGAAATGTTCAAACCTACGAAGGGACTGGCTGCCAATCAGGGATTGTATAATGGTTTTCTGGCTGCCGGGCTGATCTGGTCTTTTCTGATTAAAGATCCGCAATGGCAGGATAATATAGCTTTATTCTTTTTAGGATGCGTGGCGGTAGCGGGTATTTATGGTGCTGTTTCTGCTACTAAGAAGATCTTTTTTGTTCAGGCACTCCCTGCAATATTGGCAATCATTGCTGTTTTATTGAAGTAATTTCATTGATTATTTCGTAGGGATCTTTTCTAAAAATTCAGGATTATTGAACCACTTTTATCTTTAATGATAAGGGGAAATTTACCATGAGTATATCACTTCATAACCTGACTTAAAACCAGCTTCTTAGGTCCCAAAAAATCCATTTAAAATAAAATCCGTAAATTTGCACCGTCGTAAAAATCTGATATACAGGTTTTTTACAAAGCCTTCATTATGATGAAATGTAGGAATTCAAGTTGTTCTGTACACATATCTTTTATTACCTCATCAGTAATTTAATTGTAGAATCCATGTAAAAGATTAATTTCTTTTTACACATGACACTCTTTTTTCTAGAGTAAAATCTATTGAAATATTTAAAATAAACATAAGGCAAAGTGCTTTATGCTTTTATTTTTTTGTTATAAGCTTTTATCATTATAAGCTTGGCAAATTATTTTTTATACTCGTCACCAAAAGAACAACATTAAAGATTAAATGTTTAATCACGTAATGATATACCACATTGTATATCAATTATTAATTAAAAATTCTGAATATGGAAAAAAATGAAAACAGTAGAAAAGTAAAACTTAAAGTTGAAGATCTGACTATTATTTTTGGTAAAAACAAAGAAAAAGCACAGGAACTTTTAGACAAAGGTTTTTCCAAAAAGGAAATTCTTGAAAAAACAGGCTGCACGGTAGGAATCAACAAAGCAAGTTTTGAAATCTATGAAGGAGAATTCTTTGTGATTATGGGATTATCCGGAAGTGGAAAATCTACCTTACTGCGCTGTCTTAACAGGCTGAATGAGCCTACTTCGGGAAAAGTATATATCAATGACGATGATATTACCGGTAAAAACAATAAAGAACTTCTGGAAGTAAGAAGAACAGAGATGAGCATGGTATTTCAAAAATTTGGATTACTGCCTCATCACAACATCTTGGACAATGCAGGCTTTGGGCTTGAAATAAGAGGCGAAAGCAAAGCCTCCCGTGATGAAAAAGCACAGAAAGCCCTGGATATTGTAGGATTGAATGGTTTCGAAAACCAATATCCCTCCCAACTTTCGGGGGGAATGCAGCAAAGAGTTGGATTAGCAAGGGCCTTGGCCAATGATCCGGAAGTATTACTTATGGATGAAGCTTTCTCTGCACTGGATCCTTTAATAAAATCTGAAATGCAGGATCAGATGCTGGAACTGCAAAACACATTACAAAAAACCATTGTTTTCATTACCCACGATTTGGATGAAGCCATTAAAATTGGTGACCGTATCGTCATTATGAAAGACGGTGTCATAGAACAGATAGGAACGGCTGAAGATATTTTAACCAACCCTGCAAGTGACTATGTAAAAGCGTTCGTAGAGAAGGTAGACCGTAAAACAATTATCACCGCCAGATCTTTGATGTTCGATAAAGCAACAGTAGTACGTTTCAGGAAAGACGGTCCCGAAGGCGCTTTAAGAAAAATGAGAGCAACAGGGCTAGAAAACTTACCTGTTGTAGATTTCCAAAATAATTTCCTTGGTTTTGTAACGCTTAATGATGTTGTCAGAATTGCCAAAAAGAAAGAACCTACAGTGGAATCCATTATCAATAGCAATGTCCCTTCAGTATATCCTGAAGTGACCGTAGAAGAAATGCTGCCGTTAATTTCAGGAAGTAAATCTGCCATTGCTGTTGTAGACGAAAACAATAAATTTTTAGGTCTTGTTACCCAATTATCTCTTGTCATAGAAGCTACCAAATTTAACGAAGAAGAAATCATTGAATTAAAAGAAATCGCAAACAACCAATAAGATGAATAAAATTATAGATATAGGTCAATATGTAGAAACGGCAATCAATTGGCTCACAGAAAATGGAAAACCAGTATTTGATGTCATAAAACATGTAGGAAACGCCTCAATCATGGGGATTGAATGGGTCTTAATAAATACTCCTTTTTATGTAATCATCCTCTTCATTACCCTTTTAGCATTATGGAAAGCTGGAAAAGGTATCGCTATTGTTACCGCAGCAGGGTTAAGCCTGATATTTTTGATGGGATTATGGAAAGAAACTATGGAAACACTGGCACTTATCTTCGTAGCCACCCTTACAGCCCTCGTCCTTTCTATCCCTTTGGGAATTTTAGCCGCTAAAAACAAAATCGCAGCAAAAATTATTCGTCCTTTACTGGATCTAATGCAAACTATGCCTGCATTCGTTTACCTGATTCCTGCTGTATTATTTTTCAGCATCGGAAAAGTACCCGGTGCTTTTGCAACAATCATTTTTGCAATGCCACCAGCGGTGCGTTTAACAACACTGGGAATTGAATCTGTTCCTAAAGATATTGTAGAAGCTGCCCGTGCTTTTGGAGCAACCAGCCGTCAAATCCTGTTCAAGGTAGAACTTCCTCTGGCTATGAAAACTATTTTAACGGGGATTAACCAAACCATCCTTTTATCCTTATCCATGGTTGTGATCGCCGGAATGATTGCCGCAGGCGGTTTGGGTGAAAAAGTGTTGGAAGGAATTAATAATCTGGATATCGGACTGGGATTTGAAAGTGGATTATCCGTTGTTATTCTAGCTATCATCCTCGACAGGATTACCCAGGGATTTGTAAAGAAAAAACAATAAAATGAAACAATTAAAATATCTATTTTTTCCCATTTTAATGATCGCATTGGCTGCATTAAATTCATGTGGAAACATAAAAAACTCTAAATATATTACCATAGGAATGGTAGATGGCTGGGCTGAAGATGTAGCTATGACTCATGTTGCCAAAGCCATTCTGGACCAGCAGGGCTATCATGTCATTATTCAAAAGGCCTCTACCGATATGATTCTGGCATCAATGAACAATGAAGATACTGACCTTTTCATGGGAGTCTGGCTTCCTTATACTCATGCTAAAAAACTGGCCAAATTTCCCGGATTAATACATATTGGAACCAATTATGACAATGGCCGCATAGGACTGGTAGTTCCGGAATATGTTCCCATTAAGTCTATTGAAGACCTTAACCAGCATCAGGAACAGTTTAGTCACAGAATCATTGGGATTGAAAAAGGGGCAGGATTAACAACAGGAACAGATAAAGCCATTATTGATTATAAGCTGGATTACAAACAGATCAATTCCTCTACCATTGCCATGATCACCGAATTACAGAACGCTATACAGCGTAAACAATGGATTGTAGTAACGGGATGGCAGCCCCACTGGATGTTTGGTAAAATGAAACTTAAGTTTCTTGACGACCCCAAAAAGATATTTGGTGAAGCAGAACAGATCAAAACCTATGCAAGAAAAAGCTTTGGTACAGATCATCCGGAATTAGCAGCATTCTTTTCTAAACTCCATTTCGATGATGAAACAATGTCTGATTTACTAATCCAAATGGAACACAGTAAAAATAAAGAAGCCACTGCACAAAAATGGGTGGAAGAACATACTGAACTGGTCAATACCTGGTTAGATAAAAAGTAATTCACCAATCATTTATGATGATTAAAAATCCTCTACTCTACCGAGTCTGGGGATTTTTTATTACTCTTTTTAAGATTCAGAAGAGTTCATCGATTCCTTAATTTTCTCTCTGTGGATTATCCCCCAGTTCACTAAGGTTTCCGTCACCGGAAATACGGATTTTCCATATTCTGTCACAGCATAAGTAACGGTAATAGGTTTTGTATCCTGAATTGTTCTTGTAATCAGAAGGTTGGTTTCTAATTCCTTCAGTTCCTTACTCAACATTTTAGCAGAAATTCCGTCAATACCACGTTCCAGCTTTTTAAAATGAATCTGCTGATCCGTTCTGTTAGTCAGATAACGAAGGATCATCAATTTCCATTTTCCACCCAGAACATCCAAACTATCACGCATAGCGAATAATTCCTCAGTACAGGTTGCTTCTCTTTCGGTTCCGTTTTCAATAATTTTTGCCATAATAGTTTCATCAAGGTAACTAGTAACCATTTGTTAACTAGTAGCAAATATAAACTATTCCCGTTTTACATTTGTACATCAAATTAACAATATGAAAGCAGTTATTTTAAATAAAGATTTTAAGCTTGAAGATGGTTTTACTGAAAAACCTCAGCCTAAAGCTCATGAAGTATTAATTCATATCAAAGCCAGTGGCTTCAATCCCATCGATTACCAAATGCTGGAAAATGAACTGGAAAGAAAATTAATCAGCTCTCCTATATTAGGGAGGGAATTATCCGGAATTGTTGTAGAAAAAGGTAATAATGTCACTCAGTTCAACATTGGAGATGAAGTATTCTGTGGCAGCGGTTCTATGGGAAGCAATGGTACTTATGCAGAATACATTTCAGTTCCGGAAGCCATTGTTTCACTCAAACCTAAAAATATTTCCTTTGAACAGGCAGCTTCTATTCCATCAGCAGGTTTAACTTCTTTACAAATTTTTAAAAGACTGAAATTACAGCCGGAGCAAACTATTCTTATCACCGGTGCTGCCGGAGGAGTAGGTTCTTTTTTAATTAAAATCTTATTGGCTCACCAAATTGAAAACTTCGTTGTTACAGTAGGCAGTGAACAAAATAAACAAATGCTTCTCAACCTGGGTTTAAAAGATCATCAGATTATTAATTACAAAGAAGAAAATCTTGTAAACAATATTTTAAAAGCTAATCAGCAGCAACTTTTTGACATCGGAATTGATCTGGTTGGAAATTACATGTCTGAAGTTACGGCTGAAGTTTTAAAAATCAACGGAACCTATGTAGATGTCACCGCCCTGGTTACCCACGAAGCTCATGAACTTCTTTTCAACAAAGGAGCCTTGATTATGAATATCTCCAATTACACCTACGGCATGGTGAAACAGTATGATTATTACAAAAACAGTCTGGAAGAAATTAAACAATTTATTGAAAATGGCTCCATCGTTCCATCTCAACATAAAATAATAGGTACTCTTTCTTTGGAAACTGTTCTTAAAGCCCACTCCATGCTTAAAAACAACCAGACTCAAGGTCACAAACTCATCATGCAAAATTCATAACTAATGAACAAAATACCAAGACGTATCGTAACAGGAATTAAAGACGGAAAATCTATCATTGTAGAAGATCAGCCGGTTGAAAACGCAATAGAACATTTTCCGGGATTAATTATATCAGACATCTGGAATACTCAAACAATGCCGGCTAGTTTAGACTTTGAAAACCGAATTCCCAACACAGGATTTCCGCAAACTCCTAAAAACGGAACCTATTTCCGGTATGTGGTTGTCCCACCGGATAAAGATTTAGGCGTTGAATTCAAAAAAGGAGAACCTCACCCCATGATGCACCAGACCCCAACGTTGGATTATATCATCATTCTTTCGGGTGAACTTCATCTCATTATGAAAGAAGGAGAAACTCTTCTCAAACCTGGAGACATCGTGATCCAACGAGGCACCAACCACGCATGGAGCAACAGATCTGATCAGCCCTGTATACAATTAGCCGTTTTAATAGACGCAGAAATTCAAGAATAAAAAACTTTCCCACAGATTTCACAAATTACACAGATGAAAAAGATTGGCAAAACCTGTGGAAATTTAATTTTTGTCAGAAATCTTAAAGACGCAAGAAAATCTAAGATTTTTCAGCGAAGATAAATCTGCTAATATTTTGCCACGAATGCACACGAATAAAATGATACTTGCAGAACCTTATGAATAATGTCTATGTGGTTTAATAATCTTTACCAAATAGGCACATAGTTTCTGAACTGTATATAAATTATTCGTGTATTCTAAGACATATGCAAATTATATCTTGTTAAATTTACAAAAGGTTCCTCTCTTTTTACCACAGCAAATATTCTATAGATCAGTTTGCAACATA
>NZ_QNVT01000046.1 GCF_003385515.1 Chryseobacterium pennae | reverse complement strand
AAGGTTAATACATTCTAATTTGAAAGCAACGCTAAATTTTTCTTTTCTATACATAAAAAAATGCCCCTAAAAAGTGTCTAACTTTTTGGGGGCAGTCCACTAATTTCGGGATTTTTTATTTTTATTTTACAATTTCAGCTCTCTCTTCTTTTTCTTTTTCAGCTTCATAAATTCTTTTTCTTAAGTCGCTGGTAGAAAACCTGTGGTCTCTTTTATTGTAAAAGATCTCAATACCTTTCTCTTCACAGTATTGTTTACCAGTAAAATCTCTGTCCATATAATCATCACCAATGATTCTTACATCGATAACAAAAGATTTTAAAATATCCAGTAAATCCTCTTCTGTGTAATAAGGAATAATTTCGTCTACTGCATTTACAGCTTTCAGCTGAATATAGCGTTCAACAATAGTCTGGCTTGGTTTGTTTTTGTTGGGCCTGTCGTGAGACGGATCAATCTGCAACCCTACGATCAGATAATCGCATACTGTTTTTGCTTCTTCCAGCATTTTAATGTGCCCTGCATGTAATAAATCAAATGAGGAAAATGTAATACCTATTCTTTGTGTCTTCATATTAATGTTAAAAGTTAAAACTTCGCTGAAATAAATGTTCTTTTAAACGGGTAAAAAACCGGTGATTCAGGGAAGGTGTTTTGCAATTGTTGTTTATAATCGTTTTTAAATTGTTCTTTCATTTCATCAGGAAGCCTTTCTATATAAGGAAGCATAGCGGTTCCGGAAGCCCAGGTGAATACTGCTTCCGCATTTTCAAGAACATGAGGGAATACTTTCTCATAAACGGTGATTTCTCTTCCTTTATTGTTGAATAATATTCTGGCATAGTCTTCAATGCTCAAAACAGTATACTCTCTCTCCCATCCGTCATAAGCACTTTTATAAGGCTCAGCACCTGCAATCTTTCTGAGAAGCTGATGAACTACATATTCGTGATTTGAGGGAATCTGTACGGCCAATTGTCCGCCTTCCTTAATTTTACTGATAATTCTTGGGAAAAGCTCCTTATGATTACTACACCACTGGATAGCAGCATTGGAAATAATCAGATCATAAGTATCTCCCAAATGAAGCTGCTCTTCAATACTTCTTTTTTCAAAATTCAGTCTGCTTGTTTTGAACTGAGCCGCTTTTTCAAGCATTTCTTCAGAAGAATCTATTCCTAAGACTTTAGAATCTTCTAAGTAATCCAAAAGTTTTGAGGTAAGCTCTCCCGTTCCGCACCCCAGATCTATAACGGATATTCCCCTTCTTGATTCTACCAGTTTCAACAGATTAAAGAAAGGGGCTGAACGCTCTTCTTTAAATTGATCATATATTTCAGGATTCCAAGCCATAATGGTGGTGTTTTATGAGTTTAGTTTCTCGAATTGAGATATTTCTGCCATTCCCAGACTGTCCTTAAAGACTCTTCCAAGGAAGTTTCTGATTTCCAGTTAAGTTCTTTTTCTGCTTTTGAAGGATCTGCATAGGCAATAGTAATATCCCCTTCTCTCCTCTCACAGATCTGATAAGGAACATCTACTCCATTTGCAATTTCAAAAGCTTTTACGACTTCTAAAACGGATGACCCTTTTCCAGTTCCCAAATTATAAGTATCAATCACTGTTTCTCTGGATTGATCTTCCATAAGTTTTTTCAAAGCTGCCACGTGAGCTTTTGCAAGGTCCATTATATAAATGTAGTCGCGAACAGCTGTACCGTCTTTTGTCTGATAGTCATCTCCCCAAATACTTAGTTTCTCACGAACTCCTGCAGCGGTCTGCATAACATAGGGAACTAAATTATTAGGAATTCCTATTGGTAGTTCTCCGATTTTTGCTGAGGGATGTGCTCCAATCGGGTTAAAGTATCTTAATAATGATATCTTTCTGTTGTATGCCTTAGCAAAATCGATCAGGATTTCCTCACCCATTTGCTTAGTTTTTCCATAAACGCTCTCAGGCATTTTTAACGGAGTATTTTCATCAATCGGCATTACTTCTGCCTGTCCGTATACAGTACATGATGAACTGAAAATAAAGTTGGAGATTTCTCTTTCTTTAAATTCCTGAAGGATATTAATAAGTGTAAACAAATTATTTTCATAATAGTCTACAGGCTTTACCTGGCTCTCTCCTACAGCCTTTGAAGCCGCAAAATTAATACACCCATCAATATTATGAGCATCAAAAACCTGTGAAAGAAGTTCTTTACGCTTAAGATCAAAAGGATAAAAAACTGGTTTTTTACCAGTGATTTCCTCTATATTATTTAAAATAAACCTCTCCGAATTGGACAGATCATCTACAATAACAACATCAAAGCCATTATTGATAAGTTCTACTACCGTGTGAGAACCAATATATCCAAGTCCTCCTGTAACAAGTATTGCCATTTTTTAATCTTCGTGTTTTCCTATATTTTCTATTTCATTTTTTTCTATTTCCCTATGATTTAAATAAAAGATATAAAAAAAAACAAAACCGATAACTAATGTATTAAAAATAATTACAAAGTTATAATATGAATTGTTAATGTAACTTTTAATTAAGGTATAATTAGCAAAACAAACTAAAATAAGGATCACTACAGCAAAAAAATTGAGAATAATCTTGGTATATTTTAATTTGCAAAAAATGATTATTCCTGCAATTAAATTTACAATGATGTAAAGAGAGTATTTAAAAATATTTTCAAAAATACTCTCTTTATAATATCTAGAATAAGACAAGGAATTGTAGGACATCACTGTATTGATCAAATAAAGTGAATAAATCCCCATAATAAAAAGATGAACTCCTAAAAAGAATTTATACTTTTTACCTTTAAGAAAAAATCCCTTCATCTCCTTTTATCCCATAAACTCAAGGACAGCATCTGTGATATACTTCAACTGCTCTTCATCCAGTTCCGTATGCATAGGTAAAGAAACTACCTGACTCAAAAGCTTATCTGTATTTACAAAGTCAGCATCATTGCTTTCCTGGAAATAGGCTTTTTGTTTTCTTAATGCTACAGGGTAGTAGATCATTGCCGGAATTTCCTTTTCAGTAAGGAACTTCTGAAGTTCATCACGTTTTCCATTCAGAATTCTTAATGTATACTGGTGGAATACATGAGTAGAGCTTTCAGATCTTTTTGGAGTTAAGATATTCGGATTTCCTGCGAACGCTTCATCATAATAGTCAGCAGCTTTTCTTCTCGCCTCATTATATGAATCCAGGTGTGGTAATTTTTTTCTTAAAACCGCTGCCTGAATGCTGTCTAAACGGGAATTCACTCCCACCTCATCGTGATAATATCTCTCGTACATTCCATGGTTAACAATTCCTCTTAAACGGTGTGCCAGCTCATCATTATTTGTAAAAATAGCACCTCCGTCACCATAACATCCAAGATTTTTGGAAGGAAAGAAAGATGTAGTTCCTACTGTTGCCATCGTTCCGGCATATTTCGATGTTCCGTCAGAGAATGTATATTCTGCACCAATTGCCTGTGCATTGTCTTCAATTACGTATAAATTGTGCTCTTCAGCAATTTTCAGAATCTCTTCCATATTGGCACACTGCCCAAACAAATGTACCGGAATAATTGCTTTTGTTCTTGGTGTGATCGCCTTTCTTAAAGCATCTGTTGAAATAGTAAATGTATCATAATCTACGTCTACTAAAACAGATTTTAATTTAAGCAGATGAATCACCTCTACTGTTGCTGCAAAAGTAAAATCAGCAGTAATTATTTCATCCCCTTCTTTCAAATCCAGCGCCATAAGGGCAATCTGTAATGCATCAGTTCCATTTGCACATGGAATAACATGTTTTACATCTAAATAAGACTCCAATTCATTCTGGAAAGACTTTACTTCAGGACCGTTGATGAAAGCCGCGGAATCCATTACATTTAAAACTGCATTGTCTACATCATTCTTTATTTTGTAATACTGACTTTGCAAGTCAACCATCTGAATTTTTTTCATAAATAAATTATTTCTGTAAAAATAAGGATTTTAAAATCCTATCAAAAATTTTATTGATTTTGTTTTTATCTTTATACAAAAATTTATATGAAAAAAATTTTACTCTTTTGTTTCCTAACAGGTTACTCTTATAGTATTGCACAAACTCAGCTTGTTTTTGTGTATTTTAAAGACAAGCCTAATAAAGCAGTATTTTATGCTAATCCTCTTTCTGAGCTTAGCCAAAAATCGCTTGACAGACGTACAACATTAGGCATATCCCTTAATGATCAGGACGTTCCTATAGAACAATCTTACATACAAAACCTTCAGAATCTAGGATTTACCGTTACAGATTATTCTAAATGGCTCAACGGAGCGGCAGTCAATGCAACCCCTGCTCAAATTGCCACTTTGCAAACCCAGCCTTTTGTTTTATCTGTAGAAAGTTTTGCCCGAAACGGAACTCCTACAGTAAAGCAGACCCCCGTTAATAAATGGAAAAATCCTACGAATACCCAGAAGGGACTTACCAATTTTGAATATGGTTCCGGTACCTTACAGATTGACCAGGTAAACATAAGACCTCTTCACATTGCAGGCTTTACAGGAACCGGAATTTCCATTGCCGTTATTGACACAGGATTTCCTACTGTGAATACCGGAAATGCTTTTCTGAGACTACGCAACAATAATAAGATAAAGGCTGGTTATGACTTTGTTACCAAATCCAATGACATCTACAACCCTTCTCTAAATGCACATGGCACCGTTGTACTGGGAGCTATTGGTGGTTATTTGGAAAATATCTTTGTAGGTTCTGCACCGGATGCGGATTTTTATCTGTACCGAAGTGAAAATACCGCTGCTGAAATTCCTGAGGAAGAACTCTACTGGATCGAAGCTGCTGAAGAAGCAGACAGAAAGGGAGTAGAAATTATCACAACCTCACTTGGATATCAGGCATTTGACAATCCTCAATACAGTTATACTTATGCCGATATGAACGGAACCACGTCCTTTATTGCAAGGGGAGCCGGAATTGCTGCTGAAAAAGGAATTTTTGTTCTTGCTGCGGCAGGAAATTCAGGGGATAAACCATGGCATTATCTTTTAACTCCCTCAGACAACGCTAAGGTATTTACGATCGGAGCAGTAGATTCTTCAGGAAATACATCTGTATTCTCTTCTTTCGGACCTAATTCACTGGGAGTCATTAAACCGGATGGAAGTGCTAGAGGAACTGCTACTGCAACTGTTTTAGGAGATACCACCTTTACGAGTACCGGAACTTCCCTTGCTACTCCTATTGCTGCGGGAGGTGTTGCCTGTCTTCTCCAGGCATTTCCTACCATGAATAGGGATCAGCTCAAAACAAAGCTAAGACAGACGGCTTCACTTTATCCTAATCACACAGATCAGATAGGATATGGCATTCTTAACTTCGGAAGTCTTTACAATGGTGTATTAAATACTTCTGAAATTGTAAAAAAAGAAAAATTCGCGTTGTTTCCGAATCCTGTTAAAAACATTCTTAATATTGCCTCAGAAGATGACATCAGTTCGCTGGAAATTTATGACAATCTGGGAAGGCTGATAAGAAAAGTGAGTGATCAGAAGTCTGTAAGGGTTGATGATTTTGCAAAAGGTATTTACTATCTGAAAATACAGACCCTTGATAAAGGGTATTATAAGAAGTTTATAAAGGAATAATCTTCATTATTTTAAACACAAATAGCACTATTTTATCACTAATATTACGAAACTGATTATAAACCAAAAACGGGTCATTAGACCCGTTTTTTTCACTATAAATAGTATATTTTTGATAATATCGCTTTCATTAAAAGTAATTTAAGCCGAGTTTCTGCTTGCATTAATATTTCCGAATAAAGATCTTGTCACTAATTTCTCATAAGCTTCTTTGTTTCCTTCACCTTTCTGAATTTTCATCAGTGCATATTGCTGAATACTGAGCAATGGTAAAACAATCTTTTCACGGATCTTCACTGATTTTCTGGATAACGGATCTTCTTCCTGAAGCATTTTGAAACCAGTCAATTCCAGCATAATATCTCTTGAAAGCTCATATTCACTGAAAAGAATATTCCAGAATGCTCCGAATTTAGGATTGTTTTTGATATAATAAGTTAAAGGAAAGTAAGACTTATTCATACTCATCATGGAGTTCAGAACTAAAGTTTTAAAGAAATCTGAGCCTTTATACAGTTCTCTAACTTCTTCAAACCTTCCCTCCTCTTTTAACTGCTGCATAGCATAGCCAAAACCGAAAAATCCGGGAACATTCTGTTTCAATTGTGACCAGGAACCTACAAATGGAATGGCTCTTAAATCTTCAAACTTCAATTCACTTCCGTTTCCTCTTTTAGATGGACGGCTTCCGATATTGGTTTTTCCATAATATTCCAGTGTACTCATCTCTTGAAGATAGGGAACAAACATTGGATGGGCCTTAAGATCTGAATATTTCTGATAACTGATATTTGCCAGCTCAATAATCAATGCCCGTTCTTTATCCGTAAGATCTTTTTTAGCGTTTTTAAATACATCATTTTCTACTCCGGCAGTCAAAAGCTGTTCAAAATTGTATTTTGCCTGTTCTTTATTTCCGAAAATACTGGTAATCGTTTGCCCCTGAATGGTCAGCTCAATTTTATTATTCGCAATTGTTTTTCCCTGGGACGCATAGAAATCGTGGGTTTTTCCACCACCTCTTGCCGGAGGTCCTCCTCTGCCGTCAAAAAACACAACTTTAATATTATTCTGCTCCGAAAGTTTCGTCAGTACTTCTTTAGCCTTATAAATTTCCCAGTTGGCCTTTAGATATCCACCATCCTTGGTTCCGTCAGAAAAGCCCAGCATAATGGTCTGCTGGTTTCCTCTTCTTTCAAGATGTTTTTTATATACAGGATCCTGATACAGTTCATTCATCACATGCTCTGCATTATCAAGCCCCTCCATGGTTTCAAAAAGCGGCACAATATCCATATTGATGTCTTCATCCTGATATCCACACACTTTAAAGAATGCATAGACATTCATTACATCTTTCACAGCATCAGAATTGGAGATAATATAACGGTTCATTCCTCTCAGCCCATTCAAATCCTGAATTTTGAAAACCTGAGCTACCGTCAGTAATGTATCTTTTACAATACCCTCAAAATCAGCTGTATTTACCTGTTTTGAAATCTGAATCAGCTTATTGAATTTCTGTTCGGAGTCAGCTTCTTCATTTCCATATACTTTTGCAAAAACCTCATCAATGACTTTCTGATGAATTCTGCTGTCCTGGCGGATATCCAACGTGGCAAAATGAGTTCCAAAAATTTTCACCCGATCTCTGAAATTCACCAAAAGATCTAAGAATAGTGCATTGTGCTCATTGATCAATATTTTTTCAGCCTCATCTGTTTTCTTTAAAATATCTTCTGCTGTAATTGTTTTTCCATCAAAAATAGCCGTGTATAACTCCTCGCTTAAAGCCGTCAATACTTCAGAAACACCTCTGAAGCTCAATCGCCTTCTGATGAATTTCAAATGGCTGTAATAAGACTTCAGAATGGCTGAACGAAGCTCCTCTGCTACTCTTTTGGTGACATCGGCCGTTACAAAAGGGTTTCCGTCACGGTCTCCTCCTGGCCAGAAGCCAAGCTGTATAATATCTTCATGCAGATGGAAATTTCCGTTTCCAAAGGTCTTTTTAATCTTCGTAAATAATTCACCAATCGTATCATAATACACATATCTCAGATAGGAAATAATGCTTAGAGCTTCATCAATTGGTGTCGGTTTTTCCTTATTCACAAAAGGGGTTTTCCCCAGCTGCTGCAAAAGGGTATCAATCTGAGTAACGGAATCACTGGTAATGGCCCCTCTCAGATCCTGGATGATTCTCTGTACTGAACTTGGATAAAACTGTGTAGGGTGCGCTGTAAACACAACCTTTACACTGAAATCCTTTAATTTCTCACGTACTTTCTCAATTTTATGATCCTGAAAAGAACGTTCAAAAAGATTGGTCACGGTTCCGCCATCACTTTCGGAATGCAGATTGGGAAATGCAGCATCTTCAATACTGTCGAATAAAACCACCTGTCTTTCTATATATTGAATAATCTTAAAAAGCAGTTCAAGTTTCTGCTCTTCGGTCTGAAGATCGGTATGGTTTTTAAAAAATTCTTCAACAATTTCTTCGGGGGTTTTTCCTGCATCATAGCCGGTTTTGCTTTCCTCATAAAGGAAGGGAAGCAACATCCCGATATTGGTCATTTTATCATAAGGCAGGCTCATAAATAATGAATTGTAGATCTGGAATTTATTTTCCACGATCTGCCTGAATTTTTCTGCGCGTTGGTCGTGTCTCATAATAACAAATGTAAGTGATTTTGGAATTAGTTGAATTGATAAATGACAAAAAATTAAAACTTTATTGTCACCTGAAAATTTAAAATAACAATAGCAATTACAGCTTAATTTTATCATCAAAAATTAAGTATTCTATAAATATTCAATATCTATATCTTCAATGAAACATTTTGTAACTTTGGGTCTTAATTAATTCTTAGATACAATTTTATCTGTTGTATCAAAAATTTTCGAACATGGGCTACATCAGAGAATATTACGAACAAATTGTTAAGCTACAGGAATCTGAATGGGAATTCATTGCAGGATATTTCCGCAGAAAAGTGTATGCTAAAAACGAAATTATTACGCAGCAGGGTAATACGGAAAACTATTTGTCTTTCATCGAATCCGGATTGGTAAGATTTTATATTCCTGATGATGAACATGGCTATACTTTTAGCTTCAGTTTTGAAAAGGAATTTACCTGTGCTTATGATTCTTTCCTCACTCAAACGCCTTCTGAATATGAAATGCAGGCATTAACAGAGACGGTTGTATGGCAGATCTCATTTGATGATTTACAGAAAATTTATAATCAGACCAATGTGGGAAATCATTTGGGACGTTTTGCCTCCGAGAAACTGTTTCTGGCTAAAAGCAAAAGGGTACTTTCTTTATTGAAACTTACCGCCAAAGAACGTTACTTAAAACTATTGACTGAACAGCCTGAGCTTCTGCAACGGGTTCCATTAAAATATATTGCTTCTTATATCGGAATTACTCCACAGGCTTTAAGCAGAATCCGCAGACAAATTAATTAACATAGGTTCATTGTATATCTTCCCTCTTCTGTTGAACTTTGCAGAAAAATATTTCAATGAATTTACCTATTGTAGCCTATGGGAACCGTATTTTAAAGCAGAAATGCATACCGGTTAATGAAAACAGCCAGGAAATACAGGACCTTATTGCCAATATGTGGGAAACCATGGAAAACTCCAATGGATGTGGCCTTTCCTCTTCCCAAATCAATAAACCCCTACAGCTTTTTATTGTTGACAGCCAGATCATATTTGAAAACTTTGATACTGAAGATCAGCTTCTCTCCTTCGAAAGGAATGATAAGGGAATCAGGGAAACTTTTATTAATGCTAAAATTATAAACACTTCTGAAGAGACCTGGGAAGATTATGAAGGATGCCTAAGCATTCCCGGACTGTCTCAAAAGGTAGAAAGGCCCTGGAAAATTACCATTGAATATCTCGATCAGGATTTTATCAGACAAACCAAAACTTTTACAGGATTAACGGCGAGAATCATTCAGCATGAGTATGACCACACACAAGGAGTTTTATATATTGATCATTTGAAACCATTAACAAGAAAAATGATAGAATCGAAACTGAAGAAGATTGTCAACGGAAATATTAAAACCGGATATCCTATGACGTTTTTATAATCTTCTTAGGGCATTGAGAACATGAGTAATTTTCGTAAATTTGTCCTGAAAACACGTTTCCTTATGAAAATTATCATCACGATTTCCCTGATCTTTTCCAATCTGCTTTTTGCACAGATCAAGGTTCCTGATGATTATAAAAAAATTCCGGATATTCTGGATACTACTGAATATCTTTACCCTTTTGTCATTCCCAATAAAGAATACGAATACTGGCGAGTACTCACCAATGACAATGATCCAGACAAGGCTATCATCTATGAAAGTCAGGCTCCTCTTTTTATGACCATTAATGAGCCTGCTCCTGAAAAAGGGTTTTTCCAGAAATGCATGGGTAATAATTGTTTTTCCTATATTCTTGCCTGTAAAAAAGACAGACCTGTTTATTTTTCCAATGAACAGCAATTAAGGGATTTCATCGGAACAGTAGATAATCTTCCGGAAGCTATTTTACTGGCCAGGACATATGGCTACACTATCGATACTAAAAACCGTTTTACAGGTTCTTATAAAATTGAAGATAGCTCTATTTCCCTGT
This sequence comes from Chryseobacterium pennae, assembly GCF_003385515.1. Lineage (GTDB taxonomy): Bacteria > Bacteroidota > Bacteroidia > Flavobacteriales > Weeksellaceae > Chryseobacterium > Chryseobacterium pennae. The sequence goes on along the minus strand of NZ_QNVT01000046.1, from coordinate 13,229 downwards.
ATGCTTTACAATCTAAAGGCTGTCCTGTTGTTAAAGAGTCTTTTTTAATTAAGATCAACAGAAAGACCGGAAAACTGGAAGCTAAAAGCAATGGTATTTACTCAAAAAATGAGGACTGTACCACTTTATAATATGTTGGAAGGACAATAACTTTACATCTATTTTAAGATACAGGAAAATGAAAAATTTTCAGCAAGAACGTTACTTATTTTTTGCCACGAATACGTTTTGCAAATCTAAAGGTATCCGTGGCAATTATCAGCAGTATACAATTTTATCGCAGATGAAATCCTAGCGCCTTAAAAACAGTATCAAAAAGAAAAAAAATAGCGACTTTGCATTTCCAAACATTCCCTTTTTTCATCATACTCATATTGTTGGAAAACGCAAGGTCGCTAAGATTTTAAACAACATGCATATTTTAAAGCGCAAGAAAATCAAAGATTCCCGGCAAGAGTTACCCAGAATTTTTGCCATGAATACACTAATTATTTTATTTGTGTATCGTGGCAATTTAAAGTAGTCAGGATCAGATATTAATTGCTCCTTGTCCTGATGCGATCAGATATGCTTCTTTTAATGTTTCTGAATAGGTTGGATGAGCATACGAAATACGGAACATATCTTCTGCCGTGACTTCATATTCCTGGGCAATAACGCCCTGTGCAATAAGATCTGCAGCTCGGGCTCCGATAATATGTACTCCAAGTACCTCTCCATATTTTGGATCAATCAAAACTTTTGCAAACCCGTCCATATCCATCGATGCTCGGGCTCTTGCACTGGCTGAAAATGGGAACTTTCCAACATTATAAGCAATATTATTCTTTTTGAGATATTCTTCACTGTACCCTACAGATGCTACTTCCGGCCAGGTATAGACGACTGAAGGAATACGGTCATAGTGAATATGATGATTCTGTCCGTTAATTGTCTCAGCAACTAAAACACCTTCTTCTTCAGCCTTATGGGCAAGCATTGCTCCGCCTATTACATCTCCGATGGCATAGATATTAGAAACAGACGTCCTGTTGTTTTCATTAACTTTAATGAATCCTCGGTTGTCTACCTCCACTGCTGTATTTTCTAATCCCAATCCTTTTGTATAAGGGCTTCTTCCTACAGCTACCAAAACATATTCAGCCTCCAGACTATTTTCTATTCCATTTTTATCTTTAAAAAAGACTTTTGCTGCAGACTCTGAACTTTCGGTTTTATAAACAGCCTGTCCCAAGCGGATATCAACTCCCTCTTTTTTTAGGATTTTCTGAAGATTTTTCCCCAATTCATGATCCATCGCTGTAATCAGATGATCTGCATATTCGAGAACTGTGACCTGTGTTCCGATTCTGTTGAAGATGGAGGCCATTTCTACTCCTATTACTCCGCCTCCGATGATCACCATAGATTCAGGCTTTTCTTGTAAGGATAAAGCTTCAGTGGAAGTAATGATTCTCTTTTTATCAATTTCCACTCCCGGAATAGTTGATGGTTTTGAGCCTGTTGCAATGATATAGTTTTTAGCTGTAATCTCTCTGGATTCTGTTTCATTAGTAATTTTAATAACAGAGTTATTGACGAAACCTGCTGTCCCTTTCAGACGGGTAATTTTATTTTTATTCATTAAAAAATCGAGTCCGCTGGTATTTTTACCTACCACTTCAGATTTTCTTTTGTACAGCTGAGAAAAATCCAGTTCTATTGTATCAAGCTTAATTCCATGTTCCTTAAACTTATGTTGGGCGTCTGCATAATGATGAGTACTGTCCAGTAAAGCTTTTGTTGGAATACAGCCTACATTCGTACAGGTTCCCCCCAATGTTTCATATTTTTCAATAATCACTGTTTTATAGCCTAATTGAGCACTTCTTATAGCTGCAACATATCCACCGGGTCCTGAGCCAATCACGGCAATGTCATAGTTTTCCATTTGATTTATTAATTATTTATGATTAAATTTACTTGCAAAACAAAAGCAAAATTAAAACAATTACTTTCAATTTGCAAGTAATATTTTTTTTAAAGAAAAATTAAAATAATGAGTAGAAAAAGATCAGACTGCCCTATCAGCTGTTCACTGGAAATATGGGGCGATAAATGGTCACTATTAATCATCCGTGATCTGATGCTTAAAAAGGAATGTACCTATGGAGAACTTCAGAAAGCTGATGAAAAAATTGCGTCCAATATTCTGGCTACAAGGCTTCAGAACCTTATGGAAAATGGAATTATCGACAAAAGGGATCATCCGGACAATAAGCTAAAAATATTATACTATCTTACAGAAAAAGGAATTGATCTGGTGCCTATTATTGTTGAAATCAACCTATGGGGAGACAAATATCTGACGATTCCGGATGACAGGAAAAAGTTGCTGGAAGACATCAAAAAGGATAAAGAAGACTTTATCAAAAGAGCGAAAGTCTACCTTTCCAATAAGTCCCAATAAGTACAATCAAATAATTATCCGTTACCAACAGATTGGTAAACAGGTTTTGATAGCTTTCATGAAAATCAGTGATAGCAATTTTAAAATTTCATTAACTCAATTTTCCCTTTTCATTCCGTAAATTTGGGTTAAATAAATTTAGAACAATGCTTAATTTCGAGTTTAAAAATCCGACCAAAATACTTTTCGGAAAAGGAGAAATCTCTAAAATTTCCAATGAAATCCCTAAGGATGCTAAAATATTAATGATCTATGGAGGTGGAAGCATAAAAAATAATGGGGTCTATGATCAGGTAAAAGAAGCTTTAAAAGACCACGATCTTTACGAATTCGGTGGTGTTCCTGCCAATCCTGAATATGAAGTTTTGATAAATGCACTCAGTTTTATCAAAGAAAAAAACATCAATTATCTTCTTGCTGTAGGCGGGGGATCTGTGATTGACGGAACTAAGTTCATCTCTGCTGCAGCCAATTATAATGGTGAGCCTTGGGATATTCTGAGAAAACAACTGAGAACCTTTGAAGGTGAAGGCATGCCATTCGGCAGTATTCTAACGCTTCCTGCAACCGGATCGGAAATGAATTCAGGATACGTGATCTCAAGAAGAGAAACCAATGAAAAGCTTTCTTCAGGAGGACCTGGACTTTTTCCGCAATTCTCTGTTTTGGACCCTGAAGTGATCAGATCCATTCCTAAAAATCAGATTGTAAACGGAATTACTGATGCCTATACTCATGTATTGGAGCAATATATGACGGCTCCGTCTTCTGCTGATCTTCAGGAAAGAATTGCAGAAAGTATCTTAATCAGCCTTCAGGAAACGGCTCCTAAAGTATTAGCAGATGACTTCAATTATGACGCTGCCGGAAACTTTATGTGGTGTTGTACTATGGCATTAAACGGACTGATTCAGAAAGGAGTTATTACAGACTGGGCTGTACATGCTATGGGCCATGAACTGACAGCGTATTTCGGTATTGATCACGCAAGAACACTAGCAATCATTGCTCCTTCCCACTACCGTTATAATTTTGACGATAAAAAAGGAAAATTGGCCCAATATGCTGAAAGAGTATGGGGAATTAAAGACGGAAGTATTGAAGAAAAAGCGGAGCTGGGAATCAAAAAACTTGAAGAGTTCTTCCACAGCCTTCATATCAAGACCAGACTTTCTGAATATACAGAAGATTATAAAGGAACTGCTGAAAAAGTGGAGAAAGCTTTTACAGACAGAAACTGGATAGGCCTTGGGGAGTATAAAAAACTAACTCCTCAGGATGCTTCAAAAATTGTAGAAATGAGCTACTAGAGGTTTTTGAGCTCAAGATTTAAAGTTTTGAATTGAAGTACATATTTTGAATTTTGGCTAAAGCCATATGAATATAAATTTTATAATTAGAGCGGGCTTAGCCCGCTCTAATTGATTTTGATATCCGTATGAATAATTGCCGTTTATGAAAAGGCTGGGCTAAAGCCCACTCCTATTGATGTGATATACAAACGGATATGCATATAGGATAATAGTTGTTTAACGACAAGATCTTTTATCTTTTATCTTTTATCTTTTATCTTTTATCTTTTATCTTTTACAAATAATTCCCAATCTCTTATTTTTTAATTCCTCTATTACTCTTTCTTCTTATCCATAAACATTCGTTTAAAAAAAGATCATTTCATTACTTATATTTCAAATTTATTTATATTTTAGCATATTCTTAAATTTGTGAAAATGAAAAAACAGCTACTTTTATTTGCCTTTTCAGCTCTGGCACTTACTTCTTGTAATGACGATAACCTTACAGCCTATGAAATGGACATTATGAAAGGGGATTGGAAAGAAGTAAAGACAGAAATTATTTCAGGAAAAGATAATAAAACTGTGCTTGAAACGACAACTCCGGAAGGATGCAGTGCTAACAATATCCTTTTTTTCAGAACAGACTATTATGTAAGCTATACTGCTTATGATGGAAATCCAGATGGTACCAATTGCCAGTTTGCTGCTAAAAATGAAGGCAAATATACTTATAATACAGATTCTAAACTTCTCAACATCCAGCTTAGCGGAGAAGATGTTGAAAATATGAGTTTCAAAGTTGATATGCTGACTAATACGGAACTTAGACTGGTACAGCAAACCGGCAACTATGATAAGGATGGAGACAAGATTATAGACATCACCTACATTACTTACAAAAGATAAAACCTAAACTCCCGTTGATCGGGAGTTTTTTATTACTTTTATCTCAAATTTTAAAACTGAATATAATGAAGAAGATTCTATCAGCATTTCTATTGCTGTGTTTTATTATTGCCTTTTCACAGGAAAAAAAACCAATGTTCTGGCATGACATCCAGGAATTCAAAAAACAAGATCAACAAAAACCACCCCCTCAAAATGCTATTTTATTAATAGGAAGCTCATCTTTTACCAAATGGACTGATGTAGCGGATTATTTCCCTACTAAAACCATCATCAACAGAGGGTTCGGAGGTTCCAGACTTACAGATCTTAATTATTTTGCGAATGACCTGCTCTCCCCGTATCAGCCTAAGCAAATTATTATCTATTGTGGAGAAAATGACTTCGCCGATAACCATCAGCTGAAGGCACAAAAAGTAGTGAAAAGATACAAAAGCTTCTACAAAAAAATACGTGAACGATTTCCTAATATTGAGGTGGATTATATTTCAATGAAATACTCCCCCAGCAGAGAAGTCCTTTGGCCTCAGATCAAAGAAGCCAATGCCAGGATTGAAGCTTTTATGAAAAAGCAGCCACATTCTGAGTTTATAGATGTAACCAAAGCAATGGAAGATGCTAACGGAAGGGTAAGAAAAGATATTTTTGTGGAAGATATGCTCCACTTTAAACCGGAAGGCTATCAGATCTGGACTAAGGTGATGACTCCTTATATGAAATAAACCCAATCCTATGATAAAAAAAACAATAACCATTTTACTTTTTATTTTACCATTTTCTCTTTCGTTTTCTCAAGAAAAACCTGATGAAAAAAAGATTATTCAGGAACTTTCGGAGAATGCATGTAAGTGTGCTGATTCTATTGCTTTGTCTAACCGGAAAAAGGAAGATATTATAAAAGATGTTCATGAATGTATTGATAAATACACTGGAGCTCTTCAGCTATCATCCCTCTTGTCAGGAGCAGAAAAGCTTTCAGAAACAGCACCTGAGGTGAATGGGAAAAAGCAGATTAACCTGACTTTTAATTCCGATAAGAACTCAAAACAGTATATAGACAACTACAATAAACTGGAACGCTATCTGATGCAAAACTGTGAAAGTGTAAAGAAGGCTACAAAAACTACAGAAACCAATTATGACAAGTTTTCAAAAAATGAAGTTGCAGTTGATTTCTATCAGAAAGCAGTTGAAGCTTCAAAAAAGGAAAACTGGAAGGAAGCTATTCAAAATTACGAGCAAGCTGTAAAGACTGATTCAAAATTCATATATGCCTGGGATAATCTTGGGATTTGCTATAGAAGAGTTGGTGAATATGATAAAGCACTGAATGCTTATAAACAGTCTTTGGCTATTGATCCAAAAGGTAAAATGCCTTTACAGAATATAGCAATGACCTATATTTATAAAAAGGAATACCAAAAGGCTATTGATGCTTATAATGATTTGGATAAAGTGTATCCCGGAGATCCGGAAGTTTATTATGGAATGGGACAAACCTATTTTTCTTATTTGAAAAACAGCGAAAAAGGACTTGATTATATCTGCAAAGCTTACAGGATCTATACTGAGCAGAAATCACCTTACCGCTCTGATGCAGAAACAATAATAGGTCATATCTACAAAAGTATGAAAGAAGAAAATAAGGTGGATAAGTTTAATGAAATTTTGAAAAATAATAAAATTGACTTCGAGTAAAAATGAAAACTTCCCAAAATCTGCTGATTTATAATAAGGCCGAAGAAATCTAAAAAAGTTACGCATTACTACAAATCTGAAGACAGGAAGAGGAGGAGGAAAAAAAATACCAACCCTTACTACAATCAACAAAACTGATAAAAAAAAACGATTCCCATATCAGGAATCGTTTTTTTATTATTTCTTTTTCTTCGATTTAGAAATTGATTTTTGCTGTGCTCTGTTAGCCCCAAATTTCTTAGGTGCTTTTCTTTTTGAAGGTCCACCCCAGTTTTCTTTTGTATTCTTGGCTTTTTTCTCATGGAAAGCGCCTCCTCCATCATTCAGTTTTACCTGAGCCGGGTTCTTCATTATTACCTCATCTTTCTCAGAAGCAATTTTGTTTGGGTTAATTTTAACCTCTTCCGGGAAGTCATAAAACTTTAAATCTTTATCCATCAAAAGCTCAATATCAAGAATTAAAGGCTCTTCTTTTTTAGTAACAAAAGTTATTGCCTTACCTTCTTTATCAGCTCTACCGGTTCTACCGATTCTGTGAATATACTGTTCAGGAATATCAGGAGTTTCAAAGTTGATAACGTGAGTAATATTTGAAATATCAAGACCTCTCGCCATTACATCGGTAGTAATAAGGCCTCTGATTTCTTCGTTTTCAAAGCTCTTCATCGCCTTAAGCCTGTAGTTTTGAGACTTATTGGAGTGAATCACATCAAACTGTTCAGGGAAAAGCTCATCGATCTTAGTGAAAAGAAGATCTGCATGTTTTTTATTATTATTAAAAATCAACACTTTAGACATGTCTGTGTTATTCTTCAGTAAATGTTCAAGAAGGTTGATCTTGGTATTGAAATTCTCAACTTTATAGGCAGTCTGCTCGATCTTTTCAAGCGGAGTTCCTGATTTTGCCAATGAAATTTCTACAGGACTTGCGAAATACTCATCCAGCATATCATCTACAGCTTCTGTCATCGTTGCAGAGAAAAGGATATTCTGTCTCTTTTCTTTCATCATTTCGAAAATGTGAGTCAGCTGTGGTCTGAAACCAAGGTTCAGCATTTCATCAAATTCATCAATGATAAGCTTCTGAACTTCTTTAAGGGAAATAGCATTATCTATGGAAAGGTCCATCACCCTACCCGGTGTTCCTACTAAAATGTCACAACCATCATTGAATAAAAGTTTCTGTGTATTGATGTTTTTACCACCATATATTCCGATAACTCTTGCGGTAATATTTTCAGTCAGTGTCTCAAGAATTTCCGTTACCTGTACTACCAATTCTCTTGTAGGAACCAGTACCAAAACAGTTGGGTTTCCAGTTTTACTGTATTTCCAAGTCTTCAGAACGGGTAAAAGATAAGCCAGGGTTTTTCCTGTTCCGGTTTGTGCAATTCCCATTACATCTCTTCCGGAAAGGATCGGCTTTAAACTCTTCTCCTGAATGGGAGTAGGCTCAAATAATTCTAAATCTGCTAAAACATCAAGAACTTTAACCGGTAGGTCAAAATCTGCAAAAGTGAGTTTTTCCATTTTGCAAAGATAAGTATTAATATGTAGAATGTAAAATCGGGTTTTTGAGATGACCGATGGCAAAGACAGGAATCCCAGATCAAAAGAGTGAAAGCCTGAGAACTGAGCCCAAAACCTTCAGCTTTATACTTTGAACCTTAACCTCATCAGTTAACCTTTACGCTTTTACTGCTTATTTTAATATCATCATCTTTCCATTCACTGGTAGTGATGATAACATTTCCTTTCTTTTTAGGATCTTTTTTAATTGGAAACTTGTCTTCTTCCCACTGGTTGCAATGTGTGGAAATAGGATCTACAAACTGTTTCCATTCTGTTTTGCTTAATGTGTAAACGTAGAAAGAATGCCAGCAGCTTGTACACCAATTGGGATAAAAGCCAATCTCATCCTTACCGTCATTGTTAAGATCTCCCAGATTGTATAAAGCTCCCCCTTTAGCCATCGAAATCGTGAACGGCTTTATATTTTTATCACTGAAATACATCGTGGTATCACATCTTCCATCACATTCATCAGTACAATCACTGACCTTAGCATAGACATATTCCTTTGTTCCGTTTCCGTCAAAATCTCCTTGAGTTTTCTCTTCAGTTCCTTCCTGAGCCATAGCAGATATGCCACAGAAAAGCATAATAGGTATCATTAGTTTTTTCATTGTTATATTTTGGGGCGAAGTTTTGGATGCAAGATTCTAGGTATAGAAAATATATAATCTAAAATCACGGATCTTATAACCTGTTATTTCCTTGTTACTCTCAACAAAAGTATTAATATTAAAATAATTGAAAAAACGAAACCTAAAACCGCAACCACAGACAGCTCTCCTATTCTTGGTCCGGATTCTGAAGAAAAAACAATGGCTGTTGCAATAATATTTGCTCCTAAAATCATGGCTAAAATCAGATTAATCACACTGGATTTTATCAGCTGGTTTGTCTTTTCAATATTTTTGATCTCACTGGAGACCGTAAATTTATTTTCATCCAGTTTTTGAAGTACAGAGCGGAGTTCTTTTGGAATTTCATCCACATTATCCGTAAAATTCATCATCCGGTCCATTCCTGTTTTCAAAAGGTTCTTCGGACTTATTTTCTTGGTAAAAATCTTTTTAGTGTAAGGGTGAAGGCTTTTGACAATATCCAGATCCGGGTTAATATTTCTCCCCACTCCTTCTATCAGGCTGATTCCCTTAAATAAAAGGTAGAAATAATCTGGCATGTACAATCTGTTATCCTTTAAAATATCCTTCATCTTATTGATAATAACCTGAACATTAATCTCCTGTAATGAGGAACTGTGAACAAAATTCAGAATATCTTCCACATCATTTTCAAATCGTCTTTCATCTGGGATTTCATAGCTAATCGCCATTTTTTTGAGATAACGGACAATTTTGTGTGGATTTTTAGAAACAAAACTTACGATCAGGTTTTCAAGGATTTCCTTATCGTTGGGCTGGATTTTTCCAACGGCTCCAAAATCAATAAAGACAATTTTCCCATCTTTTTTCACTAAAATATTCCCTGCATGCGGATCAGCATGAAAGAAACCGTAGTCTAAAATCTGGGAAACAAAGAGTCTTAATCCTGCTTCAGAAACTTTTACAGGATCAATATCATTAGCCAGAAGAACAGATTTATCAGTTACCTTTATTCCATCGATGAACTCCATACAAAGAATATTGTTATTGGAATAGTCTTCGTAAATTTTAGGAACATAGGTTTCTTTGTTATTCTTAAAATTCAGGCGAAACTGCTGGATATTATTTCTTTCATTCGTCAAAGAAACTTCTTCCAATAATGATCTTTCAAAAGTGGAAATAGCCTGTTTGAGATTCAGCTTCTCTCCTATTTCTGAATAGGCGGAAATTATTTTTTCAATATCTTTAATGAGCAGTAAATCATCTTCAATGACGGATTGTACGTCTGGTTTTCTAAGTTTCAAAATGACCGGACTTCCGTCCAGCAAAACAGCTTTATAAACCTGTGCAATGGAGGCTGTAGCCAGCGGCTCTTTCTGGATTTCCAGAAAATGATCTTTCACAGAAATATTGAATTCACTTTCCAGTGCTTCTTCCACGTCCATATCTACCGTTTCCACCTTATCCTGCAACTTTTGCAGCTCCTGAATCAGTTCCGGTGGCAGCAGATCTTCCCTGTTACTGAAAGTCTGTCCCAGTTTTACAAAAGTAGGTCCCAATTCTTCCAATGCCAATCTGATTCTTTCATAAACAGTTCCTTTGGAAATAATTTCATCTGAATTCCCGGAAATATCTTCCTGTTTATTTCCGCCATTCATTCTTGCGAGAATATCTTTAAATCCGTATTTGCTTAATACGGAAATCAGTCTTGCGGATCTTTTCAGTTTTCTTTGCTGCTTGTCAAACATAGTGTATCAATAGTAGGTGCAATGTACTCCAAAAACTGTTCCTAATACTAATTTAAACTGAATATAAAAGGTTAATAGGGGGAAGATGGAAGCTTGAGGCTGGAAGTTACTTGTAGTTGTATAATTACTGAATATCTTTTCATCAAATATTCCAGAAAGATGAAAACCGGAGTATAATTATTCTTTAAGGTGTTTATTCTTCCTGTCTTCAAATCTGTTTGCTGTCCTGAATTTAAAACAAAAACAGAAATTCACGATAAAGAGATTAAAAATACAATCACATAATCAGCATCTTACATTATTATTTACAAGCATAATAAAGAAACAATGTTACGTATAATAATATTTTATATATTTACGAAGTACAAACTTAAAACAAACCAATAAAAGTATTACAACATGAAAAATTTAGGTAACAGCAAACTTTCAAGAGAACAATTAAAAAACGTTTCAGGAAGTGGAATTATTATCGGTGGTAAGTGCTCTCACCAGTGCTGTCCTACTGACGGACTTCCAAAATGCCCGGGAATGATTTGTCCTGCGGTAGTTTGCCCACAGTATTTATAAGATACACATTTAAATTTTAGGTAAAATAAAAACAGAATGCTTTCGCATTCTGTTTTGTTATTTAAGATAGGTTTCATAAAGGTCTTTTCTCCGGTCTTTCATCACCTGAACCGAGCCGTTGTGATGAAGATCCTTCAATAAATTAAGGTCTACATCTACAATTAAGGTCATTTCCGTGTTAGGAGTAGCCTCTCCTTTCACTGCATTGGATGGGAAGGCAAAATCTGAGGGAGTAAATACAGCCGCCTGTCCAAACTGGATATCCATATTATTTACTTTCGGAAGATTTCCTACACAGCCTGCAATGGCAACATAGCATTCATTTTCTATAGCTCTGGCTGCAGCACAGTGGCGCACTCTCATATAAGCGTTCTGTGTATCGGTAAGATAAGGAACAAACAGTATCTTCATTCCCTGGTCGGCTAAAATTCTTGGCAATTCAGGGAATTCAACGTCGTAGCAGATCACGAGTCCTATTTTACCACAGTCTGTATCGAAAACTTTGATTTCATTTCCGCCTTTCATTCCATAATATCTCTTTTCGTTCGGAGTAATATGGATTTTTCTGTATTCATCCTTACGACCATCACGGTGAAGAAGGTAGCTTACGTTATACAAATCATTAGTCTCATTATCAAAAACAGGCATACTTCCGGAAATGATATTGACATTATAGCTGATGGCCAGTTCGGAAATTTTCTTTTTAATATCTTCAGTAAGCTTTGCCAGCTCTATCATACTGTCTCTTTCTGAAAGGTTATTGAAAGGCGCCAGCAATGGTGTATTGAAAAGTTCCGGAAACAATACAAAATCTGACTTGTAATCTCCCATTACATTCACAAAGAACTCTACCTGCTCATAAAAGGCCTCTATATCTTTGAAATGCCTCATCTGCCACTGTACCAATCCAAGACGGATGATGCTGTCCTGCATGGTATTCGGGTTTTTGCTGTAGTAAATATTGTTCCATTGCAGAAGCACTGCATTTTCTCTTGACGCTTCATCTTCTGGAAGATATTTTTTTAATACCCTGATCGGCAGAAAATTATTGGAGAGCTGGAAAGATAATACAGGATCATAAATCTCTTTATCTCTTACTCTTCGGATATATTCTCTTGGAGAAAGCTCATGGCTGTGTTTGTGATAATTCGGGATTCTTCCACCCAGAATAATTGATTTCAAGTTTAAAAGTTCACATAATTCCTTTCTGGCATCATAGAGTCTTCTTCCCAAACGCAGCTCACGGAATTCAGGGTCTACAAAAACTTCTATTCCATATAAAACATTTCCTTTTGAGGTATGGGTATTAAAGGTATAATTTCCTGTAATATCACTATAGGTATGATCGTCACCGAATTCGTCATAATTTACAATAATAGAAAGCGCTACTGCAGCCAGTTTTCCATCTACCGTAATACAGATTTGCCCATCAGGAAACATTCTTGTGAGTTTTTCTATACTTTTTTTAGACCATATGGATTCCGACATTTGTGGATAAGCCCTTTTCATTGTTGCTGCCAGTTCATCATAATCCTGAACATTCAGGGGTCTTGTATCTATTTGCATTTAATGTAATTTTACTTAAATTTAGGAAAAAATAATTAAGAAAATATAATAGAAGTGGGTACTTACATAAAATACACTGATGAAAATAATTTTGAAATACCAAAAGAACAACTTCATAAGCTTTCGGAATTTAACTGTTTAACTTATGATTCTACCACTAACGAGCTTAAAAAAATAGAACGGTTTTTAAAAAACTACAGAACACAGCAAATTGAACAATCAGGAGGTGAAGTTTATCTTTCTCCTGAGGAAGAATCGTCAGAAATTATTAATAATCATATTGATATTGGATCATTTGGCAAGCCCTGGACATTCTATTATAATAAAGAACAGAATAATCAGGGAGATACACAATGGGAGTATATATTTTATCGTAATCGCAACCTGTTGGGCAAGGGTATTTTAGTATTTGATGATAGAAATAGAAAATTAGCCGGATGTTCAATAGATCTAATAACAGGATTTAAAACTGAAAAATTTAAAAATTTCTATGGTGATCCTTCTGTATTTGATTATGAATTCCAGAATGAAGCAATACCTAATATTGAATTTAAATATAAACAGGATGATTCTATCGAAGAAGTTTATTTCCGGGATGATGATTATTCGTTAAGAGACTTCCTTAATAATGATGAAATAATTACAAAATTTCTCTGGAAAGAAAACCAATATTATCACTCTTTTGATCCTATGCTTTGCTAAACTAAAAATAAAATCCCGCCCAAACTAGACTGCACCCAAAAGTTTAGACAAAATTAAATAATATTATTATATGAAAGAGTTCGGTACTGTACTGGACTCTTTCCTTTTAGATTAAGCCTTATCC
>NZ_QNVT01000045.1 GCF_003385515.1 Chryseobacterium pennae | reverse complement strand
CCATAGTGATTTAGTTTCTCGAAATAATTCTACATTTGAATTGTCACTGCTTTTTTGAGAAAATAAATTGTTAAATTTGCCTCTAAAACATAACGAAGTAAAAAAGAAACTTATTGTATAAACTTATAAATATGAAAAAAATAATATCCTCTCTGCTTTTATTAGCTGGAATTTGCCTACAATATATGGTGAATGCTCAGGTTAAAACAGTAGATAATAACACAGATAGAGGCTTAGATATTAGTCTAATGGATACATCCATTCGGCCACAGGATGACTTCTATAACTTCGTAAACGGAACCTGGATGAAAACAGCTAAAATCCCATCAGATAAAGGAATTTGGGGGAGTAGGGAAAAGTTGAAAGAAGATACAGATAATAACTTAATGACGATCTTGAATAGTCTTTTAAAAGATAAATTTGCTGATGGCAGTGAGGGTAAAAAAATTCAGGACCTATATGCAAACTATTTGAACATGCAGAAAAGAAATGCAGATGGAATTAAGCCTATTCAGAGTAACTTAAAAAAAATCGATGCAATTAAAAATCTTACTGATCTGCAAAACTATCTTATTTCTGTAACAAAAATCGGAGGGAATTTTTTGTACAAATGGCAAGTACAAGCAGATCTTAAAAACTCTAAAATGAATGCTGTTTATTTGGAAACTGCTACTTTAGGTTTGGGAAGAGATTATTATCAAAAGTCAAACAAAAAACACACAGAAATCCTTTCCGAATATGAGAAATATGTGTCTTCAATGCTGAAAGAATTGGGATACAAAAATGCCGATGAGGCAGCAAAAAGTATTGTTAATTACGAAAAAAGTATTGTACAGACTTATCTTACAAATGAACAGACTCGGGATATAGATCTTCAGTATAATCCCGAAACAATGGAAGAGCTTTCTGCTTTAGTGAAAAATATAGATCTTCCTGCTTACCTGAAAAAAGTTGGAGTAAATACAGATAAGGTGATTATATGGGAAATCAATTATTATAGATCCCTTGATCAGCTAATTACTACTAAGAATCTTCCTGTCATTAAAGATTATTTAAAATTTCATTTAATCAACGAAACTGCTTCTTATCTAAGTGAAACATTGGATAAGAAGCAGTTTGCTTTCTATGGTAAATATTTATCTGGTCGAGAAGAGCAAAAAACTCTTAATAAAAGAGGATATGATTTAATTAATACAAATTTAAGTGAAGCATTTGGAAAGCTTTATGTTGAAAAATACTTTCCGGCTGAGGCTAAAGTTCAGATGATTGAATTAGTAGGTTATTTAAAAAGAAGTTTTGCAGACCATATTAGCAATACAGCTTGGATGTCTCCTTTAACAAAAGAAAAAGCGATGAATAAATTGAATAAAATTTCTATGAAAATTGCTTATCCAGACCAATGGAAAGATTACTCTAAATTGAACATCACTTCTGATGGCAGTGAAGGAATATTGTACAAAAATCTTCAAAATATTTCAGAATGGAGTTATAATAAAAATTTGTCTAAAATTGGAAAACCTGTAGACAAATCTGAATGGGCAATGTCACCTCAAACAGTATCTGCTTTTTATAATGCGCCATATAACCAAATTGTATTTCCGGCTGCTATTCTTCAGCCACCTTTTTTCAATTCAAAAGCGGATCCAGCAGTTAATTTCGGAGGAATTGGTGCTGTAATTGGACACGAAATGAGTCATGCATTCGATGATATTGGATCTCGTTTTGATGAAGAAGGGAATTTGGTAAACTGGTGGACTCCTATAGATAAAGCAAACTTTGAAAAAGCAACAAAAGCTCTTGCTGCTCAGTATGACAAATACGAGCCGGTAAAAGGAAATAACGTGAACGGTACTTTCACAAACGGTGAAAATATCGCGGACTTAGGTGGAGTAAACATCGCTTACGATGCGCTTCAGATGTATTTAAAAGATAAAGGAAATCCAGGAAAAATCAGTGGATTCTCTCAGGATCAGAGATTTTTCATGAGCTGGGCAACCATTTGGAGAACTCTTGCCAGTGAAGAATATATGGTACACCAGGTGAAAACTAACCCGCACTCTCCTGAGTATTTCAGGTGTTTAGGTCCTATTGTGAACATTGATGCATTTTACAAGGCATTTGATGTGAAGCCTGGTGACAAATTATACAAAAAACCAGAAGACAGAATTAAGATCTGGTAAAATTTATAAATCGTTCGGAAATGATCGTTTTTTTTTACTTAAATAACATTTCCAATACCTTCTTACATTTACCGATTTGATTGATCCATACACTAATTTTAAATCAAAGGCAATCAATTGTAAACCAGTTGATTGCTAACTACATGTTTTTGGTGAAAATGGGATCAATGTTCTCTGGTTTTTCCAGCTGATCGAAAATTCAAGCTGTATCGATAACCTAGGTCGCCTTAATGCCTTTTGTATTTTATTAAGAAATTTAGCGTGCTAAAGGCTAGAATGGAGATCATTACTTGAATTAAACAATAAAAGCTATTTGTTTGGATTTTTTGTTGTAAAGATATTAAGGATTGCATGCATTTCATAAGTAGGACTTTTTGTGTATTTGTAATGTTACACAAAATTGTTCTTTGAGACAGGTCGTAAAAAATTATAGATTATATTTTGTAATAGCAACCAAATCATTGCCAGTGCATTTTTCATAATTTTTAAAATGTTTAAAAAGTTGTGGCATGTTTCATGGCACTATAATTTTTAATGTTAAAATTGCATTAATACAGCGTGTATAAGGGGTGAGTGGGAGTCCCTCGCTTTCCGCACCAGCTAAAAAAAGGCTTCAAAATTGATTTTTGAAAGCAAAAGAAAAGATTGTGGCAATATTGTGGCGCTCTTTAATTCTAAAAATCTTATCAATGCTTTTGGCTGCATCCTTATGATTTTGATGTACGCGATTAGGATAGAATTCATTTTTAAGAATACCGTTAACGCGCTCAGCTAGAGCGTTATCATAAGGGCTACCACTCTGCGTCATACTAATGGCAATGCCATAACGCCGGAGCATTTCTGTATATTCATTGCAACAATACTGCATACCTCGATCGGGATGATGGATGAGATAAAATGGAGATAAATGCTTCCAACCTGTGATCACCATTTCCAATGCCTTTAAGCAACCAATCGCCTCTAAAGTTGGATGCAAAGAGTAACCAACGATCATTCTTGAGTAGGCATCTGAGTCCGTCTTTCTTTCACCAGCGTCAGTACAACCATATTAGCCATAGCAGCTTTTTCAGCATGTCGGATAGCGTCCTAATAAGCTTGTCGTGTTACGCCAAACAGTGCACAGAGATCCCTTAGACTTACATAGGGATAGCTCTGCCTCATTCTTTTGACTGTTTGGCACCAGGCCTTTTTCTTATTTTGATTTTAAGTTCTTCTTCGCTAACCTGGATTAACGTTTCTAATCTATTTATGTTTAGGTTGGCCTTCTCCAAGGCCTTTTGCACTTCTGAAACTTGTTTGGATAGTAGCTTTATCTTTGAGCTTTCATTTGGTTCCTTCATCGGCTTTGCAGTCAGTCCATTAGATGCCAAAGGAAGTAAAGAAAATTGGGTTATCCAACTGTCAATGGTTCTCCGATTAATTTTATAAGTCCTCTCTACAGCACGTTGACTGAGTCGCCCGCTTTCAACTTCTTGCACAAGCCTCCTTTCTTAACTCTTCCGGATAAGATCTTCCAACTCTGTGGAATGGCTTGGAATTATCCAAATTACTCTTTTTTGTCATATACATTACAATTTTGTGTAAAGCTATTTCAGGACAAGACAACCAAAAACTCTACTTTTGAGTGTACATAGGTTAGGGAAGATCACACGATATCAAAATTTATTTAAGATAAAAAATTCAGTAAATTTACCTTTAGATTCTGCCTTTTTGTCCGAACTTAATGCAAAATAAGATGGTGGTTGGATAATAAGTGAATAAGGCTTACCACAATAGGTTAATTCATTTTCTAATTTATCAGTTTAAAGTCTTGAAAATTCTCCTACCAAGCTTATAGTAAGCGAATGACACGCAGTATTTTTCTGTACCATCGTACTACTTAGGAACTAATATGTTTCTACTGCAGTTTAATAATCGTAACACTAGAAAGGCTTACATCATCGTAATTAACTATTCCATTATAGTTTACCCCATCTTTATACCTTTGTGAATTTAATGTTAATATTTGCCCATCTTTCGCATTGATATAAGAGTTTGAACCAAATGTAAAACGTCCTTCAATGTTAACCTTTGTTGGATCATATTGTGGAACTAAAGTAACAATTTTAGACGAAGCTAATGTATTATCTAAATTAAAATAAATGTAATCACTTAATCTAGAGTTTTTTATTGCAGGATTCTGTTTAAGTGCTAAGTTTAGAGACACAAGATAAAGCCCAGCTTTTTTAATTCTTAGTTGATTAGCATTTATTTTTTCAAATATAGCATTATCATCATTAAAAACCTCTGTCCCAAATATATCTATATTCAAAGGTGTAGACACGAACGATGGATTAAAATTTGTTAAGCTTGATGCATCGTTCGTATATTGTACGGCTTTTGATTGGGTTCTGCCAACTTCTCCTGGGAAATTCCATTTATTATTAATCCATACATAAACACCTGGAATTACTGTATTGATGCCTGTCCCCGCCTTTTCTGTATTAAAAACCAACAAACCATCGGGTATACTTCCTGATAATGGTAATTTACTATCAAGCGAAATTAATGCAACTCTGGGGATTAATACTCCTTTATTTGTAGAAACAATATCTAACACAGAGGATGATGCAGGCGTGGTAGTTCCTATACCCACTTGACCGAAAGTAGAAGTTGTAAAAACAGAGATTAATACAATGCTAAAATTTATTTTCATTACTATTTTATTATTAACGAATACGAGCTATTGAGATACTTGAATCTCCACTTGCTAAAAACTGAACTTTAGACGTTCCAAACCTTGAACTGTAAACACCTTTAGTTCTTTTTATCATTACACTTAGTACATCTCCGTCATTTAATAGAAGATATTCTGTAAAAGAATGCGAGAATAAACCTCGCTTAGAAGTTATGGAAGTCGTAAAACCAGGTGATACAACTTGTTCTGTTCCTCTCGCGATACCATTTACAAACACTCTTGCACATAAGGATAATCTACCTTCAGCATTCCCTGGACCAAGTCTATCAAAAGATAACAATGAAGAAATGGAGTACAATCCCGAGCTATTTATTTTTACACTCTGATTGGTCGTATTAATTTGATATACAGACTGACTTTCATTTATAATTTTGTTTCCGAAAAGTTTTATATTTTGCCAATCAGCTGTATTATAATTTGTTGCAACTTCAGAATTGGTGTATTTTACCAATACTGTAGTAATACTTGAATTCATATTTGTCCATTGTTGGTCTTCTGCATTCCACGAAAGCAACCCGGGAGTTACAGTGTTAGGAAAACTACCTGCCGTTGCTGTATTAAAAATCATAGTTCCAGTAGGTAATGTAGAAGCTAATGGCTTTGTAGAGGTACGTGATATTAATGCCACTCTAGGAAATAAAACTCCCTTATCAGGTGCTTCTAATTGTAATATAACTCCATCTTCTACAACTGCGGTATTTATACCTACTTGACCCCTTATAGTATTAATATTCGCAATGACATTTAATACTATAGTATATAAAAATTTATTTTTCATTTTTTATCTTATTTTTTCTATAGAAATTGTGGAAGTGTTTACATTTTTAAAATGCACATCTGTACCAGGATCAAGTTGATATGTTCTTACTTTTAGAGTATGCCCCGCACTATTGATAGGAACATATATTACAAAACTTTTCCCTGTGGGGAAATTATCTTCAGCACCGCCTTCATTGTCCCATCTCCCAGGAATATACATATTGTCCGAAACAATATCACTAGCATCATTTACAAGAATCTCAACACCAAAATTATCAGCACCTCCAGAAGAAGCTAAATCGAGATTAAGTATTACCTTATAATAACCCACTTCATTTATTTGGAGAGTGGTCGCATTTTTCTTTTCATAAAGCGTTGGATTATTATTAAACCTTACATTAGCAAATAAATCAGCAAAAGTTGAATCGTCACTATTTAAATCAACACTTGTATCCTTATTGGCAAACAATGCTGTTTCATTGACATTTTTTTGGACTACTCTTTGCCAATTCACAGCAATATTGTTCCAGTAGTAAAATCCAGGGCTTACCGCTGTAGTACCAGAACCATTTGTGGCTGTATTGAATATCATAAGTCCGGTGGTAGGGGTTCCTATTACTGGAGCGAATAGATTAGTTGCTGTAAGAGCAACTCTTGGGAACAAGATACCACCTTTATAGTTGCTATCTTGTTGTGGCGCGCTTTCCACTTGTAGTATGATACCTGGGTTAACATCTTTTGTGCCTATTCCAACTTGGCTATAAAGGTCAGCAGGAAAACATAAACAACATTTTATCAAAATAATTTTTTTCATGACATTAAGCTATTATTAAATATTAAGAACTATTTCTTGAAAGTTTAATTTACTTTCAAATAAGTAACAAGAATAAATTTATGGGTGTTACTTAATTATTAGTGTGAGTACTCAAAGTTTAAGATTATAAGAAATACATGTAATTATTATATAAAACATCTATACAATTCTTTTTATTCTTTAAGATCCCATTAGTTATTTCAATAACTTCTTAGTGTAGTTGTCTATCTCATTTGTACTGGAAATCTCTCGTCCAAGACAATTTTGAATTAAATCTACCATTGACTTTGTTATGAATTTGGTCTGGCACCTATTCATTTTTTTATTTTTGAAAGCTTAAGTAGTGGATGTGATAAGTTTGCTTCATTACATAATTTCTTTTATTTGTTGTCAATATTCACAATTGTTAAATGCGATAATGGAGTCTAAACACATAAGAATTTCTTCCTATACTTTTTCGTTTACAGTTGAATTAGCATTTCATCTCATTTCAGATTATAATTCAATTTGGGGAAATGAATCTGTTTTTTTGTTGGTAGATAAAGATATTCCCTTAACCTATTTGGTTTAAAGAGTCTTATTCAATTCTCTAACTCTTTTTAGCTTGGTGAATATAAATTCTCTTCCATTTTGCAACTGTATTTCTGCTTAATTTAAAAACTTGTGCTAGGCTTGTATTAGTGAGTTTATGTTTTGTTTGATAATCTAAAATATGTAAAATATCAGTCTCAACATATGAACGATGCTTCTGATTTTCTTTCTCAGATTCTCTATTAATTCCAAAAATCAGTTTATTAAGTTTAATTATATCCATTGTAGACATTATAGATTTATTCAGAATCGGCATGCAGTTTTTCTTCTTTTGAGGAAGCTTTTCTAAGATATCCATGTAGATCACTTTATAATTTGGACCTTTTCTTTGCATCTCTATCATTTTATATTTTATTGTGTTTTAAAATTTGACATCCATGGAGATATATTACTAATTCTTTAGTTATATCTTTTTGAAACCACTTATAAAGGTAGTTTTAGGTATATCAACAGTATATTACTTTGATTTTGGCCATTTCACTATGCTTTATTTTTTCTATAATATAATTTAAATTTCTTTCGTAATATGTATTTTTTCGTAATTGAGAAATCTCGGTCACTATATTTTTGGGGAACTTGCTAATGCGAGAATACAGTATTAATGTTACTTAAAATCGGAAAAAATTATATTCCAAAAGCTTACTCCAACACAATAACTGTAAAGCGTGGCCTTATCACCATTTCTCTTATATGCTGCTCTCTACTGATGATGAATTGGTGATAAAACCACTTTCACCACTTATTGTTTCTTAGGGCAAAAATTGCACTTTTTCTTAAGAAGTAAGAAAAATATTATACTACTTAGGTACTACATTGTTATTTTTTTTCATTCATTATTACTTTGATTAATATTTAATAATGTGATAAAGTGGGAATATGGACTTTATCTCGCTGATTTTTAGAAAGGTATCGCGTGTTTTACAGTGTTATTGGTCACAACTTCAATTAAACGAGTAATCAGACCATATGACCCAAACATTTTCATTTTTGACAGCTACTGTCCTAGAATTTTGAAGTAGTATGCATGTAGAGTCCTGATTTTTAGGTTTGAATTTTCAATACATGAATTATGGACCGGATGATTTTCAATTTTTTTCATAAAAAAAAAATTAGGATTGCTGTCTGGATTGTCAGACAGCTTTTTTGTGAAACTAGATGGATAGAATCCTTTTTTTTTAAGCAAGCAATATTGACAACATATTGAAATTTCAGTATCCTACTATTGCTGTACAATCTTCATCATCTAATGAACTTCTCCCCTTAGATCTACATTATGTTAAATCTTGATAAAATTTAAACATATTGATATACAGATTGTTACGATAGGAAAGTGTCTGACTTTATGTACATGTTAAGTTGTTATAAATAGTTTTAGTTGTTTAAATGAATCTTCATTCTTTAATACGTTTATTTCACATAATACAATCAAACAATAGTGTTTTCATGAATTTAAAACGAGAATTGGTAATATTCGATAATTGATAAAATTTCATTTAAGTTAAATCAAATACTTTATTCATTAGGTTTATGAAAAAGAGAATTCTATTAGTGAGTTTATTGGCTGCCGGATTAACTGCTGTTATTGTCAGAAATGGGAGCCGGTAGAACAGAAAGGATCAGAAATGAGAAAAATGCTGAAGTGAAACAGGCCTACAGAGTAGATCTCGCGTCTCTGAGACATCTTCTGAAAGATGCCGTAGAAGCCGGAAAAGAGGCAAAACCGGTAATTATCTCTATGCTGACAGCGGAAGGGAAAATTGAAAGAGTTGAAGTGTACAGTAATCCTGTTATGGATAAATATCTGGCTGAAAGACATCAGCTGGGTTCGTATGTAGGAGCAGGTATAAATGATCCTTCCAAATACATCAGGTTCAGTATTTTAAACCGAAATAACGTTATTTTATCAAAATAACTTCAGGAAATAAACTAGTCTATTGGATGGCAAAGATTTAAACTGTACTACATACCTTGATTGTTTGGGAGCACTTTAAAGTTAAAAATTTAAGGACAAATATCAAAATTCCCCACAACATTTTTTGTTGTAGGGATATTTTTTAAAGACTTTTTAAACACCTCTAATTAGGAGGCATTGACCAATCAATTATGGACTCTATTGATCAGTAAACTAAAATAATAATTTTTTAAAAAAGTCCTGACATTTAATTAGGTGTTCATATCAAACTAAAACTACATGCACAATGTAACTTAAAATCTTGTGGGAATTTGCAACTTATCTCAAGTTCCGATATGGCCTGTGTTTCTCAATCCTGTATACAGTTTATTAAGCTTTACTTTTTAATAAATATCTTTGACATTCTACCTTCATTTGTTGTAATACTTATCGTATAATTACCTGGTTGAAGACTTTTCACATTGATTCTATCATCACTTATGAGTACGATCATCTTTCTTCCACTCATATCAAAAACATCCACACTCTTGATTTTTGGTTCAGACTTAATAGTAAGAAAATCAGAGACGGGGTTGGGAGATATTGAAAATTTTAATTTGTCTGGAGACTCACTTACAGATAGCTGACTTCGATTTATAGAGAATGTATCTATGCCAATTAAGTCAGAATTAATTCCATTTGGTCCGCCACCCACTACATAATACCTAAAGCCAAATTTAACAGGTTTAGGGTTTGGGCCGACGCCTGAAATAACAAATTGATATTTTTGCCAATTTCTTGGATAATTAAACCCTTGTAATAAGCCTGGATTTACACTTACTCCAAAGCTTGTAAAGCTCCCCAATGTCATTGGAGCAGGATTTACGGTTGATGAAGCGGTACTATAGCGTACTTCCAACCTGTCTGCCCGATCCACTATTCCATTTCCTTTTCTGGTAAAAAAGCTCACCACATCTCCATCTTTTACCATTACAGCAGGACTGATTAACCAATTACTAATATCCCCTATGTTAGCAACACTATTAGAACCAACTACGGCAAACGAATTAATTCCTCCTGCTTGGCCACGCGGAATATCATTAGCTGTCTGACTGCTAAATACTAAAGGGTTTCCTAAAGGTGCCGTATAGGCTGCCTTTTTCCATAATCCAGCTGTAGGCGAAGGGGGCAAGCTCTGATTTGTTATTGTCCAATTTCCAGGAAAAGCAGAATCAAATCCATAGCTGTATACAACACTTTGTGCATTTAAAAGATAAGCAAATGCAAGAGATTTTAATAAAAGAATTTTTTTCATTATTTACAATTTTATTTTTTGATAAATTTTTTCTGAAGAGACTTACCATTGTCTTCAATTTCGATTACATAAACACCATTTCTAAGCTCGCCCACATTGATCTCACCGTTCAGCAAAATATCTTGGTCTATGATTTGCGCTACGGTATTATATATCTTGTATTCCGCTCTTTTACTGATATTCGTTATATGTAATACCGTACTTACAGGGTTAGGATAGATTAAAACATCATTCTGGTTAACCGGATTTGGAACAGTCTGCTTAGAGATTTTTACACTATAGTCTTCAACCTCTCCATTGTCAAAACTTGTACAATTTAAAGGAACACTTCCCTTTTGCATAACCACCCTCATAATAACATATTTGTAATCAGTCATACTAATAAATGCATCTGCTGGTACAGAGAATTTTCCTTTTACAACATTAGCTGTATTTGGGGGGGACACAAAGATTTTTTCGTCAATATCAAAATACCCATTTCTGTTGAAATCAATCCATACAGCAATACCTTCATCGCGTGTTGCTCCTAACCATTTCTTTTCGATGACAATTTCATTATCAACAGATCCTTGAATCAATTGTATGAAAGCAGAAGGAGTTTCTGTATAGTTGGTATAATTGGAAGCTTCTGAGATGTTTTCCATTACTTGTTTTCCATTTGGAATAATTGTTACCTTTGAAATATATTCTTCTTTCCCATTTTCTGCAGCCATAGGACAGTATTTTACAGTTGGGGTAATGAATAAATAAAGAGGCGTAAAATCTCCTGAAATACCACTACACATATTTGCGACCTGCATTTCATATTTCGTAAGTTCTGCCAGTCCTGTTATGGTATAACTACTATTTGTTGTCATAATATTAGTCCAACTGGGAATTCCTACTTTTCTATATCTCAGCAGATATGTGGAACCTGGGAAAGAATCCCATTTAATTTCCACAGTAGTAGGGGTAGAATTAATAACGGTAAGTCCTAAAGGAGAGAGTTTACATATCCTTATGGTCGTAAATACTACCGGGGTTGAATACGCATTCAAAGTATTTTCCCCAGAACACTGATTCGCGATTTGTATTTCATATTTTGTGTCTGGATTCAGACTACTTAGGGTATATGTGTTAGCAGGCTGCACAGGTAGATTAATTACAGGATTAAGCCATCCTGTTTCTCCTACTTTTCTCCACCTCATAACATATGCAGGTCCAACGGCAAGCGGGGTCCAAGTCACTAACACCGAGTTTGCTGTAACATTACTGATGGTAATGTTTGGAGGTGTAGGATCACATCTTGTTTCAAACGTCTTAATAGGAGTAAATGGACCTACAACATCACCACATACAGCTGCAATCTGCACTTCATAAGTTTTTGCAGAAGCCAATCCAGTCACAATAAGAGGAATATTTCCCAAAAGAGTTGAAGCATATAACAATGTCCATGGTCCTGCAGATAGTCCCTGAATTCTATATCTTACAACATAACTCACATTATTTGTTACACCAGTCCAGCTGATTGTAGCAGAATTATGTGTAGAGGTAATTGTGGGCTGATTAGGTTGGCTGTAGCTACATGGTCTTAATTTAACTGTATAATCTTCTACTTCTCCATTAACAGCATTCTGGCACATTACTGGAGCACCTGCTCGCTGCAGTACAACCCTCATTGTGGTTGTTAAAGGTCCTGAATAAGCATTTGGAGGAACAGCAAATGTAGCAGCAACCGGACTGACTGTACTTGCAGGGGAAACAAAAATTTGCTCTGACAATTCAAAAACTCCATTTCTATCAAAATCAATCCAGGCTGTAATAGCAGCGCCATTGGTAAGCCCCCCTGTCCAGCTTTTTTGTACAGAAATACTATTATTCTGAGATCCAATATCTAAAGTAACTAAGGTATTGGGTGCTGTGTACTTAATATAATTAGTTTGCGAAGAACTATTATTCATAATCGGTACACCTAGGTTTGAGGAAAATACACTCACATTAGAAATATGATCATTAGATCCTGTTCCGGACATGCCACAATATTGCAAAGGCGGTGTAGTGAATGTTATTGAAGGGGAATAAACTCCCTGCGTTCCATTACATACGGCTGCGACCTGAACTTCATATTGAGTCTGCTCACTCAATCCTGTGAAACTGTATATGTTGATAGGCGGATTCGTCAAAGTAACCATAGTCCATATATTAGTTTGGGCAACTCTATATCTTAGTACATAAGTAGCATTTGTTGTGGCATTCCACGATATATTTGCAGTGGTAGATGTAATGTTGGAAACTAAGATATTCCCTGGTACACCATTACAAGGTGGATCTATAAATTTCACTGCATAATCTTCAACTTCTCCCCACGCAAATACCCCACATGCAGCAATAGCAAAATTAGATTCGTTGGCAACAACACGCATACGAGTCGTAAGCGTACCATTGTAGGATCCAGCTGGAACTCCAAACGAGCCCGTGATAAGTGATATACTGTTATTTGGTGATGTTAATATGCGTTCACCTGTCTCAAAAATTCCGTTTTGATTAAAATCAATCCATACTCCTAGTGCTAGATTTTGTAATCCAGATATATTTTTAGTTATAGAAATTGTGTTGTTTATAGAACCTCTGACCAGAGTAATCTGCCTATTAGAGTCGTTACTATAGTCTGTATGGTTACTGAATCCAGAATTGCTGGACATCTGTCCAGAGTTCGTTGGGTTGACAGTGACATTGCGTATATGTGCATTACTAGAGAATGGTGACGACGACCTTGCTATACAATATTGTGCATCAATCGTAGTAAAGAAAGAAATAAAAAAGAAGCAGGTAAAAATTTTTTTCATATTTTTTTATTAAATTTTGAGTTAAATTTAGGCCGTATGGTTACAACATAGCCTTCTTTACGCTATTACAATATTAATATCCGTTTACTGCATGGTAAAAGCAGTAGATCAAGGTTATTATTATTTCTAAACCAAAGTTTAAATTAGGAATCAACAAAGGTTAAAATAATAGATAAGATTGATTAAATGATACCTATTATTTATTTACAACCTTTGTTCAGAAACACGCATGAGAAATTATGATTCTAACGTTTTCAATCCATTATATATATGTTTGTGTTGCACATTAATTATAGCTGGTCTATGTTTTTCTTCATCAAATATATTAATCAAGCTTTTGATAATTAAAAAAAGAGGTACTACAAACACCCTTCATTAAACTAAGTCTTTGATTTCTAAACAATTAAAGTGACATAGTTGTTAAAATAGAATTAATATCATATGCTGCTACATTTATAAAAGAGAAAGAGCAAGAAAATTATGACTCATCTATTAGGCAATATGGTTACCTAAATGTTAAATCTTCTACATTTTTTAATGGATTATAGAAATCCTTCAGTAACGTCCTAAATAATTGAAAAAATGTTGGTGGAAAAAACGGTAAAATTGATCACATAATTTCAGTTCAAACTGACAACATTTTTCAGTTTAAGTTGATCATGCATTTTCAGTTTAAATTGACCACCTACAATTTTAGAATAATTATCCAAATACTACTATTGCTTTATTCATTGAGTTATGCCCATACATTCGTTAAAAAATATCGAATTATGGCCAACAAAATAACAGACATGAGTAAAATTAGAAAAGCAATTAAATTGTATTGTGATGGCAAGAGTAAATTATTTATAAGTAATTATCTTTCCCTTTCCAGAAACACGATAAAGAAGTATATCTCATTATTTGAATTACAGGGTCTAACCTTTGAAGCCATTGATTCGAAAAGTGATACAGAACTGGAAGAACTGTTTTCTTCAGGAAAAACGGTTCCCGTGAATGCCAGATTAGAGACTTTATATTCTTTTTTTCCACAAATGGAAAGAGAGCTTAAAAAAGTAGGGGTTACGACTCTTCATATGTGGGAGAAGTTTATTGGTCTTTATCCTGATGGTCTTGGTCGCACTCGATTCAGGTATTACTACAAACTCTGGAGTAAGCGGGTTAATCCAGCGATGCACATTGAGCACAAATCTGGAGACAAAATGTATATCGATGACGCAAGCCAAACCCTTTGCATTATTGATAAAGAAACAGGAGCAGAAAAAGAAGTGCAATTTTTTGTAGCTATCCTTTGATCCAGCCAGTACACTTATGCTTAAGCCTCCCCTAGTCAGAAAAAAGAAGATTTTGTACGCTCTGTAGAAAATTCAATGCGTTTTTTTCAGGGAGTTCCAGCGGCTATTGTTCCTGATAATTTAAAATCTGCGGTTGCAAAAAGTTGTCGCTATGAACCTCAGATCAATGAAACCTTATTGGATCTTGCGGAACACTATGACACGACGATTCTTCCTGCCCGATCTTACAAACCGAAAAATAAAGCTTTGGTAGAGGGCGTTGTGAAAATACTACACACAAGAGTTTATGTGCCTCTTAATGAAAAGAAATTCTACAATATAGAGGATCTCAACAGGGAAATATCAAGTTTGATAGAGTCTCATAATCGCCGCAAACTCACCGGATGTCCTTATCCCCGTCTGGATTTATAGGAGATGAAAGACACGAGCTGCGTGCTCTACCCCACAGAACATTTTGAGATTAAATACCAGTCTTTTGCTACCGTGATGCAGAACGGACATGTTCAGCTGAGTCAGGATAAGATCTATTACAGAGTTCCTTATCAGTATATAAGGAAAAAAGTAAAACTTTTATATACATCCGGGGCTGTGGAAATTTACTACAAATACAACAGAATAGCGACCTACCAAAGAAGCCATAAACCTTATGCCTATACTACCTCTTCGGAGCATCTGGCCAGTACCCACCGGTTTGTCTCTCAATGGAGTGCCGAAAGGCTTATTGAATGGGCGGGCAATATTGATCCTTCTGTACAAGGGTATATCCTACAAATCATTGAAAGTCGAAATCATCTTGAGCACGCCTATAAAAGCTGTATGAGGATATTGGGTTTTGAAAAGAAAGTAGACACAGAGAGATTAATTGGTGCCTGTAAACGGGCACTGGATTTTAAGATATACAACTTTAAAACGATACAGGAAATTTTAGAAAACAACCTAGACACCGTAGCTCCTGAAAATCAGGAACAGCAGCTTTCCCAACATCATAACATCCGGGGGAAACAATATTACAACTAATAATAATTTAATAAAATTTTGCAAGTATGAATGAAACCACAGTAACAAAAATGAAGCAGATGAATCTTTACGTGATGCATAATGCTTTTAAAACAGCCATTGAAAGTAGAAAAACCGAACATTACCCCCTTGATGAATTTATATCAATGCTTATCGATGCAGAAAGGGATGAAAGACACAACAGACGTATAGAAAGAAGCATTAAAAATGCTAAATTCCATTACAAATCAAGCATTGAAAGTCTTCATTTTGATACTTCCCGTAATTTTGAAGGTAATCAGGTGCTGCGTTTGGGAGAATGTGAATTTGTAGAGAAAAATGAAAATATTTTAATTACTGACAGTACCGGAGTCGGAAAAAGCTATTTGGCTACAGCATTAGGATATGAGGCATATATAGAGGGGTTTAAGGTCAATTACTTTAATACCACCAAGCTGTTTGCCAAATTAAAAATAGCTAAAGCTGATGGTTTTTATCTCCGGGAACTTGCCAAAATCCAAAGGCAGGACGCTATTATACTGGATGACTTTGGGCTTCAGGCATTAGACAGCAGTAACAGTATTACTCTTTTAGAGATTATTGAAGACCGCCATAATAACGGGTCTATCATTGTAACTTCACAAATCCCAGTTCAGGGTGGTATGATATTATTGGAGAAAAAATAATAGCGGACGCTATTCTGGACAGGCTCATCGTCTTGAGCTGCACGGTGAATCCATGAGAAAGAACAAAACAGTAAGTAAATCTTAATATTTTTATATTTGAATAATAAATAACTCATGAACAAACAGTAGTTCAATGTAAAAAAGCGGAGGTTATTTTACCCCGAAATTAGGTGGTCAATTTAAACTGAAACTGTATGGTCAATTTAAATTGAAGTAGTCAAGATTTAATCTGACAGTTATGATAAATTAATAACTGAATCAGAAATTAGAATTATGACTACACAAGAAAAAATCATTAAAACAAGTTAGGTGTTTTAGAGTAGGCTCATCACCTTGGAAATGTCTCTCGTGCATGTATTCTAGAGATAGGTTTTACCGCTTCAAAGAATTGTACGAGCAAGTTGGGGAACAGGCTCTTCAAGAGTTATCAAGAAGAAACCTATCTTAAAAAACAGAGTCGAAGCAACTATAGAGCAAGCTATAGTTAATTTAGCAATTGATCAACCAGCCTTAGGTCAATTACGTGTATCAAATGAATTAAAAAAGAAGGGAATATTGATTTCTCCAGTTGTTGTTAGAAGCATTTGGCTACGTCACGACTTACAAACTTTCAAACTTCGTCTTAAAGCATTGGAGGCTAAGTCTGCTCAAGAAGGTATTCTTCTTACGGAATCACAGTTAGCAGTTTTAGAAAGGGCTAAAGAAGAAAAAAAATCATATGGTGAGATTGAGACATTCCACCCTAGTTTTCTTGGTGCTCAAGACACATATTATGTAGGTAATATCAAAGGTGTTGGACATATTTATCAACAAACATTTACAGATATTTATTCTAAAGTTGCTATGACTAAGTTATATGATAGAAAAAATGCTTTAGTTGCGGCAGATATGTTAAATGATCAAGTTGTGCCATTTTTTAAATAGAAGGATATTAGATTATTACGAATTATCACTGATCGTGGCACGGAATATTGCGGAGTTAGAGATCAGCATGAATATCAATTATATCTTGCAATAGAGGATATCGACCATACGCGTACTAAAGCTAAAAGCCCACAAACAAATAGGATATGTGAACGTTTTTACCGCACTATACAGGAAGAGTTTTATGCTGTTGCCTTCCGGAAAAAAGTGTATAGGACGGTTCTGGAACTGCAAGCTGATCTGGATAATTGGATGCTATATTATAACCAGGACAGAACACATACAGATAAATTTTGTTATGGGAAAACTCCTATGCAGACTTTTGAAGGTAGCATTTACCTAGCTAAAGAACGTATGCTAGAAACATTAATAGAAAATCAAACTAACAATACCACGAATAGTGATAATATTTAGTTTGATTGGCTTAAAACACAACAGAATAAACAGATTAATAGAGACTTAGCTGACGTACACTAAATGAATTGACTGTCCGGTTAAATACTGGCTATTACAATTTAAATTGAAAACGACTGGTCAATATAGCTGATATTTAAAATAATAGATAATTTTCGCTTTCTTTGATTGTAAACACTGCGCTCTATTTTCTTGCTCATAAAATAGGAAGCTAACGGAATAAATGATTCTCGCTATCAATTCCCATATATTCAGCTGTCAAGGCTCGGCTTACAACCTCCAAATCATTCATTCGGCGAACACCTCTTTGGTAAGATAAAAGTGTGTCATCTGAAATTATTCTAAAACTTCCAAAATTCTTTCGTAATTTGAAATTAAGTTGTTCATTGTAAATGTTTTGTGGTAAAACAATTTACTGATTTTTCGTTCAAATGAACAACTTATTTCTTTTCAAGCATAATGCACAACGGGTCTGAACTTTATATAAATATTTAGACAAAATCTAAACAAGTTATAAGATGAACAATCAACCTTATTTATTCCAAAGTCTAATTTTATTTTAAACTGTCTACTAATTTTTGTGCCTCAGAAGAATCTTGTCCCTCTTTTTTTGCCAATTCAATGGACTTTTCAGCCCATATTTTTGCATCATTCTTATTTCCAACTTTATTGTAAAGATTAGCTAATGTTTCTGTATTTATATAATTCTGACCTTTCTTTACAGACTCTAGCGCCCATTGAATTGCTTTTTCTAAGGAAGATCTATTAGTTACTTCTTTAAAAAAAGACAAAGCAAATGCAGCAAGTCTATTACCATCAATTTCAGTATAATTTTTAAGAAATTCTAATGATAATTTTTCAAAAGTCGGTATATCATTGTTCTTCAATGCGATGCTTATTTTATGACTTTGTAGAAGTGTGAGTGCTTTTTCTTTTCCATAATATTTTTCGGCTTCACTCAAATAAAGTGGTTCATTAATTATTTTTGTTTTTTCATCGTAATATTTTGATAAAAGAGTCGAGTTTATGGCATACTCATTCATCATATTATACCTATCCTGTGGTATAAGTTTTAAAATCTCTGCTTTTCTCTCTTTAAATATTTTATAGAGTGGTGTGTCAGTATTATCCATCTTATTTTCAAACATTTTTAAATCTTCTCTCTCTATATTTTTTTTTCCTTTAAAATACCGATTGACTATTTTGTTGGAAAATTCCTGATCTTCGACCGAAACTATAAATAGGTTTCTTAAGAAAGTGGGGTCTTTTTCTCCTTCATTAAACCTCTTTTTTAATAGTGCAAGTTGTTTAGTTGGATCTTGAGCATCTTTTCCTACTTGTATTAATTTTTGCTCGGTGAGACTGCTCCCACTTCTAAAAACTACTTCGCCGTTTCCATCGAGGAATAAATAGGTTGGAAAAGAAAAAACATTATATTTTTTAGCAATATCTCTCCCTTCCCCTTTTTCCATATCAATTTTTACATTAATAAAATTAGAATTGTAGTAATCTCCTACAGACTGAAGAACAAAAATATTTTTTGCCATTAATTTACATGGCCCACACCATGTAGTGTAAGCATCAATGAAGACAAGTTTATTTTCATTTTTAGCCTTAGTTAGAATATCTGCAAATTTACTTTCTTCAAATTTAATTCCTTGGGCATAGGTACAAGCTCCAAAGATGATTAGTAATAAAACGATTAACTTTTTCATGCTTTTTTATTTAATATTTTACTTTTTTGTAATAATTGACTCCACATTCAAGGAATTTTTTGAAATCCTCTTTCGGCATATACCCCGATACAGGAGTATTGATTACTTTTCCGTCCGGAGTTACCAAAACATAATGCGGCTGGGAATTGTTATTGAAATTCACCTGTTGGAATAAGCTCCATCGGTCACCGATTGTTTTTACTTTTTTAATCTGTCCTTCTCCAAGGTCGATTTTAGTCTGTTCAGCTTCAGGAATCTCTTCTTTATCATCTACGTACAGAGAAGCCAGTACAATATCGTTCTGAAGAATAGGTAAAATGTCCGGTTCGCTCCATACGAATTCCTCCATTTTTCTACAGTTTTCACATCCGTAGCCCGTAAAGTCAATCAGGATAGGCTTGCTTTCTTTTTTAGCAATTTCAATCGCGGTGAAGAAGTCATGTTCAGGATGCATTCCCAATATGCCGTCTTTCTCATCATGGAAATAGCTAACGTTCAACGGAGGCAGAATACCACTTAATAATTGAAGTTTTGGACGTTCTGAAGGAATTAACCCCTGGAATAAATAAATAACAAATCCTACTCCCAATACACCCAAAACTTTTCTTCCGATAGAAATTTTTGGTTTTTTGTCGTCATGCGGGAATCTGATCAGTCCGAATAAATATAAGGCTAAGCCTATGGCAATAACAATCCAGATGGCTATGAACAGTTCTCTTTTTAAGAAGAATGTTTTAGACACTAAGTCTGCTTTGGATAAGAATTTTAAAGCCAAAGCCAATTCTACAAAACCTAAAACCACTTTCACCGTATTCATCCATCCTCCTGATTTTGGAAGGCTTTGCAGAGCTTGTGGGAATAATGCTAAAAGTCCAAAAATAATTGCCCAAGCTAATCCAAATCCTGCTAGTGCAAAAGTTAATAACATGGGTACATTCGTAGAACCTGTAACAGCACTTCCTAATAAACTTCCTAAAATGGGACCTGTACAAGAGAATGAAACGATAACCAGCGTTAAAGCCATAAAGAAAATACCAATGATTCCTCCTGCCTCTTCTGCTTTTGAAGATTTATTGGCGATAGAGCTTGGCAGGGTGATATCATAGTATCCGAAGAAACTTCCTGCGAAGAAAATAAATATAATAAAGAATGTGATATTCAACCATATGCTGGTAGAAATTTCATTAAAGATATTTCCTGCAATACCGTCAATAATATGGAAAGGAACACTTAATAAAACAAAAATAAGTAGGATGAAGAATCCATAGATAAGAGCATCTCTTTTTCCTTTGGCTTTGTTTTTACTTCCTTTGGTAAAGAATGAAACGGTAAGTGGAATCATCGGGAAAACACACGGTGTTAATAAGGCAATCAGCCCTCCGATAAATCCTAAGAACAGATACGTCCAATAGTTTTCAGAAACTTTTATTGAAGCAGTTCCACATTCCGTTAAAGGATTTTTAAAATCAAGCGTTTCAATTTTTAAATTCTTAGGGTCAAGCTTGGAAACTTCCTTATTAATAGTTATTTCACTCTTTACAGGATTATTGGTGACTGTTTCTACTGCTTTTACAGAATCCTTAGCGCCTGCTTTGATATCCTCAGGAACCGCTGTTTCAGAAACTCCTTTTGGGGTAATTTTTTGGTTGAACTCCAAGGTGTTTGGAGCGAGGCAAACCCGGTCATCACAAGTTTGATAAGTGATCTCAGAAATAACATCTCCCGGTTTTGTAGGATCTTTTAATTTGAATTTTTGTTTGAATCCTGCAGCATTAGAATAGAAAACAATCTTTCCGCCGAAGGCTTCAGAAAATTCTTCATTCTTTTTCCCAGTTTCTGTAAATTTTCCGATCAGCTCGATATTCTTTCCGGAAACTTTGTATTCAGTTGGGATTCCTGTATCTTCAGGCAGGTCTTTTGAATAAATGTGCCATCCACTTTCCATCGTTGCATTCAATACAGCTTCGTATTGATTGTTTCCCAGATCATTGACTGTAAATTTAAATTTTACAGGATTTTTGATCTGTGCGTTGAGTCCTATCGCTAAAAATAGGAGAATTAATAAAAACCAATTTTTACTTTTCATTTCCATTTTTTTTACATTATAGGAACCTTAATAATTTTATAATCATTATCTACCTATTTACTAATACATTTTTGATTAATTGATAGTGCAAACTTAAAGAAGTCCTATAAGCTAAATTGTTAATCGACTACTAACTAGTGTTAACTAGTGTTAACCACTGTAAATCACAGTCCAAATAAGTTGTACATTTGTGATAGCTGTAAATATTTTGATAACTTCTACACCTTAAATACCGAACAAAAAATGAATAAGAAATTAAAAGAAGTATTTTTAATTGCATCCATTACTGTATGCTGCATTTTCATTTTTCAGTTATACTGGCTATTTAATTCATATAAAACTGCAGAGAAAAATTTAAATAAAGCAATAGATAATACGCTGAAAAAAAGTATTGAGATTTATCAGCTCAAGCAACTCGATTCAATACCTGTTATAAGAAATGACGATCAACGCATATATTACGCGACAAAGAAATGGGATGTTGATCCCAAAAAGAAAAACAAGGATACTATAAAGGAACAACCTTACCGAATGCTAATATATCCCATTCAAATACCTACAGAACAATTGCCAATTATAAAAAAAATGCTTTTGCAGTTAAAAGCATCAACATTGAAGTCAGTTAATTTGAAAGAATTGGCTCCTATAATAAACCAAGAATTGAGCAGAAATAATATTGATGTTAGTTTTAATCTTTCTTTAAGTCATGACAAAATTCCACTTAAAAATGTTTTCTACATCCCTGTGCAGTTATCAAAAAATAATACACTGATAAAAGTCCAGATTAATAATTTTAATATTTTCATAATGAAACAAAATATAGTTTCGCTATCCGTTTCCCTGATTCTTATTCTATTATCAGTGGGAAGCTATTATTTTATGGCCCTCACGATAAAAAGACAATTGAAACTGGATGATATTAAAAATGACTTTATCAACAATATGACCCATGAGCTTCGTACTCCGATATCAATATTGAAGTCATCAAATGAAGCTTTGCTAAATTTCAATGCCATTAATGATACCGACAAGGCAAAAAGATACCTTACCCTTAATCATGATATTCTGAAGAAACTGGATCATAATGTAGACAGGATACTGGATATTGCACAATATAATGATCGCTTAGATCCTTCCAAACTTGTTAAAGTACAGTTAAATGATTTAATCATATCCATCATCAATAGATTTACTACTAATGAAGATGTCAATATAAAATATACCAATCAATTAGAAGAAAACGATCTTTACACTGATCCATATATAATTGAGACCATGCTTTCTAACTTGCTGGATAATGCAGTAAAATATGCTGATAATAGAGTCGATATTCTCCTAATGGTCTCTCCAATTAAAAATGGAGTTCAATTTCATGTTGAAGATAATGGCAAAGGAATTGATTCCGCATACCTTCCTTATATATTTGATAAATTTTTCAGGGTTCCTAACGGAAATCTTCATGATGTGAAAGGGTATGGATTAGGTTTGAGCTTTGTAAAGACGCTTATAAATAAATTAAATGGAGAGATTACTGTTAAAAGCAAATTAAATTCAGGGACTACTTTTATTATAAAATTACCAAACAAATGAATAAAATAAAAGTCTTATTAGTAGAAGACGAGTCGATGTTGGCAATGGTCGTGAAAGAAACCTTAGAAATGAAGGGTTTCGAAATAGAGATTGCAGATAATGGTGTTGAAGGTTGGGTGAAATTTAAAAATAACCAACCCGACATTTGTGTAGTAGACATCATGATGCCCCGAAAGGATGGTTTTTCTTTAGTTGAAGACATTAGAAAAGTAGACGATTTAGTTCCTATTATTTTTTTGTCGGCTAAATCACAAACTGCTGATGTTATAAAAGGATTGGAAATTGGTGCTGATGATTACATGAAAAAGCCCTTTAGTATGGAAGAACTTATATTAAGAATAAAAAAATTAATAAGAAGAACTTCAGTAGATCCTATTGAAAGTAGTTCAGATACCTTAATAGATAATACAATTGGTAAATTCCAATTTAATATTAAAAGACTCGAACTTGTCCACAGCAATGTAACCATTAATTTATCTCAGAGAGAAGCCGAATTATTAAATCTGTTGATTATTCATAAAAATCAGGTACTTGAACGTAGAATGGCATTGCTTAAGTTATGGGGAGACGATAATATTTTTACAGCACGAAGCATGGATGTCTATATAACACGTTTGCGTAAATTCTTTGTTCTTGATTCCTCTGTAGAGATATTAAACATCAGAGGAATCGGCTTTAAATTAATAGACTAAAACTTTAAATAAACATCTAAAAACTCACAAATCCAGCTAATATTTTATCTCTTTCCCAATACAAAACAGCCAAAAAAAACACTAATCTACATGATCTTATAAGAACAAAAGATTATTTAGTAATCAAATCTCTCACTTTCAATTTTCATGTATAAACTAGCCATTTTTTGATATTGTTAAAATTAATTCATTAAAAATCAGTTAAGGATAAGGTTTAGTGGACATCCTGTCCCATATTTGGTTTAAAGCCTAATCTCAAAAAATGATAAATTAAAAAGAGATTATTGATGTTTTTTTAGTATTAAATGCTCTATCTTATTCACAAAATAAGAATTTTTCAATTGAAGATAATATGTTAGTTTTTAAATCTTAATGATAATCAACTGATTACGTATTAAAGTGTAAAATTTATCCCATTTTTGGTTTGAAGCCAATAACTGTGATGCATGGGGATTAAATCTTTTTGCTATAAGCTTGGTACAGCCCTACATATTGAGAGTGATTTTTTTCCTCCCTTCCTGTAGCTGAAATATCCATGACATTCCTTTATATAATTGCAACTATCGCGTGTACTCATGCCTTTGGAGTACATAGCTATCACATTGTCTTCCAGTTCATCGGTGATGATA
>NZ_QNVT01000044.1 GCF_003385515.1 Chryseobacterium pennae | reverse complement strand
GAATATATTACGTTGTGATATGTTGAAAATATTTTATACTCCAGTATGTATTTTGTGTTAATAAATATTTTATAGATAACAGATGAAAATTAAAACCCCTTTCAGTTCAAACTGAAAGGGGTTTTAATTTTTT
This sequence comes from Chryseobacterium pennae, assembly GCF_003385515.1. Taxonomy (GTDB): domain Bacteria; phylum Bacteroidota; class Bacteroidia; order Flavobacteriales; family Weeksellaceae; genus Chryseobacterium; species Chryseobacterium pennae. Next base: position 29,350 of record NZ_QNVT01000044.1, on the reverse strand, counting down.
ATTGAGAATAGATCATAAAAGTGATCTTATTATCAATTACTTATTAGTAGGGTAAAATTATTTCGTCAGATCCAGTCCGCCGAAGTTTCCTGAGCTCATCATCAGGTACACCCCGTTTGTTTTATCAAGTGTATTCCAATAAGCATGAAGTTCTTCAGCATTGGTAAAAACTCTCAGGTTTTCATTTCTGAATTTTTCTTTAATAAATTCCGGAGAGATTGGCTCCATTCTTTTGATCTTTAATGCATCTTCAGAATAGAAGACCACAGCCTCATCCAATCCGTCCATAGCATGGTCATATTGCTCTAAAAAGGCATGATTTAGGCTGGAATAGGTGTGAAGTTCAAGAAAACCATATTTCTTTTCGTTTTTGAACTGCTCATTGAATGCTTTTACAGCAGCTTTTACCTTACTTGGAGCATGGGCAAAGTCTTTATATAATGTACCCTTATCTTCTCTTTCTACTTTTTCAAGACGTTTGGAAGCTCCTTTAAAACTCATGATCGCTTCATAGAAATCTTCATCCATAATGCCCAGCTGTCGGCAGATATGTCTTGCACCTTCCATGTTCAGCAGGTTGTGGGCTCCGAAAACAGATAAAGGAACATCTCCCATTTCGGTTTTTAGATATACTTTACCGTTGTTGATTTCATATTCAGGTGTTTTGTATGGGATTTTTCTGAAATAATTTTCAGCATTCTCCACTACTTTTACTACTTCCGGATCTTCTTCATTATAGACTAAAACTCCACCTGGAGTAATGCTTGTGACAAATTTTCTGAACTGATCGATATAATCATCAAAAGTTTTGAAAACATTGATATGATCCCATGCGATACCGCTCATTAAAGCAATATTCGGTTGGTATAACAAGAATTTGGAACGCAGGTCGATAGGAGAAGAAAGATATTCATCACCTTCCAGGACCATGAAATCATTATCCTGAGTCAGTTTTACCATACAGTCGAAGCCCTCCAACTGGGCACCTACCATAAAGTCTACATCTTTCTGGTGGAAATTCAGAACGTGAAGAATCATTGATGTGATGGTTGTTTTCCCATGCGATCCGGCAATGACAACTCTGGTTTTATTCTTAGACTGTTCGTATAAAAATTCCGGGTAAGAATATATTTTTAACCCTAATTCTTTTGCTTTTGCCAGTTCAGGATTATCCTGATGAGCATGCATACCAAGGATGACAGCATCAATATCTGAAGTGATTTTTTCAGGGAACCAACCCATTTCCTGAGGTAATATTCCCTTTTTCTCCAATCTGGATTTTGACGGTTCAAAAATAGCATCATCCGAACCGGTAACCTGATATCCTTTATCTTTTAGTGCGATGGCAAGATTGTGCATGGCGCTTCCGCCAATAGCAATGAAGTGGGTTTTCAATTGTATTTACTGTTTTTTAATATTAGTATTAATGATCTGCTGGAAGGCCTCCAGGATGTTGTTCCAATTGGTCTGATAATTGGGAATAATCATACTGGCATCCGTTTTACTGCCTTCGTTAGGTCCTTTTTTAATATTGATCGAAGTAGAAATATTATCGTATAATTTTTTACGGTCTTCCTGTATTCTTCTGAAATTATTCTGGGAAAGAACCTGATCCAGTTTTTTCAGATCTTCTGTTGAAATTTTAAAATCCTGCTTGTATTTTTTTCCTTGCCCTTCAAAGGAGTAATGTACATTATTACCTTTAATCAGCAGGTTTTCATATACAGGAGCATAGCCACCACTTTTCGAATAGCTGATATCGAAATCAGAATATACTTTCTGGCTGTTGCACGAAACAAATACTATGATGGCGAATAAGATTCCAATTATTCTATTCATAATTTTAATTTACTTTAATTATCTGAGTCCTTTTGTTCTAATTTTTTAGCTTTAAGTTCTTCATCATAATTGTGTAATATATTGAAGTCCTCAGTCTGCTCAATGGCTGTCATGATCTTCAATAGGATTTCCGGTGCTTTTTCATTATCATAATCTATATCCAGGGGAGCTTTGAATTCCATGGTAGGTTTTACACCGGTAACCTTTACACGAAGTCCTTTTTTATCAAATGCTCTTCTGAATCCGTTGATTTTAATCGGAATAACAATAGGACGCTGGTTCTTTACCAATTTGGCAGTTCCTCTTCGTCCCTGGGCAAAGGCAGATGTAGTTCCTTGAGGGAAGGTGGCTACCCAACCGTTGTCCAGTGCTTTCATGATATTGTCTACCTCACTCATGTCTACCATTCTGTTGACATTTTTCCCTTCTGCTCTCCATGTTCTTTTTACCGTTACAGCTCCTGCAATTTTGAATATTTTAGGGAGAATCCCTTTATTCATGGTTTCTTCTGCTGCTACATAGTAAAAATCGATCTTTGGATTCAGCAGGTAGATCGGATTTTTAATCGTATTTAAATATCCATTATTTACGGCGCAGAAAGCGTGATACATTGCAGCTACATCAGCAAAATAAGTCTGGTGGTTAGATACAAACAATACATTGGAATCCGGAAGATCTACAAGGTGCTCTGTTCCGGTTATTTTTAACTTATTAAAGCCGTTGAACCTTCTGTAGGATACAACTCCTAAAATAAAAATAATAAACCTTTTTAAAAAATAAGGTGTTCCGAATGCATCGGTGAAAATATTTTTCTTCGCCATTTTTTAATTAAACACGGTAGTGCAAAGTTACATTTTTTTCAGCAACTGGCTGAATTCGCTTAATATCATTGCTGTAGCTCCCCAGATAATATATCCGTTGAAGTTGATAACAGGAACTTCCTGTCCACCGGCACTTGGGAGTGCCATAAGTTCAGGGGTGTCCGACAGATTTAAGAAAGAAGTGATTGGAAATTCTATGGTTTCAACCGCTTCAGTCTGCTGAAGAACGAAAAGTGGATTCTTTTTAGTATACGAAATATAGGGATATACGTAAAAATTACTTGGTGGAATATAGATAGGAGACATTTCCCGGATAACTCTCACATAATGCTTGTCTATCCCAATTTCCTCAGAAGTTTCCCGAACTGCAGTTTCAGCAAAATCCTGATCCATTTCTTCACGTTTTCCGCCAGGTAATGAGATCTGTCCGCTGTGTCTGTCATGTTCATTAATGGTTCTTTGGATCAATGGAAAATACCATTCATTATCCTTCAGATACAATACAATATTCACTGCTGCAAATTTGGGATTTTTTGCCAGTACATCATCATATGTAAAAACGGGACGATAGGGAGGCGAGAATACTCCGTGAGCGGGTTCACCGGGAAGCTCTACACTTTTTATTTTCCTTAATAAATCTTTTCCAAAATTTTCCATAGCTCAAATTTAACAATATATTCCTGAAGAAATAAAGGCCTTAACATTAATTAACCAATGGGAGAGATCAATAGTCAATTTTGCTTCACAAGTGAATCGTGCATGACTGCTGACTATTATCCCGGTACTCTTAAACCTTAAACTCAATATTGAATAACTATTTCCTATCAAAATCTACAAGCGAAGCGAATTAGTTATTCACAATTGATATTCTATATACCGTGTTTCTACGTAACTGAAATCCATGACCTCATCAATACCATAAATGGTGAGTTTATCAACGGTAAGTAGTGACTTTTAGAATTTACACTTTGATGGTGGTTTTTCACTTGAGTATAGCATATACCTTTGTCTCACTATTAACCAATTAATTTTTACTAAGATGAAAAATTTACTTACAGGTGTATTTACACTAATCGCCATGAGTTTCAGTTTTGCACAATCTAATATTGATGTGACTACCCAAACAGGAAACTTGAACGTAGCTACTGTAGACCAGACAGGTCTTTTGAACATGAATTCTTTAACACAGAATGGGAACCGTAATACTGCAGATATTGATCAGGTAGGTATCATCAATATGAATACAGCCGTGAGTAATGGAAACAGAAACTCAATAGACGTAGATCAGATCGGTATCGGAAACTCAAATAATGTGAGCCAGACAGGAAACAGAAATGATGCTTCAACCTGGCAGCTTGGTCTTTTTAATTCAACACAACAAATTCAGCTCGGAAGAAGAAATGATGTTTCTTCAGTACAAATAGGTCTTGGTAACGGTGTATTTCAATATCAGGACGGAAGAAGAAATGATGCTTCAGCCGTTCAGGTAGGTAGCGGTAATATGGCTTACCAAATCCAGACAGGAAGAAGAAATGAAGCTGACGCCCTTCAGTTAGGTGCTAATAATATACTTGTTCAATATCAGGCAGGTGATGATAACAGTGCAAACCATACTCAAGTGGGAAGCAGTAATATCGCAATTGCTGCTCAGATTGGTGATGATAATACTGCTGTAGGAGTACAGGTTGGTAATGCTAATCAGCTATACCAAGTGCAATTAGGAAACTCTAATACAGCAATTGATCTTCAGGCAGGTAATGGTAACTTTACTTGGGTAACTCAAACTGGTGATTCCCATTTTCATCTTGGAACTCAGGTAGGAAATGGAAACTCAATGATCGTGAATCAGTCGAATTAAGCCCTTTCAGATACTGTAATCTTTAAAGTTGAGGAGAAGCTACAGGTTGGTTTCTCCTTTTTTCTAAAGATTGAATATGCCGGGAAATCATGATTTGTCAAATTGATTATAACCGGGTCTCTATGAATGTTCTTTAATTTAAATATCAATGCCATGTTTAATTTGAAATGGAGTGTTTTAGCTCTTTGTATGGTATTGCCATTGCAGGCTCAGGAAATCGACTGGGATAAGGTGAACAGTAATACAATCTTTACTCTTATAGCCAGACAGAATATTGAGATGAATGCCAGTTACTCCAATAGTATTCAGCTGGGTGACTATAACAAAGCGGAACTTTCTCTTAATAACAAAACAATTATTACTGTAAAGCAACTTGGGGACTATAACGCTCTTTATTTTATCAATTCATTCTCAGAAAAGGAAACCAAGGCAGCTATTATTACACAGGGAAGTAATAATATTATTGACATTACGGGAAGCAACAGCATTTCTGGCGGAATTCAGATCAATGTAAAAGGAGATAACAGGACTATTTTTATGAGAAATTATTAAAACACAAATGATGAAATCTCTATCTATCCTGAGTTTTAATACTTTTTTATTCTTTCTGTCTGTATTGGGTTATGGGCAGGAAGATAAAAAAGTAACCGCAAGAATTGAGAACAGCACTCTGGAAAACCAGATAAAAATAAAAGCTGTGGTTATTAATAATACAGCGGTCTATAAAGAACTGAATTACCTTTTAATATCCATAAAAAAAGGAAATGGAGGGAATCTTTCCAATAACCAGCAGAGTGGTAAGTTTTCTGTGAATCCGAATGAAGTAAAAGTGTTATCTGAAATCAGTGTGAATCTTGAATCCAAAGATGCCCTGAAAGCCTTCCTCTATATAAGAGATGAAGAGTCCAAAGCTTTAGTGGCGAAGGATAGCCTTGAACTGAACAGTGATCTTTTTAAAAAGAAAACAGCCAGAATTGAAGATGATGCTGTTTATGAACTGAAAGGACTTACGATTGACGAAACCAAAACCAAGGTTGGAAAAGACTTTTATGATATGTTTTATATCCAGTATAGTCAGCTTCCGGATAAAAGTGTCAGTGCCATTACGATTTCCGAGCTTCCTCTTCGGGGGACAAGCGGCCAGATCAATATCCAGATTGATGATAAGATTATTTACAGCTTTATGACCAATCCTGGAGAAGATTATTTGAAAGAACAATTAGCTTTCAGCTTAAAGTATATCAAAGAATTTACAGCAAAGAAAAATCTTATAAAAAATGAATTTATCTATTAAAATCGTCCGCCATGAAAACTTTTATTATTCTTTTAATTTTTGTTGCGGGTATTTTCTCAGGGAAATCTCAACAACTTGTTTATAAGCCTATAAATCCTGCATTTGGAGGAGATACTTTTAATTATCAATGGCTTTTAAGCTCAGCCAATGCACAGAATCAGTTTGATGAAAAAAACGATTACAGCAATCTGCTTGATAAAGTAAATTCCCTTGACAGTTTTACTCAGAGTCTCAACAGACAGATCCTCAGTGAACTTTCAAGAAAGCTTTTTGATGAGCAGTTTGGTGATGGAAACATCCAGCCGGGTAACTACCTTTTCGGGTCGCTTTACCTGCAGATTACCAATACCAATCAGGGACTTTTGATCAATATTTTGGATACCAGTACAGGCGATCAGTCCGAGGTCGTAATTCCAAAATAAAATAAAAACTTAAAACCAGACTTATCATGAGAACTTACACTTACACCAGAATTTTTTTCTGTAGTTTTCTGCTATGTGTTTTACAGGCTTGCAGTTCGATCTTTGGATTACCCTCAGATCCGGAAAAGCCAACAATGGGAGAGGTGACTTCTTCCACAGAAGAGCTGAAAAAACTACCTCTGCCCAAAGAAAAAATAGTTATTGGAGTTTATAAATTCAGAGACCAGACCGGTCAGTATAAACCTTCTGAAAACGGGAATAACTGGAGCACAGCAGTGCCTCAGGGAACAACAACTATTCTTATCAAAGCACTTGAAGACAGCCGTTGGTTTATTCCTATTGAAAGAGAAAATATAGCCAATCTGCTCAATGAAAGACAAATCATCCGATCCACCCGTCAGGAATACATTAAAGATGCAGATAAAAACACTCAGTCACTTCCTCCGCTTCTATACGCCGGGATTCTTCTGGAAGGAGGAGTCATTTCCTATGACAGTAATATCCTGACCGGAGGCCTTGGTGCCCGTTATTTTGGCATTGGAGCTTCCACTCAATATCGTCAGGACAGGATTACCATTTATCTGCGTGCTGTTTCCACTCTTAACGGAGAAATTCTTAAAACAGTTTATACTTCCAAAACCATTCTTTCCACAAGTGTTAACGGGAGCTTTTTCAGGTATGTAGATACAGAAAGGCTGCTGGAAGGCGAGGTGGGATTTACTCAAAACGAACCCATTCAGTTAGCTGTAACCGAAGCTATTGAAAAATCAGTAAAGTCTCTTATTGTAGAGGGGATTCAGGATAAAATATGGGGAAAAGCTATTGATGATACCACAAGCTATCAGGCGTTAATCAATGAGTACAACAAAGAACAGGAACATAATAACGGAAGAGTAATCGGAAACAGATATCCTGACAATTACAGACAGAAAGTTTCTGTATTTGCCCATGTAGAAGCACAGAAGGTCAGAGATGATTATGTAAATCCTAAAATGAATATCGGTGGAAAAATCGGATTCAAATACTTTCTCACTCCTAATTTTAATGTTGAGGTGAATGGAAATTACTTCACTCTGGAGAATGAAAATATAGTGAAAAGAAACTATTACGGGCCGGAAGTGAATCTTGAATATCTGCTTTTTCCAAAATACAAATTCAGTCCCTACATTTATGGTGGGGCCGGAGCCATGTATTCCAAATATAAACCTCAGTACAAAGGACAATTTGGAGGCGGTCTTGAATATATGATTGATCATAATTTTTCACTGAGGGCTTCTGCTCAATATGATCTTGGCTTTAAAGACAATTGGGAAGGGCTGATCAACGGAAAAAGAAAAGATCAGGCTCTCCGCTTTGCATTGGGAATCAATTTTTACCTGGGAAACAAATAAAAACACGAATTATGAAAACTTTAATTAAAATACTCAGCATATTCATTCTCACTTTTTGTCTGTTTTCATGTAATGAAGACCTTGTAGAACAGGCTCAGACAGGAATTTTGAAAGGAAAAGTAGTAAAAAGAGGCAGTAATGTACCGCTTGCGAACGTGAAAATTTTTACAAACCCTACAACGCAAACCGTTTTTAGCGGTACGGATGGTTCCTTTGAAATTGCGGCAATGCCTATAGGGAACTATTCTGTAAAGGCAGAACTTTCAGGATATATTACAAGTTTCCAGTCTGTCAACATACAGAATCAAAATCAGCTGGTAACAGTGGTATTTGAAATGGACGATGATACTTCACTGAATTCTCCGCCTACAGCACCGCAGCTTCTCAGTCCGATAGATAATGCGGTCAATCAGCCATTAAGTGTTGAACTGACCTGGAGTGCAACAGATCCGGATACCGCAGACGTTTTAAAATATAGTTTAACAATTAAAAATAATCTTGACACTAATGTGATTCAGGTTAATGATTTGAAGGCTAATCATTATACACTTTCAAATCTGAAGTTTGGTGTAAGTTACTTCTGGCAGGTGTCTGTTTCGGACGGCATTCACCAGCCAGTTTTAAGCTTAATCGGAAAATTTACCACTAATACGGTTCCTGCCAACAGGTATCATTATGTGAGAAAACTGAACGGTAACTTTGTCATCATGTCAAGTGATGAGCAGGGAAACAGCTTTCAGTTCACAGACTCTTCTTATAACAGTTGGCGACCGCGGAAAAATAATAATGCAGGGCTCATTGCATTTCTCCGAACAGAAGGTGGAAGTACCCATATTTACACAGCAAATCCTGATGGATCCAATCCATTTAAAGTAACAACCGTTCCTGTAGCTGGGTTTAATACCTACGAAATGGATTTTGCCTGGAGTACCAACGGTAAAGAAATTATTTATTCAAATTTCAATAAGCTGTATAGGATCAATAAAGATGGCAGCGGCCTGGCGTTGGTTTATACAACTCCGGATGGCAGCCTGATCTCAGAATGTGACTGGAGTTATGACGGAAGTAAAATTGCCATAAAAACCAACGACTACAACGGTTATAATGCGAATATTTATGTCATTGATATGATGGGAAATACTCTTAAAACAGTATTGTCTGGATCTGTGGGAGCCAGCGGAGGACTGAATTTCTCTGTAGACGGACAGCTTCTTCTGTTTACCCGCGATATATCCGGCTATCAGGATGGAAGCGGAAATTATCGCCAGCTGGATTCTCATATCTTCATTTATAATCTTACCAATGACAGTGTCAGTGATATTTCTGTAGAAAGCGAAAAGACTATGGGAACCAATGATCTTGATCCGCGGTTTTCACCTAATAATGCACAGGTTATCTTTATGAATACCTCCAACGATAACATTTCGCAAAGAAATGTTATGACGATAGATCTTAACAGCAATCTGACAGACCTTTCACGAGCTGCCCTTTTCAATAATGGGGAAATGCCGGATTATGAATAGGAGAAAGAAGGTTTGAGGTTTTTAAAGTTGATATATACTAGAAGTCAATAGTGAACTTTCATTGTCTAAGAAAAATTGACAAGCGAAGCGAATTGCCCCTTCACTATTGACTTCTACTCAGAAACATTACCTTAATAATCACTTCTTTGCCAGGTTTTTATTAATGAGAATTTTGGGATAGGCAAAAAAACCGGATCATATGATCCGGTTTTTTTCATCATTTGATGTTTTCTCATTCAGTCGATGATATGGTTCTCAATCGCATATTTTACGACTCCTGCTGTGTTTTTTACATTGAGTTTCAAAAGAATTCTTTTTCTGTGTGTTTCTACCGTATTGATGCTGATAAAGAGTTTTTCGGATATATCTTTGCTGCTGAAGCCGTCACATATAAGTTTAAGAATTTCCATTTCGCGACGGGTAAGCGGATCTCTGATGTGTAAATTCCGTGTTCCTTGTTCATTACTGATGAAGCTTATCATCCTTTCTTTTGCATGGTCACAAATATAAATTTCATTCAGTAGCAATGCATTAATGGATTTTATAAACTCATTATATCTGCAGGTTTTATCAAGGTAACTTTTGATACCTTTATTGAAAAGCTTTCGGATGTCAATCACATCATAGCAGTTTCCAATGATGATAATTTTGATATTGTTATGTTCCGAGATGATGGTCTCTACAGACTTGAACAGCTCGGTAAGCATGAACATATTGGAGCTTATGACAAGAATTTCGGGTGGCTCATCTTTCAAATGTTTGGAGAGTGTCTCCAGTGAATTACAGATATCTATCGTGTTGAAAATTTTGCTTTGTGTCAGTAATTTTGAGAGTCCCTCTGTGTATAACATCGGCTCATCAAAAATAGTTAATCTTGGTTTCATCATGGTCAGTTTTGTTTATATAAAAATATAAAAAAAATCTAACATTTTGAATAAAATTGATAAATAATTTAACTTTTTTATAAATATTTCATCAGTAAAATATTATTTTTATTGATTATTATTTAAATAAATCTCTTTTTATTGAATTTTGATTGTTAATTGTAGAGTTATTTTTGCTGGATTACTAGTTTTATTGGTGTTTTTAATGGTCTTTTTGAAAATAATTTTGTTATTTAACTAACACTATAGGGATATGTTTCACTGGAAAGTTAACAGAATTGGCAATAAAGCAATATTCATTTACCTGATGATGAAATTTTTCTGCTTTTTCAATCATAGACTCTTCGGAAACAATAACAGTAGGGTGTAGGGTAACTTCTGTAAAATGACCGCTTCCATTGGATGTTTCCTCCATGATTCCGGTGGCTTCATCTGTATAATCTATAACGATAATACCTGCTTCAGAACAAAAATGAAGATACCAAAGCATGTGACAGGAAGAAAGAGAAGACAGAAACATTTCTTCAGGGTTGTGTTTTGTTTTATCTCCGCGGAAGGAAGGGTCAGATGAACCATCAATGATAGCCTTATTTTCTACGGAAATGGTATGGTTTCTATCATAGTCCCTATAACCGCTGGTTCCGGTTCCCCTATTTCCTGTCCATTGGATGATAGCTTTGTAGTGGTGAGTTTTCATAATTAAAAAAAATGTCATTAAAATTCAATAAGAGTAGGCTTTAACCTTCTCTCAAAAATAGATAAATAAATCCAATAGCTTTAGCCAAAACCTGAAAATATGAAATCCCTATGATTGTTAACCAGATAAAAAAAACCTCCGGTAAAAACCAGAGGTAATATTTTAATTCTTAATAAGCTTCTTACTAATACTGCTTCCGCTTTCAAAAGTCACTTTAGTGATATAAATTCCTTTAGGCAATTCCGAAACCTGAGTGCCGGAATTCTTTATGGTTTTTATTGCTTTACCATCCAGAGAATAAATTTCAATCTTGTTTACTTTTTCTTTCGATTGGTAAACCAGATTTTGCTTCACAGGGTTTTCAAAAGAAATAGTATGAGCAGCCTTTGTAATATCCGCTGTTGATAAAGTTCCACTATTAAGCAGATATTTTACAATGTTGTTGTTTCCCTTTACAATAATATTATTGTTATTGATAATCATTTCAGTAACTGAGAAAAATTTGGAAATTAAACCTGTCTCGTCATAATTGGTTTCTATATGATATCCAAATGTAGAATTGAGTGAACCGTTCGGATTAAGTTTTGAAATGAAATAATTATTGTTATACATAGAATCTCCGGCAGCTCCACCAATATAGTAATATCCGTCTTTTTCAGTGATGTTTAAGATTCTGGGACCTGAAGGAAGACCAAGACTGGTCTGGAGATCATAATTAAATGTATTATCAAGGCTTCCGTCTTGATTAAGCCTGAACATATCGTTATTCTGAAAAGTAGAAAAAACAATCTTATTATTACTGTCCAGGAATACATCGCCAACATCACCCACCGACGTACCGTTAATACTTATTTGTACCGTTCCATTATTTCCAAAGTTTGCTATGGGATGTCCATCAGAATCAAATTTTTCAATAACGCTGATATTATCACTGAAACTGATAATATTGGATTGATTATCAATAAAGACAAATGTTCTGCCTGTAAGATTTCCCTGTGTGGTCACAGATCCGTTGTTGCCAAAACTGTTATCTAAATTTCCATCAGCATTGAGCCTGTAAATAGTATGATGCGGATCTTGGCCTCTGCGGATGCCATGTACCAGTATTTTTCCATTCTGAAGAATAAATTCATACGAATTGAAGTAGTCATCATGATCTGCATCTATTTCCTGTGAAATACCATTTGTTCCGAAAGTAGGATCTATCTGACCATTAGGAAGCAGTCTTAATATTTGAGCATTGGCCAATAAACTAAAAATTAATAGTTTCCCGTCTGCCTGTAACTTTATCTGAGTCATAGAAGGTTCAGAAGGTAGTTTCACTGTTCCATTATTTCCAAAAGCTGGATCTGGAGTCCCGTTGGGAGTAAGCTTGGTTACAAATCCATGAGTAACTCCTGTGGCAACATCCATATTATAAGTGAAATAGATTTCCCCATTAGAATTCTGAACCATTTGATAAGAATTGGTTATAGAATTGCTTGGAATTTCAGCAACTCCGTTCGAAGCAAAGTTGGAATCTTTCGAAATAATCTGTGCGAAAGTAATCTGTACTGTAAGAAGCAGTACTAGAAATAAATTTTTTGTCATTGTATTTTGAGTTTTAAATTGATAATAAAAAATATCTGCTCAGAGTAGGCAAATACTTTTGATCATCCATATATTGTTATTGTCAATTTTTAATAATTTTCTTGGTACTGATGCTTCCATCTTCAAAAGTAACTTTAGCTACATAAATACCTTTAGGCAAATCTGAAACAGGAGTATGGGATTCTTTTGTTGTTCTCATACGTTCACCAAGAGCAGAAAAGATCTCAATTTTAGCTACTTTATCTTTAGTGATGTATATCAGGTTCTGGCTTACAGGATTTTCAAAAGCAATATTGTTGTTACTTTTTGTAATTTCTTTAGTAGCAAGCGTTGTGTTGTTTACGATGTATTTGACAACATGAAGACCTCCGATTGTAATAATATTATTGTTGTTTACAATCATATCACCAATGCCTCCTAAATTAGAATCCGATTCTGAATAATAATTAAAGCTGGGATCTATATTTCCGTTTTGGGTAAGTCTGGAAATAAATGCAGTATGGGCAAAATCACCTTCACCATTTCCGCCAATATAATAATAGCCGTCTTTTTCAGTAATGTTTAATATCCAGGCACCACCATTTATCCCTGAGTGATCAGGTAGATTATAATTAAAAGTAGGATCAGAAGTACCGTCCGGATTGATTCTAAACACTTCATCATTAAGAGTTGAATATACAATCCTGTTGTTACTATCCATCATTACTGTACCCGCAAAGCCTAATCCTGAAGCCATCTGTAACACGCCATTATTACCAAAACTGGTGTTGGGATTGCCATTGGAGTTAAATTTCTCCATAATACCATTATTAGTAACTGCTGTTATATTGTTTTGATTATCAAGTAATACAAATGATCCGGGTGACCAGCCTCCCTGCGTAAAGACAGATCCGTTGGCTCCAAAAGTGGTGTCAATAGTTCCATTATTGTTGAGTCTGTATATTTTGTGTTTGAAATTCAGTCCGTCCGGACTATCAACTCCATGAACAATAATTTTATCATTTTGAAACACAATTCCGTAAGAACGATCATTGCCATCTGGGTAAAGTTCAGGAATTATTACAGTTCCATTGTTGCCGAAAGTGATGTCTGATGTTCCGTTGGGAAGGAGCCTTGTTACAGCTGCTCCTGTATTAGAAAACCCCATAACCAATAGTTTTCCGTCAGATTGCTTTTTGAGTTGGCTATTGTATGCATAATAAGGAAGCTGAAGGGTTCCGTTGGTTCCAAAAGAATAATCTACAGTTCCATTTACGGTAAGTTTAGATAAAAAAGAATCTCTAAGGCCGGATGTGGTATTCTCTTTAGCATAAGTAAAAAAGATGCTGCTGTCAGAATTCTGTACCATTGCGGACCAAGCTGTATTTTCCGCCATGGAATAAATGCCACTTGTTGCAAAAGCTTGATCTTTAGAAATAATTTGAGCGGAAACACTTTGAACTATCAGAGTAGCTAATAATAAATTTTTTTTCATATTGTTTGAGTTCTTTGTTATGATAAAAATTTAGCCTCTTATCGTTATAATATCATTTACCTGTTTTTAAACAAGGTATACTTAAAGATAAGAGGCTGTTTTATTAGTTTTTGATCAGTTTTTTAGTTGCTTCTTTCCCGTTGGCGAACCTTATTTTTACCAGATAAACTCCACTCGGAAGATCAGAAAGGTCTGAATGGTTGCTTCTTACTGTTTTGATAATCTTGCCTCCGGAATAGATGTCTATAGAGTGTATAGTTTCCTTTGTATCATAAATTAAATTCTGCTTAACCGGATTTTCGAAGGAAATCGTTGGCTGGCCGATAATAGGCTGGGCGGCTGTGGCTAATGTCGCGTTATTGATTAAAAACTTCAGAATATGAGACCCTTTCCCTGCAACGATGTGACCGTTGTCTATGATCATATCTGTAATACCGTCTGAATCTGCAGTCGTTTCTGAGTAATAATTGAAAGAAGAATCTACAGATCCTGTAGGGTTGAGTTTGGAAATGAAGAATGTTTCCCCGGTTGTACCGGTCTGGCCGGCTATAAAATACTGACCATTTTTTTCAACTACAGAAGTTATCGTAATGATTGTAAAAGGATAGGAGTTAATAGAATCAAAAGTGAATGAGCTGTCATAAGTTCCATTGGGGGTGATTCTGAATATTTCATTATTCATATTGGTACAGACAATATTGTTACTGCTATCCATAGAAGCTGTTCCTACCAATCCGGGGCTGGTAGTGAAGACAAGAGATCCGTTGTTTCCAAAGCTTGTCAGCGGTTGTCCGTTACTGTCATATTTTTCCATTCCTCCGTTAGGATAGGTTACATTGGCGTTTGTATTGCTGTAATTAGTGATAAGACTTACGATATTTGACTGATTGTCTAAAAATACAAAGTTCCCCATAGTCTTTATAGATCCATTGGTTCCGAATGTGTTGTCGATACTTCCATCGTTATTAAGCCTGTAAATACTTTTATAATAATTATATGGTCCTTCAATCGTCAGGCCATGAATGATGATTTTATCATTTTGCAGATACAAACCAAAACCAACACTATTAAAATCATTAAATACATTTGAAATCTTCGAAACTCCGTTAATCCCAAATGTAGTGTCAGGCTGCCCGTTGGAAGTCATTCTGATAATAGCTGCACCATCATCATAGAAACTAAACAGGAGAATTTTACCATCCGGTTGTCGAGTGATTTGGCTATAGGCAGCGGTGTAATAATCAGGGATAATAGTTTCTCCATTATTTCCGAAAGAAGAATCTATGGTTCCATTAGCGTTAAGCTTTGAAACAATATATTCAGGGCCGGCTGGAGAAGAACTGCTTCTGGTGTAAGTAAGATAAATGCTCTTGTCGGGATTTTGAATGATTCCGGTTCTGTAGATGTTATTGTTGTTTGTGATAGCATATTGCCCGCTTGAAGCAAAGCTGTTATCATAGGAAACAATCTGAGCAGATACACTTTGAATCATCAAAATGCATGGCAGTAATAATTTTTTAATCATCGTATCTAATTTTAAATGTTTTCATGGTATTACTGTTTTTCAGAGCAGACCTCTGTAAACTCTACAGGTCTGGGGAATATTTGAAAAACATAAGTTTCTTTGGGGAATAATTTATATTACCCTCATTCTGATTATTGAATGAAAAGGATTGTTTTGAAATAATTGGGGTATGGGGTAGAGGTATTCCGAACACCCGGAATGATCAGGGGTAATTTTTTTTTCATTTGTTTGAGTTTTATGTTGTTACAAATATAATAAAAAAAACCTTCAGTAAAAACTGAAGGTTTTAAATTTTGTCTTAATTAGAAAATTCTATCAATTCTTCTTTTTTCGAATTGTAGATTTTATATTCTAAATATTTAAAAGAATCCCTTGGAACAATGGTTACCCATTTTTTATACTTGATAAACCATTTCATCTGGATACTTTTGATGCCTTTTGTTAGATAGGCTTCTACAAACGGGTGCACATGCAGGTAGATTTTTCCTTTCTCTTTCTGCAGGATGTTTCTAAGTGTTTCACCCATTTTTTCCACGATCACAATAGGAGCTACAATTTCTCCGTCTTTGTTCGGGTTTTCTTCTTTGGTTTCGATCTGTTTTTCCGGACGGTTTCTTTGTCTGGTGATCTGGATCAGACCGAATTTACTTGGAGGAAGTATTTTGTGGCGAGCTTTGTCTCGCTTCATTTCCTCTTTAAGGTGTTCATAGAGCTCTCTTCGGTGCTCTGAGTTGGTCATGTCGATGAAATCGATCACAATGATACCTCCCATATCGCGGAGGCGGAGCTGTCTGGCAATCTCTGTGGCTGCCATTTTGTTCACTTTAAGAGCGTGTTCTTTATTGACAGCGGCTCCGGTAGTAATATTGTTTCCGGAGTTAACGTCTACGACGTGAAGTGCCTCGGTGTGTTCAATAACAAGATAAGCGCCTTTGGAGCTTGGTATGTTTACATGTTTTCCGAAGCTCTGTTTAAGCTGTTTTTCAACATTGTAATATTCCAGGAGTGGAATATGAGAATCATAAAACTGGACAATATTTTTCTTTTCAGGGGCAATTACTTCAACGTAATTGGTCATTTCGTTCACCATTTGCTCATCATCGCAGATGATATTCACGAAATCCTGATTAAAATTGTCTCTTAAAATAGCTGAAGCTTTGTCTTCTTCGCTTAAAACCTTAGACGGAACTTTATTTCTCTGGATATTTTTAAAGGTGGTCTCCCATTTCTGAATCAGCTGATTCATGTCATTATGAAGATCCGCTACCTTTTTTCCTTCGGCTACTGTTCTGATGATCACTCCAAAACCTTCAGGTTTGATGCTGTCGATTAGAGTTCTCAGTCTTTCCTTTTCCTCAGAACTTCTGATCTTTTTGGAAATGGAAACCTTGTTATCGAATGGAATTAAAACCAAAAAACGTCCTGTGAGTGAAACCTGAGTAGAAATTCTGGGACCTTTTGTAGAAATAGGTTCCTTGGTGATTTGTAAAAGAACAAGATCGTCTTTTGCAATCACTTTTTCTACCGTTCCGTTTTTATCTATTTCGGGCTGTATCTCGAAATTTTTTAAGCTTGAAGTATTTTGTTTTTTAGAGATCGTATCTTTTAAAAACTTTCTGTATGTAAGATACTGTGGGCCCAGATCCTGATAATGCAGGAATGCATCCTTGTCATATCCTATATTGACGAATGCTGCATTCAGGTTTGGTGCCAGTTTTTTTACTCTACCTATAAACAGATCTCCAACTATAAAATCGCTTTTGTCCTCTTGCTCATGAAGTTCACATAGTCTTCCGTCTTCCAGCAGTGCAATCTTTGTAAGATCATCTTCATGCGAAACTATTAGTTCTTTCTTCATTTTGTTATCAGATAAAAATTGTTAAGATTTTAGGAAATTGGTGTTGTTCTCGATTAATTCATCTACTAAATATAAGGATTTAGAATGAAAATCATTATATTTTTGTTAAAATAATATTTGAAACCATCCGTTTTCCGCGGAATCTTATAGTTGCAAACAAAAATATAGTCGGTGAACTTTAAAAATTTAAAACCACCAACTATATTATTATATTGTAAATCTCGAGAAAAAGAGATTATTTTTTCTTATGTCTGTTTGCTCTTCTTCTTTTCTTTCTTTTGTGAGTTGCAACCTTGTGTCTTTTTCTTTTCTTTCCGCTTGGCATAATTTTAATTTTTTAGTAACTAGTTAATATTCAGTTAATGTTCTTATTTTACTGCAACTTTCGTTTTTACTTTCTCAACAAAAGATTTTGAAGGTTTGAAAGCAGGAATGTTATGAGCAGGAATCTCAATCGCAGTGTTTTTAGAAATATTTCTTCCTGTTTTAGCAGCTCTTGTTTTAATGATAAAAGATCCAAAACCTCTCAGATAAACGTTATCCCCATTATACATAGAAGTTCTGATCTCCTGCATAAAAGCTTCTACAACTTTCTGTGTTTCATTCTTTTCTGTTCCCAACTTATTTGAGATGGTGTTTACCAATTCTGCCTTTGTCATTTCCTTATTTTAATTTTAAATTTTAGGTGTGCAAATTTAGTTAAAAAAATTGAATACTAGCAAATTAGTGGCGAAATATTTTTGTTCAATAAGTTGAGATATTAATGTATATGCTATGTTAACGCTGCTTGAAGATAATTTAATAATAAAATAATATTGCAATATAATGATAAAAAAACACTGATAATTCGAAAAAAACGGAACAGGCAACACTAGCCATACCAGTGTTTTCTGTCAGTCATTTTGTATCCTGTAATCACTACATACTGGAGTTGTAGTACCCATTTTCCACACAGAAACGGATGAGGTGAAGTTTGGTCTTCAGTCCCAGTTTTTCCGTAAGGCGGTTAATGTATGTGTCAATAGTTCTTGTACTCAGATTCAGTTTTTCTGCAATTTCCTTATTACTGAAGCCTTCGTAGCAGAATCTCATCAATTGTATTTCAGCCGGAGAAAGTTCTTCCTGTCCCTTCTTCTGTCTGTCCATATATTCCTGTACAGCCAGTGGCTGTTGCTCCCATTCTTTTGAATAGGCTTCGAAATCAAACTCGTCAGAGGCTATGCTTCCTTTAATGATGTCTTTAATAATAGTACTGTTCTTCTGACAATAGTAGATATTAGGTATCTTCGACAGAATTTCAGCCATATCTTCCTGGTAAGTCCCGGAATAAGTGATAATAGGTGTTTCTGTGTTATTTTTCCTTATATATTTAATAGCTTCAATCCCGCTTAATACCGGCATAAAAAGCTCTATGACAAATACATCTTCCTGCCTCCTGTAGATTCTGTTCACAAGCTCATGGCCATTGTTACAGTCGTTCAAAAGCATATAGAAAGGGTTTTCCATCAGAGTTTTGATCATTATTTTTTTAAAATAAAAATCACTGTCAGCTATGGAGAAACGCACGGTATTAGATAATATTTTACTCATTCTTAATATCGATTTGGCGAATGATATTTGAAATTCAGAGGCCTAATTTATGAAAAACTTATGAAAGTTTAAATTAATATTAATTTAAACCGGGATTTTACGAAACCAGAGCAGGGAAAATACGTATTGTGCATAAAAAAAAATTTTTATACTTTCACAGGCCAAACAAATCGCAAATATATGTCTTCGAACAGGGAAAAAAAATTGAACAAATCTGACGTCAGAACGGGCATTTGGAAGTTTATCCTTTCATTTGTTGTTTTGTCTATGGTATCCTTTAGCTGCCTGTACCTCTTCTTTAAGAGCTATGATATACAGCGCGAAGGGATAAGTCGTGAAGCAGAAGCTTACAAAGAATTAATGCGCCGAAGTGATATGCTGAAAGATAATGTGGATGATATTTACGAAAAAATGACCCAGCTTGACATGAACAAGGTGGAAAATGATGTTTTTCTTAGAACGAATATCATGGATAACGTAAGAAATGTTAAAAGTATTATGGGAAAAGACAGTACCGAAAGCTTTAAACATTATGCCACACTGATGAAGCAGATAGGACCTATGCTTACGTTAAAGACCAAAATTATTGGAGTAGAATACAAAAAGAAAACAGTTCTCAGAGATCTGGATGAATGTATGGGAAAAGTAAACAGAGCCAATACTGAGCTTAGAAAAGACCCTACAAGAAATTTCACCGGAGGTAGAAGACGATAAAAAAATAAAGATATGCAAGGACAAATTACACTATCTAAAAAAGAAAGGCATTATCAGTTTTTTTATTTGATACTGATGCTTGTGACTGCTATGATATTTCTGGGAATTCTCTTTTTGAAAGGTTTTGAATCCCCGTTTTCTGATGAAGATGTAAGAGGAATTCAGAATCTCGAACAAAAGGCCGAATTTGAACAACACCAAAAAATCATTATTCCGATCATGGACAGTACTTATACCATGATTACCAAACTTACCGATGAAGCTCCACAGCCTTTTGTGGAAAATAATATCTTTGTAGGAGTGAATGATCTTAATGGCTATTTTAAAGGTCATGATATCGTTGATACCAGAAAAGATGCCTATCCGCAAATTGCCCGCTTTTATAAGATGTACTACGAAGATAAAAAGGTAATTTCAACCACTTCAGAAGATATCAAGAGATTTGAAAAGCAGGTAGAGGAGTGCAGAATTGGGTTTAAAGATAAGCAGGATAAGATTTATCAGCGTCAGAATGAGTTGAAAGCTCGCACCCAATAAACTAATAATGAATTTAGGAACTTTAAATAAAACACATCACAATTATTAACTATGAATTATTTTCAAAAAAACAAAAAGAACATTATTATCGGTGTTATTGCAACATTGCTCATCGCTGCTCTTGTTGCACTTTGGCTGCAGAAAAAGGTGATCCATTCTGCTGATGATATTGTTGGAGTAGTCTATCCATCTACATTGTCGGTAGGAGATACACTTTTATTTGAAGATAAAACCCAGTTTGCAAAAACCAAAAGATGGAATTTTGGAGACGGAACAACTTCTGATAAAAACAGTGGGATCCACTTCTATAATAAGCCTGGATATTACCAGGTAAGTTTGATCGTTGACAGTAAATACACTAAATCATTCCCTGTAATGGTGTCCGCAAGAAGCGTAAAGCAGGCTAAAGACACTACAAAGTCTAAGACCACTATTGAAGCTCAGACACAGGCAATGCAGAATGAGAATGTGCAGTTCCGTGCCGTTTCCAATGCTACACAGTTTGCATGGAAATTTGGAGAAACAGGAAATACAGATGCTAAAGAAAAATTAGCCATCTATGCCTATAAAAAACCGGGAGACTATGTGGTTACCCTTTATACCGAAGAAAGCCAGGAACCTATCTACCACCGTATCAAAATTCTTCCTGCTTACAACTCTTTAGAACAGGAGGAAGTATCTGTAGAAGACTCTTATGCAAAAGTTGATAACGATTTCAAATATCATTTACAGCAGATTGCAAATGGAAACAGTTTCAATATGCACTACAATTACCTGTTGAAAACGTACCTGTGTAACAATGAAAACACAGTGGTAAAAGTAAATGACAGTAAAGTAAATAACTTCTATATGTACTGTGCAGGTCTTCAGTTTGACAAAAATACTGTGATCCAGACCGTAAAGGTGAATTTAGATGATACACAGAACTGCGTAACGAAAGTAGATATAAACCAAAGCAAATAATACCGTCCGGTTCTTCGGATGTGCCAATCATAAAAAGATAAATAGGATGAAAAATAAATTTCCTCTAGCAGCATATTATATAGGGTTATCAGTATTGTTGACGAGTTGTCAGGTAAAACTGCCATCAAAGAAAACTCCTGAGCCTTCCCAATACGGAAAAGTAGATAATTCAACGGTTGTTAACGGCTATCCAAAAAAATCCGTTCCATGGATCGTGATTTCGGACCGATCAAGAAATACGGCCTATCTGGATAAAGATGATGAAAAATCATATAAAGAAGTAAAATTTCTGGAGCCTTTAATGGTTCTGAAACATAGAGACGGAATGGTAAAAGTAGCGGAATACGTTCCGGATGCTTTAATGAAAAAAGTCTCATCAAAATCTATTAAAACATATGGCTGGATCCCTGAATCTGACCTGCTTTTATGGAACCACTCCCTGAAAAGCGAGAGAACCGGGTATCCTGTAAGAGTGGCTGTAGTGCCTAATAACAGCGAGGTGATCAAGAGTGCTGAAAGATACTATAAAAATGACTCGATCATGGTGTTCAATTCACCGAGCCTTAATGAAACAGCTAATGTTAAGATCCCTAACGGACAGGTGGTGTATGTTTACAAGCAGGCTGAAAATAATAAAAGATTCCTGGTAGGTAAAAAACCATCTATAGATATAGACAGTATTGGAAAAGGCCTTTATGGATGGGTGAGCTCCAATGTAATTTCCACATGGGGTGAGCGTTCAGCAATTAAGCTTAAAAACCCAACAGGAATTAACGATACAGAACTGGGAGTACATGAAGGGTATCCTGGAGCATCAGGATCAGATGCGGAAAACAGAACCGCTATTCTTCTTACGGATGTAAACAAGAGAAAACCTTTAGAAAATATCTTCCCGGTGACTCTGCCTTTAAATGAAGCTCCAACCCCGGATTCTAAAACGAAATATTTTACAAATATCCTCGATTATAGTAAAAACTATGTCTTTAATGTTTTAGGGGAGCCTATTTATTTCGACCGTTACAGAGAAATTACAGACAGAGATAAAAATATCAATATTGTTTTTGCATTGGATATAAGTGCCGGAAACGCCCCTTATGCCCCTATTGTAAAATCATTATTGCAGGATCTTCAGCTTAGATTTGAAAAACCATCCTATTTCAATAACGTAAAATACGGTGTAGTTTTATATAAAAATAACCCTTGTGGGACCAACACTGCTGTTTCTAACCTAAGTCCTGATTACAGTAAGATTACAACGTTTATCGATCAGAAAACAAATGAGATGAACTGTGCAAGTAATAATGGCTATCAGCCGGTAGGAGAGGCCCTTTCTGCAGCAGGAAACCTTCTTTCCAACGTTCCCGATGAAACCAATATTGTAGTGACTGTAGGTACATCTGCTAACCAAAGCGGAAATATGTACAGTGTTATCGGTTCTCTTACTCAGGCTCAGGCAAGACTGATTATGTTCCAGACCAGTGCAAGATCTTCAGATACCTATAATGATTTTGTATTGATGGCAGAGAACATAGTGACCAATACCGCTAAAAATATTGCTGAGCTTAAAAAACAAAAGATCATTAACCAATCTGACGTTCTTACCAAGAACAACTTCAGCCTTGTAGAAGGTGATGAAGGATTCTTCTCCTTAGCTTATCCTAAACAGAGTATGTCTCAGGGATTTGTAATCTTCCCTAAAAAAGGAGATATTGCGACTCCTGGATTCCTGAAAAAATCAGTGGATAGTCTTATCGCACAGGTAACTTTAGATAATCAGAATGTAGATAAGTCACTGAATGATTACTTCCATTCTTCCGTAGGAGCAGGAAAAACAGATGTGGATTTGAAATATAAATATCTGTATCCGGGACTTACCAATCCTGTTTCTGCAGGAATTGCAGCACAGTTGATCAATTATGGAAATCCTTTCCTTGTAAAAGGATATCTGCCAAAAGAGTTGAAAGAGATTACTCCGAGTATAGAAAAAGGAATTCTTATTTCTGAATCGGAATATGATAATTTAAAAGCTTTCTATTCTGAAGTATACAGAAATACAGCTCCTGATAAACCGGATTTCAATCAGTCAAAAGCGATCAAGGAATATGTAAGATTGTTAAAGAAATACAATCCAACGATCAAATTCCTGGATAAAGGAGATCTTTATGAGTTACCAATGTCTTATGCAATTGGAATGAGCACAGGATTCGACCTTTCTGAGGAAGAGATCATGGCGAAGTACAAACTTAAAGGATGGAGAAAATCAAAAATTGTTCGTAATGAGACAGTAAGAAACTATTTCCATCACTATAAGGATCTGGCAGAAAGGATGCTGAACCACAGAAATAATCCTGCAGTAAAGATTCAGCAGAACGGACAAACGTTCTATTGGCTTAACGAGTTCTTTACTCCAACTATGGTTCCGACAGAAGCTCCGGAATACACTAAACATTAATTGTTAGTTTTAACATATAAAAAGCAGAAGTCATTTTACTTCTGCTTTTTTATTTGTGCCCCCCCAAAAAAAAACTCTTTCTTAAGATTTTTTTTTCTCCTGATTTAGGATCTTAAATCTCGAGAAAAACCCCCGAATTTTAAATTCGTAATGCTGTTTATTTCTCACTTAAGTGTAAAAATATTTTTTTTTCATGATTTGGAGATAAAATACAAAGTGCTTTATTATTGGTAGTTATGATAGTGCTTGTAAATCCAAAGTCGTAGAATTACTACAAAAAGTCGTAGAACTACTACAATTTTTCAAATTTATGGTGAAAAGTTTTTTTTAGCGGAAAAGACCCTCTATATTTGCTAAACAATCACTGAATCACAAAATATTACTAACGATTAAAATTTACAAATCATGGCAGAAAGAAATTCAAGAGGGATTTTAAAATTCAACAACGGAGAAGGTCAAAAATTATTAAAAATGAACTACAGCGTATCAAGATCAACTGATGTATCAGGACGTGTAGCTTCAGACCCTTCTAACGCATTAATCAAAGTTACAGTAGAGGCTACTGAAAAATCAGACATCCTTGAAAGCTTACTGAATGGGAAATATAAGCCTACAGTAGGAGAGATTGTTTTCAACAAATCTCACGAAGAAGGAACATTAATCACTTTGAACTGGCAGAACGGATACGTGATCCAGCATCAGGTGGAATTTGATGCAATCGACAGCAACAGTATGTTTATCAGCTTCGTAATCAGTGCTGAAACTATTGACTATGGTACTTCTCAGTACGCTGGACTTTGGCCAACAAGCTAAAATTGTTACACATTATCAACATTCATACAAAGAAAGACTGTCCCTTATAAAGACGGTCTTTTTTGCCCTGTTATGAAAAATTATATTGATCAATTGTTGTCTATCTCACTGTTATGTTGATTATTTCGTAAAATACTACTATCTTTAATACTAAACTAAACACAAAGCATATGAAAACCGAAACAAAGACAAAGGGGTCTTCCTTCCGCCCTTCACAAAATGCTGATGGAATTTCTGAAAACCATCACGCAGGGATCAACCGGTTGGTAAAACTTTCCCTGGTTGTTGAGGGAAAAATTATAAAATATTACAAACATTTTACTCTTAAACAGAACTCTGGTAAGCATCACGAATTCAGTCTTGTCCTTGCACATGATGCATTGGGAGACCGTCAGAGCCATACCCTTGAAGAAGCGAATAAATTTTTAGGGAAACGCCTTACGGCAATCATTTCCTATAAAGATATTGATAACAGTCCCGAAAGAAATTTTGTAGGGTTGATCACCAAAGTAGGCTTTAGCCAGGAAAAGATGAGCCTTGGCAATATTGTACTTTCCGGATACAGTCCAACGATTCTGTTGGACGGAGCTCCACATATTCAAAGCTTTGGCGGCGGACAGCCCGTTAATATGGGAATCATCGCCGAAGAAGTAATCAAACAGGGAATTGATAAAAGTCGTTTTGATATCAGAGTGGATACCAACGATTATTCTCAGATTATCTACAGCAGCCAGTACAACGAGACGCACTATAATTATCTGGCAAGAATGGCAGAAGCTTATGGAGAACAATTTTACTATGATGGTGAAGTGCTTCACTTTGGAAAACTTCCGCCTCAGAATAAACCTATAAAACTTATTTATGGCAGTAATGCTGATGACATTAGGGTAGAATTAAAGGCTGTTCATACAAAACCCCAATACTACGGTTATAACAGCAGTAAAAATGAAAAACTGACATCAGGTGAAACGCCTGTAAACCATTTAGGAGACCTTGCTAAAACCGCATACAGCCATAATGATAAAATCTATAAAACCCCGGCTCTTCAGGTAGCCCCTATCAAGGCATCTACCCATTTGGATGTAGAAAACTCTCAGAAAAGTACTTCTGGAAGTGAAGCCGTGAGTGTATTTTCAGTATCCGGTTCTACAACCGTACCCTTCCTTCATCCGGGATGTGTGGTAGATATCCACATGAGAAAGCCGGACAGCAATGAGACTTCTTACTTTACCAAAGTAATGGTTACAGAAGCTGTACACGAAATCGATACCATCGGTCACTATAAAGGAACCTTCGAATCTATTGCCGCAGATACGGGATTTTTACCCAAGCCTGAATTTATGGTTCCAGTAGCCCAGCCTCAGATTGCCACAGTAATAGCGAATGCAGATCCTGAAGGCCAGGGAAGAGTACAGGTAAGGTTCGACTGGCAAATGAATGATACTACTCATTTTGTAAGAGTCATGACGCCTGATGCGGGAGGAACTGATCAAATCACTCAAAACCGTGGGTATGTAGCGATTCCTGAAGTAGGCGACCAGGTGATGGTCAACTTTGTCCACAGCCATCCTGACCGTCCATTCGTGATGGGGGGAATGTTCCATGGTGGAATCGGTTTGGGAGGCGGAATGGATAACCGTGTAAAATCCATCCAAACCAGAAGCGGACACCGAATTGTTTTCACAGAAGATGAAAGCATCATCATCACCGATAAAAGCGGTAACGAAATCCATCTGGATACTACGGGAAGCAATATCAATATTACCGCGCCGGAAACCATGACCCTGAATTGTAAGAATATGAACATCAACGTTGGGGAAAATATGACAACCACGGTGGGAATGAATAAATCTGCCAGTATCGGCTTAAACAATACAGAAAGTGTGGGAGCTATGAAGCTTACCTCAGTCATTGGAAATGCGAGTACATTTATTACCGGAAAACTGACAGAGATTATAGAAGGTGATGTACACAGTGAAACCAAAAAAGGGAAAACCGTGGTAAACAGTGAAGGAGGAATAGAAACCAGTACAAATGCTTCGATCAATAAACATGCAAAAAGTAATATTGAAAACAGAAGCGGAGAAAAAGGGAAAGCTCACTAAAAAAACAATTATGAGCAGAACCAGAATCGTAAAAGGGAATATATATGAGACTGTAGAAGAACATCTTAATTATTATTCTGCTGCAGATATTGTAGAAACAGCCAGTACCACTTATGTAGAAAATAGTGAGACTGATATTCTTTATGGAGGAAATCCCGAAAAACCGCCAGTGGCTGAAATTAATATTGCTGCAGATGCAATAGTCCATTTTCGTCCCATGAAAAACTGGAAGGGCAAAGAATATGGTTTTGACTGGATGCGTATTAAGGATACAGGATTATTTGGCGATGATTTATATTCAGATTTAATGGGAACATATGATAAATATCCCTCAGCTGACTCTTCTGCAATATTTACTGCCTCATCTACTTTGTTTACAGATCTTAAAGGTGAGTATAGCAATCCTTTTTACAGTATACCATGGTTATTGAAGAATAGAAAACCAACTAGCTATTATCCTTCTTGGATCTGCGTTGAAAAAAATAAAGAAATCAAGGTATCTTTAAAAGTACAGATCAGAGATAAGAAAAAACTTCCAACAGAATTGGTAATTGCTTATGATAAAACATTATGTGAGATTACAACAAGTTTGGGAAAAGGAACTGAAAATGAGAAAAATGACCCTACGAAAAATACACATTACGCAAAAATTGTAATCAAAAAAAATGAGAGTTATAAATTAGAGGATGAAATAAAATTGAAAGTGTTAGAAGACATTATTACACCTAAAATTTTAAAAGTTTTTTGTGATGGAAATGAAGCAGGCTATTTAAAGTTATATAATAACAAAGTTAAAAAGCTAAATGTAGTGTGTGTTAAAGTTACTACAAATAATGGGACAGGAAGTATTAAAGGGAAAGTTGAATTGGAAAACTATTTAAAGCAATCATTGATTAAAGTTAATATTGTAGAAAAGGAACTGGATATTACTAAAAATAGTGATGGCTCTTCAAATGCAGATTTATCACTTACTTCTATTAGTAACGGAAGTGGAATTAATGTTTCTGGAAATATTAGAGGTAAGTCACTATATGACTATTTGGATGAGAAATTAAAGATGGGATATCCTCATTTAGGAAGTAATGGCAAATCAGACGGAACGGGAACATATGATAGATTTTTACGTCTTTATTTCTTATCGGAAACAGCTTATTTAATGAATGGCAGTACACGAATAGGAGTTGGCGGTATTGGTACACCAATAGGTGCAGGACGAGGAACAATGTTTTCAGGAATAACAGATGCTGATATAGCTCATGAGGCAATGCATGCTATTGCATTAGGACACTCATTTGGAACACAAGAAAGTATATCTACCATAACTCCTTATCTTTTTAAATATAAAAAAACAGAAAATGTGATGGATTATGCCCATCTAGATGATAAAGATAAATATTCCACCTGGAAGTGGCAGTGGGATAAATTGAGAAATTTTAACTTATTGACAGAATGAAACAACCACATTTTTTTTTATTTATATTAGTATGGCTGAGTTTTAGCCAGTGTCAATCACAATCTTATCATAACAAAAATAATAATATGAGCTTAATAGACTCTTCTAACGAAAAGTTTGACCTTAGCATTTTGAAAAAATCCGATCAGAAATATGAGAATCCGGAACATTTTAGCTATGAATCTCATAAAACTGTTAAAGCTGATGGCAGGGAAGAATTTGTTTCCGGTAATTATTGGGGGATAAAACAAAGAATTATTCTTTCAAAAGGTTGGTTCAATATTCAAAAGGAGTACTATCCCAACGGTAATATAAAATCAAAAAGGATATATAATAAAACATCGTCAGGAGATTATGGACCTATGTATGATTTTGATGAACAAGGGAAACTGGCGAAAACAATAGATTTTGATGAAGGCTGGAAGACTTCCTTTGAAGCTATTACTGAAATTGCAAAAAAGTATATTCAAAAATATAATTACAAAATTGATGTATCTGCAAATGCCGTAATTAATGCTGACCAACAGTGGAACAAAGAATATATTAAAATATGGAGAAAAGAAAGTGATGGAAAAAAATATTGGCAGATTGGCCTGAATAAAGCCCATTATGATAATCCTGATGATAAAAAATGTGAACGAGTGGTAATTCTTGTAGAGGACAGTTCAGGAAAGGTTTTAAAAAATGAACATTATTTCGATAGGTATAACCATTTTCTCAAAGAATTATAAATGAACATTTAAATATTAAAAGAGTCGCTATTCTGGGGTTGGATTAATGTTTTTTATCCGAGAATATTTTATAGAGTATAAAAATGTATCTGTAACAATAGATTATTCACTCATTTTGCTAGAATGATCAATAATGAAAATACATTCCCAATTAATATATTGTTTCTTTTTGTGCTTCATATTCTATCAATGTGATGCCCAAAAAGTGACTTTAAATAAAAACAAATATGCCACTCTTATGGACTCAACAGCTGAAACACTAAACATTAATAATCCCAGATTATTAGAGACTAAAAAAGCACAAGGTCTTGTTGAGCCATATTCTTCAAGATTTGATGTAGATATGACCGAAAAACTAGATAATGGTAGTATGCAAACAATTATGGGAACCATAGGACTAGGCTACAATCAAAGAACTTTATTATCCAAAGGTTGGTTTGATATGTATAAAGAATACTATCCCAACGGTAATATAAAGTCAAAAAGGATATATAATAAAACATCGCCAGGAGATTATGGACTTATGTATGAGTTTGATGAACAAGGGAAACTGGCGAAAACAATAGATTTTGATGAAGGCTGGAAGACTTCTTTTGAAGCTATTACTGAAATTGCAAAAAAGTATATTCAAAAATATAATTACAAAATTGATGTATCTGCAAATGCCGTAATTAATGCTGATCAACAGTGGAACAAAGAATATATTAAAATATGGAGAAAAGAAAGTGATGGAAAAAAATATTGGCAGATTGGCCTGAATAAAGCCCATTATGATAATCCTGATGATAAAAAATGTGAACGAGTGGTAATTCTTGT
>NZ_QNVT01000043.1 GCF_003385515.1 Chryseobacterium pennae | reverse complement strand
TACAGATTTATGACTTATAGTCTATCCTTAATCTATGGAAAAAGGAGAAGTTTTTATCTGTAGTTTTTATTGTAATAAGGGTAAATTTCAATAGACACGAATGATTTTTATTCGTGCATTCGTAGCAAAAAAATAATCGTGTAATTGGACATAAAGATTTTATAATATCATGAATATTTTGAAAGAATAAAAAGGAATTAACTCACTATCCATTCTATGCAGAATCCTGCTTATTTATAAAAAACCTGACCAAAGAAAATGGCCAGGCTAAAAAATATTTGAAGAAGAAAACTAAAGCTATTTGCTTTATTTGTTTTTAAATTTTAAGGGATTCCTGAGATGTATTTATCCTCTTTCACAACTCATTTACTGCTGCATATTGGGAAATTTTAAGGATATGATGTCTTCCGGAACCGAAGAAATCTGTTGCATTATAATATAATGATGGCAGATGAAAAATTTTTCATGTATTAGTTTTTTATAGCTTTATCAAATATAGAAATTAAAAATTAAATCAACAATAAAAATTAAATTATTTTAACATATAATTAATATTAAAGAACAATTAACCTATAATCATTAATATGATGTATTTTATTGAAATTACAGATTTTATAATAAATACAGTAATTTAATTAAAATGATTCAAATAAAAAGACCCGCATATATTGCGGGTCTTTCCTTTATTTTGGGTAACAATTGTTATTGTTTTTTTCTTCTTTCAAGTTCTTTTTTAATCAGTCCAAGTTCCCTTCCGGTTTGTCCTGCTACAGAAGTATTTTCCTGGGCTCTTCTCGTAAGATATGGTACAACATCCTTTACAGGTCCGTATGGAAGATATTTAGCCACATTATAGCCTTTATCAGACAAATAGAAGGTAATGTTATCACTCATCCCGTAAAGCTGTCCGAAATACACGTGTGGATTCCCGTTTTCTAAAGATTTGGATTTCATTTTATCCATAATCAACTCAGAAGAGATCTCGTTGTGAGTTCCAAAGAACGCAGAAACTTTATCCAGGTGGTTCATCACAAAGTCAATTCCTGCATTATAATTCTTATCGGAGGCATCTTTGGTAGGCTGAATTGGATCTGCGTATCCTCTTTCTGCAGCTCTGGCTCTTTCTTTCTCCATATAAGCTCCACGAACAATCTTGTATCCGATAAAATAATTCTTTTCTCTGGCTCTTTGAAGGTGTGCTTCCATATATTCCAGTCTTCCTGTTCTGTACATCTGGATTGTATTCCAAACGATAGGTTTTTCCTGGTTATATTTCTCCATCATTTCTTCACAAAGCTGATCTGCAGAATCCTGCATCCAGGTTTCTTCTGCATCTACCATTACTTTTTTGTCATTTTCATGACAAAGAGCACATACTTCGTCAAATCTTCTTACCACTCTCTCCCATTCTTCCTTCTGACTGGTCGTAAGCTCTACTCCTTTTCCAACGGCTTCATACAGATCAATTCTTCCGAATGCTGTAGGCTTGAATACGATAAAAGGAATCGCTGGATTCCCTACTGAAAATTTTACAATATCTTTGATCTCCTTACAAACAGCATCAAAAGTTGCTTCATCCTCTTTTCCCTCAATGGAATAATCGAAAATACTTCCAACTCCTCTCTTGAAAAGCTGTTTTACAACCTTCATACTCTCCTCACGGGTTTCTCCACCACAGAATTGTGCAAACAAAGTATTTTTTACAATTCCGGTAACGAATGGAAAGTCGTTGTGTACTGTAAAATTAAGAACGGATGTTCCAAGGCTGGTAAGAGTAGGCTGTTCAATCATTCTAAACATCCAGTAAGCCTTTCTCAACTGTGCATCTGTCTTGTCTGCAAATGCAACTTTAGTATCATTAAAAATGGGCATTCCTATTTATTAAATTTAGTTATGCAAAGGTAATAATAACCTTAGTTTATTTAAAGAATTTTTATTATAATTTATGTTCAATTCCATTTAAAAGCATAGCTATAATTCCTATAAAAACCCATAATCGTAATACATTGAGAGTGAGAAAGTTGCTTTTTCTGCTGGAATTTAAAAAAAGATAAATACAAAGGATCATCACAAATAAGCTGCCTGCAAAATAGTAAGCCATAAATCCAGAAACCCCAGTTTTAGTAATAATTTTCATAGAAACTCCCATTGTTATTAAAAGTAGGGAGATGAGAATAATCTTCGTATTTCTGCTTTTAAAATAATTCGGAATGGTGATATATCCAAATGTTTTATCCACACTTCTGGTAAGGGTGTCTTTTACAATATCAATGCATAAAAGGATGAGAAAAAGAAAAACAGCCATCAGAAAAACTTTCTTGGAAAAGGTTTCATAATAAACCATCATTCCAAAGAACGGATATAAGGTAAGGCTTACAAATGTGAGGTTATTCAGTATTAATATCCTGCTTAATTTATGACTATAAAACCACATGAAAAACTGATATACCACAAAAAACAGAAAAACATTATGGGAAATCATCCAGGCTACCCCTAATGAAATAGCACTCAATCCCAGATAAGCATATAAAAAATACTTTTGTTTGATGAAACTCTGGATTCTGGTTCGGAAGGGTTTTACAATATGATCTTTTTCCAGATCGTAAAACTGATTGATGATTCCACCTGCTAGGATCGTCAGAACGGTACAGAAAATAATCCCGTGTACTTTAAAATCGAAAACAAAATTCCTGAAAGATTCTTCCTGATTGAACAGAAAAAAAGTGGAAACATAAAGGGCAAATGTTAGCAGAGCTGCTACAAAAAACCGTGCTCCAAGTAAAAAGCCTACGAATTGTGAAACTCTGTAATATAGAGATTTTGAAATATATTTTTTGGATTGGAAAGTTTCTTTTTCAGAATTCATTTCCAGCCTGTTTAAAATCTGTAAATCACCTCTTTTTGGAATCCATCAAGCATTTTTTCTGCTTTTTCATAGTCCTGGGTAAAGCCTAAGATATAGCCTCCCCCTCCGCTTCCGCAGAGTTTTAAGTAATATGCATTGGAGTCCAGTCCTTTTTTCCAGATGTTAAAAATACTTTCAGGTATCATCGGACGGAAATGTTCATAAGCCCAGTGAGAAAGTTTTTTTAGATTTCTGAAGAAAGGATTCATATCTTTTTTAAGAAAAGCTTCTATACAAGCGTTATTGTAACGGATAAACTCTTCTTTCAGTGTTTTACGGAACCCTTCTGTCTTCATTTTTTCAAAGAAGATCTGGATCATTGGTCCTGTTTCTCCTGTAATTCCGGAATCAATCAGGAAAATTGCTCCTTTTCCTCCTTCTCCGTCAGGAATTGACACTCTGTCTAAGTTTTCTTTGTTTTCAATAAGAATAGGAAGGTTCATGTAGCAGATCAATGGATCCATACCTGAGCTCTTTCCATGGAAATAGCTTTCCATTTCACCGAAAACAGCCTTTAATTTTTTAAGATTTTCCTTAGAAATATTATCTGGATTTAATTTGCTGACCGAATATTTTTCAAAAATAGCAGCCACCAAAGCCCCCGAACTTCCTACTCCATATCCCTGTGGAATATTGGAATCAAAGAAAAGTCCGTTTGAAATATCGTTTTTAAGACTTTCAATATCCAATGTAAAATCATCAGAGAGATCAAGTGTTGTAAGAAAGTCTGAATATTTCTGCAGATGTCTGTTTGAATTAAGCTCAAATTCTGAAGCCAGGTCTGAAAATTTTAAGGTTCCTTTATAGAAGCTGTAAGGTACTACAAGCCCCTGGGAATCTTCAATCATTCCGTATTCTCCAAACAGGATTATTTTTGCATAAAATAAAGGGTTGGTCATATTGACAATAAATCTTTTTGCAAAGTTAAAAATTATTCCGCTGAATGTAAGCAAAACCCGGACCGAAATATCAGTTATTTATATTTCTTCTCCGGTTTATATATTAAAAATACGAAAAAAGCCTGATATTCTCAGGCTTTTATTGATATTTATTTAAAAATCAGTGTTTGATCAGCTTTTTGTTGATCGTCTGCTTATCCGTTTCGATCGTTATTACATAGTTTCCTGTCTGGACGGATGAAAGATCTACTTCTTGCTTATTTCCTTTTAAAGAAGAGGCTGAAGCGACCAGTCTTCCGGACTCATCATATATTTTATAAGCTTTCAATCCTTCATTAGAGGATATGGTTATCATATTTTTAGCAGGATTCGGATAAATGCCGATTGTATTATTTTTCACATTTACATCTTCCACCCCCAGCACCGCGCAGGAGAAACCAGCTTTCCAACCAATACCGTTTTCGGCAGGATCTGAAACAAATTTGATTGTAATGGCTCCAGAGGGATTTGTAGAAGTAAAAGGTCCCGGAACAGCGCTTCCTGACAGCTTATTTCCGTTAGCAAATAAAGGTGAGGAAGTAGAAGGTCCATCATAAACATACATAAAATCATACCCCTGTTCTGTTCCAAATTCTGTAAAGGTCATAGTCATGGATGAACCTGAAGCGGGATAAAATGTTTTTATTATTTCTTCATCATTGCCATAATTGGCATTTGGGCCTCCCGTATCAATAAACTGAACTCCATCACACCAAGCTGCATCTGTCAGGAACACTCCTGATTTCTGATAGTATGTTTCATTAGCACAAGGACCTACTCCATCTATTCTGTAATAAGTTCCGGGCTGAAGATTGGCAATACTAAAGTTTGCTGTACTGGTATTTCCTGTTGTCACAGGGGTACCATCAATTTTTGAAACCTTATATTTCCAGGCTGAAGATATGGCATCAGTAATCAATATATCAGCAGAATTCTGTGTTGTAGAAGTTGCCGCAATAGATGAGATACTGGGAATACATGATAGTGTACAGTTGGTTCCAAGACAAGGTTTGGAATCAATGGTATTTCTGATCAAAGCAGCCGGCTGATCTCCAAAACCATTGCTGAAATTGATTCCTATTCCTGACATTAAGTGGCAGTAGCTCATGATTGTACCTGAAGCAGGCAAAATATTACTCGTACACGTAAGCCCTTCATCCGCTATTATAGACGGCTTTGCAGTGGGGCCACACCAGTCAATTGGAGTATTATTTCCGTTCCAGGCACATGCATGGGTATGTGGTGATCCTAAGCTATGTCCCATTTCGTGTGTCATAGCCTGAATTGTCCAGGAATATACCGGTACATTATTATAACTTTGGCTGATTCCTGAATAGGCATGTGCATAGGTTTTACATAAAGAATTCAGATAGGCAACACTTGTTGTACTGGGAGCATTGATCAAATGAGCAAGATCACCATTAAAAACCTGTCTGTTGGCTGAAAATTTAGATAGATTATTACTAGGATTTCCTGTATACGGATCTGGCGTGGTCCAGATATAAATCTCATTCAGAGCTGTCCTTATATCATCATTGGTGTAGAGGGTTGCAATATTATTATGAACCGCTGTAAGCCAATTAGTAACAGTGGTGGTATTGGAACCGTTATTCTGATAGGGTTTATAGCAAACTTCATAGTAGATCCTTACACAATTTTGGGTCAACGTTTTTTTCTTACTTAGATTGGGATCATACGAAATTTTCTGTCCCTGATTTTCTTTTATTTCATCAATACCGCAGATAAAAGGGTTAGCTCCTGTTAGTTTGGAGTCTGAATAACTTACAAAATCTTCAGTATTTTTGGCTTTTCCCAATACTATATTTCCCAGCTCCGGTGTAGAAGCTACTCCTACTACATCATTCTCAAAGAAACTGAAAGCTACAACAGAACTGTTGCTCCCTTTTACAATTCCCTGATAATATACTCCCGGAGTATAGTTTACGGTTTTCCCTTTGTTGGTAACCACTTTAAAATTGCTTGTAAAGATTTGATTTTTATACATTTCAACGGTAATCTGCTTACCTCCTTCAAAAGGAAAGGAAATTTCGATAAATTCCGGTTTTTCACTAATCAACCTTTTCAACTCGGCAGCCTTTAAGGAAATAACGGTAATATCTGTTGCAGCACGTCTGTATTCAGCAAGTTTATTTGTATTCTGATTGATATCAAACAGATCATACTTGTTAACCTCACTTTTTCCGGAATGGTATTCTGAAATTTTTTGGGCAATTGGTCTTAGTTTTTGAGAAAGACCAAGCACAAAGCATTGCAAGAAGCAAAGCAATAGAATTTTTTTCATAGTTTTAATGATTAGGTTTAATTAACAAATAAACAAAAAAAATCAAAACATAGTGAAAAATAAATATTATTTTACAACAACTACACAGTCATTATAATAAATAAAGCCAGATCAATAAATAATTGATTTTAATTCACCTAAATAAAAAAAGACGTTAAAATAACGTCTTTTAATTTTTATAATGTTTCTCTGTCTGTTCTCATTTTTACCTTCAGGAAACGGATCAATATCAATCCTGCGCCGAAGAATAATGTCATGGACAAAGCTGCAATTCGCATATTATTAAAATGTTCAATTAATGTTGCAAAGATAAATGTACCGATAATGATTGCAATTTTTTCCAATACATCATAGAAACTGAAATAAGTGGTGTTCTCCATCGAGTTTTCCGGAAGCAGTTTTGAATAAGTAGATCTGGACATTGCCTGAAGACCTCCCATTACCAATCCTACTACTGCTGCAACCCCATAGAACTGATATTCTACTGTTGGATTTTCCTTATTCAGGAAATAAGCCCATAAACAGGCTACAATCCATAGGAAAATAGCGATTGAAATAACGTTTCTATTTCCTATTTTTCTGGATAATCTTGAGAAAATAACAGCGCCTATAATGGCTTCGATCTGGATCACTAAAAGGGTTCCGATAAGTTTATCCTGAGCCAGATTGATCTCACTTTTTCCGAATAAAGTAGCCATAAGGAAGATCGTCTGCATTCCTACACTGTAAAAGAAGAAACTTGAAAGGAAAAACTTCAGGTTTCTATCTTTGAATAGCTCTCCTCCTACTTTAAATAATTCATGGAAACTTTCTTTGGCAATATCCTTGTAAAAGCTCATATTGTCTTTTAATACCTCAAATAAACCGCCTTGTTCTTCATGTTTTTTAAAGATGTTCTTATAGTTTAATAATACAAGATCTTTAGGAAGTTTATCTTTTACATCCCCGAATTGAGGAAGATGTTTGAAAGTATACTGTGAGAAACCAAACCACCACGCTCCGGTCAACAGGAAGCTGATTCTTGTAAATAATAACTGTTGTGCTGCTCCTTTGGCAAAAACCTGAATCAGGACTAAGCACAATACCACTAAAACTACAGAGCCAAGATATCCATAGACATATCCTTTTGCAGAGAGTGCATCCTGCCTGTCCGGCGTTGCAATATCCGGAAGGAATGAGTTATAAAACACCAGACTTCCCCAGAAGCCAACACTCGCTGTAATACTGAACAGGAGCCCCAGAAATACATTATGCATTCCTGTGAACATCGCTAATCCCATACAGGATGTTGCACCCAGGTAACAGAAGAACTGCAGAAATGATTTTTTATTTCCGATAGTATCTGCCAATGAAGATAAAAACGGAGACAGTAATACTACAATAAAGAACGATATGGTTAATGAATATCCATATACGGCATCGGGTTGGTATTCGTTGCCGAAAATTTTGATCATGTGCCTTACCGGAACATCGATCCATTTTTTTGTTTCCGTTACATATTCCTTTTTTTCATACGCTGTGGTAAGAATAGAGTAATAAATAGGGAAAATGGTAGACGTAATAACCAGGGAATACACAGAGTTTGCCCAGTCATATACAGCCCAGGCTTTCATAATCTTCGGATTATTCTTTATGTTGTTGGGTTGTCGGTTCTCAGTTTCAGACATTTCAAATAAATATTAGTAGCACAAAAATAGAAAAACCATTAAGAAATGGATAAGATTTTAAAAAAATTATCAACTCCTTAATGGCAATACACTCTGAAACAGAATGTTATATATTTTCAATCACAATTGCAGAGGCTCCACCACCACCATTGCAGATTGCTGCTGCACCGTATTTCGCGTTATTTTGCTTCAATACGTTGATTAATGTCACAATGATTCTTGATCCTGAACTTCCCAGTGGATGCCCTAATGCTACTGCTCCTCCATTTACATTTACTTTGGAAGCATCTAATCCTAAGATTTTATTGTTTGCCAGTCCTACAACAGAGAAAGCTTCATTAAATTCAAAGAAATCAATATCTGACACTTCTAAACCTGCTTTTTTAAGAGCAATAGGTAAAGCTTTAGCCGGAGCAGTGGTAAAGTTTTCAGGTTCGTGTGCTGCATCAGCGTAAGAAACAATCTTAGCTAATGGCTTTAATCCTAATTCTTCCATTTTTTCTTTAGAAACAAGGATTAATGCAGATGCTCCGTCGTTCAATGTAGATGCATTAGCAGCTGTTACTGTTCCATCTTCTTTTTTGAAAACTGTAGGAAGTGTTGTAATTCTGTCGAAGTTTACAGCTTTGTATTCTTCGTCTTCAGCAAAGATTACAGGGTCTCCTTTTCTCTGAGGAATGGAAACCGGTACAATTTCGTCGTTGAATTTTCCTTCGCTCCAAGCTTTTGCTGATCTTTTATAAGATTCTATAGCAAAGTTATCCTGATCTTCTCTTGTAATGCTATAATCAACGGCACATTTCTCTGCACATACTCCCATGTGTACTTTGTTGTATACGTCTGTAAGGCCGTCCAATACCATACCATCCAGCATTTTGATATCTCCAAGTTTTGTAGCGACTCTTGCGTTATAATAGTGGGGAACTAAAGACATATTTTCCATACCTCCTGCAACAATTACTTCTGCATCACCTGCTTTGATAGCCTGTGCAGCCATTGTTACAGCCTTCATTCCTGAAGCACACACTTTATTTACTGTGGTGGAAGGTGTATTGATAGAAAGACCTGCTCCTAAAGCTACCTGACGAGCCGGTGCCTGTCCTTCTCCTGCCTGTAATACATTCCCCATATAAATCTCCTGAACATTGGCAGGATCTAAACCAATTTTATCTAATGCTCCTTTCACAGCGGTAGCTCCCAATTTAGTAGCCGGAACTGTTGATAAACTTCCCATAAAACTTCCCATAGGGGTTCTTACTGCGGAAACAATGAATACTTCTTTCATGTATATAATTTTTATTTTAGCTAAAATGAAACCGGAGTTTCATATTTAAATTTATTTTATTTTTATGTATACGACATTAAATTCAGAACCTGCAATCTTAGTGTTAATTTTCAAAAGATTATCCTGAGTTGCTACTACTCTATTGCTGAAAACATCTCCAATCTGTACAGGGTCATTCTTATCCGACTTTTCCATAACAATCGATTTATAATTGCAGTCATCCACAAAAACCAATGTAGATTTTATATAATCTTTCCCGTTATTGAAATATTCGGTCTGTACATTATCCTTAATGGTCATATGCCATATGGCTTCCGGATAATTAGCTCTCAGGAATTTCCCTTCTTTTATATTCGTACATTTAGTCGGGTTATCCGGCTTTTTCTGTACTGTTTGCTGGGATTTGACCTGTGAGGTCATTAACAATAATACCCCAGCTGAAAATGCTTTTAAGAGTCTCATATTCATATTTGAGTTCGTTGATTAACTTTTTTATTATTTCCTGCAAAAACCAACAGAAAGGCTCCTAAAAATTCTACGATCCATCCCCACTTCAATTTAACGATTCCTGCAAAAGTTTCTTTCCAGGATTTAAAAGGTAAAAAACTGAAGTAATCTAATGACTGTAGCTTTACAGCCACCAAAGTGAATGCAAACAAAAGAATAAGCAAAACACCAAAAGATCTTACGATTTTCGCATTACTATTGACAATTCCAAAGACTGCACATGCGGCAAAAATCCAACATGTAATAGCCAAATAGTGATCGAGTTTCCAATAATTCCAGTTTCCAATAATAGGTACATGTACCAAAGGCAGAAAACTCCCTACAACCACTAATAACAATCCTAATAACTGAATATTTTTCATATTTACTAAAGTGCCAAAATACGAAAAAAAACACATTCCCAAATCATCTGTTGTCAAACATGTATTTCTCCTTCCTAACACTCATTAGTTATAATAAAAAGCTTTCAATATTAAATATTTATCAATAATATATCCATTATTTTAATGAATTAAAAACACCAAATAGCCATTATTATAATTTTTAAATCACATTTTATGCTTATCATCTGTTTAGCTTAATTATGAATTGATTTAAAATAAAAAAATTGCACTTTCTTATCGAAAGTGCAATTTTATATTATGGTACTGTTAATTGAATTAATGTTTAACTGAAGAAACGTCCTCAGGCTTGTGCTTATGTTTAAATAAAACAGCAAAGAATATAGCAAGAACCAATGAATAAATGGCAAATGATAACCATATCTGCTGCCAGTCTTTCACCATAACAACAGAGGAAAGACTACCATCTGAGTTTACGACTGCATTAAAGCTGTTTTTCAGGATCTCAAGGAACGTAGGGTTATCAGGAGTAGTCTCCAGATAAGTAGATAAATCCGTAGCTGTTGTAAATTTATGGGTAAAGAATTTATCTATCGCCCAACCTGCAATATAACTACCAAAAACGGCTCCAAAACCATTGGTCATCATCATAAATAATCCCTGTGCTGATGAACGGATCTTTTTATCTGTTGTTGTTTCTACGAAAAGTGAACCTGAAATATTAAAGAAATCGAAAGCCATTCCGTAAACAATACAGGAAAGAATGATTAGTGAAAGCCCGTATCCGTCCGGTACTCCATAAGCAAAGAATCCAAATCTTAATACCCATGCCAGCATAGACATTAACATTACTTTCTTGATCCCGAATTTCTTCAGAAAGAAAGGAATTGCCAGAATAAACAGAGTTTCTGAAACCTGAGAAATCGACATAATGATTGTAGATCTCTGTACTACGAATGAATCAGCATATTTTGGAAAATGAGCAAACTCACTTAAGAACACATCTCCGTAAGCATTTGTTAACTGAAGTGCTGCTCCTAAAAGCATTGAAAACAAAAAGAACAAAGCCATTTTATAGTTTCCAAAAAGCTTAAAAGCATTTAAACCTAATTGTTCTGACAAAGGTGAACTTTTATCAATCAGCTTTTGTGGTGGACATTTTGGTAAAGTAAGCGCATAGATTCCTAAGAATATAGCTATTGCTCCTCCGATATAAAACTGTCCTTCTGTTGCTTTATTTCCACTAAGATTAGTAATCCACATGGCCACAATGAATCCAATGGTCCCCCAAACACGAATGGGTGGAAAATCTTTCACCACATCCAGATTATTATTCTTTAGAATAGTATAGGAAATTGAATTGGCCAGGGCAATAGTAGGCATATAAAAGCACATTGCAACAAGCATCACCGAAAAGAAAGAATTGGGATCTGCCGAATGTGGTAATATGAAAAGCATAACCCCGTAAAGAATATGTAATACTGAAAAGATACGTTCGGCATTCACCCAACGGTCAGCAATAATTCCAGTAATGGTTGGCATAAAAATAGAAGCAATTCCCATGGTTCCGAAAACAGCTCCAAACTGTGTTCCTTCCCAATGTTTAGTACCAAACCAGAAGTTCGCCATCGTAATCAGCCATGCTCCCCACACAAAAAACTGGAGAAAACTGAGGATGGTCAGTCGTAATTTTAAATTCATTTTTATATAAAGTATCTCTTTTAGTCAATTTTCTTTTTCCTCCTCTTGATTTCCTCCTGAATTTCAAGGGCGGTATCATAGTCTTCTTCTTTGACGGCATCTTCCAGAAGCTTCTGAAGTTCCTCCATAGAAAGGGATTTTAAGTTGTCTTCAGCCTGTACTGTTTCTGAGAAGGTCTGCTCTTCTTTTGACACATCTTCCAGCTCTAATAAGATTCCTGCTT
The DNA here is from genome assembly GCF_003385515.1 of Chryseobacterium pennae. Lineage (GTDB taxonomy): Bacteria > Bacteroidota > Bacteroidia > Flavobacteriales > Weeksellaceae > Chryseobacterium > Chryseobacterium pennae. The sequence goes on along the minus strand of NZ_QNVT01000043.1, from coordinate 20,973 downwards.
CGTTTAAAACCTGCTGTGTAGTAAAGATAGGTGCATCGAATCTTACAGCCATAGCAACAGCATCAGAAGTTCTTGCATCAAGGATCAGCTCTTCTTCAGTTGCTTTATTTTTAAAGTTAATATTTGAAAAGAATACCCCATCTACAATCTGATAAATGATTACAGAAACCAACTCATAATTGGTTGAAACGATAAATTTTGAGAATAAGTCGTGGGTAAGAGGGCGCGGTGGATGGATATCTTTTTCCAATCCGAGAGAGATAGATTGAGCCTCGAAATTTCCTATAACAACAGGTAATTTTATGTGTGTTTCCTCATGCTCCAGTAACAATGCGTACGCCCCAGATTGGGTCTGACTGTACGATATTCCGCGAATAATTAGCTGCTTATAATCCATAGCTACAAATATAGATTAATTTTTTGTTGTGATTTCACTTTTTTAGACAAAAATAAAAGCCCGGAAAGCCGAGCTTTTATTGTATTATATGTGATTGTCAATGGTCAATCGTGAATTTTACTTTGCAAGTGAATGATTAAAAATTAACTAACAAAGCGAATTGACTATTCACCATTAAATTTTATCCTTTAATAGCTTTAATTTTCTCTGTTAAAGCAGGAATAATCTGGAAAGCATCTCCTACTACTCCGTAATCTGCAGATTTGAAGAATGGTGCTTCAGCATCACTATTGATTACTACGATAGTTTTTGAAGAGTTTACTCCAGCTAAGTGCTGAATTGCTCCTGAAATCCCAACTGCGATATAAAGGTTAGGTGAAATAGCTTTACCTGTTTGTCCTACGTGTTCTGTGTGAGGTCTCCAGCCAATGTCAGAAACCGGCTTAGAACAAGCTGTAGCCGCTCCTAAAACATTTGCCAATTCTTCGATCATTCCCCAGTTTTCAGGACCTTTCATCCCTCTACCTGCAGAAACAACCACTTCAGCTTCTTTAAGGTCTAATTTCCCTGAACTTTGCTCGTGAGAAATTACTTTAGTATCTTCATTAGCAACAGATAAGTTTTTCACTTCTTCTGAACCTGATACTGCGTTTTCTTTAACACCGAAAGCATTTTGAGAAACTGTAACAATTACTCCGTTTCCTTCAGCTTTTGCATGCATAAAACCTTTTCCTGAGAATGCTCTTCTCTTCACCTGGAATGGAGAAAGACTTTCCGGAGCTTCCAATGCGTTAGTAATTAAAGAATAATTCTTCATAATTGCTAACATTGGTGCTACTGAAGAAGCATCTGTAGTGTGAGGAAAAACGATAATGTTTCCATCTGCTACTTCATTCACAGCCTGAGCAAATGCTTTAGCTGAGAAATTTTTAAGACCTTCGTCTTTGATATTGATAACGTTTGATGCTCCATATTTGTATAATAAATCTGAAGAATCGGTAGGGTTTACAGAGATTGCTGTAACGGTATCTCCTGCTTTGTCTGCAACAGCTTTAGCATAAGAAACTGCTTCGAAAGCTGCTTTTTTGTAAACTCCATTTATATTTTCTGCGTATACGAATACTGCCATTTTCTTAAATTTAAAGATTAAAAATTAAAGGATTAAGATTAGATCACTTTAGCTTCTTCGTGAAGCAATCTTACCAATTCATCCAGATTGTCTGGAGAAACCATTTTCACAGCTGCTCTCGGTGGAACACTGTCATAAGATACTCCCTGAACTTTAACTTCTGAAGAAGCAGGCTCTACTACCTGTAAAGGCTTTGTTCTTGCAGACATAATTCCTCTCATGTTTGGAATGATAAGGTCTTTTTCGTCTACTAAACCTTTCTGACCTGCAATAATTGCCGGTAATTTAACAGAAATAGTTTCTTTTCCACCTTCAATTTCTCTTACTGCAGTAGCTTCGCTTCCATTTACATCTAATCCTACAGATGCATTTACGAAAGGCTGGTTTAATAACTGAGCTACCATTCCCGGTACAGAACCACCGTTATAATCGATAGACTCCTTACCACAAAGGATTAAATCATATCCTCCGTTTTGAGCTACAGCAGCAATTTCTTTTGCTGTAGAATAGCTATCCTTTGGATCAAGGTTTACTCTTACTGCATCGTTAGCACCAATTGCCAGTGCTTTTCTGATTACAGGTTCTGTACCAGCATCTCCTATGTTGATTACTGTTACAGTTGCTCCCTGAGATTCCTGTAGTTTAACCGCTTTTGTCAACGCAAATTCGTCTAGCGGGTTAATTACCCACTGAATTCCGTTTTTGTCGAAAGCAGATTTATCTGCTGTAAAGTTAATTTTGGAAGTAGTATCCGGAACACTACTAATACAAACTAATATTTTCATGTGTACTATTTTATTTTTTCTCTTTTAGGCATAAAATCATGACAGTTTATGCAGAGATTTTGTTTGAATTAATTTTTGCTAATATAAATAAAAAATATATTATGCATGCATAATACTTATTAAATTATTATTCAATACATTAGATGTACTTATTTACCTGGCTGTGTTGCTCTAAACTCTATTTTACTAGGTAAAACCCTTGAATTCATCTTTAAAATGTCCAATATCAGATTCCCCATATCTTCAGGCTGAATCTTCCAGCTGTCTTTTTCAGATGGAACATTTCCGTTAAAATAGGTAGCCACTGATCCCGGCATAATTACCGTAGATTTGATATTGTACTTTCTCAAATCAATCATTGCTGCCTGCGTAAATCCTACGACTCCGAATTTTGAAGCGTTATAACCCGTTCCGTTTTCAAAGAAATTAGCTCCTGCCAGGCTTGAAATGGTAATATAATAGCCTTCTGTCTTTTTCAGTTCTTCTACAGATGCTTTTAAAGTATAAAAAACACCGGTAAGATTGGTTTCTATCATATCATTCCACTCTTCAGCGGTCAGTTCATCTACAGGCTTAAATATGCCCAGTCCGGCGTTTGCAATCACATAATCCAGTCTTCCGAACTTTTCAATAACAGATTTTACAGCTTCTGTTTCACTTTCCAGGCTTCTCACATCAGAAACAACTCCCAAGACATTGGGTGAATATTGCTTAAGTTCATCTTCAGCTTTTATCACATCTTCTCTTTTTCTTCCTGAAAAAGCTACTGAAATTCCATTTTCAAGCAGGATTTTGGCAATTCCCAAACCTACTCCCTTAGTTCCTCCTGTTATATATGCTGTTTTATGTTTTAACATCCTGTTTAAAATTTATTTCTCTAAAATAACAAAAACGCTCCAATTGGAGCGCTTTACTGATACTAAGATTTATCAGGTCTTATTTTTTGATGAATTTCTCGGTAGTTCTACCTTCTTTTGTTTCGATATTAATGATGTAGCCTCCTGTATTCAGATTTCTTACATCAATTTTATTTCCATCCAGACTAACATTCATTTTTCTTCCGTTCATGTCGAAAATTTCAACTGTGTTAATTTTCTCTGTAGAATTTACATTTAAATAATCTACTGTTGGATTAGGAGAAATTGTTGTTTTTTTAACATTGCTGAATATTTCTTGAGTTCCTAGTGTTGCATTCTGACCTTCAATACTAAATGCAAGACCATCAAACGCAGGTTCGTCTGTAAGGAATGATATACTTGTCCAATTTGTAGCTCCTGCACCAAAAGCATTCATAGGGTCTACAAGTTTCGCTCCATTGCCATTGATTTGGCCTGAGAACCAGTTAAATCCATTATTGCCACTGTTGGCACCATAAGAAGTCTGATTAGTTTTTGCAGCGAATACAACCCAATAAGTAGTATTAGCAGACAAAACAACAGGTGTACTTAGCGCTGCCGTTACATCAATTTCAAAAGTATACCCCGTTAAAGTTTTTACCAAAGAATATCCAGGAGCTCCTTTAGCTACATTTATTGCTGCAATTGGATTTCCAGCTCCATTAGGGATTCCAGCAGGGGATCCGGCAGCATCTGCATAAATATAAAGCATTGCTCCTGTTGCAATAGTAGTTTCTAAATTTGACGCATTTTGAAAGCCCAGCACTTTCACTTTTGTTATTCTGCTTTGACTAGCAAGGGTAAAGTCATCTGCAGATGCGACAAAGTTCCCATTTGCCAAAGCGTCAGCAACAATTCCGTTTTGACTTGTAACTGTTTGATTAAAAATTGTTGTTTGCGCATTTAAAGAGGCTAGTCCTAAAAAAGCAGCCAATAGTAAAGTTCTCTTCATGATGAATAATTTTAGTTTATTACAAAAGTATCAATTTTAAGTTAATTAAACAAAAAATAAATAAATTAAACAAAAAAATATATAATAAAATAAATAATTATCATATTTAATTTCAAAAAAAACATAAATAATTCAAAACAAAAAAAATACACACATCTAAAAAAAATAATACAAAAACACATTTAATATTAAAAATTAAATTAAATAAATTATTTTTTTAAAATTTTCTTCAAAACACGATTTTTCTCTGTTGTTATTTTTACAAAATAGAGTCCTGGAATCATGGTTTTCATGTTAATAGTATTGTTATTTAATTCTACCCTCATTTTTTTACCTTGAAGATCAAACATTTCAATATCATTTATTTTTTCAACAGAGCTTATTTTCAAGAAATCTGTGACCGGATTAGGATATACTGTAAGAAGGTTAGAATTTGCTTTTGCTTCTTTCACAGACAGAATTAATTCATCATTAATCTTAATATTATCAAAATATGCCGTTCCCATCCCATTATTGTGAACAAACCGCAATTGATCCATCGTAAGAGGATTTGAAACAGGTTCAGAGTAAATTAATGTATCATTAAGGTAATACCTGTTTTCTATAGCTGTACCCACTATTTTGAATCTATGCCATGTATTGGGAGTCCAGATTCCTGAGGTAGAAACCAGATTCTGAACATTTAAGTTTTTATCTAAAATCTTTATAACTCCTGTTTTATCAAAGTCAACTCTTATAGCCATCTGTTCATTTATATTATCTATTCCCTGAAATCCAAATATGGAAGTATCAAGCTGAGACATATTAATATCAAATGAAACTGAAAAATTAGTAGTATTAAGCGGAGATACCAGATTGTAAAATCCTCCAATAACGGGTTCCGACTGAACACCATACATAGTTTCCCTGACAATTTTAAGAGCACTGCTTCCATTAGTGGCATTATCTGTGCTGATTGTCTGGTGAATTACATTTTCTGGATTTCCTCCCGTAGGAGTACTGATCCATAGTCCCTGTCCGTGAATGTTTCCGGTTGTAAACCCTTCAGTGTCTTCAAAAGATACAGTCTGCTGTGCAAAAGAAAACATTGCCAATAAGGAGCATGCGATTAAGTAGATTTTTTTCATTAGTTTTCAAGTTTGGAATAAAAATATAAACTTTCCTTGAATAGTGAAATAACCTGTCATTAAATAAAGAATAAAGCTTTTATACTCAGTGGATTTAACTGCTTACAAACCTTATTTTATTCTTATTCTAATTAAATCCAAGTTAAATACTTTCATTAATATCATTTCTTCAGAGAATTATTCCTTACTATTAAATCTGCCTAAAGTTTATAAAATAAATAAGGCGCTTCTACGAAGCGCCTTATTGTACCGAATGATATTCAATGTTTATTTTGAATAGTTTTCAAAAAATAATGGAATACTTTCAATTCCTTTATAGAAATTGAACAATCCATAGTGCTCGTTTGGAGAATGGATCGCATCAGAATCCAGCCCGAAGCCCATCAATACTGATTTAGCTCCTAAAACTTTCTCAAACATAGATGTAATTGGAATACTTCCACCACTTCTGTATGGTAATACTTCTTTACCAAATGCAGTTTCCATCGCTGTTTTAGCCGCTAAAAACTCTTTGGTGTCGCTTTGTAGTACATAAGGCATTCCACCATGGTGAGGTGTTACTTTCACTTTTACGGTATCCGGAGCAATTTTTTCGAAATATTTCGTGAATTTTTCTGTAATTTCTTCCGGAGTCTGATAAGGAACCAAACGCATTGAAATTTTAGCGAAAGCCTTGGAAGGAATTACTGTTTTAGCTCCTTCTCCTGTATATCCACCCCAGATACCATTACAGTCTAAAGTAGGACGGATAGAAGCTCTTTCTAACGTTGTATATCCTTTTTCACCTTCAATATTGCTCAATCCGATTGACTTTTTGTATTCTTCAGGATTATCCTTCAGTTTATTCATTTCTGCTCTGTCTGCATCAGATACGACTTCAACGTTATCATAGAACCCATCAATAGTGATATGTCCATTTTCATCGATAAGGTTAGCGATCATTCTTGATAACACATGGATCGGATTTGGAACTGCTCCACCATAAAGTCCTGAATGCAGGTCTCTGTTTGGCCCTTCCACTTCTACTTCTACATAGCTTAATCCTCTTAATCCTGTTGTTACAGTAGGTTGCTCATTACTATAGATGTGTGTATCTGAAATTAAAATACAATCGCAGGATAATTTTTCCTGGTTTTCATTCACAAAGTCTCCTAAACTTACAGAACCTACTTCTTCTTCACCTTCTAAGATAAACTTAACGTTACAAGGAAGCGTATTTGTTCTCATCATCGCTTCAAAAGCTTTCAGGTGCATAAAGAACTGTCCTTTATCATCTGCAGCTCCTCTTGCGAAGATAGCTCCGTCCGGGTGAAGTTCAGTTTTTTCGATATAAGGCTCGAAAGGAGGTTTTCTCCATAATTCCAATGGATCTGCCGGCTGTACGTCATAGTGACCATAAACCAATACTGTTGGCAGGTTTGTATCTATAATTTTTTCTCCGAAAACGATAGGATACCCTTTAGTTTTGCATATTTCAACTTTGTCAGCACCTGCATTTCTAAGGTGTTCAGCACATACATCTGCACACTTCAATACATCATCTTTATATGCCGGATCTGCAGAAATAGAAGGGATTCTCAATAACTCAAATAATTCATCCACGAAACGCTGCTTGTTTTCGTTAATGTAATTTAATGTCTCTTGCATTGTAAAATTTTATTTTGTTAAAATTAAAAAAAATGCACCGCTGGGCCAAGTAAAAACAAAGGATTTTCTAAAGAAGAAGATTATTTTCCGATGATTGACCCATCAGCTATTTTTAAAAATAAAAAATGCCCTGCAAAATAACAGGGCATTTTTATATTGTATACTACTAATTAGTGTTCAGCTTTTGGAGCTTCTTCTTTTTTCTCAGCAGGTTTTGCAGCAGCAGTACTGTCTGTTTTAGGAGCTACAGCTTCAGGTTTTGCAGCTTCTTCTTTGTGTTCAGCAGCAGCAGCACCATGTGCACCATGAGCTTCTCCACCCTGAGGATCGTCAGAATATCTTTCTACTCCTTCTTCAAGTTTCAAAACAGCCTTGCTTCCACCCTGCGGAACTTTTTTACAGCTTACCGCTACCGTTGCAATTGCTAAACATATAACTAATTTTTTCATATGTAAAATTTATTTTTTAAATATCATATGGAACCGCACTATTTTAGTCTATTCTGATAAGCTAAACAGCAAGCGATTTCCTGCTCTAATTTTTGATTGCCCAAAATTAAGAAATCCTGCTTCTTTTGGCAACATTTTTAGACTGATTTTAAAATAATTTTCCCTTTTTTGGACTGTGTAAAAATAAGATAATCATTTCCACCATCTTTCAACCCATATTTCTTTTTGATTTCTTCAGGTTTTAAAGGGTAATTTTTCGCAATAATATTATATTGCTCTTTCTTTTTAATCTTTTTAGAATCAATAACTTCCATTTCAAAAACTCTTCCCGGAAAATCGATTATCCTTTCAGAGGAAGTATAAAAATGAGTATTGGGATGTAGTTTTTTAACACCAAATTTTTCAGAAACCAGATTGAAAGTTCCAGCCTTTAAAATAGAATTATTAGGAATATAAATGAATTTTTCAGGTTCGGAATATTCCGATTGAGCATTTTCCTCTTCCCCAAACGTGAAACTAAAGGTAGATTCTCCACTTTCAAGGTTCACACAGTTGCAAATAATTGAGTTCTTATTTTTCCCGGATAAAAATACCACCACCTCTTTTACATCATTTTTAAGAGCGATGATATCAAGTCTGAAAATATTGGGTAAAACTGAAACAAGGTATTTCAGATCAATCAATGGAGAGAGTTTAACAATCACCTGATCTGATATTGACATCAGCTTTTCCTGAATTTCAAGGATATTAGGAGAAAGATCTTCTAAAAGAAATACTTTATTTTTGTTCTGGTCTCTTCGGGCGGGATCTAAGTAAATGGAATCAAAGCTTTCCTGGTTTTCATTCAAAAAATCCTCCAGTTTCTGATTGATAAATCGGGCTTTTCTTCTGAGAGCAGTCCAATTGTGTTCAACAATTTCTAAAAGCTCCGTATTTTGCTCTATTAAAGTAATATTCTCAAAGTTTTGAGATAGATAATAAGCATCAATTCCAAAACCACTGGTTAGGTCGATAAACTTATTTCCTTTTAAAATCTCAGATTTATAAAGAGCTGTTTTTTCGGATGATGACTGCTCCATATTAAGCTGTGGTGGAAAAACAATACCGTCTTTCAGCAGGAAAGGGAATTTTTTTTCTGCGACCTGCTTTCCTTTGATCTGTTGTACGATCTCCTGCATGGAAACTTCCGGAAACGGGGATTTCTTCAACAGTAAGGAATGCAGATCTGTTTTTAGATTTGCATTGATATAGCTCTGAACTTCTTTATTTAATAATTTATTCTCCACAAATTCTACGAATCTTTACATTCTTTTGGTTAAAATGCTTCGACTCCGCTCAGCATGACAGCGCTAATACTTAATGTATAATTTCTAATCTGGGAAATAAATACAGCATGTTTTAACAGTGTTATACTAAGCGGAGCCGAAAGATCTCCACAGAACTATCTTTTATAAAAAATATAGTCTGTTAATATAGGTTCTATACCGTTTTGTTTAAGTAAGGAATTAATCTGTCCTCTGTGATAAGTCGAATGATTAATTGCATGAAAAAGCATTTCAAAAATACTGTTTTCAAATTTTGTTCCTCTTGAATTCTGATATTCTATTCTTTTCTCAAGATCAGAATCTTTAACGATCTCAATACTTTTTACAAAATTCTGATGATTAATTTCATTCAATGATTCAAAAGAATTGACTTGCCAAACCTCAAATGTAGGTTCTCCCAGTATCCTGGCATTCCAGATCTGTTGTGCATTAAGAGTGTGATTAATCAAACTGATTGTTTTATCATCAACAAGTTTCCTGTTTTCAGAAATAACTTTAATCATTTCAACATTGAAATGATAGGTGTATTCGAATAAGTCTATTAGTTTGTCTTTCATTACTCAAACATTTCTGCCCAACGAACGGCTTTTATTTCTTTTTCGCTGTACAAGTCACTGATTGATTTTTTAACATCTAATTTGGGGTATAAATTAACTCCGATCAACTTTATTTTTCCTTCTTCGATCCATTTTTGCTCTTCAATAGCGTGATCATAGATTTTTTTCTGAACAATTCCCTGCTTTAAAAGTTCAAGATAACCTCCGGCTTCTTCCATTTCTACAAATAAAGCCCAGGATTTGTCTGCAATCTGTTTCGTGACATCTTCAACATAATAGCTTCCGTTAGCAGCATCTTCAAATACATTGATGATACTTTCATACGCCAGTACAATCTGCTGCTTGAAAGAAATTTCTTCAGAGTTATCTGTGCTTCTTTCTACAAGGTAATTGTTGGTGAAAACAGCGTCTGCCCCACCGATCATGGCTGAGGCCAATTCTAATGTGGAACGGATCAGGTTGTTTTCATTATCAGCAACCGCTTTATTTCGAAGAGAAGTCTCCGCGAAAATGTAAGGAATTTCATCTAGTCCATATTCTTTGGAAAGCTGGTTAAAAACCATTTTAAAGGCTCTCAATTTCGACATTTCAAAGAAGTAATTCCCTCCAATAGCAATTCTGAAGATTAATTTGTTAAAAATTTCAGCTCCATATACTTCTGCCAGCTCTTTGGTTTTTGCCAGGGCAATCCCTAATTGCTGATAGATGGCTGCTCCTGCATTCTGATGCAATGAAATATCTACACAAATACTTCTTTTGAATCCTTTTGCCAATAATTCCTTTGCCAACTGATCGTCAATAGTTGCGTCTTTTTCATTGAAGACGTCAATTAAAGAAAAATATTGATCTTCTTCCTGAGGGCTGATATGTCCCGCAAGATCTTTATTGTTAACAAAGACGGTTTTCTCAGTCAGATTTTCTACATTCTGATCGAGTAAAAATGCAAATACTTCATCTTCCAGACTTTCATGATATCTGGCTACCAAATGGGTGCTTTCTTCAACTCTTGGCAGATTTACCAAAGGCTTTTTGACCTCTGTATAAAAAGGTCTTACTTCTATCCCTTCCAGGTTTTCCTTTTCCAGAATAGGGTAAATATCCTCTGTTTTAAGTTGTTTTTTTACTAAATTTTCCCAGGTTGGAAGTGTAGCTGTATTTGACATTAGTTTTATTTAAATTGTGAATTATCAATAGTGAATTATACCTATAAAAGCTAATTAACTCTTTCCTACTGATATATTCTATTATTATTTCTTAGCGACTTTTGCACTGTCGACCACCAGAATGAAGATTTCTTCATTCGGTTTCTTCATAAAATAATTTTCTCTTGCGTATTTTTCCTTTTCTGATTTGTTGTTCATCAGTTTTTTATAGAAGGCATCATTCTTTTCGTATTCTTTTTTGTAATACTCCAATTGATCTTCATATTTATGAATCTCACCATTCAGTTCGTTAATTACAAGAAATGAGGTTTTGTCGAAGAAAATCATCCATACCAAAAACAGACAGATCGTAATGGTATACTTATTCAATACATATTTCTGGATAAGTTTGAATGTTTCAGATTTTGGCTGAATGTCTTTGATAAGGTTATTTTCTTCCATTTTTTTTAATGTTTTTTCAACGAGTTCTTAATAACAGTAGTTAAAAAATCAATCGCTACGGAATTCTGCTTCATATTTGGAATAATAAGATCGGCATCATTTTTAGATGGTTCAATGAATTCCTGGTGCATTGGTTTTAATGTGGTCTGATAACGGTGTAATACTTCGCTCAGATCTCTTCCTCTTTCCTGTGTGTCTCTCCTGATCCTCCTGATCAGTCTTTCATCAGAATCTGCATGAACAAAAACTTTCAAGTCAAATTCTTTCAGTAATTCTTTATTGGTAAGAACCAAAATTCCTTCTACTACTAATACATTCTTAGGCTCTACAGTGACGTGATCACCTGTTCTGGAATGCGTTACAAAGCTATAAATAGGTTGTTCTATGGGCTCATTATTCTTTAAAGCCTTCACATGTTTTATCAACAGTTCAAAATCTATTGATTTCGGATGGTCATAATTTAAAGCCTCTCTTTCGGTCAGTGTAAGACCTTGGTTGTCGTGATAATAATTATCCTGAGAAAGGATATTCATTCCTTCGATGTCAAGCTGCTGAAGTATCTTATCAACAACTGTAGTTTTGCCAGATCCTGTTCCACCGGCAATTCCTATTACAAGCATTGTTTTTTGTTTCTTTATAGTTGGTACAAATATACTATTTTAGATAAAATGTGGCAATGCAGGAATATTGAGAAATTGAAAGATTAGAACGTTTAAAAATTAAAAGATTTTTCTGGGGAGTACTGTTCTTTGTCATTTAGAGCTATGACGGGCTTTTCAGTTCATTATTCAATAAAAAAACCGACAATTAATTTGTCGGTTTTTATTTTATACGATTTCACTTGTTAATTCGCGTGAAAGTAATTTTTCGTGCATAGGCTTCAGAACATCTAGTGAACCTGTTTTTACTGTACATTTGCCCTTATAGTGAACCAGCATTGTACATTGCTCTGCCTGTTCCATGGTATGCTTACATATTTCTATGAGGCTATCGATTACATAATCAAATGTGTGGATGTCATCATTATGCAATACAATTTTGTAGACATCATCAGTATCATCCAGTATCAGAACTTCTTCTTCATACTGGCGTTTTGGATTTTCGTAGTCTTTTATACTGTTATAAAAATTCATTCTGAGTTATTTTAAACTTCACCAATTTTTTCTGCTAAACTGTCAATAGCATTGGGTTCCTGATAGATCAATTCAACGAGTTCCACACTCTTATTATTCATTTTCAGAATTTTGAAATGATAATTATCCAGATCAAACTCCTGATTTTCCTCTGGAATCTCTTCTAATTCATATAGAATGAAGCCAGCCAATGAATTGTATTCACTTTCTTCGGAAAGAGGTAACCTTTTAGGTAAAAATTCATTGATCTCATCCAAAGGCTGTGTAGCCTTTACCCAATAGGTATTGTCGGCTATTTTATCAACTATATTTTCCTCATCATCTTCTTCATCCTGAATTTCTCCAACTAATTCTTCCAGAATATCTTCAAGGGTAATAATCCCCTCTGTTCCCCCAAATTCATCAATAACGATAGCAATGTGTTGTTTTTTCTGTTGAAAGGTTTTTAGCAAGTCGGAAACTTTCTTACTTTCTACTACGAAAAATGCATCACGCATCAGATCTTTAAGATCCTCATGATCTAAAGCTCCTTTTCTTTTAACATATTCCCTTATAATTTCTTTAGTATAGAAAATACCAATTATATTATCAATAGAGTCAAGGTACACAGGAATACGGGAATAACCGCTATCCATAATTGTATTAATAATATCATTCACATCTTCTTCAAAGTCGATGGAAGTAATATTCTGTCTTGGAACCATGATTTGTTTTGCAGAGTGATCTGTAAAATCAAATGCATTTTTAATGATCTCGTAGTTTTCTTCTTCAATTTCACCACTGTCTGCACTTTGCTTTACCAAAAGCTGAAGTTCTTCTGTAGAGTGAATTTCCTGCTCTGAAGCCGGGTGAATTTTGATCAGTCTTAAGAAACCGTTTGACATGAGATTCATTAACCAGATAAATGGTTTGAAAACTGTGTAGAATACTCTCAATGGTACAGCTGTAGCCATTGTGGTAGCCTCCGATTTTCTGATCGCTATTGATTTTGGAATAAGTTCACCAAATACAATATGCATAACGGTAATCAGTACAAAACTGGTAGCTACCGAAATGGTAGTAATTGTTGTCTGAGTCAAATCAACGTTCAGAGACTTGAAAATATTTTCAAAAATATGATGCAGAGCGCTTTCTCCTACCCATCCAAGGGCAAGTGATGCCAACGTAATACCTAATTGTGTAGCGGAAAGATATTCATCAAGGTGTTTGATGATATGTTCTGCCTGCTTAGCCATAGAATCGCCTTCTGCGGCTTTTATTTGGATTTGTGAGTAACGAACTTTAACAATTGAAAATTCTGCGGCTACGAAGAAGCCATTTAGTAAAACAAGAAATAAGGCCAGCAAAAGCCTGACTATGTCCGAGTCCATTTAGAAGTTGTATAATTTTATTAGGTACAAAGATATGCAAAATAAAAATAACCTGAATCCCGGATAGATTATTTCAATAAAGGATTTTTTAATAAGAAATTTGACATCTTAAAATACTCCTATTTTTCAATTTAAAATAAAAGAGGAGACTCAGTTCATTTTACTACGAAAAAGGAGCTTTTTGGGTATTAAAAAACGTTTTCACCCTTTGAAAATAAAAAAGCATCGATAAGATCGATGCTTTTAATTGTATGTTAAAATAATTCTTTACGAATTTTTCAAAGCTTCTGCTCCGGAAACAATTTCCAAGATTTCATTGGTAATTGCAGCCTGTCTCGCTTTGTTATAGAAGATCTTAAGATCATTTCTAAGCGCTTCTGCGTTGTCTGTTGCTTTGTGCATTGCAGTCATTCTCGCTCCATGCTCAGATGCTACTGAATCTAAGATTGATTTGAAAACCTGAGTTTTGATAGACTTTGGAATCAAGTTATCCAGGATTTCAGCTCTGTTAGGTTCAAAGATATAATCTGTTTCAACCTGTGGCTCTGTAGTTTCAGGCATTGAGATTGGAAGAAGCTGTTCTGTAGTTACTTCCTGAGTGGCAGCATTAACGAATTTGTTATAAATAACATAAACTTCGTCAAATTTACCTTCTTTGAAGCTAGTCATCACTCCTTCTGTAATGTGAGCAACCGCATCAAAGTTTAAATTATCATATACAGAACTTCCATTAGCATATACTGAACGATTTCTTCTTACAGCATCATATACTTTTTTACCTACAGGAAGAACTTCAATCTCGTACTGAGAATTGTTCTGAAACTGAAGGTTAAGCTCTTTTACAATTGAAGAGTTAAAAGCTCCCGCAAGACCTCTGTTTGAAGTAACAGCGATGAAAAGTATTCTTTTAACCTCTCTTTTCTGAGCATATACAGAAATCTGATCAGGATCTGAGCTAGAATTTACATTCTGGATAAGCTCCTGTAATTTTTCAGAATAAGGTCTTAACATTACGATTGCGTCCTGTGCTTTTTTAAGTTTCGCAGCGGAAACCATCTTCATAGCACGTGTAATCTGCATCGTAGATGAAATTGACGTAATTCTGCCTCGTATTTCTTTTAAGTTTGCCATTAATTTGGGTTCAAAGTTTAAGGTCTAAAGTTTAAGGCTTAAAAGCTATGTTTTAAACCTTAAACATTGAATTTTTTTAGTTGTATTTAGAAGCTAAATCATTAGCTGCCTGCTTAAGAACGCTAGTAATATCGTTATCAATTTTCCCAGATTTAATAGCCGCCATTGTATCAGGGTGCTTAGATCTTAGGAACTCGATATATTCGTGTTGGAATTCTTTAATCTTGTTCAATGGAACGTTTCTCATTAAGTTTTCTGTTCCAGCATATACGATTGCTACCTGACTGTCTACAGGAAGCGGTGCATTTACCGGCTGCTTAAGGATCTCTACGTTTCTTTCTCCTTTAGAGATTACTGCTAAAGTAGAAGCATCAAGGTCAGAACCAAATTTAGCAAACGCTTCTAGTTCTTTATACTGAGCCTGGTCTAATTTAAGAGTACCAGAAACTTTTTTCATTGATTTGATCTGAGCGTTACCTCCTACTCTGGATACAGAGATCCCTACGTTGATCGCTGGACGAACCCCTGAGTTGAATAGATCAGACTCCAAGAAGATCTGTCCGTCAGTAATAGAGATTACGTTAGTTGGGATATACGCAGAAACGTCACCTGCCTGAGTTTCAATGATTGGAAGAGCAGTTAATGAACCACCTCCTTTCACGATTGGCTTAAGAGACTCTGGTAAGTCATTCATTTGCTTAGCAATGTTATCATCAGCGATTACTTTTGCAGCTCTTTCCAATAGTCTTGAGTGAAGATAGAAAACGTCTCCAGGGTAAGCTTCACGGCCCGGTGGTCTTCTTAATAGTAGAGAAAGCTCACGGTAAGCAACAGCTTGCTTAGATAAATCATCATAAACGATCAATGCTGGTCTACCAGTATCTCTGAAGAACTCACCGATAGAAGCTCCTGCCATTGCAGAATATACCTGCATTGGAACTGGATCTGATGCGTTAGCAGCAACGATTACAGTATATGCCAAAGCTCCTTTATCAGAAAGAGTTTTAACGATTTGTGCTACAGTAGAAGCTTTCTGACCGATCGCAACATATATACAATATACAGGCTTACCTGCCTCAAAGAATTCTTTTTGGTTGATAATCGTATCAATCGCAACAGTAGTTTTACCTGTTTGTCTGTCACCAATGATAAGCTCTCTTTGTCCTCTTCCTACAGGAATCATCGCATCAATTGCAACGATACCTGACTGTAAAGGCTCAGTTACCGGCTGTCTGAAGATAACTCCAGGAGCTTTTCTTTCTAGTGGCATTTCGTATAATTCCCCTGTAATAGGACCTTTACCATCGATAGGGTTACCAAGAGTATCTACTACTCTTCCTAACATACCTTCTCCTACTTTAATAGAAGAGATTCTGTTTGTTCTTCTTACTGTATCCCCTTCTTTTACTAATTTACTTTCACCCAATAGAGCAACACCTACGTTGTCTTCTTCAAGGTTAAGTACAATACCTTCTACATCACTAGAAAATTTCACCAACTCTCCGTATTGTACGTTTTCTAACCCGTATACACGAGCAATACCATCACCGATGGTTAAAACTGTACCTACTTCCTCAACGTTTGATTGAGTATCGAAGTTGGCCAATTGCTGTTTTAAGATCGCAGATACTTCTGCTGGATTTATTTCTGCCATTGTATGGTTGTTTTTCTTAATTTAATTGGAAATCTTTTTTAACTTGGTTCAATTTGGTCTTCACAGACGCGTCTACCTGCTGGTCTCCTACTCTTAGGATGTATCCTCCTAAAATATCCTGGTTGATGTTTACTTTCAAATCGAAGTTTGAATTGGCATTCACCAAGTTGGTGGATCTTAGGATCTGATCAATATTCTCTTTGGAAAGCTGAGTTGCTGTTGTAAGCGTTACTCTCTGTACTCCGTTGATATCTTCAACTTTGTTGATAAATTCCTGAGCGATATTTTTTAATTGGTTCTCACGTCCGTGTTTAATAACCAATTTGATCAGATTCTGGGAAGATGCTGATAAACCTTTGAAAATTTCGTTTGCTACCTCTATTTTCTTTTTTGCATCAATGTAAGGGGTAAGGAAGAATTTGTTTAAATCTTTAGATTCAATCATAATCTTCACTACATCTTTCATTTCAGAAAACACGGCAGCTGTCTGACCTGATTCATTAGTGAAATCAAGTAAACCCTGTGCGTATCTTTTCGCTACTTTAGATGTAAGCATTCTTAGTTAAGGTTAGATTTGTTGATATAATTTTGAACTAATTCGTTTTGAGCTTCAGTGTTATCTAACTTTTGTTTCAAGATAGATTCTGCAATGTTTACAGATAAAGCACCGATTTGAGTTTTGATGTCTGCCATTGCAGCATTTTTCTCAGCGTTGATAGTTTGCTTAGCAGCTTCGATAAGTTTATCACCTTCAGCTTTAGCAACATCTTTAGCTTCACCTACGATTCTGTCTTTAATTTCTCTAGCTTCTTTAAGGATAGCGTCTCTTTCGATTTTAGCTTCACGAATGATTCTTTCGTTATCAGCTTTAAGATCTTCCATCTCTTTTTTAGCCAATTTAGCTTGGTTCAATGCATCAATGATAGAAGTTTCTCGTTCATTAACAGCATTTACAATTGGTTTCCAAGCGAATTTAGCTAGAAGAAATAATAGGATAACAAAAGTAAGGGTCATCCAAAACAAAAGTCCAATTCCAGGTTCAATAATTCCCATATCTGTAAATTCTTTTTTTAAATGTTATTTTATGGATTGTTTTTTTAAAATTCTTAGCAGCAGCCAACCGCTTTACTGCTAAGAATATTTTTTGAGGATAGATTACTTGATGAAAGCACCAAAGATGATCGCGATAAGACCAGCACCTTCAATAAGACCAGCAGCGATAAGCATTGCTCCTTGAATCTTACCAGCTTGTTCTGGTTGTCTAGCGATAGCGTCCATTGCATGACCACCGATTTTACCGATACCTAGACCTACACCTAGTACTGCTAAACCGATACCTACGTAAACTAAACCTGTTCCTGTTGATAAATCCATAATAAATAAATTATATTAGTTAAAAAATTATTTTTAAATTCTTTCTTTTAATTAGTGAGCGTGTTCTTCGTGACCGTGCTCATGTTCGTGCTCTGCAACTGCAATACCAATAAATAAGGCAGATAATACAGTAAAGATGTAAGCCTGAAGCGCTGCAACCAGCAATTCCAATACTGAAACGAATAATGCTAATGGCACTGATGCAAATCCTAACAATGGAGACTTAAAGATGAAGATCAATGAAATGATCGCCAAAATCATAATGTGTCCCGCTGTGATGTTAGCAAAAAGTCGCATCATTAAAGCGAAAGGCTTTGTAAAGATTCCGATAATCTCGATTGGAACCATAATTGGGTACAATAAGATTGGAACCGGCGGCATAAAGATGTGTTTCCAGTAATCTTTATTCGCACTGAATAATGTAATTAATAAGGTAATAATAGCTAATACTGATGTAATCGCGATGTTACCTGTAAGGTTTGCCCCAAAAGGGAAGAAAGGAATTAATCCAAAAAGGTTGTTAACCCAGATAAAGAAAAATGCAGTTAATAAATAAGGCATGTATCTTTTGTACTTAACAGACCCGATGTTTGGAATAGCCACCTCGTCTCTGATAAACACAATCACTGGTTCTAAAACTTTCCCAAGTCCTTTTGGAAGTTGTGAAGTTTTATAGTTTCTTGCCATTCCTATGAACACTACTGCCATAAAAATTACTGACAATAACATTGAAGCTGCGTTTTTCGTAATTGAAAGATCAAAAAACACTTCGTTAGATTTTTGTTTCCCGCTGATGATTGAGAACAATGTAGCTTTTTCAACACCTTTAGTAGAAACTACCTGCCCCTCTTCTAAAGTATACCCATCGTGTTCATGTCCGTGAGCAATGCTGCTTGAAAGGAAAGTATGCCACCCTTGGTTATCCTTAATAATAACAGGCAAAGGGATAGAAACGTGATGCTCTTCACCACTGTCATCTTTTGAAGTCCATAAATGCCATTCATTAGAATCACCGATGTGCTCCATGATCACTTTAGTCGCATTGAAGCCATCCTTTGCTTCTCTATGCTCTACTTTTTCAGCTAATTTTTCCCCTTCAGTTTCGTGCTGTGCAGCAGCTAAACTGCTAATAAACACAAACAAAAATGCGAAAAATAATGAAGAAATTTTTCTGTTCATATCTCTTTTTTAATCGTGTGCAAATATATCGATTTTATTAAACTTTACCAATACTAAAAATTGATTTTTATCATCAAAAAAATCAAGATTTATTAATGAGTTTTATTATAGGTAAATATATAAGGAATGACCCTATAACAAAGCATGCAAGTAAAAACATAAAATTCTCTTTTGTTTTATCAATGATTAGAAGTGAAATCAGCAGCCACACAATGTCTTTAGGGATGTTCACAGTGAGGAACTTAAGGGCTGCATCCTGTCTTTTATATAGATATTTTTTAAATATTATATAGACTCCTATATTAAAAACAACAGCTAATGCTATAATAATAAAACCATCAAGAAAATTCATGGTGCAAAAATAGGATTATAATTTTTGATACAAAATAATTCTTAAATTCTTGTATGTATATAATATTATATAGACAGGAAAGCAGGAAGAAGGAGAATAGAAGTCACTATTATGTGTAATACTTATTTGAAGCTACTGACAATTTACACCCCGCTCATTCAATTAATAAAATACAACAAAAGGTTTTCCAAATGAAACAGATTGATGTATTATTAATTATAAAGGAAATTAATCTATTTATACAAAAACATCCCCTTACCTCTTTTTACAGACAAATAAACCTCCTTTTCACTACTTCCATCTCCCAACTTTCATCAAATCTTACCCCAATCCTTATAATATATAAGTCTATATTACTCAGGTTTCTTAAAAATTCCTTATTTTTGCAAACCTATAATTTACAATAAATATGTTTAATAGTTTACAGGATAAATTAGACAAGGCATTACATAATATTTCCGGACGTGGAAAAATTACCGAAATTAATGTAGCGGAAACCGTAAAGGAAATCCGTAGAGCATTGGTGGATGCCGACGTTAACTATAAAGTTGCAAAAGATCTTACCAAAAGAGTTCAGGATAAAGCTTTAGGCGAAAATGTTCTTACTTCCCTTACTCCGGGACAGTTGATGACAAAAATCGTTCATGATGAGCTTGTGGATTTGATGGGAGGTTCTCAGGAAGGAATTAATCTTTCAGGAAAACCATCTATAATCCTTATTGCAGGTCTTCAGGGTTCTGGTAAGACTACTTTCTCTGGAAAACTTGCTCATTATTTACAGACAAAAAGAAATAAAAAACCTCTATTGGTAGCCTGTGACGTTTACCGTCCTGCTGCAATTGACCAGCTAAAAGTATTAGGTGGACAAATCGGGGTTCCTGTTTTCACAGAGGAAGGTTCTACAAATCCTTCTACCATTGCTGAAAACGCAATTAATTTTGCAAAATCAAATGGCCATGATGTTGTGATCGTGGATACTGCAGGTCGTTTAGCAATTGATGAGCAGATGATGAACGAGATTAAATCGGTTCATTACTTCATTAAACCGAATGAAACACTATTTGTTGTTGACTCAATGACAGGTCAGGATGCTGTGAATACGGCTAAAGCATTCAACGATGCCCTGAACTTTGACGGAGTTGTTCTTACTAAACTAGATGGGGATACAAGAGGGGGAGCTGCATTAACGATCCGTTCTGTTGTTGAAAAGCCAATCAAATTTATTTCTACAGGTGAAAAAATGGAAGCCTTAGACCTTTTCTACCCGGAAAGGATGGCTGACAGAATCTTAGGAATGGGAGACGTTGTTTCCTTAGTAGAAAGAGCTCAGGAGCAGTTTGATGAAGAAGAAGCTAAAAAACTTCACAAGAAAATCGCTAAAAACGAGTTTGGTTTTGACGATTTCCTAAAGCAGATTAACCAGATCAAGAAGATGGGTAACATGAAAGACCTTATGGGAATGATTCCTGGGGTTGGGAAAGCTATCAAGGATGTAGAGATCAGCGATGATGCATTTAAGCACATTGAAGCCATCATCTACTCTATGACACCGGACGAAAGAAGAAGACCTTCTATTATCAATACTCAGAGAAAGAACAGAATTGCAAGAGGTGCAGGAAGAAAGATTGAGGATGTAAACCAATTGATGAAGCAATTTGATCAGATGGGAAAAATGATGAAAATGATGCAGGGACCTCAAGGAAAGCAAATGATGCAGATGATGAGCAAAATGCCAAACATGCCTGGAATGGGCGGAATGTTTGGAAAATAGTCCAGAAACAATCTAATCAAAATATAAAATCCGACTCAAAATTAGACTGCACCCAAAAGTTTAGACAAAATTAAATAATATTATTATATGAAAGAGTTCGGTACTGTACTGGACTCTTTCCTTTTAGATTAAGCCTTATCC
>NZ_QNVT01000042.1 GCF_003385515.1 Chryseobacterium pennae | reverse complement strand
CCATTATAATTAATACGATATAATCCTGTAATTTTGTCTTTATTATCATAAGGAGCCAGTACAAAACGGTAAGTATATTTTTCTCTGTATTTATCCCATAACCCAAAAGGAATACCCGTTTTTTCAATTGCTGTTTTTGTACTATCAGAAATATTTATTGAATATTTTTTATCAAAAAATTGTTGTTGAGTTTCATCATATTGTGGATGGGGTCTAAACTTATTTTTATCTACAGTTATTTCCTTTGCCTGTAAACGACAAACCTCTCTGCGGTGATGATTTCCTGATAACCAAACAACAACAACCCCTCCAGGTGCTGCTCCTATAGTAATTTTGTCATATGTGCTTTTTTCCCATGGAAAATTGCCATTATTATCAGGATTTCCCTGTACCATAAATCCCTCTTGAAATAATTGAAGTATTTTTTCTTTAGGTAACTCTGCATCTATCTTCCAAAATTTTTTTTCTGCATAATTAACATATGTAAGATCCAGATGCGATGGAATTCTACTTCCTCCTTGTCCACCAGCATCTCCATCATATTGCCAGCCCCCATCTTCAACACCCGTTTTAGGCACTCCACATATCAGCTCTTTTTTATCATCCGTCAATACTCCTATATGTACTTCTACAGGATATTCTTCTGGTGCAGTCATCGTTACCATATAAGAAAACTCTTCTTGTTGACTATTTTTCATCTTTGGTGTATCATTTTTTTTGCATGCTAGTAATAGAAATATACTACAAAGCAAACTGAGAATATATATTTTCATTATTTATTTTTCTTAAATCCATCCTCATCTCATTTCTAAAACATGGAAGTTTATTAATATACGGTTCTTTTTCTTTTTCCATCCACAATATTAGGATAATTTTTCTGGGAAATAAGATCAGATCCAGACTGTCCGTAAGTAGCATTCCAATGTAGGTAATGGTTTCTTAAAAACTTAATTTCTTTATTCTTTTTTTCTGCTTCTGCATCATTACGTCTTTGACCTTCCAACTGACGCTGTTGCCAATCCGCCACCGCTTTTCTATCACCTGTGGCATGTACAATGGGAGGTTCCTTATACACTTCAGGCTCAGTAAACACTAAAGGCTTTCCTCCATTAAAGCTATATTGTTTCAATTTCTCTTTAATACCTTCCAAGAACTTAACATTATCAGAAATCCAATTTTCCTGAAATTTATAATCATCAGTCACACCCTCTCCTTTAATAGGTATACTTTTTTTAGTGCAGAAGCTTACCATTAGATGCAGTGGAATAAAACTATACTGATTGCTAAGTTTTCTTTCCCCTTCAAGCCTATAATTGTTAACGGTAAGTCTATAAAAAGGGTCTGCTTTTATCGTAAGTTCTTCTGGCAGAAACCAACCTTGTCTTATCAGTTCTTGGGAAAGCGGATATAAAGAGTCCTTAATAATAGTTGCATCTATTCTTTTCGGATTATCAGTCCATCCTTCTACATAAGCACCTCCTACATCACAATGCACCCCAGGATAATGCAATTCAATTCCTCCTTTTTTACCACTGTCAGGAGAAACTTTAGCTACAGAAGAAATATCTACTAAACTAAAATTCGCACGATGCTCATCTGCTGCTACCATATGTACTACATAATCTGCTCTGTTCACATCATTTAACCCAAGATCCTTGGAATCATTCGATTGCAACAATCCATGGTGGGGTACCGTATCATAAATCCCCACAAATCTGATTTTTATTTTTGTCTGCTCATCCATTAGTCCTGCTTCGGAAAGCAATTGCCCTAGATATCCAAAGGCTGGCATTACCCCATTAGCATAAGACTCTGATATATTATATCCAAACATATCTTTAACAATAAAACCTTCCTTCCAAGCTTTTGTACGTGCTCTATAACTTCCCTGAGTCACAACATGTACAAAATGTCTTGCAGCAGCAGCTCCACGACTAAATCCAAAAACATCAAATGTTAACGTACCTACTACTTCTTTGCCTTTGACTACATTATTAACTATTTCTGTTTTAATATCATTTATTGATTTCCTTACTCTATCCATAATTCCAGCAGGCCCCATTCCAAAGGCAGGCCCCATCATCATATCATCTCCTTTATAATCATTTGTATTTAATACATCTCCATAGTTTTTAGGAGCTGTATTAGTTCCCATTCCTTCTGTATAAACTCTAAATATTTTATCATTTTTACTTTTCTTATAGTTTTTAAACAAAATAGCTGGATTAGAGAGGTCGTTTTCAAAACTTGTTTCTCCTTTAGAAGGTTTTCCATCTACAGCTCCACCCTTTTTCTTATAAATTTTTTGGGCTTCATCATCAGTTACTCCCGATATTTCAGCTTTAATAACATCTATACCAGTTACTTTTTGCCTGATCTCCGTATTATACATATTATTAAGAGTACCATCCAAGAAAACTCCAAATGTAAAATTAACAGGAGCTTTTTTTGTCTTAGCTACAGAATCCACCTTCCCCACCACAACAGGATTACTTCCTACACGGGGTGGCACCAGTTTAGAAAGCTCATTTTTAACCTGCAGCTGTATGGTATCTTTTATCTGATTAACCTTATTGCTGTACACTACCTTGGCATAAAATTCATGGACACTTTCGTCCACATAATCCATACTGTTCAGCTTTTTCTGATAGACCTTTATATTATCGAAAGTGATATAAGCATACCCTTTTTTATCTACATAAGGCTCATAGGTTCCCATATTTCTTGAGGAATCTTCATCATGTCCGTCAGCATATTCATCCTCATAGATGGTTACCTTTATTTTGTCATTGGCAGGGATATTTTTGGTTTTGATAACCAGTTTTACTGTATCCAGATAGCCTACAATACGTTTTCCGATTTTTTCATTATTAATATCCAGCCAATACAAATCTTCTATTGCCGGCATTGCAGCGAGAATCTGTAAATTGATGAAATAACTCATTTCTTTACCATGGATATCAACAACAGCAGTTAGTTTCACTGTTTTTCCAGCCATAGAAGGGTTAAAATTAAAAACGCCGTTGGTACTTGTAGCAAGCACTTTACCGGCGTACTCCACCTTCCATTGTTTTACCTTTGGATTTCCTGTAGCCGCACTGATGGTATACGTATAATTCTTACTGGCAAGCGGGCGTGTATCTCCTATAATGACCATATTACATGTGTTTTTTAAAAGTAACCTATTTCCAATTATTGTTACCGCTCAATATCAATCTGTTATTTTAGAATATTGCTCAGAAATAGCCTACTGCAATTAATTATTTAATTTTTATCTTATTTATTTCCAAAACACCTTTCGATTTCAGATATAAATGATCGGCAGGAAATGTTTTGTATATCTTTTGTTTTGTTTCAAAATTTGTTTCCTTACCCAATCCCACCTGAAAAGCAGTGATCTTTTCATTAAAGACCTTCTTCGAAATATCAAAAGTCTGTTCACTATCTGTAATTAACCGGCTTTCATTATTTCTATGAATAGCATACCTGAAAACTCCCTGATGATGCGACAAGATCTTTTTTTCTAATGCCTGATCTCCTTCTGCAGATTCTTTTAAAAGATATTTTAAAACTCCTTTTCCATCATAATCAAACTGTATATTCCATTTATCCAGATAATCTGAAGCCTGGGATCGATAAGATTCCATATAAGCCTTTAATACCCTGAAATCATTATGCTTATATTTTTCAAGGGAAGAAATACATCTTAGTTCTTCAATATTGTAATCTTCGAGAAAGTCTTCAAGAAAGTCTAGCAAATCCGGAATATTTAAGTTTTCATAAACACTTTTATGGAGATAGTTATAATATGCATCGTTCAGATAAAAAATATCTTTATTATTTATTGTAATTGTCTTTCCCTGACTATCAAATCCCAGATTCATATTACTCTCATCACTTCCTTTACAATGCAACACTATTTTATCCGTCTTTTTTTCAAGAGTATACAATGACGGTTCTTCATTTTCTGTTACTGCTGAATTATAAAAGCTATAGTATACTACACTGTCCTTTTTAGCATTATATCCATAAACCCGCCTCATTATATTCACTTCATCTTTTTTATCTACCTTTTCATCAGCAACATATTCTTCCCTATCAACCGTTTTATTCACTATATAAACAAGAGTATAAGGCTCAGAAGACTGAGCTAAAATATGTATGCCAACCAGAAATAATATAAAAGAGATCCCATTTTTCATGATATCATTGTACAATTTCTATTTATCATTCACAACCTGTAGGGAATCAATCATCTTTACAGAATAATTCTCCAGTTTCAGATTTTTAAATGCATATTTCTTTTTATACTGCTTCCTTCCCCAGGATTCAAGCTGAATATGATCTAAATACAACTCATTTACTTTATAAGACACTTTAACTTTGGAATACATTTTTGATGAATTCCCCTTTTCCATAGAGATTACAAAACCTTTTGGGTCAGGTATTATTTCCTGAAATGTATTGGGTTCATCCTCATATAAAGCATTTTTATAGACATTTGTTTTTTGAGTAGCATTATGATAGACTAAAATCAGATTTCCATATGTTTCTTCAGGAAAACAATCTCCATAAGAATCATTCTGAGTATAAAAAGGATGGGCTATCATCACACTGTCTTTGGTATTGAAGGATAAACTTTTTTCTGCAGTATAAAATTTGGAGAGTAATACATTATACTTACTGTTAAACCCCTTCATACTCTGCTGACAATTGGGATCCTTTGCTGTATACCTTGCCGGCGCGAAAATAGTATCCTTCCTGAACGAATTCTGAATGGTTTCAAGCTTATTATTGTTTTTGCAATAATAAAATAAGGTAGATATCATAAAATAAAAGTATAGTGCTTTCATAGTATTATAATTTAGTCAATGATATTTCACTTATCTCTTTTATGAACATATTGTTGTTCTATTTTTCCAGATACATTTCTACAAAACGGTTATTCTTAAAGATCAAATTACAATTAGCATACTGTTTACCATTTTTTACAATTAGCTTAAAGCCCTTTTTATCATTTAACAGAGTATAAGAAGACTTTTTAAAATATTTTTTAAAAGTCTTAACACTTGTATTAGTATTTAAAATCAGAGAATTTCCATTAGTTTTAAGCTTTAAATTAAAACTCTTATTTGGCTTTACATAAGTGATAAATATTTCATCATTCAGGTTTTCATTATAGCTAAAAACAAGGTTTTTAGAAAAAACCGTATAAAAAATATCTTCAGATTTGAATTCACAGAATGGGATGTTCATTTCTTTTCCTGTAAATACCTTTGCATTGGTTTTAGTATCATCAATGTTTTTTCTAATACTCTGAAAATTGCTATATAACAAATGATTATTAACCATAATATTTTTAAAATCTATTGTATCATATGTTTGAGCATTCAGGACAATAGAAAAAAGTATAATGAGTATTATTTGTAGTTTTTTCATTTTTCCTTGGGTTTTGTGATATTTACTTCCTGCCAAAACATAGTCAGTCCATATTGGGCTACTGATTTCAATCTTATTATATTTTTATTTGTCATACCTTTATAATTGGCTACTGCATATTTTTTCTGTGGAATATTAAAAAATTTTGTTCCAAATTTTGTTGAAACAGCCAATTGCCAAGAGTTATAATTGTCATTGTTAATATCCCACCCCATAACATTTACTTTAAACATAAATTTACCATTGGAAGAAATATCAGGATTATCACTTGGCAAATGGGTCTGTTCTGCACCGTCCCATTGTTTGGCACCATTACTATAATCTTTTCCATCAATTAATGCATTAATTTCAGCTGCTATAGAAAATACCATTGCCTCATTTTTATTCCTATCTGAATCAGATAGTTTTCTGAATTTCTTTGCAAAATCTGAATTTATCCCATATGCAACTTTATTCCTTTTATGTACACTAGCAATTGCAAAGAACTCATATTTATCAATAACATTATAAGCTGCTGAACTTTCCCCATAAATTGTAGAAGAATCACTAATAAATTTATCATGAGTTGAAGCAAGCTTTTTTATATTTATAAAAGTTTCTTCCTTACTCCCCCTTCCCTCACAAGCATAAACATCATTTTCCTTTCCCTTTTTTTGATCTGCGACTTTCCCTTCATACATTCCATTATAGTTATAATAATATCCGTTTAGCTTTTCCTCCAAAATAGGTACCAGCTGTGCCAGCACTTCAGGTCTGGCATTTGCCACATTCTGCGGAGTAGGTTCCGCCGTTTGTCCGTGGAATACAATTTTTATACTGGGAGCATTGCTTACCGCACAGGTTGCTTTGGAATCTTCGAGAAGTGCTTTCCCACTGTTGTCTTCTACTGTGATCTTATCATAGAATCCGTCCCATTTTGTTACGGCCGGAACGCAGGGATTGTTGTTGAGCTTTTTGCAGCTTCCAAATGTATTTTTTTCAAAAGTGGGTCCAATATCGGCATGAGTAGCCATCAGCTTTTGGGTGCCGTCTTTATCGTTGATGTATCTTTTGGATTGGGTTTTCACCATAAGCTTATCAGTAGTGCTTCCGAAATCACAGCTACAGACAGCTCCCTGGCATACCAGATGTTTTTCGCTCATCGTAATTTTGTGTTTTTTTAATTCATAATTGACTATTCTTCCTTAAAGCATCTCCTAATCATTCAGGGTACTGTATGGGGATAAAAGAGTATTAAAACATCCTGACATCAAAGATATCCGGTTTCAAAACACATAAACACCTCTTTTTCAGGAAGAATATTACTTCAAACAACAGAAAATATGATCGAAATTCAGGGTTGATCTTCTTTTTCAGAGACAGGAAATATATTCATAGCATTATTTTTAATGATTGGGTAAATCAAATATAAGATTTCTGCTGATAAATTTCAATATAAATCTTTATTTCTTCATTTCTGTAAAAAGTTGACAATTCCGCTTCCACAGAAGTTATATACTTTGTATTCTTATCTACTCTATACATTACATTCAAACTTCCTCTTTTTCCGCCTACTTCTCCATTATCTTCTTCCTCACCGGTTACATGAATTAAAATCTGATCCTGTTCCGTAAATGTTTTCTGCATTGAAAAGTGAGCTGCATAAGAAACAAACTGATCAATACCTGAAAAATTAAAACTCAGAGATTCTTCTTTCTCATAATTAGGATATGAAGTATATAAAGGCAAAAAGAATATCGGATAAAAGATATTAGTGTAAAGATCCTCCGGGGCTTCATCTATATTTTCATAAAAACCGTTCAACTTATCGATAAACTCTTCTGCCACAGAGCCTACGTAATACTGTTTTATTTTAGGAAGATACTCTTTTTCCCATCGTTTCCGGATTTCTTTTCCGTTTAAAATTTTATCAATCTTTCCATCTTTTTTCAAAGAAAAATCTAATGGATAAAGAGCTTCTGACGCAGATTCTATCAGTTTTTCCATCATCAGTTCCAATTCCTGATCGTCTACATACATTTTCCTTTTTGTAAAAGAAACTTTATTTTCATATTCTCTCTGAATATCCACAAGGTAATGCATCTGAATCCCAGAGAGAGCATCTTTTATCAATACTCCATAAGTAAGATCTGCCAGAGTATCCGGAAGATCAATTCTTGAATTAACGATCTTATCCTTCCGTTGAATTTGTATATCAGCAGGAATATAGAGGTATTTTATATATTTTGGAAGATGATCCGGAAGGATTTCATGCAGGGAACAATGTTGATTATGAAAGGCAATCAACTCTTTCTTTGGGATATTAAATTCCTTGGATAAAATTTCCAGATCCGCCAGATTACCGACTTCAATTCTTATACTTTCCATTTGTGTTTTTTATCATCTTACACTAAGATCGGAAAATAAATTAAATGAATCAAAAAAAATCCCTTAAAAAGCCTGGTACTTTTCAAGGGATCATATTGTTTTAATTCTAAATTGATAAAATACAGTTGTTTTAATTCCTATATCACTTCGTCAATATTATAATTCTTATGCTCGCGATTGGTTCTGATAATCATTTCTCCCAGGAATCCTGCTACAAAAAGCAGTGTTCCCATAATCATCATGGTTAAAGCAATGTAAAACCAAGGATTATTTGTGATTAAATGACCATAGATTCCTCTGGCTACATCAATCAGTTTTGAAAGTCCCAGCCAAAGTGCTGAAAGGAAACCGAAGATAAACATCAATGTTCCTACCGCTCCGAAGAAATGCATAGGTCTTCCTCCAAAACGGCTTACGAACCAAAGGGTTACCAAATCCAGAAATCCCCTTACAAATCTCTCTGTTCCGAATTTTGAAGTTCCGTAAGGTCTCGCCTGATGCTGTACCTCTTTCTCTGTAATTCTTCTGAAACCTGCATTGGCAGCCAATACCGGAATATAACGGTGCATATCTCCGTATACATCTACAGATTTTACCACCTGTCTTTTGTAAGCTTTCAATCCACAGTTGAAGTCATGAAGATAAACTCCGGAAACCTTTCTTGCTGCTGCGTTGAATAGTTTTGACGGAATATTTTTCGTCATTACATTATCAAAACGTTTCTTTTTCCAGCCGGAAACAATATCGTAATTGTCATGAATCACCATATTGTACAGCTCAGGAATCTCTTCCGGAAAGTCCTGTAAGTCGGCATCCATGGTAATTACCACATCCCCGTTTGTTCTTGCAAAAGCGGCATGAAGCGCCTGTGATTTCCCATAATTTCGGGAAAATTTAATAGCGTGGATCTGAGGATACTGTACTTTTAAGTTCTCGATAATACTCCACGATAAATCCGTACTTCCATCATCTACAAACCAGATCTCGTAAGATAAATTACTGGTTTTGCAGACGTTGTCAATTCTTGAAAAAAGCTCTTCCAGAGAGTCTTCTTCGTTCAGTAACGGAATAACTATAGATAAGTTCATTTAATTTTAATAAAAAATTAGTCTTGATTGGTTTCTTCGGGCTGATAGATACTTCTTGTTCTGAAAAATGCTCCGAAAAACACCGACAAAACTACGTAAAATATAAGAATTGCTGCAAAATATCCTGAAAAATGACTTGCGGTAAGCATATCTTTTCCTTTTACAGCCTCCGGACTAAAGCTCTGAAGCCTTTCATTATACTTCTGATCCAGCTCGTCAATATCTTTCTGATGCTTCATAATCTTTCTCGCAGAAGTATATTCCGTATCCAGTTCCGACTTCTGTCTTTGAACATATTGATAGTTCAAAAGCTTTTTTGCATCAGTATCTGCAAAGTTTAAAAAAGCATAAATACTGAAAATCGAAAGAATTCCTCCGATGAACATCGGAACGAATGATCTTTTGAAAGCTTCCTTAAAAGTTACCACGCGATGGTTGTTCCAATATAGTTTTACTGACCAGAATGCTGCTCCGGCATATAAAATAGGCAGAACAAATGCATTGGCTTTCAGTGATATATCAAAATAATTGATTCCTGAAAAAAAAGTGTACACTACAAAAAAAACGATCATTGTAGCGATAAAAAGTATAATTCCTAATGTTGATGGACTTTTCGTCATGTTTAAATTTTTAGAAAAAAGTTGAAAAATTATCCTCCTAAATGTCAGCTGTTTAGCTCTACCACTGCATTTTTTCGACAAATTTTCTTTAATAAAGTTTTGAAGTTTACAAATATTTCCTACCTTTGCAACGGCAAGTCCTAAACAACCAGCTCCTGAGAATCCTCCAGGGTGGGAACGCAGCAAAGGTAATTGGTCGTAGCGGTGTGATTTAGGTAGCTTGCCATTTTTTTTTGGTTTAAAGTGAAGAGAGAGGTAATTTGATAATTATCTTTTTTTGTTTTTAATACCTTAGTCATTATTTCCATTGTTTCTAATTTCGGTTTACCCCTTTCTTATTATTGATTAAAATTCGAATGTCTCCCCTAATGTTGGTAAAACAAGTTCTACATTTTTATCTGCGAAATGCTTTAATGCACTTTCATGATTGATCTCAATAGCTGGGAACGTATCAAAGTGACATCCGATTACTTTTGGAGTTTTTAATAGTTCTGCTGCTGCGAAAGAAGCTTTTCTAGGACACATTGTGTAATGACTTCCAATTGGAAGGATAGAAAGATCAATATTCCCGTATAATCTTGGAAATAGCTCCATATCTGCCATTACTCCTGTATCTCCAGCCAAATATACATTCTTCCCTTCAGGCAGTCTGAAAATATACCCTACAGGAACACCGCCATAGCTTCCATCCGGGAATGAACTTGTGTGGTGAGCCGGAACCATGGAAATTTTAAGATCGTCGATTTTTGCCGATCCTCCGAGGTTCACATCATCTGTATTTTTAGCCTGTGTAAAGTATCCGCATACTTCCGGTACTCCAATTACGGTTGCTTCCGGATAATGCTGCAATACTTCCGCTACATCAGCAATGTGATCTCCATGAGCATGAGTCAACAGAATGTAATCGATTTTTTGAGCGGTAATATCAAAACCTGATTCCGCTTTTTTGTAGTTGTAGAAAGGGTCACTTAAAATTGTTTTGTCCTTGTACGTGAACAGAAAACAATTTTGCCCTAAAAATTGTATTTTCATTGTAAGTTTAATTTCAATTATTATTAAACACAAATGACTCAAATATTTTCACCAATAGCACAATAAGGTTAGTGACATTCGTGAAAATATTCGCGTCATCTGTGTTTGTTTAAAAACGCAAAGCGTTGTTTATTTACTTTAACTATTTCGATGGGAATTTATCTTCAATAAGTCTCAGATTGATCCCATGTTCCAGATACGCTTTACAACCGTCTAAAACTGTCGTAAAACCGCCTGTATTATCATTAACCTGTCTTAGGAGCTCTTCACCTGTTTGAGTGAATCCATAGCTCTTAATAATCACAAGAGTTCCATTTTCCATGGTTTTAAACTCATAGTCTACGTTTACAGAAGCTTCTCCCCATTCTGTCTTAATCAGTTGGTTCGGAATAATCTGATGAACGTTTACCACGTTTTTCACCCCATACATTTCCCATTCCCAGGTTACTGTTTTCCCTTCTTCTAATTTTCCGGTAGATTTTGTAAACCAGAAATTAGTGGTTAATTCAGGATTGATGAATGCTTCAAAAACATCTTCAACCGGTTTTCTGATAAGCATTTGTGCTTCAACATAGACATTGGAACTCATGATATACTATTTTTAGATTTAGTTAAATAAATTAAGTCCGGCTGCCGTAAGAATAGCCATTATAAACGTCATAATTCCTACCTGCTTTAAATACTGATCTAATTCTTTCGGCTCTTTTACTGACATGATGCTTCTTCTCAGTTTCGTCAAAGGAAACATTAGGATCATCACAATAAAAGCATAATAGTTTTGTTGCTCAAAGAATCCATTAATCCCCAGGAAAGCCAAGATCAATATCAATGGAAGATTTAACAGGATCATTTCATAGATCATTGCATTTTTGAATCCGATTCTCAATGCAAAACTGTTTTTTCCTGATAGCTTATCACTTTCGATATCTCTCATATTATTCAGGTTCAAAACAGCCATACTCATCATTCCTATTGCAGTTCCCGGCAACAGCATATCCCAGCTGAATGTTTTGGTAAACAGGAAATAACTTCCGCATACAGAAACCAATCCGAAGAAAATAAATACAAAGATATCTCCCAATCCCATATACCCATAAGGCTTCTTCCCTACTGTATATCCGATGGCTGCCAAAATACAGGCCACACCCAATCCGATGAAAATATAAAATTCATTCATATAATCCGGAATGAAAGCTACGTATAACAAAGCAATGGTAGCAACAAATGACAATGCTGAGAAAAGAATCACTGCATTTTTCATCTGCTTAGCTGTAATTTTCCCTGATGCTACTGCTCTTGCTTCCGCTTCATTGATTCTTTTTGCATCAGTTCCTTTTACCCCATCGCCATAATCATTAGCATAATTTGATAAAATCTGATATAAAAGGGTTACCAAAAGGGCTAAAGCAAAAATCTTCCAGTCCCATGTTCCTCCTTCTCTGTACAGCCTCCATTTTGCGATGAAAGCTCCCATAATAATCCCGCTTAATGATAGCGGTAAAGTTCTTAGCCTTGCGGCTTTTATCCAATCTGTCATTCTATTTTATATACTGAATTTATAAAATTATTTGAATCATATTCTATTTCTGTAGGTTCGAGATTCATACCCAATAAACTGTAAGTAAACCACTTGCCACCATAAACAATCAATTCATCAACAGTATCCCCATCCCATTCATCGGTACATCTTGAACAACGTAACAGTCTTCCACCTTCATTTAAAAGAAAAACATTTTCGCTTATTTCCTCAATCCAGTCGTATACGCATGGAATGAGAATTTCTTCATTTTCATTGATGATTCCCCATTTACCATTGGGATGAAAACTGTAAACCAATATATCTGATCGGATTTCATCCAGTTTAGCCTGAACAATTTCAATTTCAGGATCTTCTTTTTCATATCCTGTAAAATGATACCAGCTTCCCTGAAAAAACTTATATTTTTGACTCATTGAACATTTTTCAACAAAATCATAAACCTGCTTCAAGAGCTGCTCTCCATCAAAATTGATAAGACTAAAGCCTACTTCATCTGTTGACTTATTATAAACTCTGAGACAATTCTCTCCAATTTCATCAATATGATTGAAACCGGGATAGGTTCTTTTCTTATCACCTTTGGTATCGAAACAGATTATTTCATTTTCATCTATAGCAAAAATGGTTTCTTCAGCAGGGCAAACTACTACATCAAGATAAGCTTTATCTAAAATAAAATTTCCATGATTATCCACTGTCTGTGTTTTTACAGCTTCACCAGAGCCTTTAATATACACAACAAACAAATCATATCGATATACCTCACCTACATTGAAACCATCCAGCTTTATTTCTTTTACTTCATTATCAATAACGGCAACATGAGGAAATAAATTAAGATAACGTTCTTTTTCCTGCCTGATAAATCTTCCTTTCGCATCAAAATAATATACCTGGCCTAATAAGGATTCCGAGTTTACAGGATCTTGAAAAGAGTTTCTACAAACAAAAACATTAAATAGGCTGTAAAACTGTATCGAATCAAAATAAGGCATTATGAGTATATTATTATTCTCTTCGGAACAAATCCCATAACAGGTTTTATATTTCCAAGGATAAATCGCCTTCGTATCCGTCAGATAAATACTCCTAAATCTTGAATCATAACCTTCAGAAGACATTTTACCTACTTCAAACTCCTGATCATTTATATTGAAACGATACCATTCGTGTTCGGGTTTTAATGGATTCAGTGGAAAAAAATCTTTCGAAGAGAAATCTTTATCAAGATTATCATAGAAATAGCGATCTGACAAATACTGTTCAAAGTCGACAGAGAGAAGAAATTCACTTTCCCTCCTTCTTTCTTTACTTGCTCTATTTTTTTCAAGATCTTCCCTACTGATTCCCATAGCCTACAAAAATAGTTTCCCGGAATTTATGAGATCCATTGATCGTCTCCGAAATTCGGTTTTCTTTTTTCAAGGAATGCATTTCTTCCCTCTTTAGCTTCTTCTGTCATATACGCTAAACGGGTTGCTTCTCCTGCAAATACCTGCTGGCCAACCATTCCGTCGTCTGTAAGGTTCATTGCAAACTTCAGCATTCTGATAGACATTGGGGATTTTCCTAAAATTTCCTGAGCCCACTCGTAAGCAGTATCTTCTAGTTCTGCATGTGGAACTACTTTGTTTACCATTCCCATTTCAAAAGCTTCCTGAGCAGAATAGTTTCTTCCTAAAAAGAAGATTTCACGGGCTTTTTTCTGTCCTACCATTTTTGCAAGGTAAGCAGATCCGTAACCACCGTCAAAGCTTGTCACATCAGCATCAGTTTGTTTGAAAATTGCATGTTCTTCACTTGCTAAAGTAAGATCACATACAACATGAAGTGAGTGTCCACCACCTACAGCCCATCCCGGAACTACCGCAATTACCACTTTAGGCATAAAACGGATCAGACGCTGAACTTCCAGAATATTTAAACGGTGTCTTCCATCTTCTCCTACATACCCCTGATCACCTCTTGCTCTTTGATCTCCTCCACTGCAGAAAGCCCAACCTCCGTCTTTAGGACTTGGTCCTTCTCCTGAAAGTAAAACAACGCCTATTGAAGGGTCTTCAGAGGCATCATAAAAAGCATCATATAATTCTGAAGTTGTCTTTGGCCTGAAAGCATTACGCACTTCCGGTCTGTTGAAAGCAATTCTTGCTACACCATTATATTTTTTATAGGTAATATCATCGTATTCCTTAACGGTTTTCCACTCAATCATCTTGTTAAAATTTTTCTCAAAGATACGGAATTACAGAGAATTTCCGGGGATGAAATTTACTGATCCTCTTCAGAAAGAAGAGAAATTTTGAATGATATATTTCAAGCAATAAATCCTGCTTTTTGCTAAAAACAAAAGCCGGAACATGTATGTTCCGGCTTTTTATTGTTGAGTTATTAAATGATTACTTTGCTGCTGCGCTTAGCTCAGCTTCTTTAGCTTTCATTTCTTTCACTTTATCCATGTTTTTAGTTACTACATAAATTTCTTTTAATGTACTAACGGCATCGATACTCTTAGGATCTGCTTTATACCAGCTTTCTGCAAAAGGTAAAGCTTGAGTAAATCTAGCTTTTCTCTCATCGATTAACTTAGTTGCTGCATCCGGCTTGTCTTTTCTCAATGCATTGATCTCAGTTACAATTTTAGAATCATCACCAATTGTTGTATAAACAAGGTTTTGATAAGCGTTAGCAAAATCTGGCTTAAGCTCAATTGCTTTTTTGAATGACTCTAATGCATCATTTACAGTAGCCGGAGTTTTTGCCTGCATTACTCCAAGGTTATACCAGTTTGTTGCATCATTAGGATTCTTAGCTAATTGCTCTTTCAGACCGGCAACAAATTTCTCTGTATTTCCTGACGCAAGATAAGCATTGGTCTGATTTTCTTTAAGCTTAGCATTATTAGGATATTTAGCTAATCCTTTCTCGATAACTACAAGAGCTTCATTTGGTTTTTTAGCGTTAAGATATAATGAAGCTAAAGTTTCATATAAATCTTCTTCTACCCCTTTTGACTGTTCAGTTTTGAAATCTGAGTAATCAGAACTTTTTTTCATAAGTTCCCAAGTAGCTTTATCAAGGTTTACTACCTGCCCACTTTTCTTTTCTTTTGCAGTATAAGTAGTTTCTACTCCTGTAAATCCGGAATTTACCAGATCAGAATATATTTTGATTGCTGCATCACTGTTATTAGCTAACGCCTGGCTAAGTCCGGCATAATACATATATAATTTATTATCCTGACCATTAGCCTTCAATAGGTCATAAACTTCTACAAACTTAGGTGCCGCAGCTGCATAGTTTTTTGCATTATATGCATCCATAGCTGCTTTATTAGCTTCCTGAAGCTGAGCGTTCACATCTTTCTTCTGTCCGAAAACCAAAGCAGATGCCACGATAGCCATACCTAAAATTAGTTTCTTCATAATAACTATTTTATATTAATTGTATATTTATTCTTCAGAGTCTGAATTCTCATTGTCAGCCTGAGATGCTGTATTATCGTCTTCCAGGTTATCAAATAATGTTCCGGTTCCTTCCTGAACTTCTCCCTCAGCTCCTTCAGCTTCGTTAAATTCTTCGGAATCCTCCTCTACATCCTTATCCATTTCTACTTTTGCAATCGCTGCAATTTCGTCATTTTTCTTAAGGTTGATCAGTTTTACTCCCTGGGTGTTTCTACCCATTACTCTCATTTCATCCATTCCCATTCTGATGGCAACCCCGGATTTATTGATAATCATCAATCCATCTTCGTCTGTTACGTTTTGAATAGCAATCAGATTTCCTGTTTTTTCGGTAATGTTTAGAGTGATAACACCTTTTCCTCCTCTGTTTGTAATTCTGTAGTCTTCTACTGCAGTTCTCTTACCGTATCCTTTTTCAGATACTACAAGTACTGTTTCGTTCTCTACGTCATTTACAACAATCATACCAATAGCTTCATCATTGTCTTCCATGGCAATACCACGAACCCCGATTGATCCTCTACCTACTTCTCTTACTTTTTCTTCAGGGAAACGGATACATTTACCATTTTTAGTTGCAATCATGATCTGAGAAGTCCCGTTTGTAAGGTAAGCCCCTAATAATTGGTCATTATCTCTAATCTCAATAGCATTTACTCCATTTACCCTTGGTCTTGAATACGCTTCCAATGATGTTTTCTTGATTGTACCATTCTTAGTTACCATCACAACGCTCATTTGATTTACATATTCGGAATCCTTAAGGTTATTGGTTCTGATATACGCTTTGATCTTATCATCCGGCTCAATGTTGATAAGGTTTTGTACTGCTCTTCCTTTGGCTGTTCTTGAGCCTTCCGGAATTTCAAATACTCTTAACCAGTAACATCTTCCTTTTTCTGTAAAGAATAACATGTATTGGTGATTCGTTGCAGAAACGATGTACTCAAGGAAGTCAGAATCCCTTGTTGTTGCTGCTTTGTTTCCTACACCACCTCTACTCTGAATTTTGTATTCTGAAAGTGAAGTTCTCTTCACATATCCTGCGTGAGAAATTGTAAGAACTACAGATTCATTTGGAATAATATCTTCAATAGACATTTCTCCTCCTGAATAATCAATTTCAGTTCTTCTTTCGTCACCATATTTTTCTTTAACTTCAATCAGCTCATCTTTAATAATCTGGAATCTTCTAGTCTCATTAGCTAAGATATCTTCCAAATCAGCGATCTCTCTCATAATAGCATCATATTCGTCACGGATCTTATCAAGCTCCATTCCTGTAAGACGTGCCAGTCTAAGATCAAGAATCGCCTGAGCCTGGATTTCTGAAAGCTCAAACGCTTCGATCAATCCTTCTTTTGCTGCCTGAGGGTTTGCACTGTGACGGATAATCGAAATTGCTCTATCAAGAGAATCCTGAGTACCAATCACCTTCATGAATCCTTCAAGGATGTGGGCTCTTTCCTTCGCTTTTTTAAGTTCATACTGAGTTCTTCTTACGATTACCTCATGTCTGTGCTCTACAAAGTGATGAATGATGTCTTTCAGGTTCAACTGCTCCGGTCTTCCGTGTACCAGCGCAATATTATTAACGCTGAAAGAAGTCTGAAGCGCTGTATATTTGTATAAAAGATTCAGAACTACATTTGGAATTGCATCGTTTTTCAATTCATAAACAACACGAAGCCCTTTTCTGTCTGATTCATCTCTGATCTCGTGGATACCGGGAATCTTCTCATCTTTAACAAGTTCTGCAGTTCTGGCGATCATTTCTGCCTTGTTAACCTGATAAGGAACTTCTGTTACAATAATTGCATTTCTGTTTCCAATTTCTTCAAAGTTAACCTTTGCTCTTAGCACCACTCTTCCTCTTCCTGTATGGAAAGCATCCCTTACTCCGTCATATCCATAGATAATACCTCCTGTAGGGAAATCCGGTGCAATAATATGCTGCATCAACTCATCGATGGTTACATCTTTGTTATCAATATAAGCACAGATTGCATCTACAGATTCCGACAGGTTGTGTGGCGCCATATTGGTTGCCATCCCTACTGCAATACCTGAAGCTCCGTTTACCAAAAGATTTGGAATCTTAGTAGGCATTACGGTAGGTTCCGTCATACTATCATCGAAGTTATTCTGGAAATCAACAGTTTCTTTGTCAAGGTCAGAAAGAACCTCATCAGAGATTTTTTTCAGTCTTGCTTCGGTGTAACGCATTGCTGCTGGCGGGTCACCATCCATGGAACCGAAGTTACCCTGTCCGTCTACCTGAGGATAACGTAAACTCCATTCCTGAGCCATTCTCACCATCGCGTCATATACAGAGGAGTCTCCGTGCGGGTGATATTTACCCAACACGTCCCCAACAATTCTCGCAGATTTTAAATATTTTCTATTCGAAAAAACCCCTAGTCCATACATACCATAAAGTACTCTTCTATGAACGGGTTTCAAGCCGTCTCTTACATCCGGTAACGCTCTTGAAACGATAACCGACATCGAATAATCGATATAAGACGACTTCATTTCATCAACAATGTTGATAGGAATCAGTCTTTCTCCTTCTTTTTGCATAAACAAATTTATTATAATGATTGCCAGACCTTTAGCTGTAAGTCTGAAAATTATTTATTTCCAATTTTTATTAACGGGCTAATTTACGAAAAAAATGCCGATTTTTGTCCTAGAATTTGTCCTAAAAATCTTAAAAATTCTTAAAATATGAGCGTATTAAGTATAACTTTCCACTGCACGAAAAATAATCTGGAAGAATGGGAAAATTATATTGATGAAACCCTGGTTTTAATGACCGAAAATCTGATGGATGTTGACAAGTATATCCTATCTGAAGTTCATAGTGATTATATTGATGAAGGAAAAAATTATAACCTTCTGTTGATCTTTGATAATGATGACCTGAGAACTGATTTTCTTGAAAGCGAACTGAAAAATATAGCGGAAAGGATTGAAAATAAATTCGGACAGGAAGTATTGATATTCGATACACTTCTGAACCCGAAAAAATCGAGGCTGTAATCATACAAAGCAAAAAGCACTGAAACTTTCAGTGCTTTTTTATTTTTATCTGTGATGCCCGTGCCCGTGGCCTCTTCCTCTGTGATGATGGCCGCGATCTTCATAGATATATACCTTTTTAACATGTCCGGGTGCGTAATACCTTGTACTTCCACCATATACTCTTTTTGCATGACCAGGTGGCATTCCTCTTCTCTCATGAACCACACAAGACGATATCATCAGTGCTATCACACCTGCTGCTGCAATTTTTAACATACTTTTCATTATTTCACTTTTTCAAACTTAATAGCGAAATATATCAATGTTAATGCCAAAAAACTTATTTAATTTTTATTGCATCCTATTTTTTAGTACCCATTTCTCTTTTTTACCTGTCCAGGAGCATAATCTTTAGCACTTCCGCCATATATTTTTTTAGCCTGCCCCGGAGGAAGTTTCTTTGCCTGATAGCCACCACCATTATCATATGCTACACAGGATGTAAACATAGACATCAGTAACAAAACACCTGTGATTTTAAATATATTTTTCATTATTTCTACTTTTTCCAACTTAATGGACAATCTATAACAAGGTTCAGGCCAAATGGTTTGAAGTTCTGTGTTGAAGGTTGATCGTTGAGAACAAATTACTTTCTCAACTTTACTACTTCTTATATCGTTTCGCTTCTTTTCTCCATCATAACAAGATCTTTCCATTCACCGTTGAGTTTTCCTATTTTTTTGCGCACGCCTACCATTCTGAAACCGTTTTTCTGGTGAGATTTGATTGCCATTTCATTTTCGGAGAAGATATTGGTCTGTAAAGTCCAGAATCCGTGATCTTCACTGTCCAGAATTATCTTTTTAAGCAATACTGAACCCAATCCCTTTCCCTGATATTCATTATCGAAATAGATGCTTACTTCTGCCACTCCTTTGAAAGCTTCTCTTTTGCTTACCGGTTTAAGAGCACACCATCCTACAACTTCATTATTTTCGTTTTCCAATACCCAACGGCAGTCATTGAAATATTCCATACTCCATGCTTCAGCTGTGGGGACTTCTGTTTCCAAAGTGGCAATACCACCTTCTACTCCCTGTCTGAAGATTTCCAATACTCTTGCTTCATCATTGGGAAGCATTTCTCGTAATTCGTAATTCATGATGATTAATGATATTTTCTTTTATATTTTCTCTTAATTCTGGAATAGTGGGTCTGCTTACTTTTTTCATCTTCAGAAACCACACTTATATTTCCATCCACTTCCAAAACGGACAGCTTCACATTCTTTATTTTTTCTATACCATGTTCTCTTATTGCTTCTTCCAGTTCGTCCTGGGTTATCTTTACCCGATTCAGAGCCGACTGGTCCGCAATACCATCTCTTATTAAAACCACAGGTTCATCTTCCATAAATGCTTCAAAGGAACGATTGGAAAACATCAGTCTTTTTAAAATAAAATTAGCTACAAATAAAACTAAAGCCGCAATAATACCTCCCTGCAACGAAGTATCCTGCCCCACCATTGCATTCTGAACTGCATTGGAAATCAGCAGCAGCAGAACAATATCTCCTGCATTAAGCTGAGAAAGCTGGTTTTTACCAAATAACCGGATTGCTATCACCATAAAAAGGTAAATACAAAGGGAACGGACAACAACATTAAGTATAGGATCCATTATTTTTTTATCTATTCAAATGTATTGATTTTTTGGTATCGCATTCAGGTATTTATGACTTATCATAAAAATTGATCACCGAAGACCGCTGAAGCTGCTCTTTTTCTTTCCAGAGCATGCTCCTTTGGTATAGCTTTTGGAGTCAGACAACCATCAACATCCCCTTATGATACGACCATCTTTTTTATATTATGTTCTTATTCTATGTTTTACTGCCTGCGGTAAAACTGAATCCCAGTCAGCTGAAAAGAAACTGATCACTGAAAAAACAAATCAGCTTTACAGTCAATATGGAATATCTAATGAATCTATTTACAAACACCCTCTACCTGATGACTTGTTTTCTCCTGAGCTGAAAAAAACATTGGAAACAGCAATACATGCTTCAAAAGCTGATATTGAAAAAGTGAAAAACAGTGACCACCCTGATGAGAAACCTCTAATATTTGAAGGGGCTATTTTTTCCAGTCTGTATGAAGGATATACAGGGTATACCATTAAAGATATTACTATTCATGGGAAAAAAGCGAAAGCAGTGATTCAGTTTGAATACAACATGGCTTCTCCAAAGATATTCTGGACAGATACAATACAGCTCATTGATTCTGATAAAGAATGGAAAATTGACAATATTATCTTTGATTCTATAAAAAACTCCAAAGATCTTAAAACAAGTCTGACGGATTTTATCCAATATACAAAACAATAAAAAAGCCGCTTCAAAAAGCGGCTTGATCTTTTATGGACACTGAACGATTGGAATTTCGCTGCAAAATACTTTATTTGCCCATTCGCAATACGTGCAATATTGTTTTGGCTGCCCTCCGTACACTGACTTTAAATCTCCTTTAGTCAGTTTTTTAAAATTTTTCATATAGCTTTATTTTTATGGTATTGTAAATGTAAAACGAATATTACTACAAATTATTACAATTTAAGGCTTTCAATTTTCATTATTTACACTTTTTTAACTAAAAAATTCTGCTTACAAATATTATCTGTTATGAATTTCAACAGTAACAGGCATCACATAGGTATAAGCCACCATATTGTCCGTCAATTTATTACGGTCTACTCTATAATCCAGATCGCTTAGAACCGTTTCAATTTCTTTACTTACCGTCTTACAATCACCTTTAGAATGGACATTCACAATTTTTCCGTTTCTGGCAATATCAAATTTTACAACTGAATTTACAGTTCCCTGTTTGTATTCAGGATTATCCAAATCAAAATTTGACATTAATTTATTTCTTATATCATTAAAAGTTTCGCTTTTATTCAGCTGAATGGCCTGAATTGTATTTTTATCTGTAGTTTGGGCTTTTGTTTGATTCATTACAGCTGCTAATCCGGTAATAAAAAGTGAAGCTATCAATATTTGAATTTTATTTTTCATAACTATCTGGTTTTAAATATTATAATATTTTTTTTTTATATCTCTTACTCAAAGTTATTAAAAATAATTCATATTAAATTTACTTTCAGTTAATATTCAGTTAACATTGAAATGTAACTAACTGATTAGCAGTTTTTTAAATTTTAAAAATAAATGAAAATTTAACATTGGACACTGAATTTCATGTTGAAATCTCTAAAAATTAAGCCTAATCATTCTCATTTTAATAGCGAATAGAGTGTATTATTAACAAAAAACCGCCTACAATAAGCGGTTTAGATTTTTTAGAATGCATTGAATGAATTAATTTGCTTTTACTGGTATTATATTAAAGGCATGGTAAACCAAGAAGGTCCATTTCAGAACTCCAAAGCAGATTTACTTTTCCTTTTGTTCCTATTTCGAAAACAGCTCTTTCCGGGAACTGACAATGAGAACCGGATTTTTTATCATACCATTTAAAATCGTCATAATAGGTAAAATATAGATTTTTATAGTTTCCGTAAGTAGTTGGATTGTAATTTCCAAAGCCATAATTATTTTCTGTACTTTCTTTAGCCGCTGATTTTTTGATGGATCGATTGATCTCTGAGTAGCTATTGTCATATTTCAACGGAATTTCTTTTTCTGAAGCAATAAGCGGATTCCCGATCAAATTTTTATCAACATTCAGAATATAAGCAATATAATCATTTCCACATTCTGTAGACTGGAAAACGACCCGTTTTATCGTACACTTCTGGAAAGACCTGGTCCCGTACACAAAATAAGAATCCTTCATTTCTTTTTTAAAGATATCCTCAAACCTTTTATTATAGTATAATGGACCTACAGATATTGTATCATAATATTTATAATCTTTCATGTCCTTTCCATATATCCATGGAATGGAGTCATTGGTGAGAAAATTTTCATATTTCCTTGATAATGGAACATCAGGATCACCAAACTGCACAGGAATGCAGATTGCTATATCCTTGCTAGTAAGCTGATATACTCCGAAGAGTGAATTTTTATCCAATTGATATTGCTCTTCATCTGTTTTAATGCTGTCCTTCTTTTGAACTGCAGCTTTGGTGGGTACAGGTACAGTTTTCTCTTTTTTACAGGATAAAAGAAATGGAAAGATGGAAAGGATGATATATTTTTTCATGATTAGGTTTAGGATTTGATTGGGGATAAAAATAAAAAAAGAATCTGCTTTCGCAAATTCTTTTGTATACTTAAATTAATGTGTTCTATTATAATTCTCTCTTCAAAAACTTCCCGGTCAAACTTTTTTTAGACTTTACAATCTCTTCCGGAGTTCCCTGTGCCACGATCTGACCACCGTATTTTCCTCCTTCCGGTCCTACGTCAATAATATGGTCAGCCAGTTTAATTACATCCATATTATGTTCAATAATGATGAATGAGTTTCCAAGTTCTACCAATTGATTGATCGCATCCATTAAGATTTTCACATCTTCAAAATGCAGTCCTGTTGTAGGTTCATCAAGGATATAAAGAGTATTTCCGGTTTGCCTTTTTGCCAGCTCGGTTGCCAGTTTAATACGCTGGGCCTCCCCTCCTGAAAGTGTTGTAGATTGTTGTCCAAGGGTAATATATCCCAATCCTACATCCTG
Source organism: Chryseobacterium pennae (assembly GCF_003385515.1). Lineage (GTDB taxonomy): Bacteria > Bacteroidota > Bacteroidia > Flavobacteriales > Weeksellaceae > Chryseobacterium > Chryseobacterium pennae. The sequence goes on along the minus strand of NZ_QNVT01000042.1, from coordinate 12,525 downwards.
CAGAGTTTTCACTTTAGCAAAGATCTTTGGAATCGACTGGAAGAATTCTACTGCTTCATCAATGGTCATATCCAACACATCGGAAATAGATTTTCCTTTGTAACGAACTTCAAGAGTTTCCCTGTTGAAACGTTTTCCGTTGCAGGTTTCACAATGAACGTATACATCCGGAAGGAAGTTCATTTCGATCACCTTTAATCCTCCACCCTGACAGGTTTCGCATCTTCCACCTTTTACGTTGAAAGAAAATCTTCCCGGTTTGTACCCACGGATCTTACTTTCAGGAAGCTCTGCAAAAAGATTTCTGATGTCTGTAAACATTCCGGTATACGTTGCCGGATTTGAACGTGGTGTCCTTCCGATCGGAGTCTGGTCTACGTCTACAATTTTATCGATATTGTCAAGACCTTCAATCTTTTTGTATGGCAAAGGTTCCTGAACCGCTCTATAGAAATGTTTGTTCAGAATTGGATATAATGTCCCATTGATCAGGGAAGATTTTCCACTTCCTGAAATTCCGGTTACCACCACCAATTTTCCAAGGGGAACATCCAGGGTTACATTTTTAAGGTTGTTTCCTGTAGCTCCTTTCAGGACAATATTTTTTCCGCTTCCTGCCCTTCTTTCTGCAGGAATTTCAATTTTTCTTTTCCCGTTGATATACTGAGCGGTAATGGTATCTGCTTTCAGAAGATCTTTTGGTTTCCCTTGCCAAAGTATTTCTCCACCGAATTTCCCGGCTCTCGGACCAATATCCAGTACCTCATCGGCTTCCAGAATCATGTCCTTATCATGTTCTACTACTAAAACTGAGTTCCCGATGTCTCTAAGGTTCTTTAAGGAATGGATCAGTCTTTCGTTATCTCTCTGGTGAAGTCCGATACTTGGCTCATCCAGAATATACAGAACATTCACAAGCTGTGACCCAATCTGCGTTGCCAGACGGATCCTTTGTGATTCTCCTCCTGAAAGGGTTTTTGAACTTCTGCTTAAGCTCAGATAATCTAAACCTACATCCAGAAGGAACTGAAGTCTGGTTTCAATTTCTTTTAAGATCTCATGAGCAATAATTTTATTTTTCTCAGAGAATTTATCTTTAACATCTGCCAACCATTCTTTTAAATCAGCTAAACTTAAACCATTTACCTCAGCAATATTTTTTCCGTCAATTTTAAAGCTTAAGCTTGAAGGCTGAAGACGGGTACCGCCACATTCCGGACATATTTCTTCCGTAGTGAAGTGTCTTTCCAGTAAAATAGCTTCATAAGATTCTCTTTCATCGATAATTTCTTCCATGAAAGCAATCAAACCATCAAAGCTGATCTTGATCTTTTTGGTAATTCCTGCATATTTCAGATCTTTGTTGAATTCTTTGTGACATCCGTTATAGATATAGTCTAAAGCTTCTTCAGGAATATCCTTTAGCGGTGTTGTCATTCCCAATCCAAAGATCTCCAGAACGTTTTTGATCTGCGCCAGAATCCATTTATTAGATTTAATATCTTCCAGCGGCAGTAAACCTCCCTGATTGATCGACAGTTTTGGATTATCAATAAAATAGTCTGTATTGATCTTTTTAATTGTTCCTAATCCTTTACAGTTTGGACAGCTTCCTTTCGGAGAGTTGAATGAAAATGTATTAGGTTCCGGTAATGCTAAGGAATGCCCTGTGTCTGCATCCATCAGGTTTTTGGAGAAATATTCTATATCTGTGCTTCCCAGTTTCTGAATTCCGATGATTCCCTCACCCATTTCCATTGCAGTACGCAGGGATTTTTCCATTCTGCCTTCGGAAGCACTTTCTCCGATGATCCAACGGTCGATCACGATATCAATATCGTGGGTTTTATAACGGTCAAGTTTCAGATCATATTCAATATCCTGTAATTCACCATCAATTCTTGCCTGTCCGTAGCCTTTTTTAGCCATCTGTACAAAAAGTTCATGGTAATGTCCTTTTCTGGAACGTACAACAGGAGCCATCAGCATGATCTTTTCCCCTTTATAGTTTTCTTTAATGGTATCCAGGATCTGATCTTCAGTATAGCTTACCAGTTTCTGCCCTGTAGACAATGAGTAAGCATCCGAAACCCTCGCATACAGAAGACGAAGAAAATCATACAGTTCTGTAACCGTTCCTACGGTAGAACGCGGGTTTTTATTGGTTGTTTTCTGCTCAATGGCAATAACGGGTGAAAGTCCTTCAATTTTATCTACATCAGGACGCTCCAATCCACCCAGAAACTGACGTGCATAGGCAGAAAATGTTTCTATATAACGACGCTGTCCTTCTGCAAAAATAGTATCAAAAGCCAGTGAAGATTTTCCACTCCCGGAAAGCCCGGTAATCACTACCAGTTCATTGCGCGGGATCTTAACATTAATATTCTTCAAATTGTGTTCACGTGCTCCGTAAACTTCTATATATTCTGTTGATTTGCTCATAATTTGGAGTGAGTTTGCCTGAAAATCACAACGTGCAAAATTACGGAATTTTTATGGAATTTATTTTATTCTGAAAGGGTTAAAATTTTTATAATATTACTTTATTTTATTTGATACTATAATAATATTTATATAAATGCTGTTGATAGGTTTTGCCTAAAACCAATGATTGATTATTATTGAAAAAAGGACTAAATCCAGTTTCTATTGAACTTATTTGCCCACAGATTACACTGATTTTCACAGATGATTGTGGAGATTATTATTCTTATGCTGATTGATAGCTTAAACAGCAGGTATCAGAGGATTAAAATTATGGATTCATCACTCATAGTTTTGGGTTATGGCTTGTTTATGTAGTATTCCCAGACTGCACTTCCTATATCTGCAATAATTTTTTCTGTGTCTTTCATTTCCTCATTGATGTTTTTCAGATATACAGATAAAATGAAATGTTTCCCATTAGGCAGTTTTGCAATTCCTACATCGTTCATGGCAGCTCTTATATTATCATCATTTCTTCCTGAAATTCCTGTACGGTGAGCCAATTCTGTTCCTGTTGGTAAGCCGGCCTTCATCCAGGTTAGTCCTCTTGAAGTTTCTACCATAATCTGATATAGATATTTTGTAGTTTCCTTTTTCAGAACTTTCCCTTTGTAGAATTTTTCTAACAGGTCTGTTGTAGCTAAAGGAGTTGATGTATTAATGAAATAGGATTCAAAGGTATTCATTTGCTGTTCGTTCAATTTTACAGTAAAATCTTTAATACCTTGCTGATTGATGAATTTCTGAACAACAGGAGCTCCACCGATAATTTTAAGCAGAATATCACAACCATTATTATCGCTATGGGAGACGGTATATCTTAATAACTGATCTAATGTAAGATACATATCTCCTTCCTTATATTCTTCCCTGATCGGGCTCCAGGTCTCAGGTAATAAATCTTCTTTTTTAATAAAAAATTTCTGATCCAGTTTCAATTTCCCTTTATCTACCTGGTTTAAAACTGCTAATGCAATATGGAATTTAAAAACACTCAGCATTGGCATTTCTTTATTTCCGTTAATACTCAAGGTATCATGATCTTCAATTCCTTTTACAGAAATTCCAACTGTTGCATTTTTTGTTGATATGATCGTTTTGATTTTATTTCGCAGATCTTGTATTGTCTGGCTTTTTAACTGAAAGCTAAAAATACAAAGAGATATAAAAAGTAATATTTTTTTCATTTAAACCGTTTAGTTTTTAATAGATTTTTATAAATAGAGTATAAAAAATGCCGTATTTTCTACGGCACATATTTTAAAATTGATTGTTGGTTATACAACAAATCAAAAAAGTTACTTTACAAAGATATTATATGCTCCCAATACACTTTCATACGATGAATCGATCTGCTGAATATCATTGTCCTGAATTTTGCTTTTCTCTTTAGCGTCCCGGATCAGTTTTCTGTACAAATCTAAAAAGTTAGAAGCATTTTTGTTGAAGCTTTCAAACTGAGGTTTTTTGTAGGAATACTGCTGATCTTTAACATCAAAATTTAGCTTAGAATTGGCTTCTACTGCTTTGGCAAATTCATCATACTTTTTCTGAGCTTCTGCCTCATTGAACTGCCCTGAATATTGTTTCTCAAGAAGGTCTATTACAGAATCCATTGAATTCATTACACTTTTGGAGGAAATAATATATTCTTTCATCGGATGATCCTTTAAAATAACCTCTTCCGCAGCATCTGTAGCAGGTTTGATCTTAAGCATAATATTCTCTCCTGCAGTATAGAAATCATTCACGTCACCCTCAATTTCTTTTCTGATGGCCTCTGCTTTTGCTCCTTTATCATCTTTATAATCTTCTGAAGTCATATAAGACTTAAGTTCTTCAACTTTTTTATCTATATTTTCCTTTTTACTCTTATAAATACTGAAGTCTTTTTCAATAGCCGCCTTCTCTTTATCAAACCCTGATGGAATTTCTTTAATCTTTGAAAAGGAATAATCCATTGAGGTTAATGTGATAGGCATTATCAATACATTTTCACCTTTTGATTTGGCTACTGCCGCATCTGCATATTTTAAGATTCTTTCAATATGTTTGGATGTACTTTTATAGGAGTCTATAAAGTTGTTATTAAAATCAATAACAGCATTTGCATCTGCCTCACCTCCCATGTTTAAAACTGCACTCCCCAGTTTTCCGGCACCTTTTTTACAGCTTACCACTGTAGCAGTCAAAGACAGGGCCATTGCAAGTACAATAATCTTCTTCATATTTTTTGTTTTAATTTTTCAACTTACATATCCTGGAATTCAACATCCTCATTGGTTACTTTTACCAGATATTCAATACCGTCTATTGCTTTTGCAATAATCTGATTTCTGGTAATGTTTGCCATATTTTCCCAGTATGCTCTTCCGTAGAAAGAATAATTCTGTGGAACAATCTCTACCTCAACGGTCCTTACAAAACCTTCTTTAGGTTTATTACTGATCATTGTTCCTCTTCTTACTCTTACTTCCCTCAACTCGTCTTTCAGGATCATCCGGCAATAGTTTTTTACATCTTCAAGGGAAATAATTTTATCTCTTGTTGTCAATGCATATTTATAAGCCTGAATACTGTCAGTCCCTTTTTGTTCTTCAGCTCCACCCAATGTTTCTGTAAGCAATACAACAGTTTGCGATTTCAGCTGATTGGAAAGTTCTGTTCCGGGGCGCATATGATTGGCCAGTGTACAATGTGTGATCCAGAAAGAGGCGTAGGTATGGTCTGTTTTTTCTACAGGTTCCATAATGACGTAATTCAGTTCCTGTCTGATATTCCTCTTCGCATTATTTACTTTCTGTACCATAGACTTCATCTTGTCTGACATTTCGCTGAGAACACCTTTTACATTGTCTCTGTTTAAAAGGGAAAATGCAGCAATCTCATCTCTTGTAAGCTCCAGAACATTGGCAATCATATCCACAGCATTTCTGCTGGTGAAACGCTCCATTCCGCCTTTTCTTACGGTATATAATCCTTTTTTAAGATCATCAGCTGGTGTAAATGGTATTTCAGTATATTTTCTTCCATCTCCGTCCTGAACCTCATCCACATATAAGAAATGCTCACCTTCATCTGTCACCAAAGGAATATTGTTCCCCATGATATCAAGGCTGTACTCAGTTTTTTTCCATCCTCTGTTATAGATTGGAAAGGCATTCAGTACAAATGAGAAGTTATCGAGAATCTCTGCTGAAAACTGTGGTGGGAATTCAAAAGTAAGCCATAAATAGCGTTTGTTGTCCAGATATTTTACAATCTCTTCTTTTCCTGCAAGGAAATCCAGGTTCTGAGGAAGTTGTCCTGGCTCTGAAAACAAACTGTTTGATAGTCCTGTGATTTCAATAAATTTATGACGGTAGATACTTTTAATATCTTCAATCACTTTACTTCGGATAGACTGTTCTTTAAACATCTGCTCATAGCCATCCGGGGCACTTTCTGTAAGATAACTTAAACCTTCTCTTACAAACAAAGGATTACCGTTACTTGATACGGTAATATAAGGTAACAGTTTATACACAAAATCCAGATGTTCGAATGCGGGATTGGAGCAGAATATGCTCATGTATTTAGGAAAATATTCACTTACATATTTGCTTACATCAACCCCTACGGTAATTTTTCTGTAATCTTCCGGTCTGCCGTTAAATCTTGCAATAGGAATTTTATTGAATCTGTCATCAATACTGTAGCAGGTGTTTCCTACAAACATAATTGAAGTGTGAACTTTATTAATTCTCACATTCCCTACCGGAGTAAAAGGAATATTCAGTTGTTTATCCGATTCCGATTTTACTGTGGAAGTCATTTGTTTACGGAAGAAAAACTCCGTGTGCTCCAATAAAACTTCGGTAGAATCATAAGGCTGTGTAAATGCAACAGCATGAGCCGGAATAGGATGAGTATAAATGGATGGAGTTAACAGCTTTGCCAGTTTTTCAAGAATTCGGGCATTAACTGTCTGTATTTCATTATTCGCTTTGAAAACTTCTGTACTGAATGCATCAATTAATAGTTTTACAAATGGATCTAAAGACTGTGGGCTTTTCAATCCCCATACTTTAGTTGCATTCTGCAGCATTCTTGCTTTTACAGATTCTTTGGAATAAATATTCTGATCTAGGTTCATAATTTTTTTTCGCTGTTAAAAATATTAATCAATAGACATCGGGCTCAGGAACAGTTCTGTTGAAAAACTGAAACGATCTCCTGTTTCCTCCATCTTGGCATTGATGGCAATTCTTACTTTCTTTTTGATTTCGGTGTGTTCTTTGGTATCGTAACTGTGTTCTACAAATTGGATATTGGCATCGATCTGCGGCTGTACAATTCTTGGTTCATATTCCTGAATCTGCTTTCTCAGACTTTTAACAAAAACATTTTCCCAGATGGCACTTGTTACTCCATTGTCGAATTCCAGGTTCCAAACATCGTTTCCATAGTTTTCATCATATCTGTTCTCTCCTTTTTTGGTAGTGATCAGCAGCATAATATTGTGGGCAATACTTTCCCCCATATCGCAGGTATCGATACTTCCTCCTTCGGTCATTAAAGTCGATGGCACAAAGGGCATTCTGTAATTTGGTGTATCCATAGCTTCTTGTTTTTTACTTCATGGTTCCGCTTCTTTAAAAACGAAATACCAAAATACACATTTTCACTTAATAATTGTTATAATAAATTAAAATATTATTCAAAAACCAGGGCCTTCAAACTGAATTGAAAGCCCTGAAACCATTATCTATATTGAATTTATTCTCTTAATTTACTGATCGCCTTTTCTCCGGTTGATGAAATAGTATACCGGAAGCCCTAATAATACCAGTACAAATCCAGGCCATGTATATTGCTGCTTATATATTAATAATAGGATACAGAAAACAGTTCCAATGATAAGGTAGATGATAGGCGTCACCGGGTATAACCATGTTTTATAAGGTCTTTCCAAAGCAGGCTGTTTAATTCTTAAATAAATTACTCCGTAAACAGTAATCATATAGAAAAGAACGATCACAAACGAAATCATATCCAACAGGTTTCCGTATTGCCCGCTCAGGCATAATAAAGAAGCCCAGATTCCCTGCATCCATAATGCATTTTCAGGTACTTCATTTTTATTGTTTTTTTCTGCGGACTTAAAGAACATTCCGTCTTTTGCCATTGTTTGAAAAACCCTTGCTCCGGCTAAAATCAGCCCATTATTGCAGCCGAAAGTGGATATCATTACCAATAAAGCAATAATAATAGTTCCGGCACTTCCAAAAATATTCTGAGAAGCAGCAACAGCAACCCTATCATTAGTTGCAAAGGCAATACCATCCCTATCAAGTGCATTTAAATACACAAAATTAACGGCTATATATAAAATCATCACGGCAGAAGTTCCGTAAATCATTGATTTTACAACATTTCTCTTTGGGTTCTCAATTTCCCCGGAAACAAACGTTACACTTTCCCATGCTACAGAACTGAAAACCGAGCCTACCATTGCAGCTGCAATACCTCCCATTAAAGTCATGCCACCAATAGGTTCCCAGCCTTCTTTCAGGAAATTTCCGCTCAGATCTTTTTTCAGGTTGCTAAATGAATCCATTCCCAGACTGAAATTTTCAGATAAATGAGAGAAATCAACCAGAATAAATCCGGCAGCAATAAGTCCCAGTAAAGCTAAAATTTTAGATCCTGTAAATAAATTCTGCAAAAACTTTCCGCTTTCTACCCCTCTTGTGTTAATATAAGTAAGAAGAAGAATGACTGCAATGGCTAAAATCTGTATCCATGTAATCTTGAATTCTCCACTTTGGATAAGAGGTGCTGCATCATTAAGTGAGGGCACCAGATAGGCTGTAAACTTACCGAAAGCCATGGCTACGGCTGCAATTGTTCCCGTTTGTATCACAGTAAACAACCCCCAACCATATAGAAATCCCATTCTTTTACCGAAGATCTCTTTCAGATAAGTATATTGTCCGCCAGCCTTTGGAAACAGAGCGGAAAGTTCGCCATAGCTTATCGCTGCGGCTACAGTCATAATTCCGGTTATAATCCAGACAACAATCAGCCAGTAGCCGGAGCCCAGATTACGCATCATGTCAGCGCTTACAATAAAGATTCCACTTCCGATCATAGATCCCATTACAAGCATAATGGCATCCCATAGTTTCAGTTTTTTCTGCATAGTCAAGTATAGGCGTCAAATATAAACAAATCTACCTTTCATTTTTAATTTTATTAAAATTTCACGCAAGCACCTATTTATTATTAATTTTTATCGATTTATGATTCAATATTAATTAGTATTTTTGAAAAAAATATTAAACATGAAATTTAAAGCTATTCTATTTGCGGTGGCTGTAAGCGCTTCTACACTTGCATTTGCTCAGGAGACCTCACAGAAGAAATTTTCGCCGCCAGCAGGCAATGCCTTAGTGGGAGACACCTACGGAGCGGCAGTTGCTGCTAATACAGAATCCAAAGCTATTACAGTAGATAAACTGGGAAAGAAACTTAAAAAAGAAAATAAAAAGCTGGAAAATATAGCTATCAAAGGAAAAGTAACCGATGTATGTGAAAAAAAAGGCTGCTGGCTGACTATTCAGACAGATGATAACTCTCAGTTTTTTGTAAAAATGAAAGACTATGCCTTCTTTGTACCAACAGCTTTAAAAGGTAAAAATGTAGTTCTGGAAGGGAATGCTGAAAGAAAAGTAATTTCCATAGATGAACAAAAGCATTATGCTGAGGATGCTAAGAAACCTCAATCTGAAATTGATGCTATTACACAACCTAAAGAAGAAATAAGATTCCTGGCAAGCGGAATTAAGGTAGTAAACTAAGATTTTTACTAATTGAATAAAATATTAAAATCTCTTGCTGATTTTACAGATTACACAAATTTGAAAAATTAGGAAAAAGATAAACCTATAATGTATCATTTTGGAAGAATCTGATCTATAAATAGTATTAAGTTTTTATTCATAGAAATTAAATAAAAAGCAATTTCGGCAACCCAAAGGGTTGCCGAAATTTTTAATCTTCTATTTTAAAATCCACTACTGCATCCAGCTTTGGATATTTATTGGCAGAAATAAATTTCTTTCCCGTACAGTCTATTTCCAGCCAGCCTTTTCTTTTTTTAACATCACCAGCTTCCATCACAAATGGAACAAAAGAAATCTCGTTTTTCCCTTCCTCTTTCATTTCTCTATATTGAACTGCAATATCTAAAATGCATTCATGTTCCGTATTCAGTTTTACATTTCTGTAGATAATATCGTAATGGGTTTCCCTGTTCTCGGGGATATCAAGATAAGTTTCCCAACCTGTGATATCCGAGTTCAGTTCACTGATTGCTTTTAATGCATAATATAAAGCAATCGTATAAAATTTTCTGGTACCCTTTCTGGTATAATCATCTACAAAATGACCACCTTCAAATAATATAGTAGGCATTCCCGCTTTTATAAAATTATCTCCGGTAGAAGTAGGATAGAATTCATCAGAATATCTCCCGATCTGATTAGGGATCATTTCTTTTAAATAATCATAAACACTTCCGATTACAGCCATACATTTTTTTCGGTTTTCTGTAACTGTACGTTCTATGTTTTCAGAAGGTGCCAAAAAAGAAAGCGTAGCCGGATGAATACCGTCAGTAGTAAAAATGGTTCTCTGTTCATGAAGGTTTAAAGCATAATCATATTTCTTTGATTCTGCTGCTTTTTTCAGAAACTTAATCTCCTTACTAGCCTCGTTATGGAAATCGCGATTAAGATCAATATCCACGGCATTCAATCTTGTCCATTTTTCAGACCCGTCAGGGTTCAGCATAAAGATAAAGTCCAGTCTGATTTTACTGAATAAATCCTCCTTCATTTCTGGAGCCTTATCAAGGGTTGTTAAAAGATCAAGCATCGCGTGCGTTGCATTGGATTCATTTCCGTGCATTTGTGACCAGGCCAATATCTGAATGCTTCCGGTTCCGATGCTTAATTGATAAATAGGTTTCTCTAAATAGGATGTTCCGATCTCCTGAATATAATCGCTGAGATTTGTCTGTAGGTAAGAAAATAATTTTTCAGGAGAAATATAGCGATTTGAGAAATCGGGATTGGGAGAATAAATGTGTTCAAAGTTCATTGCTGGAAAATAATTTACTGGAATCAAATTTAACCATTTTGAGGCAAAAAATAACCATTAACATCTGTAAACAACATGGAAACAATAAAAATTGATGAAATTTTTGTAAACAGATTTCAATTTACAAAAGTTAAAAATAGAATTTTACTCGTTTCCTGCCTATTACCATCTGTAACATTGTTAAACAGCCTGTATGGACAAAATGTCTGTTGATAAAATTGTGGATTGCGAATAATTCAACCACAAATATTTAAAATACTTAAATTCAACAAGTTATAAAATTCATCTAAACAGTATTTATAAGAATACTTTAAGTGATAAAACCCTTGTTTCAGGCCAAATGGGTATGCTTTTTTTAAACACGTAAAATGTGGAAAACAATATTATTTATTCTTTTATACAAATGTAAAAAGGTAGAAGAATTTTAAAATAGCATGAAAGTTTAGCTTAAATTGATTTTCTTGAGAGTTTTAAACTTAACCAAAAATTAATTTGCCCAGCATGAGAAATTTATCCCTCAATTATCTTAAAAAATGACATCAAATTGGGTTTTACATAAGTAATTTACGGATGTATATCTGTTATAATCCTTCCTATATGGTACTATAACGATGATTTAGGTTATTTGCTACTCTATTTTCAAATGTATATCGGATTAGTTATGTAAATAGAAATATCGTAACATAACTCAAACAGAAAATGGCCTATTATAGGCTGAAATTTACATTTATAATCACCTTATCCAAGGTTGTTTAATGAAAATTAACTGCCAGGCATTATTCTAGGATAAATGAAATTTAATATATACAGTATTATAATACATTTGTAATCTATATGTAAACATATAAAATACAGTTAATTATAGCTTATTTACATTTGTATATTAAAAATATTTACAGTTATTTACATTTGTATTTTGCTTTTGTAAATTTTATAAGTTACATTTGTAACATAATTAAAGGCTTATTTTTATGAGTTTAAACGAAAGAATTTCAAAAGTTATAGAGTACTCCCAATTTACCCCATCTGAGTTTGCAGATGAGATCGATGTACAGCGTTCCTCAATTTCGCATATTACATCCGGAAGAAATAAACCGTCACTAGAGTTTATCATAAAAATAAAATCCCGTTTCCCCGAGCTTCTTTGGGACTGGCTGGTCACTGGTGAAGGTGAAATGCTGAAATCAGAAGTCCCGGAAATAAAAATTTCTGAAGAACAGCCTGAAGAAGATCAGGTAAGAACAACACCTCTACCCGATCTTTTCACCATGATGAATGATGATGATGAATTCGGAATAGATGAAACCGAAACAGAACCTGCTCTGACAGCTTCTGGAGAATCGGTTATACCAACACCAGATAAAGCTGCTGAAAAAATATCGGATTCTCAGCGATTAGAAACTTCACCTGAACAAATATTAAGTCAAGTTATTGGTAATCAATCCAATAAAATAAAACGTATTGTTCTCTTCTATGAAAATGGAAAATTCGAGAGTTTCGAGCCTTAAATTTAGATAATATTACTCTACATAGCTGTATTTTTTAATAGCCACGGATGCACGAATGAAAAAGGGATTCGTGCATTCGTGGCAAAAAACATCCTGTAATTGAGTTAAAAATTATTGATTTTTTACTCCTTATAATATAATCTTTACAACACATTTTCCTCTTATTTTAGCTTCAAATTATACAGATTTATGACTTATAGTCTATCCTTAATCTATGGAAAAAGGAGAAGTTTTTATCTGTAGTTTTTATTGTAATAAGGGTAAATTTCAATAGACACGGATGATTTTATTCGTGTATTCTAAGACATATGCAAATTATATCTTGTTAAATTTACAAAAGGTTCCTCTCTTTTTACCACAGCAAATATTCTATAGATCAGTT
>NZ_QNVT01000041.1 GCF_003385515.1 Chryseobacterium pennae | reverse complement strand
CCAAAAAATCAGGTAACAATAATTTTAATAGCTCGTCGGGAATATGCATCCTCAAAGTTAATCTCTTATTTGTTCCTCCACAACTTTTAGCACTGATCCATTATTGTTCGTTCTCCTTAGAAAATGTTATCCGAAGACTTAAGTGTTAATATATTTAGTCTTTATTTGCATTATAGGAATATAGCTAAAATTATTTTTTCTATATTTGCACCACCAAAACGGCGAGGTAGCTCAGTTGGTTAGAGCGCAGGATTCATAACCCTGAGGTCACGGGTTCAATTCCCGTCTTCGCTACAAAAACCGCAATCATTATTAATGGTTGCGGTTTTATTTTTTTCATTTGAAAAACAACAACTCTACTTATTTCATTCAATAAACTTGTAGATTCTATCATTGCCTTAGCTAGCATACAGGTAGTTTTCAGGATCATCATAATAAATGTTAGTAAACCCTTATTAATAGTGACTTTTTGAATTATTTTGTATTGTTGTATCTTGATGTATGCAATGTTGAATAATAGACCGGATATGGGTGTAAAAAAGCCGTCCCTTAATTTTGGAACGGCATGTTTTATTTTATGTAAAGCTTTTATTAGGCCTGATATCCTAATAACTTTCTGATCTGATAGAAGAATCTTTCAATAAGTCTCAGATCCTGAGTTACAATTTCTGCACTTCCTCTAAGTTCCTTATCAAATTTCAGATTTTTATTATAACTTGTTTTTAATCCTTTCGGTAAAATAACATCCACATAGTAATTTCCTTTATCATCAGGAATAAGTGATATATTCTGAACTTTTCCTTCAATGATTCCATATTCCTGGAAACGGTAGTTGTCTAGTTTGATCAATACTTTTTCACCCGGAATAATCTTTCCTGAATTGGTGGTAGGAACTGACATTCGGCCTACTAATTGTTCTTTATTCTTGGGAAGGATAGATACAATAGGTTCTCCTGCTTTTACAAACTGGTTTTCACCAAAAAACTGCTGGAAACTGGCAACACCATCTGTAGATGAAATAACAAGATAATTTTGCTCCCAAAGTTTTAGAGACTTTCTTAATTGTTCAAATAACTGCAATGTCTGAGAAGAATAGTTGATTTTATCTTTTTCGGTATTAATAACCGTTCCGCTTTTGGTTTTGTTAAGGTTAGAAATTCCTTCCTCAGTCTGTGAAATTGAGATGTTGATGTTTTCAAGGTTTTGCTGAGCCTGAAGATATTTTATTTTTTCATTCTCAAGTTCCATAGCAGAGATTACTCCCTGATTAAAAAGATCCTGAGACCGTTGGAAATTTTTTCGGGTAAGGTCATACTTGGCTGACTCCAGGCTTTTCTGTTGCTTTAAGGTAGCAATTCTTACTCTGGACTCAGATAAGCTTTGGTTGGTTGCAATATTTTCAGGAGCATAAGGCTGTAGCCTTGTAAAAAGTTCTTCATCCTGGAAAGCCTTTGCAAAGCTGTTGTATTCTCCCTGTAGCTCCCCAAGTTTATACCTTGAAGTTTGGGCAATAGGAAAACTATTAAGCTGATTAGGTGATATAGAATCAACCAGTTTTTTTAATGCTATAACATCTTTATAATTGGCAGCTGACAACATGACCATCAACACATCATTTTTCTTTACTTCCTGATGATCTTTGATGAATATTTTTTCAATCTTAGAATTGATCCTTGCTTCTAATTTTTCGGGTGGATTTTGAGAAGTTACTATAATTGGAGCCGGTACAAATTCCGGATATTTTATAATGTAACTCATTGCAAAAATGAGCAGGATAATTATAAATATCAACGTGTTCCCCCAACGAATCATCCAATTGGGTGGTTGGGTAAGGATATCCTGTACGCTCTCTGAGCGGAGTTCAATATTGTCTAAAACGTCTTCTTTCATTGTTTTCTGATAAAATTTCCACTTTATATTTCAAAGGGATATAATTAAAATAAATTAGGACTTCAGGTTTTTTATGCTGGTGATAGGTTCAGTATTAATTTCCCAGTTCAAGCTGATTTCTTACCAATCGGTAATATTCACCGCGCAGATCTACTAATTCGGCATGACTGCCTTCTTCTACAACTTTTCCTTTATCCAGTACAATGATCTTATCGGCATGTTTTACAGTGGAAAGTCTGTGGGCAATAACAACTGCTGTTTTACCTCTGAAGAATTGTTCAAGGTTTTCCATAATGACCTTTTCATTATTGGCATCTAATGCAGAGGTGGCTTCATCAAATAAAATATATTCAGGAGATTTGTAGACAGCTCTCGCAATGAAAAGTCTTTGTTTCTGTCCTCCACTTACTCCTACACCTTCATTTCCGATCTTGGTATTGTAACTTAGCGGCAGGCTTTCTACAAAGTCTTTAATATTTGCGATTTCTACTGCACGTCTTAATTTCTTTTTGTCGATGTGATCTTCACCAACTCCAATGTTGTTGGCAATTGTATCATTAAATACATACCCTTCCTGCATCACAACTCCGCAATGATCTCTCCAGAATCGCGGAGAAATATTTTTCAGAGCAGTGTTTCCGATTTTAATATCTCCATTGTCTGGCTCATAAAACTTCATCAGAAGTTTCAATAAGGTGGTTTTTCCGCTTCCACTGGCTCCAACAATTGCTGTAGTTTTTTGATAAGGAATGGTAAGGTTCAGATTTTCAAAAACCGGAACATCAGATCCGATATATCGGAATGACATATCTGTGATCTCGATATCCTTTTGTGGAATTTCCATAGCATATTGTTCATCCTTACGCTCTTCATCTTCTTTATCATGAATTTCACCTAATCTTTCAAGGGAAATTTTTGCATCCTGAGTTTGTTTAATAAAATCAATAAGTTGAAGAAGCGGACTGTTCAGCTGTCCAATGATATATTGTACAGAAAGCATCATCCCTAAGGTCAAGTTTCCGCTTAATACTAATTTTGCAGAAAGGAAGCTTACCAGGATGTCTTTCATCTGATTGATAAAGTTTCCTCCTACCGATTGCCATTGTTCCAGTGACAATGATTTTATTCTGATTTTAAATAGCTTTACCTGAAGAAATTCCCAGTCCCATCTTTTTTGCTTCTCAGCATTATGCATTTTGATTTCCTGCATTCCGTTGATCAGCTCAATGACTTTACTCTGTTCCTGAGAAACCTGGGAAAATCTTTTATAATCAAGTTCTTTTCTTTTCTTCAGGAAGAAAGTGATCCATCCAATATAGGCTGCAGCTCCCACGAGATAAACAATGAAAAGTCTGTAATCATAGAGTAGGAGGACAATGCTGAAGATAATCAGATTGACGAGAGAGAATAGGGTATTTAATGAAGAACTCGTAAGGAGCTGTTCTATTCTGTGGTGGTCATTGATCCTTTGCATGATATCCCCGGTCATTCTGGTATCAAAAAAGCTTATAGGAAGCTTCATAAGTTTGATAAAGAAATCGGAAATGATCGAAATATTGATTCTTGCAGATAAGTGGAGAAGGATCCAGCTTCGGATCGTTTCTATCCCCATTCTGCCAAGAAATAACATAATCTGGGCAAGCAGGACCAGATAAATAAAGTTAATATCCTGATTCTGTATCCCGACGTCTACAATACTTTGGGTAAGAAACGGGAATACCAGAGATAGTAAACTTCCGGCAAGAAGTCCTACAGCCAGTTGAATAACAAGTGATTTGTATTTAAATAGATATCTTGAAAGAAAAGAAAAGCTTGCCTTACTTTCTTCATTGTCAAATTCAGTTTGAAAGAAGGCTGGTGTCGTTTCCAGGATAAGGACTATTCCTTCTTCAGTGGTTTCATTGGCATTTTCTCCGATCCAGAATTTGATAAATTCGTCCTGGGTATAAGTAATCAATCCATAACTGGGATCGGATATATAAATTTTATTATTCTTATCGACTTTATAAACAACCACAAAGTGATTTTTATTCCAGTGTACGATACATGGAAACGGAACTTCTTCTACGAAAGTTTTGAAGTCGACCTGAACTCCCAGTGAACGGAAACCCAGATTTTCTGCTGCATCACTTAATCCAAGGAGACTGCTTCCTTCACGGGTCGTCTCAGAGAGGGCCCGGATCTGCTGAAGGGAGATACTTTTACCGTAATATTTACTTACAATTCTAAGACATGTGGGTCCACAGTCTTTTGTGTCTGGCTGTTTATAAAAAGGAAATTTTTTCAAAGCTATTAATCATTATAAAATGCCGTCATATGCTGACGACATTTTTTACTTTATTCAATATTATAATTCAATGAAATGGTATGCTAGTAATAGCACCATTTGTTACATGCATCTACAGCGCCCTCTTTAGGTGCTTTGATTTTGGATTCACAATAGCTTGCTTCATACTGAATCCTTGCACATTCCTGAGTAATACCACCTTTCAGTGTTCTTAGGTTTTCTCTTGAAAGTTCTTTTAGATTTTTCATAATAAATAGTTTTGGTTTACCTACTCTTTTATAGCTTTTCGGATACTGCTTTTATTTTTCCTAAGATAGTGAATTTTAAAATCACGGATGCGGACTAAATTTCTTCGTCTTCTATTAATTCATCCACAAAGAACAGAATGTCTTCTCTGTCATATTTTTCAGGAAACTGATACCCGTTGATCACAAGGATAGGGGTGAAGTTAAGTCCTGCATTACTGTTTTCTACAGTCATTTGGATCAATGGATCCAGGTTTTCAGATGTAGGAGTTCCTCCTGCTAAAATGTTGATCTTATTTTCATCCCTTGTTTCAAACCATTCTTCCACAGCGTGCAGGAATTCTTTTTCCGGTTTATTGTTGTAGATAGATGTAAAATCTGAGATCAATGCATTGTACTTCTCATTGGATCTTTCAGCTGTATAATTGAATCTCATCTGCAGGGAAACATCTTCAGAATATTTTTTTAAAAGACTTTCAGCAAGTTTATGACCATCTTTACAGAAACCACAGTAAGGGTTTGAAATAATGGAAATACGAAGTCTTGCATCTTTTTTCCCCACAGAGAATGTTTCAGTATCCTGAAATTCGACTTTGTCTCTTTCCAATAACTGACTTTTGAATAGTTCATAGTTTCTTTTGAATCTGAGATTCTTGGCGTTGGATTTTTGAAGTTCTTCTTTTTGCTCAAGCAGGGTATTGAAATAGATTACTGCTGAAAAGATTATTGCCCATAAAATGACTGTCAGTAAAAGCGCTCCGATTCCAAAGGAAAGATTCTGGAAAAAGAAAGCACTGATCACCAATTGCCCCACCAGAATAGAGATAATTAAAAGACAAACCCTGCAAAATGTTTTTTCAACAAAAGCCTGGATGTAGATAGAATAGCCAATGGCAAGTATAGAAACAAAGGTAAATCCCTTTACGATATAGGCTGTAGCTGGTAAAAATAATCCCAATATGGCAAGCCCGGTAAAGTAAATCAATGAGAAATCTGAGAATTTTAATCCCAGGATACTTGTTTTGTCCTGTTTGATAATCCTGTCACAGGAGTTAGCTGTTTGAGTAGCAGGAGCAGCGCCACAAATACTTCCTATCACAGTAGATGTATTACCAAATTTCTGATTGAATATCTCCATAGAGATATAAACACCTGCTAGTGAAAGAAGATTAAAAACTGCTTCAAAGAGATTCTGATATATAAAAGAATAAATAAGAATGACAGCAAAAACAGCATATAAAACCGGCTTGAAATTGAATGCTGTTTTATTTTCTGTCTGCTCTGTTTTTTCAAACAGCAATACAAAATCTGTAGAGGTTTTGTAAAGCTCTTCTTTATCTAAAGTTTTTGCTTTTTCTGAATAAACGGAGTAACTGCTTCCTGACTTTTTTACTAAAGAAAATGCATTGTCAACAATAGCAATAAATTCTTCAGGAAGTTCATCCCAATATTCCTTATCAAGTTGGTATGCATCATTTTTTACCCCCAAAAAGTTTAGTGTATCACTGAAAGCCAATGCTGACGGATAGTTGGGGTGAGAATTAAACTGGAAAATAAATTCCTGTTTATCAAGTTTGAGGTAGTTAATTAGTTTATCAAAAATCATATTAATATTTTCATCTAAAATACACAGATGTTTTAAATTAACAAAAATATTTTTCTTTTATTAGTGAGATATAACCGGTAGTTACTAAATATAGTTTGAATTTCAATATTTTATTTTATAGGATTTAATTTGCAAAAGTATTTTTATCTGGTATAAAATAAATCTGAAAGAAAAATATTCAATAGAAGTTTTTTGTTGATTTTTGTTTCCAATTTCCCACAGATGGATATATAAAGAGTTTCATGGTTAATGTTTGCATTCATAATTAGCGCATCTGTGGGATTGGAAAAACATATTTGTGCTTTAATTTTTTAATTCAGTATATTTTCCATATTGTAATGTTCCAGAGCCTTTTGTTTCAAAGGATTTTTACTCCAGTCTTCCCAGGTACAGGTATATGGATTATAACCACATTTTAAAGGTTTCGAGACATCAAGTCCATCTTTATTATTGTGATTGTTTTCTGTATAGGCCCTGCAGTCTGTACATATATAACGGAATTCACAGTCTTTGCAGGTTTCTATACTATCTTTGGTAAGGTTCCAGTATTTTTTGAAATTATTTTGCATCACGGCTTCTTCAAGACTCGAATGATGAATGTTTCCATAGTTTTCAGGCATTAATGGACAGTTCTTAATATTACCATGGATGTCAATTCCTATTTTTTTGTGCAGGCAGGAATTGTGATTGATTGCTTCAAGAACCTTTGGAAGATTAGTATTGAAATATTTTAGATCTACCTTTCCGCAAGCGGATATTTTGAGGTTTTCATGGTTAAAGTTGATATTAAATCTAAATGCTTCTTTGGTCTTCAAAGGAATCTCGTCACAATTATAGAAAACGAAATTATAAATCCTTGTGGTTGTTTGATTAAGGATTTGAAAAAACTCTTTATTTAAGGCATTATGAAATGGTGCGTATATTTCTATTCCTTCTAAAACAGAGTCTTTAAATTTATTGTCGATATCCTGATATTCTTTAAGAGAAAGTTCCTTGTTACAGTAAATTACCAAATATTTTACCCCTAAGTTGTTGATAGAGTTTTTTATTTTGTCTAAAATAATGACATTATCAATTTCAATGAAAACATTGGAAATTCTGCTTACTTCCTGAAACTCATTGGACAATGGAAGGAAGTTTTTATCCCAATCCCCATGAGTGATAAAACCATATTCTTTTTCAAGCAAAAAGTCTATATATTCATGAATGATCTGTTGAGATTCAATGTCATAATTCTCTAAGATATTTTCAATTGACTCATTTTTCAACTCTTCAATAACATCATACAATTCCAAAGGATAAAGATCAGAGATCTTCCTCTGAAGATCAGAGATCAGGATTCTTCCGGCTCCTTTGGTGATTAAAATATTACTGAATAGGTTAAAATGTCTCATAATAGTCTAGTAAGTGCTTTTATTGGTCTTTCCCTCATAAGATAATCCGTCTGATAAGTTTCACACTTTATATAGTTTGTGCTAATGTTTTCCTTATCATTGGATTTTTTAGAGCCCAACTTCTCAATAAATTTAAAGGTAAGAGGTAATTTATTCTTTTCTTCTTTAAATAATTTTTTCATAAATATTGTGCTATTTCTTTTTCCAATGAGTAGTTGCAGATTTCTGATAGTCCTAAGAACTGCCCCGTAGGATTTACTTCCAGGAAATAGAAGGTATCTCCACTTTTTATAAAGTCTATTGAGCCACAGCTTAAGTCCAGTGATTGCATGAGCTGGTGTGTTTTCTCTTCAATATCTTCAGGAAGTTGATATCGCACCTTTCTGTTGGGTTTTTTATAATTATACTTTCTGAAATCGGTTTTAGTCTGCTCGTCATTTTGAGAAATAATAGCGGTAGACCACATTTTGCCATCCAGATAAAAAGTTCTTATTTCAAAATCTTTTTCAATTTTTTCCTGAAAAAATGTGATAAAAAAATCTTCTTTCTCTTTTTCTTGTACTACTGAAGTGTAAATGATGCCGTTGAAATTTCTATCGACAGAATCTAATATCACATTTTCTGTAATAGGTTTTGTAATGGTTTCATTGATAATGACTTCATCTGTATTTTCTGCTAAAAAATATTCAGGAACATCTAATCCTGTTTTTTTTGCCTGTTCCAGAACCAGGAGTTTATTGACGTGATTGTTACTTTGTTTATTAATAGTCTTTTGTGATTCCAGTTTTTTTATCACGTAATCTTCAAGCCAGTGCTGATGTTCATCCATATGGTGGTTGGCAGCATTATTATCATAGTAAAGACGTTTGAATTTTAGTCCTCCTCTTCTGTACCATGTACTTGTAATCTCATCCAGGAAAAATTTGTTTCTCTCACTGGCCAGATACATTCTTTTTTTATCTGTTTTAATTTCAAAAAACTCATCTTCATGAACACGGATAAACTTCTTTCCCATTGCTGAAAGATATTTGATAACTCTTGTAGTGGTAGAGTCTCCGTTATTCGATATTATGAGTATCATTCTGTTTTAGTTTTTTAAAAAAATCTTTTCTTATTTTGGAGCTATGCTTCATGCTTGGGATGCCCAGGGTTTTCCGGTTACGGTTGGTCTGTGCACTGTCTTTTACAGGGATCATATTAAAACCGTAGAGTGTGATTTGTTTATGAGCTCCTAAGTAAGTGTCATCCATTCGTGCATAATCACGAGGTGAAAGGTCTCCCGATTTTACATATTCCAATAATTTTTCCTTTATAAAAGGATAGTCTTTTTTGGATTCAACCATATGAGTGATAAAGGTTGGCATTGGAAACCAGCCTATTTTTTCAGGTGTTGGAAATCCATAATTTTTAAAGGTCCATATCAGAAGTTTTGCATTTTTCTCCACATTCTTTCTGGTTAATGCTGTATCAAGGGGACGTCCCATCTGGTCCCTTTGTAGGGCAATCTTAAAAGAATCAACCAGTTTTTTATCCAGTCCTTGTTTCCATTCTGTGATTTTTTGTTCTACAGATGGATTGTCTATTCCATATTTATTAAAAAGGGGTAAATATTTTTTGTATTCTTCACCATAAGGAGCTAACAGAGAAATCAATTGATAAAGACTTTTTTTTCCACCAAAGTCTTCATGATACTGGTCAGCAAGAGTTATATAAGTCGCATATTCTTCAATACGGTCCTGATTTTTAGGAGCATAATCTTTGAAAATTTCCCGATACTCTTCTACAGCTAGCTTAGGATTGTTAGCTAACCTGTATATGCTGTCGGCATCATTAATTCTGTTATAATAAGTGATATAGTTCTTTTTACAAGAGGTAAGGAATAATAAAATGATAAGAGAGAGACTATATCTTATTGACGGTGAAATTTTCATAAACAATTCAATTTAATGATATATGGATAAAAAGGAGGGAAATTCACCCTCCCTTTTCCTTTATTCATATGCTTAGCAAACTTCTAGTCTACCAATATAAGTACCTCCGTTAGAAGAATAATGGTCTGCTTCATAGCATCCTGGTGTTGTAACTGCAGCACTAGATTCGATAGCATAAGATCTTAAACTACCATCAATCACTTTTAAATCGTCTCTTTTAAGTTTTTTGTTTTCTAGAGAAGAAAATCCTTTCTTCATTCCTGTTAATTTTTTCATTGTTAAATTTTTTTTGTATTAATATTTACTTGCCATTTATCCCTGGCATGGGAAGGTGCTGATCAGCTCATATATTTATATTTTGTACTGTACACATACAAAAAAATAAATCATTGTGTTTTTACCTGAGACAAAGATGCATGTGCTTTTTTAATGACACAAGGAAAGCATGTCTGAATTTATAAATTTCGGGAAAAACTAATAGTGTATTTATAAATTCAGATAAAAAAATGGCTTTTTTGTATTTGATTATCAGTGTTTTGTGTTTTTGATTCTGTATTTGTAAAGTCAACGGGAGGCTAAGTGAAAGAGTATCATTTATTCGTAAAATAAGAAAGAATTTAACTAAGAATCCAGCTATATAGTCTATCAATTAAAAGCAGAATATCATTGGAAATGCAAAAAAATAAATCAGAGGGTAAAAGAAGCGAGATTCTTGTTAAAAAGAATACCGAAAGTATATATTCTTTAGATTGGAAGAAATGGGTACTGCTCAATGTTTATAATAATAAAAGGAGATTTCAGTTGTTAACTTTTGAGTGAGCCATTTTATTTTGTTGTTTGCTTGTACAAGAGAAACTTTTAAATATGTATTTTTGTGTATTAAGACCTTGTATGCAAAAGAAAATCTTTATTTACTTCTTGATTCTTTGCCAGAATTTATATTTTTCACAAAGTATAAAAGGATTTCGTATTCCTGATTCTCTGAGAAATAAAGATGTTAAACAAGTAGAAAACTCTTTCAAAAAAACTCTTTATACCGATAAAACTAAAGCTGAAGTCTATGCCAATACAGCCCTTGTAGAAGGGAAAAAGAATAGAAATAACGAGAAAATCGCTGAAGGATATCAGATGTTATACCAGCTGAATAATGATAAATCAGCATTATTGTACCTGGACAGTATGATTACTGTGTCAAAAAAAATACAGGACACCGAATATTTATCAAAAGCTTATCGAAATAAAGGAGTTTATTATTACTATACAGCTGAGTATTCAAAATCATTAGATAATTACCTGATAGCTAAAAACTATGCTAAAAAAGGAAGTGAAATTTTTTATAATATTAATTCCTGTATAGGTTTACTGAAGCTTGAATTAGAAGATTATCGGGAAGCTTTGAATTTATTATTAGGCTATAAGCAATATTTGGAAAAAAATAAATTAAAGAATGATATCAATTACGAAAAATGTTTATATAATTTGGCGTATGCCTATCATGTAAGTAATAAGCTGGATTCTTCAAATTATTATGTGAAGCGGGGATTTGAACAAAATTTAAAAAGTAAGGATAAGGATCTTTATGCTTCTCTATCACTGGTTTTGGGTATCAATACTTTTAAACAGGCAAACTATAATCTCGCTTTGCCAATCTTAAATAAAGCATCTCAACTTTTTAAAGAAAACCCCAATAATGTTCAAAACATTGCTTTAGTTGAATATTATATAGGTAAGATTTTATATCATACAAATAATGAAAAGTTTTTAGATAGATTTGAAAAAGTGGATTCTATCATTACTAAAACGAAAAATGTATCTTACGAGTTGCGAAATACGTACCCAATACTGATAGAATATTATAAAAAAGCAGGAAATAAAGAAAAACAATTGTTTTATATTGAACATTTGTTGTCTGTAGATAGTATTTTAAGTAAAAATAATAAGCTTTTAACTACTGAAATAAATAATAAATATGATACCCCACTTCTTTTAAAAGAAAAAGAAATATTAATTTCAGATTTAAACTCGAAGAACTATACTTTATTTTGGATCCTAGGAATAGCCGGAGGAATCATGATATATTTGGTTTATTTATACAAGGAAAACAGGAAAAAATTAAAAAACTACCAAAATAAAGCTGACTTACTCACAGAATATCCAGTTAGTCCTCCTCCTACTACTACTACTAATAGTATTGAAACAGTAGATTTTCAAAAAGAGAAACCGAAAGCAACATTGTCAAACGATAAGCTGGAACAACTAAGCAGACAGTTAAATGAATTTGAAATAGAAAAGAGATTCTTAGATAAGAAAATTAATTTAGATCTTTTATCTAAGGAATTTAATACAAACAGAGCCTATTTATCAAGATCAGTAAACGAGTTGAAAGGACAAAACTTTTCACAATATCTGAATGCATTAAGGATTCAATATATTGTCAGTGAATTAAAAACAAATAAAAATCTACAGAAACTTACCATAGCCGCCATTGCTGATGAAGCCGGATACAATAATGTGGAGTCTTTTACCAATGCTTTTAAGAAAATAACAGATACATTGCCTTCTTATTTTATGAAAGCCTTACAGGAAAATAATAAATAGCTTTAATATTGATTATTAACTTTTTATACGTTTTTTGGATACGGAATTTATAAATTTCGGTATCTTTTTTTTGAAAAAATATATATATCTTTATTTCTTTGTAAATAAAAAAATAGAATACGTTATGAAAAATAAGAAACAAGCAGAAAAGAAAATTTCATTGGAGAAATTACAAATGGTTAGAATTAGTAATGCTAAAATAATAAAAGGAGGCTATGCAGGTGTAGGAGGCTATAACCTAAATACTGATTTAGAAGGTGAAGGAGAGCCAACAGGAACAGGGAAAACAAGATAATTTGTGTATATGACCTGTCGATCAATTCTCTTTTTTTTTATCAATTTCATTTTTGGAATAATTACTGCCCAAAAAAGTAATTTAGCACCATCAGTTACATCTTCCGATGATTACTTTGGAGTCAAAATAGCTGATGAGTATAGAAATTTAGAAAATTTGAAAGATCCTTCGGTTATTAATTGGATGCAGTCACAAACTAATTATTCAAATTCAATACTTCAAAAAATTCCTAATAGGCAATATTATATTGACAAAAGATTAGAATTTGATCAACAAAAATCATTTTCCGTAGATAAAATTAATATTACGGAAAATGATTTTTATTTCTATTTAAAGAAGAAGCCGGATGAAAATACTACGAAACTATATTATAGGAAATCATTTAAAGGGATAGAAACAGAAATTTTTAATCCTGAAAATTACAAACCGGATACTCATAAAAAATATGTAATCAATTATATAAAGCCTAATTATGATGGCTCAAAGATAGCGATCTCATTAACTGAAAGTGGGAAAGAGGTTTCTGAAATGATCATTTACGATGTAAAATCTCAAAAAGTACTTTCTGACCTTATTACTAATTGCTGGCCAACAAACGGAGGTGGTATTTCTTGGCTTTCCGATAATAATAGCTTTATTTATCTTCAATTTCCAGTAACAGATCCAGCCTCAGATCTATTTATGAAAAACATGCAGGCCGTTGTTCATACAATAGGGCAGAATCCCAAAGAGCTGAATGTTCTATTATCAAAAAAAAACAATCCGGATTTAAAAATAAGTGCTGAAGATTATCCTATAGTTAAGCTTCCTACCAAAGAAAGCCAATTTTTATTTGGTTCTATGGCTGGAGCTACAAATTTTAATGATACTTATTTTAAACCCACAAATCTTATCAGTAAAAAAAATCAATGGAAACTTCTATTTACTAAAGAAGAAAAAATTGATGGCTTTATTCTGAAAAATGATAGTATAATTTATATTTCAAAAAAGAATGGAGCCAATGCAATTTATTGCACATCATTGAAAAATCCAGATTTTAAAAATCCGGATATCATAGTTCCTAATATCCCTGATGAGGAGATCAATGGTTTATACCAACTTAAAAATGGCTTTGTTTTTAACAGTTCAAAAAATGGTGTTGAGTCCAAACTGTATCTGTATCAAAAAGGGAAGGTTGAAAACTTGATATTGCCATTTCCATCCGGTGATATTGCAGTAACTACCCAGGACAGCTATTCCAATGATTTTTGGATAAACTGTACAGGATGGAAAAATGACAATGAACGCTTTAAATTTGATTCGGTAATAAAGAAATTTCTTCCTGAAAATCTGGCTCCGATTGTAGAATATCCGGAATTCAAAGATATTATAGTAAAAGAAATTATTGTGAAATCTCATGATGGACAGGATATTCCGTTTTCCTTACTATATAGAAAGGATATTAAAAAAGACAAAAACAATCCTCTTTTAATAGATGCGTATGGAGCTTACGGAGTAAATAACAGTCCTTTTTTAGATATGACGTTTATGCTTTGGGCATTAAAAGGTGGAATTGCAGCTATTGCTCATGTCAGAGGTGGTGCTGAAAAAGGAGAATCATGGCATTTAGGAGGTTTTAAGGAAACTAAACCCAACTCCTGGAGGGACTTGATTGCCTGTGCCGAATATATGATTCATGAAAATTATACGTCCAGTAATAAAATAGCAATTTGGGGGCAAAGTGCAGGGGGAATTACTATTGGAAGGGCTATGACAGAAAGGGCAGACCTATTTAAGGTAGCGATCTTAACAGCCGGAATGGTAAATACTTTAAGACTTGAAGCAACACCAAATGGATTAAATAGTGCCAAAGAATTCGGTTCTAAAAATATTAAATCCGAATTCAGTGCATTATATGAAATGGATGCATATCATCATTTGAAAAAAGGAGAAAAATATCCTGCAACTTTTATTACAACGGGAATAAATGATCCCAGAGTTTCTCCATGGATGTCAACAAAATTTGCAGCGAAATTGCAAGAATATAACACATCTGATCATCCCGTATTACTTAAAGTAGATTATAGCGGTGGCCATGGTGAACGTGACCTCCCTTTAAAGCAAAAATATAATAATTTAGCTGATGTATTCGCTTTTGCCTTCTGGCAACTAGGTCATCCGGACTACCAGTTAAAAGAAGAAATAAAAAAATAAATGTCTCGTTTTCCTTATCAGTTTTTCGAAGAATATATTGTACGTACTCCTTTATTTTCATATAAGAAATTTCTTGAAGCGGTAAATAAAGATGAAATTTCTGATGAAGAATTAAAAAATAAACTTGCTGATGATCCTGTTTTTCTGGAAGCAATTTATTTGGCTTCTCCTGATTTATATGAGGAAATTATAGAATGGCTTCAGGCAGAAAAACTATTTCCACCAAAAGAACACCAAAAATTAAAACATACTTTATTAAAATATTATAGCCGAATGAGTACCCGTTGTACACCATTCGGCTTATTTTCCGGCGCTGGTTTGGGTAAATTTAATCAAGATGATGAAAGGAGAGTGTTGTATGAAGATATCGTGTATACAGATTATTTAATTCGGGATACCAAATTAGATATGTATTTTCTTGTGGCCTTAGCTCAATATTTTGTGAAAAAGCAGGGAATAAGAAATAAACTTTTGTTTTTTCCTAATAATACGATTTATAAAATAGGAACAAAAATCCGCTATATTGAATATCAATATTTAGGTGGGAAAAGAGATTATATCATATCGTCAGCCCGTCTTTCTGAAGTATTACAGTCTGTATTAGAATTTTCAAAAAAGGGAAAAACTGTACAGGAGCTTACGGAGATCCTGATTACAGATGAAATAACCAGAGAGGATGCATCAGAATTTATAGAAGAGCTGATCGATAATCAGGTGCTTACCAGTGAGATTGAACCCAATGTTTCTGGAGGAGATTTTTTGGATACTCTCATTTCTGTTTTACAAAGACTTCAGGTAAATGAGGCTGATATTTTGATTTCTATAAAAGATAAACTTTATGCACTAGATCAGAATATTGGCAATTCGATCTCTGATTATGCGGAGATTGAAAAACTCATTAAATCTTTTGGGATAGAATATGAACAGAAGTATCTTTTTCAAACTGACTTATACCGCAAAGATCAATTGACTTTATCACCTTTCTGGAAAAAAGAACTTAAAAGTGCCTTTAGCTTTTTGAACAAAATAAACTTAGCTGTAACAGATACCCGTTTAGAAAAATTCAAAAAAGCTTTTAATGAGCGGTTTGAGGCGCAGGAAGTCTCTTTACAGTATGTTCTTGATTCTGAAATTGGTATTGGTTACAAACAAAATAGCCCGTTAAAAGGGATTCATTCTTATTTAGATGATTTAGAACTGCCGGTTTCTGAAAAAAATAAAAGGATTAATATTGAATTTAATCTGGTTCAAAAGATTCTTAATGATAAATTGCAGAATGCTTTATGGGAAAACCAATATAAAATAGAATTATTGGATGATGATTTTAAAGAATTGGATGAAAACTGGGATGATCTGCCTGATACAATTTCTTTTTTGACTGAAATTATATCAGACAACGGTAAAGAAAAATTATTTTTAAATGGAAGTTCCGGAAGTAGTGCTGCCAATCTGTTAGCGAGGTTCTGTTCTGAAAAATCTGAAATACATAACCTGACAAAAGCTATTGCGCAGAAAGAAGAAAGTCTGAACCCTGAGTATATTTTAGCAGAAGTGATTCACTTACCGGAAGCAAGAATAGGAAATGTGGTCAGAAGGCCTACAATAAGAAATTACGAGATTCCTTACATGGCACAGTCTGTATTACAGGAAGATCATCAAATAGCCGTGGATGATCTTTATATTTCGTTGAAAAATAATAGAATTGTTTTACGGTCCAAAAAACTTAATAAAGAAATAAGGCCCTATCTTACCAATGCCCATAACTATTTTTATAATACCTTACCTGTTTATTATTTCCTTTCCGATCTTTATTCCCAGGAATTAAGAAACGGGATACATTTTAATTGGGGTGGGCTAAAGGATATTTACAAATTCCTGCCAAGAGTAGAATATAAAAATATTATCCTTACAAAGGCTGCCTGGAAGATATCTGATAAAGATATTGTCTTTTTGGAACCAATGATTTTGGATAAAGAGAACTTTTTATCCGAATTAAAACATTGGAGAACCAAAATGAAAATTCCGGCATGGATACAATGGACTGAATCTGATAATACATTAACCATCAATTTAGAAAATTATGATATGGGTAAGCTTTTTATTCTGACGGTTAAAAAGAAAAAAACAATCATGATCGAAGAATTTCTTTTTAATGAGAATCAAGACTTTAAACATGAGTTTGTTTTTCCAATGTATAAACTAAAATAAATTTTGATGAAAAAAAAGTTTATTCCCGGAAGTGAGTGGCTGTATGTCAAAATTTATACAGGTGTAAAAACTGCGGATATTATTTTGGAAGAAGCTTTACTTCCTTTATTACAGCAACTTAAAGAGGAAGGGTTAATTAAAAAATGGTTTTTTATCCGTTATAATGATCCAAAGATTCATCTTAGGCTTCGTTTTGAACTTTCAGACCTTAAGCATTTCGGTAAGGTTCTTTCATTACTCAATGATTATTTGGAGGAATATAGAGATTCCGGGGAAATATCGGAATTTATAATAGATATTTATCAGCGGGAAATTGAGCGGTATGGAGAAGCAACAATGGAAGAAGCTGAGTTTTTATTTTGGAAGAGTAGTGAGAGCATAGTGTATGAATACCTTCATTTTGATGATGAAGAAAAAATTATGGTGTCCCTTTACTATATTGATAAGATATTAGAATGCCTAGGACTGCCCATCCAGAAAAAACTAAGCTGGATCACAGAGCGTAATCTTGCTTTTAAACAGGAGTTCAATGCAGATAAAAAGCTGAACCATCAGCTGGATAAAAAATACAGAGTATTTATTATAAACTACCTGGAGTTTGTAGAATCAGAGGAGTATAGTCCTTTTAGGAATGTCATTTTGAATAATATTAATGAATCTGGAGAAACCCTGAAACATATAAAATATCATTCAGATGCTCTTCAGAGCTTTTTTTCCAGTGTATTTCATATGCACATCAATCGAATATTTGTTTCCAATCAACGACTGTTTGAAATGATTATCTATGATTATTTGTTCAGATACTATAAGACTCTTGTTTTTAAAAGCAACGGAACAATATAATATGGATAATATTTACTGCATAATATCAGTCCATTTACTATTATAATTTAAAGTTCAATCTTTATTAAAAATACTAGGAAAATTAAACGAAATAGAAAGATAGAAATAGTAGAGATATTTTTAATTTTCAGAAGAATAACTCTAATTTTTTACTCATTAAAAATATTGAATAAATGGAATGTTTTATGTTTAGTTAAATGTATGATTTTGTAAATTTTTCGTAGTTTAACTATAATTTGTTTATTATTTTAATACCATACGCGAGGCGTGATTGTAATTCATAATAGTTGTGGACGAACTCAAAAAAACTTAAAAAATCATAAAGTTTTCATAAAGTTTTAAAAAAGAAAAGAAATGTTTTTGTATTTATAAAATATGTCGTACTTTTACATCGCCTTGAATGAGGGAACAAGTCAAGGTAATAAATTTTTTTTCATCATTTGTGTTTTTAGAATCGTATCGCCTGATACGATTCTTTTTTTTATGTCTATTTTTCGTAGTTTAAAAGGAGATCAATAAAGTAGGAGTAAGTAACAGAACCTTCCTGTTGATTACTTTTCAGGAATATATTATTGGTAAATCCAAAGAAGTCATCCAGCCAACCCTGATGTCTGAATATGAAGCTTCTCTCATAAGCACGGTCTCTCTTCATACCAGGGGAATAATTACGGATAACAGATTTTACAAACTCAGGATCATTTTCAACGATAAATCGTAAAAGGCTTTTTAAAGTAAAATATTCGGTGCTGTATCTTAAGTCTGGATTACCGCAATGGATTCCTATCAGATAGCCGATAAAATTAGCCTCCTGTTCTCTGGCAAAGCCTAATTGGTGAGAACTTTCATGAGCTGTTGTGAAAGGAATAAAAGTGCGGGGTAATTCAGCATTATATTGTGCTTCCGCAGTAAAAGGATTATAGTATCCCAATATCCCTGTGAAACTCATTACATTTTTAAATAAACTGGGCTTAACGGAGAGGATCTGAGTTGCTTTTTTATCAGAAATATATTGGGGAAGTCTGGTTTGCTGAAAAAGGATCTCCTGTTGTACAGCTTTCAGATTGCTGACAATGAAAATACCATTATGGTCTTCCTGTACCGATGCCCGGGTGAGCTTACATTTTTCAAGATACTGTAAGGCCATCTTTTTTGCTTTGTCTATTTCAGGTGTATCCTGTCTGGAAAGCTTTTTAATGATAGGAGTCTGGAAGTAAAGCATTCCCCAGAATAGCTGATAGGTAAAATAAAAGAGATTTCCTATGATCAGAATTCTTCGTATAGAAGAGTCTCTGTATTCCTTCTTAAATAAGCCAGTAAGGCTGTATAAAAGAACAATTCCCAATAATACATAGATGACATCTCCCGCTGAAAAAGAAAGCCAGCTGAATGCCATCTGATGAAACTCTTTCTGAAGTTCAAAAAAACGTTCAAAGAAAGAGATCATTACCGATGATTTTGAGAAACCATAAAACAAAAGAAATTGGGCAAGTAATATACCTGCCCAAAATCTCTTCTTCTTATATATAAATAGTCTATTTTTAGTGAGCACCTTCGGATTCTAAAACGTCAACATTAATTCCTTGTCTAAATAAAGATTTTTTAGCCAAATAAGCAAATACAGTAATGTACACAAAACACAAAACAGGAATTACGTAAGAATTGTGAATTCCGATAATGTCAGCAAGCTTACCCTGAAGCGGCGGAATAATACCTCCTCCCAGGATCATCATAACCAGGAATGCTGATCCCTGAGCTGTATATTTTCCTAAACCGGTAATCGCTAATGTAAAGATTGAAGGCCACATGATACTGCAGGCAAGACCTCCGGAAAGGAATGCGTAGATCGCAACATTTCCAGTAGTCAATAATCCTGTAATCATTGCTGCAGTCCCAAATAATCCAAAAATAATAAGCGTAACGGCAGGTTTGTTTTTACTGATAAGGAATAATATAACCTGAATAGCCACACAGATCGCATAGAAATACAGGTGAGACATATCTTTTTGAGCAATCGTATTGATTCCGATAATCACCGAAAAAGCAACGAAAGGGACAATGATGGTCGCAATAGTCTGCTGTTGCTTGCTTAAGCTGAAAACACTGATTGCACCTGTCCATCTTCCGATCATTAAGCTTCCCCAATACATGGAAATATAGGGTGCAAGATCTGAAGACTGGTGTCCTCCGAATTCAGACATACTTAAAAGTTCTCCAAGGTTACTTCCTATGGCAACTTCTACTCCTACATAAGCCAGGATGGCAAGCATTCCCAGTACAAGCTGAGGATATCTCATAGCTCCCCAACCTTCTGTATTTTTCTTGGCACTGGAATTGGCAAAAATAAGACAGATAATTACAGAAAGCAATGCGCCTCCAAGATACATCATTCTTTGTTTCTCCAATGGATGTTTGATGGTTTCCAGTTCTGTTTTCTTATCTGTAATGTGTTGCTTGATTTCTGTAATTTTTGCTGCATCAGTTTCCTTTTCAAGAGTTTTGTCTAATACAGTAATCTCACTGCCTAAAGTTTCAATACTTTTAGCTTCTTCAGAATTATAGCTATTGAATACAGGAATAAAGAAAAGGATAACAAGAATAGTCATTGCAATCAATGTTTTTCTTGCTTTACCAGCCTTTTCCATAGGTTCTGTGGAAATTCCGTCAGGAAGTTTCTTTGAAAAGTAGAAAATCCCTGCAGCTATAAGGAAAAGTGCTCCTACTGCTGTATAAAGAAGGATTACCTTATCAAGAGCCAGATGCTTGATTTGGTCATCATCTACTGTAGCAGTCGTTCCGAAAAGTGCCAAACCAACAATAATTGGCCCGATAGAGGTTCCAAAAGAGTTGATTCCCCCTGCAAGATTCTGTCTGCTGGCTCCGGTTTTAGGATCTCCCAATAACACGGCAAAAGGATTCGCTGCAGTCTGCTGAATGGAGAAACCTAATGCAACCACAAAAAGTCCGATGAGCATACCATAATAAACATTGCTTTTCACTGCAATAATCATGATTGCTGCACCAAGGGCAGAGAGCAGTAGCCCGTAGACAATACTCTTTTTATAACCCCATTTCCCGATAAGATCCACTCCTTTTATCGTACTGAATATAAAAAGCAACAACGCTCCCAAAAAATAAGCAGTATAAAAGGCAAAATCTATTAACTGGGACTGAAACTGGTCGAGAGAAAAATAGTTTTTACAAAAAGGGATGAAAATACTATTGCCGGCAGCAATAAAACCCCAGAAAAAAAATACAAGTACAAGTGTGTACAGTGCCGGGTAATTAGTCGGCTGGTTGGTTTTTGACATATTTTATTGAAAATTTCGCAAACAAATATAACTAATTCTTTTAAATAGAATGCTCAATCAATGTTTTTTTAATTACTTGATAAGCTTCTGACTTTAAGTCTTTTGGAGAAGCAGTAGGTTCTATAATTCCAATGAAATAAACCTTTACCCTTCCCGGGTGACCTTTTGAGCTGTCAAAAGGAAACATTTCCTTAAGCCCGATAAAGGTATAAACAGCAATAGGAGAGTTATGTTTTGATGATAGCATAAAAGCTCCGTCTTTAAAGTCATCCAGAATAATGGAAGTATCATCAGGAACACCACCTTCAGGGAAAATAGCAATGCTGTTACCTTCCTCCATTTTTTCTGCACATCTTCGGTATACATCAGCACGGCTTTTTGCACTTGCTCTATCTACCATTACGCATATCCTTTGATAAATAGTTCCGAAAATTGGAATCTTAACAAGTTCCTTTTTCCCAACAAAACAAATCGGGTGGTGCGGAAAAAGAATGCAGGTTAGCATGATATCCATAATCGAAGTGTGGTTCGAGATGAAAACGTATTCTTTGTTTCTGTCTTTTTCTTGCTCAGAAAGCTTAATAAGGTCATACCGGAAGCCCATGCCGTAAAACATGCCGAAACACCATAACCGGATAAATTTATAAGCGTATTTATAATGTTTCTTACTAAAAGATAAAATATAAACGGGGATCCCAAGAGTGGTTGTTAGAACAAATGCTAATAACAACAGCCAAAATCTCCAGAGATAATTTAAAATTTTTGTCACAGTTTAACCGTTAAAAATTACTTTCTTCTTTACCGAATAATTAAGAATGGAAACCAACAGGATTGCTGCAATCTTGCTGATCATTTCCGGACTCAAGGTATAAAAAATTAAATTGATATTATCTTTAAAAATAAAGCTGTAGAATATCTGGAAGAAACCTAGGCTTAACAACGTGGAGATAAAAGACACCAGCATAAAATAAGCAAACTCTTTCTTCTTCGAATGTTTTCCTCTTTCAAAAACAAACCAGATGCTCAGAAAGTAGTTGGTGATAATTCCACAGCTGGTAGAGAAAATATTACTTAAAGGATAGTGTATACCATGAAAGTTAGTTTCTTTTGCAAAGAAGTGAGGCAGATAAGTACTGAATATTTTAAAGCTGCCAATTTCAACAATTGCGCTTAGTCCTCCGGCAATAATGAAGAACAAAACCTGTTTCTGGCGTATAAGTATTTCTTTCATTTAATTAATATAAAAACTGAAAATATATCTTATATTGTATTGGGTTTTAGAATGTTTTATAAGTGAAACAATCAATAGTCCCTGCGATCCTGTGTATTCATAATGGTTTTCAATTATTTCAAATCAGGATACTTTACAATATGAATATGCAAATTTATAACTATATGTTAAACACTGAAAAAAGTTGTTAAAATATTTTTTTAAATAAAAATTATTTCTAATTTTAATAAGCGGAATGATGTTACTACAACCTGATAATAAATTCATTTTCAAATCCTTGTGATAATGGTTTTTCTATCTTGTAATGCCTATTTGAAAGCATACTACTCTAATTTTTTATGACCAATTGTTAATAATATTTGTATGAAAAGTCAAAACAAATACAGAAAATTTCAGCTTCAACAGAAAAATATTGAAGCTCTTGAAAAAGAAAACTCCCGCTTCAAACGAGTGTATTCTGAGTACGAAAATATGTCTAATGAACTTTGGAATCTTGAAAATTCCAATGGCGAACCTGTTCCCGATGATTTTATCAATGCCATGGTGCTGCAGGCATCTTATCTGGAAGATGAAATTGAAGATTGGCTTCTGCAATTCAATGATAAAAAAACTGAAATTAAACATTAATGATTTTAGACAGCTTCCAGGTTGTTTTAAACGCTAATTGAAGATAAATTCATAATTTAGCATCCTTAAATTAAAATCTAAAATATGGTTGCTATTGTAGATAGTGGTTCTACTAAATCGGATTGGGTAATACTTGATGATTTCAAAAAGGTTTTTCTGAAAACTGAAACCATCGGTTTCAATCCGAATTTTATTAACAGAGAACTTATCGCTCCTGAAATACAGAAGAACAGCAATCTGATATTGGTTAAAAATTCAATTACCAAAGTTTTTTTCTATGGCTCCGGATGTGGTGTGGAAAAAAACCGCGAAACCATAGAAATCGAGCTTAAAAAAGTATTTGATAAAGCCGAAATTATTGTAAAAGAAGACCTGATGGCCGCTGCTTATGCCGCCTATAAAGGAAAACCTGCAATTGTGTGCATTTTAGGCACAGGATCAAACTCATGTTATTTTGATGGTAAAGATGTGAAGATTGAATTACCATCCCTTGGATTCCTGATGGGAGATGAGGGAAGCGGAAGTGCGATCGGAAAACAGCTCGTGCGCAGATATTTCATGAAAAAACTTCCTGCAGATCTTCATCTAGAATTTGAAACAGACTATAAACTTACTATAGAAGATGCATTGAAAAACATGTATCACGCTCCAAGACCAAATGCCTATTTGGCTGATTTCAATAAATTTGTTGTGGAAAGAAAGGATCATCCTTACTTTGTGAACATGGTTTTTGAAGAAATGAAAAGCTTCTTCGAATATCAGGTTATGCCTTATCAGGAGGCCAATGACGCTGAAATCAACTTTATTGGCTCCATTGCTTATTATTATGAAAATATTTTACGCTCTGTAGCCGAAGAACTTAATTTAAATGTGGGACATGTAGTTCAGAAACCAATTGAAAGCTTAGTAGATTACCACATTAAATATATACTCTAACAAAAAATAAAACTTATGTCAAGTAACAACAATCGCGACGAAAAGAACTTTAGTCAGGCCGCGTTAGATTATCATAAAGCAGAACCCAAAGGGAAAATCGAAGTTATACCATCCAAACCACACTCATCTCAGAGAGATCTGTCATTAGCATATTCCCCGGGAGTAGCAGTTCCTTGTATGGAAATTCACGATAAGCCGGAAACTGTTTACGATTATACAGGAAAAGGAAATCTGGTAGCTGTAATTTCTAACGGTACTGCCGTACTTGGATTAGGGGATATTGGAGCAGAAGCATCAAAACCGGTGATGGAAGGAAAAGGCCTTTTGTTCAAAATTTTTGCTGATATCAATGTTTTTGATATTGAGATTGATGAAAAAGATCCTGATAAATTCATTGAAATCGTAAAAGGAATTGCTCCTACATTCGGAGGAATCAACCTTGAAGATATTAAGGCTCCGGAAGCATTTTATATAGAACAAAAACTAAAAGAGGAATTGAATATTCCTTTAATGCACGATGATCAGCATGGAACCGCAATTATTTCTGCGGCTGCATTGATCAACTCTTTACAGATCGCCAATAAAGATATTGATAAAGTGAAAATGGTAGTGAATGGAGCAGGAGCTGCTGCAATCGCCTGTACAAAGCTTTATATTTCATTAGGACTGAAAAAAGAAAATGTCCTGATGTGTGACAGTAAAGGGGTAATCAATCATAAGAGAGAGAACCTTACTCCTGAAAAATTAGATTTCATTGCTCAGACTGATATTGAAACATTAGAAGATGCTGTAAAAGGATCTGATGTTTTTGTAGGATTATCCAAAGGAAATGTAATGAATCCTGAAATGTTGTTAAGCATGAACGATAACCCTATCGTGTTTGCTTTAGCGAATCCGGATCCGGAAATTGCTTATGACCTTGCTCTTTCTACACGTAAAGATGTAATCATGGCAACAGGAAGAAGTGATTTTCCTAACCAGGTAAACAATGTATTAGGTTTCCCTTATATCTTCCGTGGCGCATTAGACGTTCAGGCTACGGGAATTAATGAAGAAATGAAGCTTGCAGCAGTACACGCTATTGCTGATTTAGCAAAAGAACCGGTGCCGGAAGCTGTAATTCTTGCTTATAACGTTCAGAACCTTCAGTTCGGAAGAGAATATTTTATTCCAAAGCCATTTGATAACAGACTGATCACAAAAGTATCAAGTGCTGTAGCAAAAGCTGCCATGGAAAGTGGTGTTGCCAGAAAGCAGATTGCTGACTTTGAAGAGTATGAGCATCAGCTTCTGGACAGAATGGGTAGAGATGAAAGATTGGTAAGAATGATGCAGAGCCGTGCAAAATCCAATCCGAAAAGAATTACCCTTGGAAATGCTGAAGAATATAACGTATTAAAAGCAGCACAGATTCTTTATGAAGAAGGAATTGCATACCCAAGTCTTTTAGGAGATAAAAAATACATCAAGGAACAGATGGAACGTTACGGGATGAACCTGGATATTCCAATCATTGATCCAAGTGATGATGATCAGAAAGAAAACAGAAAAAAATATAGAGAAACCCTTTGGAAACTTCGTCAGAGAAAAGGAATGAACGAGTACAAGGCTAAAAGATATGTTCGTCAGAGAGATTATTTCGGACCTTTGATGCTGAAGCACGGAGATACTGATGGTCTTATCGTTGGGTTCTCTAAAAACTATGCTTCAGTTCTTCGTCCTGTTTTAGAAGTTATTGAAAAAGATAAAGGAGTAGATAAAGTAGCAGCAATGATGATGATCCTGTCTGAAAAGAAACCTATTTTCTTCGCAGATACCTCTATCAATCAGAATCCGACAGCTGAAGATCTAGTGAATATTGCTAAAATGGCAGAATTTACAGTGAAATCTTTTGCAATCGAACCTAGAATTGCAATGCTTGGATTTGAAAACTTTGCAGCCATTTCTGAAACTTCCAAAAAAGTGGCAAAAGCTGTAAGTATCCTTCATGAGAAGTATCCTAAGATGATTGTTGATGGTGAAATTCAGCCGGATTTTGCTATGAATGCAGATCACCTGAGCGATTATCCTTTCTCAAAACTGGGAACAACTCCGGCAAATACATTCATCTTCCCGAATCTTGAAAGTGCCAACCTTTCTTACAAAATTCTAAGAGGAATGAAAGTAGCACAGGTGATCGGACCAATCCTTATGGGATTAAAACAACCTGTACATGTTCTTCAGATGCGTTCCAGCGTAGATGAGATCGTGAATCTTGCTACCATTGCTGTTCTTGATGCACAAAGAAGAGAAAAGAAATAACATAACAAAATTGATATGCCTGCATATCATAAAGATAAAATTAAACCAGACGAGTATTTGTCTGGTTTTGTTTTTTATATATTATGAGTGAAATTTGTGTTAAATGATAAGAGAATACCTGAAATTCTGGTTTTTTGAGAATTAATTAGGTTTATATTTTTATCTTTCTGATGTTTCAATTTTAAATTATTAAGCTTTTCACATGGCTGAAAATGTAAAATATTTAATAATATTTGAATCATAATGAATGATTGCTGTTTTTTTTAAGGTAATTGTATTATTTAATATCTTTGAGTTAATAAAAAACACAAACGAACTAAAGAACACAGAGTACAAATGCATGAAAAAAGATATCCAGATGTGTAATATAATTCTATTGCCAATGCATAATCATTGATTTGCTCCTATTCCCGACTTAATCGGAATATGCTTTTTTGATATTCAGTAGAGTATAACCACTGTGACATTTTTTGCTTTAATGAAATAACAGATAATTTTATTCTGTTAAAGGTTTGTATTGTTTTTTGGGTAGTTTACCTTTTAAGAAACACTATGAAAAAAAAGAAGTTGTTACAAATGGGCTCTCTGTTGTCCCTTTTAGCATGCTCCCTATGCTTTGCGCAAAAAATTAATTTTAAATCCCACGAACTGTCTGTTAATGGATATGTCCGAACAGGTTTTGGATGGTCAGACGGTGGTCAGATGGTAAATTTTACAACACCGGATAATGTACATAAATTCAGAATGGGGAATGAAGCTAATCATTACGGAGAACTTCAGTTCAATTATCGATACAAAGACAAGGATTCTGTGGACCTGTACGAAGTCACGTATATGATGGCGAAATTTATTCCTTTCGGGAGTGATGCATATAAGCAATTTCCAGAAACAGCACAGCTCTACGGTAAAATAAATAAAGTTGTAAAAAATGCAAACCTATGGGTAGGGAAAAGATATTATGATCGTAGAAATGTGGAGTCCCTGGATTATTTTTGGATTAATTCTGCACAAAATTCACAAATAGGATTAGGACTAGAAAATTACCAGATTAAAAACTCGGGAAATATGAATCTGGCATTCATAAGATTTAAATATGGAAATAATGATGCCCATTCCTATGTTACAGACTTCAGGTACCTGGATATTCCTGTTTCCGAACATTCTAAACTGAATCTTTTAGGACAATACAGCATAAAAACACGAAATGACATTAGCAACACTCCAAGATCTACCGGATATGCTTTGGGGGGATGGTGGACGTATTCCAAAAAGAACATCAGTAATACTTCTACCCTCATTTTTCGAAAGGGAAGCTCAATTACCGAAAGTCCTAATTCAGGAAAGACAATATCAGAAAATGCTGGCAATACCATTACCTATAATCTTGATAAAGCAAATTCATTTGATTTGATTAATAATTTTGTGTATGATGATAAACAAAGACATGCAGTGCAAGCTTCACTTACCTATCAGTACAGAGATTTTGGAATTGGTAATACCGACGATATGAAAAATATTCTGGATAATAAAGTGTCCAAAAACTTTTTTAGTGTAGGTTTTCGCTATCAGTACTATATCAACAAGCATTTTAATCTCGCATTAGAAGCGGGTAATGACTATATGAAAAATAATCGATCGGGAGTAGAAGGCAGTTTACAGAAAGTTACATTTTCGCCGCAGATCTCCTGGGATTATGGCTATTATTCAAGACCTGTCTTAAGGCCATTTATTACCTATGCACATTGGTCGGATGACTTTACCGGAAGTACAGGCGTTTCGGACTTCAATACAAGACTTATCAGCAAAAATAATGGAGTATCATTTGGCCTTCAGTTGGAAATATGGTGGTAACAAATTTAAAGACATCTTCAAAGTCAATTCCAAATTGACGAAATTCTGATTTTTGAGATCTTATATTCTTATAACAGATTGATTGAATATCACTTCAAAATTTAAGTTAAAAATCATTCTTGCATGAAATGAAAATATTAATTAGTTTAAATTACTATATTTGGGAGTTTTAAAAATTAATAATGATATTTTCTTTACAAGGCAATGTTCAAGAACTTACGCCTACTTACGCTGTAATTAATGTACAAGGGGTTGGTTACTATGTGGGTATCAGCTTAAT
This sequence comes from Chryseobacterium pennae, assembly GCF_003385515.1. GTDB lineage: Bacteria > Bacteroidota > Bacteroidia > Flavobacteriales > Weeksellaceae > Chryseobacterium > Chryseobacterium pennae. The sequence goes on along the minus strand of NZ_QNVT01000041.1, from coordinate 8,831 downwards.
GACCTCACAAATGCTGGTTTTGAATCAGCAGACCTTTTTATATATCCAGCAGATCATTCGTGAAGATGCCCATCTTCTTTTTGGATTTAACACTCGTTCAGAAAAAGAAATGTTCAATCTGTTAATAAGCGTTAATGGGGTGGGAGCAGTTTCTGCGCTTATTCTATTGTCTACTTTGAGCCTTGATGAGATTGCTTCAGCGGTACTTTCTAAGAATAGTGCGCTGATTCAGAAAGCTAAAGGTATCGGAGCAAAAACAGCAGAAAGAATTATTGTGGATCTTAAAGATAAGGTACAGAAATTCAGTGGTCCGGGAGAGACTATTTCATCAATGGTGGATAATAAAATTAAGGATGAAGCGTTATCTGCATTAGAAGTTTTAGGAATTCCTAAGAGAACCAGCGAGAAGATAGCAGATAGAATATTAAAGCAGAATCCTGACTTCTCGGTTGAAGAATTGGTTAAACAAATTTTAAAAAACATTTAACATTTGGTGGCGAATAATAAGCATTTTAAAATATTTTTGTTCCTGTCGTTCCTCTTTATGTCTGTAAGTGCCTTTGCACAGCAGGCGAAAGACACCACGATCATACGAAAGCAATACGAAGTAGCAGACCCCACAAGGTATGAGGCTTATTTCGATATAAAAACCGGGATGTATTATGTATATCCCAAAATTGGAAATACCATTACCGGTCCTCCTACTGCCATGTCTCCCGAAGAGTATAAAGAATATGTACTCGCTCTCCAGACTAGGGCATATTATAAGGAGAAATCGGAAAAATATAATCTCCTTTTTAGAAAAGACAAAAGTGATGCCAGAAAGAAGGGGCTTATTCCTTCTGTGATGATCAACAATAAGTTGTTCGAAACCTTGTTCGGGGGCAATAAAATTGAGATCATTCCTTCCGGATACGCATCCATCGACTTCGCAGGACTTTACCAGAAAATAGATAACCCGCTGATCCTGCCACAGAACAGGACCAGCTTTACTTTTGATATAGACCAGAGAATTCAGCTTGGATTACTTGGGAAAGTAGGGGAGAATCTTCAGTTAAAAGCCAATTACGATACCCAAAGTGGTTTTGCCTTTGAAAACAGAATGAACCTCGTATGGCAAGCAAAAGGAAGCTGGAAAGACCTGCAGAGCAAAGGGCTTGGAAATGTTGACAAACCTAACGCAGGCGGAGAAGATAAAATCATTAAAAGAGTTGAATTCGGTAACGTAAATATGCCGCTTTCAACGAGTCTGATCCGTGGTTCACAATCATTGTTTGGAGTAAAAACAGAATTCCAGCTGGGGAAAACCTTTGGAACTGTAGTCCTTTCCCAGCAACAGGGTGAAGCCCGAAATATTGTTGTACAGGGAGGGGGTGTGATGAATAACTTTAAGGTGAATGCTAATGACTATGAAGAAAATCAGCACTATTTTTTAGGACATTACTTCGTAGATAAATATGATAATGCCCTAATCAATTATCCACAGATCAATTCAACCATTAATATCACTAGGCTTGAAGTCTGGGTGCTGGATCAAGGGAACAGTAATTTAGCTTACCAGAAAGGAATCATCGGGATCAGAGACCTTGGAGAAGGGGGAGGAGCTTTTCCGGATAACTCTGTGAATGGATTGTATAACGATATTTCAGCAAAGGCCGGAACAAGAGAAGCCGGTAAGGATTATAATGCTGTTTACCAGGGACAGGTATTTGGAAGTTCACAACCTTACATAAACGGTGAGCATTTTATCTTTAATAGTAAGGCCAGAAAACTAAATTCTAATGAATATACGTTTCAACCCCAATTAGGATATATTTCATTGAATCAGAAACTCAATGACCAGCAGCTTCTGGCTGTTTCATATTCATATACAATGAATGGAAGTAATAAAGTATACAAAGTTGGGGAATTCTCAGAAGAAAGCCCTGTACTGATTACTAAGGTTTTGAAAGTAAACAACAGTGTAGATGTATCTTCTCCGATGTGGGAATTGATGATGAAGAACATTTATTCCTTAGATGCAGGTCAGGTATCTCCTGATGGCTTTATTCTTAATTTATATTATAAAGACCAGAAAACAGGAGGTAAAGTAAATTATCTTCCGGATACTCCTGTAAAAGATTTAAATCTATTGAAATTAATGAATTGGGACCGTCTTAATATGAACGGAGATATTCAGAACAATAAAGATGGTACCAAAGGAGACGGAGTTTTTGACTTTGTGCCCGGAGTTACGATCAGACCGGAAACCGGTAAGATTATTTTCACCAAATTGCAGCCTTTTGGTAAGTATATGGAGTCTTTGGTTGGGAATGATCCAATGTATGTTTTTCATGATTTATACGATAAAATAAAACCATTGCCCAATCAAAATTCTGTTCCTCAGCGATACACGATAGAAGGTCGTTACAAAGGGGTACAAGGGCAGGGTATTTCTCTGGGAGCAGTAAATGTACCTCAGGGATCTGTAAAAGTTTCTGCAAATGGAGTACAGCTTGCCGAAGGGGTAGACTATACTGTAGACTATATGTTGGGGTCAGTAACAATTCTCAATGAAAATATAAAACAGTCCGGACAGGCTATCAATATTTCATTGGAAAATCAGCTTACATTTAATACCCAGAGAAAAAGATTCATGGGATTAAACCTGGAAAGAAGATTCAATGAAAACTTTATTTTGGGTGGAACAGTTATTAATTACTCAGAATCACCACTTACCCAAAAGGTAAACTATGGTCAGGAAGCTGTTAGTAATACAATGGCAGGAATCAACATGATGTATAATAATCAGGCTCCTTATCTTACAAGGTTTACTGATAAACTTCCATTGATCAAAACTGAGGCACCATCCAATATCAACTTTAAGATGGAGGCAGCATACCTTATTCCGGGATTGAATAAAGCAACCAACAGCCAGGCCTATATTGACGATTTTGAACAGACAACATCAAAAATATCTTTAAAGGAACCTGCAGCATGGAGCTTGGCTTCAAGACCTGAAAAAAATACATCACCTCCTTTCAATATACCTCCAACAAGTGATGATATCACGAGTGGATATGGAAGAGGGCTTTTATCATGGTATAACATTGATCCGAGATTCTGGAATGTTGGAGGAAGACCTCCTGCTGGAATTACTCCACAATCTGTTTCCAACAATGCTTCAAGAAGAGTACTGCTTTCTGAAATTTATAACAACAGAGACTTTGTTGCGGGAGACCAAACCTATACCAATACTTTTGATATCTCCTTCTATCCTAAAGAAAAAGGACCTTATAACGTAAATCCACTTGCAGAGCAGGCTGGCAGCAGATGGGCAGGTATTATGCGCCCAATCAGTGTTCCGAACTTTGTAAGCTCAAACATTGAATATGTTGAATTTTGGATGATGGATCCTTATGCTGATGGTCATCAACTGGGAGATAATCCGAAATTATTATTACACTTAGGAAACGTATCTGAAGATATCCTTAAAGATGGGAAAATGCTGTATGAAAACGGTCTTCCTGCACCGGGAGCTACATCTGCTACCACGGTTTCAAATTGGGGTGTACAGCCAAAACAGCCTCCTATTTTATATGCCTTCTCTACAGAAGGAGACGGAAGAAAAGCTCAGGATGTAGGGTATGACGGTTTAAGCTCAGATCAGGAAGCGATGAGATTCGGGAATACTTTTGTAAACCCGGTAACAAATATTGTTGACCCTGCAGTGGATGACTTTGTCTTTTTTATGTCAGATAAATTTACCGGCACCCAGGCGGCTTCAGTTATTGAGCGTTACAAATACTTCAGAAACCCAGACGGAAACTCAGAAGCAAATTCACTGAGTGTGGCTTCACAGACTCCGGATGCTGAAGATATTAACAGGGATTATAACCTGGATCAGATTGAAAGCTATAATGAATATCCAATAAAATTAGATCAGGCCAGTCTTTCATTAGGAGCAGAAAATAATATTGTTGATATAAAAACAGTAAAAGCCACTTTCCTGAACGGGCAATCAGCTGATGTAAAATGGTACTTATTCAGAATACCAGTTTCCAATTTTGATAAAGCTCAGGGAACTGCTAAGGAAACGGTACTTAATAATGTAAGATTTGCGAGATTATTATTAACAGGCTTTGAAAATACTTCTACACTGAGATTCGGAACAATGGACCTTGTAAGATCAGACTGGAGAAAATATTCTAAGAGTCTTGCTCCTTATTCAAATGTACCATTAGATCCAACTCCCAATGAAGGAGTAACAACAGATCCGGAAATAGGGCAACTTGAGGTAGGAAGTGTAAATATAGAAGAGAATGCTCTTAATCAGCCACCATATGTATTGCCTCCTGGAATAGACAGACAGGTATTAAGCGGAAATGCAGGAGCGCAGAGACAGAATGAGGCATCATTGTATATGAAAGCTAGGGAGTTGGAAGCTAGTAAAGCTCAAGGGGTATTCAAAAATACAACCCTGGATATGAGAAGATATAAAAAGCTAAAACTTTTTGTACATGCTCACGATCCATTAAATAGAGATATCAATGTAGGGAAAATAGATGAAAAAACTAAATTCTTTATTCGTTTTGGAAATGATGTTACAGATAACTACTACGAATATGAAGCATCTTTAAAGCTTACTTCAACTTCGGCAACAGCTCCTATGGAAATCTGGCCAATGGAAAACGAAGTAAATCTTGATATTCAGAATTTTGTTGATGCAAAAATCCGAAGAGACAAAATGTATGCCGATAAAATTATGCAGCGATTTTTGGATCCGAACTTTGAAGCTGGGGATAATTATAAAAGAATTTATGTTAAGGGACGTCCAAGCTTAGGAAGTGTGACAACTATAATGGTTGGTATTCGAAATGGGCAGGAAAGAAGTTCAGGACCTTCTATTGACAGGATTTTATGGGTGAACGAGATTCGTCTTTCTGATATTGATAATGATGGTGGGTATGCAGGAAACGCAAGCTTAAATTTCAACTTAGGAGATTTTGCAACCGTTAATACCAATGCTTCTTACACCTCAGTAGGGTTTGGAAATATTGATTCAAAACCGGCAGAGAGAACTCAGTCTACGCAGTCAGCATTCAGCATCAATACAGCAGTGAATGTAGACAAACTATTACCGGAGAAAACAGGAGTTAAAATTCCGTTAAACTATTCTTACTCACAGACGATCGAAGATCCGAAGTACAATCCTTTGGATACAGACGTGGAATTCAGTAAGGCTCCAAACAGGGAGCAGCTGAAAAAAGTGGCGAGAACATATACACAGCAAAGAAGTATCGGAGTTGTTAATATGCGTAAAGAAAGAGTAAATCAGAATAAAAAGGCTAAGTTTTATGATATTGAAAACGTTTCTGTAACTGCAATATATAATGATGATTATTTCAGGGATATTTATACCAAAAGAAATTACAGACAGTATCTGAGAGGGTATATTGATTACAACTATACCTTCAAACCATGGGTGATAAAACCTTTCAACAAGATGATCAGTGATACAGCAAAATCTACTAAGTATCTGAGATGGGTAAAAGAATTTAATATCAATCCTATCCCGACAAGATTATCCTTCAGAACTGAAATTGACAGGAACTATAACGAACTTGAATTTAGAAATATTGAAGCCATTTTAGGTGGAAATGCGAGCGGCGATATGGAATCGATCCGAAACAGAAACTTCTATTTCGGATGGCAGTATGGTTTAGGATTTAACTTTACAAAATCATTGAAGCTGGAGATCAACTCGGCGACCAGAACCCTTAATGATAACATAGACGTCAATGGGATGGACAATAAAGCGATTTTCGGAAACGTGTTCAGAGCAGGTAGACCGGTATTGTATAATCACAGAGCACAATTGAGCTATAAACTGCCATTTCAGTATCTTCCTTATCTGGACTTTATTGATGCTGAAGTAGGATACGGATTTACTTATAACTGGAATGCGAGAAGTACTGCATTATATGGTGCGGTGAATCCGAATAATAATCAGGTAGAAAGCTTAGGTTCCATTGGGCAGAATACGAATGTCATTCAGGCAACAGCATCAGCTGATATTCCTAAATTCTTCGGACAGTTTAAATATTTTAAAGATATTAATACCAAGCTTCAGAAACGTAAGCAGGAAATGGATTCATTGAATAATGTATATACAAAACAATGGGAAAAGAACAGATATAAGTATAAGCATTATAAATTCAAGAATAAGCTTACTGTGCTTCAAAGTGCAGCATTCTTCCTGACTTCATTCAAGCAGTTGGATGTAAGCTATACCGAAAACAACGGTACAGTACTTCCTGGATTATTGTCAGCTCCCAACTGGTATGGTTCCGGGCAGACATTAGGAGGTCCAACGATCGGATTCTTATTAGGATCTCAGGCAGATATCAGAAGAACAGTTATGGAAAATGGATGGGTAAGCTCTTCTCCTTTGATGACTGATGCATACGTAAGAATGTCTACCAGAGAGTTAAGGGCTAACTTGCAGATGATGCCGATGAATGACCTTAGAATCGATCTGAATGTACTGCATAACTTCAACAGTAACTTCACTCATTCCGGATTCAATTATGTTAATGGAGGCGTTCCTAATCCTGATTTTACTTTTGCAACAGACATGATAACCTATTCAAATTCTACCATGCTTCTTAATTCGTCATTCAAAGACGGTGCAGCAGTATATCAAGCGATCAGAGAGAATGCAATGAAACTTTCACAACAGCTTGGAGGTCCCAATGCCGAAATAGGAAATGATGGATTTGCTAAACATTACAGTATAGCCAATGCTTATGTATTGATCCCAGCATTCAGAGCCGCTCTTGAAGGAAAATCTGTTTCTCCGATAGGAAATCCTAAAAAAGCAGGAATGCCATTACCAAACTGGAGAATTACCTATTCCGGATTAAAGAATATTCCGATCATCAGCGGACAGTTTACGAAGTTTGATATCTCACATGCTTATACCGCAACATATACTGCAACAGGAATTCAAAGTAATATTGATTACCATAGTAACCCTAACGGATATTATCAAACGGTAGATGATGCAGGTAATATTAAAGTGAATAATGGAGATAAGATTAATCCTTATACCTTTTCTCAGGTAGGGTATGTAGAATCCTTCTCACCGCTTCTTGGAGTAGATGTTACCATGAGAAACAATATGCAGTTCGGATTACAGTACAACAAAAACCGAATGATGGTATTAGGATTGGTAAACCATACCCTGACTGAAGATTCCAATACAGAATATGTAGTGAGATTAGGATACATTATCCGAAACTTCAGATTAGGAACAGCCAATATCAGAGGAAGAGGAACCAGAGGAAAAGGAAGTGACCTTAATATCAGAGGAGATATTTCACTAAGAGATAGTAAAACTTCCATTATGAATATCCTCCTGAATGATTCGCAGGTGACAGGAGGACAGAGACTTCTCAATATTAAACTTTCTGCAGATTACAATGTCTCCGAAAGTCTTAACCTGAGAGTCTTCTACGAACAGATGACCTCGAAGTATAAGATCTCTACAGCCTTCCCGCTGTCTACGATCAGAGCTGGTATTTCAGCAACATTTACGTTCGGAGAGTCCGGTGGTGGATTCTAGAAATAACATAAACTTAAAAGTCCTTCAGTTTTGAAGGACTTTTTTTATATCCAATATTTGAAGCTACTATAATTTTGAATACATTTGTAGAAAATAAAAATTAAAAAATGAACACACCATCAGAATTAAAGTACACTAAAGATCACGAATGGATCAAGATCGAAGGTAATGTGGCTACAATCGGTATTACAGACTTCGCTCAGGGAGAACTTGGAGACATCGTTTATGTAGATGTTGATACAGTAGATGATGATCTTAATGGCGGGGACGTTTTCGGAAGTGTGGAGGCAGTAAAAACTGTTTCAGACTTATTCTTACCTATCGCAGGAAAGGTTATCGGGTTCAACTCGGAATTGGAAGATCAGCCGGAACTGTTAAATACAGATCCTTATGGAGACGGATGGATCATCAAATTAGAAATTGCTGATGGGGCAGACCTGTCTGAATTGCTTTCTGCAGAAGATTACAAAGCAATCATTGGATAAAATTTTAAAAATATTTAGTAAGATATTGCCCATTTATTGGGCATTTCTTACTTATATGCTTCTCAAGCCCGGAGAAGAGAACCACGAATATTGGTTCATGTTCAACGGTATTGATAAAGTATTGCACTTAAGTATATTTGCAGCTTTAGGGTTCTTATTCATGGCCGCATTTCCCAAAATAAAATTCTCTTACTTTTTCCAGATCATCCTTATATATGCCTTCCTTACAGAAATTCTCCAGGAAGAGATGGGACTGGGAAGATCCATGGAAACTCTCGATATCGTAGCAGACACCATTGGTTGTCTCATCGGCTATTATACCTATAAGCTATTCATAAAACGATTTTTCTAATTACACTCTTGAAACTGAGAAGACCTTTCACTCTTTCATATATACTCTTTCTCTCCAACTCTAGCCCGCTCATACCCTCAAACTCATCGAGGAGCTTAATCCCGCTATCCACTCATACTCCTCGTGCCAACACACACCTACACCCAAACCCTTCTACGCTCCAACCTATACTGTGGGGTAACCGTTTCTCTCGGGGCTAGGGTAGGGGACCGATTTATAAATGATGAATAATAAATAATAGGTTGGCATCAATTAATATCCTTACCTATTATCCATAAGTGATGGCTTTTATCATTCCCATCCTTTGGAGGGGTGTCAAAAATTCAAAGAATTTTTGACGGGGTGGTAATCTAGTCATTTCTGCTCTATGAAAGTTCTGTGAAAATCT
>NZ_QNVT01000040.1 GCF_003385515.1 Chryseobacterium pennae | reverse complement strand
TTTCCTGGTGTTCATAATATCAAATTTAAAAATTAATCTCTTATGAAACACTCCTTAAGTGAGAGCCTAAATCAGTACACTTTTTGCTGACGATTTACAAATTATTGCTGATAGGATAATTAAAGAATCTTTGGGAACTAATAATTTCGATTTCAGAATAGACACCCAAAACAAGGGATATATTAATTATAGTTCACAATACTGCGAAACTCATTATAACTACCTTGCCAGAATTGCAGAGGCTTATGGAGAACAATTTTATTATGATGGTGAAGTGCTTCACTTCGGAAAGTTACCACCTCATGAAAAGTCCATAAAGCTTATTGATGGCAGTAATGTCAATGATGTACAGATAGAACTTAATGCAGTACATATCAAGCCTGAATATTTTGGCTATAATAGCAGTAACCATGCAAAGATGGTCGGAGTTGATAATCAAATCAAACATCTTGGTGAATTATCATCTGAAACATACGAGCTTAACAACAATATATTTAAAACCCGCTCACTGACTCCTGCTCCTGTAAATCCTAATATGTTTCTTGATATAGACGATTCTCAGAAAAGTGCAAGAGGGAGTAAAGCAGTAGATGTTTTTACCGTTTCAGGAAAAACAACTGTACCATTTCTATATACAGGTTGTGTAGCAGATTTAGCGATGAGAAAACCAGATAGCAATCAGACTTCACACTTCACCACTTTGATGATGACTGAAGTAAATCATGAAGTTGATGCAAGAGGCTACTATACAGGAAGCTTTGAAGCAATAGCTGAAGGCACTGGATTTATGCCTAAGCCTGATTTTATAATACCAAAGGCTGAACCACAGGTTGCAACTGTGATCTCTAACGTTGATCCTTTAAACCAGGGAAGAATACAAGTAAGATTTGATTGGCAATTGAATGATACTACCCATTTTATCCGAATGATGAGTCCTGATGCTGGTGGAACAGATGCTGTAAGCCAGAACAGAGGTTTTGTTACTGTCCCTGAAATCAGAGATCAGGTAATGGTGGGTTTTGAATATCATAACCCTGATTTTCCTTTTGCCATGGGTGGAATGTTTCATGGTGGTGTAGGTCTAGGAGGTGGAATGAACAACCGTGTAAAATCTTTACAGACCAGAAGTGGACATAGATTAGTGTTTACAGAAGACGAAAGCATACTCTTGACAGATAAAAGTGGTAATGAACTCAGATTTGACACAGAAGGAAGCAATATCAATATTACCGCCCCTGAAACTATTACTATAAAGTCGAAGAACCTGAAGTTTGATATTGAAGAGAATATTGAAACCAATGCAGGAAAGAATATGGATACTAATGTTGGGCAAAATATCAAAATTATTGCTAAACAAGAGATAAGTCAAGACAGTGGTAAGAAAACGATCATCAATGCTGGGACTAATACTGAAATATCAGCAAAAGCTCACTTAGACCTTTATGGTAAAGAAAAATTCATAGGATATACCGATGGTCAGACAGAGTTCGGAGCAAAAGACAGAATGCATGTATACGGAGCAAACTCATTATTGACTGCTAAAGATAAAATTGAGTACAAAGCTCCACAAATGAATAAACTTCCTCAAAATGGTGAGTTTGATTATACAAAAGAAAAGCAAATAGCATCAATGTATTGGGCTTATGAAGAAGAAAATACATCTTTAATGGATGATTCCAAGTTTTTTGTTGATATGAATCTCATTGTTCAGACAAGAAACTATGAGGAGGGAGAAAATATTGATGTTACTATAAAGTCTGATGATGGTGATCCATTAGCAGATGGCATTAATGAATTAACTTTATCAGGAACTGTTGATAAAGATGGAATGGTAATTTTTAAAGAGCCATTAAAAGCTTACACTCTTGAGCTTATGACGGAAGAAACAGAAAACACATAAATACATTATGAAAATTAATAATTTTATACCAACATTACTTGAACAACGGAGAGGTATCGTTGCAACAAGTGGAAATCAACAGACAAGACCAGTTCAGGTTTTAAGACCAAGCTGGAGAGATATGATTAAAAACTATCCTAATAGCTCCGTGGACGTAATTACATTGTATAATGAGATTGGTAATGGCTTGATTGGGTATTATAATAAATCAGCCACTGATTGGGAGAACACATGTGCTTTTAGAATGAGTAAAGGATTAAACTACAGTGGTTTCAAATTACCTTACGATAATTCTAAATATAAAGCAAAAGGAGCAAAAGGAGGAGTCCATAAAGGTGATGATAAGTTAAATTACTGGTATAGAGTTAAGGAATTGGGTAAATACTTGGAAGATCACTTAGGCAAACCTGAATTTGACGAGACATTAAAAAAAGCAGGATTAGGACAAGTAAAAGAAGGTTTGTCTAAAGAAAATTGGGATAAACTTCGTAAAATGAAAGGAATTATTATGTTTAAAGTATCTGGTTGGGGGAACGCCTCTGGACATTTTACACTTTGGGATGGAAGTAATTTAATATATCCTGGAGACCCTCAGCATAACAATCCTAATAGTGAATATTATTACTTTAAAATGAAATATGAACGATATGACTCTTCTAAAAGGACGAATATTGTTATACAAACAGATGAAATAAAGTTATGGGAATTAAAATAAAGAATTTTAAATACGCATTTGCGTTCTTAATTATGTCTACTGTTGAAGTTTTAGGACAGGATAAATTAACAGAAGTGAAAAAATACGCATTTGATAAATGCCTGAGTTATAACTATCAAAAGATAGATGCAAATTTTTATAATACATATAAAGATGCTTCAGGGGTTCAATTTTCCATAAATGGAAATTTTTTGGAGAATGATGAACTGAAAAACAAAATAATAGATTACACTATTAATGAAACGGGTCAATACTATTCAATAAAAAACAATCTACATTTTGAAACAGGAGATAAGAACATAATATTTTACAATTGTTTTGACTTCTATGAATCTAAGAAATTAGATAGTTATATAAGAAAGCTTATTGGACTGACACCAAAAAAGAAAACCTCAAAAAAATGATAATATGCCCCAGCATATCACAGATACAACTCAATTAAAATGTGATAAAGGAGCTTCACCAACTCCACTCACAGTAACAAGTCAATCTTTTATGAGCATTGATGGAAAGTTACAGGCTACGGAAGAGGACAAACAGCCTAATACCAATATTAAACCTTTTGGTGTATGTAGTGTTTTAAGATCTTCTTGTACACCTTCTCCTGTTAAATGGGATAATACCTCTGATTTTGAAATTGAGGGTAAAAAGGAGCTTTTAGATAACTCAACCTGTCAATGTTCTATTGGTGGTAAAATATCAGTTGTAAAGTCCGCACAGAATTTTGTAGAAGAATAATATTGTAAATAATAAAAACCTGGAATACATACCTTTATCTCTGTTGATAAAGGTTTTTTTATTTAACAACTACCTAAAAAATTAGTCATGAGATTTAACAAAGAAAAATTTAAAAACCAATTTGCGGCTATCGCTAATAAATTAAACTCAGCGTATGAATCAGTAGAAAAAAACTCTTATTAAAACTGCTAAATTAACCATTGTATTGATGGAAATAGACTTTTTTACATATGGTTATATTTACGAGAATTTGGTATAAATTACTTTTATTATTTTAATGTTTTAGATACAATCGAGGTATTATATATTTACAACATATTATTTATATTGTTATTAAAATTTATAACAAAAGAAAATGTAATTCTGAGTTGTCAAATTAAAAACTTAAATTTAAAAAAATAGGAGGATAAATGGATGGACTAAAGGGACATATTTATGATTGGTTAATTGAATCTGAGGAAGAAAAAGCTGCCATCTTTTTAGAGAATTGTGAAATCAACCAAATGTACATTGACACTTTATTTTCAATGGATAGTGATGTTGAGACTTATATGTATGAGGTAATTGTAAATGTACCTTTGAAAATTTATCGCAGAATCAATGAATATTCCCAGGAAGTTACGGCAATCGAATCAGCAATTACCGAATCAGGGCAATCGAATGGAATCTATGTAAGGGGCATTAGCTGGAGAGGATACCTAAAAAATGAACATCAAAAACAATCCGAAAAAAAAGCGATTGAGATAACACAATTACTTACCCAAGAGTATGTAGATAAGCAAATAAGGCTTATGAATAACTCAATAGAAAATAATCCTCATGTAGCTTTAGGGATTTCCAAGGAATTAATAGAAACTTGCTGTAAGCACATATTGAACAAAGCTAAGGTAGAAATTAATAAAGATTGGGATATCGGAAAATTAGTAAAAGAAACTAATAAACAAATTGATTTAATGCCATTTCAAGTTGAAAATGTTGAGCTAGCTAAATCATCAATCGCAAAAATTTTGAGTGGCTTTTCAAATATAGTACACGGAATATCTGAATTACGAAATTCCTATGGAACTGGGCACGGACATTTACCTGAGTTTAAAAGTCTAGATGTAATTTATATAAAGCTAGCCGTTTCAGCATCCAGTGAACTTGCAATATTTTATTTGAGTTTAGAAAAGATGAAGTAATGATGAATAATTAAGAAATTTTGCACAAATTAAATTTAATTATGCAATTTTATTACCTATTAAAAATCTAAACCATGAGAGCAAAAACATTATTTTCAATTTTCAAAGAAAAAAAAGATGAAAATCTTACTGAAAAATTAAAACTTAAGAATCCCAAATTATGGAAAAAGTTAAAGAGAAAGTTTGATATTGGTAGGCAAATTGTAGCTTTGCAAACATATAATGGTTTAGATACAGCAAATGAGAATACAATTAGATATTACTTACAAGAATATGCTGGGAGATTCATAAACCTTGGTCCACATTCATTTCCCACATCATTTAATGTATTAGAACCTTTTTTTATTTTTAATATAGAAAATTCAATTCTTCAACTAATTGAGGAAGAAGAAGCTTACTCTGTTTCTCTTTTGGATTTTTTAAACTTTGTGACCTCCAATGATTTTGATTCAGATAGTATTGATTATTTTGAAAATATACCAGAAAATATAATTTATCATTTTCAATTTAATTCTGATTTTGAAGAATATAACTTTTCTAGTACAAATGATACTTCATTTTTCATAGGAAACATATCTCTCATTAGACAAGGCAATAATGTTTCTATGCTTTTACAATGTGGTGAAACATATGATAAAAATGAAGCAGAAGAGTATTTAAAAGACAGAACAAAAGAAGCATTATATGCGACTATGAGTGAAAGAAAAAAATCTTTAGGATTAACGATTGAAACTGACGAAACTCATGCGAAAATAGTAAATTTTAAAGAGCATAATAATTTATGGAGTTATAATGTTTCTTTACTTTTTGATATTAAACGTAAAACAATTGATATTCGACATGTTGCTAGAGACGAAAATCTTAGTTTCAGAGTCTTAACTGATGATTTTTTTGCAATTTTTGCTGAGCAAACACAATTGACAAGTGATGAAAGAAAAGAAATATTTAATAACCAATTAAAAGAATTAAGTAAATATGATGCAGTATTTGATTTTGCAAAATATTGCTTAGCACTTCCATATTACGTATTTGAGAATGAAGAAAAATTGGTTGATGTAACATATGAAACAAAACTTTCAGAACTATTAACGTCACCTTTAGTGAAACGTAATTTTCAGAATGCTCCAAATAAGTATAAAATCTATGCTAAACCTTTATATTACTTAGAATCAGATTCTCAGGCTTACATCAAAAATCACGAGTTAAATGATAATAGTTTTCAAATCGAAAAATCAGGATTTTGGAAAAGAATAGGAATTGAAGAGGAAGGATTAGATAAATATGGAAAAAAAGTTATCGGGAAAACTTGGGTAGAGCGTAATGATACTTATTATACAGCTCCTAAAGTTGTAACGAAAATTAAAGAAGTTGAAAAGTTTACAAATGAGAATGCAGGATATATTTATATAATGAGACAACCTGCGCATGAGGAAAATATTTTCAAAGTTGGTCTAACAAAAAGAGATGCAAAAATTAGAAGTAAAGAGCTCTCTAATACAAGTACAATTGATAATTTTTTTGTAATCCACAAATATTTAACAAAAGACTGTATTGAAGCAGAGAAAATTATACACGAAAAATTAGATATGTATAGGTTAACAACCAGAAGGGAATTTTTCAGATGTGATTTAGAAATTATTATGAATATTTGTTCCGAAGTAATAACACTCATAAACCAAACAAAATAAGTCTATCATATTTAAAAATTTAATAAAATACAAAAAATGCAAAGTTTAAATAACCTTGAAAATTTAAGAAAGTTGTCTACTTTTACTGAGTAACTTAATAGTATTATTTCATCCCCTCTTATGGAAATAACTAGAAAATTAAACGCTTCTGGTAACTCTACAATATTAGAAGAATTCAATAAAAACACAAAAATAGGATTACCACCTTCCATATATGATTTAGTTAGAAGGTTAGATAATATAACTAATGAATCAACTCTGATTGCTATGAAAAGCATTAATTCACAATTACTTAACAATCAAGTTTTAAATAGAATTAATCCTATTGGTTATTGGACACAACTTGCCAGTATCTCATTAAATGATGTAATACAATTACCTAACGATGAAGAAATTGAAATACTGGCACAAGAGTTAGCAAACCGTGCGGAAGAATTAGATGATAGTTCATTAGAGATATTCAATAATTTAGTTACTTCAATTAAAAACTATATTGTTAACAATCCATCTATAAAATATTCTGGATTATTTATTTTGTTTTTGATTCAGCAAATTATTGTGCCAATAATATTAGAAAAAATTAAAGGAGAAAGTCAAAAGACTCCAACGACAGTTCAAATTATTAATAATTATAGTAGTAATAGCAATATTTTAGTAAAGGCAAATCAAAAATGTTCAATAAGAAATTACCCCAAAGACTCATCTAAGGAAATTTTTACATTGCAAGAAAATAACCAAGTAGAAATTTTAAAAGACAATATAAAATGGTGTTTAGTTATAAAAACTAATACCGCTGAAACTGGTTGGGTACGAAAAGAATATTTAAACTTTGCTAGGTAATAAAAAATGATTGGTTTTACCAAAGACAAGTAAAGCCAATCATCTTATTTTAAGTAAATTGAACTAAATTATTCAATATATTTATCCAGATAAATATTAACTAAGGTCCTTACCATTCTATTTTTGTTTTTTACATATTGCTCCACAAAACCTTTTACAAGGAAAAAATCAACAATAATAATTGTAAAGCCAATTAATAGTATAACAGAAATTAGAATTCTGGAACCATCATAAAAATCCTGCATATCTGACGAATAATCCAAGAACTTAGATAAGAACCCTCCTGTAATAATAGAAATCGTTATTACTACCGTTTGCACTGAAAGCCCATAGGAATATTTATTTTGTTGAGCTGAAAGTTTATCAATCAAAAAGAGTAAATTATCTTTTTTAGTCAGAGTATCTCCCAGTAAATCTATTAGTGCCCTTTTTTGTATTTCCAAAAATGAGCTATAATTATATTTATTATTTTCATTCAGGGCATAACTATAATATGTTCTAATAATGATCTCAATTCTTCCTATCATATAATTAACAGAAATAGCACTAAAGAATATCATGAGTGGAAAAGTCAAAACAATCCACAAATCTTTTTCGTAGAATAGGAATGTAAAAGATGCAATGGTTGGCAACAATGGCGGAATTATAATGTAAGCCCACCATTTAATTTTGAACTTTTTGTAAACTAAATTGTAAATAGAAATCTTAGCATTGTATTTACTAATTTCTTCGATGTGATTTTTTTGATTCATAATATTTATTTTTAGGGCGCAAATATATTAAATCACAACTTCTAGAAAAATCAGGCACTTCAAAACCTTTTTAATCAAGATTGTAGAATAACCAATATTCAATTCATATATTTTAAATCATATTTCATTAGCGCATCCAAATCTTTCAATAGAGGATTCATCTCGATAAACTTTTGAAACAACCTTTTTTGGGTTACCGCTATTTGTATTTGTTCTTCATCAAAGTCTTGTAAAACCTCTGAAGGTTCAAGCAAAAAATGATTATTCTGAATTACATCAATATTATTGAAAATAGCCAGATTATTAAAAAAAGAAAGATCTGCATTATTAGAATTACCTTGAATCACCACATCATTGTCTCCAGATATTTGATTATTCTGTCTATTAAAAATTACATTATAAATTTTCTTATCTGTTATAATAGATCATTCCCTTGAATGGTTAATCCTATTTTTACAGAAGTTTGATTTATAAATTCTAAAAAACCAGGTGTACCAGGAACACCATAAAGTGTAAAGTATACTTCAGTATTATAATTACCATCCTGAAGATTATCAAAATTTTTAAAAACAAGATAGAAATTCTTATATAAGTCAGATAATGGTGTTGAAAAGGATTCAATAATAGAATTACCATCAGAAACATCATTGACATCAATGGGAGTTCCTGAACTGTTAGAATCAAATCTAATACGATATTGTAAATAAACCTTACTTGTAGAATACTGTAGGTCAATTTTCACATTAGCAGGTAAAGGATCACCTCTTTTCCAGGTAATATTGGTTGTGAGTGTGTTTGCATTCAAATAATCCTGTGGTTCTCCCCCACCTTCTGGGAATGTTAGTGGCATATTAATGTTTGTTTTTATTAGTTAATGTTAAATATTCTTCTGTCATTTCATGAACATCCTTTCCAGTTCTGGCATTCTTTAAGAAATAGCCTTTAACACCATTTTCTTTGAGGTAAATCATAATTTCAGTATTAGCCTTAATAATTTCTATCGCCTGGATAAGTAAATCATCATTTCCTGAAGATACTGGCTGATTCGGGAAAAGTCCATCTTCAAAACCTTCAACTCTTTTAATTTCGTTCATGTAGGTTCTTTGAATTGCTGGATCTATCTTTTGCATAGTTTTTCCAGATACAACAAGTTCTGGCATGCTTGCTCCAGCTTCTCCCACTAACATAGTAGGTTCGTCATAAATCCCCGTTTTAGACTTTCTTTTTCTTGCATTAAAAAGTTTATTGTCCTGAGATCTTAGAACAGGATAGAAACCGTCTTCTGCACCTGGTGCTGCTGGAAGAGGCTGGCTCATAACAGTGCCAAGCTGTACGGCTCCAAGAGCACCAATTATTACTGATAACGGAATTGCCATAGGATATCCTGGGTTAACCCAAGCCTGCATAATAGCAAGAGCAGTATTAGATATAATTTCAGCAATTTGCATCATCCTTTGCCTTTTTGCTTGCTTATATTTTATTTCAGCTTTTTTGCGATCAAGTTCTGCATCTATGGCTATTGTCTCTTTCTTATACTGCTCCTGGGTAATCAAACCTGCATCTAGCTGACTTTGTAACTTTTTCTTCTTCTTATCGCTGGAGATCTCCATTTTTTGAAGCATTTTCTGCTCATTTGCCTGAACAAATGAACTATATGCACTAAACATGTTTTTTGCAACCGTTAGGTGTACTGGCCAACAAACTGTTGCCTACCGTTTTCCCTACGCAACAAATACAAGAAGAACTTATTGGCGAACAGATTGAAAAGAGACTTATCGAACTCACGAACGATTTGCAGCGCATTGGTTCCAGAAAAATAGAAATTCTACACAACACTTTTAAAGAATTAACTACAATTTATAATGGATATCTGACCAAAGTCCAGAAAATAAGCGACTACCTGTCAAAAAATAAGATTACAGGAGCTAATTATGCGACATTGCAACATACACCAGCTACTGGATATCCAGATGATTGGATGAAAGTTTTCAGAAAACGGCTCACCAACGAAATGCAGGAAACAGGCCTATTTGCAACAAATAACAAACAAGACATTGACGACATCATGATTAGTGTATTCCGCGAAGCAAACGGAACAAGAGAAGCCACCATAAACGACCTGCTCAACCCACGCTCTTATTTTGATCTCCTTTTTGAAATCAGGCAAGACGGGCAAAAAAATTCTGGAAGCAATGGGCAAACCTATACAGCCAATGCACTGCTTTGCCTCGCCAGACTATCGCTCATTGAAGACGAAGACCGCACCGGAATACGAATTATGCCGATTGATGAAGCAGAAGGCTTGGGAAGCAATTACGAAATGTTACATAAACTAGCAAAAAAGGAACAGTACCAAATCGTTACTATGTCAATCGAAACTGCAGGTGATATTAATGACGAAGGACAATATATCTATATCATGCACGACAATAAAGATGCTAATGGCTTGACCTATGTACCACCATTAGGTATCTTTCACAGAGGACAATTAACAGAACACATCAATGAAATCTTTGAAGAAACTACATAGTAAGGATTTTACATGGCCCGTATTAAAAGCACTGAATGATTTGTATGAAAAAAAGAAAACAACAGCAAAAATTCAGCAAGTAGACTATATCCGTTACTTAATGGCACAAACAGAACTTATTGCTCAAAAAAAAGGCAATAGCAATATTCTAGTTGCAGGGGATGGTTATAAAGAATATTACGAAGCCAATTTTCAATCTGCTTACCAATACTATTACAACTTTCTTAATCAGGCAGGCATTCGGCCAGACGGCGGTAAAAATTTCACCGAAGAAGATATACGTACCTTAATGGTTATTTACGAAAGCAGGAACGAGCTCAGAGGCAACCTCACAAACATAGAGGACTTTTCAGGTAAAGTTTTCGACTATGCAGGTTCAAAATATTTGAAATTTAGGAACAGCGTTCGCAACGCAGTACTGAAAATCCTGGAAATAGATGAATTCCCACAAACGTCAAAAGATTTGCAATACAGACTGGTTGTTGATTATCCCACTCCAAAAGCCATTATACTCTGTGAAAACAAATCCTTTCTCAAACAGCCCTGGAATGCCAAAGAATTGGAAGTCAAGCTATGGCATGTGGGTGGAAACAACATCGCAATTTTAGACAATATTGACGAAATGGAACTGGTATACCCTATGTATTACAGTTGCGACTGGGATTTTCATGGGTTAGAAATATTCCAACGCATAAAGAGTAAACTAAAAAACCGCGGCACAGAAATCCAAATTTTGACTCCTCCATCTCCGCATCAATATCTTCCATCAGATTCTTTCATGCAAAACAGCAGATGGAATTACAAAGTTCCTTTTTCTGGATTAGATAAAGAGGTATTCTCTTCCAAAGAACGAGAAATAATAACTAAACTCATTAAAGAAGATTTATGGATTGAAGAGGAGACAAATGTATTGAAAGATATGTTTTATTATAATTTCAAATAAGATAATCTATTAATTTGAAGATTTTACAATTCTAAATTTAAGAATCAATGATATTAAAAGCATTAAAAAAACAAAATAACCACTTTCAACATATTCATTTTCAAATAAATACACTTAAAACACTTTCAAGGTCTTAAAAAAAAGAGTTTGAATAGCGTCCTGTTAAGCACTTAAGAAGACAACTATTTATTAGTTGTCTCTTTTTTTATATACATAACAAGTTATTTATCAATCTTTTACAGCTTGATATTTTATGGTTTGATTTTTTTCACGTAAAATCTTTAGCCTATCTAAAATATACAGTCTAAAAGTGCTCTATCAGAGATTTTAGCGACCTTGAAACATGGGTTGAAATCTCATTAAAGTTATAATATTTTTTCTCTTTTGGTTAATTGTAACTTTTTGATACTAAAATATAATAATTGTAACCTTACTAGAATATCGAATTGTTTGTTTAACATACAGAAATATATTTTGTCAATCCTTATCTTGATTGAGTCCTTTTCTTCCATCTTCTTTATGGTGCCACTGCATATTTCAACATTAAGCCCGGCCATCATTGCCCAGACTCATTTCAAAAGAGAATAATTCCTGGTCAGTCCCTTCAAATTTTAGTAACTGAAAGAGTTCTGCAATTTTGTCAGAAGCGCTTTTATTAAACTCTTTGCGAATTGTTTCCATATGAGTGTATAGTTGCTTAGAAAGGTATTTCATGATATGCATCACAATTCCCTTTTCGGATGTGATCATATATGTGAAACCGTCTTTTGGCACTGGAAGAACAGTACAGTCGGTAATGACAGTGACATTACAGATCGATAGCAATTAACTTAATACCAAACACTTGACCTCGACTTTACCCAAAATTTTACAGATTATGTTATGTCCTAATCAGCTCTCGAAAATATTATAAGTCCACTAACGATCTGAAAGCAATGACCTACTTCCTCATCTACGCTAAAAAGCAGAGAACATCCGGCAAATCTCCTCAGCACAGCGCTATTCAATCTCAGACAGTTCCCGCCAATCATAATATTATTTTATTATTGATGAATATAGCTTTTAATGTCTACTTGCAGCATAAGAATATTATTTGCCCATCTTATTGATAGAGTTAGGGAACAATCGTAATAAAGAGGTAAATCATAAATATGCCGAGAAGCACAAAGCCCTGCATAATGTTGGTTTTTCCGGTGGCCAACGAAATCGTGATGATGAAAAGCGATAGCCCCAGAAGAACTGTCGATTTGACATCGATTCCCAATGTCATACGAATCCCGCTGATTACCGATATGATCGCAATAGCCGGGATACTTAGTCCGATACTCGCCAGGGCAGAACCGAATGCAAGGTTAAGCGAAGTCTGTATCCGGTCATTTCTGGCTGCCCTGACTGCCGCAAGAGCTTCCGGTAAGAGTACGATTCCCGCAATAATAACTCCGACTGCAGATCTTGGTGCTCCGACCGCGACGACCAGATATTCGACGTCTTTTGAAAGAAGTTTGGCCATCAGAACGACCACTCCCAAACTTACGATCAGCATCAAACTACTGACATACATCCTTTTTTGGGAAACTTTGATTTTATTGTCATATTCAATAGTATTCTCCAGAGCCTTATCACGAGGAGATATAAAAAAACTCCGATGCCTGATCGTCTGCACCATCGTGAATCCGAGATACAACGCCAGACATACTAATGCAATAAACAAAAGCTGAAAAGAGGTATACTCACCTCCTCTGTGACTTACCGTATAGTTAGGCAATATCAGAACAAAAACGACCACCGCCGTCAAGGTGATCAAAGCTGTGCTTACACCTTTCAAAGTGAAAGCCTGCTCCCTGTATCTCATCGAGCCAATGACGATACAGATACCGATAATTCCATTAAGAATGAGCAT
This sequence comes from Chryseobacterium pennae, assembly GCF_003385515.1. Classification (GTDB taxonomy): domain Bacteria; phylum Bacteroidota; class Bacteroidia; order Flavobacteriales; family Weeksellaceae; genus Chryseobacterium; species Chryseobacterium pennae. Next base: position 30,675 of record NZ_QNVT01000040.1, on the reverse strand, counting down.
AACTGCTGCAAAGACAGTATCCCTTGCCAAGGTAATGGTCTCGAGATCTTCCGCTCCAAGCATAATGGAAATGATCAGCCCAACCTCTATCACCGTTATGGCAAACGCAAGAAGAAGGGTACCAAAAGGCTCGCCCAGCTGGTGCGCAAGCACTTCAGAGTGATAGACCGCAGTGAGCACACTTCCTAGTAACAAGGAAGTTAGCAGGATTGAATAAAAACCAGATGAAAAGATAAAGCTCCCGAAATAGAAGAGCCATGATAAGACCGGCACGACAATCGTCCAATACCGTAAATATTTATTTTGATTCATAAAGAAGAACGCAGTTCAATTTCTTAGGTGGTATGATAGCTCACCTTCTTTAGAAAACAAGATGTTATCAATGTAAGATAAGCCGTTAGCTTGGGAGTTCCAATGACAGAAACTTAATATTTTTTAGTTGAATTGATAGAAAAACAGTACATCATGTGTGTAGGCAGGTCTCGCCGAATCCTTGAATACGAATCTTTCGCCGAAAATGACTCTGATTAATCCCAGCAGATTATAGGCCGATTTGATCGTTGTCAGCAATGATACTTCAGCATTTACCTTTACAGGCATACCGAATCTGAGGTCTACGATTCCATAATTGATCTTAAGGCTTACATTCTGCAACAATGCGATTTGCTTCCACAGATAAGGGATCAGCGCAAGGGTCAAATATCTGTGTACAATTCTTGATCTGTAAGGTCTTTCATTGGCTGCCCGCTCTTTATCCACATGAATCCACTGATTATCCTGGATGGCATCTGTAAATTTGTTGATCTGTTTCTGGTCAATCGTACGCCATGGAGAATTTCCAACCATGACTCCCTCCAGTGATTTATATTCTTTGTAATTGACGATCCGCATTATGTTTTTTGATTCAATAGTTCAATACTCCCGATTAGAGTGTTCATAAAAAGATAAAAGACCTCTCGCAATATGCGGGAGGCCGGTAATATAATTAATATAACAAATTACTATATCGATCAGATTATGCCAGTTTAACGTTGATAGCGTTTAAACCTTTATCCCCTTTCTGTACGTTGAAAACAACCTGGTCATTCTCACGGATGCCTCTTGACTCAAGTCCTGAGGTATGTACAAAGATATCTGCGCCACCTTCTGATGGTGCAATGAAACCGAAGCCTTTTGCTTCGTTGAAAAATTTTACGGTGCCTTTTTGCATTGTAATAAAATTAAAATTAATATAATGGGATCTGTACACTTTACAGATTTCATTTTTGTTGTGAATTATAACATGTAGGATAAACAGTAATTTTTCATCTATCTACCTGTCATTCTTTGTGCGGCTCATTGATACTATGCATAAGATATTTAAATATCCCAAGCCTGCAATATCGGGTCATTTTTTAAGATCAAGAAATCAGCATTCTCAATATCATTAAAAAAATTGGATCTATAAACGGGGGAACTGAAGAAGCAAGACCGATCAGTGTCAATAGACCGGTTAAGCGAAGGCAGGAACCTTTCTTTATGAATACTTTGCAAATGTAGATCAATATTCCTCAAAATTAAAAAATATAAATAACTGATTATCATTATTTTATTTGTATATTACACACACGTAAGAATTATTTACACAGTGCGGATGATCAAAAATTCCGTCAACATGCAAACCTATTCAACTACGCCACAGACCCTATCCTAAACAATTAAAGAGCATTCTTTACCACAGGTTCGTATCGCTTATTTAATCATGGTAATACGGTGCCTATTAGCTACAAAAAGTTAAATGTTGTTCAGGAGATAGCCAAAAAGTGTTTAATTTGGCTCAAACGAATTAAATCACCGACAAAAAGTGTTTGAAGATACGCTCGTTGAGCCACTTAATGAAACAACTCTTTGATAGCTATCTCTCTTTTTCACACATAACAATCTCTATATCAAATATTTATAACTCCTAATTTTTAAACCTATAATAATTAATCGTACTTCTTTATCAATATTTCTATAACATTACCATAAAGAAGCTTAAAACAGCAATTTCCACAATGGCTTTCGTTTGAACAAATGTCTATTTTCCTGTAAATATTCTTCCATAATGCGTGGCTTTCGTGACATTAAATTGGTGATGTTATCCCTTTCCGGTTCAGGAATTTTTATGGCCAGCTCATCAAGCTCTACAATATGGTTAGCCAGCCATATGGGGAATTTCGCTCTGTTGATTAACTGGTTAAACAGTTCTTCTGGTGTTACATTTACATATTCAATAGTGCGCCCGGTAACATGAGATAATTTAGCTGCCATTTCTATATGACTAATGGCTTGTGGACCTGCAAGAACCACCGATTTTTCTTTTATTTCTTCAGGTGTCAACAAGTAATTTACGACTATATCAGCTACATCACGACAATCGATATAATTTCTTCTTGCTGTATCAAGTGCTCCGTAAATTTTCCCAAAATACTGAATGGTAAAAGTATTTCGTTCCCAATTTTGCATAAAAGAATGTGGCCTAAGGCAGCAATATTCATCTATATTTTGCCAAAGGTACTGATCTATTGTGCTATGCCATTGGCTGACCTCTACCTTGGGCATTGTAACTATAGGAGCCGATAACTTGACGATTCGTCTTACACCATTTTGTCTTGCAGCATCAATAATATTAATTTCATGTTCTACCTGATTGGGACCAGTTGCTGTTAAAAGAAACAAAGCGTCAGCCCCTTTGCAAACTTTTTTAAGCTGGTTAACAGAGTTTAAATCGGCACTTACATAGGCTATATTCGATGGAGCTTTATCCAATGGTACCGGATAAGGTCTTTCAGGGTTTCGAAGAATACCTCTTACCATACAATCCCGACTCTTAAGCTCTTGCATCACAGCTGTTCCAACGGTACCCGTACATCCAAAAACAACGATAACTGGTTTTATTTTTTTCATTGAAATAAATTGATTCTTTTAGTATGGATTAAGCGTTCAATATCCCTATTCTTCATGGGTATTCTATTTAGTTTATTCTTCATTTTTTCTAAGTTTGAGATGTTTCTGTTGTTGAGTTTTTATGCATAAATAATTTAACTGTTACGTTTGATCACAAGGTCGCGAATGATGAGTATCGCAGCACCTAAAAATGTGGAGAACAAAATATTAAACCGTTCGTGGTGCCAATTGAATAGCCATATACCTAAGGTCGCTAAACCCATTATCAGTACAATGATCAACAAAGATCTGATTAGCTTGTTTCGTACTAATATTCGTTTCGACTCAAGCTGCCAAAGCAAGGTAAAACTGCAAAGTGTTGATAATAAGGAAGACAAACCAATACTGCTGTAACTGGCTGTCATAAGATTATTGTTCTGAAGTAGAAAACCAGATATAAAAGACATTAAGGCAGGAAAAACATAGGCAGGCAGAGCTGCAGTAATCAGGCCTCGAAAGTTAAAAGTTGATTCAAGAGAATTGGTACTGTTCATAAAATTGTAATTGGGTATTGATTATGAAATTGGTTTTGATTCACTTCATTTTCAGGTCTTGAAAACACCTAATACATTGTATAGTCAAGAAACTGAAAATAATTGTTTTCATTATTTTTATTTGTCTATTTTCTGCCGATACGATAGGTAATGGTAACTTTCCCATAAGCCATATTGGAGACAGAAAAATCATTGACTGTTTTTTGATGGGTATCGAACAATTCATACCGATTTAAAAGTCCCATTCCGGCTTGAGCCTGCAGCCAGATTCCACCCACTAAGCGTTGGTGAACCTGAAGACCTCCATGAATGGTAGAAAACTGAGCATAATCGACTTCTTTAAGATGATAGTCTTTATAATTTTTCACGTTAAAGCGTGTCCAATCGATCGATCCGGCCAAACCTATCTGTGTATTTGGGCTTAGACTATAAAGCACATTTAATCTCGGCCAATAAAATTGGGCTAACCATTTTTTATCGGTACTTTGGTAATCAATTGATATTCCTGGAGTCACCAAAGTCTCCCCAAAAGAATGTAAAACATGAACTCCGAGTCCGATTTCAAGATTCGACTCCCTACCGAATTTCTTCGACAATCCGATTATACCATCTAGAATTAAATCATCAAAAGAAAACGGTTTTTTAAAGTCGGATGCGATAGTTGGCATGGCTATTCCTAAAACCGACCACTTTTCGGAAAGTGGGTGCCTAATTATAAATACAGATTTTATCTCATGAATTCTTTCAATACGACTGGGATCTTGTATAGAATTTGTGTCATAATTAAAATCCATCATCCGATAGTTCAGATTACTAACAACACTTGTTTTACCAATTTCGAAAGGAGGTATAGATACCCATGCATCATAAGTATTGAGTTGGAACTTATTTTCTGACAGAGAACTTTCTGAAGGAACATCTTTAAAGCCAGCTTTATGATGAGCCGTGACAGCAATACCAGCAACATCCTGAATAATCTGACCCTGGCTTTTGTTTGAAAGGAAGAAAGCCGAAACAATTACACAAAGGCGGTATTTTTTGATAATAGCTCTGTTTTTAAAGGAAAAAATCGTTTTAACCCTTTTCCTGATGGCATTTCTTACCGTAATCAATGTTTTCATTTTCTTTGAATTTTAATAATACAAAGGTGGTCTGAAAACAAGAAATACTTTAAAACTAAATCAACCTTTACTCGGACAAATCCTGCATAAATGTCATTCTGTACTCTGAAGGTGTTACTCCACTTATTTTCTTAAACAGGCGTCCAAAATAGCTGGGATCACCATAATTAAGTTCGAAAGCTATTTGTGAAATGCTCTTGGTTAAATCCTGTAATAGCAATTGACTTTGCAAAATACTTACTTTATTAATCCATTCTTTTGGACTCTCACCTATCGTTTCTTTAATGCACCTATGAAGATAATTTTCAGAAACAGACAGTTCAGCAGCGTAAAACAAAATCGTTTTATATTCAATATAGTGTTTATACACCAATTCTTTAAAATTGAAAGTAATTTCTGCACTTCGGTTGACCCCTTTCTTCAGTTCGCAACCTGAGCTGAAAACTTTCTGCAGCCCGGCCTGCAAAAGTGAATAGCAAATATCTAAGTTTGCATTTTGAGAATAAAGCTCAGTACTCAAAAGTTCAAATAGGGAGGTTAGCCAGATGCTATTTTCCTGCGGTAAATGAATAATATTATTAACTGAAAACAGCTTGATGAGCTCCTGCTTTGATAGGATTTGGTTAAGCGTCTGGTCTTCAAATAAAATAATGTGCCCTGCGGCATCTGGGCTTACTTCTTTTAGTGAAGTTACATTTCCCTGCCTTACCAATAAGATTTCATGTTCTTTTATTGATATTAAATCCGCATCTACCTGCTGTTTTGCATTACCTTTGGTAATATGAACAATAAAATTGTATTCCGGCCTATGTAAAGGCGTAGGCACTTTAATAAAGCCTGATGTTTTTCCAATATCATGAATCTGGACAGCTGTTTTTAATATCGGAAAATCAGTCGACATTTCAGACATGTAATGTCCCCTGAAATCTGTTGGAGTTATTCTTTTTACTTTAACCACCTTACAAAACTAGCAACAAATACAATAACATACATAAATTTCCTTATTAAGATTTTTTATGAACTGAAACAATAATTTGATTGGTTTCTGTTCCGGTTTATAGAAAGCAGTATATATTAGGCTTCAACAATGGAGTCTAAGCCTCGCCGATGATAAGGTATTTGCTTTTGCTTGTTTCAGCATCAAAAAAGCAAGATCAATAATATTTTTCAAAATCGTAATGATCATTTACATAAATCAACTGGTTTAGGCCTAAATCTTTGCTCCCTACTTATTCAAATTATTGCATTTTTTAATCTTTAGCTTCCTTTTCACTTTTTTGTCGAAAAGCAAAATATATAACAATTACACTAATAAACATTAAAATGAATGCTAAAAAAAATGGAGCTCCTGAAAATTGAAATGGAGCTTTATCATGAGTGAAATAATAGAATAAGTTTGTCATAATTGGAAGTCCCAAAATAGAGGTAGCACTCACTAAACTTGATAATGCTCCCCACAGCTCCCCCTGTTCATTTGCAGGAACATTTTTACTGATTATTGATTGAAGTGCAGACCCGCAGATTCCTCCTAAGGAATAGGGAACGAGAAAAACAAACATCATCCATCCTTGATTAGTAAATACAAAAACCATTAAACCTAATGCATAAAATAGCAACCCAAAATATACACTTTTATGTTCTCCTAATTTTGGAGTTGTCCATCTAATTAGAATTCCTTGTACTAAGCCAAGCAAACCGAGCGACAGACCTACAGTTCTTTCCGTCCAATTAAATTTATACATAGTAAAAAAATGCCAATTGCTTTGTACAGAATGGAGGGCAAATATGCACTAGCTGTTGAAATACTAGCCCCGGTAAGACCGGCAACCCTCCCAAAAAACAACCAACAAATAGAAGACGCCAGCGCTAATAGTACATAATCAATAGCAAATCCCAAAAGAGAAATTAAAATAATTGGGAGTTCTATACTGATCACTAAGATTATCCAAAGTTATCAATAGAGTCATGTACAAATATCTAAAAAAATAAAATTATATATTAAGTTAATAAGGTGCTAAATCAGCAATATAAATCCACAATACTTTCTATATCAGTAAAAAAAGAGTTCGGATATATACGTTACTTTTTAGAAAAGCTATATTATCTCACACCACCACCTAATGAACGATAAAGTTTAATAACTGACCGCCATTTTAATAATTGATCATTAGTCAGTTGTATTTGAGCACCCAGGTAAGCCTGTTCGGAGGTCAATACATCAGTATAATTCGTTGACGAATGATAGACCAACAACTTTTTGGTATAATCAACGGCTAAACTAAGTTTATCTATTTGCACCATACGTTTCTGTTCCTGCTCTGCTGCAGATTCATAACTATACAAAGCGTCCGAAACCTCCTGTCCTGCAGTAATGAGAGCTTTTTGAAAATCATATACTTTCCCCCGATAATTAGCCCGGGCAATTTCTAAACGAGTTTTGTTGAGCCGCTTATTGAAAATAGGCTGAACCAGACCTCCCGCAATATTGGCAAAAAAACCTGTAGAGGAAAACCAATCTTTCAACTCAAAACTGGAGAAACCACCTGATGCAGTGATTGTCAACGAGGGATAAAAAGCTCGCTGAGCAACGTTGATCTCTTCAAAATAAGAAGCCACTTCAAGCTCCATAGCATGTACATCAGGCCTATTCGCTAATAACTGTGAGGGCACTCCTACATTCAAATTGTAGTGGGATTTTTGATGATCTAAACTTCCCCGGATTATAGGCTGGGCTGCTTGCCCCAACAATACATTTATGGCATTCTCTACTTCCCTTATCTCTCTTTTAATACGAGGCAAATCAGCTTGGGCATCATAGTAGTTGGCCTCACTTTGTACCACGGCAGCTCCAGTTACTGTATTTGACTCTTTTAGCCTATTCATTGTTTTTACATCCAGTGCCATATTTTCAATAGTTTTTTCTAAGATGACCTGCTGTTTATCCAAGGTTAAAAGTTGGTAATAATAGTCTGCTATTTGCGCCACTATTTGCGTTTGTACAGCTCGCTGCACAGACTCCGACTGCATAAGTCTGTAGAGGAAAGCCCGTTTGTTACTTGCCAACTTGCCCCATATATCTATTTCCCAGGAAGCATTAGCATATATATCATATAAAGCCGTATCCTTACTATTTCCAAGACCTTGCGGATATGACATTTTTGATTGTTTAAATCCTCCTCCTCCCCTCACATCAGGTAAAAATGCAGCTTTGGACTGCTTTAACATCGAGTGAGCGATCTCAATTCGCTGTATACCCATTTTCAAATCTAGATTGTTTTGTAAACCAGATTGGATTAAGTTTTTTAAATCAGCATCTGAGAAGAACTCCTGCCAGTCCATTTGTGCAATACTAACGGTATCTGTCTGGTTCATTTCTCTATATAAAGGTTCATTGACCTCTTTTTTAAATTGATAAACTTTCCCTGGGCTGCATGAAACGAGTGCCCCTGTAATACATAGAGTAATTAATAGTTTAAGATATATTTTCATTCTTTCGTAATACTATATTCCAAAGAAATGGCCATCCCATCTCTTTGGAATGTTTAATTAATTTATTGGATTGAGAACCTCATCTGAAGCCAATGCAGGTTTTCCGGTGATTCTTTCATGAATAGATTGAAACACAACAAATAAAGCTGGAATAGCCAATACTCCTATCAGTGTCCCTATCAGCATACCGCCTACTGCAGCTGTCCCTATCGATTTATTACTCAAAGCACCCGCACCAGAAGCCAGCATCAAAGGCAATAATCCAAAGATAAAAGCCAGCGATGTCATCAAGATCGGTCTTAGCCGGGCACGAGCTCCTTCTATAGCTGCTTCTTTTATAGATTGTCCCTGTAGTCTTCGCTGAAGTGCAAATTCAATAATCAGAATAGCATTTTTTGCCAAAAGACCAATAAGCATAATCAAACTGATCTGTAGAAAGATATTATTATCTATCCCGAATAGCTGAGCAAAGATAAATGCACCTGCTAAACCAATAGGTAATGAAAATAAAACTGCCAGCGGCGTGATAAAACTCTTGAACTGGGCACTTAATAAGAAATACACAAACACTATGGATAGAATAAAAATAATTACGGTCTGATTACCACTTGTACTTTCTTCTCTTGAAAGTCCTGAGTATTCAAATCCATATCCTTTTGGAAGGGTTGCTGCTACTTCTTCAATCGCTTTAATTGCATCTCCCGAGCTATATCCTGCATTAGGAGCTCCATTAACCATTGCAGAATTAAACAAATTAAACCGGGTCAAAAATTCAGGACCATAGACTTTCTTTAGATTAATAAAAGCAGTAATAGGCGTCATGGTACCTTCACTGTTTTTTACATACAGCCCATCAATGGCTTCTTTATTTTCTCTAAAATTTGGAGCTGCTTGAATAACTACTTTATACTGCTTTCCAAACCGGTTAAAATTAGTAGCATACACACCACCTAAGTACCCTTGTAAAGTGGTCAGGATCTCTGTAACACTTACCCCGGATTCTTTTGCTTTAACCACATTCACAGAAACTTCATATTGCGGGAAATTTGTATTAAATGATGTTGTTGCAAACATAATTTCGGGACGTTGGCTTAATTCTTTTATGAATTTCCCCATTACTTCTTCGAATTTCTTGTAATCTCCCCCTGTTTTATCCTGCATTTGCAATTCAAATCCTGAATTATTACCAAATCCCTGTAAAGTGGGAGCTGCAAAAAATACAATATTGGCTCCTTTAATATGCGCTGTTTTTTTAAAGAGTTCCTGAACAATAGTCTGTGAGTCATCTCCTTTGTCTTTACGCTCATTCCAATGTTTTAACTTGACATACTGAGCGGCATAGGAACTTCCTTTCCCACTGAAGAAATCACCTCCCACCCAGCGAGCCCTCATTCCTAACTGTGGAATCGTGGCTGTGATACTATCAATTTGATCTGCTATGCGAACCGTTTCCTGTAAAGAGGTAGAAGGCGGCATAATCACGTTTCCATAAATGAACCCACTGTCTTCATTGGGAACAAATCCTGTTGGGGTTGTCTTGCTTAAGTAAATAAATATTCCTGCAAAGACCACTACCGCTCCCAGTGCTAGCCACAACCGTTTATTCAGAAATTTTAAAACATCCACATAACGATCAGTCATACGGTCAAAACTGCTGTTAAAGGCTACTTTCATTCGTTCAGAAAAACCTCTCTTCTCAGGATGGTTATCTGATTCCGGTTTTAACAGGAGAGCACAAAGAGCAGGACTTAATGTTAGGGCATTAACTGCTGAAATTAGAATAGCTACTGCGAGTGTGATCCCAAATTCTTTGTAAAATACTCCTACAGAACCTTTAATAAATGTAACGGGGACGAATACTGCAGCCATCACCAAAGTAATAGAGATAATTGCGGTAGATAGCTCATTCATTGCACTGATCGTGGCTTTCTTTACTGTTGTGGATCCTCCATGTAGTTTAGCATGTACAGCTTCCACCACAATGATGGCATCATCTACAACAATCCCAATGGATAATACTAAAGCAAATAAGGTTAATAAGTTGATCGTAAAACCAAACAGATTCAAGAAAAAGAATGTCCCGATAATAGCCACAGGTACAGTAATGGCTGATATTAAGGTAGAACGCCAGTCCTGTAAAAATATTAATACGACTATAAATACTAAAACAAAAGCTTCAATAAGTGTATAAATAAGTTTACTGATGGATGCTAACAGAAAATCATTTGAATTGGTATAAATTACCAATTTAACTCCTGTTGGAAAATTTTTCTCGGCTTCTTTCAGTTTTTCTTCACAGGCTTTAATGATATCATAAGCGTTAGATCCTGCTGTCTGGTTCACTGCGATATAGGTTCCCAGATGACCAAATGCCGTCTGTGTTGTTTCGTAAGAAAAGGCTCCTAAATCTATTTCTGCTATATCTTTTAGGTAGAGTGTTTTTCCATTGCCCAACGCACGGATAACAATATTTCCAAATTCTTTTGGGGTTTCCAGACGTCCGGTATATTTCAGTGTGAACTGAAAGCTTTGCCTGCTGTTCTCTCCTATTTTTCCTGGTGCGGCCTCTACATTTTGTTCTTTTAAAGCCGTAATAATATCGGTAGGAACTAAGCCATAGGCTGCCATCACATTAGGTTTTAACCAAATACGCATACTGTATTCACTATTTCCCACCACAGCTACATCGCCTACACCACTTATCCGTTTTAATTGGGGAGTAAGGTTAATACGGGTATAGTTTTCTAAAAACATCTCGTCATACTCCGGAACTTCACTATAAAGCATAAAACTAAATACTTCAGTGGCCAGCTTTTTCGTGGTAGAAACCCCTTGTTTTACTACTTCTTCCGGAAGTTGGCTCATCGCCTGATTAACACGGTTTTGAACGTTCACTGCAGCCATTGAAGGATCAGCACCCTGATTAAAGGTAATTGTAATTTCAGCGGAACCATCATTACTCGCCTTTGAAGTCATAAATGCCATTTGTTCTACTCCATTAATCTGTTCTTCTAATGGGGTAATCACACTTTTCATTACTGCCGCCGCATTGGCTCCCTGATAATTAGCCGTTACTTTTACTGTTGGGGGGGCTATATCAGGATATTGTGTCATAGGCAGTGTAGACAATCCTAAGATCCCCAGGATCACTATAATAATGGATATTACAGCTGATAATATGGGGTTTTCAATAAATTTCTTCAACATAATCTACTCTCGCCTTATTTTAATTTAATTTTTACTCCATCTTTCAAGCCTCCAATATCTGCACTCACTATTCTATCGCCAGTATTTAATCCTGATGTAACAATATATTGCTGACCGGAGGGCTCTTTTTCCATAATCCGGACTTCCCTGCTTTTCACAACAGCATTACTTCCAACAACATACACAAATCTCTTTCCCTGCAAATCAAACGTTGCTTTTTGTGGAACCAAAACCGCATTATTAATTTTCTCAAATACCCGGACTCTGGCACTGTTACCACTTCGCAACAACCCTTCCTTATTGTTGAAAACTGCTCTAAAATTGATACTCCCGGTTAAAGGATCAAACTGTCCGCTAACGCTGGTAATTTTTCCTTTCTGAGAATATTCGGTTTCGTTTGCTAAAATCAAACTTACCTGAGGCAATTGATCTATCCGTTCCTGTAAACTCCCATGGAATGTTTGTTGAGTAAAATCAAAAAATTGCTTCTCGTTCATCGACAGATAGGTATGAATAGATGAAATATCAGATATGACAGTGAGTGGTTTTATGGAACTGCTGCTTACAAGAGCACCTTCTTTAAAAGGAATTAACCCTATCACTCCGTCAAATGGGGCTACAATTTGGGTGTATCTCACATTTGCTTCTGTATTGCTTAGGTTTGATTTGGCCACTTTGAAAAGAGCTTCTTTACTTTTTAAATTATACTGAGCTGATTCTAATTCATAATTGCTAATGATACTTTCTTCTACCAGAGGTTTCACTTTTTTCACTTTCATACCAGCATCTTTTAATTCTGCTTCGGCACGGCTTAAACCTGCGATGGCTGCTACATTCTCCTCTTTAAACTGAGGTGCATAAATACGAAACAATACCTGCCCTTTTTTCACTTTCTGTCCTTCATCCACCAATATTGCTTCTATAAAACCATCAATCTTAGGTCTTAATTCAACATCTTTTTTCCCCTGCAGCACTACCGGATAATCATTATATACTACAGCCTCCTCCTCTGCAATAGAAAGAGTTGGATAGAAGGCAATAGCTTCTTTTACGGCCTCCGGTTCTTTTTTTTGACACGCAGCCAGAAAAATTAATGAGGACAGCGCTAACCACTTTTTTACTATATTCATTTTTACCATTATAAATTGACATATAAAACCGATTAAAGAATGTTTATTCTTTAATTTAATAGACTCTAATTTTGAATAACTAGGAGAGTTTTGTTTCTATGAGGTCAATAATTCTTTGATGTGCCGAATTGATTGCTAAGTTGTACTTTTCTTTATCATTTGCTTCACCATCAAGATGTACCACATGAATATCAGAGATTCCCATCACATTGAAAACTCTCTTCAGATAATTGGTTTGAAAATCAATATGTTCATTATAACTCCCTTTTTCATAACCCTGAGATCCTCTTGTAAGTAATAAAATGACCTTTTTATTTTCTAAAAGACCTATATATGGATTTTGAATATTATCAGGATTGTATTTCCAAGTTTCGTTAACCCGTACAATCTGATCGATATAAGCTTTCAGGCTGCTTGGTATTGACCAGTTGTACATGGGTGAAGCAATAGCAATGATGTCTGCATCCTTTAACTCTGTAATATATTCATCACTTCTCTTTAATGCATTAACTTCCTCCCGGTTTCTATTTGCTAAAGGTTTAAATGCAGCACTTATCCATTCCTCCGTTATATGAGGAATGTTTTGGTTTCCCAGTTCCCGAATATGAATTTTATAATTTATTTGTTTGTTTTTCCAATAATTGATAAGGGTTTCTGCCAACTTTCTACTTTGAGATCCCGCAGTTCTTGCACTCGAATTGATAACTAACAAGTTTTTCAGTTCCTTGTTTTGTGAATCCATTATGTAATTTTTTTACAAAAATAGCGGGATATTGGCTTACATTTGTATGCCAATTAATATAAAACATACAGCCCAGATGTTACCCTACAAATCCTTAATTCAAATTGACAGAGCCTCTTCTATACCTCTATACATTCAAATATGTAATTACTTTATATCATTAATTACTGATGGTACTTTGCAGCCCTCTGAAATGTTACCCAGCACCCGTAACCTTGCTCTTTTGATTGGTGTGGACCGTAATACCATCAAATTAGCATATGAAGAATTAATTAGCCAGGGCTGGACAGAATCTATAGAGCGGAAAGGAGTATACGTCTTATCCAGTCTGCCTGTTCTTACCCAAAAGAAAACTCATAATGTAAAAAATAAAGAAATAAAGCATGATGCATTTATATGGACCAATAAGTTCAGTCATTCAATTCTTAGCAAGAATTTTCAAAAACCCCAATTAGCGATAGATGACGGATTTCCTGATGTCCGGCTTGCTCCAATAGATGAATTAATGCGTGAGTACAGAAGTATTTCCAGAAAATTCTATGGCCGAAATTTCTTAAAATACGGGAATGCAAAAGGCTCAGAACATTTAAGAGAATCATTGTGCAAATATCTTTCTACTACCAGAGGATTAAATGTTGAGGTTGATGATATGTTGATTACTAAAGGCAGTCAGATGGGGATTTATTTGTCAGCCCAGTTACTTCTTGAACAAGGGGATCTAATAGCAGTAGGCGTATCAAACTACTCTACTGCTGATGAAATTTTTAAACAAACCGGAGCTAAGCTTCTTAGAATTCCAGTCGATGAGTATGGGATGGATCCAGATTATCTGGAGCAAGCACTTAAGAAAAAAAAGATAAAAGCAGTTTACCTAGTTCCCCATCATCACAGCCCAACTACAGTTACGCTAAGCATGGAGCGCAGATTAAAATTTCTGAAGCTTGCTAAAGAAAATAAATTCGCAATTATTGAAGATGATTATGACTTTGATTTTCATTATACCAATAAACCATTTTTACCCCTGGCCAGTATAGACCACAATGAAAATGTAATTTACTTAGGATCTATCACTAAAACCTTTGCCCCAGCTCTAAGAATAGGTTTTATGACAGGACCTTCCGATTTTATTCACTCAGCCACTGCTCTAAGGGAACTTATAGACAGACAGGGAGATACCATCTTAGAAGAAGCTTTTGCCTTGTTATTTAATCAGGGTGAGATGAATCGGTATTATAGAAAAGCACTAAAGATTTACAAACAGCGCAGAGATATGTTTTGCGAATTGTTAAAGGTTCATTTTTCCAACGAAATAGAATTTAAAGTTCCTGAGGGAGGGCTCGCAGTATGGTCTGTTTTTGATCATAATATCGATCTTATAAAACTGGCAGAAAACACCTTAAAAAAAGGACTTTATATTGACAACGGTTTGTTTTATAAAAATGAATTATTTTCTACCAATGGACTTAGACTGGGTTTTGCATCACTAGATGAAAAAGAGATGGCTGAAGCAGTTTCTATCTTAAAAAAAACGATCCGGTAACTGAATCTGGGCTGTATAGTATTATGAATCTGGTATGCTTAGTTGTTCCAGATGTGTTTTAATTTTACCAAAAAATAAGACATGCAAAATACTTATGAAATTAAGCCTATTGAGTCAAATTCAGAAATTCAGCAGTGTTTAGAAGTTGCTCTGGTCCTCAGACCTCATTTAAATAAAGACAGATGGTCTGATATTATAGCTGAAATGGTTTCGAATGAAAAATATACTTTAATGGGCATTTTTGATCATGAGAAAGTGATTGCTTTTATTGGATATCGCATCATGACTACGCTGCACAGTGGAAACATGATTTACATTGATGATTTATGTACCTTGGAAAGTTATAGAGGCAGAGGGCTTGCCAGCCAGTTATTATCACACGTCAGAACAGTAGCAGAGTACAAAAACATGGATTCCATCACTTTAGATACGGGTTTTGATAATCATACCGCACAAAAATTATACTTTAAAAATGGGTTTAAACTTTCAGCAGTGCATTTACATTCCTATTTAAAATAATTTCTGCCCGCCATACATTGTGGCTGTTATTAAGATAGTAATACATTATACGAACTAAAAACTTGAAATATGAAAAAAAGAATTGATTTATCCAGCGTATCTTCTGCTGTTTATAAAAGAATTATGGCATTAGATAATTCCATCCAAAATTCAGAATTAGACAAAACTCATCTTGAGCTTATCAAGATCAGAGCTTCCCAAATAAATGGATGTGCTTACTGCCTCAATTTACATACTCGTGATGCCATTAATCAGGTAGAAACTACCCAAAGGATTTTCCTGTTAAATGCATGGAGAGAAACAGATTTATTTTCAGAAGAAGAACGCACTA
Organism: Chryseobacterium pennae; assembly: GCF_003385515.1. GTDB lineage: Bacteria > Bacteroidota > Bacteroidia > Flavobacteriales > Weeksellaceae > Chryseobacterium > Chryseobacterium pennae. Next base: position 15,135 of record NZ_QNVT01000040.1, on the reverse strand, counting down.
TTTTAGCAATGACAGAAGAAATAACGCTGATCAGTAAAAATGGATTATCTCAGGATACTTATGAAAAGGCAGCCCAGTTGTTTAGAGAAGAATATATTGGCCTGATTATGATGGCTATTATTACCATTAATGCATGGAACAGAGTGGCAATCAGTACTCATAAACCTTTAGATTAATTCTATCTGCAAATTAAATATTCAAAAAATGATATTAGGTAGCTTGTAAATTTCAAAGATTGATTGATCTGTATCTTTCCACCTGGAAGCCTACCGGACATCAAGCATTTAACAGAAGCAGTAAAATAAGAAACAGAGAAATTATCAAACTAACTGTGCTAATTATATCAAATCCCGTACAAAAATGTTTGAGGATCCTGCCAATTTCACTTAAAGAGACAACTATTTGATAGCTGTCTCTTTTTTATGCATAAAAACATGTAATCCAAACCTTTACAATTGAGATATTTCAAATTCGATTTTTGAAGCTAGAATTCTTTACATATACAGCGGTCTAATTCTTTATACTTATCAGCTATTATAGAAAATGCGAATCATTAGAAAATAAAATTTCTTTCATCGGGAAAAAACAAAATTCTAACCGATAAAATTTCTCTTTCATCGATTTTGATTTGAATTCGTTTCACTCAATTCTACTTTTGAATCAGAAATTAAAACGATCACTATGTCTTTATTTACTCCATTCATTTGGCTCTTGCTGATATCACCAATTTTCATTTTGGCTTTCTTCAAATCTAAAAAAGGAAACCTGAAATTTCTTTTATTATTCTTAGCTATATTTTTAGCTGACAATTATTTACAGATATTCAGCAAACAATTATCTCCTCCTTTTTTAGGATTAAAGTTCGCCTGGATTGGAAAACTTCTAAGTTTAACGTTGTCTTTATCAGTCATCTATTTCGTCAATAAAAATGACAGAAAAGAAATTGGATTCACGACTTCCACTACTTCAAAAAGTCAGATCAAATACGGAGTTTTGGTTTTTCTGGGATTCCTGATTTTCGATTTTATTTTCAAACTCATTCTATTTCCAAAAGGTGGTGAATTTGATTGGGAAACATTTCTTTTTCAAGCCACAATGCCAGGGTTGACAGAAGAATTATTATTCCGTGGAATCTATCTATGGATTTTTGACAAAGTCTTTTTACCCAATTGGAATTTCAAAGGAATCCAATTCGGTTGGTCATTTGTTATTGTGACAGTGCTTTTCGGAGTTGCTCACGGCATTGTTTTGACTTCGGATCATCAATTCAAATTCGATTTGATCACAATTGTTTATCTCACTCTGATCTCATCTTTAAGCGTTGGAATTCTTAGAAAATTCTCCGGAAATCTTATCTACTCTGTTGTTGGTCATAATGTAATCAACCTAATGAACGCTATTATCAGAATTCTTTAATTTTAAAAATATATAATTATGCTTATCACACTCAAAAAAGTTTCACTACTTATTGTTTTATTCGTTTTCAGCTTTAGTTTTTCTCAGGAAAAAATCAACGTTTTGTTATTAGGAACCTATCATTTTAACAATCCGGGAAGTGATGCCGTCAAAAATACTGAGCGCAATATTTTAACACCAGAAAACCAGAAAGATCTGGATCAAATCACTCAATCCATTATTTCAAAATTCAAACCGGATCAGATATTTGTGGAAAGTAATTTTAATAAAAAAGATGATTTAAACAACCAGTATCAACTGTATCTAAATAACCAATACAGCAAGTTTACAGACACTGTAAAAAAACCACGGTATAAGCGATATTATATAGAAGGAGAAACCTCTCAATTGGCTTTCAGATTAGCAAAAAGAGCCAATATCAATCAGATTTACCCAATCGACAGCCTTATAGAAATGAGATTGGATATCCTTAAGAAAGAAATGTATTCGAAGAATGAAACAAAGGTACTTTTTGAAAAAGAACTAGCCAAAATGACCCAATCAAGTAATAGATGTATGGAAAAAAAATCATTAAGGGATGTTTTCATTTGCTTAAATGAAAAAGAAGATCTGGCTCAGAATAAAGGTTTTTATATTTCTGTTGCTAACAAAATCAATTCTGATGGTAAATATTTCGGTTCAAATCTGGTTGCAGATTGGTACAAAAGAAACCTGATCATGTATGCTAATATTCAGAATCAGCTGGAGCCTAAAACTAAGAATATTTTTGTTCTGGTCGGTACCGGACATGCTGCAATCTTCAAAGAATTTTTTGAAAATGATGAAAATTTTAATTTAATTGAAGTTGATGATATTTTGTAGAATAATCTCAATCCGGTTATTAATTCTAATCTCAAAAGCCTATTTTTGAAATGCCTTTCAACAAAAGAAAAATGCATACAGAACAGAAACAAATCGAAATTCTTGCTAATCAAAATTTCTTAGTGGATTTTGAGAAATTCTATAACAAAAGCCCCAAAATAATTTTCCATTTTCTGATGTGGTTTGTGTTTTCGGTTTTGCTATATCTTAATTATTATTGGGAACTAAAATTACCTGTTTTTGACAGCGTTATTTTAACCATAAGAAATGCAGTAAACAATATGGTTGTTTTCTACGCCTTCTTTTATTTATTAGTTCCGAAAATACTTCTGTTAAACAGAAAGGTATCTGTCGTCTTACTGATTCTCAGTATACCGGTTTTGATTTACATTTGGGTGACAGTCAATCATTTTATATTTAAAATTTACTATCATTTAGGCTACGAAATCAACTTTCCGGTTTATAAAGACATCATCAAGCGAAATGGTTCCAGAGGCTTGATGGAAGCCCTAAATGTAAAGGCAGTTGTCGCCAATTCAGTTCTTGTCATCTTTTCAATGCTGCCATTTTTCTTCGTTAAGATTTTGTTAGAAATCATCAAAATTTATAACAGAACTACGGAATTACAGCAACAAAAATTAGAAGTTGAAATCCAGAATATCAATATAGAAAAAGACTTTCTGAAATCGCAATTGAACCCGCATTTTCTCTTCAATACTTTGAATAACCTCTATGGCCTCAGTGTCAAGAAAGATGACCTTGCACCTGAAGTGATTCTCAACCTTTCCGATATAATGAGCTATACACTTTATGAATCTAATTCTGAAAAAGTAACACTGGAAAAGGAAATCGATTTCATCAAAAATTATTTTGAACTCGAAAAAATGCGTTATCCAAAAGATAAGAATATTCAGTTGCAAGTCTCTGGAGAAGATGAAATTCCTGGACTTTATATTGCGCCACTGATGACTTTTACTTTTATAGAAAATGCTTTTAAATATGGTTTACAAAGCTCTCAAAATCAGTTCATCAAACAAGAAATCGAAATCAAAAATGGTATGTTTCATTTTGTTTTGGAAAATGATATTGATCAGGCAGAAATCAAAAAAGAATTTGGGGGAATCGGACTGGAAAACATCAAAAAGAGATTACAACTCCTCTACCCAAACCAACATATTCTGAATATCCAAACTTTGGAAAACAGCTTCAGAATCGAACTAAAAATTAACTTGTAACGATGGAAAAACTACGTTGTATCGTATTGGATGATGAACCAATTGGAAGAGAAATTATTGAGAATTTCGTTAAGGAAATTCCGTTTCTGGAACTGACTGATTCTTTTGGAGATTCTGTGGAAGCGCTGATGTTTCTGGAAAACAATTCGGTGGATATTGTTTTTAGTGATATTCAGATGCCGAAGATCAATGGTTTGGACTTGGTTAAGGCTCTGGAAAATCCGCCGGTCATTATTTTCATTACAGCTCACAGAGATTTTGCTTTGGACGGATTCGAAACAGGAGCTACTGATTATCTGGTAAAACCTGTTCGATTTGACCGTTTTATAAAAGCTGTAAATAAAGCAAAAGATTATATCAATCTGAAACAAAATTCAACGGTTCATCAGGTTAATTCCGACCGAATTTTCATCAAATCTGACGGGAAACTCACGAAGATTCTTTTAGATGAAATCCTTTACGTTGAAGCACAGGGAGATTATCTGAAAATTGTTATTAATAATGAATCTTACACCACTCTTTCAACGTTGAAATCGATGGATGAAGTTCTGACTTTACCCAAATTTTTCCGGGTTCAGAGATCATTCATTGTTAATCTGGAAGCCATCAGAAGTCTTAATGGAAATATGGTTGAATTAACCAATGGCAAAAATATTTCTATTGCCCTGAATAAGAAAGAGGAATTGTATCAAATTTTGGGGATTAGATGATTATTCAGAATATCATTGATACCAAAAAATCTTCCCGCAAAGGCAAAAGTCTTTGAGTAGATACCCCTGGTCTCCGAAGTCTCCCGACTTCGCCCAGCAGAAATTAAAACAAAAAAAATCCCATCTTTCGTTGGGATTTTTAAGCAAAAGAATATCTAATCCTATATTCTTACAGGATTTACATTATTTTTTCACCAGTTCCACTCTGCGGTTCTGCATCTTCCTTTCTTCAGTGCTATTATCCACCATAGTTTTTTTTGCTACCGAATCCCTCTAATGAAAGTCTTGATCAACCTATCTTTGAGGTGGTTACAGTATTCAACACTACCATAGCACGGTCTTAGCCATACCCATACAAGCATAGATTTTCTGTTTTGGGTGATTATATTGAGTCTGTTTCATATTTATTATTGCAACAAAGTTTCATTTTATAAAATTTTATCCCTATTTTTGACGCTTCTTATGCAAAAAACATTGAAAACCTTTTTTGTCTTTTCTTTGTTACTGATCTTCCTATCGAATGTCAGTGGAATAAGTATATGTCTTGAACATGCGAAGCACGCAACCGCCAAAACCTTCCCTAAAAAAGATTCTAAAGAAGAAAAAGGACCTACATTCTCCAAGGATGACCATTGCCAGTGTGCCCTCCATATGCATATGCATAATGTGGTTCTGCCGGAATCTTTAACGGTAGATTTTGCTGTAAACACTGCCAACGACAGTGAAATGCCTCAACCGAAGGCCATTAATTACCGGTGTTTACTCGATTTTTTCAGCTCCCGCGCACCCCCATCAGATTTCTATACTGCAGCCTGATTATTTTTCGCTGCAGCGCTTTACCTATTGCAGGTCTTATGATCTGTAAGTCTATTTCTGTAGGCATTTGTATACCTCTCTGTATACAAAATCCTTTTTATTAATATACGGCATCACAGATGTCTGTATCATTCTATTTATAATGCGCATCAACCACTTTAACGGTCCGGAAGTAGTGAACATCATTTCCGGCAAAACCATACAGCTTTCTGCTTTGGGAGCTATTATTTCATCCTCTTTACTGAATGCTCAGTCTGTGAGCAAAGATTCCGCATCAGGATCAATACAAACGGTAGAGATCATCGGCAGAAAATCAAAAGATTATATTTCTGATTATTCTTTTGCAGCCACTAAAACAGCCATGAAGAATAAGGACCTTCCTTTAACGCTTAATACCATTACCAAAGAGTTCATCCGTGAACGCCAGGCCTTTCAGCTGGGAGAAGTATTGAAAAATGTAAGCGGAGTTTCTCCTTCAAGTTATTACAATCAGTACAACATCCGGGGAATCAGCCAGAATGAAGAAGGTCAGATCATCAACGGAATGAGAACCAGGCAGTATTATTTTCTGCAGCCTATGACCTCCAATATAGAACGTGTAGAGGTTTTTAAAGGTCCTGCCAGCATCACCATGTCCAGCGTAGATCCTGGTGGAACCATCAATATGGTGACTAAAAAACCTTTATCGGATCCACGGCACGAAATCAGTCTCTCAGGCGGAAGTTTTGATACCTACCGGATTACAACAGACCTTACAGGACCTCTGAATAAGAGCAAGACTTTACTGTACCGTTTTAATGGGGCGTATCAGAACGCAAAATCTTTCAGGGATCATATTAACAACAGTGGTTTTCTGATCTCGCCTTCCATTACCTATATTCCTGATGAAAAAACTTCTTTGAATGTGGAGATAGTGATGAATCATCTCAATGGAAACCTGGACCGCGGCCAGCCTATTTTTGGAGCCGTAGCAGGGAAAACCGACCTCAACAGTACCTCGAAAAGTTTAAATCTTGGAGCGCCTGACGACTTTTTTAAAACGAGGGAGCTGATCATTATGGGAAACTTTTCCAGGTATATTAATAAGCATATCAGTTTTAATGCCTCCTACATGAAACAGCTGTGGAAAGAAGACCTTCAGGAGCATCGTACTACGGGGGCTTTTGTCCCTGATATTGAAAACAAACCCATATCCACCCTGGCTATGATGCAGTTTGTCCAGAGAAAGCAAAACTGGGCTACAGACAACCTGAATGCCTATTTTAATTTCAATTTTAAAACCGGACAGGTGGAACATCAGACCCTTATCGGGTACGATAACCAGATCTGGGAAAAGCGAAAAGGAGGCCTGCAGAATGCTGCAAGAGGATTTCTGATGAAAGACGGTTCTGTGGCATCCTCTTATAATCCTGCCAATGCAGACCGCTATGAAACGATCCTGTACAATGGAATAACCGTACCCAAACCGAACGTCACTCCTTTTGATTTAAGCCCCGGAGCGCAAAATTATCAGGGAGCAGATTTGTATAAGACCAATGTGACGACCCAGCTGCCTGCTGCCCTTACTACCACTCATGCAGCCTATATTCAGCATCTTTTTACGTGGAAAAAATTCAAAGTACTTTCCGGAATCCGTCATGAATGGTTTAAAGATACAACCAACTTTAAAGAAGCCAATGAATCTTCATTCAGCAACAATAAGTTTTTATACAGACTGGGAATCACCTATAGCCTGACCGATCGTATCAACCTTTATGGAACGTATCTTACCGGATACCAGCCTCAGTCCAATACAGTGACATTAATGCCCAACACCGGGCGGTTTACCGGTTCAGAATCTGCTGCCCAATTCAAACCTTTAACTTCTGATCTTAAGGAAATAGGGATTAAAGGGCGTTTGTTCGGGATGCTTTCGGCCAGCCTTGCGGTATATGAAATCAATCAGAAAAATATCCTGATCAATGCCAATAATCCTGCAGAACCGGATCAGCTGATACAGCGTGGTGCCGACCGTAGCAGAGGTTTTGAGGCTGAAGTGACAGGCTATATTCTTCCTCAATGGCATGTCTACGCCGGATACAGTTATATTGACGCCCGGATAGTAGACGATGCAGACGCAGGTCTCATAGGCCAGAGAAAGGAGAATACTTCTAAGAACTCCGTCAATATCTGGACCCGTTATAATTTTTCAAAAACAAGCTTCCTGAGCGACTTCGGAGTTGGGCTGGGTATGTTGTACCAGAGTTCCAAAGTTCCCTGGTTCACCCGAGGATTTGAGCTTCCGGCTTACACCACTCTGGATGCTGCGGTCTATTATACTCTTTTACAGTCGAAAGTGCAGCTGGCTCTTACGGTCAATAATATCACCAACACGTCTTATTGGGTGGGTGCACAGAATTATCTCAGACTTTTTCCGGGAGCTCCCACAAATTATCTATTAACTGCTACCTATAATTTTTAAACTATGCCTATGTCAAACTTACGACATATCGTCAGAAAAACCCGGCAGGATTTGCTCAAAGGAAAACAAAACCTGCTTATCACCGTTATTGTGCTCTTATTCTGTATGATGAGCATTGGGGGCAGATTCATGCAATATACAGACAACGTTTCCCAGATCAAAGAATACCGCAGCGAGGTGCGGGAACATTGGGAAGACCGGCCAGACAAGCATCCGCACAGGATGGCCCACTACGGATATCTGGTATTCCGGACCGCTCATCCTTTAAGTCTTTTTGATAACGGACTGGATGATTATCTGGGAAATGTTATTTTTCTGGAAGCCCACAAACAGAATACCGCCAACCTTTCCGAGGCAGGAAGTTCCGGAGCTTTGGTCCGTTTCGGAGCCTTCAGCAGTGCATTCATTCTTCAGAGCATCGTACCGCTGATCATCCTGTTTCTTGGTTTCGGACTCATTGTTCAGGAGCGTGAGAACACCACCCTGAAAATACTGAGCATTCAGGGGGCGTCCAACAGGGATATTCTTTGGGGCAAGATCCTTGGATTATGGCAGTTTTCATTATTCTTTCTGCTGCCTGTATTACCTCTGGTCCTGTTTACTGCCGCATTTTCGGAAACGGTTCTCCTTAACGATATTGTACTGAGAATACTTTCTCTCCTGCCCGCTTATATGATTTATTATTTCTTTATCAGCACCCTGGCGATGGTAATATCATCAGTAAGCAGGACTTCTGCAACAGCTTTGGTAAGCCTGATCGGATGCTGGCTTCTCCTGGTCATTTTTCTTCCGAAAGGGGTCCAGTTTGCCGCACAGAACCTGTACTCTACCCCATCCCGTATTGCTTTTGAAACCCAGCTGGAAAAAGATATTCTGAAAGCGGGAGACAGCCATAATCCGGATGATCCTCATTTCAAAAAGATTAAAGACTCTCTGCTTCTTCACTACGGAGTAAGCAATCCCAATGAGTTGCCCTTTAACTACAGTGGGTTTGTGATGAAGGAAGGAGAAAAGATCAGTTCTCAGATTTACATCTCGCACCAAAAAAGGTTACAGGAACAGTATCACCAGCAGCAGAAATTCTCAGAGCTGTTCGGGTTTATAGACCCTTCTCTGGCCATCGGACATTTTTCTATGGCAGCGACGGGAACAGATTTTTTCTCTTACATCCAGTTTCAGAAACAGGCCGAAGAATACCGCTACAAGATGGCACAGCGGCTGAATGATCTGCAGATACAGTATATCAGCAATATAAAACCGGAAAAAGGAGGTCCTCCGGCTGTGATCGACGGAAAAAACTGGAAAGAATTCCCTGATTTCGAGTACGAGTATACTTCTCTTACCGAAAGCATGAAGAATCAGTGGATATCTGCTGCAGCCCTGTTGTTCTGGCTTGCAGCCTGTATATTAATCATCGAAATAAGCAGTAGAAACCTAAAACTTATCTAATGAATCATTATTTATATAAACAATTTTACCGCAACAAAGCCTATCTTATCGCCCTGGTATTTTTACTGGCGGCAGGCCTCATGGCTATCTATACCGGAAAAAAATTCCTCGACAGAAATGAAGATATCATTGCAAAGAGTGGCAATTTTCAGAAAGAAAGCATTGCACGCAATGTTAAATTTCACAAGGATGATCTGGGCCTGATCTTATATTACGTCAAATTCAACCTGGTGAATGAAACGCCAAAACTTGCAGCACTGAATATTGGTATGCACGATCTGAATCCATCGATACAGGGCGTTACCATAAGAAATCTGGAGGAGCAGCGTTACAATTCGGATTTTTATAATCCTGCCAATGCTGCTGTCGGGAATTTCGATTTTAGCTTTGTCCTGATTTTTCTTTTCCCACTGGTTATTATTGCCTTCTGCTATAACCTCATCTCCGAAGAGGAGGAAAAAGGAACCTGGAAACTTCTTTCTGTACAAAGCGGACATCTGGGAAGATTTCTAAATGCCAAAATAATCATACGGGGTATTGCGGTAAGCGTGATCTACCTTCTTTTGATCGTCATTGCAACACTTTCGATCCGGATTCCTCTGGATAAGTTCTATATACTTTTTATCCTCTCGGGGTGGCTGTATATTCTCTTTTGGTTTGTATTATGCCGCTGGATCATCCTGTTCAGAAAATCATCTGCTCAGAATGCCCTCATCCTTCTTATTGTGTGGGTTGCTGTGAATTTCATTATTCCGATGGGTTGTAATCTGTTGATCCAAAAGTCTTATCCTGTTCAGGAATCCCTTAAAGCAGTCATGGAACAGCGTGAAGGCTACCATAACAAATGGGATGAGCCCAAGAAGCCTACCATGGAAAAGTTTTACAAAGTATATCCTCAGTACAGGAAGTTTACCGTAGAAGAGAATGATACCTTCACCTGGACCTGGTATTACGCCATGCAGCATATGGGAGATGCAGAAGCATCACAATCTGCACTTCTTTACAGAGAGAAAATGGACAAGCGTAACCGTGCCGCAGTTTTCCTTGGTTATTTTCTTCCCAACATCCATACTCAGCTTACCGAGAGCCGGCTGGCTCAGACCGGAATGGATAATCACCTGCAATACAGTGCGGCACTGCAAAAGTTTCATGAAGGAAAACGTTTGTTTTTTTATCCTCTTATCTTTTCAGGTCAGAATGCAGAATCCGTTAACTGGACTACACAAACTGTAGACCATTTCACAAAACCTGAAAAGCTGAATATGCTGCAGCTTTTCTTACCGTATTTGATCATCATCGTTTTACTTCTTCTTTTTTCACAAAATAAATACCGAAAACTATGTTAAAAACCATTAATCTACACAAAAAATATAATGATTTCACAGCGCTTCAATCCCTTAATTTAGAAGTTGGGAAGGGAGAAATTTATGCTTTATTAGGCCAAAACGGAGCAGGCAAAAGTACGACAATCAATATTCTTCTGGGCCTCATCAAAGCTACATCCGGAGATGCTTTTATCAATAATATATCGGTGACAGATCATCCGCAGAAAATAAAAAAAGAACTGGCTTATATTCCGGAGACCGTGCTTTTATACCCTAATCTTACCGGCATGGAAAATCTGGATTTCTTTTCCAAAATAGCAGGATTCAATTATACCAGAGTCGAACTGTCCGCATTTCTGAGACACACCGGATTGCAGGAAGCAGCCCATCATAAAACATTGGGCGGCTATTCTAAGGGAATGCGTCAAAAGGTAGGAATTGCCATCGCTCTGGCCAAAGATGCCAAAGTCCTTTTACTGGACGAGCCTACGAGCGGTCTGGATCCTATTGCCACGGCAGAGTTTACAGAAATTATCCGTCAGCTGGGACAGGAAGGCAGAACCATACTCATGGCTACCCATGATATTTTCAATGCAGTAAGTGTGGCCTCAAATATCGGAATTATGAAACAGGGACAGCTGGTACAGAATCTCCAGTCCAAAGCATTTACGGCAGAAGAACTTCAGGAACTTTATCTTAAAACAATCTGATTTTGTTTCCACACATTCAATAATATAAGCAATTAAAAAAAGCCAGATGATGATCCTATCTGGCTTTTTGGCCATTGAATGATAAGACCCAGCTTTCCTATTGCCCTTAAATGAACCCAATCATCTGTATTTCAAGGCAATCTCAAATAGATCAAATCCTTTTTCTAATATAATCATCATGCAAACTAAATAGCTGAAATAAATTATATGAATGTATTTAGATTTTTCAGTTGATGATAACTACTATAATGATTGAAAGAAAATTTTGTATAATTTTTTTACTGCTATGCATTTCCGTAAATTTGATCTGTAAAAATAAAATAAATCTTAAATAAGATAAGAATGGAAAAGTACAATTACGGGGTCATCGGTCTCGGAGTCATGGGAAGAAACCTGCTTTACAATATTGCCGATAACGGTTTTTCTACAGCAGGATTCGATTTGGATGAGGAAAAAGTAAGAGAACTGCATAATGGAGCAACTCCGGGAACTTCAGTGAAGGGAACCGCTTCTATGGAAGAGTTCGTCTCAGTTTTGGACAGTCCGAGAAAAATTATTTTAATGGTACCCGCAGGAAAACCTGTAGATGCTGTTCTGGAAAGCATTACACCGCTTCTCAGCCCAAAAGATATCGTAATTGATGCTGGGAATTCTTATTTCAAAGATACTGAAAGACGCATTGCTGATTTAGCTTCTAAAAACCTACATTTCATGGGAATGGGTGTTTCAGGAGGCGAGCAAGGCGCAAGAAGAGGCCCAAGTATTATGCCTGGTGGCGATTTGGAAGCTTTCAACCTGCTAAAACCTATGTTGGAATTAATTTCAGCAAAGGTTAATGGTGAAGCCTGTACCGCTTACATGGGCAAAGGTTCTGCCGGAAACTATGTAAAGATGGTTCACAATGGAATTGAGTATGCCATCATGCAATTGATCAGTGAGGCTTACGATCTACTGAAAAAAGGAGCTCATCTGAACAATGATCAGCTTTATGAGGTGTTCAAAAAGTGGAATGAAGGTGAAATGAATTCTTTCCTTATTGAAATCACAAGGGATATTTTCCAGCAAAAAGATGATCTAACAGATGGATTTCTTGTTGATCAAATTCTGGATAAAGCCGGAGCAAAAGGAACCGGAAAATGGACATCCGAACAGGCAATGGAAATCGGTGTTTCTATCCCGACTATTGATATTGCTGTAACTTCAAGAATTTTATCAGCTTATAAAGAGGAGAGAATAAAAGCATCTCAGTTGTATCCTAAAGGGGAAATAACAATTCCTGAAAATACAGAAGCCTTCATCAAAGAAGTGGGTGATGCGTTGTATTTGGCTACTTTAATCAGCTATGCACAAGGATTGGCATTACTGGTAAAAGCATCTGAAGAATATCAGTTTGAAATTCCGTTAAAAGATGTTGTCAAAATATGGAGAGGCGGATGTATTATCCGTTCTGTTTTATTAGAAAAATTCTATTCAGCATATTCTAAAGATCAGGATTTATCTAATATTCTATTGGATCAGGAGATTTCAGAAATTGTAAAAGATAAGATTCCTGCATTAAGAAAAATGGCTGCTTTTGCTGCATCAAACGGAATCCCAGGCTTAGGAATTCAGTCAGCTTTAGGATATTTCGAAGCCTACACTACAGAATCTTTGCCGATCAATTTACTTCAGGCTCAGCGGGATTATTTTGGGGCACATACTTACCAAAGAATTGACAGAGAAGGAGTTTTTCACACTTCATGGCAAAACCTAAATAACTAAACTCGGAAAATGAGCGACAATACAATCCTGCATCCAACAACCATTGTTATTTTTGGTGCAACGGGAGATTTGGCAAAAAGAAAACTTTTTCCTGCATTTTACAACCTATATATTGATGGCAGAATGCCCAAAGGCTTTAATATTTTAGCGTTGGGAAGAGCCGAAAATACGGATGAAAAATTCAGAGCTTATATTAAAGAAAATCTGGAAAGCTTTTCAAGAAAAACGGTAACCAAGGAAGATTGGGCAGGTTTTCAGGCTCACATCAGCTACTTTCAGCATCAGCTGGATGAAGAAAGTTCCTATCAAAATTTACATCAGAAACTGGAAAATTTTGATAAAGTTTATGGAGTGAGGGGGAACAGACTCTTCTATCTTTCCATTGCGCCGAACTTTGTGTCCGTTATTTCAAATCATATTAAGACTACTTCTATCGCTTCTGATCCTGCAAAAGACCGGATTATTATCGAAAAACCTTTTGGCCACAATAAAGAATCTGCTATAGAACTGAATAATCTTCTTTCACAAACCTTTCAGGAAGAACAGATTTACCGTATCGACCACTATCTAGGAAAAGAAACGGTTCAGAATATTTTGGCATTCAGATTCGGAAATTCAATTTTTGAGCCTTTATGGAATCACAGGCATATAGAATCGGTACAGATTACTGTTGCAGAAGAAGTAGGGGTAGAAACAAGAGCCAGCTTTTATGAGCAGACAGGGGCTTTGCGTGATATGATTCAGAATCACCTTTTACAAATTCTCTGTATGGTCGCTATGGAACCGCCAGTTTCATTGGAGTCTGGAGAAATCAGAGATCGTAAAGTGGACGTTTTAAAATCAATCCGCAGAATTTCATCAGATAAAGTAGATCATTATGCTGTCCGGGGTCAGTATGGAAAGGGGAAAGTAAATGGAGTCAAAGTAAACGGCTATCGTGAGGAAGAAGGAATTGCCCCTGATTCCAATACCGAAACATTCGTTGCTATTAAGTTTTATCTGGATAACCATCGATGGGAAAACGTTCCTTTCTACGTTCGTACCGGAAAAAAGATGAAAGAGAAGCATTCTTACATTACCATTCAGTTTAAACCCCTTCCCCATTCTACATTTTCAGAAAGCTCATCCCCTTTATCCGCTAACCGACTGATTATTAATATTCAGCCACAAATGGATATAAGGCTGCAGTTTATGTCTAAAAAACCGGGGCTTTCATTAGAATTAAAACCGGTAGAAATGATTTTTGATAATTTTGCCTGTCAGACAGATACTCCTGAAGCTTATGAGACCCTATTGTTAGAGGCACTTGCAGGTGATCTTACCCTGTTTATGCGTTCTGATCAGGTAGAAGAAGCCTGGGATGTTGTAAAAACGATTCAGGAAACCTGGGAAACAACCAAAGATCCCTCTTTCCCGAATTACGATGCAGGAAGCTGGGGACCTGATGACAGCAATGCTTTAGTGGAAAGACAAGGGCATGAGTGGGTTTAGAATTTAACTAAGAAATAAAAATGGATATTACAATATTTAATACGCTCGATACTTTATATAAAAAAGCAGCAGATACGTTTGTTGAGCTTTCAGAACAATCTATTCAAAAACATGGAAAATTTGTAACAGCGGTGAGCGGAGGCTCTTCTCCTAAAGCCATTTTCAGCTTATTGGCGACTCCGGAATATGCAGATAAAATAGATTGGAGCAAAGTGTATATTTTTTGGGTGGATGAAAGATGGGTTGCTCTTGATGACGAAAAGAGTAATTTTAAAATGACTCTGGAAACACTTTTGAATAAAGTTCCCGTCCATAAAGATCAGATTTTTCCAATGTATAAAAACGGAACTGAACCTGAAGATTATGCTAAAGAATATGAAATGCAGATCAAAAACACATTAGGAGAAGAAGGTATTTTCGATTTTATCCTTTTAGGAATGGGTGATGATGGTCATACAGCGTCCTTATTTCCGGGAGAAACCGTTCTGGATGAAAAAGAAAAATGGGTGGCAGCTTATTATCTGAAACCTCAGGAAATGTTCAGGATTACTTTGACAGAGCCTATCATCAATAAAGCCGACCATATTTTGATTGTCACATTCGGTGCTTCTAAAAAACATGCTCTGAACGAAGTTTTAAACGGTGAATACAATCCGAAACTGTACCCGCTTCAGTTAATTGAAAAGAAAGACGGTGTTCAGATTTTTACCGACAAAGAAGCAGGAGCTTAAATGTCGTAAAGGTTTTTCACTTGGTGACCAATATACAGTATCAAAATTGTAAACAAAAAATCCCGGTTAATAGACTGCACCCAAAAGTTTAGACAAAATTAAATAATATTATTATATGAAAGAGTTCGGTACTGTACTGGACTCTTTCCTTTTAGATTAAGCCTTATCC
>NZ_QNVT01000004.1 GCF_003385515.1 Chryseobacterium pennae | reverse complement strand
TCAGTGGCGCTCCATATTTGCGAGTGCAAAAGTAAAACTTTATTTTGATTTGACCAAATGTTTTGAAAGAAAATTTTAAAGTTTTTTAACTAACCCTAAACTCTCTCCAAATCATCAATCTCCCTACTCCTGCGCTCCCGTTTTATTGGGACTGCAAAGATACAAACTTTATTTTAACCCGCAACTTTTTAAAGTAAAAAGTGAAAGTTTTTTTCCGTCTTTATCTTTCGGAGTATATAATGTTTCTGCTTATCTAAAAGCTCTTCTGCGCTTACTGAATCTCTCTCGTTTTTCAGTGGGGCAAAGATAGAAACTTCTCCATTACCACGCAAACTTATTTAACATAAAGTTTACATTAAAGTAATATATAACCCTTAAGGTTCTGATTAGTTGAGAGAAAAATTTTAAACAAATTTTAATTAATCCGCTATCTTAAATATAGGTAAAAGATACATTGATACTTTTAATGACAATTTTATGGAGTTTTTTCAGTATAAATAGCGCTTAAAAACTCCGCAAATGATTTTTCCAAACCAATAACATCTCCTGATTTCAGGTTTAAGCCTCCAACTCCAGAAGTGTCCGGCTTAATTTTTAAAGATGAGATCTGAAAATACAGATTGTCATCATTGGTTTTAGGCTGTACTTTCACCGTTGACCCTAAAAGTTTCCTGGTTGAGATGGTATAAACTTCTCCAGGAACAATTTTAAATTTTAAAAATGACCTTGGTGTTATGGTATAGTCCTTCTTATTAACATTGATCTTCTGATCTTTTTCAGAGGAAGCAAATATATAGAGAGAACCATCCAGAATTTTCAATTTTTCTTTCGGGGTATAATATAATGCTATCTTATAATTGGAAGGATTGAAAGCCTGAGGTGATCCGTCAATATTTTCAAAAGGTTTTATAACAAAAGTATTGGCACCAATTTCTTTTGCTTTTTTATATACTAATGAAAAAACTGTTGCATCATCTTTTGAGAACCCCTGTACTTCTGCTTCTCCTAAATAAATTGCTTCATTTTCTGCATTATCTTTTTTATAGAGAAACTTATCTGCATTATCACTGGTTTTCTCAACCTTACTCAGATAAACATTTTGTGCATTCCAAAGCTGAATACACAATACGGAAAAGATGATGGCTATATTTTTCATAAAATTATTGTTGTATAAGTAAGTCAACACATTCTTCAAGGCTATATTCCCAGTGTTTTGGCTCAATTTTATAAACCTCCTCTATTTTATCCAGAGACATTGTACTTCTTACAGGTCTTTTGGCTGGAGTCGGATATTGCTCGGTGGTTAATGGGTTCAACTGTACTGAAGATTTTGAAAACTCTGCAATTTTCTTTGCGAACTCAAACCAAGTAGTTTCCGGATAGTTTGAAAAGTGGAAAATTCCAAAGGTTTTATGAGGAGCTTCAATAATTTCCATGATGGCTGCTGCAAGGTCATTAGCATTTGTAGGCTGTCCAAACTGATTTGCTACGATTCCCAATTCGGTTTTCTGGGAAAAGAGATTCAACATTGTTTTCACAAAGTTCTTATTAAACTCAGAATACAACCATGAAGTTCTCAGAATAATTGTTTCAGGGTTAATTTCCAATGCAAGTTCTTCTCCTTGTCTCTTTGATTCCCCATACACTCCTATCGGATTGGTAAAATCATCTTCTGAGTAAGGCAGGTTTGTATCTCCATCAAAAACATAGTCTGTAGACACATGGATCAGAATGGTTTTATGCTCAATACATGCCTGAGCAAGGTTGGCTACACCATCTGCGTTTACAGCAAATGCTCTTTCTTTTTCTTTTTCCGCCAAATCTACAGCTGTATATGCGGAAGCATTGATACAGTAATCCGGTTTATTATCATAGAAAAAGTCATTAACCTGTTCTTCACTGGTCACATCTAAGGTTGCAGAATCTGTAAAAAGAAATTCATATTGATTTTCAAAATCGGGAGCTATTTTTCTGATACAGTTTCCTAATTGGCCATTACTACCTATTACTGCTATTTTTTTCATATATTATTAATTTAAACAATTAAAAAATTCTCAATAGAAATGCGACTAAGAATTTTTTGCATTCTGGGATCTTAAAAACTTAACTCTTGCCTGGAAATCTTTTTGTGGAAGGTCTACATAAAACTTATGGAAAGTTTCTTTTATATCTTCCGGATGAATTTCTGACTTTCTCGTTTTTATGTTGAAATAAATAACGGTTACCCAAAGAACGGCATGAACTGTCTTTTCGTCTAAGCTTTTCATCAGAATTTCAACTTTGGCTGTTCTATCCTGTATGTCGATGGTTTTGCTACTGATGACTACCTGGGTATTGTATCTTACTTCCTTCAGGTAAGCTATTTCGTTTTGAATGGCAATCCAGGTACAGCCTGTCTGTTTGGTATATTCTTCATAAGTAAATCCGTAAAATGTCTCTACATGATCTTCTCTGGCATTGAACATATAATCAAGATATTTTACATTATTCAAATGACCAATCGGGTCGCAATCACTAAACCTTACTTTTACGATAGTTGATACTTCTTTTTCCATTTCGCAAAAATAAACAAACCGCCTCTTTTGGAGGCGGTTTGTTTTATAAATCTTTGTTAATTTGCTTAAATTATTGAATTCCTAATTCTTTCTTTACAGCAGCCGTAGCATCAGCTCCAGCTTTATAAAGGAATGCAGGTGAATTTCCATCCATTACATACTCATAACCGTTAGCTTTAGATACTTTTTCTACAGCGTCGTTCAATTTTTTCTCAATTGGTCCGAAAGCTACTTCTTGCTTAGCCTGAAGATCTTTTTGAGCTTTATCCTGCATTTGAGCTATTTCTTCCTGAATTTTTTGTAATTCACCTTCTCTAGCTTTGTTTTCGTCTGCAGATTTCTTAGGAGCTTCTTCGCTATATTGCTTCAATTTAGCTTGCCCAGCATCGTATTTTTTCTTGATCTCAGCTTGTTTAGTATCGTAGAATGTTTTAAGGTCAGCATCTGCTTTTTTCTTTTCAGGCATTGCATTAAGAACTCCCAATACATCTAAAGTAGCCATTTTTTGAGCTTTTGCCATACCTACAGAAACAACCATCATTACTGCTGCAAATAATACACTTAATTTTTTCATAATTGGTAAATAAATAATTTAATTTGTTTTTAGATTTCAAATTTACGTAAAAGTTAATTTAAAATTTTACTTTTTACTTTTACTTGTAGTTTTCTCTTTTTTATCTGATCCTTTCAGTAAAATAGTTAATACTTTTTCTGTATAATCATATTTTCCCTGAAGAAAAATAACACTAATGTTATTGCTTTTATCAAGAACTATGCCCAACCCATTTTTTTCGGACATTGTTTTGATGGCTCCCCAGATCTGATCCTGGAATGGTAAAACGAGGTTTGTTCTCAGTTTTGTTATTTCCCCATTGGATCCGAAACGTAAACTTGTAGTGGTTTTGATATTTTTATCAAGATCTACAACTTCTTTTTCTCTAAGCTTTAGCTGGTCACCTATCAATAACACTTTTTCACTTTCAAAAGCCGCTTTTTTTCTTTCATACTCTGACTGCATATTCTGAAGTTCAGACTGCCAGGTATCGATCTGAGAATTCAATCTCGCTTCGGCTTCTTTATACTGAGGTAATTTATTTAAAATCTCATTAGTATCTACTACTCCTATTTTCTGGGCATTTCCTAACCCGAAAAGTAAGAGCAATACAAAAGTGATGGTTATTTTAAAGTTCTTCATATTTATAATTATAATGATTGGTTCATCAAGAAGTGCTGTTGCCATCCTGATGGGTTTCCTGACATTGTCTTATCAAATCCATAAGCAAAATCAAACCCGATCAATCCGAAGGCACCCATATACACTCTAACTCCGACCCCTACTGATCTCTTCAGCTGGAATGGGTTATAGTTACTCCATGAATTCCAAACGTTACCTCCTTCAGCAAATGTCAATGCATAAATTTTAGCTGTTTGATTCAATGAGATTGGATATCTTAATTCCAGTGTAAATCTGTTATAGATTGTTCCTCCTCCTCTTTGTGTAATATCATTCGGTTCACCACCGTTATTACTCTGTGTATCATATCCTCTTAAAGGAATCAGTTCTCGACCGTCATATCTACCTCCGAATAATCCTGTACCTCCTACATAGAATCTTTCAAATGGTGGAGCTCCAAGAGTTTTGTTATATCCATCCATGAATCCCATTTCAGCAGAAGATCTTAAAACCAGTTTACCAGCAACTTCATTATAGACGTCCGCTTTAAACTTGATTTTATAGAATTCCATCCAATTATATTTATCAGCAGCTTTCATTGTAGAGTAATCTTTATTACTGAATAATGAATATGGTGGTGTCAGTTTTGCAGAAAGTTCAATATTGGAACCCATTGTCGGGAAGATAGGATCTACCCCGGCAGAGTTTCTGCTTAAACCTAAGTTAATACTAAAGTTATTAGCTGATCCGTTGCTTTCTATTTCATTACCAAACAGGAATTGATAGTTATTAAAGTCATATCTCTGGAACTGTAATCCTGTATACAGAGAGAAATAGTCATCCGGCCAGTTCAGAAGTCTGTTCAGACCTACTGATGCCGAGAAGATATTAAGCTTCTGAGCAGCTCCGTATTGATCGCTATATTTTACTCTTGAGCTATTCAAACTCACAGAAAGTGCAGTAGGTCTTGTTCCGAACAACCAAGGCTCCACGAATGACACTCCATAGTTCTGGAAATACTGTCCTGCCTGTACCTGGATGGAGAAAGTCTGACCATCTCCCTGTGGCACCGGTTTAAAGTCTTTGAACTTAAGGAAGTTTCTTAAGGAGAAGTTATTAAACGTCAATCCAAGAGTACCAATAAAGCTATTTCCTCCATAACCTGCCTGTAGCTGAACCTGAGAAGATCCTTTTTCTACAAGTTTCCAGTTTACATCTACAGTATTATCTGCCTGGTTAGGCTGAATATCCTGTCCGATCTGTTGTGGATCAAAGAATGACATTCCTGCCAAGTCAAAATAGGTTCTTTTGATCTCAGTCTTTTTAAATAATTCTCCCGGTTTTGTTCTTAATGCTCTAAGAATTACGTGGTCATGGGTTGTAACATTTCCTTGCCATGTTACTTTATTCCATGTAGCCTGTTCTCCTTCATTAACCCTGATCTCAAGGTTCACGGCATCGCCATTCACCGATTTTTCAACAGGGGTTACATTTGAGAAAAGGTATCCGTTATTCATATAAACGGATTTAATATCTGAATCATCTTCTTTACCTCCGTCTTCTCCAACTTTTTTGTTGAATCCTACAGCATCGTAGATATCTCCTTTTTTATATCCTAATAATCTTTGTAAATATTCTGTAGAATAAACCGTATTCCCGGTGAAAGTAATGTCACCGATATAATACTTTTTACCTTCATTAAGCTTTACATTGATCTCATAGTTGTTTTTCTTATTTCTCCATACTGAATCAGAAACGATTTTAGCATCTCTATATCCTAAGGAGTTATAATAATTGACAAGGTTCTGTTTATCTTCCTGATATTTATCTTCAATGAATTTAGAAGACTTCAAAATTCCCCCAATACTGAAACGTTTCTGTTTTGTTTCTTTAAAGGCTTTATTTCTAAGTTTTCTGTCGGTCACACTTTGGTTTCCTTCAAATTCAATATGGTCGATTTTAATTTTTTTACCCTTATCTACGGTAATCGTCCAGTCTACCAAAGCAGGATCTCCAGCATTTACTCTATCCTCAATACTGATTTTAGCATCGGCAAAACCTTTTTTGATATAGTCTTTCGGGATGTTTGTCTTAAGACCTGACACCAGGTTTTGAGTAATCTTTGTACCTGGCTTCAGGTTGTTATCTTTAGCCAGTTTTTCACTTTTTGATTTCCCAATTCCTTTGCCCTTGAATTTCACTTCTCCAAGTTCTTTCAGATCCTGAAGATAGAATTTAAGAACTACAGTTTGTCCTTCAATACTTTGAACGTATACTTCCACTTCAGAAAAAGATTGGGTATCCCAAAGCTTTTTAACAGCATTACTGATTTTCTGTCCTGGAATATCTACGCTTTCTCCTTTGGATAAGCCTGTAAACCTCAGGATCTGAGCTGGCGTATATTTTTTTACCCCATCTACAACAATGTCTTTAAGTGTATAAGTACCTACCTCATTGTCTGCATGCACAGCATTGTTTACTTTTGTGCTGTCTTGTGGAGTTACTTGTCCATAAAAATGTGCAGAAGCAGCAAACATAATGATGGGTAATAGTCTAAACTTCATTTTATCGAGTCTTTCTTTTCTTTAAAATTATTGGCCTTGTATCTGCTCTCCGGTTAATCCGTATCTTCTTTCTTTGTTTTGATAATCAACAATACATTGAAAGAAAATATCTTTAGAGAAATCTGGCCACAGAACATTTAAAAACTGTAGTTCAGCATAAGCAATCTGCCAAAGAAGGAAGTTGCTTATTCTTATTTCACCGCTGGTTCTTATCAGCAGATCTACAGGAGGAAAATCTTTGGTATAGAGATAATTTTCGAATAATTTTTCATCTATATTCTCTACGTCTACTTTTCCTTCTTTTACGTCTGAACTGATATTTTTTACGGCATTCAGTATTTCATTTTGTGAGCCATAGCTAATAGCCAGTACAAGGTTACCTTTTGTGTTTTCTTTTGTAAGTTCTACCACACGTTCCAGTTGTTCTCTTACTAAGGCAGGCAGTTTTCCAAGATTCCCTATAACATGCATTCTCAATCCTTTGCTAAAGATCTCTTCTGCTTCCAGCAGTAAAGTTTCTACAAGCAAGTTCATGAGTGTATTTACTTCTTCACTGGGACGATTCCAGTTTTCTGAAGAAAATGTGTACAGTGTTAAATAGGGGATATTGATCTCATTACATGCATTAATGGCATTTCTTACTGCATTAATGGCATTTTTGTGACCGAAGGATCTTTCTTCGCCACGAGATTTCGCCCATCTTCCATTACCATCCATAATGATGGCTACGTGTTTTGGTAAATTCTCAGAATTTATTTTATCTTTAATCAACGACATATTAATTAATCACAATAACATGGAGGTCTTCCAAACGAAAACGTTAATCCTAAACTGAATGTATTGATCCAGTCATTAGATCTACTATCTCCAATATTTCTCTTTTTAATAAACTCTTCTTCTCTTTCTTTGGCAACAGCATAATAGTTACCAGACTGTAATAAAGAACCTCCTGTAACCGGATCAAGGATATCGGCATTAAAGGAACTTTTCACATCTTCAGAAAGAATTTTACTATGATCAAGCTGATCAGTTAAAGTATATCTAAAGGTTGCTTCTGCAAATATAGCCCAAGTATGGTTAAATTTGTATTTTAAACCTACTCCAAAAGGGATATGCATGGTAACTTTTTTTCCTAACGTATATTCGGTAGTAGTTTTAAAGTCCGTTTCATTGATAGGAGCTAATGCCACACCGTCAGGATCTCTTCTGAAATCATGTGAAAGATCAGCTTTAGGGGCATCAAACATCAGCGCACCCAGACCTCCAAAAATATATGGACTCACCATACTTATCTGTTCATTATTTACAGGGAAAAAATTATATTCAAACATTAAGCTTGCTTCATATACGTTATTTTTCCCGTATGCATTTCTATTTCTTCTATATTCTTCTTTCGCAGCTTTATCGCTAAACTGAATCTGGTTATACCCTAAATCCAATCTAACAGTCTGATGCGGGTTAAAATTAAATCTGTATAAAATTCCTCCATAAAACGGGATCCCCCAATCCGACATTCTATTTAAATCCAACGGCTTTTGTAAAATATAACTTGTGCTCCCTACATCACCCACTAGGCTACTCATACCTAGACGAACCCCCAATTCGTTTCTTTGTGCTTTAACACTTACCACTCCAAGGAAGGCAAGGAAGCTAAACAATAATTTTTTATTCATAAAAGAATATGGATTTATGGTTATTTTAAAATTTAATTTTTGCAAATATAAAACATTTTTATATTAATGATAATCTTAATGTTTAGTTAAAAATAAACAAAAAAACATAATTTGTTATAAAGTAAACGGCAAACTGGCAAAAATATTCTTTTTTTCATAGAATGAAAATTCACAAAGTATGAAAAAACCCCCATCAAATGAGGGTTTAGGGCTCTATTTTTTATTAAACATTGCCTGTACTTTGTTCCGTATTCTAATCAATAACGGTTCTTTATAATTTTTATCTTCATCAAAATAACCATAGCCATAGCCATATCCGTAGCCATAACCATATCCATAACCCTGTTTGGTATTATAGTCATTGTAAACAAGTCCTAAATGTTCAATTTCATTATTCTGATATTTCTCTGTAATAAGTTTCATCATATACTTCTCTGTATATTCATGACGTACTACATAGATATTGGCATCAGAATATTTCATCAGTTCATAGGAATCTGCTACAAGACCTACCGGTGGTGAATCTATAATAATGTAGTCATATTTTTCTTTCAGTTCCTCTATAAATTTCACATTCTTCTGGCTCATCAGTAATTCTGAAGGATTCGGAGGGATAGGTCCTGAAGTGGCAACGTCCAGATTAGGAATTTTTGTGGTATTAATAATCTGATCAATATTTACTTCTCCTGTAAGGTAATTTGAAATACCATATTTGTTATCAATCTTAAAGTCTCCGAATATTTTAGGTTTTCTAAGGTCCATTCCCAAAAGGATTGTTTTCTTATCACTTAATCCTAATACAGAGGCCAGATTAATGGAAACATAAGTCTTTCCTTCTCCACCTACGGAGGAGGTCACCAGGATTACTTTACCATTTTCCTGTTCATTATGCATCAGGAACCTCATATTGGCTCTAATACCCCTAAACGCCTCTGAAACAGATGATTTCGGCTGATCCAAAACAGTAAGCATATTTTCACTATTGTTATTCCCGATCACTCCAAGAAGCGGAATCTTCGTAGCACCAAGTAATTCTTTGATGTTTCTGATTTTATTATCCAGCAGTTCACCGATCAGGATAAATAGTATGGGAAGCAATAACATTCCTCCAATTATTCCTGCTTTTGCCATTTTAATATTTGGACTTACAGGTCCCTGCCCGATGTTCTTAGCTGGGTCGATCACACTGATATCAGACTGATTGGTTGCTACGTTCAGTCTCGCTTCATTCTGTCTGTTTAAAAGGCTACTGTAGGTAGCTTCAATCATATTATACCCTCTTTCAGCATCCAGATATTTTCTTTCTTTTTCAGGATAAGACTGTAAATCAGAATTAGCATCTGCAACCTGACGGTCAATTTTATTGATCTCATCATAATATTTGGTATAATAATTCTTAAGACTGTTAAAGGAACCTGTTTTAGCTTCACTAATCAACCTATTGACCTCTTTCATTGGTTCAGAAGTAGGTTTATAGATCAAAGCGAGTTCTGATCTTTTTGTATACAGCGCTTTAAGCTCAGTCACAGAAGCAGAGAAAAACCCGTCTTCAAATCCTGCTGCATTGGTAGCAATCATTTTATCAAAATTTTGTGACTGAAGGGTATTTCTAATATTATTCAGAGAAGTGATCTTGCTTACGATATCAGCTTTTTTGGCTTCAAGCTCTTTAATTTCTTCAAGGGACTTTTCATCTCTATTTTTAATGTTATAGAGTTTTTCCGATGTTTTCAGGTAGTTCAGAACTGTGGCGGCTGAATCCAGTTTTTTGCGCATTCCATCAAGGCTCCCCTGCAGATAAACCGTTGTATTTTTGTTGACGATATTTTTATCTTCAAGTCTTTTTTTCTGGAGTTCAGCTACGGATTTATTCAGGAAGCTAACTGTACTGTTAAGATTATAGCCTTTTTTACTGATAATCATAATCGTACTAATCTCTTTATCAAAGCCAACACCAATGGTAGATACAATATCATTAACGCCCTGGTTTATCGTCATTAAGTTGACGATAATATTATCAAGTTTGATATTAGGAGTAACCGGATTCTGAACCAACTTAAATCTCAGATTTGGAGAAGTATACCACTCATTGATTCTGATAATCTTATTGGCAGGTCTGTTATAGGTATTAATATTATGATAGCTTTCTGATTCATAACTATATAAACTGGTAGATTGCCCTTCTTCCGGTAATACTACTTCATAAGTACCATTTCCTTTGGGTAATAATGTAATAGCGTAGTTAATCTGCTGAAGATGCTTTTTATCAATTTCAATAAAAACCGGGGAGTCATACTTGTCCAGATAAGTAGATTTTACAAATCCTTTGGTAGAGTAATTTAAAAAAAGGCTTAATTCTTTAACTAAATACTCGTTATGAGATCTTGAAAAGAGCATTTTCTTTAAATAAACTCCATCCTGATTTCCGCTCTGTCCCCAAATGAAGTTAATAGACTGATTAGGACTAAAATAACTTGAAGTACTATTCGATATACTCAAAGACAGGTCTGAAGAATATACATTCTGTGCATAATATTTACTATATACCCAAGATATGGCATAGCCAATAAGGAACATAAAAGCAAACCAATACCAGTTTTTAAGTAATCTTCTTAAAAAATGTTCAAAATTAAACAACGCAAAAGTCCCATACTTCTCTTTTGGAGCTTCGCTTTTTCCTACTGCTGTATCTTTTCCTGGAATCATGGGATTAAAGTCTTTGTAGGATTGTATATAGGGTTAACGCTGTTGTAATTGCTGTAACACCGGTAAGCAGGGTCTGAATAGGATCTTTACCGAATCCGTTCAAGCTTTTTCTTCTGGTGTTAAGATAAATTTCATCTCCGTTCTGTAGATAGTAATAAGGAGAGTTCATCAGATCTTCACGGGTAAGATCAATTTTAGCAATT
Organism: Chryseobacterium pennae; assembly: GCF_003385515.1. Lineage (GTDB taxonomy): Bacteria > Bacteroidota > Bacteroidia > Flavobacteriales > Weeksellaceae > Chryseobacterium > Chryseobacterium pennae. Next base: position 241,678 of record NZ_QNVT01000004.1, on the reverse strand, counting down.
TTAATTCCTTCCGGGAGTTTTCTATGGATAACAATTTCTTTTTTATCAATTGTTCTGTTCAGTCCACCATTAATAGCCAGCGCTTCAGTAATGGTAAGGGTATTCTTATGGGCAACTTTTTCACCTGACATTCCTGTAGTTTCCACGTCACCAAGAATATAATAAGTAATTCCGTCTGTATTCAGTCTCACCTCGGATTTCCCTTCCTGGAAGTTTTCATTTACTTTGCCCTGAATTTCTTTTGCTACATCGTCAAGTGTTCTTCCTTCTGCTTTAATGTAGCCTATTCCGAAAATATTAATATCTCCGTTGTTATCCACTTTCAATCCATTAAAATAGAAATTGACATTTCCTCCGATCGTTGAACCTACTCCACCTGCTCTTCCACCACTTGCCGCTGAACTGTTTATAGCTCCGCCCCCCGTTCCGCCTGAAACGTTATAAGCAGAGTAAAACTGTGCTGCATCTCCTTTGGGAGTGGTCAAAATATTAAGGTTAAGCATATCATTTTTGGTAATCCTGTAGATAGGGATATTGTAGGGAACAAGACCTTCTTCATTAACTACAAGGCTCTCACTAGGCTGTAAGTATCTTACATCTTTTGTTGTGATACACGAGGTAACTAAAAAAGGCAATAATATTAAAAATAAATACTTAAAGTTCTTCATCATGTTTGAATATTGTTTACAAAAGTAATATTTAATTGTTAATTTTTCTTATTTCTTAATTTATATATCAGATCCGGCAAATATGCACCTATGAAACCTAATGATATAATAACCAACAGCAAGAGATTCACGTTGAAATGTCTCAGATAATAAGCAACTGCTACGATCATTAAATAGTATAGAATAATATAGAATGTGGATCTTCTATGAGTAAGATCTAGCTTCAGAAGTTTGTGATGTATATGATTCTTATCAGCGTCAAAAGGTGACTTTTTGTTATAAAGTCTTACAAAGATCACATTCAGGGTATCTACAATCGGAAGGATCAGAATGGCTACAGCCACTACCGGAGCAGACTGAAGATGATATTTTGGTACATCAACAAGCTTTTTATCAATAAAAATATCAATAAAACAAATGGACGTGAATGCCAGGAGAAAGCCCAACAGCATGGAACCTGTATCTCCCATGAATACTTTATTCGTTCTATAATTCGATAAATTATAGTATAAAAAGGCCAAAACAGTACCTATAATCACTACTGACAGAACAACCAGTGGATAGTTGTATTCTCCTAATCTATAATAGCTTATTCCGAACAATGCACTGCAGATCACAGAATATCCGCCTGCCAGTCCGTCAATCCCGTCAATCAGATTAAAGGCATTGATAAGAATAATAAAAGTTACAATACTGAATAGCACACTCACAAAATAACCCAGTTCATATACTCCGAATATTCCGAATAAGCTTCGGATTCTGATATCTGAACCAATGACAATTAATGAGGACACCAAGATCTGTGCAACGAGTTTTTTGTATGCTCTCATCACCACAATATCATCCATTACACCAATGTACAGTAGGATAATAAGTGAAGCAAAAAGGAATTTATACAGATCAAACAGCTCATAAGCAAAAATGGAAGCACATATCCCAATGGAATAAAAGATAGCAATCCCTCCAAGATTTGGAATTTTTCTAAGATGTGAACTCCTTATACCCGGTTCATCCATCAGGTTCTTCCTTCTGGAGATCTTCACAATGGTAGGTATGGAGAAAAAAGTAATTAAAAAGGAGAATACGAAACCTAATCCTATTTTTACATAGAAAATAGGTATCCCCGATCCGCTTAAGAACAATTCAAAGTTTTTCATTCTTTTCTTATCCTGTACACATTGTTTCTTCAATTAAAAAATTAATGATGCTGATATGCTTCATTATATTCTACTATTCGAAACAATAGTACGTCATTTGTGTTTATATCAATTTTCTTATCAATTTTTTCTGTCCGGCAAAAAATAACAGATAAAAAATCTTTTTTTTCACCGGCAAAGATAAAAGATAATTTGTACCAAAACGACTATAGTTCAATATATCTTGAATTTTTATTTGTCTCTCTCTTATGAAAACAGACAGCTTATCAGACATGCTGTAAAACGCCTGTTCTTCTTTTACAAAAGCCAGATAGGCCAGAAAAGAATACACTCCTTCAAAAATCTGAAAGTTTTTCAGCTCTTTTCTCTTATGAGCGTATTTTGATTTTCCAAAAACATTTTCCACATCCTGTACTGCCTTCAGTATATCAAGTCCTCTTTCCGTATGAGTCTTTGTAATAGAATCTGTACGTTCAAGGTATTGATAATGAAAGTTCTGAGTCTGGGCAATCGTTTCACTTTCCAGAAGCAGCTGCGGAATAAGCTGAATATCTTCAAAATGAACTCCTTTTTTAAATCTTTTCTGATTAAAAAGTTCTTTTTTAAACAATTTATTGCAGGCAAAATAGCTGATATCCGAAAAAACAGAAAAATGATCTTCCAGTTTTATTTTTTCCGGCATATGGGGAATCTGTGTCAGCTTTTGGGTTACCTGTCCGTTTTCATCTACTTTCTGAATATTGCAGATCACAATTTCCGACTGATGCTTTTCAGCCAGCAGGATCATTTCTTCAAACATTGTTTCTGCAACATAATCATCACTGTCCACAAAGCCGATATAATCTCCGGTCACCCTGTCCAAACCAAAATTTCTGGCATCACTTAATCCGCCGTTTTCCTTGGTAAAAGCTCTTATTTTGTTGGGATATTTTTCAGCATATTCTTTAATGATCTTCCCGGAATTGTCTTTACTTCCATCATCTATCACAAGAATTTCAATATTCTGATGACTCTGATTCACCAGGGAATTGAGACATTTTGTCAAATAACTTTCGACATTATAAACAGGTACAATGATGGAAATTCTTGAGGGAACGTTTGTCATACATTAAAATTTCGTCAGTCTTGCATTCAGCCAGCCTTTTTTAGCATCATCAAAATCCTTTCTTGAGCAGGGAATGCAGTTTTCTATATTTTCATCGTCACCAAAATACCACAAATTACTGAAAGTATCACGCTTAAATGCAAATTGCCTGTCATCTATCAGAACATAGAACATTTCATATTGCCTTTCTTTGGGATGTGAGTGCTGGATATTGATTCCTTCGATCAGATACCACAGCATCTGTGCCAGTAGCTGATGGTTCAGCTGATTTTCTGAATAAATATTATAATTAAAGATCCCTACCGTCTTCAGGTCTTCACTCAGACCGATTTCTTTCATATAGGCACAAATCTCTCTTCTGTTCAATCCATTTACTTGTGGATTCATAGAAAAAGGCTCACTAAAGCTTTCAATAGCATCACAATTTACTGTAACCAGATCTGCTTTTCTGAAGAAAGGTTCTGTTTTCTCTGTAGAATTCATCATTTCGGCTAAGCGGATGATATCAAACTCCACTTCTTTGATGAGTCGTACAGAATCCATTTCGTTCAAATGCTTCTGATACCCTAAATGATGATAATTTTTAATGGAAAAATTCTTAGCACCTAAAATTTTCCCTAAAAATGTATATTCATTGATCTCTTCTCCCTGTTTAAGGGAAATAATATTACTAATCTGGGTATAATTGATGCTTTTCTGGTGGAAATTCAAGGCTGAAAACAGTGAAAATGCAAAATCATTGGAACCTCCGATAATTACCGGAAGTGCTCTTTTATAATGACAGGCAGACAAAACTTCCTGTAAAATATAATGGGTATCCTGAACAGATTTTCCTGAAACCAGATCGCCAAGATCCACTATCGGAATTTCAAAATCCAATTGTGAAAGTTTATAAAATTCTTTTCTGACCGCCGTAAAATCCTGTACCTCTGCATCGCCGCCTGCTCCTCTATAATCTGAGACAAACAAAAGAACAATACTGTCTTCTCTTATATCTTTTGTGATCCTATTCCCGATCTGCCAGCTTTCTGTTTTAAAATTTCTTGGTGAAATGATAAAGTCTTCAAAATCCATATTTTAACCTGAAAATATAATAGTTTAATAATTGCTTGATCTAACAAACATACAAAAAAACACCGCAACTGAGAATCCTGCGGAGACTTTTATTCATAAAAAAAGCCGCTAACACTATTTGTTAACGGCTTTGTATTATATGATTAATATTACTTATTCTTAGCAGATATAATGCTTAGTTCATTCAATAAACCATTATCTTATTTTTTTGTTTTCTATTTTAAAATCCCTGTTGTTCTATATAATTTAAATTTCAAATAAAATATAATATTTTATCACACATTGGTGATAAAATATTATATTTACCAAATTAAAAAAACATCTATGAGAGGAAAAATTATTCTTCGGTTGGCCCTGTTATCAGTGCTGACGCTTTCTATCTATTCCTGCCGGACGGAAGATGAAGTACTTCCCCAAGAAGAGCAGGCTCAATTCAGGGCTCCTATTGAAATGTTCCTGAAATTTGAAGAGAAAGCTCAGGCTGATCCTGAATTCAGATCTCAGAACAGGCAGCAGGCATCCGGTCAAACTAACCAAAAGAATGCCTCTTACAATACCTCTCCAGTAAATATTCCTATTTCTCAGGTGAGCTATAAACTACCATTCAGAGAAACCATAGAATCATTTTTCCAAAACAATCCTGCCTTAGGGCTGGAGTTCTATAAAGATTTTGGAAATCCTTTTTATAATGTATCTACCTATACTTATGGAGATAGTTCCAAGGCTATTGCCTTTCCCATTCTCCAGGGAGATCGGGTAACGGCTTTTATTCATGGTATTATTACCCCCAACAGAGATTATGTACAGTTTACCATTGTCCAGAATAATGATCCTGTAACGCTGAGAGTATTAGCCATTCTTCAGGATGCGGTAGATAATCTATATCCCAAAAATCCTACTCCAATGGGGAAATTCGCTAAAGAGCAAAATATTAGGATTAATGATATCGAGGAAATCACCATCATTAAGTTCAATGTTTTTTCTGGTGGCGGAGGCGGTTTCGGATATATGTTCCCTGGAAGAGAGTGGTGGAAGGATACTCCATGGAAGGAAGCTAATGGAGCACATCTGGGCAGTGGAGGAGGAAAAGCAATGTCCGGAGATGGTTCTAAACATAAGTTTCCGGATTATCTGGATCCTGAGGATGATCCATGCGTCAAGTTAAAAAAACAAAATATAGATCCTAATTTCAAAGCCAAAACAGATTTCCTAAAGAAAAAAACAGGGGAAACCTCAGAAAGTGGATTCCGAGTAGGAAACCCTGTTTCGGGATCTGGCCAAACAGGTGCCCAATATCAGGAATTGAGCAACAAACCTGGAACAACTGATCTTGATTTTAAAATCTTTAATACAACTTACGGAATTATGCATTCTCATTATGATGGACTAATTCCAATTTTCTCACCAGGTGATATTAATCTATTTATACAATTACTTAAGAACGCTAAAGCTAATAATATCTCCTCAGGTGAGGTTTTTTTATCTGTAGTTACTAGTAACGGAGTATACCAATTACGAGGTGATGGTATTAATGCTGATAATCTAAATATGTATACTGATGCTCAATTTGGAACTTTAAATAAGGAATACTTAAAATTGATAGGTGATTCAAATATTTCTACAACAGATATTCAAAAAGGATTTTTAAATTTCATGAACAAAAATATGAAGATTGATGGGGCAAAACTTTATGAGGTAAACAATGACGGAAGCAGCACCCAACTACAACTCAACGGAAACAATTTAAAAACTTTAAATTGTCCTTAATTTTTTTAAAAAAAAATGAAAAAAATACTGATTACATTATTGATAGTAAGTATAAACTTAATATCTGCACAACAAATATTTCCATTAAATGCAAATAAGATGGATTATAAAAATGGAGATTATTTCAAAGATCTTGATGGAGAGCTTGATCCTTATACGGGAACATGGAAAGGAGTATGGGAAGGGAAAACTTTATATCTTGAATTAAGAAAAATAAGAGATAGATCAACTTCAAATGATGGAACATATTATGAATCTGATCAAATAATAGGTGAACGAAAAATAATCTCTTCAAATGGAACCGTTGAAATAGATCGGATAACTAATTTTGATGAAAGCTCCTCTGAGTTTTATGGCATTTTCGGACAATACAAGAATTTTTCTCAAAAATACTTATTATTTCAACCAAAAAATATGTGTAACAAAACAGCCAATATAAATATTACTTTTGTTAACAGTCAAAAAACACAGATGAATTTACATTTCCAATACAATCCACTAGGAATTAACGAGTCCTGTCCATATTATAATCGAATTATGGTAGAAGGAAAAGACTGGCCATTTAATTTTCCAAAGGATATCTTACTCACCAAGCAATAAAATATAAAATGTCTTTCCATTTGAAACAGCATTTTATTTTATTTACAACATACTATGAAAAATCAAATCAAAATCAATAATCCATGTCCTGAAAACTGGGATAATATGCAAGATCTTTCTTCAGGAAAATTCTGTGAGAAATGTTCCAAATGTATAATAGACTTTACAAATAAAACAGATGAACAGATTCAGGATATTCTAACAGCTGCTAGCGGAAGAGAAATTTGCGGAAGGACATCAACAAGGTCTTTGGCTTTGGCTGCTGCAGGAATTATTTTAGTAACTAATCTGAGTTTCGCTCAAGCACAAAGTAAAAATAATTTCAGAGATACTACTGAACAACAAACAACGGATATTACAAAGGTATCTGGTAGATTAATATTCAAAGAAACGCAAAAAGCTATTCCAAATGCAGAAATTTTCTTTATAACCCAGAACATTTTTTTGAAATCTACAACTAATGAGAATGGCTATTTTCAGTTAGATGTTCCAAACAATCTTATAGAAGAAGAAAATGTTTTATACTTCAATTTTGATAAATTAAATGAAAAAAGGAAAGAAAAAAATATAAAAGATACTATAAGTGACATCAATTATGGAGATCAAACAATAGTCTTTTCAAGAAAAGAGAAAGTTGAAAATAAGAAATTTCAAATTGATTATAAAGGATTTGAAATTGGAACTGTGGTAGTTGTCGAAAACCCTCCGCCAAATTATTACTATTTCGATGGAAAAAAAATCAGCAAGGAAAAATTTGAAAAATTAAGAAAAGAAAATCCTCAATATCAATATTTTTCTTTTGAAGGAAAAGAAGCTGATATCATTTCTCAAGATAACTTTATAGATACTTTATATCTATTATATTCAAACTAAAAAAGAGGCCATCTCACAACTCGTGAAAATGGCCTCTTTTCTTTATTCTTAGATTATATGAGAGGACTTTCGTTAATTATTCTCAACCTATATCGTTTAATAATTGTAATACACTCTCTTTGCTATTATTTTTTCTTGGCAGCCGGTTTTTTTACAGCTGTGGTTTTCTTAGCAGTGGTTGCCTTTTTCGCAGCTGGTTTTTTCTTTTCTGCAAAGGCATTTTTATCCTGATCGGTGATCCATTTTTTAACCTCATCCAGAGAAATTTCTTTCAATTCTTCTGCATCGTATTTGGTATCATCGTTTTTCTTCGGGATCTTGAACATGGCTTTTCCAAACTTGATAAATGGTCCCCATCTTCCGTTTTCAAGAGATATTTTTTCTTTTTCCCATTGCTGGATATATCTGTTGGCTTCTTTTTCCAGCTTAGCATCAATCAGTTCGTTGATGTCGCTTTGAGAAAGATTATCAAAGTTGTATTTCTTCGGAACGTTTATGAAAATATCTTTGTACTTGATAAATGGGCCGAATCTTCCGCTTCCTTTAGTTACAGGCTCTCCTTTATAAGTTGCAATAGGAGCATCAGCCTTTTTCTTTTCATTGATGATCTGTTCTGCACGGTTTTGATCTACAGAAAGAGGATCTTCTCCTTTTGGAATACTGATGAATGTTTCACCCCATTTCACATAAGGTCCGAATCTTCCTACTCCTACAGAAACGGCATTTCCTTCAAATTCATTCAGTTCGAAAGGTAATTTGAACAGTTCCAATGCTTCTTCAAAAGTAATGGTCGCAATATTCTGTCCGGTCATTAATGATGCAAAGATTGGTTTTTCTTCATCATCTGTCTCCCCGATCTGGATCATTGCTCCAAATCTACCAATTCTTGCATGGACATTTTTACCGGTCTTTGGATCCACTCCCAGAAGCCTGTCTCCTGTTGCACGGTCTGCATTTTCTTCTACATCTTCAATTCTCGGGTGAAATTTCGAGTAGAAATTCGTCATCATTTCCTTCCATTTCTGATCTCCACTGGCAATTTCGTCGAAACTTTCTTCTACTCTTGCAGTAAAGCCATAATCAAGGATTTCCTTGAAATTATCTGTTAAGAAGTCATTCACAACTTCTCCTATATCTGTAGGTAAGAATTTATTTTTATCACCACCGAATTTTTCATCCAGCACCACTTTTTTGATCTTATCTTTTACTAAAGACATTTTGATCACTTCACGGGTCTGTGGTTCGATTTCTCTTTTATCCACATATTCCCTGTTCTGAATGGTCTGAATGGTTGGAGCATAAGTAGATGGTCTACCAATCCCTAATTCTTCAAGTTTTCTCACCAATCCGGCTTCCGTATATCTTGCACTTGGTCTTGTGAATTTTTCTGTAGCTGTGATGGATTTATAGCTTAATACTTCACCAATTTTTACTTTTGGCAATAGTTTGTCATTGTTTTCATCATCATCATCTTCCGTTTTTACAATACCATAAGCTTTCAGGAAACCATCAAAGATGATCACTTCTCCCTGCGCTTCAAAATGATGTGGCAATGATGCATTTCCGATCTCGATAACAGTTTTTTCAATTTTAGCATTCGCCATCTGGGATGCTAATGTTCTTCTGTAAATCAATTGGTACAACTTACTCAACTGTGCATCTCCAATGCTTTTCACTCCGAAATCCGTAGGACGGATAGCTTCGTGAGCTTCCTGTGCAGAAGATGATTTTGTGGTATAATTTCTTGGAGAAGAATATTCTGCTCCATATTCTGAAATAATCTGTTTTTTTGCTCCTTCAATCGCTTCCTGAGATAGATTCACGGAGTCTGTTCTCATATAGGTAATGAATCCTTCTTCATATAACCTCTGAGCAAGACGCATGGTATTGGTCACATTGTATCCTAACCTTGATGAAGCTTCCTGCTGTAATGTAGAAGTAGTAAAGGGAGCGGATGCGGAACGTGTTCCCGGCTTTGTTTCAACATTCAGAACTTTAAATTCTGTAGTTTTTGCCTGCTCAAGGAATTTTTCGGCTTCGGCTTCTTTTTCGAAGTCTTTTTTGAGTTTGGCAGCGATTTCCTGCTCAGTATTGTTTAAGAAAATTCCGTCAAGTTTAAAGCTTGCTTTTGGTACGAATTCACGGATTTCTTTTTCTCTCTCAACAATCAGTCTTACGGCTACCGACTGTACTCTTCCCGCAGATAGTCCTGGTTTTACTTTCTTCCATAAAACCGGAGACATTTCGAAACCTACAATTCTGTCCAGCACTCTTCTTGCCTGCTGGGCATTCACCAGGTTCTGATCAATATCTCTTGGATTTTCAATTGCTTTTAGAATGGCATTTTTAGTAATCTCGTGGAAAACAATTCTTTTCCTGTTTTCGGGCTTCAGTTTCAATTCATCTGCTAAGTGCCATGCAATAGCTTCTCCCTCGCGGTCTTCATCGGAAGCAAGCCAAACCATATCAGCTTTCTTTACTGCAGCCTTTAATTCTGTCACCAATTTCTTCTTGTCTGCTGAAACTTCGTAATCAGGACTAAAGGTGGCAAGATCTATTCCCATCCCTTTTTTAGGCAGATCCCGGATATGCCCGAAACTGGATTTCACTTCAAAATCCTTACCTAAATATTTCTGAATAGTTTTTGCCTTTGCCGGGGACTCTACGATTACTAAATTTTTCGACATTCTAAAAAAAATTTTTTGCAAAAGTAAACCTTTTTTATTATATACTTTTTGAAATCACATTTTATTTAATAATTCAAGGGGAACAACAAAGAGTCTGTAGAGTATTCCCTCGAAAGTGAAACCTTTTCCGGACATTTCCACCCTGTACAGCAGAGACAGCAGGATAATAGCCATTATAATATAGAATTTCCTGTCGATAACGATTGGTTCATAGACATCAATTGAGTTCCCTTTTTTGAGCATCATCGCAAAAAGGATAATCATCAGCATCATATGAATATACATCCATCTCCCCCAGTCTATGGCCAGATAAAACAATGGAAGAGAGAAGATAAAGGTTCCAATCAATAAAATACATAAAATCTTTCGCCCATTTAGATATTTTAAATAATATCCGATATGAAATATACTTATTCCTAAACTGATAAAGTAGAGCAGATATTCATTAAGGTGTTCTTTAATGTATTGTCTTTCATCAATATTCCAGTAAAAAATCCCATAGGTAGGATGCACTCCTCTTCTGCTCAGAATTTCCAGTGACATTCCTTCATTTACATTTTTCCCGAATAACATAATGACAACAGCAGGAATAATCACAGCAAGGAAGAATTTAATATATCTTCCGATTTCCAGTTTTCCGTTTTTCACATATAAGGCAATCGCAAAATAAGGGATATAAAAGAGTGTAACTTCATGTAAAAGAGTGCTTATAAAAAGCAGAAAACAGAAAATATATTCTTTCTGTTTTGAAAGCTTATCATGATCTAAAAGGTATACGAAATAAGTAAACAGGAGAAATACAATAAATTCTTTCTTTCCTACATAAGTCACCGTATTCAAAAGCCCTACAAACCCTATAGATGACAATAGAAGAGACAAGTAAAGCAGATCTGTTATTTTATATCTGATAAGCTTTGTATAGCACCAGAAGAACAGTGAAATAATTATAAACTGAAAGAAGTAAACAATATAATTCAGGCTAAGCCCTGTTACATCCTGAATAATAAAAAAGAAACTTCCGGACAACCCTCTTCTTTTGAACCCTCCGTCTTCATAGTTAATGAGCCAGTCTGCAAGAATATAACCATCATCTTTAAGATTAAATGCGAGGGTAAATGCGAGGGTATAAATTGCCGTAACGGCGATAAGAAAATAAATAAAGATCTTAATATTAAAATGTTGTACAAATTTCTCTAACCTCATAGTGTATTTTTAAAATCTGTAAAAAAGAAAAGAGCAAACGGTACTAAGCTTTTCTCAATTTTTTACAAGTGCTAAAATTATGAATTTAGACTTATCCATAGGCATATATTTCTTTTTTTTAATATGATTAAGAGGTAACCCTTATTTTAAAGCTGGAAAACAAACAATAAAGCCGGCTCTGTAGTAAACCGGCTATCTTTAAGATTCAAACTATAAAGTTTACTTTTTACCTCAGCAGGCTATTTATTAACAGTGATCAGGTCTTTAGGGATTTCTTTTTCTATTGTGGGTAAAGCTGTAACCTGTTCTTTAGGAATGGGACCTGATTCATTTCCGTTAACATCAAACTTCATTTTTACACACCTGCAGTTCATTCCGAAATAAGGATCATTATTATCATGAAAGGCAATCATACGGTTGGCTGTAGAAGCAGCATCCCAAAGAATATTCACAGGTCTTCCTATATAGTTGGAAAGCAAGGCCCCCGTCCAGATTCCCGGATATTGAAAATTGATCATATTATAACTCCCCGCTGCACTTTGATTGGTTATAACACTTCGAAAGCCCCTTGAACCTGAGTTCGGATAAATTCCGACATGGTATGACTGATCATTAAAAGCATATCCGATGGTGGATGTTGTGCTTGGGTTTCTAACTCTTGCTCCCAAATAATCTACAATCACACTAAATACTGTTGCTACGTTTTTGTCTTTTTTATACCAGGGAGAAATCCCGAAATCAAGATTTGTCGTGATGGAAGTTCCTGTAAGATCTGGAATCCGCCATCCTTCCGGACATGGATCAAAAGGTGATTTTTTTGTTCCCCTTCCCCATCTGTCTGGTGCTAAATTGGGTTCATCAGCCAGCCAGTCTGTTCCGTTTGTAAAGTTAGGTGTAGCACTATTGTATGGTGCAAAAGTACTTGGAACCATATACACTAATGGATTTCTTACAGAATAGGTTAAAACTTTTGAAATTTTATCTGCTATTTTATCTGTGGGAGATATGTTCGCATTGGCTGCATTTATATAGGTATTGAAAGGTACAATATAATTTCCGGCCAGATTATTATAAGCAGCTACAGTCAAAGGAGTATAAGCCACTGTCCCGTCCGTTCCCACAGCTCCTAAAAACACGCTAAAGGAAGCTCTATTATCAGCGTATTGAAAAGTTGGGATCGGGTCTTTCCTTCCCCATTGATAATGCATACCTGTTGATGCCCTGATTTTTGCCAATTCCGCAGTAGTAGGTGTCAAAGGATTTGCAACCACAGGAAAAGCATCTGTAGCGCCCAAATTTCTATCCATAAATTCTGTCTGCAGTGGGGTTGATCCCTTATCAATATAATTTACATAATTTATTACAGCTGAATTGGGTAATTCTGTTGTATAGGAAGTGGAAGCAATGGGAGTATCTGTTACCCAGACATGCCAACTCCAGTATACAGGATTGGTAATACTTCCGTTATGTAAAGTAATCACTGCATTTCCGCTTTGGTTTGGATTAATCGTAACGGCAATTTTAGTATTTGAAATCCCTTCCAGGGAATTTGGTGACCCATTAGGAATGGTTACCTTGCTTATAAGGCCTGTATTTGTACTCCAGAGTACATTAGCTTTTAAATTATTGAAACCTGACGTGGAAAGAATGTCTTTATTATTCAACATTGTACTTTGAACAGAAAATGCTTTACTTACAGGAATTTCAAGGGTAGTTAATGTTGTACTTTTTACAGTCTGATAAGTGTTTGGATTATCAATTCCTTCTTTAAATTCAACAACAACAGGTAAATATTCTGTAGGGAATTCATATCTGTCTACTATATACAAAGGGTCTTTTATACATCTGCATGCATTCGCTCCCGAAGTTTCCCCAGCTGCCAGTGGCATATACCAATACCTTCCTTTGACACCAGGAAAAGAGGCATCCGGAATATCCGGCTGACCTTTATCAGGAACCATAAACAATGCCCGGGCCCCTACAACAGGAGTATTATCAAAATGTTTAGCCATAGTTGCCGTCCATAAAGCTGTATGATGCTGGTCTGTATATTGTCCTAAGTGAACTGTAAGCGCCAATTGTCCCGTTCCTGGAAAAATCCCCATATTAAAACCATTCACATTGGATAAGTCAAATCCTGTATTTGCATATAATTTAAACCCTTTCATATAGTCTGGAGTATTGATATCCGTTGGTTTTATCACATGGTATTTATTGCCTTCGAAAGTATTTTTACCCATATTCGTTCTTACTCCAAAGGGGGAAAAGTCTACCCTCACATCGTCTATATAAGTCTGAGAGGCTAAATTTGCAACCAACACAGAAGGAATTCGCCATCCATTCGGACAAGGGTCATAGGAAGATTTATCATGATAAGGTTTTGCACTGCTGTCATCATTGTAATTCGCACTCACTTTTCCCTGAGAATTGTCTGACCATAAATTTAATTCGGAAAGCTGTGCATCCGGAATGGAAGTGGATTTCCCGAACCAGTTTACCATTAAAGCAGCGTTGTTGTTGTAGTAAGCCGGTCCTGAATTATCATCCTTATTAACGTAGATAAGACTTAATGGATTTTTGACGGAAAGCTTAATATTGTTACTTACTTCAGCATTGGAAAGGAGAACGAATTTTCTAAGATCATCAATTTTCACTGCTCCCGTAAAGTTCTTGGCTCCTCTGTGCCTTACCCGCCCTATTGACCCTGAAACTTCATAAAAATCATCTCCTTTTAGCACCAATGGCGGAATAGGGTCTTTTCTTCCCCACTGATACAGCAGGCCACCGTTTTTATTCCATTCTGTTGCGGTGATTGAATTTCCAACTGCTCCCAGGTTTCTGTCCATCCATCTCCATTCTGAATCGGAGATCAGCTCTACAGTTCCATCGTTTTTCTGTCTTGAGACTCCTTTAAAACTTTTATAGGTAGAGCCATTTTCAGGAGTATCAGTCACCCAGATATGCCATGACCAGAAAATTTCACCATTAACCTTTAAAGCAACAACAGCATTTCCTTCTTTTGTTTTATTGATGGGAACTTTTATTTTAGCATTTTCACCTGATCCTACCATTTCAAGGAGATATCCTGCTCCTGATTTTATCAATCCAGGATTGTCTTCCCAAAGAACATCTGCCGTTATCTGCCCTGCAGGAATTCCTGAAGTACCCAAAATTTTATCCTGCTGCCACATCGCATAGGCCTTTTTTACAGGAACATATAAACCTTCATTATTCTGGCTTGGGTCAAATAGATAGCTATTTGGAGCCTTGGTCCAGTCTCTTACATCCTCATTATTGGCTTTCTTATCTGTATTTCGATTTTTGCCATTAGTTTTCTTTACTCCTCCTGAGGACTCAATAATAGTATCCTGATTACTTTTTTGAAATTTTTCTATCTGAACGATCCGCTTTTTTAGCATTACACCATTCATAGAACAGATACATATCAACACCAGGCAAATGATTGCCGTTATTTTTTTTAATACTGATTTTTCCATGTCACTGATTTTATATAAACATAAGTACACCCCTATACTTTTGATATAAAAAAGTCATATGATACATAAACAACAATCTAATAAATCAATTATTAAACAAATAATTCAACATAATTATTTTATTAATATAAAATAATCAATACAAAATCAGAGAATCAAAAAATACACCAAAAGTATAAAAAATGGTATGAACAATACTTTAATATTTTAGCAACAATTCCATAAAACAAACGTCATATCCTGCATTCAAAAAGAAACAGAGGCATAAAAAAACCGGGAGAAAAAATCTCCCGGCTGATATTTATGGAATAATTAAATTATTCCTTGATAATCTTAACGATACTGTCGGAATTATTAATCCTTATCAGGTATGCACCTGAAATTATACCAGAAAGATCCGTCTGTTCATTTTCAAATTTGCCTGATTTGATTAACTGTCCGGACATATTATAGATCTGATAATAATATTCTTTTACTTTATCATTTCCTTTGATATATAATATACTCTTTACCGGATTAGGGAATACTTCAAGTTTATTCTGAACAATCTTTTCTTCAACAGCTTTTTTCGCCAAAACATTTGTCGCTCTGGCTGCTGAAACTGTGGTTACCTGTAATCTTGGTATTGGTCCGGCTTCATTTGTTCCATCTGTTTTGACTTTTACACAACGACAACTTGCACCAAAGTAAGGGTCGTTATTATCATGAAATGCCTGAATAAAGTTCTGAGTAACATTGCTGTCATATTTTTTGAGAAGCAGGTTGATTGGTCTGCCATTGAAATTGGAGCTTAAACCCGATGTCCAGAAACCTGTATAAAGACTTCCATTGACATCTCCTTCAGAAGACGCAAAATTAGGAACTGTATTAGTGGTTACACTTCTGTACCCTCTCATTCCTGTAAATATTGCATAGTTACCAATGGTGTAATCACTATTTGGGAACATAAATCCTGCAGTTCTTCTCTTTCCAACTCTCACCTGAGTTCCAAAATTATCTGTTATAATCCTATAGGCACTTGCAGCTCTGTATGATTTTCTATACCACGGACTAAGACCGAAATCTTCCTGTGCTACAGGATTTGAAGGAACTGAGATAACGGATACCGTAGTTACGTCAGGGATTCTCCATCCTTCCGGGCAAGGATCAAAAGGGGATTTTTTATCACCTCTCCCCCAGCGATCAGCACCTAAATTAGGCTCTGAAGCCAACCAGTCTGAACCTTTTCCGGTAGCATCCAAAGTACTCGGCACCATAAAGGCCAATGGATTTTTCACCGAATACGACAATACTTTTGCTATTTTTTCAGAAGGTTTGTCTGTAGCAACAACATTGGCATTGGCAGAATTACTATAGGTTGCATACGGTCTGATATAATTAGTATTATAATTCGATTCAACTAAAGGTGCATAGGTAATTATTCCGTTTGCTGCAGTAGTTCCTGTCCAGTACTTTACAGCATCTGTTTTATAGCGATACTGGCCATAATCAATATCTGATGCCGTTCTATAGGTTGGAATTGGATCTTTCCTTCCCCATTGATAATGAAGACCACCAGAAAGCATAATCTGCTCCGGAGAGCCGGGTAATGCTGTTTCGGGGTTTAGGTTATCTCCATAAATGGTGGGGAATACTTCTACAGCTCCTAAATTCCTATCCATGATTTCAGTATCCAAAACTTCACTTCTTTTTGCAAAGTTTATATAGTTCACAGCATTGGCATCCGGCTGATCTGTTATATGACGATTGGATCCGATAGCCGTATTGGTTACCCAAATATGCCAACTCCAGTAAACCGGATTTGTGATACTTCCATTATGCAATGTAACAACTGCGTTACCACTTTTATTTGGATTGATGATAACTTTTATTTTTGAATTACTGATTGCTGATAAAGAACCCGGCTGATCTACAGAAACCTGTTTAATCAAACCTGTATCTGTTGTCCACAGAACATTTGTTTTTAAATTATCAAAACCTGAAGCATTTAATACATCAGGATTATTTAATAATTGACTCTGGGCAGAAAAAGCTTTACTGATTGGAATTTCAATGGTAGATTCTGCAGTAGATTTTACCATTGTATAGGTGTTTGGATTATCCAGTCCATCCATATACTGTCCTTCTGCAAAGTAATCTGTAGGAAAATCATAATCGTTAACCACATATAAAGGATCTTTGATACATCTGCAACCATTGGCCCCAGAAGTTTCCCCCATAGATAACGGCTGATAGAAATACCTTCCGTTAATATTCGGATAGTTTGGATCCGGAATATCAGGTTGTTCTTTATCAGGAACCAGAAACAGAGCTCTGGCTACGATGGATGGAGAGGCATCAAAATGTCTGGTCATCGTTGCAGTCCATAAAGCTGTGTGATGCTGGTCCGTATACTGCCCTTCATGTCTGTTAATAAGCAACTGTCCGGTACCCGGAAATTTACCCATATTAAATCCACCTATACTGGAAAGGTCATATCCTACATTCGTATACAGTTTAAATCCTTTCATAAAGTTAGGCGCCCCTGCATCTGTAGGCTTGATAATCTGATAAGAGTTTGCTTCAAAGGCATTCTTACCCATATTGGTTTTCACCCCAAGAGGAGAGAAATCAATTCTAATATCATCAATATAAGTCTTTGATCCTCCATTAGCTACTAAAACAGAAGGAACCCTCCAGCCATTAGGACACGGATCATAAGACGATTTATTTTTATAGGGCTGTGCATCATCATCTCCCAAGTAATTGTCTCTATATTTTCCTTCGGAATTATCAGACCATAAATTAAGCTCGGAAAGGCGATTGCTACCAAGATCAGGTGATTTTCCAAACCAATTTAACATAAGCGTCTTAGCACTGTCATAATATGCGATATCTGCACTATTATTCCCCACATAGATTAGGCTTAAAGGATTTTTAACGGCAAGTGACAGGTTATTTTTCACATTCGCACTGGCCAATGGAACAAATTTTCTAAGTGCGTCAATTTTAACTGAGTTTGCCGTATATTGGGCATTTCTATGTCTTATTCGTCCTATTGAACCTGACACTTCATAAGAATCATTTCCCTTAGCTGTTAAAGGAGGAATCGGATCTTTTCTACCCCACTGATAGAGCAATCCACCATTTTTATTCCAGTTTCCTGAAGTTAAAGAATTACTCATTGCCCCTAAGTTTCTATCCATCCATCCCCAATCTGAATCCGGAATCAACTCTACAGTTCCATCTTTCTTTTGTCTTTTTAGCCCTGCGAAACTCTTATAAGCAGAACCATTAGTAGGATCATCTGTAACCCAGATATGCCACGACCAATAAACCTCACCACCAACTTTTAATGCAATAACAGCATTTCCTTTTTTAGCCTTATTAACAGGAACTTTTATCATAGCATCCTCTCCAGAGCCAATCATTTCAAGGCTATAATTAATGCCTGATTTGATCAAACCATGGGCGTCCTCCCATAAAACATCGGCCGTAACCTGTCCTGCAGGAATATCAGACCCACCAATGTATTTATCCTTCTGCCACATAGCAAATGCCTTTTTAACCGGAATATAAAGACCGTCTGCACTATTTCCTGTCTTATCTTTTCCAGTAAAAATATAACTGTTAGGAGCTTTAGTCCAGTCTGCAACACTATAATCTGAAACAGCTCCTGTATTTACCGTAAAACAACCCAGTGAGCACTCCGAAGTATCATCATAAGCCGTAGTAGAGCCAAAAACACCAGTATATTTAATGAATTTGAATACTTCTTTTTCAACATCCTGCATAGTCCTTTTAGGCTGATATGATGTAGTAACATCATTTCTTAACGCTCCCACACCGTATAAAGTCATCTCTGAAGTATTAGAAATGATAAGGTTTTCAGATCCAGGGCCTCTTCTTGCCACATTGTTTGTATATCCGAAATAAGGAGCTCCATAATTGCTTGTACTGTTGGGAGTAAGATCTATATAAGTCCCATCATTTTTATAAATTCTTAATCCGGTTGTAATACTCGAAACAATCACAACAGGTTCCTGATCTGGAATAAATTCAGCCAAATTCTTCCACGTCCTGTTGTACATGTTAAAATACCTGCTTTCTATAAAGGTTGGACTTTTCCAGTTAAAATATCCCGGACCATTAGGTTCTCCTGGCCATTGGCTAAATTTCACAAAGAGTCCGTTAGCTGAGAATTTACCGGCAAACATATACACAGGATCATCATAACTATACAGATAAGGTATAGGATGCCCTGCAGCTTCATTGTATATAAATTCAGGAGTAGCCCCTAATGTATCACTAACCGCTCCTGTATTGACCAATTTTACAGCTTTACTGCCATTTGCATCTGCAATCAGATCTGATGGATGAGTGGGTGCAAATACAACATCGTTTTTTTTATTATCCATCAGGACATTACTCAGTTTATTCCAGGAATAAGCAGATGTTACCCTGTCTTTCACTCCAATCACTTTTCCACTGCTGTTTGTAATCAGTGACCCATCCTTCTTAGGCGTTAAAAGCATTGTATATTCATTTTCATCCAGATCACAGTTAGAAGCAACATAATCACTAAGCTTATAATGGCTTATACTTTTGTCCCATACAACACTATTGAAATTGCTAAGATTAGTATCCGAACTCAGTTCCACTTTTACCTTATAAGAACTTTGAGCAGAAGCAGGAAGTTCAAAACGCACAGTGAGAATTTCATTGTACTGGTTATAGGAATACAAAGTCTTACACCATCCGGTAACCCAATTGCCCTGTGCATCCTGATATCGGATCGACAGTTTTATATGATCACCGGTAAAGGGTTTTGTAAGCTTTCCGCTCATCACAACCAACCCTTTCTGATTGATATTCTGATTGATAACGATCAGCGGATCCAGATCATAAGTAAAAGGAGTAACAGGGGGGTAAAGCCTGGAATTTAAAGATTTCCCATACGTTTCCGGAGGCGAAAATTCCCGCGAAAAAGCATGAGTTGACACCACGCAGAATGCTGTTGCCAAAATTTTGGAAATAAATTTTGCTTTCATAACGTTGTTGTTTGAATAAATGTGTTAAAACTTGATTATTTTTTTCCGAAAAGATAGTATCGGATACAATAGGAAAAGTAAGTGTGAATAAATTCACTTGAATGGGTGTTCATCATGGTTTATTTGTGTTTTTAGTTTAAAAAATCTGTTCAGCTAGGGAAAGAATTTTCACAAATATATGAAAAAACAGATTCAGGTGACATAAATCGACAATAATCTATTAAACAACCGTTTAACATCCAAATAAGAATATTTTATCTGAGAAATAATCCAATAGTAAAACAAACCTTTCAGGAATATAAAATTTACTCTTTTTAAATCCAGAAGAAATAAAAAAAACGGTAATGATACCGTTTCTTATTTAATATTTTTAAGCATTGATTTTAATTTTTTCTGAATCGGAGGCTCAAGATATTCTGCAACCACATATGCTACAGGAATTACAAGTGAAAATGAAATAATAGGTAAAAGCCAGTAAGGGACCGTAATAAATCTATCTATTTTCAGCATCCATGAAATCATCATATTTTCATGCAATAAATAAACAGGATAACTCACAAACCCCACAAAAGTAAACAGCCTCATAGAAAAGTAACGCTCCATTCGCTTCCAGAATAACGCTCCTACAAAAACAAGAACCAAAATAATAAGATACACGTTTCTCGTCATATCCTGAAGCCTGTACATATAAAACATGGCACATATTGTGGCAATTACAAAAGCATACAGATATCTTTTATCTCTTTCTTTATAGTAAATATACATGAGTGCACCAGATACAAACCATCCGAAATAGACGAAGTTTCCAATATAGGCTTTACATTTCAACAATTCCGGAGGCAGCAAGTGATGGAATTCCAGGATCTGATATGACACAGCCACCAAATAAATGATAAAGATCCCTAACAATGCCAGGTTCCTTTTAAACATATAATAAAGCGCACCGAAAATCACATAAAACTTTACTTCAATATACAAGGACCAGAATGATGATTCCAGAACAGGAAAATCGGTTTTAAAAATACGCTCCAGCAATCCCTCATCTACGAATAGAATTCCGGGAAGCAAAGATTTAAGCTCAGGAATCCCCAAAGGTCTTTCATAAAAGAATCCAGCCGTAATATAGATAATTAAGGAGCATATCAGCATGCTGGGGAAAAGCCTCACCCATCTGTTTTTGATAAACTGAATAAAGCCTGTTGTTTTTTCCATAGACATCAGAATGACAAACCCGGATATCAGAAAGAACAACTGCACGCCCAGATCTCCATATTTTACCAGCAGATTGTCTTTGAACAAATCCCCGAAAGGATAATTTTTGCTCCAAATATAATATCCATGAAAAAGAAAAACCAACAAAATTGCAAGTCCTCTTAAACCGTCTAAAACTAATATTCTATTTTTCTGTTCAGCCATAAATCATAAAATATAAAACCTCTTACGGGAGAATATGGTTGTGATAGAGATCTATTGTAAATCTACCTGCTGTAATATTTTTAAAGCTGGAGAATACCACAAAGTTAAAAATGACCAAAGCTACAATGAAGCTGTGTATAGCGGCTCTCATCCCCTTAGAAACCACAAACATCGTATTGGGAATTAAAATATAGGAAAATGCAAGGAAAGTCCCCGTTAATCTGGACGAGAAAATCGGGTTATTTCTAAAAATAAAATAGAAACAGATTCCTATTACGGTATAATTCCGATGATACTCGTAGTAAGGATATTTTTCTTTCATTTTTGTATCAAAAATAAACAGGAAGGCGGTACAGATAGCCAGCATCGCCTCCGGAATTCCGAAACCTCCGTTCAGTCGCTCTACAGATTCATCCACATAACCATTGAACCCTTCCACCAGGGTACTTTCAGAGGCAAAATTCCCTAGTATATCCCCAAAGTACCGGTATACTTCAAACGGAGAAAGAAATACTGATATCAGAATAAAAAGAAGCATCCAGAACTTATTCAACGGAACTCTGGCGATCCAATACATTGGAAGCATCAGATAACAAACATTGTGAATACCTGCTGCAAGATAGATCCATAAAAGATACATCCATAAATTCCGTTCTTTAATATACCGTATTGCCCAATATGCCATGAAACACCCTAAGTTTTGTCTGATCTGTCCACTCTCTCCAATAAAGAAGCCCGGAATAAAGACAAAAACCAAAAAGGTAAAGGGATAATGGGTATTTTCTTCAACAAATTTTGTTTTAAAAAAAGTTACCAATGCTGCTATTACAAAGGTCAGCATGTAGAAAGGAGCATCAAAAATATTGATCAGAATCTTATTGATCAACACATAGAGCCACTCCTGCTCCATCACCTGTGGCCCCTTTATTGAAAGAGCTGCAAGAAAAATACTCAGATAATCTTTCGTATCAGAATATACATAGATTCCCACATAACTTCCATAATCCGGCCCCACATCATCACGAAATCCTGCAATAATGACAAGAAATACCGCCAAAATATAAAGCGCCTTTTTATTCGTTTTCCCGGAATACACTTCCTGAAAACTGAAAATCAGCATATAAATGACTGCAATGATATAATAAGGGTGTAATAAATTCATTAGGCGGTTATGGTGTTTTTAAATTGATACGAAGTAAATATAAACCCCGTGAGAATTAAAGGAATAAATAACCTTACTTCCCAGAAGAGTCCCACCATCGCAATCATTATCAGATAAGGCAGGGAAAAGAAAAGGTACTTTCTGATCAGTATTTTTCCTTCGTTATTACACAATATATAACTGAAATATACACTTATCATCCCAAATAAAAGCCCGCTTATATTAAAAGGACTGCTGAAGTTATCCAGAAAATAAATTCCTTCCACAAAAGATGCGTCCTGATGGATCATCATTCTAAGCCCGGCATAAGGAATGATAAAGGCAATCACCAAAAACACAAGTTCTCTGATGAATGTAAAATCCCGATTTTTAAGTTTTTTAAAATCAATGCAGACTGCAGCAAAAAAAGAAATATTCAGGCATGAAGTCTCTCTTGCCAATGTTGAAATACATACAACTGCACATAAAAGGATAAAGTCCGAAATATTCCTGTTCTGCAAATATTTCAGGGAAAGCAATGCTCCCCAGAGATAAAAGAAAATGGCAATAGAATCACAATTGGTAGGCACATACTGCACGATAACGATAAAGAATATGGCCAGCAAATGGATCAGTCTCCTGATATTCAAAGACAAAAGAGCTCCTACAGATTTTAGTTTAAAAATCATATGTAAAATGATCGAAGACAGCACAAAAAAGAAACTGTTGATCAGAAAAATGCTATGATAAAAGAGTGTTCCCTGCTTTAAAAGAAAACTCTTAAGAAAGGGAAGATAATTGTTTACAAAGAATGTTACTGCTTCTGTAACATATACACTCAGATAATTGGGTATTACTCTGTAAGCATATACCGAAGCAAACATAAAGTCTGGAGCCTTATCCATAGTCTTCAATCTTACATAGGAAGATTCAAAGCCATAGTAAGACATCGCAAACAGCAGAAACGGGAGTACTGCAACAAATAGGAATCCGTTTATTTTTTCATCATTTTTTGTCAACATATCAAAAACAGATTCTTATTTTTTGAATAATAATTGTGGTTTAAAATACATTTCATCAAAAGGGAACTTTTGCAAAAGTAGAATAATTTTTCATTCTGCCTAGAATATTTTATTGATTTTCAGACAAAACTTATCCCTAACTATTTTGATGTAACTCTTAAAAATTTAAATTTGCAGACTTGATCCAAATGCAATGCATCGCTTTTTTATATTTTTATATTATCTGATTTCCAGAAATAAAATCCTTTCTGTATTTACAGCCTTAGGAATTGCCGCTTTATGTCTTTTTTTTGCTTCAAAGATTAATTTTGAAGAGGACATCAATCAGATCATCCCTAAAAATGAAAAATCGGATCTTACAGCAAAAGTGCTTAAGCAGCTTAACTTTTCGGATAAGATCATCGTTATCATAGAAAATAAATCCAGCGAAGACAGCTTCCAGCTTTCTGAAACCGCTGATACTTTTTTACGGAAAATAGAGCCTTTACAAAGATACATAGGTACTGTTCAGGGGAAAGTAAATGATAATGAAATTTCAGAAACCTTTGACTTCGTCAGTCAGAATCTGCCTTTATTTCTCAATGAAAACGACTACAAAGAGATTCAGGAAAAGCTTGGGAAGGATAGTATTGCCAGGCGAATAGAAGATAATTATATTTCATTGGCTTCACCTACCAGCCTTGTCACTAAGGAATTTATCAAAAAAGACCCTCTTGGGCTGACCTTTTTAGGAATCAAAAAATTAAATGCCTTAAACATCAGCAAGGATTTTAAACTGGAAGACAGCTATATTGTAACCAAGGATGGAAAAAACCTTTTGCTGTTTATAGATCCTAAAAACAAAAGCAATGATACCAAGGCTAATGAAACCTTCGTTGATGAACTTGATACGATAAAAGATAATCTTAATAAACAGTTCAAAGGAAAAACAGAGATCAGCTATTTCGGATCTCCGGTGATTGCTGTAGCCAATGCCAAACAGATCAAAAAAGACATTCAGAATACAGTTGTCATTTCAATGACAGTACTTTTGGTCCTGCTGATTTATTATTTCAGGAACTTCTTTACCCCTATCATTGTATTCCTTCCGACAGTCTTCTCAGTTCTGCTGGCTTTAATGGTATTGTATTTTATTAAGGATAAAATCTCGGCCATTTCATTAAGTGTGGGAGCTATTCTTATCGGAATTACCATAGATTATGCCCTGCACATTCTTACCCATTACAAGCACAATAACAATATTGAAGAACTCTATAAGGAAATTACCCAACCCATAATATTGAGTAGTGCGACAACTGCGGTTTCTTTTTTGTGTCTGGTATTTGTACGGTCAGAAGCATTAAAGGATCTGGGACTTTTTGCAGCCATTACAGTTATTTTATCTTCTGTTACCGCATTAATTATTGTTCCCCAGCTTTATCAGCCTAAACATACTGAAGAAAATCATAACACCAATTTCATTGATAAGATCGGATCTTATCCGTACGAAAAAAATAAACCTTTGATTATAGGATGTTCTATAGTCATCTTAGCATGTTTATTTGGATTCAGGCATGTTGGGTTTAATGAAGATATTGGTGACCTGAATTATATTCCGAAAGAAATGAAGATCAGTGAGGCAAAACTGCAAAAGCTTTCGGATATTACTTCAAAATCTATCTATACGATCTCTTACGGAAATTCTGAAGAGCAGGCTTTAGCAAGAAATTCCCAGTTAAATACATTCCTTGAGCAAGAGAAAAAAGAAGGTAAAATATTAAGTTACAATTCAATTGGAGGTATTGTTCTGTCTGAAAAAGATCAGCAAAAGAAAATTACTGAATGGAAAAACTTCTGGAATGACAGCAAAAAGAGCCAGACAGTCTCTGAATTAGTCAGTAACGGAAATAAATTCGGGTTCAACAGTTCGGCTTTTGACAATTTCAATGAAATTTTAAATAAAAATTACTCTACGTTAACCATCAGGGACTATGAAAAGGTGAAGGCACTCCAGATTTCAGAGTTTATGAGCCATGAAAAAGATTTTTATACGGTTTCGAATGTGGTAAAGGTTGACGAGAATAAAAGAGATGCCTTTATCAAGGATATTGAAAAGAAGCATAATGCCCTGGCAATTGACCGTCAGCAGATGAATGAAAACTTTTTAGGTTTATTAAAAAGAGATTTCAATACACTGATCAATTATTCTCTTCTGGCTATTATTTTAACAATTATCGTTTTCTTCAGAAATTTTGAACTAACGGTTCTTACCATGTTCCCTATTGTTCTAACCGGGGTAGTGACAGCCGGGCTTCTATATTTTATGGGACTGGAACTGAATATCTTCAGTACCGTAGTATGTACATTGGTCTTTGGAGTTGGAGATGACTTCAGTATTTTCCTTACCCAGGCTATGCAAAAAGAGCATACAACAGGAAAAAATGAACTTCCAACGTATAGAACATCTATTATTCTGGCAGTATTTACAACCATTTTGTCCATCGGATCTCTGATTTTTGCCAAACACCCGGCTTTACATTCATTAGCTTTGGTAGCATTGATTGGAATGTTCTCTGTGATTATCATTACTTCTACTCTATATCCGTTCTGGTTCAGATTATTGATTACTAACAGGGCAAAAAAAGGACTTTCTCCAATTACATTCAGATTATTGATCGTGTCAGTCATCAGCTTTTTATATTATGGGCTTGGAGGAATGCTATTTTCTGCTGTGGGAAGTTTCTTTGTGAAAAACTCAAAAGGGAAAACTCTGGATATCATTAAACTTATTTTAGCTAAGTTTTTAACTTCCGTGCTATATTCGAATCCATTTGTAAAGAAGAAGGTCATTAAAAATCCCAATGAAGATTTTAGTAAACCAGCTGTTATTATTGCTAACCATACTTCTTTTTTAGATACACTGGCGATTGCAATGGCCACTCATAAAATCATTTATTTAGTGAATGACTGGGTGTACAAATCTCCGGTGTTTGGTAAACTGGTTAGGGCATTAGGCTTTTATCCGGTTTCTCAGGGCATTGAAAATGGGATGGATAAACTGAAGGAAAAAATTGCACAGGGCTATTCTCTTGTTGTTTTCCCTGAAGCGGAACGTTCCTACACCAATGATGTTAAAAGATTTCATAAAGGAGCCTTCTATCTTGCAGAACAGTTTGAATTGGATGTTCTTCCTTTATATATCCACGGAAATTCTGAAGTTCTCCCAAAAGGGGATTTCATTATCTACGATGGAAGCATCACTGTAAAAGTGGGCGACAGAATCAGTAAAGATGATGTAGCTTTTGGTAAAAACTATTCTGAAAGAACAAAAAAGATCAATGCTTATTACAGAGATGAATTTGCTAAACTGAGAGAAGAGATTGAGGATGAAAATTATTTTAAAAAGCAGTTGTTCCTAAGCAATTTATATAAGGATAATGAAGTGGTAACAGAAGTAAAGAAAGATTTTAAGACTAATAAATCGGTTTACTTTGAACTGAATAAACATATTGCCACAGATGCCAATATCCTGCATATTTCAGATGATTTTGGTCAAAAAGATGTATTACTTACTCTTTACCAGGCAAGCAGACGAGTTTTTTCCTGGATCAGGAATGATGAAAAAAGAGCAACAGCAGCCCATAATTATCTTGTAAAAAGAAGAAAGATACATTATATAAAAGATTTGTCTGAAGTGAATAAAAGCATTGATATCCTTCTGATTTCAGATGATAGTTTTGATCTTAATGAAATTCAGGTTCTTCCTGAAACCATCATTTTTATCAACAGCAAAAACTCGGGGATAGAAAGTGAAAATTATACATTAGAATTTAGTTCTGAATCATTAAAAGTATTTAAAACTAAATAATAAATATGAAAAACATATTTTTGTAAACGCTAAAAAGATTCCATGAAAAAAAATATACTTGTCATATATTATTCCCAAACCGGCCAGCTGGAAGATATCGTGAGAAATATAGCCAAGCCTTTTGAAGTTCAAAAGGAAGAATATGATATTACCTATTATAATATTCAGCTAAAGGAAGATTTTCCTTTTCCCTGGCCAGGTGATGTTTTTTTCAACACCTTTCCGGAATCTTATTTACAAATCCCTAAAGAAATTGTACCGCCTTCAGAAGAAGTACTGAACAAAAAGTATGACCTCATCCTGTTCGGATATCAGGTATGGTATCTCACACCCTCTATTCCGATCATTTCATTTTTGAAGAGTGGCTATGCAGAACGCATCCTTAAAGACACTCCTATAGTTACCATTTCCGGAACCCGGAATATGTGGATGCTTTCTCAGGAAAAACTAAAAGTATACCTCAGAGACCTGAAAGCCAAACTTGTAGGAAACATCGCATTGGTAGACAGACATGATAACTACACCAGTGTACTTACTATTCTCCGCTGGCTGACTACAGGACAAAAGGAAAAATCAGGAATGCTTCCGGCAGCAGGAGTTTCAGATGAAGAAATTACAGGATCAGTAAAATACGGAACGATCATTGAAAGACATTTCAAAAACAATGATTTCGAAAATCTACAACCTGATCTTGTAAAAAACGGAGCCATTGAAATCCGCCCGTTTTTAGTACGTGTAGAAAAGGTAGGAAACAAGATTTTCACGGTGTGGTCTAATCTGATTATCAAGAAAAAAGAGAAACGCCCATTGCTGATAAAATTCTTTAAGGTATATTTGATGGCTGCGATATGGATCATCTCACCTGTCGTTTTGGTGTTACACCTGCTTACAACCCCTATATTTTGGTTTAAAAGACAAAAACAAAAAAGATATTTACAAGGAATTAATTTAAAATAGAATGTACGACGTATTTATAACAAAAGCTTCAAAATATTTACCCAATGAACCGGTATCAAATGAGGAAATGGAAACATATCTTGGGCTTATCAATGACGCACCTTCTAAAGCCAGATCACTTATTTTAAGAAATAATAAAATTACTACAAGATATTACGCTTTAGATACAGAAGGAAACCCTACGCATTCCAATGCACAGCTTACCGCAAAAGCAATCGAAGGACTTTTTGATGAAAATTTCAAAAAAGAAGATATGAAGCTCTTATCCGTAGGAACTACGTCTCCGGATCAGATCCAGCCTTCACATGCTTCTATGGTTCATGGCGAGCTGAACATCGGAAAATCTATTGAGATCAACACAGCTACCGGACTTTGCAACTCAGGGATGAATGCCCTTAACTACGGATTCCTTTCGGTAAGAGCCGGAGTACAGGAAAGCGCAGTATGTGCAGGTTCTGAAAGAATGTCTGCATGGATGACGGCAGATAAATTCAATCATGAAGCTGAAAATTTAATATTATTAGAAGAAAGACCTATTATTGCTTTCAAAAGAGAATTCCTTAGATGGATGCTTTCTGACGGAGCAGGTGCTTTCTTACTGGAAAATAAACCCAGAGAAAACGGAATTTCTTTAAGAGTGGAATTTATCGATTTCTATTCTTACGCTCATGAGATTGAAGCATGTATGTATGCAGGATGTGACAAACAGGAAGACGGAAGCTTAAAATCATGGGCAGATTATCCATCTGACGAATGGCTGAAGCAATCTATTTTCGCTATCAAACAGGATACAAAGATTCTGGATAAATACATTCTTGTAAAAGGTGCTGAAAGCTTAAGGGCTTCTTTCGATAAACATAATCTGGATCCTGAAAAAATTGACCACGTATTGGCTCATATCTCTTCGGGGTATTTCAAAGACGGGTTAAAAGAAGAATTTGCTAAAAAAGGAATGGATTTCCCTGCTGAAAAATGGTTCTACAACCTTTCTGAAGTAGGAAATATCGGAGCCGGATCTATCTTTATCGCCTTAGAGCAACTGATGAACTCCGGAACATTGAAAAAAGGAGAAAAAATTCTTCTTTGCGTTCCTGAAAGCGGAAGATTTGCCTATTCTTGCTCTTTATTAACCGTTTGCTAATGGAAAACAGACTGCCAACATCCGATAAAAATTTTGTAGAAAGCCTTATTCCACAACGTGCCCCATTTGTCATGGTCCATGAGCTGTCGGAATATTCTGAAAACCATCTTATTTCCGGATTTGAAATTAAAGACGGTAATCTATTTGTTCAGGACGGATTTTTTCAGGCTTCCGGGCTGATTGAGCATCAGGCACAGAGTGTAGCACTTCATACAGGGTACAAGTATTATCTGCTTGGAAAAGACGCTCCTACAGGATACATTGGAGCCATCAAATCTTTTGAAGCTGAAATATTGCCTAAAGTTGGGGATCATCTGAAATCGGAGGTAACCATCCTCAATGAAGTAATGGGAGTAACTCTGGTAGACATCGTTACGAAATTAAATGGTGAAGTAATTGCAAAATCTCAAATGAAAACTGCTGTAAAATAACTTTTAATGGAAATCAGGGAAGAAAATATCATCAATATTCACAACTTTTTACCGCATCGTGAACCGATGCTTATGGCAGACTATATTCTGGAACTGACCAAGGAAAAAGTAGTGACTTCCTTTGAAATAAAAGAAAACAATATATTTGTTCATAATAATGAATTTGTAGAAGCAGGTTTAATTGAGAACCTGGCACAGACCTGTTCATCCATCCTTGGACAAAGCTTCTTTGAAAATCCTGAAGCCAATACCAAGGTGATAGGTTTTATCACTAATATCAAAAAGATTGAGGTTTTCGGGCTCCCCAAAGTAAATGACAAGATCATTTCAAAAGCATCACTGATTTCCCAGTTTGAAAATATCTGCCATATCTTCTGCGAAACGTTCAACAATGATGAATTGTTGATAAGAGCAGAGATTAACCTGTTTATTCAGGAGGTAAAATCATAAAAAGAAAGAAAAAGACTTTAAAAGCTGTACGTTTCGTGCAGCTTTTTGTTTTACAATGATTGATATTTTTTCTTTATGTTTTAACGCTACGGTCGCAAAGAAAGTGCTTATTTCTATTTTTTTAAGTTCGCAAGGGCGTTTCACCCAGCTAAGATTCCTGACTATTTTTGAGAGAGAGGGTATTGTGTCCCCAATAAATAGGTTTTGGTTAAAGCCAAAGTAATTTTATTTTTTATTTAGGAAAGCTTTTAGCCCTCCTCTATTGAATTAAAACCCAACAAACTGATCAAAGATATTTCTTTCTTCCCTTGCTAAGTGAAACGCCTTTGCGATCGAAAATATCGACAATGGATAATCCTTTTGCAAACTATTGGGTTAAAAACAATAACCCAACACCTTATAAATGATTGCACCTATTTGTGGAATTATTCGTAACATTTATGCTTAAACAGCATTATATTTCACGTGAAACATTCTACAATTCTGTGGAACATTCACTATCAGACAAATACCATATTCAAACAAAAAAGTGGAGCATTTCTGCTCCACTTCACCTATTATTAAAACTAAAATATTAGTATCCGAAAATCTCTTCAAGAGACAATTCCTGGAACTCTCCCATCTTGTTGATGGATTCCATATTCAGGTTTTCTTTTTTACCAATGATCGCCGTATTGTATTGTACAGGTTTCACCTCAGTGTTGTAGAATCCTGTAAGCTGAGGCAATGTCAGCCCCTGAATTTCAGCGTATGTATCTTTTCTGATATCATAATCAACACCTAGCTTTTTAAGTGTCAACTGACTAAAGAAAATATTCGTTCTGTTGATTCTGTTGGATGCAATCTGTTTCAATGCTGACCCTTTTGCATTTTCAAACTGTGTTGGAATCTGCGGTAATTCAGCCATTAGCTCACTCATTGCATTTACAGCTAAAGGAAGTTTATTGGACTGTGTTC
The DNA here is from genome assembly GCF_003385515.1 of Chryseobacterium pennae. Lineage (GTDB taxonomy): Bacteria > Bacteroidota > Bacteroidia > Flavobacteriales > Weeksellaceae > Chryseobacterium > Chryseobacterium pennae. Next base: position 210,655 of record NZ_QNVT01000004.1, on the reverse strand, counting down.
CAATATAGTTGGTAATATAGTTAGCATGCCCTTTTTCTGAAGCGTTAGCATAAGAAACATAAGCAGAATAAGCTAAAGATTTACTTTCTCTGATCTCCTGGAAAACAATAGAAGATAAGCCTCTTCCGAAGTATTCATTGAACACATTTGCTTTTCCGAAATTGTTTAGGTTTACAGGGCTTGCTTTTGCTACTTTAGCCATTTCCATCTGTACCATATCATAGTTTGTGAAGTATACTTTTCCTGTTGTAGCAGGTTCTGCATATTCCTTAGCTTTTGCAGGCTGCAAACTTGTATTGGTGATATAAGGTTTTACAGCATTTTCCATACCTGCCTGATCTTTTCCGTAAAGCAGTATCTGGTAAGGATATTGGTTTAGCGTTTTTACCTTTTTCATTAATTCTGTAGCATCAATGCTCTCAAGGCGTGCTTTGGAGATAACATCTATCATTCTGGACTCCTTTCCATATTTTGCATAGTTGGAAAGTGCTCCCATAATTCTCACCTTATCTTTCTTACCTGCTTCTCTCGCCTCAAGAATTGTTTTTACCGTCTGGCTGTAAACAGCTTTATCTGCCTTTACATTTGATAACCAATGATTCATTAATTCTACGCCTTTCTTCATATTGCTTTCAAGCCCGGATAAAGTAATAGTCGTTTGGTCATTCGATGTTATGAATCTATAAGAAACCCCCAGCTTATAGAACTCTTCCTTCAGTTGCTCCGGAGTATATTTATCCGTTCCAAGGTATTCGAAAACAGTACCTGCCAGCGAAAGTTCTTTATCATTATCTGTTCCGAAAGGGAAAACATAACTTATCTGAGCAATTTCATTGTATTTATTCTTTACAAAATTTACCGTTTTGTCTTTTATATTTGAAGTCTGAATTGCAGTTTTATAATCGATGAATTCAGGCTTAATTTCAGTAACTTTAGTATTTAAAATATCTTTAAGGAAAGGCGATTGAGCTTCCCTGTTCAGTTTAATAGGTGTAATTCCCGGATTTTCTACACGAACAAGCTTATCATTCACACCCTTTTCTTTGTAAACAACCACATAGTTATCCTTAAAGAAATCATTGGCAAACTTTACAACATCAGCCTTAGTAATCTTTTCGTACTGATTGATCTCATCCAGCTCCTGCTCCCAGGTTCTCCCCTTAATATAAGAGTCGTAAAGCTCAGTAGCCAGGCCGTCAGCTGTTTCAAAACCTTTCATACGCTGAACTTTCTTATCATTTACAATAGCTTTAAGAAGCCAATCCGGGAATTGTCCTTTTTTAACCAGATCAAGCTGGTCCAATAACAATTTTTTAGCTTCATCAAAACTTTGCCCGTCCTTAGGTGTAACAGATAATGCAAACATTCCATACATTTTGAATGGAGATTCATAAGCACCTGCCCCTAAAGTTTTTTGCTTTTGATTGATATTAAGGTCGATCAACCCTGCATCTCCTCTGTTGCTTAGAATTTCAGCGACTACATCTGCAAGTCTAGCCTCCTGCGTTCCATAAGAATCCGTTCTCCATGCCATTGTCATTCTTGGAGTAGAGGGGCTTTTTACTGTTCTGGAAACAACCTGATTCATTGGAGCTTCCGTCACCATCTTTTTCATCGGAATATCCTTGTATTTGAAAGATCCGAAATATTGGTCAACTAACTTTATAGTTTTATCGAAATCTATATCTCCAACCAATACTACCGCCATATTATTAGGCACATAGTAGGTATCAAAATACTTGTGTATAGCAATCATTGAAGGGCTTTTCAGGTGTTCAGAAGTACCGATAGTGGTTTGCTGTCCGTTGGGATGCTTTGGAAAAAGGGCTTCCATCAAAGCATAGTTTACCAAACGTCCGTCATTATCCTGAGCTCTGTTGTACTCCTCGTACACGGCTTCCAATTCTGTATGGAAAAGACGAAGTACCAGTTCTGAAAAACGTTCCTTTTCAACCTTTAACCATTTTTCCAGCTCATTGGATGGAATATTGTTTTTGTAAACAGTTTCATCCAGCCAGGTATGTGCATTGGTTCCTGTGGCACCTAATGAAGAAATAGCTTTATCATATTCATTCGCAATGGCAAATTTTGAAGCTTCCTGAGATACCTCATCTATCTTTTTATAGAGCTCTTTTTTCTTTGCCGGATCCTTCTCTGCTTTATGCTGTTCATAAAGATCGGAAATCTGCTGTAATAAGGCTTTTTCTTTTGCCCAATCCTGGGTTCCAAGATGCGAAGTTCCTTTGAAGACCATATGCTCTAGGTAGTGAGCAAGTCCCGTATTATCACTTGGGTCATTATTAGATCCCGTTCTTACCGGAATATAAGTCTGGATTCTTGGAGCATCTTCATTTTTTGCCAGATAAACCTTCAATCCGTTTTTCAGAGTGTAGACTCTTACTCCTGCCTGGTCATTCTTTACTGTTTCATAAGTATAACCCTGAGCATCAGTTAATTTCTGAGTATCGAATTTCTGAGCCATAGCACTAAGCATGCAGAAAAGCGAAACAGAAATAAAAATTTTTTTCATAGTTAGTATTTAATCGTTATTTTTTTATCCAAATTTCAAATCCATTAGTCTTATAATATGGAGTACTTGTTACAGCTTCCATTATAAGTATTAACAGTATTTCTTAAGATTTCATTACATCCCGATAGTTAAACATCCTTGTTTTAAAAACTGAGAAAAACAGTTTTTTTTATACTATCTGAGCCTGAAGGATGAAGATAAAATTAATTCATGCCTTATATAAACGGGAAAATAAATTCATAAGTACTGAAGTGTAAGCCCTGACCAAAACACTGATATCACCTCTATTTCATAACAATATCATGATCAGGTTTGGCATAATTTTCATATTATGTATTTTCACTATTTTAGCCACCTGATTAAAAGAATCAAAACAGGTGAATCTCATTTCATCTGGAATCTAAAAAATTAAACATTCAGATGAAAAAACAAGACCTGCCTCAAGACGAAAGTAATCTGAAATCCGCTAACATGACAGAAGTTCTGTATGTAACGGATGAAAATGATAATTATACAACAGCCAACAGTACGGGCTGGGATGCCAAAAAAGCAGCTTTGGACGAGTCCATGGAATTGATACATGAGAGAATTGAAGAAGCCAAACAGAACGTTGCCAATAATATCGTAAGCCCTATCGTTTATTTTATGGAACATAATAAAATGGATCTGGGAGTATTGGCCTCTTATGTAGGAATGTGGCAATGGAGGGTAAAAAGACACTTCAAACCCAAAGTATTTAAAACACTTAGCGAAACTGCACTGAAAAAATATGCCGATGCATTTGGGATTTCAGTGAATGAACTAAAAAACTTCGACGGGAAATAAATAAGGTCATACACACCATTTTATTCACCTATGAAAAAGATATAAACTGCAAATGAAATTAAACTTTGAACACCATCAGACTGCGCATTGCGAAAACGGTGTTGCTTCTAATCTACTGCTTAACAGAGGACTGAAACTAAGCGAACCTATGATCTTCGGAATCGGTTCTGGACTGTTTTTTGTCTATCTTCCTTTTTTAAAAGTGAATTTTGCTCCGGGCTTCAGCTATCGTCCGATGCCGGGTGCTATTTTCAGTAAAGCAGCAAAAAGATTAGGAATTAAAATCAAAAGAGAAAAATTCTCGAATCCCCAGGATGCTCAAAAAGCACTGGAGAGAAACTTAGCACAAAATATCCCTACAGGACTTCAGGTAGGAGTTTTCAACCTTACCTATTTCCCTGAAGAATATAAATTCCACTTCAATGCCCACAACCTGGTTGTATATGGTAAAGAAGATGGAAAATTTCTTATCAGTGATCCGGTGATGGATTATACCACAACTCTTACCGAAGCAGAACTTGAAAAAGTAAGATATGCCAAAGGAGCACTTCCTCCAAAAGGACATATGTACTACCCTATTTATATTCCTGAAGATGTTCATTTGGAAGAAGCTATTAAAAAAGGGATTAAGGATACCTGTAAAAATATGCTGGCTCCGGTACCACTTATCGGAATAAAAGCTATGAGATGGGTTGCTAAAAGTATCCCGAAATGGGCAGAGAAGAAAGGAACAAAAGTAACCAACCATTACCTCGGCCAATTGATCAGAATGCAGGAAGAAATTGGAACCGGAGGCGGAGGTTTCAGGTTTATTTATGGAGCATTTCTTCAGGAAGCGGCTGTTATCCTTAAAAATGATGAACTAAAAGAACTTTCAAAAGAAATTACCTCTATCGGGGATCTTTGGAGAGATTTTGCAGTAGATATTGCCAGAGTGTACAAAAACAGAAATGCTAAGAGCGACATCTACAACACTTTATCAAAAACCATGCTTCATATTGCAGATTTAGAAGAAGCTTTCTATAAAAAACTGAGAAAAGCGATCTGATATGGCAGAAAATATGATTGAGATTAAAAATCTATATAAAAAATACAAAAATTCCGACGAGTTTTCTGTCAATGATATCTCCTTGAATATCGACAAAAATGATATCTACGGAATTCTTGGGCCCAACGGAGCAGGGAAAACTACTTTGATTTCTATGCTTTCAGGGTTAATAAAACCTACTTCAGGACAATTTACCATCAATGGAATGTCTCCACAAAAAGACAATTTCAAGATCAGACAGATTATGGGAATTGTTCCACAGGAATATGCACTCTATCCTACCCTTACCGCAAAAGAAAACCTGATGTTCTTTGGCAGCTTATACGGATTAAAGCATAAACAACTTACCAGAGCCATTGATGATTCCCTGGAAATCATGGGGCTTTCAAAATTTGCCAATAAGCAGGTAGGACAATTCTCAGGAGGAATGAAGCGTCGCTGCAACCTCATCGCCGGAACCCTTCACAATCCGAAAGTATTGTTTTTGGATGAACCTACAGTAGGAGTAGATGTACAATCTAAAAAAGTTATCATAGATTTCCTTTTAGAACTGAATAAAAGCGGAACGTGCATCATTTATACTTCCCACCATCTTTCTGAGGCCGAAGAATTCTGTACCAAGATTGCTATTATTGATAAAGGAAGAATTCACGCAGTAGGAACTCCCGAAGAGCTTGTTTCTCAGATTGCCCATGCAGAAAACCTTGAAGATGTTTTCATTTCATTAACCGGAAAAGAATTAAGAGATGTTGTTGTATAAACTGTGGAGAAGCTTTATTAAGGAAATTCTTCTGCTAAAAAGAGATATCGGAGGAATCGTCATTATTTTTGTAATGCCATTACTTTTGATTGTAACGATTACCCTGATCCAGGATTCTACCTTTAAAAATCTTGAAGGTTCAAAAATCCCGATCATTTTTATTGATAACGACAAATCTGAGGTTTCCAAAAATATAAAAGGGGAGCTGGAAAACAGTAAAACATTCCAGTTACTGACTAATTATAACGAAAAATCGGCTCAGGATGCTGTATTTGCAGGAGATTATCAGATGGCTATTGTCATTCCTGAAGATCTTACGAAGGATTTAAATTCTAATATCGACTCCAAAGTTCAGGCTATTGTAAGCTCATTTGGTTTAGAAGGTGATTCTGCAAAAACAAAAATAGAAGCTCCGAAAGCTAAAGAGATTCATTTATATTTTGATCCTGCCACTAATGCCGGATTCAAAAATTCGGTGATGAACTCAGTGAACAAAATGGTTTTTGAGATCGAAAATAAAAAGATCTATAAAGCATTCCAGGATCAGCTGGGAACAACTGAAAACCTTGAAGAGAATAAGAACCTCATCAGCTTCAAGGAAATCACCCCGAAAAAAGGAGAAATGGATATTATGCCGAATTCTGTTCAGCATAACGTTCCTGCCTGGACTCTTTTTGCAATCTTTTTCATCGTAGTTCCTCTATCCATCAACCTGGTAAAGGAAAAAAGCCAGGGTACAAGTGTAAGAGCAAGAATAAGCCCTACCCCTTATTTCGTTCATATTTTAGGAAAGACATTTACATATCTTATTATCTGTATCATTCAGTTTTTATTGATGGTAGCTGTAGGTATTTATCTTTTTCCCTATATGGATCTTCCGGCATTTGATGTATCCGGAAAAATGTTCCAGCTTATTACGGTAACTCTATTCTCCGGCCTTGCCGCCATTGGGTTTGGAGTATTATTGGGAACGATTGCTGATACACAGGAACAATCTGCACCTTTTGGAGCAACATCTGTAGTAGTATTGGCAGCAATCGGTGGAATCTGGGTTCCGGTATTCTTAATGCCTGAATTCATGCAGACGGTAGCCAAATTTTCACCTATGAACTGGGGATTGAATGCTTATTATGATATTATTCTAAGAAACAGCGGAATCGGAGGTATTGCCAAGGAACTGGTATTCCTGTTTTTATTTTATCTTGCCACCGTATCCATTTCTATTTTTTACGAAAGAAAGCTTCATAATATTTAATCGATTTTATTATTAATATTGTCTGGAATTTCCTGACAACTAAAAAACAACATGCAGTCTAACGAAAATATATTAACCTGTACCGAAGAAGTAAGAGTACGATTCAATGAAACAGACCCGCTGGGAATTGTCTGGCATGGGCATTACATTGTGTATTTTGAAGACGGAAGAGAAGCTTTTGGACGTCAGCATGGTCTTACCTATCTTGACATTCAGAACGCGGGCTATGTAACGCCTATTGTAAAGAGCACCTGTGAACATTTTCTTCCTTTAAAATATGGAGAAACATTCAGGATTGTAACGACTTTTATCAATTCTGTTTCCGCCAAGCTTATTTATAAGTATGAAATTTTCAACCAGGAAAATAAACTAGTATGCAGTGGAGAAACTATTCAGGTATTCCTGGACAGCAATGGAAGTTTATGTCTGTACAACCCAGAGTTTTTTCAAACCTGGAAAGATAAAATGGGATTATCATGAAGAAGGAAATTTATATCACAGACTACAACTGCGTAACTCCCCTTGGCTTCGATGTGGATTCTAATTGGGAAGCTCTTTTAGCAGGGCAATCAGGAGTTGCTTTACATCAGATTATAGAAAATCAGGACGCTTTTTATGCTTCCTGTATCAATTCTGAAAAACTGGATGAAGAGTTCGACAGAAACTTCACCGGAAATACTGCTCAAAACTTCACAAGACTGGAAAAAATGCTGCTTTTAAGCATGAAACCTCTTGTTGAAAAACATAACATTTCTGAAGAGACAGCTTTCATTCTATCTACAACAAAAGGGAATATCAGTCTATTAAAAAATCAGACTGAACTGCCTGAAGGCGTCTATTTATCGCAATTAGCCCAGAAAATTGCTGATTTTTTCGGATTTAAAACCAAGCCTATTGTAGTATCTAATGCCTGTGTTTCCGGGGTAATGGCTATTGCTGTTGCCAGGAATATGATTCAGGCAGGAAAATACAGAGATGCCTTTGTGATTGCAGGAGATGAAATTTCTGAATTTGTAATTTCCGGATTCAATTCATTTCAGGCTATTGGTTCAGAGCCTTGCAAACCGTATGATAAAAACAGAAATGGGATCAATATTGGTGAGGCAGCGGCCGCCGTTTATATCACAGTTGACCCTTCTGAAAATGAAAATTTCAGATTTAAAGTATTGGGAGATTCAGCCATCAATGATGCCAATCATATTTCCGGCCCTTCCAGAACAGGAGACGGCTTATACGGAAGCATCAGAAATGCTATGATGGAAGCTAATGTTTCCGCAGAACAGATCGATTTTATTTCTGCCCACGGAACGGCAACAGTATACAACGATGAGATGGAAAGCATGGCATTCAGCAGAATGAATCTTCAAAACGTCCCGCTTAACAGCATGAAAGGATTCTATGGCCATTGTTTAGGGGCTTCGGGATTATTGGAAAGCATCATTTCTATGGAAAGTGCTCTTCAAAACACTTTACTTCCTTCTAAGAATTTTGAAGAAATGGGGGTTTCCCAGCCGTTGAATATTATCAGAGAAAACCAGTCAGCAACAGTAAAGTATATTCTGAAAACGGCTTCTGGTTTTGGAGGCTGTAATGCGGCGATTGTGTTGGAAAAATGTTAATTCTATCTATCATATAAATGATAAAAACCACCCAATTCTGGTGGTTTTTATTATTGTTTAGTAAGTATCAAATCTTTTTTCCCGATAAAAGCTAACTTCTTTTTTGACAATATTGAGCTTAGCAATTCCACTCCGCATACCAATAAAAATATGTTCTTCATCGAATACAGCTACGGAATTTGGATATAGGCCTCTCCAAAACTGATTCCTAAAAATAAGTATTGCTTCTTGATTCACTACTTTATAAAAACTATGATGAGAAACAATATAAATAATATTATTAAATACAGTTAATGCTTCTAGGGCGTCTCCAAATGATTCTATTTTTTTATATGTAAAAACTGAATCTTTGTTTAATTCATACAAACTTCCCCAAATACCTGAACCTTCAGTGAAATAAATTTTGTTCTGAAATTTGAAGATATCAACAATATTTCCAAATTTTATTTTCACATTTTTTTCTTTGTCTTTTTTAGGCTCAAAATATAATTCCCCTCCCCATTCTCCTTTATTTTCTCCAATCAATTTTCCATCTTCGATTTCTAATTCAGAATTCTTTTTATAATAATTGGTCTTTTCTACTACCAATCTATTATTCTCTTTTTTTACAGCATAACAATCCTTAGAATTAATGAGATCATACCATTCTCTTTAGACTCTACTTTAGGAATTGGATACTCACTAAAATTATCTGGAATTTTTATTTCTTGTCCTGCACAATAAAAACAGAAATAGAGTATAAATAATATAAACGATTTTTTCTCCATTGTTAAATATATCGACCTTTTGAATTATTGAATTACTGTTTAGTGAAAATCAGATTTTTTGTTTCTGGCAGATAAGTTATATCAGGATTTCCTGGGCAATTTTTGGCTGTTAACACTGTATCATTAGGAAGATAAGTCCATGAAACCTCCGTATTACTTATTTTTTTAAGGTTTATACTACCCCAACCTGCGCCACAATTAGTTCTGGTATAATAAAAATTTACAATACCATTATTAACAAACATACTCGTTATTGCTTTCCTATCATACTCATACTGAACATTACTGTTATTTTGCACTTCCACTCCACTTGAGTTCTTTACAATATTGATATTCAATGCATCTTGATAATAAAAATCTGTTGTTTTAGGCATTTTAAATGTTTTATGCTCTTGTCTGGTAATCAAGAAAGTAATTGTTTTTCCACCAAAATTAGCAACCAAAGTTCCTAGTATTTTAAATATATCATTCATTATTGCTTGGTAAGTATTATATTTTGTGGCAAAGGATCAGGACGTTGGGATTGTGGCAACCCATGATAAAAACAATCATTATCTGTCCAATCACTATTTTGATAATACTTCCATTCCAATTTTGTTTTGACTGTATCTATAAAATTAATAGCAATATTTCCTGTTATATGACATAATTCTGGATCATTATAAATCAAAGAGTATTTATTGCCATATCTTCTAAAATTAATTCCCTGAATTTTAGCTTGATCATCTGAAGATTTAATATTATCAAATAAAGTATGCTCATTAGAATCTTTTACAATAAACCGCCCGACTAAATAATCTCTATAGCGTTTAACATCATTATCATATTTGTTAGTGATTTTTTTTAAAGTAATAATAAATATTTTATTGTTCCATTCTCCCCTCCAAATACCTTCATATGCTTGTAATTCATTATTAGTATCTTTTTCATAAGAATTATTCAAAAGGTTTATTTCGGTAGGTCTTAATGAATATATTGTTTGTGCTTCACAAAAACACACAACGAATATCCCCAATATTGTAAGTAAGTTATTCACTATTGCTTAGAAGTTATTTTATTTTGAAAAATTGACTCCCAAGTACCTAATTCATTATCTAGATCTTTAAAATATGAGTTTGTTGGTGAACTGTAATCAGAGGCATTTAATGGCAATACCTGTTGTGCCTTGCAAGAAAACACGACCAAAAAACCAAATATGATCCATCCATTTCTCATTACTGCTTTGTAAAGATCAGATTCTCTGTCTCTGGAAGATAAATTGTGTAGTCTTTATCAGGAGGACAAGTAATGTCATTTCTTGTTGTGGTTCCAGGATAATAGTTCCATGAAAATTGAGTAGAACTTAGTTTCTTGAAAATAATATCTCCAATTCCTACACTACAATTTCCACCAGCATATAGTAAATCAATTTGTCCATCAGCTTTTGTACCTAAACTTAATATTAGATTTTTAATGGCTGCATTAGGATGATATGTATTATTTAAAGTAGTTTGTAAAATATTCCCATTTGAATCTTTTATTTCATATTTTACAATAAGAACATCTGAAAAAAAACTTTTCCCCCACTCAGAATAAGGTCTTTTTATTTCTTTTGTAATATTTAGTATAATTGTTTTATTTTGAAAAATTGATTTCCAAGTACCAATGTATGGGCTCAATTCATTATCTAGGTCTTTAAAATATGAGTTTGTTGGTGAACTGTAATCAGAGGTATTTAATGGTAATACCTGCTGTGCCTTACAACTAATTAAACCTAAGCACAAAACTAGAAAAATATACACTTGCTTTTTTAAAAAAAATTTTAACTCCATAATCTATACTATATTATTTTTGGTTTGGACAAACAGTTGAACTTGTACTTCCATCTGAATTTAATTTAATTGTTGAAACATTATTAGTAATGTAGTCTATTTTTTGAAGATTTATTTTATTTTCTAATCCCATACTTTTTAATGTTGAGAAAAAAATTTGCTCCAACCCTCTACTATTCAATTCTTTATTCCCATTAACAACACTTATAAAACTCTCTACTTTCAATAATTTAAAGGATTGAATTTTTTGATTAACATTCCATGTATCTCTTTGTAATTCAGAATAAGAATTCGGGATGGGTAAATCCCCATGACTTCCATCAAAATACATTACATAATGTATGCCACCGGGAGCTACCACTCCCATATAGGCATCACCTGTATTTCCTATACTCTGGTATCTTGCAATTTCTATTAAAGTAGAAATATCATCTGAAGAAAATATATGTACTCCTGTTTCTGTATGATTATGATAACCTCCATTTATGGTAGAGGGATCTCCAAAATTTACACTATGCTCTCCATTTTCGGTGGTTTCTGTAGGTGCACTTCCATCTTTATTAAACTTCCAGCCTTTTTCTCCCTTCGCTCCCTTCTCTACATGCTCTTTCAAATCCTTTACTTTAAGCTGAACAGCAATATCATCCAAAAGCTTCTTTGTTTTCTCACAAGGATCATCCTCAGGATCCAGATAATCCGGAAACTTATGTTTAGAACCATCACCGGACATTGCTTTTCCTCCTCCACTGCCCAGATGTGCTCCATTAGCTTCCTTCCATGGAGAATCCTTCCACCACTCTCTTCCAGGGAACATATATCCGAAACCGCCACCGCCACCAGAAAAAACATTGAATTTAATGATGGTGATTTCCTCGATATCGTTAACCCTAATATTTTGCTCTTTAGCAAATTTCCCCATTGGAGTAGGATTTTTGGGATATAAGTTATCTACCGCATCCTGAAGAATGGCTAATACTCTCAGCGTTACAGGATCATTATTCTGGACAATAGTAAACTGTACATAATCTCTGTTGGGAGTAACAATACCATGAATAAAAGCCGTTACCCGATCTCCCTGAAGAATAGGAAAGGCAATAGCCTTGGAACTATCTCCATAAGTATAGGTAGATACATTATAAAAAGGATTTCCAAAATCTTTATAAAATTCCAGCCCTAAAGCAGGATTGTTTTGGAAAAATGATTCTATGGTTTCTCTGAATGGCAGTTTATAGCTCACCTGAGAGATAGGAATATTTACTGGGGAGGTATTGTAAGAGGCATTCTTTTGGTTAGTTTGACCGGATGCCTGCTGCCTGTTCTGAGATCTGAATTCCGGATCAGCCTGAGCCTTCTCTTCAAATTTCAGGAACATTTCAATAGGAGCCCTGAATTGGGCCTGCTCTTCTTTGGGAAGTACTTCATCTTCCGTCCGGCAGGAATAGATAAAAAGTGTCAGCACTGATAACAGGGCCAACCGAAGAATAATTTTTCCTCTCATAGATGTTTTTTAGTTTTCGAATATACTATTTTTTTCACCAATAAGGGATAAAAAAAATAAATATTTAAAAATTTGAATGCACCCCATAACAACTCGCTGTCATTTCAAATTATTTTATATTTGTAAAAAATGGAAATACCATTAATGAAGAAAACAAAAACCTGTACTATAGAACATTCAAAGATAACCGTTGACGGAAATCTTATTTTTGAATCCAAAAGCAATATATTCCCGGAGTTTGCTAAAGAAGCCTATAAAAATGCAGAGCTGAACTATCCAAAGTTTCATAAAATGGATAACCTGAGCAAACTGGCTTTTCTCTCTGCCGAAATGATCTTAAAAGAAGATGAAGATCACAGCAGAACCGCATTGGTTTTTGCCAACCGGTCATCCAGTCTGGATACCGATTTCAAATACCAGGAAAGCATCAATTCTCAGGAAAATTACTTTCCGAGCCCTGCAGTCTTTGTTTATACTTTACCCAACATCTGTGTAGGTGAAATCAGCATTAAGCACAAAATGCAGACAGAGAATGCTTTCTTCGTTCTCGATGATTTTGATGAAAATTTTTTAAATGATTATGCAGAACAGATTCTTCAATCAGAAAAAGCAGATAAAGTATTGTGCGGCTGGGTTGAATTATTTCAGGAAAATTATAAAGCTTTTGTATATTTGCTAACCTTATAAAAATGTAACCATCCGGCAATCTGAAAATGCAACAATGACAAATCATTAACGCATTGATAAACTGTTATATCGGTACATTATTAAATTAAAACTTTTTATGGAAAACTTAAAAACTGAATTGAAGCACAAAATTATTGAAGTCCTTAACCTTGAAGACGTTTCTGTAGAGGAAATCAAAGATACTGATCCATTATTCGGAGGTGGATTAGGATTAGACTCTATTGATGCTTTAGAATTAATCGTTCTTCTTGATAAAGACTATGGAATAAAATTAGCTGATCCTAAAAAAGGAAAGGAAATTTTCCAATCTATCGATACCATGGCTCAATTCATCGAAAATAACAGAACAAAATAATTTTTTTCAAACGCTAGGTTCGCTGAGCTTTTTAAACATCGGAAATATTTTCGGTCGTAAAGGCGCTTCACTTAGCAATGAATTGTATTTTCTTGGCTAAGTGAAACGCCCTTGCGAGCTTAAAAACAGTTTGAAAAATAAAGCTTTGCGCTCATTGCGTTTAAATAATTCATAGAAAACTAATTAATGAGTCAAAAAATTGCCATCACAGGAATGGGCATCATTTCCTCCATCGGAAACAATGTGGAAGAAAATTTTATTTCATTGCAATCCGGAAAGCATGGTATTTCAGATATTCAGATGTTTGAAACCCGTCATGCCGGAACCATTAAAACAGGTGAAATAAAATTATCCAACGAGGAACTTGTACAAAAACTTCAACTTAACGCAGACAACAATGTCACAAGAACATCCTTATTAGGTATGGTTGCTGCCAAAGAAGCTGTAGAAAGTGCCGGAATATCAGATATCAACGGGTACAGAACCGGAATGATCTCCTCCACCAGTGTTGGCGGAATGGATATTACTGAAAAGTACTTCTATTCCTATGAAAACTTTCCTGAAAAGCAAAAATATATTGATGCTCATGATGCCGGAAATTCCTCATTGGCGATAGCCGGTCATTTGGGATTAAAAGGCATGGTTTCCACTATCAGCACTGCTTGTTCATCTGCAGCCAATGCCATCATGATGGGGGCAAAACTGATTAAAAACGGAATTTTGGACCGTGTGATCGTTGGAGGAACAGATTCTCTTTCAAAGTTTACCCTGAATGGTTTCAATACTCTGATGATCCTTACCGATTCTTACAATACTCCTTTTGATAATGACAGAAAAGGCCTGAACCTTGGAGAAGCTGCTGCTTTCATAGTTCTTGAGTCTGAAGAAATTGTAAAAAAGGAAAACAAAAAGGTGCTGGCCTATCTTTCCGGTTACGGAAATGCCAACGATGCACATCACCAAACTGCGTCTTCTGAAAACGGCCAGGGAGCCTTTTTAGCCATGCAGCAAGCACTGAAAACTTCAGGATTAAAAAAAGAAGAGATCGACTATATCAATGTTCATGGAACAGCAACTCCCAATAATGATTTATCAGAAGGAATTGCTATGATCAGGATATTTGGAGAAAATAACGTTCCTGAATTCAGCTCCACAAAAGCATTTACAGGACATACACTGGCTGCCGCTGCCGGCATTGAAGCTGTATTTTCAATTTTAGCGATGCAGCATAACCTTATCTTTCCGAACCTGAATTTTAAAACAAAAATGGAAGAGTTTGATTTAACTCCGGTTACTGAGCTGAAGGAGAAGAATATCAATCATGTTCTTTCCAATTCATTTGGGTTTGGAGGAAACTGTTCAACCTTAATTTTCTCAAAGTCATGAGTACAGTATACATCAACAGTGCATCCTGTATCTCCGTTCAGGGCACTTTAAGCGAAAATATTCTTCAGAATCTTAAGCCGGAAAACTCGGTAAAGATTATTAAAGCCATAGAACCTAATTACAAGGAATTCATTCCACCTGCCATGATCAGGAGAATGTCCAAAACGGTAAAAATGAGTTCTGTAGCTTCACACTATGCTTTAAAAGAAGCTGGAATAGAACAGCCGGATGCTATTATTGTAGGAACCGGAATGGGATGTTCACAGGATTCTGAAAAGTTTCTGAAAAATGTGATTGATAACCATGAGGAATTTCTAACTCCTACATTTTTCATTCAGTCTACCCATAATACTGTTGCAGGTCAGATTGCACTGGGATTACAGTGCCATGGCTACAACTTCACCTATGTAAATACGTCTTCATCGCTGGAATTTTCATTCCTGGATGCACTGCTTCAGATCAAAGATGGTGAAGCTGAAAATGTTCTGGTAGGTTCTACCGATGAGCAAACTGACAGAACAATGGAACTCTACTGTCTGAATAATACCGTTAAAAAGGAGGCAGACCTTCCCGCAGATTATTTGAATTCCACAACCAATGGAGTTATTTGGGGCGAAGGTGCCAGCTTTTTTGTTTTGGGGAAAGATAAAACAGAAAATGCCTATGCAAAACTTACAGATATTAAAATCAGCAATGGATTAGATCTGGAAGAAACTTCAGATTTTATACAGAAATTTTTGACGAAGAACAACCTTTCAGCAAAAGATATTGATGCTGTCATTTTAGGTTATAGTGGTGATGCAAACTCTGATGTCTATTATACTAAAGCTATGGATCTTTTTCAGGACTCTGCTTTATTGTATTACAAACATTTGAGTGGGGAATTCAATACTGCAAGTGGTTTTTCTACATTTATAGCATGTCATATTCTTAAGGATCAGCAGATCCCGGAAGTAATGATGATTAATACAGAGAGAAAAGAAAAAGTGAAGAATATTCTTCTTTACAATCATTTGGCAGGTAGCGATCATAGCTTGGTATTACTGGAAAAAGCTTAATTGACCGAAAGACAAAAGGACTGGTTTATAAAATAAAGCAGTATTGTCATTCTGACGAAGGAAGAATCACTATTTTATACAATTTCAGATTCGTTAGTTTGCTCTGCGGCTCTCAAAACGACAACTTAGATTCACAAACTTTAAAGACGATGAGACATTATTCATTTATCCTATTTTATCTTTTCTGTAACGTTTTTATTTATGCGTTTCAGGGAAGCCTTTGGGTATATGTTGCCTGTTTTCTTGCTTTTTCTGCTGTGATGGTTTGGGGATCATTTGCTATTGAGCTGGGATATTTTGTCAAAAGTATTACCCATAAGAGGACAAAAATCAAGGAAGTAGCCCTTACTTTTGATGATGGCCCTACTGAATTTACACCGAAGTTTTTGGATCTGCTTAAAGAACATGAAATAAAAGCTACCTTTTTCTGCATCGGAAAACAGATTGAGAAATATCCTGAAACTTTTCAAAGAATCATTGCTGAAGGACACTCCATCGGAAATCATACCCTATCCCATTCCAATTCAACAGGTTTTTTATCTGCTTCAAAAATGACCGCAGAGATCGAAAACTGTGACAAGGTTATAAAGAAGGTTGGGAATATACAAACAGACTTATACAGACCTCCTTTCGGAGTTACCAATCCTAGTATTGCCAAAGCGATACTACGGACTCATAAAACAAGCGTTGGCTGGAACGTCCGCTCTCTGGACACGATCATTGATGATGAAAAGAAAATCTATCAAAGAGTAACTAAAGGCCTGAAAAAAGGGAGCATTATCCTTCTTCACGACACTTCAGAAAAAACGTATCGTGTGCTGGCGGATTTATTAGTATTTTTGGCAGATAAAAAGTACTCAACCTTTACAGTTGATTCTATTATAAATTCAAGAAAAAAAATGATTAAAAATATTGCTTTCGGAGCATTTTTACTGGTTTCCGGTTTCTTTTTTGCCCAAAATACGGCAATGTCAGGAGCGGAGGCTAAGGCATTCGTATCTAAGGTTTCGGCGGACACCAAAGAAATCAAGACCCTGCAAAGTGATTTTACCCAAACCAAGAAACTGGACTTTCTGGATAAAAGTATTGTTACCTACGGAAAAATGTCATTGCAGACCCCTAATATGCTGAGCTGGAAATATACCAAACCTTATCAGTACAGCATTGTTTTCAAAAGCAATAAAATATACATCAACGATCAGGGAAAAAAATCTTCCGTAGATGCCAAAAGCAAAACTTTTGAAAAGATCAATAAACTGATTGTCGGAAGCTCCAACGGAACGATGTTCAACGACCCTGAGTTTACGGTGACCTATTTCAAAAACGGGAATTACAATGTGGCGAAATTTGTACCGAAGACGTCCCAGCTTTTAAAATACATCAAACAGATTGAACTTTATTTCCCTAAAAATCAATCTACCGTTTCCCAGGTAAATATGACGGAAGCTTCCGGAGATACTACGAATATTGTTTTTAAAAATACAAAGATCAATGCTTCGATTCCTGCGTCAGAATTTACTTTATAGCCTGATCCTGTTATCGGCTGTTTCCTGCAAAACCTATCAGCTTACAGACGTAAAACCGGTTCCGATAAATGAAAAGACAGTAGAAAATCTTTATTTTTCGTCTGCCGAAGATTATGTCTATAAATGCCAGATGGATATTTATAAAAATCATGTAAGCGGTATTCTCATCATCAAGAAACTGAATGATAAGACACATCGGGTCGCATTAACGTCTGATTTTGGCAATAAACTGATTGATTTTGAGATTTCGGAGAATAACTTCAAACTCAATTATGTACTTCCTGATCTGGATAAAAAAATTGTCATCAATTTTCTGAAGAATGACTTTCAGCAACTTCTAAAAAGACAATATCCGGTGAGCGAAAGCTTTGAAAATGAAAATGCTAACATCTATCTCTCCAAAATTGACAATAAAAGCTATTATTTGTTCTTTAACAAAGAAAATAATCTACTGAAACAGATTATTTATACTAAAAATAACAGAGAAAAGATCGATTTTACTTTTGATGCGAAAAAACATATCTTCGCGGACAGCTTACACTTAGATCATAAGGATTTTAAGATCAATATAAAACTATTTCAAATAACCGAAACTGAATAACTTATACATGAAGAAAATATATTTTCTGCTTTTTGCTCTCATCTCCGGACTGTCTTTTGCACAGGTAACTTTCAGCCTTGGAGTAAGAGGAGGGGCCAATTTTTCACATTTCACACAAGGCAATGGGGTTGAAAAATACTTAATTTATGATGAAAACACTCATTCCTACGATGAAATAAAAGGATCTTATAAATTTAAGAACCGTACAGATTTTTATATTGGTTTTTTTGGAAATATAAGACTTACTAAATTTTATGCTTTGCAACCTGAATTTAATTATTCAAGACAAGGTGCAAAAGTAGAAAGTATTGGAAGAAATGACAGAGATGAATATAAAATTTCTTATTTTGGAACTCAGTTAGTCAATAAGTTTTATTTTAAAAATTTCAATGTGCTTATAGGCCCTACCATTGATGTAGTTGTGGAAAAAGACTTTGATCCATCCTATAATTTCGATTTAGGAATTACTGCAGGGGCGGGTTATGACATTACCAAGAACTTTGGAGTGGAAGCCAGAATAAAACACGGCTTTTTACATACCATAAATAACTACCAGGGAAAACATGCCAATGTAGTTTTCCAGGCTGGAGTATATTATACATTTAATCTTAAAAAATAAGATCATGCAAACCATTCTTACAGATTTTTATAGTTTAACATCATACGAAAAGACAGAAAACGGAAGCTTTATTGCTAATATCCATTTGAATAAAGATCACGATATTTTCAAGGGCCACTTCCCAGGAAATCCTGTGACGCCAGGAGTTTGTATGATGCAGATCATAAAAGAACTTACAGAAGAATTTACAGGGTCAAAATTATTTTTAAAAACAGCTTCGAATGTAAAATTTATGGCTATTATCAATCCTTTTGAGACTCCTGACCTGAAACTTCAACTGGACATTACTGAAAACGAGGAAGATGTTAAAGTAAAAAATGTAACTTCCTTTGGCGAGACTATTGCATTAAAATTGTCTGTAAGCTATAAAAAATAACATCATGAAACTTATTTTATCCTTCGTAGCGGCATTTTTATTCTTCTTTCAGTCTGACCTTGAAACACTGAGAAACAGCTATGCCAAGGCTAATGACTCCAGCACTAATACAACAAACTTTATTGAAGCTGCAGAAAAACAATCCGGTTCTGATCCTGTAACTTTAGGATATAAAGCAGCGGCCAAAATCATGGAAGCCAAAGTATCCAAAGGAAACAGAAAAGCGCTTGTAAAAACAGGTGCCACCAACCTTGAGGGCATTATCAAAAGTAATCCTAATAATGCAGAACTTCGTCTGATCAGATTAAGTGTTCAGGAAAACATTCCTAAAATTGTGGGATACAGAGGAAGCTTAAAAGATGATAAAGCATTCCTCCTGAATAATTACAGTAAACAGAATGCTGCTTTGAAAAACTATATCAAAAGGTTTGCAGGGCAGTCTAAAACCATTACCGAGGCAGAAAGAGCCACTTTAAAATAGAACAATGTCCCTTGCTGAAATACAAAATGCAATTTCTGAAAGGAAGATCTGCGTTTTAATACCTACCTACAATAATGAAAAGACTCTGAAAAGGGTAATTGACGGTGTTTTAAATTACACCGAAAGTATTATTGTGGTCAATGATGGTTCCACAGACTCCACCCTTCAGATTCTGAACCGATATCCTCAGATCACAGTCATTTCCTTACCACAGAATAAAGGAAAAGGAAACGGACTTAAAACAGGCTTCAGAAAGGCAAAGGAACTGGGATATAATCACGCTATAACCATTGATTCCGATGGACAACATTACCCGGATGATATCCCGGTATTTGTAGAAGCTCTTCTTCAGGAGGATAAAGATGTTCTTCTGATTGGAAACAGGAATATGTCTCAGGACGGAATTCCAAAAAAGAGCAGCTTCGGAAACCGGTTTTCTAATTTTTGGTTCTGGTTTGAAACCGGAATCAGGCTGGAAGATACTCAGTCCGGTTACAGACTTTACCCTTTACATAAAATTCCAAAGAAATATTTTACCCCTAAGTTTGAATTTGAAATTGAGATCATTGTAAGAACTGCCTGGAGGCATGTTCCTGTAAAAAATATTCCGATAAAAGTATTGTATGATCCTGCAGAACGCGTTTCTCATTTCAGACCATTCAAGGATTTCACCAGAATCAGTATTCTGAACACAATTTTGGTGACCATTACCCTTTTCTACATTATTCCGAGAAACTTTGTGAATAATTTTAAAAAAAAAAGCTTTAAAAGATTCATAAAGGAAGATGTACTGGAAAGTGACGGAAGCAACCGGACAAAAGCATTTTCCATTGCACTTGGAGTCTTTATCGGTCTTTCTCCTTTTTGGGGATTCCAGACCCTGCTTGTCATCAGCTTATCCGTTCTTTTTAAGCTGAATAAAGTGCTTGCCTTTGTGGCATCCAATGTGAGTTTACCTCCTTTTATTCCTTTCATCATTGCAGCCTCCTTATTTCTGGGTGCTCCATTTGTACATGGAGACAGTAATTTCCTTAGCCAGGATCTTAATTTTGAGCTGATCAAGAATAATCTGCTTCAATATGTGATCGGAAGCTTTATCCTGAGTACCACATTATCTGCTATTACGGGAATAAGCACCTTTCTTTTTCTGAATAAGCTTAACCCTGAAAATAATTAAACCCGCTCTGATATTATAACTAAAAAGAAAAGCTCCGGAAAAAATCCCGAAGCTTTTACACTTATTTATTTTAATGTTTCTATTTGGAAACAATGATCTTTTGGCTATAGTCGATTGAAGAATTGTTCTTAATCTTTACAATATAGGTCCCGTTGATCAGATTACTTGCATTAACTGTCGTTTGCCTGTTAAGATTGATACTTTCCTGAGAAATTAACTTTCCGGTAAAATCATAGATGGATACGGTGGTAATTCCTGATAAGTTCATTCCTGAAGGTGTCTTAATCGTAAACTCATTTTTCACAGGGTTCGGATAGATAGAAATTCCTTTTGTATTTTCTGCAGCTTCACTTACGGCCAATGTAGCACATTCAGCCGGAACTGTAAAGTCTTCTACCTGGTCACTCATTCCTGGTAAAGGCTGATTTGACCCAAAGGCCAAACCATTAAGCTGTCCTGCTGCTGCATTCACCCCTAATCCTCTTTTAGCGAATGTCTTCCAGATCATACACTTATTTTCTCCATTAGTAGAAGCTTGATCAGCGGCAAGAATAGCATCTCTTCCCTGTGCAAATGTAGGATTACACGGCTGTAATTTAAGAGCATCCATTACCAGCTGTAAAATTTTTGCACTCCCGCTGTTAGGATTATCCAAAACATTACTGCTATAACCGTATTTTTCTACATACTTCCAGTTAAGATCCCAAAGCATTGAAGCCCAGATAAAACCAATACTGTGAACATCAGGTACAGTAACTGCAATTCCTGATATAGATGCATTTACTTTCATTCCATTGGTTCTACCATAAGTAAAATTATTTACGCCAAAATCAGGTGAATATTTTGCTGGTCTAATTCCTGCTCCTGTTGCGGCTTCTCCTGAAGCAAAAGTTCCTATTCCTCTGGCAATAGAGGCATTATCTCCCGGTCTGGTAGTCAGCATTAAAGCAAAGAAATCAGACCAACCTTCTCCCATTTGCTCATTAGATGTGATGTAGGATAAACAAGAGCTTCCTGTTCCGGTAAGACGATTAGAAATCCCGTGCCCATACTCATGGCTTATAATACCATTATCTAAGCTGGCATCTCTATAAACAGCCTCAGTTTTTAATGTAGCATTTGCAACAACACCATTGGTTAATTCACTTACAAGGAACTCTCCTTCTGATTTACCAACCATAATTGTAGGAATGGTAATCGTAGTATCTGTTCCTCCAAGTCCTACTGGGATATCACTATTCGGATGATACTGTATAACTCCTACAGCTCCGGCATTTTGAAGATTCTTGGTTTTAAGAGCAAAACCACATCCTGTAGGCCCTGCTGCATTTAATACCGCTATTTTCCCGGTAAGACTTCCGGCAGCAACAGCAGTACATGCATCAGCTGGTGTTGGAAGAGCCAGATCTCCTGTGACAGGAGTTCCTCCAATAAGTTGTGGACCGAAATTAGCAGTTCCTGCTTTTGGAGCTCTTGCTACATAATTTGACGGAGCATTATAATAAAGATATCTTGCATCGTTAGGTACAAAAAGGAACATTTGCATTCTTCCGCTTGTTCCATCAGCACCAGGATTAAAATTAGCATTATTAAGACCACTTCCATCTCTTGATTCAGCAAGAACAGGGTCATTCTCTACGCCGCCTTTTCCAAAATTATTTTTTTGATAGTTCCTCGCAGATTCTGTAAATCCGAATTTATAAAACACATCATGCATTTTATTCGTTGTATAGAATAAATTGGTTACAGCTGCCGAGGTATAGGCTTGCTGCATTTGTGTCACATCCAAAGGAAAATCAAAAACTCTGTTTGCACCACCATCGGGAGAGAATTGTGCAACATTGGTATTAGCCTCATCAGTATATGCAAAGGCATTATTTCCTCTTGTTATGGTATAGCTTGTAGTACCGTCAGAATGCCAGCCTTCAGGTGAAGCTGTCAGATCCCAAGGATTGGTAAGCAGTGTTCTGCTTCCAAATGATGGGGCCTCTACAGGAAATGCAAAAACATTATAAGAAGCGTTATCCGGAGATAGAACAAAATTTGTATTCTTATGTAAGTCTGCCACTTCTAAATTATTAGGAAGAGCAGAAGGCTCAATATTCAGGCCTGTTAACAATTCTCCAGCAGATCTTTCGTAAGTTCCAGGGTGAAAATCACAGGAAAGTGTTGTATTTTCCTGATATAGAATAGAACCATCCTCGGTGCTTACAATAGTATTCCATACATTGCTGGTTCCTTTTTCTTCAATATTAAACTGATAACCAAGGATGAAATCTCCTCCCTTTGCAAAATAAACGGTGTTCGTTTTTATCGGTTCATCATGACCATCAATATTCTTAGATGTGGATAAACCGTTCAATCTTTTAACAGTTTGAGCAACCAATGCATCTTTTCTGCCACTTTCCTTCCCTTTAATGGTATTAGGATAGGTTTTAATAAATGTATCAGCAAAACTCAATACTTTTCCATCTCTGATCAAAACATTGGCAGAGCTACCAAATACCGGAATACCATCAATGGTTTGCTGTATTCCTACCACATCTCCCTTTAAACTTGTTGAAGGGTCTATGTTGATAATTTTAAAACCTTTTAACTCAGAATTAGATCTTTGAAAAGATCCTGCAGAGTTCACATAATCTCTAATGACTTGTTCATACTTTTGAGCAGAGACAATCCCTGCACTGAAAAGAGAACAAAATAACAATAGCTTAACACTAAGTCGAATTTTCTTCATAAGTTTTCTTTTAACAAAAATTAATATCCAATTCGGTTAGTAGGGAAATAAACAAAAATGTTACATATTTTATTATAAAAATTAAAAAAAAGTGAATATTTATTCACAAAACACCATAAAAACAAAACGATTATTGAAAAAAAAATGCTCTGGAAGCTATTCCAGAGCATTACACTTATTTATTTAAAAATTTCTATTTAGAAACAATGATCTTTTGGCTATAGTCGATTGAAGAATTATTTTTAATCTTCACAATATACACTCCGTTGATCAGATGATTAGCATTAACTGTTGTCTGCCTGTTAAGATTAATATTTTCCTGGGAAATAAGCTTCCCTGTCAAATCATAGATAGACACGGTGGTAATTCCTGATAAATTAATTCCTGAAGGAGTTTTTATCGTAAACTCATTTTTCACAGGGTTCGGATAGATAGAAATTCCTTTTGTATTTTCTGCGGCTTCACTTACTGCTAATGTAGCACATTCAGCTGGAACTGTAAAGTCTTCTACCTGGTCACTTAAATCCGGTGTTGCCTGATCATGTCCCAACCATCTTCCTTTCAACCCACCCGGAGCTGCATTGACCCCCAATCCTCTTTTTGCAAATGTTTTCCAGATCATACATTTATCTGCTCCTTCTGTCTTTGCCTGCTCGGCAGCTAAGATTGCATTTCTGCCTGTTACAAAAGTAGGAAGACATGGTTGCAATTTCAAAGCATCTACAACAAGCTGCAATACCCTTGCACTTCCACTGTTAGGATTATCCAAAACATTGCTGCTATACCCATATTTTTCAACATAATTCCTATGAAGATCCCAAAGCATAGTAGCCCATACAAACCCCACACTATGAGAATTAACCCGGGTAATCTGAGTTCCATCGGTTTCAGTATCGTTATATTTCATTCCGTTGGTTTTACCATATGTATAATCATTGATTGTGAAGTCCGGAGAATATCTCTTAGGTCTTATTCCAACAGCATCTGTAGGATCTCCTTCAGCAAAAGTTCCCATACCTCTTGGTACAGAAGCGTTATCACCAGGTCTGTTAGTTAACATTAAAGCAAAGAAATCTGACCATCCCTCGCCCATTTGTTCATTATCATTTGTATAATTTAAACACCCGACACTTGTCCCGGTAAGACGCGAAGAAATACCATGTCCATATTCGTGGATAACAATACCGTTGTCTAAACTTCCGTCCTTATAGATATAATTGAGTTTATCATACTTCAATGTTGCGTTGACTGCTGTAGATGTAAGTTGATTGATAATGGTAGTCCCCTCAGCATTTTCTATGTTAACCGATGGAATCGTAATTGTAGCATCTGTTCCTCCCATTTGACCAGTAAGAATTGCAGAAGTTGGCGCATTATAAACAATCGCTCCTACAGCTCCTTTTAACTGAGCATTTTTAACTTTTAGGGCAAAACCACAATTATTAGCCCCACCTCGTTGTATCAAAGCTATTTTCCCAGTAAGATCTTCCGAAATGGCAGTACATCCATCAATAGGTGTAGTAACAGCAATATCAGCGGTAACTCCTGTTGATGTTAATGCCGGGCCAAATACGGCTGTTCTAGTAGTAGGAGTCCTTGATACAAATGCGGCAGGTGAATTATAAAAAAGGTTCTGCATATTTTTAGGTTCATACAAATACATTTGCATTCTTGGTGCAAAACCATCGTTAGGCGTTGCAAAATTAGCATTATTATATCCTTTGCCATCTCTCGCCTCAGCTAATACAGCATCATTTCCAGAACCTCCGTTTCCAAAGTTATTGGTTTGAAAATTTTTAGCAGATTCTGTAAATCCAAACTTATAAAATACATCATGAATCTTATTATTCAGATAAAATAAGTTAGTGACTGATGCAGATGTATAATTTTGTGGTGGCAATGTTATATCCAATGGAAAATCAAAAGCTCTGGCAGCTCCACCATCAGGGGAAAACTGGGGAATATTGGTAGCATTTTCATCTGTATAGGCATACACATTATTTCCTCTTGTGTTTGTATAGTGAGTGGTTCCATCAGAATGCCACCCTTCCGGTGAGGCTACCAAATCCCATGGATTCGTAATCAATGATCTGCTTCCAAAAGTGGGAGCTTCCACAGGTAAAGGAAATACATTATAGGAAGCATTATCCGGAGCTAAAACAAAGTTGGTACCCTGCGGCATTGTATGCTGTAATTGTGGAAATAGGTTTTGCGTTGAATGTTCTGCATGAGAATGCTCATAAGCTTCTGAATGGAAATTACAGGAAATGGTAAGGTTTTCCTTGTATAAGACAGAACCATCTTCAGCACTGATAATCACCATCAAGGTATTATTGGATTCTTTTTCTTCAATATAAAATTCATATCCAAGAATCAGAGTCCCATTTTTTGCAAAATAAACAGTAGTTGACTTAATAGTATCTTCTTTTCCATTTTTGTTTTTAGCAGCTGTATTTCCATTGAGCTTTTCAATAGCACCTGCAATCAGAGATTCCTTATTCGGTGTTTCTTTACCTTTAACCGAAGCTGGTGAAATTTTTATAAAGGTATCTGAAAAGCTTAATACTTTGTCTTCCCTTATCAGAACATTGGCAGAGCTACCGAATACAGGGATTCCATTGATCGTTTGCTGTATTCCTACAACATCTCCTTTTAAGCTTTCTGAATGATCGATATTGACAATTTTAAAAGATTTCAGGTCAGAGTTCATTCTTTGAAACTGTCCTTTTGAAGAACTCATATAGTCTTTTATAACCTGCTCCTGATTTTGAGCGAAAACCATCCCTGCACTGAAAAAGGAAGAAAGAAGCAGGAATTTAACAGAGAATTTAATTTTTATCATATTACACGTTTTTATTGCAACGAACTTATAAATTCACAACAAAAAACGCAACACAATGTTAATGTATTCAAAAAAACAATCAAATAATAGAGTCAGTAAACAAAGTATAGTTTAATTTTTTCGTTAAAACACATGACAAATTAGTTTTTTATACACTTTTGCCACTAAACAAAAAATGATTAAATAAATAAAAATCAATCAATTGTTTAAACAATTTCTAATACTTTTTGAATTTTTTATCCGTTTTATTAAGATATTTTTCAACTGATTTCTGATCAGGAACGGTGGTTATTTCTTTGGTAAGAGTCTTTTCAAACTGAATTTTTGCTTTTAAATATTCTCTTTTGTGATAATAATATTTACCAACTAAGAAATATCCTTTCCAAAAATCAGGATTTAAAGATGTATAATGAGCAAAAAAACCGTCTGTAAGTTCTTCTTTTTGATGAATAGCATTACTGATCTTTAAACTTAAATGTCTGTATTCTTCATAATTCTTAAACTCCTGTGAGTCAGCAAAAGGATCTCTGCCAATATTCAGCTGTGATTTTGAAAAATCATTACGTTGTAAACCCTTTCCGGAAAATATTTCATTGAGATCATAGCATACAAATTCTCCCAGTTGATAAGGATTGGAAGATACCCAGGCCAGCTTCTTTTCGGGTGAGAAAATAACAGCATGATGAGCCAGGAGCTGGTTTAATGCCTTTTCGTTTCCATTGCCGATGCTTTTATCCTTTATCCCTGAACGGTTTCTTAAGATGGAAGCCATTTTCTCAGGATTTAATTTTTTCTCTTCCTGCAAAAGTTCCTGAAGCTTTTCATAGCGATAGGCGGAATGACTTTCTTCAATCTGTTTCTGATTTCTTACATCATCTTTATACACATCAGACTGAAAATGATTTGTACAAAATACTTTACTTGTATTCTGAATCCTGTACACTCCGAAATTTTTCGGTGAAACTTCAATGATTACTGCATTTTTGTCATGAGCACTTCCCACTAAGATTGATTCTGAGACAAAAACATTCCTTTTCCTGGCAATAGCGATGGCTTCTTCAATATTTTTAGCGTATTGTAATATTTCTCTTGTGACCAGCGAAATTGGTGTCTTTGCAGTCAAAGGAATTCTGGATTTTCCGGCATTGATCGTTACTGTAACTCCTTCTTTGTTCATCCCGGAAACTACTCCAATCATTCCCGGCCAGCTTACAGACATATAAGGAATTCCGTCTTCCGACTCTACGAACTCTACCAATTTATTTCTGGCAAAGTCATCTCCTACATAGAAATCAAAGTTTCTTCCAATCAGCATGTCACCATCTTCCGTATTTTCGTTCCAAACAGCCAAAGAAGTACAGCCAACCATCGCCAGATCCTGCATCGCATGTCCTATATCATGAGCTCCGTGCAGATAAAGATTTCTCAAATACTTTGGTGCTATAAAATCATACTTATCTGATGAATATTGTGACAATCCCAATAATTCTGCCTGATAATCTTCTCTTACATTGAGATACATTTTACGGTTATACCACTTTAAGAAAGCATTTAAAAGTTTCTGTTTAAACTTTGAGGGAACAAAGCCCTCTACTTTGGAAAAGAAAATACCTTCCTGTTTCTGCATCAGATCCTGGGTTAATGCACCATTATTATAGCCTAGCTGCAAAGGGTTTCCTTTAATATAAAGTTCCCAAAGCTGCTGTTTATTTTTGGTGAGGAAATTTTGATTATAGCTAAAGGTACTATCATTAATCCTATGAACCTTAGGAATTTCCAGAGCATATTGTTTTACATCAGGAATATGATTTACAGATTTTGATACTCCACATGAAATAAGGAGAAAAGAAAAAAGGAAGTAAATAAGGACCCTTTTATATGACAGATATTGGATATTAGCTTTTTTCACTGTTGGTTTTTATTAAGTCATTGAATCCAAGCGGCTGTCAATAGTTTCTTTCCCAAGAATTTCGGCACAGGTATTAAATGCGCCTATAGTTACCCCCAGAACTCCATGCATATTTACAGATTGACCTGTCAGAAACAGATTGTCAATTTTTGTACGGGGAGAGACCATTGTTTTAAGTGGATTATCAGAGTTTTTCATGTAACCGTACATATTTCCTTCAAAGCTTCCGATATAGTCGCGATATGATAAAGGTGAAGAGGTATATATCCGTTTAATGGCATGTCTCAGATTAGGAATCTTCTTTTCGAGGGCATTAAGCATTTTCTCAATCTTTACCAGCTTGAACTTTTCATACTGCTCTCCTCTTTCATGCTCATCTGTTACTGTATTTACTGTACTTTCCCATTGTTTAACCTCATCAAAATCCATATAAGAAATCGCAGTCAGACTTTCTGCAAACTCAGGATGATGCTTTGAAGGGGTGGATGACAGCATATAGGTTTCCGGCCAGCTTTCTTTATTATAGCGGTAGGCATTCCAGACCTGTTCTTCTGTTGAATAATGATAAATATTATAATTAAAATTCGGTAAACACTGAGGATGTAAAACAAGGTAAACGCTGAAGCAGGATGAAACCGGCTGCCAACTTAAAACCCTGTTCAGGAAAGATTTTTTCAGTCTTTCATCTCCAATTAATTTAATAGTAGAATGTATTTCAATATTTGATATAAACTGCTTGGCAGTATATTCTTTTCCCGTCTTTGTTTTTACAGATGTCAGTATATTATTTTCATTAAAAATAAACCCGGAAACTTCTGAATGCTTGTGAACTTCAGCGCCATATTGCCGAAGCTTCCTGATCAATAGCTTAGAGATCTGACTTCCTCCTTTCACACATTTATAAGCGCTTTGCATATAGGAATTTACCGTTAAAGCATGAATGTAAAACGGAATGTTTTCAGAATCCCCTGCATACAGAAAATTAGAACCTAATAAAACGGATTGAAGGGTCTTATTCTGTGTTACGGATTCTATAAACCTCTTGGTATTTAAATGCAGGATTTCTTCATTGTAATTTTCCTTTCCCACCACATGATATCTCGGAAACTGACTGCATACATACTGGATCTCTTCACAATAGTTTTCAAGATTTTCTTTTTCATCGGGAAAATAAGCGGATAATTGCTCTACAAAATTCTGATACCCCTGGGCATGTGGATATTCAACCGTACCATCTCCAAAGGAAATTCTATCATATCCATCTTCATCCATCTTCTGCAGCTCCAGTTCATCCATAATCTCCAGATAAGAGAAAAAACGGTTTAGATTCTGCCCTTCTGAAAGACCTCCCAAATAATGGACACCAGTATCAAAAATAAGTTTATCCCTTGAAAAAGTCTGCAGATTTCCGCCATACTGGTTATTTTTCTCCAGCACGCAAACTTTCAGGCCTTCTTTCGCCAAAATAAGAGCCGAAACAAGACCTCCCAATCCACTGCCGATAACAAGTATGTCATATTCTTTTTTCAAAGGAGAATGTGCTTTTTAAATTAGAGATTGGAAAATTAAGAAATTCAGATATTATTTTGTCATTTCTAAACAGGAAAGTCCTATTTGAACAATATCCTTTTAAAAATTCAGGTTCTTAATAGATTTTAATAGGTTCCGGTTTTTTTATTAGTTTTTGAAGGAATAAAAATAGAAAAATTAATCAATATCATCCCAAAAGTCAAAATAATTAAACCATTGGAGCGGATATTTTTTCACCATCGTTTCAAGATTCTGAACATAAGATTGCAGAAGTCCCTGAGAATCCCGGTTTTTAATATTCTTTGCTACTCTTGCATACAGATGGTAATGAAGATTGTTTTCCTTCATCACATAGACATATACCACAGGTACTCCCAATCGGGATGCAATAAGAAACGGGCCTGCCGGAAACTTGGCGCTTTTCCCCAGTAAATCGGCTTCCAGAAATTTTGAACCTTCAAAATAACGGTCACCTGTAAAGCAGATCAGCTCATTATTGGACAAAGCCTGATTGATCTCAAAGATATGCGACATATCTTCTTTTACATAAATAAACTTGATATTACTCTTTTTAACAGAAACACTTTCCAGGTATTCCTTGATCACGGTTACTTCCTGATCTGTTGTCACCAGATTGATCTGACAGTCAAAATCGATGTCTGCAAAGAAATGCTCTGCTACCTCAAAGTTGCCAATATGGGCACTGATCAGAACTCCTCCTTTTTTGGCTGCCAAAAGATCTCTCAGATTTTCAATCCCATCAAATTCATAGGTATACTTTTCTCTCAACCCTGCGGAAATAGCCGTTTTATCGATCAGAACCTGCCCAAAAGTGAAATAGCTTTTGAAAATTGAACGTTTAGCTTTCCAGTAACTGTAATTCAGCCTTTTCTGAAAATAGTTTAGAATGTATTGGTTGCTTTTTTTTTGGAATAGAACATAATAAGCAGCCACAAAGTATAGTACCCAATATGAACTTCTGATTCCGATATTTCTAATACACCAGACGAATATCCTGTAACCGAGAACCGTCCCTTTAGATTTACCTTTCCATTTGTTCATAACAATTTACCAATATAAGAGTGTACCAATGTAATAATATCTCTGAGTATCCTCTTCTATTATTACATTGGTACATTGTAAGGAATATAGATTACTTAATAACTATGCGTTTTTTTCAGCGATCTTATTTTCAATCGTTGTGTAGAAATCATCAAATGTCACCATTTTCTTGAAGTCTGCTTCTCCTAATTTCACTCCGAAATTGGATTCGATTACTACGACCATGTCAATATAGTCTAAACTGTCTAGCCCCAGTGTATTTTTAAGGTTGGCATCATTACTGATTTCATCTCCGTCAACTTCAAATTCGTTAACCAGAAAATCATTAACAATAGCAACAATTTTTTCCCTTTCCATGTTTTTAATCAAATTTTTTAACTATTAGTGCAGAATTGGTTCCCCCGAACCCAAAAGAATTCGACAAAAATACATCAATTTTTTGATTTTTTGTTTTAGAGACTAAATTTATCTTTTGTGCCTCACTATCAGGATTTTCAAGATTAATATTCGGTGCTACAAAATCATTCTGCATCATCAGAATTGAGTAAATAACTTCACTTGCGCCAGCCATCCAGCACTCGTGTCCGGTCATGGATTTGGTAGAACTCACCGGAACCTCACTTCCAAAGATCTCATGAATCGCTTTTGCTTCATTGGCATCTCCAATGGGAGTAGAAGTGGCGTGAGCATTGATATAATCGATATCTGAAGCTTTCAAACCTGACTGTTTCAAAGCTCGGTCCATTGCCAAAGCCGGTCCATCCACATTCGGGGTTGAAATATGGCCTCCGTTGGATGAGAAGCCATAACCTATGATTTCAGCAATAATAGGAACTCCTCTTCTTTGGGCAGATTCAAGGCTTTCAACGATTAAAGAAGCTGCGCCTCCACTTGGAATCAGTCCATCCCGTTCTGAGTCAAAAGGTCTTGATGCTTTGGTAGGTTCATCTTCTCTTGCAGAGAAAACACCCAATCCATCAAAACTCGCCATGGAATACTTATTGGTTTCCTGAGCCCCACCACAGATAATCATCTCCTGAAAACCGTTTTTGATCATCATATAAGCAAGCCCTAAGGAATGTGAGCCACTTGCACAGGCTGCACTAATTGTAAGATTAATACCTTTCAGCTTAAATATGGTAGAAAGGTTCATGGTAACCGTTGAATTCATTGATTTAAAGATCGCTCCCGACCCCATCAATGTAGTATCTTTCTTTTCTCTTGCAATATCGATAGATTCTACGACTGCCTGAGAAACACTGTCATTTCCGTATAGGATCCCAACTTCATGAGTATCTAAAAAGGCTTCATCAAGATCAGCCTGCTTCAGAGCATCAAGGGTAGCAAGATAAGCATATTCACTTTCTTCACCCATGCTTACACGCTGGCGTCTGTTCAAAAGATTCTTTAAATCAGGTTTTGGAACTGTTCCTGTAAGACCTGATCTGAAACCGAATTCTTTCCTGTCCTGATCTAAAACAATACCGGATTTTCCTTGATATAGGGATTCCCTGACCTCTTCTAAAGATGTCCCGATGCAGGAATAAATTCCCATTCCGGTAATTACAACCCTATTTTCCATTTATATATATTGAATTTAACAATGTAACAGTCTAACTTTTATTACAGCATTGGTACATTGATATATTGTTACATTATTTACGAGTAAATTCCGCCGTTAATATTAATCACCTCTCCAGTAATGTATGAAGATTTTTTAGAAGCTAAGAACGCTACAAGATCTGCTACTTCTTCTGCTTCTCCAAACCTGTTGGCAGGAATCATTGCCTTCAGTTCATCCTCATTGAATTCCTGGGTCATATCTGTTCTGATAAAACCAGGAGCTACTGCATTCACTGTAACATTTCTCTTGGCAACTTCCTGAGCAAGGGCTTTTGTAGCACCTACAAGCGCTCCTTTAGCTGCTGAATAATTGGTCTGACCTGCTGTTCCTTTTACTCCGGATACAGAAACCATATTGATGATTCTACCATATTTGTTACGAAGCAGCTTTTGAATAAAGAAATTAGTAACATTGAAGAAACCGTCTAAACTGGTATTGATTACACTGTTCCAGTCTTCTTTCTGCATCCACATAAACAATCCGTCTCTTGTAATTCCGGCGTTATTAACAATAACCTCAACCACAGCTTCAGGATTGTTTTCCTGCCATGCAGTTAATACTTCCTGTACTTCTTCGGCATTTCCTACATCAAATTTAAGTATTTCTCCTGTAGCGCCCAATTCTTCTACTTTCGCCAAAGTTTCCTTTGCGGCAGCTTCATTGGAAGTGTAATTGATCAGTATATGATAGTTCTTCTCTTCAGCCAGTTTTATACAGATTGCCCTCCCGATTCC
This sequence comes from Chryseobacterium pennae, assembly GCF_003385515.1. Taxonomy (GTDB): domain Bacteria; phylum Bacteroidota; class Bacteroidia; order Flavobacteriales; family Weeksellaceae; genus Chryseobacterium; species Chryseobacterium pennae. Next base: position 177,838 of record NZ_QNVT01000004.1, on the reverse strand, counting down.
TCTGGAGCCTCCTGTTATAATTGCACATTTCATGCGTTAGTGTTTATTTTGTTTTAGTTTTTTTTAAGTTACCTTGTTTTTTTAAGACAATTTATATGAGCATATAATTACATTGTCTTTAAATATTTCTTTACTTCCTCCAGATACGGATACATTACCATATCATCTGAGAAGGCAGGAATTATTTTTCTGATCTCATCATACAGTTCTTTTGTAGATGATGAAATTTCATTCTGAAAACCAAGATATTCAATAGCCTGAATGATGGTAATGGCTTCAATCGCTAATACTTCAAAAGCATTTTCAATCACTTTTCTGCAGATTACCGCAGCGTTGGTTCCCATGCTTACAATATCCTGATTGTCATTATTATTAGGAATACTGTGAACGTACATAGGGTTCGACAACATCTGGCTTTCCGCTGTAGTGGAAGTTGCTGTAAACTGTACTCCCTGCATCCCGAAATTGAAACCTAATTTACCTAAATTTACAAAAGGAGGCAAAATTTCATTGATTTTAGCATTTAAAAGATAGTTCAGCTGTCTTTCTGCAAGCATAGTAAGCTTTGTCACTACAATCTTTAGCTTGTCCATTTCCAGAGAGATATAGTCGCCATGGAAATTTCCGCCATGGTAAACATGCTGATCTTCAACATTGATGATCGGGTTATCATTAGCAGAATTGATCTCATTTTCAAGAACCTTCTCTGTATACTCCAATGTATCCAATACCGGACCTAAAATCTGAGGAACACATCGTAAAGAATAATATTCCTGAACTTTTTCTTTGAATACTTTTTCCTGCTCTTCAAAGTGGGTATAAAGGTGGTCTGCTCTTTTTCTGATCAGCTTACTGTCTGCAAGATGCACACGCATCCTTTCTGCCACTTTCTGTTGACCATAGTGTCTTTTTGTTCCATTTAAGGTTTCTGAGAAATGATCGTCATAAGCCTGAACAATTTCGTTGATAGCACAGGAAAGCTTAATGGAAATATCTGTTAACTGATTCGCTTTATAAGCATTTACAATACCAATTCCTGACATTACAGAAGTACCGTTCATTAAGGCAAGCCCTTCACGGATCTCAACCTGTATTGGCTGTAATCCTTCGATTTCAAAAACGTCTTTGGTAGACTTTCTTTCTCCTTTATAGAAAACTTCTCCTTCTCCAATCAGGACTAAAGCAAGGTGAGCCAACTGAACAAGGTCTCCGCTTGCTCCTACTCCTCCATGTTCAAAGATCAATGGGATAATATCTCTGTTGATCAGTTCCTGAAGAAGGTAAATAACGGACTCATGCACTCCGGAATTCCCTAGCGACAAGGTATTCATTCTTGCCAGCATGCAAGCTTTCACTTCCTGAGCAGGCAAAGGGTTTCCGATTCCGGAAGAGTGGCTTCTGATCAGGTTATACTGAAGCTGGTGTGTATCTTCATCACTGATTTTAAATTGCGCCATAGGCCCAAAACCAGTATTTACACCATATATTACTTTATTTTTTGAAAATTCCTTTAAAAACTGAAAACTTGTATTCACTCTTGATAAAAGTGATTCATCCAGTTCTATTTTTTCATTTTCAATGATAATTTTTTGAAAGTCTTTCAGTTCTAAAAAGTTATTTATTTTCATCAATTAAAAGTAATAGTTGATAATTTTGTAAAATATTAATTATTTGTCACTAATTTTGCGGCAAAGATAAAAGTTATTATTAAAATAAAAAATCAAAGATGAGCAAAGAATTTGTTGACGTTCTTGTAATCGGAGCCGGGCCTTCCGGATGCGTGTCTTCTTCCTACTTAAAGAAGAATAATGTCAGCGTAAAAGTTGTCGAAAAGACAAAATTCCCAAGACTGGTAGTCGGTGAAAGCTTAATCCCAAGGGTAATGGACCACTTTGATGAAGCCGGACTTTTCCCTGCACTGGATAAAATGGGCTTTGAAAAAAAACTGGGTGCCCGTTTCCTTCGTGGTGACGAAGTCTGCATCTTTGATTTCAGCAACAAATTCGGAGAAGGCTGGAACTGGACCTGGCAGGTTCCGAGAGCTGATTTTGATAATACCTTGGCTCAGGAAGTGATTAACAAAGGAGTAGATCTTGAATTTGAAACGGAAGTAATTGATATTAAATTCGACGGAACAGACTCTATCACAACAGTAAAAACGAAAGATGGAGAAACTAAAGAAATCCATGCAAAGTTCGTAATTGATTCAAGTGGCTATGGAAGAGTATTACCTCGTCTTTTAGATCTTGAAAAACCTTCAAAATTAGCTCCGCACTCTGCCATTTTTTCTCATGTAAATGATATTAACAGAGAGCCCGGAGAAGAAGGAACTTTGATTTCTTTTGACATTATTGAAACTGAAGTATGGCTTTGGGTAATTCCTTTTTCCAACGGAAATACAAGCTTAGGAATTGTAGGCCCTACTGAATATATTGAAAAACTATCTGAAAACGGAGATACTGCTGAAGCTCTAAGAAAAGCAATTTCCCTTTCTGATTATTACGTAAAACGTTTTGGTGATGTGGAGTTTCTTTTCGAGCCAAGACATCTGAAAGACTATTCATGTTCTGTAAAGAAACTATTCGGGGACGGATTTGCCTTAACCGGTAATGCTTCTGAATTCCTGGACCCTGTATTTTCATCAGGAATGGCTTTCGCTACAGAATCAGGAATGCTTGCTGCCAAACTGGCATTAAGACAGCTGAATGGCGAAAAAATTGACTGGCAAACAGAATACACAGATTATATCTTATATGGTGTAGACGTTTTCACCACTTATGTAAAGGAATGGTACACCGGAAACCTTCAGGAATTATTCTTCCACCAACCGGAAAACCCGGATGTAAAGAAAAAGATATGTGCTGTATTGGCTGGATATGTCTGGAATAAAGACAATCCTTTTGTGAGAAAGCATGATACTGTAATTAAGAATCTGGCCAACCTCATCAAGCTGGAAAAAGAACAAACTCAAGAATAAAAAAACGGTCTGAAAATTCAGACCGTTTTTTGTTATTTTATTTTAAATTTCTTTTGATTTGTCTTGATAAAACCTTCCCTATAGATTCATATGCTGCAGCAAGCCTTCCATATTCCATGACAGTTACATCCATACCGGAAAACCTGTCGTATTTGTTAAGTTCCACTGTAGCCAAAACCACTGAAGGATTGTTTGTTTCTACCAATTGTATATTTCCGCTCATTTCCGTAGGCATTGCAATCAATCCGGCATGCCAACCCGGGAATACCCATTTCGTATTCAGGATTAATGTATACTTTGCGGAGCTATCTTTTTTGAATATTTCCTTTTTACCGGATGCATTCAGCCCTTTCAGAAGACGCTCTACATAATTTTCTTTTTTATACTTTTCCCATTCTCCAATCCACTCATTCCAGGCAGATTCTCCCCTTTTAGGATTATCCATTACCTGCTTCTTTCTGTTTTCAAGATATTGAGCTTCCGTAATATTTTCCTTCATGAATAACACATCCTCAAACTTGACCTCCACATTCACATCCGCCTGCTCCCTCAATACTTCGAAATCTCCCGAAACAAGTTTCATCTTTTCCTGTCCGAAAACTGTTGTCATCATCACCATGAAGACCAACAATAATAATTTTCTCATAATTTATTAGTTTTTTTTAGGTGCACAAAGATATTATAAAAAGGGATTTTTATTCATTTTTGCTTATAACTTTATCTTAAATCGATAAAGGTAATTGGCTTTCTGCTGTTTGGATTAAAAACAGTTTTAGACAAGATGTCAAAATCGATGATTTCAATTTTCGGACTTACTCTTAGTTTTGCACGGAAATGGTCTCTTACTTCATTCACGAAGCTTTCATGTTCCTGATCTGTACTTAATTTGATGATGATCTCATCCAGTCCGATTTCGTTGGCCTGAATCACGATCTGATAACAGAGGATATTATTAAAATCGTTCAGAATATCATTCATTGCTGGCGGATACAATGTTGTCCCTTTATATTTGATCATCTGCTGCTTTCTTCCGATCACCGGTCCAAGCCGCATCGTATTTCTTCCACATTGACAAGCCTCGTAATGTGCTTTTACAATATCTCCGGTTTTAAACCTCAGCAAAGGAATGGCTTCTACTCCTAACGTAGTAATGGTAAGTTCTCCACTTTCACCTTCTTTTACTATATTTCCTTCATCATCCAGAATTTCGGTAATGATCAGCTCAGGGTGATGATGCCCTCCGATCTGGAACTCGCATTCTGTAAAAGCGGTGCTCATTTCTGTAGAGGCATAAGTAGAAAAAAGTTTGATATCCCATTTCTCTTTGATCTTCTGGGAAAGAATATTATCTGTAAAATCCTGATTTTTGATACTCTCCCCGATACATACCGCTCCATAAACACTTGAATTTTTATAATCCAGGCCATGTTTTTCAGCATAATCAATCATCTTCAGTAAAAATGACGGAACTGTAATGAGGTATTTGGGTTTGTATCTGAAAATGGAATCCCACTGCAATTCAGGAATTCCAGGACCCATTCTGACAACACTTGCACCCATTTTTCTTAATCCTAAAAAATAAGCAAGCCCTGCCATGAAGCGTTTATCAATGGTAGTAATCATCTGCACTACATCTCCTTTCTGAATTCCGGCACAGGCAAAAGATATCGCTTCATTATAGGCAAGTCTTTCAAGATCTCCATCAGACAAGCCAAAGGTTACTGGATCTCCCAATGTTCCGGAAGTTGTGCTGTAGTCTACAATCTTATCGGGTGGAATACAGAAAAAATCATGATTATGCTGCTGCAGATCATTCTTGGTTGTGACAGGAATTTTTTGCAGATCTTCCAATGTACGGAGCTCTCCAACATTAATCTTTTTTTCCTTAAACATCCTCTGATAAAAAGGTGAATTTCCTTCAAGATAAGCCAGAAGCTGTTGAAGTTTTTCTTCCTGAAATGCCTTTATTTCCTGTGTGCTCGATTTTTCGATGAACGGGTGAAATTCCAATGATTTTAATTTTTAAAGGACAAATTTATTTAAAATTAAAGGATTGAAACAGTAAAAGCCCAAAAGATTATACCTTCCCAATCATTTATCTTTGAAATGTAAAGGTCTGTACATTGGTATTTCCCGCACTATTAATCGTAGTCACTTTTAAAGTATGCGAACCTGAACCTTTTGGACACTTTTCATCAAAAATATATACAAAATCATTTTTCACACGAGCAAATCGCAGCCATTTTCCATCCAGTTCTGCGCGGAAAGAAACAATATCGCCAACTTTTGTACTGCCTTTTAAGCGTAAAGCACTACTGTTTACAACCGCTCCTTCTTTCCAACCTGAAGAAACTGATGGTAAACTGTTATCCAGTATAAGTTCTGCAGTCCCCAGTCTATTAAACTGTGCTTCTGCCTGATCGCCGTTCCATTTTGCTTTTACAGCATCCTTATCACTTCCATAATTAAACGAAACCACTACTTTATCTTTCTCGTCTTTGCTAAGTTTTCTGTTGGGTTTTACTTTCAAAGTATAACTATCTTGAACCGGAAGGTATGGATTCTGTAAAACAATGGTATTGGAAACGGCATTTCCATCACTGTTGTTTTTTTCGTACAGACTAAAGTTCACTGCATCATATACAGCATTTTTACTGAAGTTGATCTCTGCACTTTCAGTGGTTAACGTTTTCCCTTCACTAGGCAAAATCACTTTTCCAGAAGGAGAAATTCCATTACCTGTACTAGCTAACTGAACTCTTGTGGTTAACCTGCTGGTATTTCCTTTTACATCTTTTAAAACAATTTCAATATTGTGAACACCTTCATCCTGAAGATTGATCATTCCGGAAAGATTGGGAGTACTGTAATTCGCCAACTTCATTCCCGGCAATACAGACAGATGTTGAATTCCTACTTTATCTCTGATGAATTTGGTGTAATCTATACAACCATTCAGATAGCGGGTATCATCATAGCTCACTTTGTCAATGCTAAAACCATAGATCAGTTTTCCATCCATCAGTAATTCTGCTTTATAAATTCCAAGATTAAATCCCTGGTTGGCTTTATCTACTGCTTTAATTCCAAAGCTTATCATTGGAGAATTGACTCTTACAACATCTGTGGTATAGGTATTCCCTACTTTTCTGACAGCAATCCCATTGGCCCCGGGCTCATAGGTACTGAACCTACGGTCATACCAATACAATCCACTGATGATAGGTGACACAGAATCTGGAATATTAAAACCAAACAATAAGGGATTAAGACATTCTTCTGTTTTGGTATCTCTTATCTCAAAATGGAGGTGTGGCCCAGCTGATCCTCCGGTATTACCGCTCAAAGCAATGAGCTGCCCCTTTGTAACCGGAAATTGTCCCGGCTGGAAAGTAATATCCTGTTCCCATTTTTCGTCTTTGTACTGCTGCTGCTTTACATATTCTTCAAGTTTATCAAAATACTTATTCAAATGGGCATACACTGTTGTAAAGCCATTCGGATGGGTGATGTATACAGCATTTCCGAAACCATAACGCTCCACTTTTATTCTGCTTACATAGCCATCTGCAGCAGCCAATACAGATAAATTCTCCTGACTGTTTGTCCTCAGATCAAGTCCCATGTGAAAATGATTGGTTCTTACTGCCCCAAAATTAGCGGCCAACTGCATGGGAATATTCAGTGGGTTACGGAAATAGTTTTGAGGATAGTTATTTTGAGCCTGTGTGATGATGATATTGATAAAACAAATAACAACCATCAGTTTGGAGAAGATTTTCATACAGCATTTGGGTTTAGTTCTACTTAAATATACGGGATTTCAAGCAATGATCGTGCTATTTTGCTTCTCCCAGTTGAAAGATCTTTTTGTTTAACCACAAATGGCACGGATTTTCACAGATGATTGCTCTAACATCTGTTAAATCTGTCTGATCTTCGAGAGGTTATATTAAGTTTTGACTAAAACCATTGGAATGTTTTTTCATTTTTAAAGCGGGCTAAAGCCCGCTTCTATTAAATTTTTCATTGAAAACACTCAGCAAAGTTGAAGATAACATTAGGTAAAATACTCGCTTATTTAAGGTTCATTATTCCCTTTTTAGCTGTTTCTCTATTTATATTTCTGAGATTGAAGTTTTTAATAGAAATTACCTACATAAAACATATATTATAAACCGACAAATTTTAGTAAATTTGCAGACTTAATTAATCAACGAATATTGAGATATTACAATGAGCCAATTTAAAGAATACAAAAACCTCAACCTTATTGACGTAGCAGAGAATGTAGCGGAATTTTGGAAACAAAATAAAACTTTCAATAAGAGTGTTGAGATTCGTCAGGGAAATCCTGAGTTTGTTTTTTATGAAGGTCCACCTTCAGCAAACGGTATGCCCGGAATTCACCACGTAATGGCAAGAGCATTGAAGGATATTTTCTGCCGTTACCAGACTCAAAATGGAAAACAGGTTTTCCGTAAAGCAGGCTGGGATACGCATGGTCTTCCTGTGGAGCTGGGTGTAGAAAAAGAATTAGGAATTACAAAAGAAGATATTGGCAAAAAAATCTCTATTGAAGATTATAATAAAGCTTGTCGTGAAGCGGTAATGCGTTATACTGATGTATGGAATAACCTTACTGAGAAAATCGGATATTGGGTAGACCTTGATGATCCGTACATTACGTACAAGTCAAAATATATGGAAACTGTTTGGTGGTTGTTGAAGCAATTATATGACAAAAGCTTGTTGTATAAGGGATATACGATCCAGCCTTACTCTCCAAAAGCAGGAACAGGACTTTCTTCTCATGAGTTGAACCAGCCTGGAACGTATCGTGATGTTTCAGATACTACGGTTGTAGCTCAGTTTAAAGTGAAAAAAGATTCATCTGCTTTGTTCAATGATGTTGATGGAGATGTACATATCCTTGCATGGACGACAACTCCCTGGACGTTGCCTTCCAACACTGCACTGACAGTAGGTAGAGATATTGAATATATTGTAGTTAAAACATTCAACCAATATACATTTGAACCGGTAACCGTTGTATTATCCAGCGCTCTTTTACCTAAAGTATTCGGTAAGAAATATGCTGAAGGTACAGATGAGGATTTTGCCAACTATACTCCGGAAACCAAAGTAATTCCATTCAGAATTTTAAAAGAATTTACTGGAGAAAAACTTGTTGATACAAGATATGAGCAATTAGTTCCTTGGTTTACGCCAAACGATAATTCTGAAAATGCATTCAGAGTGATCTTAGGTGATTTCGTAACCACTGAGGATGGTACAGGTATCGTACATACAGCGCCTACTTTTGGTGCCGATGATGCGAGAGTGTCTAAAATGGCTCAACCTGAGATCCCTCCGATGTTGGTAAAGGATGACAATGATAACCTTGTTCCATTGGTAGATTTACAGGGTAAATTCATCCAGGGAGAAAATGTTCCGGAAGTATTCTCAGGAAAGTATATTAAAAACGAATATTATGATGAAGGAACTGCGCCTGAGAAATCTTGGGATGTAGAGCTTGCGATCTTGTTGAAAACAGAGAACAAAGCCTTCAAAGTAGAGAAATATGTCCACTCTTATCCACACTGCTGGAGAACTGACAAGCCGGTATTATATTATCCGTTGGATTCATGGTTTGTGAAGATGACTGCTGTAAAAGACAGATTGGTTAATCTGAACAAAGAAATCAACTGGAAACCTAAAGCTACCGGAGAAGGACGTTTTGCCAACTGGTTGGAAAATGTAAACGACTGGAACTTATCCCGCTCAAGATACTGGGGCATCCCATTGCCAATCTGGAGAACAGAGGATACGAAAGAAGAAAAGATCATCGGTTCTGTAGAAGAGCTTTACAATGAAATTGAAAAATCAATTGCTGCCGGAGTGATGACAGAAAATCCATTCAAAGATTTTGTGATTGGAAATATGTCTGAATCTAACTATGAACTGGTTGATCTTCATAAAAATGTGGTAGACAAAGTGGTATTGGTTTCTGATTCCGGAAAAGCAATGAAGCGTGAAAGTGATTTGATCGACGTTTGGTTCGATTCAGGTTCTATGCCATATGCACAATTACATTATCCTTTTGAGAATAAGGAAATGATTGACAGTAACAAAGCATTCCCTGCTGATTTCATCGCAGAAGGTGTTGACCAGACTCGTGGATGGTTCTATACACTTCATGCGATCGGAACTGCTGTTTTTGACTCTGTTGCTTATAAAAATGTAATGAGTAACGGTCTTGTTTTGGATAAAAACGGACAGAAGATGTCAAAACGTTTAGGAAATGCTGTAGATCCGTTCGAAACACTTTCTGTATACGGACCGGATGCTACCCGTTGGTACATGATCTCCAATGCCAATCCTTGGGAAAACCTGAAGTTTGATATTGAAGGAATTGATGAGGTAAGAAGAAAATTCTTCGGAACCCTTTACAATACGTATTCATTCTTCTCTTTATATGCGAATGTTGATGGATTCAATTATTCAGAAAAAGAAGTTGAAAACCGTCCTGAAATCGACAGATGGATTCTTTCTGAACTGAACTTATTAATCAAGGATGTAAAAGCATTCTATGAAGATTACGAACCGACAAGAGTAGCAAGAGCGATCAGTACATTTGTGAATGATAACCTGAGCAACTGGTATGTAAGATTGTGCAGAAGACGTTTCTGGAAAGGAGATTATTCTGATGATAAGATCTCTGCCTACCAGACTTTGTATACTTGTCTTGAAGTAGTAGCAAAATTATCTGCTCCTATTGCTCCGTTCTTTATGGACCAGCTATATCAGGATCTGAATAAAGTAACAGGTAAAGAAAACTGTGAATCTGTACACTTAACAGATTTCCCGGTTGCTGATGAAAGCTTAATCGATCAGGATCTGGTTGAAAAAACTCATCTGGCACAGAACATTACGAGTATGGTTTTCTCTTTAAGAAAAAAAGAAAACGTGAAAGTTCGTCAGCCATTACAAAAAGTATTGGTTCCTGTATTGGATGCTAAAACAGAAGAACAGATTCTTGCTGTTGCAGATCTTATCAAGCAGGAAGTCAACGTGAAAGAATTACAGTTAATTAATGCTGAAGAAGCCTCTCACTTAATTGTAAAACAAATAAAACCAAACTTCAAAGCGCTAGGTCCTAAATTAGGAAAATACATGAAGGTAGTAGGTGCAGAGATTACAAATCTTACCACAGAACAGATTGCTGCTCTTGAAAAAGAAGGAAAACTGGATGTTCAGGGCTATGAGATCACGCTTGACGACGTGGAAATCTCTACTAAAGATATCCCGGGATGGACCGTAACTTCCGATGGTAAAACAACTGTGGCATTAGATTTGACGTTAACCGATGAATTAAAATCTGAAGGTATTGCAAGAGAATTCATTAACAGAATTCAAAACCTGCGAAAAGAGAAAGATTTCGAACTTACAGACAGAATTAATATCTCCATTGAAGAGAACTCACCATTCCTTGAAGATATTAAGAAAAATGAGGAATATATTTCTTCTGAGGTCTTGTCAAATAAAATAGAAATTGTATCTTCACTTTCAAATTTTAACGAAATCGAAATAGATGAAGTTAATTTTAAGATAAATGTCGAAAAAAATTAACATGTAGTTATAGTATTTCAAATTCCATTTCATAATTTTATTAAAAAGAGAAAGAATATGTCAGACGAAAGAGTTAGATACAGCGATGCTGATTTACAGGAATTTAGAGCGATCATAAAAGAAAAAATAGAAAAGGCGGAGAAAGATCTTCAGCTTATCAGAGAAAGTTTCATCAATGACCAGAATAATGGAACTGATGATACTTCACCTACCTTTAAAGCATTTGAGGAAGGTGCAGAGACTTTGAGCAAAGAGCAGAACTCTATTCTTGCAGGAAGACAGGAAAAATTCGTCCGTGATCTTAAGAATGCTTTAATCAGAATCGAAAACAAGACTTACGGTGTTTGTAGAGTAACAGGGAAGCTTATTCCTAAGGAAAGACTTTTAGCCGTTCCTCATGCTACATTAAGCATTGAAGCGAAAAATATGCAGAAATAGCCGTAAGGTTTGTAAAATAATATTGGGTTTATATAGTATTTCCGGATACTTTATAAACCTAATTTTTAATGTATACCCATGAGCGAAGTATTGATTTTGGTAATCATTGTGGCAGCAGTGCTGGCTCTTTTCAACAGAGAATGGATAAGAAACAGATTCTCTCCAAAAAAGCATACCTACTACACCATTGATGACCAGTTTAATTCTGATAAACGTGACAGGGAGAAAGAAATAGACAGACTGTTGAGTAAGATGGGCAAAAACGGAATCAACGATCTATCTGAAAAAGATAGAAAAAGGCTTGATGAATTGTCCAAAATGTAAAAAATAAATATTAAGAAATGGAATCTATCATAGTACATCCTAAAAACTCTATGGAATTGAACGCTCTAAAAGGTGTTTTAAAAGAAATGAACATTAAGTTTGAGAAAGCTCATGTGAAAAGTTCATATAACGGACAGAAAGTGGTTAAGAAAGCAAGTGATAATAAAAATGTAAGACCTGCTTCAAAACCTTCAAAACCTAAAGGAGAGTAATGAAAAAGATCTTAGCTATCACCTTTTTGGTATTATTGATAGACCAGGCTTCAAAAATTTATATTAAAACCCATTTTAATCTGGATGACAGCATTACCATTTTACCAGGTTTTAAACTGACTTTTGTAGAAAATCCGGGAATGGCATACGGGTTTCATTTCGGAGGAATTATCGGAAAGTATTTACTTGTGATATTAAGAATTTTCCTGATTGGAGGAATGGTCTATATGTTTAAGAAATGGCTGAAGGAAGGAGCTTCTAACTATCTGCTAATCCCAATGGCTATTATCTTTGCCGGAGCAATTGGAAATCTTATTGACGGAATGTTCTACGGAATGCTCTTCGATAGCGGAACTGTTTATGATTCACGCATCGACCGATGGATTGGCTACGGTGGGATTTCCAAGTTTACCCCATTTGGTCAGGGATATTCTACCTTCATGAAAGGATGTGTAGTAGATATGCTTCATTTCCCGTTAGTAGACTGGTATGTTCCGGACAGTTGGCCTATCATTGGCGGAAAACATATTGAATTCTTTAAATATATTTTCAATGTTGCCGATTCAGCGATTACCGTAGGAGCTGCTTTCCTGTTAATTTTCAGAAAAAAAGCATTTCCAAACGGACTTGAATTCTAAAAGATGTATCTCAGATGAGAAAAACAATCAAAAATATTTTTAAATTTTTCCTGCTTCTTTTGGTCGCAGGAATTATTTTTATTGCCTGGGCAAATTACAGCATCAAAAAAGAAAGTGCAGCTTCTCTATCTTACAATATTGCTGAAGTACCGACAGCAAAAACCGCTTTATTGCTGGGAACCGGAAAAACCTTAAACAATGGTATGCCCAATGCTTATTTCTACAATAGAATCAAAGCCGCCACGAATCTTTATAAAAGCGGAAAAATACAGTACATCATTGTAAGTGGTGACAACAGCAGCAAAGACTACAATGAGCCGGAAGATATGCAGTTGGCATTGGTACAACAGGGTATTCCCCAGAATAAAATCATTCTGGATCACGCAGGATTCCGGACATTGGATTCTGTAGTAAGAGCCAAAGATATCTTTGGACAAACGAAACTGATCATCATTTCTCAAAAGTTCCACAACGAAAGAGCTGTCTTCCTTGCGCAGAAAAATGGAATTCAAGCCTTTGGCTACAATGCAGAAGATGTGAATAAGTATGCCGGTTTAAAGACCAATCTGCGGGAGTATCTGGCCAAAGCTAAGGTATATTGGGATCTTATCCTTGGTGTACAGCCAAAATTTGGTGGAGAAAAGATTTTGATTCCTCAGTATTAAAAAAATACAATCATAAAAAATGAGTGTCTTCACGTATCACTTAGTAAAAACAGATTACCTTTCTGCACTCAGAATTCTTTTTTCTTCACCGAAGTCAAGAAATATCTCAGGGTTAATTCACGCAGAAATTATGACGGTGATGACTTTAGGCTCTCCTATTTTTTCACCCTCCCGAATGCTGATAAGACAAATTGCTGTATTCGCACAATGGGAAAATGAAAGTGATATCGATAATTTTTTAGCTAAAGACAGTTTAGGAAAAATTTTATCTGAAGGTTGGCACACCAGATTAACTTTTATGAGAAAATGGGGGGAATTCAACAAGTTTGAAATTCCTGATGAAACCACAGAATTTGAAAATACGGATTCACCAGTAGTTGCAATAACCATTGCCAGAATGAAATTTTTGCAAATCCCCAGATTTATTCATTGGGGAAGACCGGTTGAAAAATTGGTTCGGGATCATCCGGCAACGACTTTGTCTTTAGCCTCCATCAAATTCCCTAACACCATTTCCACTTTTTCAATTTGGAAAAATCAAAAAGAAATGACTGATATGGTTCATGGACATAGCAAAGTTCCAAAACCAGAAAGGCACGCTGACGCAATGAAAGAAAGAGATCGAAAGGATTTTCATTTCGAATTTACAACTTTGCGCTTTAAACCTATTTCAGAATTTGGGGAATGGAATGGGCAACGCGACATTATTCCATATCTCAAAAACAACTAAAATGAGATTTGCTTATCCAATACAGAAATTCCAGGATTGGTTTACTCAACAATTGATAATTCTGCGTGGAAGAAAAATTAAGACTGAAGATTCTCTCTGGTTGATGGGACCTTTTGGTAATTTGAATCCAATGAGTGAGGATTTTATTCATCAATTTGCAGAAAAAGAAAATTTAGTTGTGGAAAAAGGCTCAAAAGTAAAAGGTATTATTCCGTCAATGCTAAAGCTTAACTTATCTGAAACTGAGTTCTCAAATTTATCCAAAAATGTGGTTGGCTTCTATGAAAACACCTCAAATTATACCTTAAATTTTTCTATACAATGGAATCCATATTTCAAATTATTTGGAATTTTAATTAACAAATTATTCAGTAATAGAATTAACCAACTGAATATTCCTACAAAAAGCATTGACGGTTCAGAATCTATAAAAAGCGAAATCATCAACCTTACCGACCCAAAGACCGATGAAATAAAACACACGTTTTGGTTTCGTTCTATTGAATCAACCGGGCAAGTTATCTATTCCGGGGTTTACGGTATCAGCAATTTACCGTCAGGGAAAACTTGCGTAAAGGCTGTATTTCCTTTACCCAATGGGAATGCAACCGTGTTGATGACTCCTAGCGTCGGAAAAAATGGAGAACTGATTTTAGATTCTTCAGGAAAACAATTTGGTGATGCTGGTTTTTATTTTTTACTTAAAGATTCTAAAGGTGAATATTGGTCACAATTTATACGTTCTTTCCGTGATTGTCTCATTATTGGTTCTGAAAATGATATTATATCAGCAGAACAAACTTTAACACTGTGGCATTTCAAGGTTCTTACTTTTATTTATAAAATTGAATTAAAGAAATAGGTTTATTGATGCAGAATTATTCATTAAATAAAATTTATATAAACCGGCATAAGTTTTTGAAAGGGATAAGTTCTAAATTTTCACTATTTTTGCAGAAATAATTTTAAACAAATGTCAAGAATTCTTACCGGCATTCAAGCCACCGGAACCCCCCATCTTGGAAATTTATTAGGGGCTATTATTCCTGCGATCGAACTTTCTAAGCAGGAAGGAAACGAATCATTTTTATTTATTGCGAATCTTCATACGCTTACCCAGATTAAAGATGCGCAGACTTTAAGACAGAATACCTACGAGATTGCTGCGGCTTGGCTTGCTTGTGGATTAGATACCGAAAAAACATTTTTCTACAGACAGAGTGATATCGCTGAAACCTGTGAATTATCTTGGCATTTATCATGTTTTTTTCCTTATCAAAGATTAACATTAGCACATTCATTTAAGGATAAGGCTGATCGTCTTCAGGACATCAATGCCGGTTTGTTTACCTATCCTATTCTGATGGCTGCAGATATTTTATTATACGATGCGGAGATTGTTCCAGTAGGAAAAGACCAGCTTCAGCATTTGGAAATTGCAAGAGATGTTGCTTCAAGATTCAACAATCAGATGGGCGAAGTTTTTGTATTGCCACAATCTGAGCTTCAGGAAGACACAAAATATGTTCCTGGAACGGATGGACGTAAAATGTCTAAATCTATGGGGAATATCATCAATATCTTCTTACCTGAAAAAGAACTGAAGAAACAAGTGATGAGCATTGAATCTGACTCTAAGTCTTTGGAAGAGCCTAAAGATCCTGCCACAGATAAAACATTCCAGATTTATGAATTGATTGCTACTCCTGAACAGACCGAGGAACTAAGAACGAAATACCTTGCTGGTAACTTCGGATATGGGCATGCTAAAAAAGAGCTTTTGGATCTGATTCTTGTTCGTTTTGAAAAAGAAAGAGAAACGTTCAATTATTATATGAACAACCTTGATGAATTGGAAGCAAAACTTCAGCAGGGAGCAGAAAAGACAAAACCTATCGCAATGGAAACTCTAAAAAGAGTAAGAACAAGCTTAGGATTTTAATTCTAAGTTTTATACATACGAAAGCCCTTCAGTTGAAGGGCTTTTTCTATTTGAGTCTATCTCATATTTTTTATAAGAATAAAGTAGTGCATACTGTCTTCAAATTTGTAAAGGATATCCCAGCCAGGATATTGTTTGATAATGGTCCTGATAATAGATAATCCTAAACCTGTGGAGCCATGATCCGAACCTTGTTTATAGAAACGGTTAAAAATTCTGGATTCATCCAATGAAGCAGGTGTTCCACTGTTTTGAAAAGTGATCCTATCATTTTCAATGATAATATTTAAAGTCCCTTCCTGATTATTATATTTAACTGCATTTTTAAGAAGATTAGACAGTAATATATCGGCAAGATCCTGATTAAAATCTGCCTGAAAATGCCCTTTCTCAATAATATTGACCTCTACTTTTTTAAATGCTATAAAATCTTCATAATTCTGAACCAGTATATCAATCATCTTATTGAAGTCAACATGTGATGTTGTATTAAACTGACTGTTTTCAATATTGGAAAGCATCAACAGAGATTTATTCAGTCCTACCATCCTTCTCAGATCATTTTTAACTTCCGTGAGAAAGGTCAGACTCTTTTTATCAGGATTCTCATTCTGAATAAGAAGATCTATTTTATTAATAACAATTGCAAGTGGCGTCTGAAGCTCATGAGATGCATTTTCAATAAACTGTTTCTGCTGATAGAAAACAAGTTCATTACGGTCTATCATCTCGTTAATTTCCACGTTCAGCTCTTCAAATTCCTTGATGGAATAGTTTTGGTCTTCCTGGGAAAAAGGAATGCCGAACTGATATTTTTTCAATTTATCCAGAATCAGATAGAACGGACGCATTGCTTTATTCAGCAAATAGCCGTTCACTGCAACGATGCTTATTACCAAAAGAATATAAAGAACAATCAATGCCGTTGTAAGGTCATAGATAAGCTCATCCTCCTCTACTGTTGAAGTTCTGATGACAAGCCTTTGCCGATTTTTATACTGGTCGATAAAATCTGCTTCAAGAACCCTGTAAGGCTGGTCTTTATCATCATACTCCATATAATACATCTTATTATAGAGTCTGCTCCTGTTTTTGTATTCTCCGGCAGTAATCGGCATGATCTTAAATTCGTTAAATCCAAAATCGTTATTCTTCAGGAGTTCCGGATTCAGATATACCGCCTTGATGATCTGTATTTTTCTATCTTTCAGTCCGTCATCTACGTTATCGTGTACCTCATCCAGAATATAGGCATAAAACAGCCCGGCCCAGACTGCAATAATCACCAGCAGGATCATAATAAGGTACTTTATTGTATAATATTTTAAGGAAACCTTCATCAGACAAATTTATATCCTATTCCGTATACTGCCTGAAAATCTGCTTCTGCATTAAGTGTTTTCAGCTTTTTACGAAGATTTTTAATTTGTGAATAAATAAAATCAAGACTGTCTGCCTGATCGATATAATCTCCCCAGATGGCCTCTGCAAGAGTCGTTTTCTGCAATGTTTTTTCAGGGTGAATAACAAAGTAATACAAAAGATCATATTCCTTTCGGTTAAGAACCAGCTCTTCATTTCCTACTTTAACAGATCTGTTTTCCGGGTCAATGCTAATATTTTTATACCTGATGATATTCTCACCATCCTGGTTTTTTCTTCTTATTACAGACCGGATTCTAGCCATTAGCTCCGCCAGGTGAAAAGGTTTAGCCAGATAATCGTCAGCTCCTATTTCCAACCCGGTTACCTTATCATCCACTGAATCTTTGGCAGACAAAATAATAACCGGATCTTTTTTATGCATTTTTTTGATTTCCCGTAAGAGATCTATTCCATTACCGTCAGGAAGCATTATATCCAGCAGGATGCAGTCGTATTCATAGGAAATAATCTTTTCGAGTCCGGAACTGTAGTTTTCTGCATATTCTACAATAAAATGCTCTGCTTCCAGAAATTTCTGTACAGTATCCTTTAGGTCCGGTTCATCTTCTACTATTAAAATCTTCATAGGCTCTGCTGCTTGGATAGGTTATATCAAATATAAGAAATTATAAGGCGGGAAGTTGGAAGAGGGAGGCTGAAAGTTGCTATTCTATCATCTACAACTGTTTACTTTTTAAGAAACAGACCATTTCAATGGCGTCCTATACAACTTCCTTCTTCCAATTCCCAGCTCCCTTATCTCAAAAATCAGTTCGTTTTTATGTAGCGTCCATCTGCATCAAAGATCAGACATAGACCATTCATCAGATGAATCTTGTAGGCATCATATTTTTTTTCAATAGACTGAACAACACTGCACGGATGATGTTTGGTCATAAAAGACACAATATTCTTTCTAATCTTACTGGAAGATGATTTTCTTCCATCACTGTTTATTAAGCTCCAGTTTACCATAATACTAAAATTTTATTGTTATTCTTCAATGCGTTAGTCATCAATTTTTTTGAAATTTCCATTTCGGTCAAACTCCAGTTCCAATCCATTGGAAAGCTCTGCTTTATAAGACCATCTTTTCTTTTCTATCTTAACGATATAGGTATTGGGGAAATTTCTGCTGCTGTAATTTTTAATAGAAGCAGGAATAAAACCGTAAGGAATCTTCTGGTGGTTCCCATCTACTTCTTTCCAATTTCCATTACTATCAAATTCTATTTTCATTCCATTGTTCAGATATACCTTATATTCATCTACCCCATAGATTTCTCTGTCTTCAATAGCAGATGATACCGGAACTCCTTTAAAGTGCCCTGCAAGAAAGGTTTTAGCAGCCCTAGGCAATTGATTGGAGCTAATAGCTCTGTCCTGTGCTGAGATCAGGCCACCGATCAATAAGAAGATCAAAACAAATACTCCTGTGATTTTCTTTACATTTTTCATAATATTAAATTTTTCTGTCATTATTATGGAGCAAAGGTCCAAATCAATTTGGGAAAGAATTGGGAATAATTATTTGAGCAAAGAAATAAGCAGATTTAAAATGATGTTTACATTTTTGTTGATATGATCTTTTTAAAACAGAAAAGCCATTAAGATAAACTTAACGGCTTTCATATGTGACTTAACTGTCTAAATTTTATAAGTACTCTTTAATCTGCTGAAGATGAGTAATGGCCTTTAATCCGGCTTCTTTTTTATCTTCCTTATACACATCAAAGAAAATCGTATCCATCCCGAAATCTCTTCCCCCCAGTGCATCAGCGATCCAATCATCACCAATCATAATGCTTTCTTCTTTCTTTGCATTAGAAAGCCCAAGGGAATATTCAAAAATCTTCGGATTAGGTTTCCTTACCCCTACAGCATCTGCACTGGTAATGGTTTCAAAATAAGGGGCAATTCCCGACAAGGTACATTTTCTCTCCGTTACATCCTGAAAGCCGTTAGAAATAATATGAAGTGTATAATTCTTCGACTTCAGATACTCAAGGACATCTTCTGCCCCTTCTACCAATTCATTATGACTTACAATATTATCCAGAAAGTTCTCTTCAAAATAAAGGGAAAGTTCTTTATTGTCTACTCCAAAGTGCATGAAGGAATCATAAAAACGGTGTTCTCTCAAATACTCTTTGCCTATAATTCCATCTCTGATCTTTTCCCATAAATCTTCATTGATATCATGGTAAACAGCGTGAAACTCTTCAAAGTCTATATTATACTTCGAAGTAATTTCCTGCTTTTCGAAAAGTTCTTTGATGGCCAGATAGGCATTTCTGCGATGATCCCAGAGCGTATTGTCCAGGTCAAAAAAAACATGCTGCATTTTCATACAGCACAAAGTTAGTAATTTTAATTTTTTGTAATAGGATAATTCTTGCTCTTGCTTTTCACAATTTCAAGGCTTTTAGAAAAATTGAGCAGAAAATCGATGGTTTGTTTTTTAGGTTTCAAAGTTTTCACTTTTAAGGAGTCATTTTTTTTCATAAGCGAAGTATGTTTTCCTTAAAACGTGAAATTTTACAAAATATTATCTATCTGGTTAATATTATGTTATTTTCATCCATGATTTTTCTCAGGTTTATAAGCGCATATCTTACTCTACCTAATGTAGTATTAATACTCATATCGGTATGATCGGCAATTTCCTTAAAACTCAATCCGTCAAAAAACCTCAATTTGATTACTTCCTGCTGATTGAGGGGAAGAAATTGCAGCATTCTGAGCAGATCTTCCTGAATCTGATTAGTTACCAGCTGATCTTCAATATTTTCAGATGGTTCTCTGATCAGGTCAAAAATAGAATATTCATCCGTTTCAAATGTAGTCTCTGAAACTTTGATATTTTTGGATTTTGATCGGAAATGATCAATAATAAGGTTGTGTGAGATTCTTTTCGCCCAAAGGATAAATTTACCCTCTTCGTTGTAACGTCCTTCTTTTAGCATCACAATAATTTTCATGAAAGTATCCTGAAAAACATCATTGGCTAAATCTTCATCATTAATTTTATAAAAAATGAATGTAAAAAGTTCTCTCTGGTGACGATGAATAAGGGTTGACAAAGCCTCTTCATCACCTTTCTGGTAAAGTGAAATTAATAAACTATCCGATTTTGATTTCATAACTCTTCTCAATATAATATTTGCAGCCCAGCTATCGCCCAGATACATTATCTGGTTTTTGCTGTATATACAAAACAGTTCTTCAGAGTAGAGTCTCTTCGATAGGCGGTACAATTATATTATGGCGTAAATATAATAAATTTTTAATAACTGTTAAGCAATTATTAAATTTTCGCTATAAAAATTTAAAAAAAATCATTTAAACATGTCATGAATGAATACAGTAGGGATATTTAATGTAAAATTAATATTCAGACCTTTCATTTCTTTTCCGTTTAATCGGGCATCTCCAATAGGGAAAGCATAGCCCCCGGTAAGGTCTAACATCCCAAATAAGGTAACTCCAATTTTAGGTGCAATATATTTATTGGTTCCTTCCGCTCCCATTAAAAAGTAATAAGAATGGTAAAAATCTACATTCTTCTCAAAATTAAGCAGAACATCCGCCTGAAGCTTCGGCATGATAGCAAATTTTGAATCTGCCACTCCCATCAGGGCAGAACCACCCAATCTGTAAATTACATCATCATTTTTAAGAAAAAGCAACTTTCCTCCCACTTCTCCAAAGCTTTGATTCTGGTAGGTATATCCTACGCTGATCATTTTATGCATAGTATATTGTGCTTTTACCAAATTACTCAGTAAAAACAGGGATAGAATGGCAATTGCAGTTCGAAAATTCATCATCTCTCAATTAATTAAGGTGTAAAATTAAAAAAAACTGCCTTATCAGAAGATAAAGCAGTTCATAATATTTAGTTTATAGAAAAAATTAAATTCCGAAAGCGGCTTTAATTTCGTCAACTTTGTCTAGTTTTTCCCAAGTAAAGAACTCAAGACCTTCCAATGTAAGCTCATTCTTATGCCCTTTGTTGAAGGTTTTATCAGCCACATAATGTTCCTTCCCCATGTGTCCGTAAGAAGCCGTTTCCTGATAGATAGGATTTCTTAGTTTTAAGTTCTGCTCAATAGCATAAGGTCTTAAATCGAAAATGGTAGATACTTTTTTAGCAATATCTCCATCGTGAAGATCAACTTTAGCTGTTCCATAGGTATTGATGTACAGACCACAAGGTTCAGCCACTCCAATCGCATAAGAAACCTGTACTAGGACCTCGTCAGCAATACCAGCTGCTACAAGGTTTTTAGCAATGTGTCTTGTTGCATATGCAGCACTTCTGTCTACTTTTGAAGGATCTTTTCCAGAGAAAGCACCGCCACCGTGAGCCCCTTTACCACCATAAGTATCTACGATGATCTTTCTACCTGTAAGACCAGTATCTCCGTGAGGACCACCGATTACAAATTTACCTGTAGGGTTGATGTGATATTTGATCTGATCGTTGAAAAGAGCTTTGATTTCTTCAGTCTGCTGAGCAACAACTCTGGGAACAAGGATATTCTTGATATCTTCACGGATCTTGTTCAGCATCTCTTCTTCTGCTCCGAAGTCATCATGCTGAGTAGAAACTACGATAGAATCAATTCTGATTGGCTTATGGTCATCAGAGTATTCAATCGTAACCTGGCTTTTCGCATCAGGACGTAAGTAAGCAATCTCTTTATTTTCTCTTCTGATCGCAGAAAGTTCTTTAAGGATCGTGTGTGCTAAGTCCAAAGCAAGAGGCATATAATTAGCCGTCTCGTTCGTAGCATATCCAAACATCATTCCCTGGTCACCAGCTCCCTGAGCGTTTGCTTTAGCTTCAAAAGACTCATCATTTACCGCTCTGTCAACCCCTTGGTTGATATCAGGGGACTGTTCATGAATTGCAGAGATTACTCCACATGAATCTCCATTGAACATATACTCACCTTTTGTATACCCAATTCCGTTAATTACTTCTCTGGCAATCGTCTGAACATCAAGGTAAGCATCAGATTTCACTTCTCCTGCCAATACCACCTGTCCGGTAGTTACAAGAGTTTCACATGCTACTTTTGATGTTTTATCGTATGCTAAAAAATGGTCGATTAATGCATCGGAGATTTGGTCGGCAATTTTATCCGGATGTCCTTCTGAAACTGATTCAGATGTAAATAAATAAGACATATTATTCTTTGTTTTTTAGATTAAAAAATAGTGTTGAAGAAAAATAAGAATAAAAATTGCCCAAAAAGAATACTGTTTTAGCATTTTTTTATAGAGGTTGCAATCAGGTCAAATTTTTCCTCGTTAATAAACGTCAGCAAATTTAAGCACTATTTTTGTAATACTCAAAATTTTTGTTTATTAATTATAATTTTCTTTAAATTAATGATTTATATCATTGTAAAGCCTGTTGGTTACTGAGGCTTTATGCTTACAAATTCTTTCGGACTTACGTGGTAATTCAGCTTCAGTTCTAAAGAATTTTTGATAGAGTGTGCCAATTCATCAATAATCTTCTGCTTAAAGGTTGGCTTATAGTAAATAATACTGATTTCTCTGTAAGGGAAAGGCTTCTTGAATCTGAAAACATTCTTTTTCTGCTCTTCAGAAAGCTGGCTTAAGGCAAGCTCCGGAAGGATACTGATCCCCCCAACTTTGTCTACCATATGTACCAAAGTCTGGATATTGGAAGCTAAGAAATCTAAATTTTTAGGCTTCAGGGTATTTTCTTTAAGGTGACAGATATTTTCAAACTGATTTCTCAGACAGTTTCCTTCTTCAAGCAGCCATACTTTTTCTACATTCAGCTCTTCAGGAATGATGTAAGCATTCTTTTTATTGGCTTCAGTATTGGAACTGTAGATCATCAGCTCTTCATTGAAAAGGAAATCCTGATAGAACTCATCTGCCGTATCGTAAGGAGTAGAGATAATCCCCGCATCCAGCTCTCCGGCTTTCAAAGCTTTAATAATATTATCCGTTGTCATTTCCTTTACATTCATCTGGATCTTAGGGTTTGTTTCTAAGAATTTAAAGATTTCAGTAGGCAAAATAAATGAAGAAACAGTAGGGATAATTCCAAGGTTGATGGTTCCCCCTAAAATGTTATTCAGCAGGTTGGCTTTGTTTTTCAGCTCATTGACAGATTCTATAATAACCTTGGCCTGATCGATGATCTGAAGACCTACATCTGTAGTACGGATTGGATGGGTAGTTCTGTCGAAAACCTTCACATCCAATTCATCCTCAAATTTCTGTATCATGGCACTTAAGGTAGGTTGGGTAATGAAGCACGCCTGAGCCGCTTTTCCAAAATGTTTATACTTATCAACAGCGATAAGATACTCCAGTTGCTGAATGTTCATTTGATTAATATTATCTATTACAAAGATATAACGTTTTTGTTATTAGCAATTAAAAATTCAAGTAAATTTGATAATTAGTACCTTTACACTTCGATTTAGAAAATACGAGAACAATTATTCAAATCATCAATATATGGATTCTAAAAAATTAACGTTAAGCAACGGCGCACCTTATTTTGAGCATCAGGATTCCCAGACGGTAGGACCAAGAGGCCCGGTATTGCTGCAAGACTTTATTCTTCAGGAAAATCTTGCGCATTTCGTTAGGGAAAGAATTCCTGAAAGAATTGTACATGCTAAGGGAAGCGGAGCCTATGGAACCTTCACTGTAACGCATGATATCAGCCAATACACTAAGGCAAAATTATTTTCGAGAGTAGGAAATTCATGCAGAATGTTTGCCCGTTTTTCTACAGTTGGCGGTGAAAAAGGAAGCGCAGATACGGCAAGAGATCCGAGAGGATTTGCCTTAAAATTTTATACGGAAGACGGAAACTGGGACCTTGTAGGAAACAACACTCCGGTATTCTTTATTAAGGATGCTAAAAAATTCCCGGATTTTATTCATACCCAAAAGCGACTTCCAAGAACGAATCTAAAAAGTGCCACTATGATGTGGGATTTCTGGAGCTTAAACCCTGAATCACTTCATCAGGTCCTTATACTAATGTCAGACAGGG
The DNA here is from genome assembly GCF_003385515.1 of Chryseobacterium pennae. Taxonomy (GTDB): domain Bacteria; phylum Bacteroidota; class Bacteroidia; order Flavobacteriales; family Weeksellaceae; genus Chryseobacterium; species Chryseobacterium pennae. The sequence goes on along the minus strand of NZ_QNVT01000004.1, from coordinate 153,795 downwards.
GAACCCCTTATGGCTATCGACATATGCACGGCTTTGGATCTCATACTTTCTCCATGATTAATGATAAAAATGAAAGAGTATGGGTAAAATTTCACTTTAAAACAAAGCAGGGAGTAAAAAACTTCACAGATGAAGAAGCGGGAAAAATGGCTGGAAAAAATCCGGACTTTGCTCAGGAAGACCTTTGTAACGCTATTGAAAATGGAGATTTCCCAAAATGGACCATGTACATTCAGGTAATGACAGAGGAACAGGCAAAAGATTTCAGATGGAATCCTTTTGACGTTACAAAAGTATGGTTTCATGATGACTACCCGTTGATCGAGGTAGGAGAAATGGAACTGAATGAAGTTCCTGTCAATTATTTTGCACATGTTGAACAATCTACATTCTCACCAAGCAGCTTAATTAACGGTATCAGCTTCTCCCCGGACAAGATGCTTCAGGGAAGATTGTTCTCTTATCCGGATGCACACCGATACAGAGTGGGCGTAAACGCTCATCAGCTGGAAGTGAACAGATGTCCTTTTGCAGTCAATAATTATCAGAGAGATGGCTATATGGCAGATTCCAGCCAATATCAGGATAAACCGAATTACCATCCTAATAGTTTTGATGATATCACACCTGATGTTTCTTACAAAAACTATGAGTATGAATTAGATAGCGCTCATGTTGCCAATTATAACAGAAATGATAACGACAGCGATCATTATACTCAGCCGGGACTTCTTTATTCAAAAGCGATGAACGCGGAAGACAGGAACAATCTGATCCAAAACATTGTAGAAAGCATGAAGGGAATTAACGGACCTAAAAGAGAGGAGATCATCAACAGACAATTATGTCACTTTTTCCGCGCCAATATTGAGCTTGGCATGAAAGTAGCTTCACAACTAAACATCAATATCGATGCAAATATGATGAATCATTCAAAATAATCATATTGAACAATAAATTAAAAAAAAGGAAAAAAAAAAATAATATTTTTTCCTTTTTTTTGTAAAAAATTCATAATTTGCAGGGGATGATATTTTAAAGTGGAAAAATGAGTTACGAAAATATATTATTAAATAAGGAAGATAAATTATCTATCATTACAATAAACAGACCTGAAAGTTTAAATGCATTGAATGCAAAGACTATTCAGGAGATCAGTACAGCATTGGATGAGCTTAATTCTGACACTTCCTGCAGGGTAATTATCCTTACAGGCAGTGGAGAAAAATCATTTGTAGCTGGAGCTGACATCAAGGAATTCAGTGACTTCGGACAGGAAAAAGCTGAGGAACTTGCAAGAAACGGACAAAATACATTGTTCAACAAAATTGAAAATCTATCTAAACCTGTCATTGCTGCCGTAAATGGTTTTGCATTAGGGGGAGGTTTAGAGCTTGCTATGGCATGCCACATCAGATATGCATCGGAGAATGCCAGACTGGGGCTTCCTGAAGTAACCTTAGGACTTATTCCTGGGTACGGAGGAACTCAAAGGCTTCCCAAACTTGTCGGAAAAGGTATTGCCAACGAAATGATCTTCTCTGCCAAAATGATTCCTGCTCAAAAAGCAAAAGAAATTGGATTGGTAAATGAAGTATACCCTATTGAAGAATTATTAACCAAAACGAAAGAATTAGCGAACGCTATTGCCTATAATTCACCAATGGCAATATCGAAGGCGATTAACGCCGTGAATTTATCGGACACGGATAAAGGTTTCGAGACTGAAATCAAGTATTTCGGAGAACTTTTTGAAATGGAAGATAAGAAAGAAGGAGTAACAGCTTTCCTAGAGAAAAGAAAGCCAAACTTCTAATCTTTCAAAAAGATTTTAATCCAAATTATTTCGAAAAAACTAATGCTGCGGTATGAATAAGTTTGATAAAGCTTATCTAAAAATGGCCCAAGAATGGGCACAACTCTCCTACTGTAAGAGAAAACAGGTAGGGGCTCTTATCGTAAAAGATAGGATGATTATTTCAGATGGCTACAACGGAACTCCTATGGGATTCGAGAACTGCTGTGAAGATGGAGAGGGAAAAACGCACTGGTATGTACTGCATGCGGAAGCCAACGCTATTTTGAAGCTGGCAGCATCTACACAATCTGCAAAAGGCGCAACGTTATATTTAACATTGTCCCCTTGTAAGGAATGCAGTAAGCTGATCCTTCAGGCAGGTATTACAAGACTGGTGTATATTAATGAGTATTCAGATGACGATGGGATATCGTTCCTGAGAGGCCATAACATTGAAATAGAACAAATATCGGACTGTGAACTAAAAAAATAAGCACAAATGACTTGGGATGAAAAGATCAAAGATTTTGAAATATTTCTTCGTTTCGAAAGAAATTTTTCAGACAACACGCTCGACGCTTACGTTCGGGACATTAAGAAACTAAAAGATTACGCAGAAGAAGATCTGGCAAACGTCGGTCCAGATTCTATCGGTTACGAAAACCTGCAGGAATACATTTTCAATCTTTCTAAACAGAAATTCAGTGAGCGATCACAGGCTAGGTGGATATCATCCATCAAAGCCTTCTTCAAATTTCTGCTGGAAGATGAATATCGTGAAGACAACCCAGCAGCGTTACTTGAAGGCCCTAAACTGGGACTGTATCTGCCGGATACTTTAAGCCTGCCGGATATTAATAAAATTATTGCCGCCATTGAGGTCAATACAGATCTCGGAAAAAGAAACCAGTGTATCATTGAGGTACTCTATGGTTGCGGACTCCGTGTGTCTGAGCTGATCGACCTGAAGATTTCGAATATCAACTTCAGGGAGCAATATATTAAAGTACACGGAAAAGGGAACAAAACTCGTTTTGTGCCTTTGGCTGATTACACAGCTGAACTGCTGGAAAGCTATATCAAAGAGGTACGCTCTAAAGGGAAAATCAATAAGAAATATGAAGACACTCTGTTTTTGAACAGCCGTGGCACTTCCATGTCAAGAGTAATCGTATTTCTTATTATTAAGGAACTTACAGATAAGGCAGGAGTTAATAAGAAAATTTCTCCACATACCTTCAGACATTCTTTTGCAACGCATTTGCTGCAGAACGGTGCAGATCTTCGTTATATTCAGGAAATGCTGGGACATTCCAGCATTACTACAACGGAAATTTACACTCACCTGAAGACAGAAGAGCTGAGGGATGTTATCTTAACTTATCACCCGAGAAATATTAATATTGCTCAGTGAACCTGAAGATCCACCTTAGAAAATAATTATTGAGGAATGAAAGTATTGAAATATTGTCCAAGTTGTGGCAAAGAGTCTTTACATTGGGATGGTGAAAAGAAATGGAGCTGCCCTGACTGTGGTTTTACCCTGTACAACAATGTAGCAGGCGCTGTAGCGGTTGTTATCAGATGTGGTGATGAAATTTATCTTACAAGAAGAAACAGAGATCCTAAAAAAGGAAAACTGGATCTTGCCGGAGGGTTTGTTGATCCCAAAGAAAGTGCAGAGGAAACCTGTAAAAGAGAACTTTTTGAAGAACTTCAGCTTGACATTGATATTTCCAGCCTGAAATACCTGACGAGTCTTCCCAACATTTATCAGTATAAAGAGATTGATTACAATACGATCGACCTGTTTTATGAGTATACTGTTTCGGAGAAGTTTGAGGTCAGCCTTGAGATTTCAGAAATTTCAGAAGCGGTGTGGATTCCTGTACAGGAACTTGACCTTAATGAGATCGCTTTTGATTCTCAGAAGAAATTTTTTGAAGGTTATTTAAAGAAATAATTTTTGTATTATATTCTCCCGCAGATTTTGCAGATACAGCATATGCTTGGGTTTTACCAACTGCTTATTTTGTAAAATCTGCGGGAGTTTTTTATTAATAAAAACAATTTTCCCACAGATTTCACGATTTACACAGATACATTTAATATAAGTTCTGGGATGACCTGTGAAATCTGTGGGAATTGTATTTTAAATCAGTATGTTTTTGATTTCAGCATTTCATCAAAATACTGAATAATCAAGGTTCTTTCTGCCTCAGACAGGTTAGCCTCCTTGTGATAAACAACATAACCAGGTAATGGCATTGTCTTGTGTTTAAGAGCCTCCATAGACCTATCAAGCATATTCTCTTTTAATTCCTTATTATAGGTTCCCCAAACAGAAAAATTAAGATGCTGACGCCCGTCATTCACATGGCTTTTTACCGACCATGAAATAGGTGCTATGTAAGCATACTTTGGATACACTGTTTCGTTCGAATGACAGTCATAGCAAGCATTTTTAAGAAGTGTACTTACCTTTTCCGGAGCATTTTTCATCTGAATAAAATTCAGTTTAGAATCAACCGGTTTATTTACTGTATCAATCGGGAAAAACTGTATAAGAGCAAACGCTACCAATGTCCAGAAGATTATTTTCTTTGCCGTCTTCATAAATTTTATTTAACCGGAGTTATGACTGCATCAGCAGATTTTACTTCTTTTTTAATTTCCTGTACTACTGTTTTTTCTTTTTCTTCCAAAGCAGGAGGAGTCGCAGCCGTTGCAGATGTATTGATCCCTTTTGGATTATCAAGTGTTCTGGTATCTGTAAGATCCCATTCTTCTCTTGTTTCCCATAATGCTTTTACCAAAGCTTTTTTGTAGAAAACATAAGCATCTTCCGCAAAGGTTTCAGTTGCGAAGTCTGCTTCATCCCAATATTTATCATTATTATTATCTACCAATATCCGGACAATGTATTCATTAGGTTTCAGAATATCAAATTTTACACGATCGCCTTTAGTATACTTTTGATACACTACTTTATCAGAAGAATCTAATAACTGGATCCAGTAATTAGATGCAGGTGCATTGGAGAGCGTAAACTCCAGACTTCCAAACTGCTCTACTTTATCAACAGTGAAATCAAAACGTTTGGATTGGGTATTTTTTGCATAGAAAGAGGAAACGGTTTCCTTAGGAATCGTCAGTTGATACTCTTTTCCATTAACAAAATCAGACTGTACCAGAATCTGATAAGGATTTACCTCTGAAATCTTAGCTGTAAATGGTAAAGTAGACAAAGAATCTCCCTTGGTAGCCAGTCTCCATTTTGATGGATCAATTTTATCAATAAAATAATTGGAAGAGATTTTAAAATCAGATTTTGGATCCAATGAACTTCCCCCGTTGTCGCTGAAGATGTCCATTGTATTTTTTTTATTGTACTTATAGAACAATGAAACTGAATACACAGTATCTTTTTTGGGTCCGATATTGTGGCTGAACATCAATTTCTCAGTTGTCTCCTGCCCAATATTATTCTTCACGGCATCAAACCAGATTCTAACTGAATCAGATTTTGGAGTGTGAGTTATTTTTATATCTTTAAGCTTATCATTGAGAGATTCTACTTTTACAACATCCGGATGGCCCTCAAAAGTCATAAGAACTCCTCCGGGCGCTTCCTTCATCTCTGAATACTTCAATGCTTTCTTTGATGGATAAACACTTAAATTCAGTCCTGAAATGGATTTCTCAACATCAACGGTTTCTTTTTTAAATCCTATTTTTTCTTTTCCGGGATCATAAACGGAATTTCCGTTTTCATCTTCGAAAGCTATAATTCTATATTTACCGGGAGAAAGGTAATTCAGTTCATAGTATCCGTCATCATCTACCTTGGTAATGTAATAGGGCTTTTGCTTATAGTTCATAGTATCTTTTACCTGATACAGTCCTACTACCATTTTATTTTCATTGGTTCCGGTTTTCTTCTTAATCTGCATGGCATCTTTTATGTCACCACTTATATACAGATCATCCAACTTTTCTCCTGTAGAAAAAGCAAAATTAAAATACCGAAGAATATTAGACTCATTATTATCTGCAATTGAATTTCCAAAGTTGAAATTATAAGTGGTATTGGCCTGAAGGGTATCAGCCCACTGGATAAGAACAAATTTATTGGCAATATTCGATGGAAGAATTCGCTTGATATTTTTAATTGGCGGAGAAATGATAAGGTTTTTATTAATATCCTTTAGGGTCACATATTCATCAAAATCCAGTCGAAGTTCGTGGATATCTCTTTTTACATTAATCCTTGTGGTATCAATATTTGAACTTAAAAATTTGGGCGCCAATGTATCTTTAGGTCCTCCCACAGGAGATCCTACTCTTGCACAAGAGTGTACAAGAAAACAGATAACGAATAATAAAAGAAACCTTTTCATGAAAATGTTTAAGCAAAAATAAACATTATTCTCCAAAAACTTCGTGTCCACTATTCAAACTATCTTTACTGTCATTCATTACAGTCTGAAGTTTCTCCTGCTGCAAAGGGAAATTTTCAAATAATCCTGATAATGCAAGTGCTGTATAAACTTTACCTGAATATTTATTTCCGATTGCCACGATGGTTACTTTAGATTTTAAAAGGTGAGCAAATACGGAATTGGATCCATGCCACCATCCGTTGTGGTAGGTTAGCTTTTCACCATTATCAAATATTTTCATTCTAAAACCTAATCCATAATTGTTCATTCCTGCCTTTTCATTGCTGTAAGGAGTAAATACCAGCTGCATCAGCTCCGGCTTTAAGAAGTCCTTAGAGAACATTGCTTTGGAAAAATTGTATAAATCTCTGGGTGTAGTGTACACATTTTTATCTCCATAGATAAGATCAAGACGATCTAAAGGATATAATCTATTGGCACCATAATAGAAAGACTGTGAAGCTGTTGGAACATCTTTTTCCTGGAAAATATAAGTGTGATCCATCTTCAATGGTATGAAAACCATTTCTTTCATCGCCTGCGGAAAAGGTGTCTTGGTTACTTTTTCAATCAGCAGAGCCAATAAGGCAAAATTTGTATTACAGTACATAAATCCGGTATCTGTATCTCTTGCCAGATCCGGTTTATATTTGATAATCATATTCAGTACATCCTGATTGGTAATAAACGGCTTGGAAAGTTCTGCCGGGGCAGGCTTTATCTGAGTAATAAAGTATTCGTATTTAGGTAATCCGCTTCTTTGATCCAGCAAGGTCTGAACAGTTACATTCGGATACGGAAATCCCGGAAAGAATTGGGTAAGATGATCAGTAAGCTTTATTTTACCGGCTTCTATCAACTTCATCATGGCCATAGCCGTCAATGTTTTTGACACTGAAGCTACGTGTAATGGTGTATTCTTATCGATCGGCATCTGATTACCTTCTCTACCGAAGCCTCTATAGTTTTCGTATAAAATCTCATCTCCTTTGGCCACTAAAATACCGCCACTAAGGTCACCTCCTTCCCATATTTTTTTATAGTATTGATCTATATAGCCTGTCAATGACTCTTTATTGGAAAGCTGCCCATCAGCTTTTGTAAAAACATTTCCCAGATCCACATTTCCATAGTTCGGAAGGTTGGTCATATTTTCAACTGAAGCCTCTTTGGATTCAGATTTATTTTTGCAGGAAAAAAGGGATAAAACAACAGCTGTAGCAAGTACTAAATTACGCATCTTCATAAGATTCAAAAATGAGCGGCAATTTAATAAAAGTCAAAATTAAATTGTAAATATGAAAGGAACATTATGAATAATTTAACATAAAATCAGAAAAAAGGATAAAATCAAAGAAGGCTGAGGAAGCAGATATTAGGAAGGAAAATCCTTTCATTATACCAGCTTCCTCAGCCTTATCAGTATTCTTTATTCATAACGAATCAGCAATAAGAGGCTATAATCTTATCTACAATAAACTGGGCCAATTTCTCTTTACTCTGATGCGTCCAGCCGGCAATATGTGGAGTTACCATTGCTTTTTCGGATTCCAACAGATATTTTAAGTCTTCATTTTCTGTTTCAAGATGTTCAAAAGAGGACTTTTCGTATTCCAATACATCTAAACAAGCTCCTTTTACCTTACCTGCTTTCAATGCTTCTACTAAACTTTTAGTTTTTACATTTTTTCCTCTTGCAGTATTCACAAAATAGAAGTCATTTTTCATCTCTGAAATGAACTTTTCATCAATAAGATAGTGAGTTTCTGAAGTCAGAGGAATATGCAGGCTCAATACTTCTGCAGATTGCTTTAATTCATCTAAGGTAACCTGAGTGGCAAATTCATCGGAAAGACCCGGAAGAATATCATAGAAAATCACTTTACACCCAAAGCTTGAGAGTCTTTTAGCTGTAGCTTTACCCATATTTCCGTATCCTATTAATCCTACCGTTTTTCCCAGTAATTCATCTCCTCTGTTTTCTTCACGTTTCCAAATCCCATTCTTCACTTCCTGAGAAGCAATAAAAAGCCTGTTCATAATGACTAACAACATTCCTACAACATGTTCTGCAACAGAGTCTCTATTCCCTTCCGGAGAGTTGATCAATTGAATTCCCAGTTTTTCGGCAACAGGAATATCAATGTTTTCCATCCCCGCTCCTACTCTTGCAATAAACTTCAGATTCTGAGCCTGTTCAAGAAAGTTTTTATCTAAAGGAATACGGCTTCTAATGATAATACCGTCATAGTTTTTGATCTTATGGCAAACCTCATCATAAGTGGAAGTAAAGTCTTCTTCCAACATAAAGTTTTTAGCTAAAAGCTGTTCGGTGATGAGCGGATGATTTTTATCTAAAAGGAGAATTTTCATAATTTAAACACAAATGACACAAATTAGTTTCACAAATAACATATTCTCCATTTTCAAAGAAAAGTGTTTGTAATTTACAATATAGCTATAAAAACAAAATGCTTTTAATCTGGATATTCCGTATTAAAAGCATTTTAAAGTCTTATTTTTTATCCTTTTTGGAAGATTGTGGTTCTTCCGGCTCCTGGAATAATTTCTTAAGTTCTACAGATTCCAGAGGCTTCATTCTTCCGGAAAGAATTAAAGAAAGTTCTTTTCTACGGAAGGCTGCAGCATATCTTTCTTTCTCATCTTCTGTTTCCGGAACCATATCCGGAATTGGAATTGGGCGGTTGAATTCATCTACTGCAACGAAGGTATAGATCCCTGAATTGGTATGAATTTTTTTCTGATTAATAGGATCGTCTGACCACACATCCACATAAACCTCCATAGAAGTAGAGAATGCTCTGGAAACTTTAGATTCCAAGACCACAACGCCGCCTTCAGGAATCGGATGATTGAATGAAACGTGATTTACAGATGCTGTTACGACTCTTCTTTCACAGTGTCTTGCTGCAGAAATAGAAGCACATCTGTCCATTTTTGCTAAAAGTTCGCCACCAAAAAGGTTTCTTAGAGAGTTTGTTTCGTTCGGAAGAACGATATTGGTCATAATCGTCAGGGATTCTGACGCGGTTTTTATTTTTGCCATTTATTCTTAGTGTTTTTGGGAGCAGCCGGAACTGTTTTTAGAGCTTTTCCGGCAGGTTTTACCAATGAATCTTTCTTAAGGGAGTCTGAAACAGGAGTTTCCGGACCATGTACCACTACCTTCACCGTATCTTTTACAATTCTGTGGGTAGAAGTCTGTACAGATACTTTATTAAAGGATTTCTTCCCAAAGAGAAGTTCCTTTTGGGTAAATGCAAAGTATGCAATACCAAGAACCGGAATAATCAACAGGAAGAACCAAAGAATAGTCTTCTTGAATTTATAATCCTTTTCACGGTTTACTGAGGGGTTTACATTTTCACCATTATTGATGTCAGAAAATCTGATTTCTTCTAATCCGAAAAAATCCGGACGTCCCGCTTCCACTCTTTTTCCTTTGAAATGTGTATGTCCTTCTTCAATAAAGATGGTTCCCAGGTTTTGAATTTCAAGAACCTGTTCTGCCTGAAGTTTTTTCTTCCAAAAATCAGTCTGTATCTTCAGATCACTTCTGGAGGCTTCTACAGACATCTGTTTTTCCTTGGCAATAAAAATGGTAAGGTCCTCTGCCTGTACTTCATAGTCAATTGTAAATTCAATCTGACTTGCAGGAGGCAGGATACTTCCGTTTTCGGAATTGATAATTGCCTTAGAATTTTTCAGGGAAAACACACCAAAGCCTGGAACCGTGACAGTTCCGTATTGTTTTAAATATTCTAAAATGTATGCTGAAATATTCATTTGGCAGCAAATTTATAACTTTTTCATGACTTTTTGAAGATATTTAACGCATATAAAAAAAGACTGCCAAAGCAGCCTTTTGAGTATTTCATATGAAAACAGGTTGACTATTCATGATCTCGAATCCCTTTCGGAATAAATTTGCAATCCCCTTATTTACAGTCATTCCTTTCTTTCAATCTATTGAATTTTCCAACTGATACCAAACATAAAATTTGTTCCTGCCTGCGAGAAGTAATAAGGGGCACCACTATATACAGCTCCATTATTGACATATTTTTTATTGAACAGGTTATTGACCAATAATTTCAAAGCGACATCGTTGTTAGCAATTTTAAACTGATACTGTGCATTAAAATCAGTCAGGATATAATCTTTTAGCTGTACATTCTTATCCTCTGTATTATCAAGGTATTGTTTCCCTACATACTGATTCATTAAAGCAAACTGGAAACTTTTAGATGGCTTAAATGTCAATCCTAAATTAGCAACTACATCCGGAGAGAATGAAATTTGGGTATTGCCCAGATTCTTAACCACTTTTTTGTTTTTCATATTGAAATCCAGATTTCTGTTCTGGCTCAAACTTATATTTCCGGAAACCTCCCACTGCTTTGAAAGTTTTGCCAACAAACCAATTTCGATTCCTCTTCTGTAGCTTTTCCCTGAATTGGTTCTGATAAAAGCTCCTACATTATTCAGTTCTCCGTTTAATACCAATTGATTCACATAGTACATATAGTACAGATTTGCGGTCACGGATAAAAATCCAAACTGCTTTTCCAGTCCCGCTTCAAAATCATGAAGTTTTTCAGCTTTAACACTATTATCAGCAATCAGATCATCTCTGTTGGGTTCACGGTGAGCATGAGCATAAGACAAATACACTTTCCCGTTTCCAATTCTATAATTCACCCCTGCCTTAGGATTGAAAAACAGCCATTTTTCTTTGATATTTCCTCCTTCGCCATCACCATCCAGCAGTATTTTAGTATCATAATTGATATTTCTCAGCTGAAGATCTCCAAAAAATTCAAAATCATTTACCCTTACAAGTGCTTTTGCAAACCCTGCCACTTCATTCTTCACAGAGCGTCCTCTATAATATTCATAGTTATCAATTTGTGGAAAGTACACTCCGGTTACTGTACCGTAATGCTTCCCATAATACTGGTTGGCTACTATTCCGAAATTAAGATCTACATTTTCAAATTTCCCGTAAAGGGTAGAAACCAATCCATAAAAATGATTATCCAGCCATTTTTTTCTAATGAAGTCTGTAGTTTCTACAGGAAGTCCATTTACGATTGGAACAACTAAATTATAATTAGAATAATGCACTGCCTCATTATCATTCTCATCCACTCTGGTATAATTCTCATAATATCCCTTTCCTCTTGTATAATGCAGAGTAGTTTCCAAATTCCAGGTATCATTGAACTTTTGTTCCCATAGAAACTGATAATGATTCTGGCGATAGTTGTCTGTTTCACCATCATAAAACTTCTTTTCACCGGTAAAAAGATCTATATATTCTCCGGAAGGATTATACTTCGGATCGGTTTCCCAGGTTTTTCTGCTGATTCCGTTCCATGCCTGATACGTTCTTTCTTTTCCTCCGAATGCCATTAAACGTAATCTCGTTTTCCCTTCTTCAAATAAAGCTGTAAAGTTGTAAGAATCCAGATTGGATGATGCTCTGTCAATATAACCATCAGAATGAATATGGGAATACCTTCCCATCACAGAAAGCCTGTTTTTCCAGAACTTACCAGTGCCTACTTCTGCTGAATATTTATAGGTATTGAATGACCCATAACTGTCATCTGTTTTGAAATAAAACTTCTCTTCAGGATCTTTTGAAATGACATTAATGCTGGCTCCAAATGATGAAGCACCGTTATTTGAAGTTCCAACCCCTCTCTGAATAACAATCTGGGAGGCTGAGCTCGTTAAATCCGGGACATTCACAAAAAAAGCACCCTGACTTTCTGAGTCATTAAAAGGAACGCCGTTCATCATTACATTAATTCCTCTTCCCGCAACTCCACGAATTCTGATTCCAGTGTAGCCCACCCCATTTCCGGCATCCGAAGTGGAAATAACCGAAGTTTGGTTTTTCAACAGGATAGGAAGATCCTGCCCCATATTTTTTCCGTCTAAATCTTTCTGAACATTAATAATCTCCTTAGCAACAGGAAGTCTTTTGGTAAAGTTAACCGCTTCTATTTCCCTGATTTTCAGAGAATCCTTGTTTTGAGCCTGAATAAAGGCCACAGAGCCTATGGTAAGCCCTAAAAAAAATAATCCTTTCATTCTATAAATCTTTAACATTTAATGAATAAAAGGGGATCGATAAGATATTATACAGGTTCAACCCTCAGTAGAGTTGATGTCCCTAAACAGCATTACCTGTTCCAGGTTCGGTGGGTATAATCTCAGCCTGTTAAAGCACCCCTTTATTTCAGCCGCGAAATTACAAAAAATATATGAGATGAACGGAATTCGGGATTGCGTGGTACAGGATTACAGGAAAGGTGATTATAAAAAGATTTGTTGTATGAAGAAATTAAAGTTATAAAAAATCTTCATCGGTAATGAATGACCATCATTCATCACTCATTTTCTAATACGTTTTGTTATTGGCATCAATGTAATAATAGTTCTTTCCATCTTTTGTCACTTCAAACATTTTTCCCAGCTTCCAGCTGAAGTTTCTTTTAATATTTGAATATTCGAAAGGAATAATGATTTTATTATTAACATCAATAACCCCGAATTTATCATTATTTGAAGCAACAATCATCGGATCAGCCACATCATCTCCTTCCATGATGTAGAGGTACTGATATTGCGGATAAATCTGATACTGACGGTAGTCGGCTGCATTAACGAATTTTGATTTTTCAATAATTCCATAGAACCCATTAAGAACATACGCCTGAAAAAGCTGCTGCTTGTACTCTCCAAACTTGCATTTTCCAAGATCAGAATCCTTAAACTGATAGACTCTTTTTCCTGAATGATTTACACGGTAAGAAATCATATCCTTTTCTACAGTTGCATACTCTCCGGTTCCAAATTTTCTGACTTTCTCATTAGGAGAATTCAAAAGATTACAGTCTTCATAAAAAAATACGGCAATATGATATTCCGGCTGAATGATATATTTCCCATTTTGATTAACGTACCCGAAGCTGTCTCCCTTCTTTTTAGGGATCAACAATGGAAGATCTTTGTTAATAACTACCAGATCAGGATTGTGCTTGGCTACAGCATTTTTCTCTTTTTTCATGGTAGTTTTCGTAACGTTTTTCACTGTTGGTTTCTTCACAAATTTAGTCTGTGAAAAAACAAAAATCGAAATAAAAACGCACAAAATATTCAGGATATTTTTCATATTCACCTTTTGTCTGCAAAATTACGGCCAAAAATAGAAATTATCAAATTCATATTTATAAAGAATCTAAATAATTTCATTCTTATAAAATCGTAAAATTTCGTAATTTTGGGGAACATTTTGAATTGTTTAATAATTTAAAAAACTTTTAAAAAAATGTAGATTATGCTGACCTTCCTTGGTTAATGTTGCATCACATGCGAGATCTCAAAATGTCATTAATTGTATTTTATACAGACCAGTAAAGAAGCAGCGAAATACTCTACCTTTAATATTGAAAGACCTTCTATTATGAATATTTATAAGGATTACATCAAAGAGATTGAAGAAAGAAAAGACCAGGGGCTTCATCCAAAGCCAATTGATGGTGCTGAATTACTAAGCGAAATCATCGCACAAATCAAGGATTTGGGTAATGCAGATCGAACGGATTCTCTTAAATTTTTCATCTATAACACCCTGCCGGGAACAACAAGTGCAGCAGGTGTAAAAGCTAAATTTTTAAAGGAGATTATTCTGGGTGAATCCATAGTAGAAGAAATCTCTCAGGCTTTTGCTTTCGAATTATTATCTCACATGAAAGGAGGTAAATCCATCGAAGTATTATTAGACTTAGCTTTAGGTAACGATACTGCCATTGCTCAACAAGCTGCAGACGTTCTTAAAACTCAGGTTTTCCTTTATGAAGCGGACACAACGCGTTTAAAGGAAGCTTACAACAGCGGAAATGCTATCGCTAAAGAAATTTTAGAAAGCTACGCACAGGCTGAATTCTTCACTAAACTTCCTGAAGTGGCTGAAGAAATTAAAGTGATTACTTATATTGCCGGTGAGGGAGATATCTCTACCGATTTACTTTCTCCGGGTAACCAGGCGCACTCAAGATCAGATCGTGAACTTCACGGTAAATGTATGATCACTCCTGCAGCTCAGGAAGAAATCAAAGCTTTACAGGCACAACATCCTGATGCAAGCGTTATGCTTATTGCTGAAAAAGGGACAATGGGTGTAGGTTCATCCAGAATGTCAGGGGTAAACAACGTAGCTTTATGGACTGGTAAACAGGCTAGCCCTTATGTACCATTCGTAAATATTGCTCCGATTGTTGGAGGTACAAACGGTATTTCTCCAATTTTCCTTACTACAGTAGACGTTACCGGAGGTATTGGTGTTGACCTTAAGAACTGGGTGAAGAAAGTAGATGAAAATGGAAATCCTGTTCGTAACGAAAATGGTGATATCGTTCTTGAAGAAGCTTATTCAGTAGCTACAGGAACTGTTTTGACTATTAATACAAAAGAAAAGAAATTATATAACGGAGATCAGGAACTGATTGACCTTACAAAGTCTTTCACACCACAAAAGATGGAGTTCATCAAAGCTGGTGGATCTTACGCAATTGTATTCGGTAAGAAGCTACAGACATTTGCTGCTCAGGTTTTAGGTGTTGAGGCTCCTGTTGTTTTTGCTCCATCAAAAGAAATCTCTCACGAAGGGCAAGGTCTTACGGCTGTTGAAAAAATCTTCAACAGAAATGCTGTAGGAACTACACCAGGTAAAGTATTACATGCAGGTTCTGATGTACGTGTACAGGTAAATATCGTTGGCTCACAGGATACGACAGGTCTGATGACTTCTCAGGAGCTTGAATCAATGGCTGCAACTGTAATTTCTCCGGTTGTTGACGGTGCTTACCAATCAGGTTGTCACACTGCTTCAGTTTGGGATAAAAAAGCTCAGGCTAACATTCCTAAGCTAATGAAATTCATGAACGATTTCGGTTTGATCACAGCTCGTGACCCGAAAGGTGAATACCACTCAATGACTGACGTTATTCACAAAGTTCTTAACGATATCACTGTAGACGAGTGGGCTATCATCATTGGTGGTGACTCTCACACAAGAATGTCTAAAGGAGTTGCTTTCGGAGCAGACTCTGGAACGGTTGCTCTTGCATTAGCTACGGGTGAGGCTTCTATGCCAATTCCTGAATCTGTAAAAGTAACATTCAAAGGTGAAATGAAACCTCACATGGATTTCCGTGATGTGGTTCATGCTACTCAGGCTCAGATGTTGAAGCAATTCGGAGGAGAGAATGTATTCCAGGGAAGAATCATTGAGGTTCACATCGGAACACTTCCTGCTGACCAGGCCTTCACATTTACAGACTGGACTGCTGAAATGAAAGCAAAAGCGTCTATCAACATTTCTGAAGACAACACCCTAATCGAATCATTGGAAATTGCTAAAGGCAGAGTCCAGATCATGATCGACAAAGGGATGGATAACCACAACAAAGTTCTTCAGGGATTAATTGACAAAGCAAATAAGAGAATTGAAGAGATCAGATCAGGTGAAAAACCAGCGTTGACCCCAGATTCCAATGCTAAATATTATGCTGAAGTTGTTGTAGATCTTGATGTAATTGTAGAACCTATGATTGCTGACCCGGATGTAAACAATGACGATGTTTCTAAGAGATATACTCACGATACGATCAGAGATCTTTCTTACTATGGTGGTGAGAAAAAAGTAGATCTTGGTTTCGTTGGATCTTGTATGGTTCACAAGGGAGACCTTAAAATTGTTTCTCAGATGTTGAAAAACCTTGAAAAGAAAAATGGTAAAGTAGAATTTAGCGCTCCTCTGGTAGTGGCAGCTCCTACTTACAATATTATTGACGAGTTAAAAGCTGAAGGTGACTGGGAATTACTAGAGAAATATTCAGGATTTGAATTTAATGATAACGCGCCTAAAGGTGAAGCTCGTACAGAATACGAAAATGTAATGTACCTTGAGCGTCCTGGATGTAACCTTTGTATGGGTAACCAGGAAAAAGCAGCGAAAGGAGATACTGTTTTAGCTACTTCAACACGTCTTTTCCAGGGAAGAGTAGTAGAAGATTCTGAACGTAAAAAAGGTGAATCTCTATTGGCTTCAACTCCGGTTGTTGTTCTTTCTGCTATCATCGGAAGAATCCCAAGCATTGAGGAATACAAAGCAGCAGTTGAAGGTATTGACCTGACTACTTTTGTACCTTCCATTAAGGAATTAACAAGTACAAGCGCTCACTAATTGATCTTTAGTCGCAAGACTAGTCAAATCATATAAAATGAAAGATTTTAGTCCTTTTTGGATTTAAAATCTTTCATTTTTTTGTTTAGAATCGTTCTATTTTAACTTAAATACGATTTTTTTACGAGAAAATCGGGAAAATAGAATCTATTTTTTCTTAAATTGAAAGTGATAAAATCTCTTGGTTTTACATTCATAATCAGCCCTATTCATAGATTATAGGAACGTTTTTTGATGTATTAAAAAATGATTTTTCTTTTTCAAAACAGAAGAAAAGGAAACATTAATGGAAAAAGAACAAAACTAAATACGATATGACTTTTGATATTGATATGATCAAAAAGGTGTACGAGCGTTACCCTGAAAGAATTGCTGCGGCAAGACAAATTGTGGGAAAACCTCTTACCCTTTCAGAAAAAATTCTTTACACCCACCTTTGGGAAGGAAATGCTACACATGCATATGAAAGAGGCAACTCTTATGTAGATTTTGCACCGGACAGAGTAGCGATGCAGGATGCCACAGCACAAATGGCGCTTTTACAGTTTATGCAGGCTGGAAAAACCAAAGTAGCTGTTCCTTCAACAGCTCACGCGGATCACTTGATCCAGGCGAAAGTAGGTGCTGATAAAGATTTACAGGAAGGTATTAACAAAAACTCTGAAGTATTCAACTTCTTAAGTTCTGTATGTGATAAATACGGAATCGGATTCTGGAAGCCGGGAGCAGGGATTATTCACCAGGTTGTACTGGAAAACTATGCTTTCCCTGGAGGGATGATGATTGGGACCGACTCTCACACAGTAAACGCTGGCGGACTAGGAATGGTTGCTATTGGCGTAGGTGGTGCTGATGCGGTAGACGTAATGGCAGGAATGGCTTGGGAGCTTAAAATGCCTAAACTTATCGGGGTTAAATTAACCGGTAAAATGAACGGCTGGACTTCTGCTAAAGATGTAATCCTGAAAGTAGCAGGAATTCTTACCGTAAAAGGAGGTACAGGATGTATTGTAGAATATTTCGGTGAAGGGGCAGAATCTCTTTCTGCAACAGGTAAAGGTACCATCTGTAACATGGGTGCTGAAATCGGAGCTACCACTTCTACTTTTGGATATGATGATTCCATGAGAAGATATCTTGCAGCTACCGGAAGACAGGATGTAGTGGATGCTGCTGATAAAATTGCTGAACATTTAACGGGTGATGCTGAAGTATACGCTAACCCAGAACAATATTTCGATCAATTAATTGAAATTAACCTTTCTGAACTGACTCCACACTTAAACGGACCTTTCACTCCGGACTTAGCCACTCCAGTTGCTGAATTCAGAGCAAAAGCTGAAGCGAATGGATGGCCACTAGAAGTAGAATGGGCACTGATTGGTTCTTGTACAAACTCTTCTTATGAAGATTTGTCAAGAGCGGCTTCTATTGTAGAAGACGCAGTATCCAAAGGAGTAAAACCTAAAGCTATTTTAGGAATTAACCCAGGTTCTGAGCAGGTGAAATTCACAGCGGAAAGAGACGGTTTCTTAGATTCTTTCAGAAAATTTGAAAATGCAAGAATCTTTACCAATGCTTGTGGACCATGTATCGGACAATGGGATAGAGAAGGTGCTGAAAAAGGAGAGAAAAACTCTATTATTCACTCTTTCAACAGAAACTTTGCAAAAAGAGCTGACGGTAACCCAAATACCCATGCATTTGTAGCTTCTCCAGAAATGGTAGCTGCTGTTGCCATCTCCGGCAGACTGGATTTCAACCCGATTACTGATACTTTAACAAACCAGGCAGGTGAACAGGTAAAACTTAACGAGCCTAAAGGTTTCGAACTTCCTGAAAAAGGATTTGCTGTGGATGACAATGGATATCAGGCACCATCTGCAGACGGATCGAGTGTTGCGGTTAATGTAAGTCCTACTTCAGACAGACTTCAGTTATTAGAGGAATTCCCTGCATGGGATGGTAAAAATATTACCGGAGCTAAAGTATTAATCAAAGCTTTTGGAAAATGTACTACCGACCACATTTCTATGGCTGGACCATGGTTGAAATACAGAGGGCATCTTGACAATATTTCCAATAACATGTTGATTGGTGCTGTTAATGCTTACAATATGGAAACCAACCATGTTAAAAACGAATTAACAGGTGAATATGGTGAAGTTCCTGCTGTACAAAGAGCTTACAAAGCTGCAGGTGTTCCTACCATTGTTGTAGGAGACCAAAACTACGGTGAAGGATCTTCAAGAGAGCATGCAGCTATGGAACCCAGACACCTCGGGGTAAAAGCGGTATTGGTAAAATCATTTGCGAGAATCCATGAAACGAACCTTAAAAAACAAGGAATGTTGGGAATCACTTTCGCTAATGAGGCTGATTATGATAAAATCCTGGAAGATGATACAGTTAACTTCTTAGATCTTGACCAGTTTGCTCCAGGAAAACAATTGACTTTAGAATTTGTTCACAAAGACGGAACGAAAGACATTGTTATCGCAAACCACACTTACAATGATCAACAGATTGATTGGTTCAAAGCAGGTTCTGCCCTTAACTTGATTAAACAACAAGAGAAATAAGAATTAATTGTTAGATCGATTAATGATAAAAATACGGCTTCAGTAGAAGCCGTATTTTTTGTTTTTATTACTATTATATTCAATAGGAGCGGACTTTTAGTCAACTCTTAAAACCAATAACAATTCCAATGTCTTTAGGCAAAACTTAAAAAGCTGCTTAATCTCCGAAATCTGCATAAGAATAATTTGTTTAAGATTTTTCGCAGATCTTGCGGATTACGCAGATTGGTAATGGAAAAGCAAATCTAAACCTTATAGGTTTGGGAACTCTGCACCATACTATTTTAAGAACAATATATTCTCTGATACGGCTATATTCATAAAGTCTTTAATACTGATCCACAATACTGAAACTTTGATAATTTAATGAGGTATTGAAAAAAGATTTAATAAAAAAATGAACATGCAAAAATGGAAACCAGAAATTAGTATTTTTACACTAAGTAATCAATTTACAAACAAATGACTTTCGGACAACAGTTATTATTCTTCTTTAGTGCAATAGGAGCTTTCAATGGGCTACTGTTAGGAATTTATTTATTGTTTGTGAAAAAACAGAAAGATCTGTCTCATTTGTTTTTAGGTGTGCTTTTGCTTATGTTGAGTATTAGAATCGGAAAATCGGTTTTTATATATTTTGATCGTGATCTTCCGAAAATCTACCTGCAAATAGGTTTGTCAGCATGTCTTCTGATAGGTCCGGCCTTATATTATTATATCCGCTCATTGGAAAGTCGAGACAAATCTGATCTACAGAGTTGGAAATATGTATTCGGAATCCTTACAGGAATAATCATTATAGGCGGGTATTTTATTTCTTATGCTGAGTATCCCTATTTATGGAACCATTATATAGTACAGCTCATCTATATTGAGTGGGCATTATTCATTATATGGGCAGGATATGAGTATGTAAAATATATTAAAAATAAACAATGGGCATCTCAAACACATGTCTCTTCTATATATTTCAGTAATGTAATTATTTTTCTTGCCTATTTATTTTTTTTAATAGGCTGGGTAAAAGGTGCATATATTGCAGGAAGTATTACTTTTTCATTTTTATTGTATCTCAATTTTTTATTCTTTTTCAACAGGAAGAATGAAGTTATATCGAAAAATGGAAAAGTAAATAAATATGCTAATAAAAAAATTCCAGAAGCTCAGGCAGACAGTTCTGTTTCAAAACTGGAGAATTTAATGAAAACCGAAGAGCTTTATAAGAATCCTGATCTAAAACTGAGTGATCTGGCGGTTAAAATGAATATCTCATCCCACCAACTTTCACAGCTGCTAAACGATAACCTGGGGAAGAACTTTTCTATATATATTAACGAGTATAGGATCAATGAAGCTTGTGAAAGAATATTAAATGGCACTCATCTTAAAATAGAAGAGATAGGGTATGAAGTTGGGTTCAATTCCAAATCTACTTTTTTCACTACTTTCAAAAAAATAAAAAATACAACCCCTCTCCTTTACCGTGAGGCTTTTCAGGACAATGAGGAGATTCGTTGTAAACTATCATAATGCTATATTCCGGTTTCCAATAAGTTTTATTTTATAATTCTGTACTTCTTAATTTCAATTTCAGAACCTTTTTTCTATAATTCTCTTATACTTTTGGCTTCATAAAATTTAAGCTTATGAGGGTAGTAAGCCTGTCCAAAATTTAAATTTTCATCAATCATTTAAACTCTTCTCTAAAGCCTAATATCTGGATATTTCTTTGGGAAGAAAGTATAATTTCATACCCAATTCAGAATTTCAAGATCATTAAAAGAAGCTGAAAATGATATATGTGACAATATTTGAATAGAATTTAAACAAACTATAAAAATGAAAAAACAAAACCTGATTTTCGTATTAACTCTTTTTTGTTTTATGAATGTTTATTCACAAAACGATTCTCAAGCCCTCATCAAAGAAACGATAGAAATGTACTTTGACGGCTGGAAGAAAGGAGACACCCTGAAGGTGGGAAAAGCAATGCACAGCACATGCAAACTTAAAAATGTAAAAGAAGATAAAGTAGTTGTCTTTGACAGAAAAACCTACTTAAGTGGATTTAAGCCTAAAGCCACTGTCGAAAACATAGAGTCTAAAATATTGAACCTTGATGTCACCGGAAATATAGCTGCTGCAAAATGTGAGATAAAAACAGCAAAATATATTTTCATAGATTACTTTAATCTCATGTATACAGAAGGCAGATGGTACATTGTTGACAAAATTTCGACCAGAAAAGAAATATCAAAAGAAAAGTAGAAACTATAGACTTATTCCAAGATATTAAACCTTATAGGCTTCAAAACCCTATAAGGTTTGAATTCTCCAGATTTATTTCAGCCTATCCAACAAATTAGCCCTATAGCTCTCCCCGATTGGAATCTCCATTTCAGGCAGGATTACTTTTTTAGCTCCAATACTTTTGACCTTGTCCAGATTAACGATAAAGGATTTATGAATTCTTACAAAGCTTTCAGAAAGCTGATTTTCCATAGATTTAAGCGTATCCAGCACAATATATTCTTCTCCGGCGGTTCGAATATTCACATAGTCTTTGATGCTTTCAATATAAAGGATTTCATTAAAGTTGATGCGATGCTGCTGCCCTGATGATTTAACGAAGAAATGAGCATCTTCTTCCTGGAAAGAAAACCGTTCCTGAGCCTTCATTGCACTTTTCAGAAATCGTTCAAAGGAGACAGGTTTCAGAAGATAATCAACAATATTATGCTCATATCCTTCCAGTGCATATTCTGAATAGGCCGTTGTTAAGATATATTTTTGTTTGGCACCTACAATTTTCATGAAATTGATTCCTGTAAGCTCCGGCATCTGAATGTCCAGAAAGATAAGATCTGAATCATTATTCTGAATATATTCTAGCGCTTCAATAGGGTTTTCTGTAGAGAAGACCAACTCAAGAAAAGGAATTTTCTGTACATACTGTTCAAGAAGTGAAATAGCCAGAGGTTCGTCATCAACGATGATACATTTTATTTTATTCATCCCGCAAATCAATTTTTAAATCTACAACAAATTCTGTTTCCGAATCTTTGATGCTTAGCTCATGTTTTGGATATAATATTTCCAGTCTTTTTTTCACATTCTGAATCCCAATCCCAGAACCGGAGTCTTTCATTTTATCTTTTTTAAAGTTCAAAAGGTAAAAATGCAGTACTTTATTCTGATCGGAGATATTCAGTTCAAATCCTTTACCACGAAGATCACCATGTTTAAAGGCATTTTCAACGAATGGTACCAGCAACATGGGTGAAATATTCAAATGAGAATACTGAAGATCTTTTTCTACAAGAATAAGCTCCGGATTCCTGAGTCTCAGCTTTTCCAGTTCAATCAAACTGTCTATATATCCAATTTCCTTATCCAGAGAAATGAAATCTTCTTCAAGGTCTTTTGTACTGTATCTCAATAGCTGTCCGAGCTCTTCTATAGCAGGCAATGCCTTTTCTGATTTCTGATATACCAATGAATAAATATTATTTAATGTATTGAAGATAAAATGAGGATTAATCTGGGTTTTTAAGGCTTTCAGTTCTGCATTTTTCTTTTCTTCTACCAGCTGAAGCCTTTCTGCATCGAGAGAAGAGTATATTTTAAATAAACAGAAAACCGTACTGATGAAAATAGAGGTCACACTATTATAAATATTATCGAAAAAATAATAGCCAAACTCTGTTCCTTCAGGATAGTTCCGGATCCCGAAAAAGAGGGGAAGAAAGACCTCTTCTGTAAAATAGCGAATCACAACAAAGCAGGTTACACTAATAGAAAAACCAACAATAGCCTTATACAATTTCTTGATATCAAAAAACCTAGGAACAATAAAAAAGTAATTGAAATAGAAACACACAAAACTGGTCAGAAGATAAGTTAGTTTAAATGCAATATATCCTTTCTTATACACAAAAGCAGGAACAATGATTGTTCCTACTAAAAACATAGCCCAATAAAAGACATGCAGAAAAAGCAATTGTTTTTTTTTCATAGCACAAAAATAATTGATCCACCCAATCAAAAGCTCAATTTTCGATAAACCGGGTCATTTTATCGATGAAAATAAGTTCACAGGTTAAATTTTCTCCTTTATCTAAAGGCCATTTCAAGGAAAAAGCATTGCTAATACCTTTGCTTCAGAAAAATAACAAAAACAAAACCTGATCCTCAAATGAAACAGCATATTCTTCTTATCACCGCTTTATTAAGTACGTTTGCTGCAGGGCAAACGAAAGATTCTGCCAACCAGGTAAAAACGATTGAAACGGTAACCGTAAACGGCAAAAAAGCTTTAGTTGAACGTAAGGTAGACCGTCTTGTTTATAATATTCAAAATTCTATGCTATCAAACGGAAGCAGCGGAATTGAAGCACTGGCAAGTACCCCCCTGCTTAAAATAGATGAAGACAAAGGGATTATTTCAATTGTCGGAAAAAATGGTGTTTCAGTGATGGTAAATGACAGAATGCTTAATCTTTCAGGAACAGAACTTACTAATTATCTGAAGAATCTCCGTTCTGAAAATATCCTGAAGATTGAGGTAATCACTACTCCACCGGCAAAATATGATGCTCAGGGAAATAGCGGAATCATCAACATTGTATTAAAAAAGAATGTAGATCTTGGCTGGAGCGGCTATTTAAATACTTATTATACCCAAAGAACGTATGGCAGCTTTGGAGGGGCAACAGGAATCAATTATCAGAATAAAAAAGTAAAAGCCATTCTAAAGTTTCAGGGATTTGATACGGCAAAACGTTCTGTAGAAAACTTTCAGATCGTGGGGAAAGAATCAGTATTCAGTAGAGACGAAAGAAGAGATATGTATAAAGGACTTGGACTTAATGCCAATGTTGATTATTCTCTTTCTGATAAATCTACAATAGGATTCATCTATGATATTACCAAAGGTGATATTGATATGGATATCTATTCAACACAAAATTATTTCAGCGGAAATACTCCAACGTTATTTACAGAAACGGATTCTAAACACCGTTCTGCTTTTACCACACAAATGTTGAATACTTATTTCGATCATAAATTTGGCGATCATAAATTGAGCCTTGGGTATAATTATTATGGAAATGTGCCCGATACTCAGGTCAACTTTATCACCACAGATCTTTCTGATCTGTCTAAAGAAACGGTTCGAAATATGTCTGCTGTGGATTA
This sequence comes from Chryseobacterium pennae, assembly GCF_003385515.1. Taxonomy (GTDB): domain Bacteria; phylum Bacteroidota; class Bacteroidia; order Flavobacteriales; family Weeksellaceae; genus Chryseobacterium; species Chryseobacterium pennae. Next base: position 129,492 of record NZ_QNVT01000004.1, on the reverse strand, counting down.
TAAAATTTCATCTGCACAGGCAGATCTTACCTTAAATTTCAAAAAAACACAGGTGGAAACCGGAGCAAAATACAGCCAATTTTCCAACAATTCAGACATTCAATATTTTGATCTTAAAAATGATCATTATGAAATTGATCCGGGTAAAACCAATCAGTTTGAATATGATGAAAAAAATTATGCTGCCTATATAAGTACCAGTAAAGATTTTGGGGAAAAATGGTCAGCTAAGGCAGGCCTCCGCTATGAATATGTTCAGACCAGGAGCATCTCTCCTACTGCACAATCCCAGACTGAAAACAACTATGGAAAGTTCTTTCCTTCTGCATATCTGTCTTATAAAGCCAATAGCAGCAATCAGTTCAGTATTAACTACTCCAGAAGGATTAACCGTCCGAATTTCCATTCCTTAAATCCTTTCAGATGGTATTCCAATCCGCGCAGCTATTCTACGGGAAACCCCGAGTTACAGCCTTCTTTCAATGACAATATTGAGCTTAATTATATTTTTAAAAATAAGTTTTCTGCCAACGTATATTATCAAAGAACAACCAATAATTTTGGACAGATTTTGTTTCTGGATCAGGAAGCTGTAACCAGCAGCTATTATAATTATTACAATCAGGATACTTATGGTATTAACTTCAACTATACTGATACGTTTTTTAAATTCTGGGAAAGCAATATCTCTACTTCTTTCAGTTATAATGAAACGCAGATTACAAAGTTCAACCTTATCCCAAAGAGCGGACAATCATTTTATTACTCTTTGAAAAATACTTTTCAGCTTAATAAGGCTAAAACATTCTTCTTATTCGTCAATTATTGGGAAACATTACCATCCAGAGAGGGAAATACCTATCAAAAAAACATGGGTAGCCTGGATGCCGGAGTGAAAATGAGCTTTATGGAAAAAGCTTTACAGGTTAATCTTTCTGTAACTGATATCTTTAAACAAGGCAGATTCATAGGAGATGCTTATTATGCTGATAACACCCAGTCATTTAATAATTATTGGGATGCCAGAAGACTGAATGTAAGTGTGACTTATAATTTTGGAAATCAGAAAGTAAAATCCAATACCAGAGCTGTTAATTTTGAAGAGAAACAAAGAGCCCAGTAATCAAAAAATAATACCGGATATAATAAAAGCCTCACAAAGATTGTGAGGCTTTTATTCTTGAAATATTAGACTTAAAATTCAATAGGAGCAGACTTTGGTCCGCTTTCATAATCAATAACAATCCCAATGGCTTTTTTAGATATCTCTCGTCTAAATCTTATAGGTTTTAAAAACCTATGAGATTAACTTGATAAAAAGATTATTTAATATCTACTTTTTGTTCCGGTTTATTCTTTTCCGGATTTTTAGGCAACGTTACCGTTAAAATACCATTTTCATAAAGTGCCAAAACCTGATCATCAAAAACTTTATCTGTTAATTGGAAGCGACGCTCAAAAGAACTTTCATAAAATTCCTGATAAATTAATTTAGAGTCTGGATCTTTTTCTTCATGGGTATAGGATATTGTAAGAACCTGATTCTTAATGGCTATTTTAAAAGATTCTTTATGTAAACCGGCTGCATAAAGCTGTACTGTAAAATTATTTTCATTTTCAGTAATATTTACAGGTTTATAGTTATTGATCTTTTTATCGAACATTTCTTTAAAAGGGTCATTCCCTCCCATAAAATGTTCTTTAAATTTCTTTCCAAAGCCGCTTCTTTCAAATGCATTGCATTGACCTTGTTTTCCAAATGGATTGTGTGTATGGTTGTGTTGTGTATACATAATTTTAATTATTTGATTAGGTGTTGTTATGATTAATTATTGAATTGGGATAATAGCTAAATCCTCTTTTCTCATATGTGAATAGGCTGTTTTTTGCTGTTTTTGAAAGGTATTTGAATAAGGAAGAAACTCCATTGTCTCTTTTCCATATGCGATTTGTTTTTCATGTCTTTTTCCCATCATTTTTGCTACAAACATTCCGATTCCTGTTAATACCAATCCCGCAAGCAATAGTTTAAAAACTATGGATAAGATTAACACTGCTACACCTACTACTATTGTAATTCCTAGTAATCTCGGCAGGATAAATTTTATTTTATTGTTCATTTTTGTTACTTATTAAATGTTAATTTCTTCTGATGTAAGATGAAGTAAATCCGAATTTACTTTTTCATTTTCAATTGTTTAAGCGCTAAAACCTCTTACATGGTACAAGACGATAATCAATTTAATTTTACTTTATTCTTTTTTATTTTTTTTAATAACAAAATATTTTTTCAATCATTAATAGTCGATGGGCAGACTCTTTTTTAAATAAAATATCAACTATAAATTAGACCTATTGTAACAAAATTCTTTTTTGGGCGTCTAACCAGATAGTAGTAAAAAACATTATGAAAAAAACTCTATTCGCCATATCGCTGGTAAGTTCTATACTTACTTTTGCCCAGGAAAAAGGCAATAATAGCAACAAAGAAAAACAAATTGACGGCATTGTTATCACTAAAACTAAAAAAGCCGTTGAACAAAAAGCAGACCGTACTGTTTTTGATTTTTCTGAACAACCTCAGCTAAATAACGGGAATGTTCTTGAAGGAATTAAAAAGCTTCCGGGGCTTGTTGCTACAGATATTGCAGGAATGATGTATCAAGGAAAAATGCTGGAAGTATATCTTAACGGAAGGCCTCTCAACATCACGTCCAATGAATTGAATTCTTTTCTTGAAAGCATGCCGGCCAATTCTGTAGAGAGAATTGAAGTTGTTACGCAGCCCGGAGCAGAGTTTCCTGCTACATCAGGAGGGGCTGTAATGAATATTATTACGAATAAAAACGCCAATAAATACTTAAGCGCCACGTATTCCGGAAATTACACCTTCACCAATTACGATAAATACAGAAGCAGAACCACAAACTCTGTGAATTTAAATGCAAGAAATAAATATTTCGGATGGCAGCTTAATGTGGGACAGAATTATCGTGAAAGTATGATGAATACAAAGCAGGATGACTTATTGAACGGTAATACGGATCGATTTGCCCGTACTTATTTTGCCAAGGCAGGAGTAACTTTTGACCTTGGACAGGACAGATTATTACTGAACTACGATATTTATCACAATAACAATGATAATTATACTTTAAGTGATGGTATAGGTGACAGAACCCGGGATGAGAACTCACCTAATAAGGTTTATATAAGGGACTATACTTTCGGATCTTCAGATGTAGCCAGAACCAATACGGTAAGACAGGAAGCTGTAGTAACCTATCAGAAACGCTTTTCTGATAAATCTCAGAAATTAGATTTCCAATTTGGTTATACAAAGGCCTACACTAAATTTGGACAGGATAATATATTCTTTAACAAGACTTATGAAAATCCTATAGAACCTCTTCCAACAACGAACCTGGGAAATGTGTTAAGTAATAATTCTGATATGAGAATTGCTAACTTTAAGGTTGATTATTCTCAACCCATCAAGCTTCTTGATGGAGGAAAAGTAAGCGCCGGAGGATTATATGAAAAACAAAATTATGACACAGAAAGCCTTGGGCTTACCAATCTAGAATACCAGAGACAGACAGCCTCTACCTACCTGGAGTTTCAGGCAAAATTGAAAAAGTTTGATTTCACTTTGGGATCACGTTTTGAAAACTATGACATTTCAGGAATCACCAGATATTTTGATAAAGATGGAAAACTTGTTCAGGATGATTTGCTTCCATTTAATAAGTTTAAATTCTTTCCGAATGCCAGCATACAGTATAGCCTGATGAACCAAGTATATGTGGCTGCGAATTACAACAAAAAGATCAGCTTACCAAGTATTTCTGCCCTAAACCCCAATAATACCACATTTGGAGGCCCGAATACTCAAATTACAGGTAATGCCAATCTTCAGCCGACCATTTTTGACAACTATGAGTTGAAAATTTCTGCTTTTGATTATGCCTTCATTGGATATAGCGTAAGCTCAGCCAGCAACCAGGTGGCACAGATCATTAAAAAAGAAGGAAAAAACCTTTACAATCAGCAGGTTAATATCTCTAATATGAAAATTCATAATTTCAATATTGGTCTTCCTGTGCCGTTTCAGATTTTTACCAAGTCCATAGGTGAGATTATGAAGTCGAACTTCAATCCTGACAAAATGAATTTCATGTACATTTATGCAGGATATCAGAAGCATGAGATTGATAACCTCAACAATAAAGGATTCTGGATTTTTAACCTGATGACCCAGCTGATCCTTCCAAAAGATATTAAGCTTACAGCAAATTACAGCTATCTGACGCCAAAAGCAGGGTATTTTTACTTCACTGCGGAAAAACCATTTAGCAATAACTTAGATATTACCCTGACGAAAAAGTTTATGAACAATCGTCTCACAGTGTCGGTTTTTGCGAATGATATTTTCAATGGCCAGATCATGCAGGTACGTTCCAATCCACCATTAGGAGAAAGTGTAATGCTTAGAACGAAATATGATTCAAGAAACTTTGGAATTTCCATTAATTATAAGATTCCAACAAGAAATAAACTGGCAAAAGAGGATCCAAATATCCTGAACCAAACCAAGAAAGACGATAACGGTGGAGTTATGCAGCAGGGACAGCAATAGATTTAAATGATATAATAACCGAAAATGAGGCCGTAATAGTATTACTGCCTCATTTTTTATTTATATTGATTTATATATATCACGCAGGTTTAGCTGATACCGCAGATTCTTTCTTTTAAAGAATAAAGCTGCTGCATAAGATCTGCGAAATCTGTGTGATCCGCGAGAAATAAAAACCATCCGCTTAGCAGGTTAAAAATCTAAAGTCTGAAACCTCCAGTTCAGTGTATCAATTAATGTTAACTGATTCAGATTTACAGGAAGATCTGTGATGAGTTTCAAAGTCTGAAGCGCCATTATGCTGCCTACAATTCCCGGTAGAGCGCCTAAAACACCTAGGCTGTCGCAATCCGGCATCTCTTCATCAAAAGGAGGTTCAGGAAAGATATCCCGTAAGTTTTTACTTCCCTGATGATTAAATACGGCTACCTGACCAGTAAAGCTTAAAATACTTCCATACACCAATGTTTTCCCTAATGTTACACAGGTATCATTCACCAGATATCTTGTTGAGAAATTGTCTGAACCATCTACCATAATATCGTATTGGGAAAGGATTTCTAAAGCATTAGATGCAGTAATCTTTTCTTCTATAGGAACTACTTTTACCTGATAATTAAGATGGGTTACAAATTTTTCAGCACTTTTCACCTTCAACTCCCCTACTCTGTCTTCATTATGAATAACCTGACGGTTCAGATTATGAAGTTCCACATGATCGAAATCGGCGATGCCCAGAGTTCCTATACCTGCTGCTGCCAGATATTGAATCACAGGGCTTCCCAATCCTCCGGCACCTATGACAAGAACTTTTGAAGCCATGATTTTCTTTTGTCCTTCCAGTCCTATTTCTTCAATAAAGATCTGACGGCTGTATCTTTTAAAAATATCTTCGCTTTGCATAGTAAACATTTATTCTTGAAACTTAAACACCACTATAAACAGAATCCCAATCTTTCATCACCGGATCATACCCTGATTTTTTAATCATATTTTTAATTTCTTCCATACTTCTTTCGTCGCTGGTTTCAAATTGCTCCAAAGATTCCTGATCTACTGCATATCCCCCAGGATTTGTTTTTGAACCTGCACTCATAGTTGTTGCCCCCAGTGAAACAATATGATTTCTAAAGGTTTCGTTTTCTCTCGTAGATACAGATATTTCAAGATCTTCATTCCATATTCTGTAGGCACAGATCAGCTGCAGCAAGTCTTTATCTTCCATTATAAAGTTAGGTTCAATAATTCCTTCTGCTGGTCTAAGCCTTGGAAATGATACTGAAAACTTACTTTTCCAGTATTGTTTCTGCAGGTAATCAATGTGAAGAGCATTGAAAAAACTGTCTACACGCCAATCTTCCAGTCCAAGTAAAACACCGAGTCCCATTTTATGAATTCCAGCCCTTCCAATTCTGTCAGGAGTATCTAAGCGAAAATGGAAATTGGATTTTTTACCTTTCGGGTGATATTCTTTATAGACTTCCTGATGATAAGTTTCCTGATATACCAACACCGAATGAACTCCCTCTTCATGAAGAAGTTTATACTCTTCCTCTTCTAAGGGCTGTACTTCAATGGAAATATTGGAAAAATGAGGTCTCAGTAAACGAACTGCATTCTGAAAATAAGGGACTCCCACTATTTTATTAGCTTCTCCGCTTACCAAAAGAACATGATTAACCCCCATAGACTTCAGCACTGAAGTTTCTATTATCAATTCTGTATCGGAAAGTGTTTTTCGCCTCAAATTATTATCCAGGCTGAATCCACAGTAAGTACAGATATTCTGGCATTCATTGCTGAGATATAATGGCGCGTATAATTGAATGGTCTTTCCGAAACGTTTCTGGGTAAGCGTTCTCGTCATATTAGCCATGAGTTCAAGCTCCTGTGAAGCTACCGGCGAAAGCAGATTCAAAAAATCATCCAGTGTCCTGTTTCTTTTCTGAAGACTATTTCGGACCTCGGAAATGGTTACTTTTTCAAGTCTGGTTTTTACCTCATCCCATTGGTGTAGTTCGAAAACCTCCTTAAAACTATTCATGATTCTGATTTTTATTCAAACAAAAATGAAGTCAATGGACTTGATGCTTCAGCATGATTCGCTATAGCTCCCAATCCTGATTCAAAGGCTCTTCTTCCGGCAATGACTCCTTCTTTAAAGGCCACAGCCATATTTAAAGGGTTTCGTGCTACTGCAATGGCTGTATTCACCAAAACAGCATCTGCTCCCATCTCCATTGCTTTTGCCGCATCAGACGGTGCTCCAATTCCTGCATCTACAACAACAGGAACATTGCTTTGGCTGATGATAATTTCTAAGAAATCCAATGTTCTCAATCCTTTATTCGTTCCAATAGGTGCTCCTAAAGGCATTACAACTGCTGTTCCTGCATCTTCAAGACGTTTGCATAAAACCGGATCAGCATGGATGTAAGGCATCACGACAAATCCTAATTTTGCCAGTTCTTCTGTTGCATATAGTGTTTCAATGGGGTCTGGCAATAAATATTTCGGATCAGGATGAATTTCAAGCTTTATCCAGTTAGTTTCTAAAGCTTCTCTGGCTAACTGTGCTGCTAAAACCGCTTCTTTTGCTGTTCTGGCTCCTGAAGTATTGGGCAAAAGATGAACATTTGTGCTTTTTAAGGAATCTAATAGGTCATCTTCTGTCGACTGTGCATCAATTCTCTTTAAAGCCATCGTTACCATATTGGATTCTGAAGCTACCACAGAGGCTGCCATATCTTCAAGGCTTCCGAACTTTCCTGTTCCTAAAAACAATCTGGATTCAAAGGTTCTGCCTGCAATTATTAATTTTTGATTATGCATAGGTAATTATTTATTTTTTTTCGAAGTTACTGCCTGAGCCTTGTCAAGGTTTAAAACCTTGACAAGACTTTTTAACTCATTAATAATAGACGGCTGGTTGGTAATCCACCCAGAAACCGCTGCTCCGTAAATTCCGATCTGCTGTAAAGACTGAATATCTTCAGGACCAACTCCTCCAATCGCAAATATTTTTGGAATAGCAACTGACTTTTCATTAAGCTGATTTACAATTTCCTGATAGCCTTCAAATCCAAGAACAGGACTGAGTTTTTCTTTTGTAAAAGTGAATCTTAATGGTCCCAAACCAATATAATCACACGATTCCTTCATTCTTTGAAGAACATCTGAAATCGTATTGGCTGTTCCACCGATGATCTTATTTTCACCTAAAATACTTCTTGCTTCTTCAATGGAACCATCACTTAATCCTAAGTGAACTCCATCAGCATCTATTGTTTTTGCCAATTGAACATGATCATTAATAATACACATTGACTGATATTCTGAGCAAAGCTGTTTTGAAATTTCACAAAGATTTATTAATTCATTTTCAGGAGCATTTTTCCAACGGATCTGCACCCATTTTATCCCATTATCCAAGGCTTTACGGATATTCAGCTCTTGTTCATATTTTGTATTTCCTTGTGAGATGTATTGTAATTTTTCCATATTGACTAGGAATGTATTCCCAATAGAAAGAGGGATTACTTTTAAAAAAATTTCTATATCTAATTTCTCATTTCTACAGACTGTTTCTTTTTGTAAATTCTCTTTATAAAATCACAAAAGAATGTTCTTTCTGCATTTTTTAAAAACATGTAAAGGTTCATTACTCTCCCAAATAGCTCCTAACAAAGCCACACCATCTACTCCAAGATCAAAAACTTCCTGAATATGACTGGAATCAATTCCACCTAAGGCAATCAGTTTTACATGTGGATTATTCCTTTGAATCAAACTTTCAATTACTGTTGAATCAACTCCATACCCTTTTTTGGAAATACTTGGAAAGAATGGGCTTATGAAGGCATATTCCCATTCTTTTTCTAAAGCATTATAAGTGGTAATCTCATGAACAGAGGTTGAAATTGTATTGCCATTCATCAAAGATTTATACTTCCCTTCCTTTCGAACTTCTTCTCTAAAGTGAAGTCTGGAAATCCCGTAATCTTTTCCAAGGTCATAATGACTGTGGAGTACCAGCCTAGGATAGAATGAAGTATCAATACTATTGATAAATTCAGTCATTTTTCCCCGGCTGATCCATGGTTTTCTGATATGAAGGAAATCCAGTCCATCATGAAACATCTGATTGATGATTTCTGACTCGTTAGGAACTATGATTTCAGGAGTGATGACGAGAATCATATATAAATTTCCTTTCCGTTTTCAATAAACTCCTGCGATTTGTCAAACATTCCTTTCTCTGCAGACTCACGGATTTCCTGAGTAATTTTCATAGAGCAGAATTTCGGCCCGCACATAGAACAGAAATGGGCAATTTTGGCTCCATCAGCAGGAAGTGTTTCGTCATGGTAAGCTCTGGCGGTATCCGGATCTAATGAAAGATTGAACTGGTCTTCCCATCTGAATTCAAATCTCGCTTTACTTAATGCATTATCCCTGTATTGTGCTCCGGGATGCCCTTTTGCCAGGTCTGCTGCGTGGGCTGCCAGTTTGTACGTTATGACTCCTACTTTTACATCATCTTTATTCGGAAGACCTAAATGTTCCTTCGGTGTTACATAACAAAGCATTGCACATCCGAACCATCCGATCATTGCGGCCCCAATTCCTGAAGTAATATGGTCATAACCCGGTGCAATATCTGTAGTTAAGGGCCCTAAGGTATAGAAAGGTGCTTCTTCACATACTTCCAATTGCTTTTCCATATTTTCTTTGATCATATGCATCGGAACGTGACCCGGTCCTTCAATCATCACCTGTACATTGTGCCTCCAAGCAATTTTAGTCAGTTCACCTAAGGTTTCCAGTTCTGCAAACTGAGCCGCATCATTGGCATCAGCAATAGAACCCGGACGTAAACCATCTCCTAAAGAGAAAGCCACATCATACTTCTTCATGATCTCGCAAATCTCATCAAAATGAGTATATAAAAAGTTTTCTTTATGATGATAAAGACACCATTTAGCCATAATAGACCCTCCTCTGGAAACAATTCCTGTTACTCTGTTTGCTGTAAGGTGAATATATCTCAATAAAACGCCAGCATGAATGGTAAAGTAAGAGACTCCTTGTTCGGCCTGCTCAATCAAGCTATCTTTAAAAACTTCCCATGTTAAATCTTCCGGTACTCCTTTTACCTTTTCAAGCGCTTGATAAATCGGAACGGTACCAATAGGAACCGGGCTATTTCTGATGATCCATTCTCTGGTTTCATGAATATTTTTTCCCGTAGAAAGATCCATAATGGTATCTGCACCCCATCGACAAGCCCAAACAGCTTTCTCCACTTCTTCATCAATACTTGATGAAACTGCACTGTTTCCTATATTGGCATTGATTTTTACCAAAAAGTTTCGCCCTATAATCATGGGCTCACTTTCCGGGTGATTGATATTATTCGGGATAATCGCTCTCCCGGCAGCAATTTCATCTCTTACAAACTCCGGGGTAATTTTGCTTTTGGGAGTATTGGCACCAAAACTGTTTCCAATATGCTGGCAAGCCATTTCTTTAGGGACCGTTTCAAGCTGTTCTATCCTTTGATTTTCTCTGATCGCCACATATTCCATTTCAGGAGTAATGATTCCCTGTTTTGCATAATAAAGCTGGGTAAGTTCCTTTCCTTCCTGTGCTACTTTAGGTTTGTGATCGTAGGAAAAACGCAATTCATCAAGTTTAGGATCTGCCAGACGGGCTTTCCCATATTCTGACGTAATTCCTTCCAGAACATTGACATCTTCTCTATCCAGAATCCATTGCTCTCTGATTCTTGGAAGTCCTTTCTGAATATCAATGGATGCATTTTCATCCGTGTAAGGACCGGAAGTATCATAAATGGTTACCGGAGCATTTTCTTCAAAATTTCCGTTGTTAAGCTTTGTAGGGCTAAGCTGTATTTCACGCATTGCTACGCTGATAGGATGAATTTTTCCTTCAACATACATTTTCTTTGAGTTCGGAAATGGCGAACATGTAATGGAGTGAGCCATAAATATTGGTATTAAATATGAGAATTATCCGCCCTGAGTGGCAGTAATGATTAAAATTGAATCCAGATTGTTAAGGAGAGTTTCCGCCCAGGCAGACAGCGGAATAATACGGTTGTTGAGTGCTACGGCAATACCTTTCTTTTTTCCGGGTAATTCCATAGCCAGTAATGCTTCCAGATTTTCGGGAAGTACATTAAATGTTTTTCGGGTGTGGTTGATTATAAGTTCCATTCCTAATTATTTAAATATACTTTAGGAATGGCCATTATTGTACAATAGAATGTACAGCAAAAGTCACCTACTTTTCCCTACGCTGGTATGATCCAGATCAGGTTCAAAGGGTAAAGTCTCAGTCTGTAAAAACAGACACCCCTAAAGTATGGGACGAAGTTAGTTATTTTTTAAGAATAGGCAAAATCAAATTTTACAGGAACAAAAAAGGCTGGAACCCTTAAGGTTTCCAGCCATGGATATTTGAAATGAAAAATAAATAATTTACTGTTTTATGACTTTAGTCTGCTTTTGCATTCCATCTTTCATATTCAGATTAAGAATGTATACCCCTGATTTCAGATCTCCTAAGTGGATTTCTTTAGTTAAGTTATCCATTGTTTTTATGATTCTTCCTGACACATCCAGCACCTGAAGCGATTTTGCCTTCTCGATATCGGAAATGATAATGGTCTCTTTAAAAGGATTCGGATAAACCTTCATCTGATCTCTTAGCTCCACTTCCGATGTTCCCAGGCAATTTACCGTTGCAGTAACCATAGTTCTTTCACTTTCACATTTATTGCTTACCTCCCAATCATAAAAATAATAATAGGATGAACTTGTTGAATTTCCCGTAAGATTTCCTCCCGTAATAGAAACTATACCAGGAACTGTAAATGGATACGTTCCCCAGGTTGAACCCGATTCTCTTACCAAACCTGTAACCTCCCCTGATCTGGTTAGCATCATCAGCTTATAATTACTCCCCGGCCCTACTACAAAGTTTAGTGGAACGTAGGTCTTTACAAATGGTGCAGAAGTCCCCGTAAGGTTAACGGTAATGGTCTGCAATGTTACAGCAGGAGAAACACTTCCGTCCTGTAAAGCGATTTCGACGGTTCCACTTCCTGTTCCCATCGGATACACATATACTCCTTTGATGGTCATCGTAGAATAAACATCAAAAAACAAACCGGCAATTAAAGTATATCCTGAGGCAGATGTGGCATCAGAAAATCCCGTTACCGCTGTTTCTCCTGTTGAAGAGGTCGCATAATAAGACGTTGTATTACTAAGTACAGGAGTTGTAAAAGTATTTCCTGTACCTACAACATTTCCTCCTGTAGCTGCATCATACCAGGTAATAACAGCCCCCGAATCTGTGGTAGCAGATAATGTAGCTGTAGTATTGGGACAAAGTGTTGCCCCGGTAGTAAGAATTGCTAGCGGTAAACATAAAGTCGCAGCCCGTACAGGCTGAAAAGACCATACACTGGTATTTCCACTGCCACAATTTGATCTGATCCATATATAATAAACAGTACCAGGAGACAATGATGACAATATAGTGGAAGTTCCTGAAAAATTAGAAATAGTTGGAGGAGTAGAAGCCGTTGGAGCAGTATTGGAATTACTATAATAGATATCATATCCTGCAGGAGATGATGGAGAAGCCATCCATGATAGTGCTACACTATTATGAGTAGCGGCTCCTGCGGCAAACCCTGATGGAATATAACATATTGGAGGAGTCCAGGTATAGGTTAACCCGGCAGCCGGCATTCCCGGAACAGAATTATTAACATTAAAGGCCTGTGAACTGTTGTTTGCTGTTCCCGCTGTAGAATTTACAAACTCCAATGTTGTTGCGTTCAGGCGGTTATTAAAATCAATAATTGAAGCTCCTCTTAGTCCTATCTGAGCTGTTCCTGTAACATTTGTACTTCCAGCCAGGTAAGACCCGCTATTGTATACCATCTGAACTACATTAGAAGTTTCTTTTAAACGAGCCTGAAATCCAAAAGTATAAGCTGCAGTAGCAGAAATAGAACTATTAGGCCTGAAATCCTTCCATTGGATAACTACTTCTCTGTTGGGAGCTGATCCTGTTGTTGTCCAGCTGATATCTCCGGTAACCCCATTAACATCAAACACACTGCTCAGGTCTCTTCCAAAAACAGAAATCACCCCATCATAGGCTGCTGCTGTAGACAAAGGTGAAGTATTAGTTGCAGAAGGAGCTGTGGTCCCAAATGTAATAAAACCATTCGTTGACACATTCAGAGAACTATATGAAGTTCCGTTAAATATAAAGTTAAATGGTAATGTTACAGGATATACATTACTGTTAAGGTTAGTTGTAGAAGTATTATCTGTAGCTGCCTCCAGGATGGTTCCTGTTATCGGGGTATAAGTACCCGTCTCCTGTGCAAAACTATAGGCACTTACCTGTGCAAAAGCGGAAGAAGAGCCTACCAGCAGAGCAAGACTGAAAGCAGCTTTCAAATACTTTTTGTAAATTTTGTAAAAATACATCATAGCTAGTTAATTTTGTTTCCTAGCTAAGATAATGTTTTTTGATAATAATATGTTAAAATTTAAAAAAAACAACACAGAATACCTACAATAAACAATTAAAAATAGCAAATTAACCACCAATTAATCAAAAACAACGAAAGAAATAAAAAACCACCTTTTAAGAGGTGGTCCTAATAATTTTAAGAAAATTTAATGCTAGAAAAAAAGTTTTATATTCCCTCCCGCATCATATTGGTAGGTCCCTTCAAACTCATGAAAATATTCATTTGTTCCAACAAATTCTCTAGTAGTACTTTTTTGATAATTATTTTTTGATAATGAAAGATAGAAATATTCATTAAATATCCTCAGTTTTTTAAAAGGATTCTGAGTCGTATCAAAATTGCTAAATGTCATTTCTTTTTTTATTGAAAAATCGATATTATTTCTCCTTTCCATAGTTATAGCCTTCTGTAAATTTCCATTAACATCATAGGAAAAAGTCTCTAAATAACTAAAAATATAATCCTCTGGATCTGCAGGGTTATAGGGCATGTTAGGGAATTCTGTCAAAATCTCTACAAGTTTTCCGGAATTATCATAGCTGTATCTCAAATGTTTTTCCATCACAACATTACTTTCCGGAATAATTGATTTAATAATTCTACCATTGGTATCAAATTCAAATTTCCTCTTATCTGCCAGTACAGTCAATATTGGGTCAGAACTATATGTACCTACAACGGCAGTATTTTGATTATAAGATACTTTAGTATAAATAAATTTTACAATCTGATCTGGAAATATAATTGATGACGACGGGTATAATTTGCCTCCAATCTTTTTTGTAACTCTTCCCAATATGTCGTATTCAAAATAATAATTAGGATCATATTCGTTGTTTGATTTTAACAACTCAGGAAAAGCCCAAGATATTTTGGTGATAGCCTGCTTAGAATTCTGTTCTGTTTCCGTTTGGATTTCGTCATTATTATTTGAACAGGAGGTAATCGCCAGTATTCCTACCAGACATATTAATTTAAATTTCATTGATTATTGTTTTTTATTCTTCACAAGCCCTCCAAATAGCATCATTCTGCGGAACAGGAGCTATAATTTCAATGTTTTCTTTGGTGACAGGGTGAATAAACTCAAGTTTTCTGGCATGAAGGTTAATTCCACCATCCGGATTGGAGCGTGGGGCACCATATTTTAGGTCTCCTTTAATCGGAACTCCTGTTTTCGATAGCTGTGCTCTGATCTGATGATGCCTTCCCGTTTCAAGATCTATTTCAAGAAGAAGATAATTATCCAATGTCTTAATAACATGATAAGTCAAAATAGCTTCCTTGGCTCCTTCCGTAACCTTTGGAAAAACAATTGCCTTGTTATTCTTTTCGTTCTTTTTTAAATAATGAACCAGCCGCTGGCTTTGTGGGATCATTTCTTTGGCTACTACTGCCCAATACGTCTTTTTAACCTCACGATTCTTTACCATCTGAGTAAGACGGGAAAGTGCTTTCGAGGTTTTAGCATAAATGACCAAACCAGAAGTAGGACGGTCTATACGATGAACCAAGCCGAGAAAAACATTTCCCGGCTTAGTATCTCTTACTTTGATAAAATTCTTTATAGATTCTAATAGTGACTCATCACCAGTCTTATCACCCTGTACAAGCTGACCGACTTTTTTATTGATCACCAGAAGATGGTTATCTTCATATACAATCTGTTCCTTCATTCAGCCTATCTGTTTCTGTTTCTATTTGTCATTGAAAGAACAATTCCTGCCAAAAGACCAATCGTTTTAAGCATTGCCAGGTTTGAACTGTCTGGTAAAAACGCTCCAATTACACAAACTCCCGCCGCCGCATACATGGCATACATAAAGTTTTTATTGGTAAGTAAAGGTGCCTGAATAAAGAAACTGGCTCCTATCAGAACATAAAACACCTTTCTGGAAAGCAAATGATTGATCTCAGGAGAAAATAAGTTAAACCAGCCAATAGCCAGGCATACCAATGCTGCAATAGATAAAATTCCCTGAATAGATTGTTGTTGATTTTGCATGAATTAATTTTAATAACTTTCGTTTTGGTTGGGGAAATCTACACTTTTTACATCTTTTACATATTGAGATACTGCTCCTGTAATTTCTGTGTAAAGATCAAGATATCTTCTTAAGAACTTCGGACTGAAACCTTTATTCATTCCCACCATATCATGATACACTAAGACCTGACCGTCACAGTCTGCTCCAGCACCAATTCCAATTGTAGGGATAGAAATACTTTCAGTTACTCTTTTAGCAAGTTCTGCAGGAATTTTTTCCAATACAACAGAAAAACATCCTAATTCCTCTAAAAGCTGGGCATCAGCAATCAGTTTCTCAGCTTCAGCCTCTTCTTTTGCTCTTACTTTATAAGTTCCGAATTTGTAAATAGACTGTGGAGTCAACCCCAAGTGCCCCATTACCGGAATTCCGGCGTTGATAATTTTTTTAATAGATTTTGAGATCTCTTTCCCTCCTTCAATTTTTACGGCATGAGCACCTCCTTCTTTCATCATTCTTACTGCTGACTCCAATGCTTTCTCAGGATTACTCTGATAAGTTCCGAATGGCAAATCTGCTACTACCAAAGCCCTGTCCGTACCTCTCACTACACTTTGAGCGTGGTAAATCATTTGGTCTAATGTAATAGGTAATGTAGTTTCAAAACCTGCCATTACATTGGCTGCAGAGTCTCCAATCAAAATAGCGTCTACACCACCTGCATCAACCATTTTTGCTGTGGTGAAATCATAAGCAGTAAGCATTGTTATTTTTTCCTTGTCGAATTTCATTTTACGCAAGGTTTCAGTCGTAACTTTTTTAATTTCAGAGTGAACAGACATAATTTATCTATTTTTTAAAAGTTAAAAAGTCGGCCATTGAGCCGACTTAAGTTTTTATGATTTTTATAAAACTACGTGACCGAGTTTCATGAGTTTGTCGTGATTTAGAATCCTGATGTTTCGTCCATCCACTTCTATCAGGCTATCCTGTTTGAATTCTGAGATCAGACGGATGGCACTTTCTGTGGCAGTACCAATAATGTTGGCAATTTCTTCTCTTGTTAATGAGATTTTGATAAACCCTTCTGGATCTACTCCTAATTTCTGCTCCAAAAGCAGTAATATTTCCGCCAGTCTTTCTCTTACCGTTTTCTGGGCAAGGAAGGTAATGGTATTGGAAGATTCTCCTAATTCGTAAGAAATTTTCTGAAGCATTACGAAAGACAATTGCGGATCTACCTCCAAAAGATACATAAAGATATCTGCTGGTAAGAAAACACATTCAATGTCTGTCATGGCTTCTGCTTTGGCCTGGAAATTTTCCCCGCAAAGCAAAGAACGATAGCCGATGATATCCCCCTCTTTGATAAATCTTAAAATCTGATCTTTCCCGAACGCTCCGGATTTTGAAAGTTTAGCGGCTCCTTTTTCTAGGACAAACACTCCTCTCGGAGTTTCTCCATCTTCGAAAATAGTATCGTGTTTCTGAAAACTCAATCTTTTTTTACCGTTAATATATTTTTCAAAATCTGCGCTAGAAAGTCTTTCCTTAAAAGATTTATCATTAAAAACTCTGGCGAACCTCTCTTCAATTGCTATCTGTTGTTCCTGCGGCATTTTATATGATATTTATCACAAAAATAGAACTTTTTAACTCGATAAACAAAAAAAATTGTTATAATTTTGTAGTTCAATATTTTAGGGAGGTGAGCGAGAACTGTTTTCATTGTGGTCAAGGTATAGAAAAAGAGAGAATTTTGTTTGATGAAAAGATTTTCTGCTGCAATGGCTGTAAGTCTGTTTATGAAATTCTGAATACGAATAATTTAAGTAATTTCTATGAACTTAATAAAGGGGCAGGAATTCGTCCAAATGATGAAAATTCTACCCAGTTCGACTATTTAGACACTCCTGAAATTTTCGAGAAAGTGACCGATTTTTCTGAAGGAAACACCAGTCTTGTCACTTTCAAAATCCCTGTAATACATTGTTCTTCTTGCATCTGGTTACTGGAAAGCCTTCATACCCTGAATCCTTATATCAAATATTCCCAGGTTAACTTCACAAGAAAGACCCTACAGATTTCATTCAACCACAAAGATCTGAAATTAAGCGAACTAGCTAATTTCTTAACCAATTTAGGATATAAACCTGTTATCAGCCTTGAAACTGCTGAAAAAAACGTTGATCATCTTGACAAATCGCTTCTTGTAAAATTCGCCATTGCAGGTTTTGCTTTTGGAAACGGGATGTTTTTAGCATTCCCCGAATATGTAGGAGGTGAAGACTATTGGATGGAACATTATAAAGGACTTTTCAGAGTTCTGATGTTCTTACTGGCCTGTCCGGTTGTGTTTTATTCCGCTTCAGACTATTACAAATCCGCATGGTACGGATTAAAAAATAAAATCGTCAACATTGACGTCCCTATTGTCTTAGGAATATTGGTTCTTTTCGGAAGAAGCATCTACGAAGTGGCAACAGATTATGGTCCCGGGTACTTCGACACCCTTTGCGGGCTTCTGTTTTTCATGCTGATGGGTAAACTTTTCCAGAAGAGAACCTATAGTGCTCTTTCATATGACAGAGACTACAAATCATTCTATCCTATCGCCGTAACAAAAGTAGACTTCGAAGGAAAACAGGACAACATTCTTCTTTCTGAAGTAAAAGTAGGTGACAGAATTTTAGTTAGAAACCAGGAAATCATTCCGGTAGATGCTATTCTTATCAACGGAGAAGGAAATATTGACAACAGCTTCATTACCGGAGAAAGCGAAAGCATCAGCAAACAGCCAGGTGATAAAATTTTCGCAGGTGGTAAACAAATAGGATCCTCTTTAGAACTGGAGGTTATTAAGAATGTAGATCAAAGTTACCTTACCCAACTTTGGAATAAAGAAGCTTTCAAGAAACACGAAACAGGTCTTGACACTCTGACCAACAACATCAGTAAATATTTCACATTCATTATTTTAGGCATCGCTCTTGTTTCCGGAATTTACTGGTCGTTCATTGATTTAGAGAAGATGTTCCAGGTTATTTCAGCCATTCTGATTATTGCATGCCCTTGTGCACTTGCATTATCCGCACCATTTACTTTCGGACACATTATGAGAATTTTAGGCCGAAATAAGTTTTACGTAAAAGATACTTTAACGATTGAAAAAATCGCAAAATTAGATACGATTGTTTTTGATAAAACAGGAACTATTACTCACCGGAAAAAATCAAACATCAGATACGAAGGAACCGAAATCAATGAATTCGATCAACTGAATATCAAAACCTTATTAAAGAACTCAAACCACCCGCTGTCTAAATCTCTTTATGAATACATTGAGTTTAATGACAATTATTTCCCGGTTGAAAACTTCCAGGAAATTTCAGGAAAAGGATATGTTGCCAACATTAGAGGAAACGCTTATAAGATCGGCTCTGCACGTTATAACAACCAAGAGCCCAAGAATCTTGAAACCGCTGTTTATATCAGCAAAAACGACGAATTTTTAGGAAAATTTATCTTTAAGAATGAATACAGACCAAGACTTAAAGACTTATTTAACAAACTCACCCACTACAAAATATTTATCCTAAGTGGAGATAACTCCTCAGAGGAAACCCAGCTTAAAGAGCTTATTCCAAACTACAAAGGAATGGCCTTTAACCAAAGCCCCGAAGACAAACTGAATTACATCAAAAACCTTCAGGATCAGCACATGAAAGTAGCCATGCTTGGTGATGGACTGAATGATGCCGGAGCATTAAAACAAAGTAATGTAGGAATTGCTATTGCTGATGATACCAACAGCTTTACACCATCTTCCGATGTGATCATGAACGGTGAAAAAGTAGTTACTTTAGACAACTACCTGAACGTTTGTAAGGGTTCTATTACGATTGTGAAAATGACATTTATAATCAGTTTTCTTTACAACATCGTTGGGTTAAGTTACGCAGTTACAGGACACATGCATCCGCTTTTTGCAGCTATCATCATGCCTGTAAGTTCTATTACGGTAGTTACATTTACAACAGTTTCAACATGGATACTGGGTCGCAAATACTTCAAAAAACAGGCTTAAACGCCCTTATTTAGACTGATTTTAAATTAGCTGAAATCGGCATTTCGTGATGAATGTCATTATTTTTCACTAAATTTGAACCCCGAAAATAGGTTAATTTTGTTGTCCAATGGATATTCTATATTTAATGATCGTCTGCAGTGTTTCTTTAGCTGCGATCTTCCTGGTCGTATTTATAGTGTATGCCAGAAAAGGACAGTTCGAAGATGATGAATCTCCGGCTGTTAGAATTCTTTTCGATGATGAAGTCAAAGAAAAAAATGAAACTGGCAACAAGGATAAAGACGAAAAGAAATAGGAGAAAATAATAAAAATTGAGAAAAATAGTGAATAGTTGATATGGAAACACAAAAGTTTAGTTATGACAATAGTATTGTCCGTGCGTTCCTCTATGCGACCATTATCTTTGGTTTCATAGGATTTACGTTCGGGCTTACGGCGGCATTAATGCTTTTCTACCCAGAATTACCTGAATTCTTATTCGGTACAGATGATACAACCATTAATAGTTTGGCATCGGGTAATATTCAAGGGTTAATAAACACTCATGGAGCGTTTGGTTTTGGTAGAATCAGAATGTTGCACACCAACACCGTGATCTTTGCGTTCGTGTGTAATATTGTTTATGTAGGGGTATACTACTCTACGCAAAGATTATTGAAGACAAGAATGTACAGTGATACATTATCTTGGATTCACTTCTGGACATGGCAATTTATGATTGTTGCTACGTTCATTACATTCTTTATGGGTATTAATACATCTAAAGAATATGCTGAACATGAGTGGCCGATCGATATTCTGATTGCATTCTCATGGATCATTTTCGGAGCAAACATGATTCTCACTATTTCAAAGAGAAGAGTAAGACACCTTTATGTTGCTATTTGGTTCTATCTTGGAACCTGGGTAGCAGTAGCAATGCTTCACATCTTCAACAACCTTGAAGTTCCATTATCTTTCTCTGGCTGGAAATCTTATTCTGCATATGCGGGAGCAAAAGATGCCATCGTACAATGGTGGTATGGTCACAATGCAGTGGCATTCGTATTGACAACTCCGGTTCTAGGTTTAATGTATTACTTCTTACCAAAAGCTGCAGACAGACCTGTATTCTCATACAAACTGTCTATTATTCACTTTTGGTCACTAATCTTCGTATATATCTGGGCTGGTCCTCACCACCTTCAGTATACCGCTCTTCCGGCATGGGCACAGGCAGTAGGAACTGGTTTCTCGATCATGCTTATCGCACCATCATGGGGAGGAATGTTAAATGGTCTTCTTACCTTAAGAGGAGCTTGGGATAAAGTAAGAGAAAATCCTATCCTTAAGTTCTTCGTAGTAGCTGTTACCTGTTATGGTATGGCAACGTTTGAAGGTCCGCTTTTAGCAACTAAAAACATTAACAAAATTGGTCACTTTACAGACTGGGTTATCGGTCACGTACACTTAGGAGCTCTTGGATGGAATGGTTTCATGGCATTTGGGGTTATCTATTATTTGGTACCAATCATGTGGAGAACAAAAATCTGGTCTGTAAAATTAGCTAACTGGCATTTCTGGTTAGGGACATTAGGAATTATTTTCTATGCAGTACCAATGTATATTTCTGGATTCACACAAGGATTAATGTGGAAGCAATTCAACCCGGATGGAACATTATTATGGAAAAACTGGTTGGATACTGTAACGGCGATCATTCCTTACTTCAAAATGAGATTCTTAGGAGGTATATTCTATATTTCAGGAGCTATCCTAATGATTGTTAACGTTATTGCTACGGTAAGAAAAGGATCATTCCAGAAAGAAGTTCCTGCTGAAGCACCTGCATTAGCAAACATCGGAAACAAACGTAAAGAAGGAGAAGGATTCCACCTTTGGCTGGAAAGAATGCCGTTATTATTAACAGTATTATCATTATGTACAATTTCAATAGGAAGTATGGTAGAAATTATTCCTACTCTATCTCTTAAGAAAAGTGTACCTACCATTTCAGCTGTGAAGCCTTATTCTCCGCTTGAACTTGAAGGTAGAGATATCTATATCCGTGAAGGTTGTAACGCTTGTCACTCTCAGATGATCAGACCGTTCAGAGATGAGATTACAAGATTCAACGGTAAAAACGGACAGTACTCTAAAGCTGGGGAATTCGTATATGACAGACCATTCCTGTGGGGTTCTAAGAGAACCGGACCGGATTTACATAGAGAAGGAGGTAAAAACCCAAGTTCTTGGCACTACAAACACATGTATAACCCAAGATCTACTTCTGCAGGTTCTATCATGCCTCGTTATCCTTGGTTAATTGCTACTGATTTAGACAGATCTAAAATGGTAGACAAATTAAAGCTTATGAAGAATACGTTTGATGTACCTTATACAAAACCTCAAATTGATTCTGCAAATGCATGGGCAGACAACCAGGCTAAGAAAATTGTAAAAGATATCTTCTCTGAAGCAAATGACTTGAAAGAGGCTTATGCTAAGAGACCTCAGGGAGAATTAGAGAAAAAAGAAATTATTGCTCTTATTTCTTATCTTCAGAGATTAGGAACAGATATTAAAACAACTGAAATTAAAACAGCAAGTAATAACTAAAAACATTAAAAGATCAGTATGATTCCTCAGAATTTTAAAGATATATTATCCAATACAGAAAATGCTGGCTTCTACCAGACACTGGCTCTGATTTTCTTTATGCTGTTCTTCGTTGCTCTGGTAATTTATGTTTTTAGCAAACCTAAGAAATATTACAAAGAGGAAGAAGAAGCTCCCCTTGGAGAGGATGAAGACGATGATTTTAATTTAAAAAATTAAACTATTTTTTATGAAACAAAGAACACCTGTTGTTGTAAACATCTTGATAATAATTGGACTTTTAATAGTTTTTTATTATTTGTTTGTGCAGAGCTACGCGTTCCTAGCTTCGCCTTACTTCTGGGGAACTGTTGTGATAGCTGGTATCCTTGCCTTTATCCACAGTGCTATTGGAGATTTGATTGAAAATAACAAATTCAAAAAATTATCTCCGGAAGAGAAAGCGGCTTATTTAGCTGAAAAGAAAATCCCTTTCTTCAAAAGAATGTATGAAGCGGCCTTCAAAAAGCAGTCTGATACAGAAGAAAAAGATATCCTTATTGACCATGGTTTCGATGGAATTATGGAGCTGGATAACCAATTACCAAAATGGTGGGTAGGTTTATTCTATTTTGGGACTGCTTTTTGTATTGTATATATTGCAGCCTATTCATTTACAGATTTCGCTCACCCATTAAGCGAATATGAAAAAGAATATAAAGAGCAATTGGCGAGTATTGCAGCTTATGAAGCAACCCAACCTCCTGTAACGATTGAAACAGCTAAATATTCAGCTGATAATATTGCAGAAGGTAAAGAATTATTCAAAACAAACTGTGCATCTTGTCACAAAGAAGACGGTAGTGGAGGTATTGGTCCGAACTTAACGGATAACCACTGGATCAACATGCCTGAGAAGACGTTATTCAAAAACGTATTCCATATGGACTGGAATGGTTCTCCTACTAACCCTGCGATGAGAGCATTTGGTAAAAACGGAGAAGTTTCTGGAGCTGAAATTGAAAAAATTGCAGCCTATGTATATCACATCAACCAGGAATTACCACCAGTAACTCAGGCTCAGGGAGGAGCTGCTCCTCAAGGAACTGAAGCGCACTGGGAAAAAGAATAATTTAGAAAATTAGAAACATATGAAAAAAACATAATTTGTTATTACCTTAAAAATAGTAACGAATTATGTTTTTTCTTTTTTAAACACATTACAATATGTCAGACATAGAAGAAATAGAAGTACGCGGCGGACAGGGACAGGTTCTGGACCCTGAGACTTACAGAGATTCTATCGGGACAATGGAGCAATCCGGTAAAAGAAGATGGGTATTTCCAAGAAAACCAAAAGGAAAATATACCAACTATAGAAACATTGTAAGCTATCTTTTATTAATTATTTATTTTTCATTACCATTCATTAAAATCAATGGTAATCCATTACTATTATTCAATGTAATAGACAGAGAGTTTTTCATTTTTGGACAGCCTTTCTATCCACAGGACTTTTTTATCCTTACTTTGGGTGCCATCGCATCTTTAATATTTATTATCGTTTTTACGATTGCATTCGGAAGAATTTTCTGCGGGTGGATTTGCCCTCAGACAATTTTTATGGAATCCATCTTCCGTAAAATCGAATATCTGATTGAAGGTGACCGAAACAGGCAAATGAAGCTGGACAGACAGGAGTGGAACAGCGAGAAGATCTGGAAAAGAACTTTAAAGTGGTCTGTTTATATTATTATTTCACTCATCATCACCCACTTTATGTTTATGTATATTGTGGGGTATGAGCAAGTATTCAGAATTGTTTCTGAAGGCCCGTTTACCCATCCTACCAATTTCATTGTAATGATTCTCCTTACTGCTGCATTTTATTTTGTATTTGCGTGGTTCAGAGAACAGGTATGTACATTGGTTTGTCCATACGGCAGACTTCAGGGAGTTTTAATTGATAAAGATACGATCAACGTTTTCTATGACTTCAAAAGAGGGGAAAACAGATCAAAATGGAGAAAAGGAGAAGACAGAAAAGCAGCAGGTAAAGGAGACTGTATTGACTGTCATCAGTGTGTGGTGGTATGCCCTACCGGAATTGACATCAGAGACGGACAGCAGCTGGAATGCATCAACTGTACCGCATGTATTGATGCCTGTGACGAGGTTATGGAAAAGGTAGGTCTTCCAAAAGGCCTGGTAAGATATGCTTCTGAAAATGAAATTGAGAAAGAAACTCAATTCAAGTTTACCGGAAGAATGAAAGGATTCAGTATATTCTTATTCCTTCTGGTAGGATTTTTAGGATACCTGTTGTACAGCCGTGGTGAAATGGAAGCTAAATTCATTAAACCGGCAGGTAGTACATTCTTTGTAAAAGAAGGAAAGATTATCAATACTTATAATTATACATTCCTGAATAAAACCAATGATAAGAAAATCGTTACCATCAAAGTAATGAATCCTGCACATGGTGAAATCACTTACAGTGCATCAAGTAAAATTCAGGTAGACAGAGATAAAATTACCAAAGGAACTATCAATATAAGCTTCCCTGAAGATGAAATGAAGCTTTCTAAGCAGAATATTACAATCGGGGTTTATGATATGAAAGGTAAACTCGTAGATTCTTATCAGACTTATTTTGAAGGACCATTCAAATTACAATTTTAATTAGACAAAATGAAGAACTTTAGTTGGGGACACGGTGTTGTAATTGCATTATTTGCATTCATAGTTTTTATATTATCCATGATGTTTCTTTTCCCGAACGGGCAGAAAAACTCAGAAATGGTAACCGATAATTATTATGAAGAAGAGCTACAATATCAGGATGTAATTGATTCTAAAAAAAGAGCGGATGAGCTCCAGGAAAAACCTGTATACTCACAGGATACCAATGGAATTAAAATCACATTCCCACAAAATTATAATAACTCTGACACTACGGTTAAATTTGTTTTAAACAGAACCGACGACCAGAATTTAGATATCAAAAAATCTGTAGAACTTGATGCCAACCACACTTTCATTATCCCTGCACAGGTACTGAAAATGGGTAATTATACTTTAAGACTAAGTTGGACGAAGGACAAAACAGACTATAGAATGGATTATGATGTAATATGGAAATAGGACTTGTGGTATCGGCTATTGCCTTAGGCTTTGCTTCCGGTTTTCATTGCATCGGAATGTGCGGTCCTATTGCTTTATCGATGGGATTAACCAAAAAACAGGCTGCCAATTTTTATCTTCAGAACCTTACCTATCAGTTCGGAAGGATCTTTACCTATTCATTATTAGGCGCACTTCTTGGAATTATAGGACAGGGATTTGAGATGGCAGGATTCCAGAAATATCTGACTATCATAGCTGGTGTCCTGTTAATTGTTATGGCTTTATTTTCATTTGGTGGAAAGGATTTTGCTTCAAAAATACCATTCCTGTCCAAATTTTTATATTCGGTAAAATCAAATTTAGGAAAGATACTCCAAAAGGCGGATTACCGTTCAAGATTTACTACAGGTATTCTCAACGGGTTTTTACCATGCGGGATGGTTTATATGGCTCTTACAGCAAGTCTTGCAGGAGGAGGAATATGGCAGGGAGCCTTATATATGGCTTTATTTGGTCTGGGAACCCTTCCGTTCATGTTTGCTGTCGTTCTGGCCGGAAATCTCATGAATCAGGCTTTTAGAGCAAAAATTTTAAAAGCAGTTCCTGTTATCATGATTATTTTGGGCGGGCTTTTCATTCTCAGAGGCTTGGAACTAGGTATTCCTTATGTTTCTCCGAAAGCAGAATCAATGACTATTTCCAAAGATCCTAATGAAGCCGTTAACTGCCACTAATTAGAATTTATACTATACCATGAAGAAAACGATCGTCTTATTTTTAATAAGTCTGTTTACATTACAATCCTGCAGCATCAATACTGAAGTACTCTATCATAAAGACTCAGCTACATCTATGATTACTGATGTGGATACCAGAGAATTTATGGCAGAAATGCAAGCTATGACTCCTGATTCATTGAAACAGGAAAAATTTAAGGATATAGATCGATTTCCAACAGTCTGGACAAGTATGTATGATCTTATAAAGAAAGAAGGAAAACTGAAAACTGAAAATCAGGATACTATCAGAATACTGAAAAAAGTCTTTTTAAAATCCACAAAAGATGATAAAAATGCTATCCCTGCAGGATTTTCCTTTAAAATGGATCATTTCACTCCCAATGATTATGAAATAATTAAAAACTTCAATAAAGGCGAAAAGCTACCCTTTGATCAAAATGTACTCAATATCTGGGATGGCAAAACGCTGACCATTAACACAGATTTTTTTAATCTTAAAAATATTGAAGAGGTACTTAAATCTAAAGGTTCAGATGAACAAACAGAAAAAATGGAGGGGATGATGATGATGTTTTTCAAAAATATCGGAACGACTTTAAAGTTTGAAAATAAAATAAAATCGATCACCGGAAAACATGACTGGCTGAAACAGATTGACGACTATTCGGTAAGGATAGTATATGACTTGAAAGCGATGAATGATAAGGATGCAAAATTGAAAAATACAGATAAAAAGATCGTTATCGTCACTGAATAAAATAACTTATCCCACCGAATTACGGTGGGATATTTATTAAAGCACAGCCCGAAAAATGATCTGAAGTATTAGTTTCAAGACATTGATAATCCAATCATATTAATTAATAGGATCAACATAACCATCCCATAAAGAACGATTAATATCAAAAAAAACAGTGTTAATTTCTCTGTTAAACCATTTATAATCCGGATCTTTAGAATAGTCAGGGTTATTGACAGATATAAATCTTACAACTCCCCCCTGTATCGTTTTGTAGAAATCATAAACTTGAAATTTCCCAAAATTATATCGGGAAAAAAGTTGCGTTTCATCTTCTCTATGTTGGACTGCCGTATATAATTTTTTAACGTCCTCAATGCTCATATCTTTATAAAAAAAGCCTAAAATATTTGAAAATGTAGGTTGGTTAGTATACATGAATAGAAATTGCTCTCCATTCATTTGAGGAAGCTTATCATGCAGCAGCTTATGCATTTCAGGATTTTTAAAAAAGATATACTGCTTATCTATTTTTTTAAACTGATAATCTCCATAAGTATAGAATGGTATATGCTGATTTCCATTATCAAAGGTCAAAACAAATTTACTATACTTGTCCGGATGATCAGTCTCCACATTTTCCTGTCCTTTGAAATAATAATAATTTTTACAGCTTATCAGTGAAAGCAGAGATAATACGGCTATAATTTTAAGTAAACCATTCATTAGTATAGAGATTACAGTTACAAAGTATATTTTCTTTTATCATAATATTCGCAAATAAAATGGTCAGTATATGCCTATTTCTGTTCACATTTTCTGCAAGACTTATCACGAATATATAAAAAATAAAGAAACTCTCAACAAATAAAAATCCCCTTTCAGTACTGAAAGGGGATCTGTTTATATGTAAAATATTCTAGTTGATGATATCAAATCTTGCATACTCAGCAATCTTTTTAGGAAGTTTAATTCCTTCTGCAGTCTGATTGTTCTCCAATAAAGCGGCCATTATTCTTGGCAATGCCATTGCAGATCCGTTCAGTGTGTGTACCAATTGAGATTTATCATCTGCTTTGTAACGGCATTTTAATCTGTTAGCCTGGAAAGTTTCAAAGTTTGAAACAGAACTTACTTCCAGCCACATTTCCTGCGCAGCACTCCATACTTCAAAGTCATATGTCATCGCAGCAGCAAAACCTGTATCACCACCACAAAGTCTTAATACTCTGAATGGAAGTTCAAGATCTGTAAGAATTTCCTTGATATGCTCAACCATTTCTTCTAAAACAGCATAAGAGTTTTCTGGTTTTTCAATTCTTACGATTTCTACTTTTTCAAACTGGTGAAGACGGTTCAGACCTCTTACGTGAGCTCCATAACTACCAGCTTCTCTTCTGTAGCACTGAGAGAAGGCTGTATGTTTAATCGGAAGATCTTTTTCATCCAGTAATACATCGCGGTAAAGATTCGTTACCGGAACTTCCGCTGTAGGAATCAGGTATAATTTATCTTCATTGATATAGTACATTTGTCCCTCTTTGTCAGGTAACTGTCCGGTCCCAAAACCTGAAGCTTCATTCACTACGTGAGGTGGGTTTACTTCTGTATATCCTTTCTCAACGTTTTTATCCAGGAAATACTGAACCAAGGCTCTTTGTAACCTTGCTCCTTTTCCTAAATAAACAGGAAATCCTGCTCCAGCGATTTTTACACCCAATTCAAAATCAATCAGGTTGTATTTTTTAGCCAGTTCCCAGTGAGGAATAGCTCCTTCACCTAGACCTTCTACAGTATGAGACTGGAAAATATTCTCATTATCCTCAGCAGAAGAACCACTTTTCACCAATTCATTCGGAATGTTGGGAAGTTGGTAAAGAATGTTCAATAATTCAGTTTCTTTTACTTCCAACTGAGATTTCAATTCTGAACTCGACTCTTTGTACTGTGCTGTTTTAGATTTTGCTGATTCCGCTTCTTCTTTCTTTCCTTCCTTCATTAAAAGTCCAATTTCCTTGGAGATTTTATTGATCTCGGAAAGCTGGGAATCTAATTCAAATTGGATTCTTTTTCTTTCTTCGTCAGTAGCAATAGC
Source organism: Chryseobacterium pennae (assembly GCF_003385515.1). Classification (GTDB taxonomy): domain Bacteria; phylum Bacteroidota; class Bacteroidia; order Flavobacteriales; family Weeksellaceae; genus Chryseobacterium; species Chryseobacterium pennae. Next base: position 100,914 of record NZ_QNVT01000004.1, on the reverse strand, counting down.
ATTGTCTACCAACTCAAGATTCTTGAATTGTCTTTTTTTAAGACCTTCTAAAACGCGTTCTTTGTTGTCGCGTAAAAAATTGACTTGTAACATTTTATTTAGATGTTAGATATTAAATTTAGCCTAATATAGGCTAACAATTTTACAAATTTAAAACTATTTTGTGATAGTTACGTTATTTATCGAAGTAGGAGCATCAGCTTCTTTGGAAAATTCTGATTTCCCATTGTATAAAACCTCTGAAACCTGAAATAATGTTGGACTCTTACGATAATGAATTTCCAACTGGTCAACGGTTCTTTCCACAGTATTATTTACTGTTTTCGTAAAAGTAATTGCCATTTTAGAAACATAGGCATTTCCACTTCCCGGATTGGCAGGTCCTGTAGAATCCAGTTTTCTTCTTTTCGCTCCTCCAATATACTCCATATAAAATACAGAATCTGTTCTCATTCTCAAAGAAATGGTTACCGGAGAAATATCCTTGCTTCCAAACACATCATTTACTGAATATCCAGTATAGGAACCCGCTTTCTTACCGTTCAAAAGGTCCTGTTGGTTAGTATCTTTTACATAGATATTAAGAACCTGATCAATCCTTTGTAAAGATTCCTCATCACTTCCACAACTGACAACCGTAAAGCTTATCAATAAGATATAAAGAAAGATATTTTTCATTCTAACAAAGATAAAAAAGATTTTATCATTAAGGCAATTTCCTTAAATAGGAAAAGAAAAAAAACAGATAGCCTAGCCCTGAAATAAGCAGTGTGGCAGTCATTGCAATTCCCATCCCGATCACACCATAAACGGGAACCAGTATATAGGCGAGCACAGCCAGAAATAGTAAAGAACCTATACTGAGCCACGTATTAATTTCAATTTTTCCTACTGCCGGTAAAAGATTGCCATAGAGGTTTCTGGTAAGCATTCCCAACGTAAAACCTATTGATAAGATCATTAATAATGTTGTATTCTCCACATAAGTTTCCCCGAAGAACAGAATAATAATATACTTTTTGAATACATAAAAGAAAACAAGTATTCCCAGACAAATCGGGAAAAAGAACTTATTAAAATTAACAACATAGGATTTAAGGAACTTTTTATCCTTAAAATTCTTGGAAAGCACTGGAAAATCACTTTGCAGAAAACTGGTGGCCAGGAAAATAATGTTAGAAGGGATAAGAATCGCGATCCTGTAATTAGCTACTGCATTTTCATTCAGCATAAAGCCTAGTAGTAAAATATCCAGTGAATACAGAGCATCGGAAGTAAGGGAAGTCATTGCTGTAAATATCCCATATCTCCACATCTCTTTATAATTTCCGGATATAACATCCCGATGGGAATATATATCTTTCTTTAGCCATAATAACGATAAATACGGCGTAATACTGATGGCTATCAGATAACCGTAAAATTTAAAAAAATAAGTCAGAAACAAAACCAACAGCAACCCACCAATATTAACGACATTATTGATTTTTGCAAATGTCTGATTTCGACCTGTAATCCGATAAAAAACCTGAATATGATTCAGAAAATAAAATCCACCAAGTCTTACAGCACAAAACAGGAAGATCATAAAGATATCTTCATATTTATTAAAATAGAAAACAGAAACAGATAAAAACAGGATAATAAGGATCAGCTCAAACAGGATCCCTTTGAAAAAAAAGTAAGATGAGATTTTCAGTTTCTCATCTTTATCCAATGATATGGATCCAAACCTCATTAAACTCTGACTGCTTCCAAATCCTGTAAACGGTGTAAAAATCGTAACAACGGAGAGAACAATACTTAAAACCCCAAATTCACTCTCAGGCAACAGCTTGATAATCAACAACGATCCCAGAAAACTACAGACCTTCGCAATAAGGAAGGAAAAGAAAACATGATGCCCACTATTGCTGAAAAAATTCCTTAAAAAATCCTGCAGGCTTTTCACGATAATTTGTTTTTAGAAAGAACTTCATTATAAACTTCTGTAAACTGCTCAGCAATAGCCTTTCGGGAATATCTGTCTACAGAAAAGCCTCTGATCTCAGATTCACTTTTAAAAGCATATCCCTTTCTGCATATTTTCTCCAAGACCTGATAAAGCTGATCTGTATTATCTTTTTCAACTCCTACCCCCAAGCCTTCTATAATAAATTCGGCAGCTCCTCCAACCAGGGTTGAAATTACAGGCTTTCCACACGCATACGATTCCAGAATAACACATCCCTGGGTTTCATTTTCACTGAATAAGATAAAGTAATCAGAATTTTGCATTTTCTCAGCAACTTCAGCATAGCTTATGGCATCAAAAACATTGATATATTTTTCAGCCTCTAAATTTTTAACCAAAGCATCCAAAGATTCAGAATCGCCATCACCTCCTATTTCCAAACTTACCGGAAAGCCATTTTGGTGTAATAAATGAACAGCCCTGATAATATCCTGAGGCCTTTTCCGGGGAATTAAACTTGATACATGGAGAAATTTCACATGATCAGCTATTCCTGTTTTAGGTTTAATGGTAAAAACATCAGTATCCACAACATTTGAAATCACTTTCATTGAAGTAGTAATTCCTAACTGTTTCAAGCTGTCTTTCAAATTATAGCTTACCGGTAAAATATATTCTGCATTTTTTGCAATATACTTGGCGATCCTTTTAATACTATCAGATGTTTTGGATAGATTCTGTTTTTGCAAAGCCGTCCAGTGTTCCGTAACAACGAATGGAATTTTATATTTCTTTTTCAGATAAACTGCAAAAAGCATATTGTTGTGCAGAACATTGGCATGAACCAAATCAGGTCTGCTCACTTTTGCAAAGCCTTTTAAGTAGGCTCTCATTCGTCTTACAAAATTCTGAACCGGGTTTTTTGAATTTTTATAATAAATAATTAAGGTTCTGATATTATTAATGACCCGGTCATCATAAACATACTGCTCTTCCTGCTCAAAATTACCGATTGCATGCAATATTTCAACATCACATGATAATGAAACAGCTTCCGCGTGTCTTTGCACAAAATTGCCGTTGGTAGGCTCTATTTTATTAGGAAACCATGATGAGATGAAGAGTATTCTTTTTCTTTCCAAAATTTTATTTAGTTGTATCTTTGTTTGATCATTAAATGTAATCTACATCCCCGCAAACAAATGGCTAAAGTTAATAAATTTCTGTCTTTTATCCGAACTATTCTTGAAACCCCAAGCTTAATCAACCTTGTTCTGGATAGCTCATTTGAATCAGAAAAAAAGTTTAAAAAGAAATATACAGAAATTTCTTCTTTACCACAGATAGATTTAAAACTTCTTGGGAAAGAAATTGCCGGAGATATTGACACCTTCATTCTGGACGGAGGTTCTTTAATCACTGATTTACAACTTCTTAAAACGCTTTCTATGAGAGATGATATCAATTCTTATATTGAGATTGGTACATGGCGTGGAGAAAGTGTCTATAATGTGGCTAAACATGTGGAAGACTGTACCACTATCAATTTGTCTAAAGAAGAGATGAAAGAAATGGGGCTCAATGTAAAATACGCTGATCAACATGGTATTCTTTCACAAAAGAATCCCCAAATAATCCACCTTGAAGCCAATACAAAATTTTTTGATTTCAGTGCTTTAAACAAAAAATACGACCTGGTTTTTATTGATGGAGATCATAGCTATGAGATGGTTTTAAATGACACGAAAAAAGTTTTTGAAAACCTTTTGCATGAAAACTCTATCGTTGTCTGGCATGACTACGCCTACAGTCCGCGAAAAATCCGTTATGAGGTTTTCCAGGCTATTCTGGATGGGGTGGGAAAGGAAAATCACGGATATCTTTACCATCCTCAGAATACTATGTGTGCTATTTTTATCAAAGGAAAATTTCCTACAACTCCTTTTGATGATATGGCCATCCCTTCAAAAGTTTTCAACGTAAAAATTCATTCGGAAGAATTCTCTTCTTAGCAGGGAATACATCATCATCTATCTTTTCGAAATAATAAAAAAGGATGGCAAAAGCCATCCTTAATAATCTGATAAAATATTTAGCTGATATAACTTCCAGCCCAGCTTTTCTCCAATGGAAGAAGAAAATGGCTTAAAAAGTCCAGATAAGTATTTTTAGAAAAGTCAAAAACCTGAATGTCTTTTGACAATTCACCATTTTTTAATTTGTTCTTAAAATCGAGAAGTTTCAAGGTTTTCACTTCTCCATTTTCCACAAAACTGGCTTTCATTCTATCGAATAATCCCAGTTGATACTCTTCATCAAGTTCTCTCATGATCTTACCTAAAGCATCAATGCTGCATCCTGAAGCCATTTCTTTCTCTTCATCTACACATATAATAATAAATTGATTTTTTTCAATTTTAAAGGATGATGAAAGTGGCTTTCCATGGGCTGCCCAGGTAGCCAGAAAATCAAATAGTTTTTCTGTGATAGCCTTTGCCTCTTTAGTTTCAAATGGCCTTGATGCCGGGTATATAATGACTCTATAGTCGTTCGTTTCTACAACGGTTGATTCTTCAATTTTCATTGCTGCTCAATTTAAAGTATAAAATTAAGAAATATTCCTGAGTTTATAAAGCATAAAACCCAGGCCAAAGCCTGAGTTTCCATTTATATTTTAAATGTAAGCTTATAAATCCTCTGCCTCTGCAAGAAGTTCCACAATATCTTTTACGGCAACTTCTGTATTTTTATTGAAATGCTTCACACCATCCGTCATCATTGTATTACAGAATGGACATCCTGTAGCAATTACTTTAGGCTCAAAAGACAAAGCTTCTTCTGTTCTTTCAATATTGATATCTTTATTTCCTTTTTCCGGCTCCTTAAACATCTGTGCTCCACCTGCTCCACAACAAAGACCGTTTGTTTTGCAACGCTTCATTTCTACAAGCTCAGCATCCAGTTTCTCAAGAAGCATTCTTGGCGCTTCATATTCATCATTGGCACGTCCAAGGTAACAAGGATCATGGAATGTGATTTTCTTTCCTTTGAATGCTCCGCCTTCAATCTTCAGCCTTCCTTCTTCCATTAAAGTTTTAAGGAACTGAGTGTGGTGAACTACATCAAAATGCCCTCCAAGACTAGGATATTCATTTTTAAGGGTATTAAAGCAATGTGGACATGCTGTTACGATCTTTTTTACCTCGTAAGCATTCAATACTTCAATATTGGTAAGCGCCATCATCTGAAAAACGAATTCGTTTCCGGCTCTTTTTGCAGGATCTCCGGTGCAGCTTTCTTCCTGTCCTAAAACAGCAAACTCAACACCTATTTTATTTAATATCTTGCAAAATGCTTTTGTAATTTTTTTGGCACGGTCATCAAAACTTCCGGCACATCCAACCCAAAATAAAACTTCCGGGGATTTTCCTTCGGCAGCATATTCTGCCATTGTTTTTATATTGAAATCCATTTCTTCCAATTTGAAAATGTGAGAATCTGGAAATTTGAAAATGAGTTAGCTTTAACCAATTTTCAAATTTTCAAATTGATTAGTTTTTAATTTTCTGAAGCCCAGTTCAGACGGTCTGCCTGATTATACTGCCAAGGTGCAGCATTATTTTCAACGTTCGTCATCATCAGATTCAGTTCCTGTGGAGCAGCAGACTGTTCCATTACCAGGAACCTCCTCATTTCAAAAATGATGGAAAGCGGATCCAATAATACCGGACAGGCTTCTGTACATGCATTACATGTGGTACAGGCCCAAAGTTCCTCTTTAGTGATATAGTCATTCAACAGCTTTTTGCCGTCGTCTACAAATTTTCCGTTTTTATCGATATTTTTTCCTACTTCTTCCAATCTGTCTCTGGTCTTCATCAGGATCAGTCTCGGAGACAGTTTTTTACCTGTAACATTAGCAGGACAAACCGAAGTACAGCGTCCGCATTCTGTACAGGAATAGGCGTTCAGTAACTGTACCTGGTTAAGGTCAAAAATATCTTCAGCTCCAAATTTAGAAGGAACATCAGCTTCAGCTCCTTCTGCCGGGGCAGCATAAGGGTCAGCATTAGGATCCATCATCAATTTGATTTCCTTTGTTACTGAATCAAGGTTATTGAATTTTCCTTTTTTATCAAGATTAGCATACCAAGTACTTGGGAAAGCTAAAATAATGTGTAAATGTTTTGAATAATACAGATAATTCATGAAGAAAAGAATCCCTACAAAGTGGAACCACCAGGCCCCTTTTTCTGTAAAATGTAAAAATCCGTCACCGAAATTACTGAAAACAGGTCCCAGAAGCGTTGAGCTGATCGGGAAGCTTCCAAGCTCTTCCAATACACCTCTCTGTTGTAGTACCCAGTCAGCGGCATTCATTTTAAAGAAGGCCATCATTAAGGCAAACTCAATGATAAGAATCCAGTTGGCATCCTGCTTTGGCCATCCGAAAAGTTCTTTCATGGTTAATCTCTTCACACCATAAAAGTTTCTTCTGATGAAAAACACGACTACCCCAATTACAACAAGAAGTGCCAGAATTTCTAATGTCGCCGTAAAGAAACTATAGAATCCATTCCCGAAAACTGAAGCTAGGAAACGGTGCGTTCCAAACAGTCCATCAACAATAATCTCAATAAGTTCTATATTGATAATAACAAAACCAACATACACGAAAAGGTGTAGAATCCCCGCTACAGGGCGTTTTACCATCTTACTCTGTCCCATAGCTACTCTAGCCATGGTACTCCAGCGTTCAGATTTTCTATCGTTTCTATTGATTTCGTGACCAAGTCTGATATTTCTATAGATCTTCAGCAGGCTTTTGGCAAACAATCCAAATCCGGCCACTAATAAAATCAGGAAAATAATGTTATCGATGTACTGCATAAGGCGTATTAGTCTTTATTGTTTTTACCGAAAACTGAGAAATTGATATATCTCTTAGGATTCGCTTTCATATCTTCAATCAAAGAATTCAAATTAGAAGATGCTGAATTCAGATTATTGTATAGCTGTTCATCCTTCATCAGCTTACCTAAGCTACCCTCTCCTTTATCTATTCCGCCAATCACCTGATTCAGTTTTCCTACAGTAGCATCCAGGTTGGCAATCGTTGTGTTCAATTGCTTCGTGTCAATGCTTTGTGCAAGATTTCCGTATTTATCCAGAGTAACCTTTCCACTTTGCATAGTAAGGCTGGCATCATCCAATACTTTCTGTAATTTTGGATCGTTATGACCTACAAGATTATTTACATTTCCTGCAGTTGTTTGTAATGCGCCTACTGTTTTGTTAAGGTTGGATAATAGAGCTTTTACTTCAGCTCTGTTTTGTGCATCAACAAGCAGATTGGCATTCGCCATTAGAGAATCTACTCTGTGGAGAACCACCTGCAATTGATCTTTCACCGGACCTACCTGAGAAGAAAGACTTCCCAGCGTTCCCAGCTTGAAAGCTCCTTTCAGAGTATCTCCATCTTTTGCTGTAACTCCGCCATACATTAGGTTTACTCTCATTTCTTTACCGGACATTAATCCCGGTTCAAAAATTTCCAGTGTTGAGTTTTTTGAAAATTCAAATTTATTATCAACCGTAATCTTTACAACAAAACTGATCTTACCGTCTTTCGCTGTCTGAGGTATAATCTTATCAACCTGTCCTACTTTAAGACCGTTAATAGACACTGCCGAAGACTGTGCAAGACCTTCTACATTGTCATATTTTGCATAAAATATATTGTCGGTAGTAAAAAGGCTTTTCCCTTTCATAAATTGAAACAACACCACAAAGCCTACGATAGCTAGAAGTGCAATCACACCAGCTTTTAATTCTTTACTGAACTTCACTTGCTAATTTTTTTCTAATAAGCAAATATAGTACATTTTAAATAAATCTTTTCCTTTATTATTCTGCGTTAAATACAAAAAAAAGCGACAAAAAAATTGTCGCTTTTATATTGATAGATGTGAATCTCTTATTGTTGCTGATTTCCCAGCTTACCCCAGATCTCAATTCTGTAGTCCTGGATATCTGCGTTATCCTGAAGACTCTTCAACCAAGCCTGTCCGAACATTCCTGCATTTCTCTGAGAAATAGACTCAGTGAACTGCTTAACATCACCAGGTTGTTTGTTTACTGTTTCTGATTTTTTAATCAGTACATAAACTCCTGTTCCTCCTTCAACTGGTTTAGAAAGCTTACCTTTTGCAACACCAAATGCAGCACCGGCAACTTTAGGTTCCATAGCTCCAGCTACTGAAGGATTCAGCATATTTACCTGAGCCGATTGTTTTGTTGCAGCAAACATAGTAGCAATCTGATCTAAACCTGATGCTTTTGCTGCCGCAATTTTATCAGAAATTTGTTTTGCAGCCAGTTTATTTTTAACAATTACTTCAATCTGGTCTCTTACAGATTCAGGATCGGCAAGACCCGCTTCCTGTTTTCCGTTCAGGAATACTACGATTTTGTCTCCTGTTCCGTCTACATTGAACAATTCTGTATCTCCTTTAGATCTTTTCTTATCAAAAGCCCAAGTAAGAATATCACCGTCTTTTTCAGTACCTAAGCCCTGAAGCTGTCCTTCGAATCTCTTCGCAGCCTTAGGATTAGTAAACTGGAAGTTTCCTTTCTTAGCAATGTTCACAAAATCATTGAAAGATTTCCCTTGTACCTGCTGAATGAATTTTCTAGAGTTTTTATCTGTTTCAGCTTCTGTAGCATCTGAAGGTTTGATCTCTTTTACAAGATTTGCCACCTTATATCCCATTGATCCGGACTTTTTATCTTCAATATTGATGATATGGTACCCAAACTGAGTTTCCACAACACCTGTTGCTCCTTTAGGATTGTTTGCAAGATATGTAAGGAATTCTGGAACAAAAGGCGTTTCCGGAGTTGTCCAACCAAGGCTACCTCCCTGTGCAGCAGAGCTTGGATCATTAGAAAGCTTAAGGAACTCTGTAAATTTAGCTGGTGTTGCTTTTACGATCGCTCCAATAGAGTCTGCCAATTTCTTAGCCTGCTCTTTAGATCTTGTTACTCCTTCTCCTGCAGGGCTTCCTTTGAAAGCGATCAGAATATGTCTTGACAATGTAGAATCTGAGGTTTTCTTCCCTACAAGTTTAGAAACTACATAGAAATTTTGTTCTTTATATGGTCCGAAAGTCTGTCCTACCGCAGCTGTTGCAATCTGACCTTGTATCGTAGCAGGCAATTGTGTAGGTTTTACATACTGAGGATTGAAAGGTGAATCTGAGTTTGCCATTACAAACATAGAGTCATTCTTTGTATTCTGGAAGTTTTCTGTACCTCCACTAGCATCTGTACCTCCTGAGTATAGTTTTGTAATTTCCTTTAAAGCGGCTGCATCATCTGCTGCACTTGGTTTGGAAGGGAAAAACACAACACCTAAGTTTCTGCTAGGCTCAGCTTTGAACAATACCGGGTGCTGCTTGATGTAGTTAGCAAGATCTTCAGTAGTAACATTGATCTTTGTTTTCTGAAGGTAAGCTGCATAGTCTACCTTTACAAAGTCGATGTCAGCAAGCTGATCTCTCTCTTTCATCAATTCTTCAGCTTCTTTCTTACCGGTAGTAATACCCGCTGAAACATTGGTAAACACCTGTCTTGCCATCAGTCTGTACTCAATTGATTTTCTGGTTTTCAACCATTGAGCATATCCCTGAGGGTCAGTGTTCTGTATTGTTTCAACTTGTTTTTGAAGGTCTTTAGTTTTAAAGTTCCCTTTCTCATCAAAGAACTGTTGATTTTGAGCGAACATTTGATCATACTGGATTTGATTCCAGAAATAATCATCAGTCATTTCAAAGCCCAATTTCTCAAACTGCTGCTTGATAAGTTTAGATTGAACAAGTAACTGCCAAGCCTGTTCTTCAAGACCGTTCTTTGGACGACCCTGTTGTTCAGCCTGTTGCTGCAACACGAAAAGCTGATCATTGAACTCTTCGCGGGTGATTTTCTCACCATTTACTTTTCCTAAAATGTCAGGATTCTTACCAAAAACCTTATCGATACTGTCTGGGTTCACCAAGAACGCCAAAAGCGCTAAGGCTATTACTCCCATTAAAAGCCAAGGCTTACTCCTAATCTGTCCTAAAATTGCCATTTTATAAATTATAGTTTTTTATCAGTTTGCGAAAATACACATTTTTAAGAAATTAGAGAAGCAGAAGTTCTTTATTTTAATTTTAAATCCAAAAGATTATCTAAAAAAGGAAATTTTGACCATATTTTTTAGCAAAAAACAAATGGCATAAGTATTGTGCATTCTAGTACATTATAATATACCACACGTTTTCAGCGCATATTATAAAAAATCCATTTAACGATTAAAAACGAAAATGACAATTTGTCATTCGATCCATTATGACAGAATTTGAAGATATAAGTTTAGAAGAAATGATCAGCGACGGTTTCGATATTGTTACTGAAGAAATCAATCTTTCCGACTTTGGGGAGACTGAAAAGAATTCCGAACAGAAAATATTCCCGATACTTCCTGTAAGAAATATGGTAATGTTTCCTAATGTGGTAATTCCTATTACTGCTGGGAGAAAAACATCGATACAACTTCTTGAGGAGGCACAGAAAAACGGAGATTTCATTGGAATTGTAAGCCAGAGGAATTCAGATCTGGAACAGCCCACAGAAAAGGATATTTATACAACCGGTACATTAGCGAAGATTATTAAAATTATAAAACTTCCTGAAGGCAACATTACGGCAATTACGAAAGGGTTCCACAGATTTAAAATCAAGAAAATCATTGATAATCAACCTTATTTTAAAGCTGAAATAACAAAATTAAAGGACAACAAGCCTAAAAATCAGGAGGAATATGAAGCATTATTAGAAAACGTTAAAGAACTGGCTTTAAAGATTATTGAGCTGGATCCGAATATTCCCAATGCTGCTAATTTTGCAATCAAAAACATCAATAATAATGATGACCTGCTGAATTTCATCTGCACCAACGCAAGTTTCCCATCCCTGGAAAAGCAAAAGCTACTTGAGGAGAAAAGCCTGATGGAAAGAGCTAACAAGTGCTATGAAATGATGCACGAGGATTTCAGAAAACTGGAATTGAGAAATCAGATCCATCAGAAAACTTCAAAAGATCTTGACAAGCAACAAAGAGAATATTTTCTGAACCAACAGATCAGAACGATACAGGAAGAGCTGGGAGGCGGACCTGAAAGTGACATAGCAGATCTTATTGCTAAGGCAAGAACAAAAAAGTGGAACCAGGAAGTGGAAGATCATTTCCAGAAAGAAATAGGCAGATTACAACGTCAGAACCCTAATTCTCCGGACTATAATGTACAGAGAAATTATCTTGATTTCTTTACAGATCTTCCGTGGGAAACTTATACCAAAGATGTTTTTGATATTGCTAAGGCCGAAAAAGTATTGGATAAAGCACATTTCGGGCTTGAAGATATTAAGAAAAGAATTCTGGAGCATATGGCTGTTTTAAAGCTGAAAAACAACATGAAGTCTCCTATCCTTTTATTGGTAGGCCCTCCGGGAGTAGGTAAAACATCTTTAGGTAAATCGATTGCTGATGCTTTAGGAAGAAAATATGTAAGGTTATCTTTAGGTGGTCTTCATGATGAAAGTGAAATACGTGGACACAGAAAGACCTATATCGGAGCCATGGCTGGGAGAATTCTTCAGTCTATCAAAAAGTCCGGAACCTCTAATCCGGTGATTGTTCTGGATGAGATTGATAAAATCGCACAGGGACTTCACGGAGACCCAAGCTCTGCATTGTTAGAAGTCCTTGATCCTGAACAGAATAAATCTTTCTATGACAACTTCCTTGAAATGGGGTATGACCTGTCTAAAGTAATGTTTATCGCAACAGCAAACTCACTTTCAACGATTCAGACACCACTTCTGGACAGAACAGAAATCATTCAGATTGCAGGATATACACTGGAAGAAAAGATTGAGATCGCTAAAAGACACCTAATTAAGAAACAGCAGGAAGAAAACGGTCTGGATACCAAATCATTCAAACTTGGAAATCCGGAACTGAAACATATTATTGAGGCACATACTTCTGAAAGCGGTGTAAGAACTTTAGAAAAAAGAATTGCTTCTGTTGCCAGATGGGTAGCATTGCAGACCGCTCTGGTAAAAGAGTATGATCCAAAGATTTCACTGGAAAAAGTAGATGAGATTTTAGGTGTACCGAGACCGAAAAGCTTATCTGAAATTACCGGGGTTCCTGGTGTAGTAACAGGATTGGCCTGGACGAGTGTAGGAGGTGACATTTTATATATTGAAAGTATTCTGAGCAACGGAAAGGGAGCTTTAACAATGACCGGAAATCTGGGAACTGTAATGAAAGAGTCTGCAACGATTGCTTTGGAATATATTAAGGCTAAACATGATGAATTGGGAATTGCCCAGGAAGATCTGGATAAGAAAAACATCCACGTTCACGTTCCTGAAGGAGCTACTCCTAAGGATGGCCCTTCCGCCGGTATTGCGATGCTGACATCAATGGTTTCTTCTTTTAAAAACAAAAAGATAAAACCTCACTTGGCTATGACAGGAGAGATTACTTTACGAGGAAAAGTACTTCCTGTAGGCGGAATTAAGGAAAAGCTTCTTGCTGCAACCAGAGCCGGGGTAAAAGATGTTATTCTTTGCGAAGCGAACAGAAAAGATGTAGAAGAAATCAAGAAAGATTATTTAAAGAATCTGAAAGTACACTATGTCAACAGAATGGAAGAAGTTATTGACATCGCCATTGAAGATTAAACAGTAATATATCAACTTCTCAATAAGGAACACGTTCTGGTAATCAGAGCGTGTTCCTGCTTTTACAGAAAGATTTTGGGAATGAAATTTGATACGCAGAAAGAAAAATCCACACTGTTTGAATAAAAAGTTCTTTAGTTCGGTGGGTTTTTCTTATTTTTATTCCACACTGCAGATTTTAGATTATGAACTTTCTTAGACTTCCTTTCCTTGTCAAGCTTACCCTTGTTGTGATTTCCATCATTGGCCTTGGTTATCTTTTAGCATTGGGACAAACTATTTTAGCACCTTTTTTTCTGGCATTTCTGATGGCTATGCTATTTTTACCGGCGGCTACTTTCATGGAAAGAAAACTAAGGCTACCAAGATCTATATCAACCATGACATCAGTTTTCATTATGCTGATGATTTTGGCTGGAATCATCTATTTCTTCACCAATCAATTGTCTGATTTCAGCAAGGATCTTCCGCATCTAAGAGAACAATTTACCACCGTTTTTAATAATTTACAGCATTGGATCTCAAAAACATTCAACGTAAAAGTGGATGAACAGGTAGATTATTTCAATCAGGGACTGAATAAGCTTTTATCTTCTTCGGGAGCGATCCTAGGTTTTACTTTTGGAATCTTTTCAACGGGATTTGGATTTATTATATTCTTTACCCTGTTTTTTATCTTTATTTTAAATTACAGAAGGCTTTTAAATAATTTTATTGTTACCGTTTTCAGTGAAAGACATAAAGCAAGTGTTCAGGAAGCGGTAAATGAGATCCGGGTAATGACCAAAAAGTATATTTTCGGGCTTTTTCTTCAGGTTATCATTGTATCTGTCCTTACCTCTATTGTTCTTACCGTTTTAGGAGTAAAATATGCAATCCTTTTAGCTGTTCTGACCGGTTTGTTAAATGTTATCCCTTATTTGGGAATTTTCATTTCCCTTTTAATTTCCTGCTTTATAGCATTTGCCACTTCTACTCCGTCTACCTGCATTTACGTAGCCATGGGATATATTGCAGTGCATGCAGTGGACGGAAATATTGTTTTACCGTTTGTAGTAGGTTCAAAAGTAAAGATCAATGCTTTATTTTCTTTTATAGGGATTCTTTTAGGGGAACATCTTTGGGGAATTGCCGGAATGTTTCTGTGTATCCCGGCTATTGCAATTATTAAAATCATCTGCGAAAGAGTGGATGACCTAAAACCATGGGGAAGGTTACTCGGAGAGGAGGAAAAACCGAACAAAAAGAAGAAAAGCTACAAGATTTCAAAGAATATTACTTTGAAGGAGATGGATTAGATATTGGTGATAAGTAATGAGTAATAGAAAATCAAATACTTAATAAAACTAAGGCTGCTTTAAAAAGCAGCCTTGTTTATTTTTGTTTCCTTTACATAATAAGAGCGCAAAGTGGCCTCATTCCACTTGGACAGGATTCTTCACATGGAATATAAGACTGATTATCCGGACAGTATCCTAAACTAGGATTAACCGGACCTCCTCCGGAGCCTCCTCCTAAACACGGATCACCAGGAGGAATTTTACATGGACAACCTATTGGTCCTATATCACATTTTTCAATACCAATCCCACCCTGAATTTTTTTTAAATCTGTGCGGTTTAATTTTTTAAGATTTTTCAACATAATAATTATGAGTTTGGATTATACTCAAATATAAATAATAAAATGATGCAAAATCCCACATTAACCTACCATTAACACAAACAATATTATTTTTAATTCTTAAAATCATAATAGAATTATATTTTTATTCTACATTTGATATAAAATATTTATTATGAAAATCATTAAACTCATCATCTGTATTTTATTTGGGATCATGTTTATCAATGCAGGATTAGACAAGTTCTTTCATTACAACCCAGTTCCTCAACTCACTGAAACACAAATGAAGCTGTATGCAGCATTCGGAGAAATTGGCTGGCTATTACCTTTGGTAGGAGTTGTAGAAATAATAGGGGGACTATTATTTATTTTTCCAAAAACAAGAGCTCTGGGTGCCATCATTATTCTGCCTGTACTGACGGGGATTTTGATTCATAATGTATACAGAGATCCTTCGACTACAGGCATTTGCATTTCCGGAATACTATTCCTGATTAATATCTGGATATTGATTGACAACAGAGAGAAATATAAAAACCTTGTCGGATAGTAAATGAAAACCCACGGATAACAGCGGTTGATATTAGCCATTGCCTTTTATCCGTCACTTTATATAAAAGCACTGAATCCCGTAATCGATCGTCCCACGATGAGCGAGTTGATTTCCTTTGTCCCTTCATAAGAGTAAATAGCTTCGGCATCTGCTACAAAACGGGCAACGTCATATTCCAGGAGAATACCGTTTCCACCCATCACTTCTCTTGCTCTGGAAACAATATCCCGCGTTCTTAAGGTACAGAAAACTTTAGCTAATGAAGCATGTTCATCTTTTAAAATTCCTTCATCCTGCATCTCAGACAGCCTGAAGACCATGGTCTGCATGGCGGTAAGATTGGATAACATTTCCACCAGATGCCCCTGAATCATCTGAAATGAAGCGATAGGTTTCCCAAACTGCTCTCTTGTCCGGGTATATGCTAAGGCACTTTCATAAGCTCCTCTTGCACATCCGGTTGCCATCCAGGCTACTCCAGCCCTTGTCATCCGAAGTACTTTTCCGGTATCTTTGAAAGAATTGGCGTTCTGTAAACGGTTTTCCTCAGTAACAATACAGTCTTTCAGGGTAATCAAACCATTCTGAACAATACGTAATGCCATCTTTCCCTTGATTTTCTCTACAGAATATCCCGGATTATCTTTCTCTACAATAAATCCTTTTACTTCTCCACTATCCAAATCTCTTGCCCAAATAATGATAAGATCTGCAAACGTTGCATTTCCGATCCATTTTTTCTGACCATTTAAAACCCAACCTTCATCTGTTTTCTTACAAGTTACGGTAAGGCCGCCTGCAGCTCCGGAGCCCACTTCAGGTTCGGTCAGTCCAAAGGCACCAATTTTTTCAAACTTCTGCATCTGCGGAAGCCATTTTTGTTTTTGTTCTTCTGAGCCACATATATAAATAGAACCCATTGCCAACCCTGATTGCACCCCAAAAAATGTTGCAATAGAAGCATCAATCCTTGCCATTTCCATGGCAATAACCCCTTCCATCAGAAAAGGCATTCCCGGACAGCCATATCCTTCATAGGTTACTCCGCATATATCCAGCTTTTGAAATTTCGGAATCAGTTCGAAAGGAAACTCATCCCTAAGCCAGTAGTGATTGACCAAAGGCTTAACTTCTTTTTCCATAAAAGCTCTTACTTTCAGCTGAATTTCCCTCTGTTCAGGAGTTAAAGTATGGTAGATATCGTAAAAATCTCCATCAATGGGAGGAAGTTCTTTCTTTTTCTTATCCGGATCAAGCATTTTCATGAGCCCGGAAAGCTGTTTATCATCCAGTTTCGAAAAATTGTGCATCAACTTCGGTAGATCTACTTTTTGGGAAATAGCACTTAGCTGATCAAAATCTATAGACGTGAACAGTCCTATTGCATTCCTGATTTTAGAAAAGGTATTTGACATAATGATATATTGTGATTTTGGTTTGTAAAAAGATAAGCAAAAATTACTCCGAAAGCAAACCCCATCCCTTCATGTTGTTTTACAAAGTATTAATATTCAGTAATTTAAAACAGAATATTCTCTTTACAAGTTTTTTACTTTCGATTTTCAAGCATTACAAAGGATCCTTGCAGAACTTTGACTCAAGCAAAACCTCAAAAATATTACGCTATGAAAACGACTTACATTAGATTATCATTATCAGCGGTTCTTTTACTTGGAATTTATTCATGTAAAAAAGGAGAAGCAACCAGCAGCAGTGAACTTAAAAGCTATGAAGCAACAACAGATTCTGCGGCTGTTTCGGAAGACAGTGTTTCGTCTGTTGCGAGCATGGAAGTAAAGGACAAAAAATTCATCAAAACAGCAGATGTCAATATGGAAGTAAAAGATGTGTATAATGCTACTATCGCTATTGAAAAGTCTGTCCAGGACCTTGGAGGTTTTGTTACAAAAAGCAATCTTCAGAGCAATGTGGTTTCTGAAGATACTTATAATACGTCTGATACTGAAGCTATGCTTATCAAAAAATATAAGACCGAAAATACGATTCAGGTAAGAGTACCCACTGAAAAACTGGGAGAGCTTTTAACATTCATTAATACGAATAAGCTTTTTCTTAACTCAAGAACCATCAATGCGGAAGACGTAACAGCTAACATCAAATATTCTGAGCTGGAGACAAAAAGAAACCAGAAAACTTCTGAAAATATTGAAAAAATAAAGACCAATAAGGATAAAGTTACTCTTGATGATGAAAATATGTCTGAAGGAAACCTTCAGAAGCTAACCAATATGAACATTGCCGATAACCTGAAATACAGCACCGTTGATATTTTCATCAAAGAACCCAAATTACGCATCGCAGAAATCGCTGTTACCAATATAAACAGCATTGATAATAAGTATAGATATAACTTTATATATGATGCAAAAGACGGATTTGTCTATGGATTTTATTTGATTCAGAGAATTATTGTAGGGCTTATCAACATCTGGCCGATTGTATTGATTGCAGGTGGAGTAATCTATTTTCTAAGAAAAAGAAAAATGGCAAAGCCTGTGCTTCCTAAAAACCAGGAATAAAAATTCCTAACCAAATGGTTATCATCATAATTTTAGATTTTACAGCCTCCTGTTTTCAGGAGGTTTTTATTTTTTTGAAAAAAAACTGTAACGATTGTAACGGTACCCTTACCTACTGTTTAAAAGAACAGAAAATCAAAAAAATCAATACTATGAAAATTGTAATAAAACTTGGATTCGCTGCACTATTATCAATGCATTTCATGACTGCTACGGCACAGAACAAAAACACAGACAATGACAACAGCCTGCTATGGGAGGTATCTGGAAATGGACTCTCTAAGCCATCTTATATTACCGGAACATTTCATATCTTATGCAACAAGGATTTTGATATAAAGCCTAAGATTTGGAACGCCCTCAATGCATCAGAGAATTTTGTTATGGAAATCAACTATACAGATCAGAATGAAATGATGGCCATGCAAAAAATGATGGCTGCTGATAAAAAAATTTCTGAACAGTTAACTCCTGCAGAAGCCACAGAATTAAACAAAACACTTGCTGACTATGGTACGAATCTAAAAAATGTAGACGGTCAAAGCCCACAAGCTTTATATGCTCTTGTTGCTACCAAAGCCATTCCTTGCCCTGCAAATGAAGTGAAAATGTATGAAATTGAACTTCTTAAAACCGCTCTAAAAAACAAGAAAAGTGTAAACGGCCTAGAAAAAGTGGATGATCAGATCTACGCAATTGGCAAAGCATATAATCTGAAAGAAGTAATCAGCCAGCTTAAATTAGGTAATGAATATGCTATTGCAGCGCAAAAAATGACTGAGGCCTTTAAAAATGAAAATCTGAAAAATCTGGATATACTCATTAAAGATCCAAAGTTCATGAACAAGAGCCAGGAGAAATTGGTTTTGACTGACAGAAATAAAAAATGGGCAGAAAAAATGCCGGAAATGATGAAAAATCAAAGTTCTTTCTTTGCTGTTGGAAGTGGCCATCTTTGGGGAGAAAATGGATTAATTAATCTCCTGAAGGCAAAAGGATACACTGTAAAACCCGTATCAAACTTATAACAATAACCCAACCATGAAACTATTGTGAGTACTCCAACTGAAGCAGCCTTTTTAAAGCTTGTTAATCAGCACAAAGGCATTTTATACAAAGCTTCCCGGATCTATGCCGATTCTATAGAAGACCGGGAAGACCTCCAACAGCAAATCCTTATCCAGCTGTGGAAATCTTATCAGAACTTCAAGGGAAACAGCGAGTTTTCTACATGGATGTACCGTGTCGCTATCAATACAGCAATCACTTATTTAAAAAAGGAAAAGCAACGATCTAAAAATCATACAGACACACCGCACCATTTTGAAGTACATCAAGAAGACTACAATCCTAACAAAGACCAGCAACTTGAAATTTTTTACACTGCCGTTCAGGAATTAAATGCTCTTGAAAAAGCTGTTATATTCTATTTCATGGAAGGAATGTCACATAAGGAAATCGGAAACAATCTAGGGCTTAGTGAAGGAAATGCCCGTGTAAAACTCAACAGAACTAAAGAAAAAATACAGCAAATCATAAAAAAATCAGGTTATGAATTTTGATCAATTAAAAGAACAGTGGAATAATGAAGACAGTAATGTCCATATTCCTGACAGCATAAAACAATTAAAAGAAAGCAAGCATCCTATCGAAAAAATTCAGAAAAGTATGAAAAAAGAATTCCCAATGCAGGTCATTGCTATTATTCTTATAGCATTCTTTCCTCAAATACTGAAATTTCCCATTTCACAATATGTTATTTATTATACCTCTTATACCATGCTTGTCGTTATATCTTCTTATTATTTATTTGGCTTTTACAAATTTTACAAGCAGACTGAACTTTATACTGGCAATACTAAAAACAGTCTCTGGAAAATATACCACGAATTAAAACTTAATATGGAAAGATATCAGTCTTTCAGCTTCCTGCTCCTCCCCCACTTCATGATCACATTAGGACTCGAATTCTATAAGGTATTAGCGAAAAAAGGGATGACCTTTGAAAGTGTAACCAACTCTTATCAGCAGACTCTTATTATTTCTGTTCTTATTGGAACCATCGCAATTATAGTTAATATTGTTTTATGGACAAAGTATATTTACGGACGCCATGCTAAGCAATTGGAAAATATTCTGAATGAAATAGATGAATAAAATTCAAAAAAGTATCTTTAACCTTATAAAAAGTAAACCTCAGATCATTTCTGGGGTTTTGTTTTTTAAAAAATCGTTATTTATCATCTTCAAATTTATTTGAGGTTTTATTTTTCCTTAAATTTGCAGATCAGAAATAAATCGTTATGGATTTCTAAAGTTTTTTATCCGCAACATTATTCTGTGAACTATAAATTCTCGACAACATGCTATCAAAAATAAATCCTCTACAAACCAACAGCTGGAAAGCCCTTGATGAACATTTCGCATCGAATGATCTTGAACTAAGAAGTCTTTTCCAGTACAATCCGAACCGTTTTGAAGAGTTTTCTCTGAAAAAGGACAATTACCTTTTTGATTATTCTAAAAACCTGATCGATGCAAAGACAAAAACTCTTTTATTACAGCTGGCAGAAGAATGTCAGTTAAAAGACGCTATTACCAAAATGTTCTCAGGAGATAAGATCAATGAGACAGAGGGAAGAGCAGTATTACATACGGCTTTGAGAGATTTCTCTGATCGTGAAATTCTTGTTGATGGCGAAAATATTAAGCCACAGATTAAAAGAGTACTGAATCATATGAAAGCTTTTTCTGAAAAAATCATTTCAGGAGAACATAAAGGTTTCAGTGGAAAAGAAATTACAGATGTTGTAAACATAGGAATCGGAGGTTCAGACTTAGGACCCGTAATGGTTTGTTCGGCTTTAAAGCATTTTAAAACAAGACTCAATGTTCACTTTGTTTCCAATGTGGACGGAAATCATATTGCAGAGGTTGTTAAAGATCTAAACCCGGAAACTACTTTATTCATCATTGCTTCCAAGACATTTACGACGCAGGAAACAATGACCAATGCAAACTCAGCAAAAGACTGGTTCCTTAAAGCAGGAAAACAGGAAGATGTTGCAAAGCATTTTGTTGCTTTATCCACTAATGTTGAAGCTGTTAAGCAATTTGGAATTGCAGAAGAAAACATCTTTGAATTCTGGGATTGGGTAGGCGGAAGATACTCTCTATGGAGTGCTATCGGATTAAGTATTGTTTTGGCTGTAGGATATGAAAACTTTGAGCAGCTTCTAAAAGGAGCCTTTGACACAGACCAACGATTCCAGACAGAGGACTTCTCTGAAAACACCCCTGTATTAATGGGACTTCTGGGAATATGGTACCGTAATTTCTATGCAGCAACAAGCTATGCAATTCTTCCATACTCACAATATCTGGACAGATTTGCAGCATATCTTCAACAGGGAGATATGGAAAGCAACGGGAAATGTGTAGACAGAAACGGAGAATTTGTAGAATATGAAACAGGACCCATCATTTGGGGAGAACCAGGAACTAATGGTCAACACGCATTTTACCAATTGATTCACCAAGGTACAGAATTGATTCCTGCAGACTTTATTGCTTATGCTAAAAGCTGTAATGAAGTCTCTGACCACCAGGATAAATTATTAGCCAACTTCTTTGCCCAGACTGAAGCTCTTGCTTTCGGGAAAACAGAAGAAGAAGTTGAAGAAGAACTTAAAAATGCCGGAAAATCTGACGAAGAAATAGACCAATTATTAAATTACAAGGTCTTCCACGGAAACACTCCTACTAACTCAATACTATTCAAAGAACTAACCCCTTTTTCATTAGGTCAGTTAATTGCAATGTATGAGCATAAAATCTTTGTTCAGGGGGTAATCTGGAACATTTTCAGCTTCGATCAGTTTGGAGTAGAATTAGGTAAAGTTCTCGCTAACAAAATCTTACCAGAGCTTGAAAGCAACGAAACTGTAACTTCGCATGACAGTTCTACCAACGGATTAATTAATTATTATAAAGGAAATAAATAGCAGATGTCTGCATTACGATCATATTATTATAAACTGCCTCCCGGCTTCAGGCTCTTAGGAAGAAAACTATATTATTTTCCGATAGATTTCTATGAAGGCATTACCGGAAAAAGGGCCAAAAACGAGCCCAAAAAGGGAGATATCTATGTAGGAAGCAGCGATTTTATTCCTCACGGGATCCGTCAGATGAATGCGCTGAAAAAACATATTGCACTTAAAAATACAGACCATGTGCTGGATATAGGATGTGGAATCGGCAGAACAGCTGTTGCCCTATCCGGATTCATAGACAAGGGAGCTTATGATGGTTTCGATGCCGTAGAAAAAGGAATTAAGTGGTGTGATAAACACATTCACAGAAAATATCCGAACTTCAACTTTAAGTTTACACCGATTTATAATGATCTGTATAATACTTTCAGTCAGAAAGCGGAGAACTTCACCTTCCCTTACGATAAAGCTCAGTTTGATAAAGCATTTTTGTTTTCTGTTTTCACCCACATGCAGATCCCTGAGATCAAACAATATCTGAATGAAATCAGCAGGGTTCTGAAAAGTGGCGGACAATGTCTTGCAACATTCTTTCTGTATGATGATTCTAAAGCGGAAAGTGGAAGCATGCATTTCCCACATCAGTATGAAGGATACCGGCTGATGGATGATAAAGTAACGGCTGCCAATATTGCCGTAAGTATTCCATTACTGAATCAAATGGCTCATGAAGCAGGTCTGAAAGTAAAAACCATACAGGGAGGATTCTGGAGAAATGATATAGAAAAGGAAGGTGCTGATGAATTTCAGGATATTGTAGTATTCGAAAAAATCTAAATCTAAATAAAAGTAAAAAAGTAAAAATGGCAGAAATTCTTGACGGACTTAAAGTATCCAAGGAAATCAAAGCAGAGATCAAAGTTGAAGTGGAAAAAATCCTTGCAAGCAAAAGAAGAGCACCTCATTTGGTAGCAATTCTTGTGGGAAACAACGGAGCAAGCAAGGCTTATGTAAATGCTAAAGTAAAAGACTGTGAAGAAGTAGGGTTCCAATCCAGCTTAATCAAATTCCCAAGCACTGTTTCGGAATCTGAATTATTGGAGACTATTGACGAACTGAATAAATCTAAAGCAGTAGACGGGTTTATCGTTCAGCTACCTCTACCTGATCAGGTTGATCAGGAGAAAATTATCAACGCTATTGATCCAAGAAAAGATGTGGATGGGTTTCACCCTGAAAACTTCGGGAAAATGGCTCTTGAAATGGACACCTTCTTACCGGCAACACCTTTTGGGATCTTAACATTACTGGAAAGATACAATATCGAAACTAAAGGAAAAGACTGTGTTATCATTGGAAGAAGTAAAATTGTAGGAAGACCAATGAGCATCTTAATGGGAAGAAAAGATTTCCCTGGAAACTCAACTGTTACTCTTACCCACTCATACACAAAAGATATTGAAGAATATACTAAAAAGGCAGACATCGTTATTACAGCCTTGGGAGATCCTCATTTCTTAAAAGGAGAAATGATTAAGGAGGGTGCGGTAATCGTTGACGTGGGTATCACGAGAGTAGACGATGATTCTCCAAAAGGATACTACCTTGCCGGTGATGTGGATTTTGACAGCTGTGCAGCAAAAGCAAGCTGGATTACTCCGGTACCTGGAGGAGTAGGCCCAATGACAAGAGCAATGTTGATGAAAAACACCATCATTGCCTATAAAACTTCGGTCTATAACGACTAATTTTAAAATGAATAAAGAACAAGATATTTTATTAAAAGAAGGTAAAATGCTCCCTGTAATGGAGCATTTTTACACTTTACAGGGAGAAGGAGCACACACAGGAAAAGCCGCTTACTTTATCAGGCTGGGAGGCTGCGATGTAGGATGCCACTGGTGTGATGTAAAGGAAAGCTGGGATCCCAAGCTTCATCCGTTAATGGATGCCGTAGAAATTGCCGAAACTGCAGCTAAACACTGTAAAACCATAGTTCTTACAGGAGGAGAACCTTTGACATGGAACCTGGAAATCCTGACGTCAAAATTAAAGGAACTTGGATGTACCATTCATATCGAAACTTCAGGAGCTTATCCTATGAGCGGACAACTGGACTGGATTACCCTTTCTCCAAAGAAAACAGGATTACCGAAAGAAGAGATCTATCAAAAAGCACACGAGCTTAAAGTGATCGTTTTCAACCATCATGACTTTACATTTGCACAGGAGCAGGCTGCAAAAGTTTCTGAAAACTGTAAGCTCTATCTTCAGAGTGAATGGAGCAAGAGAGATGATATCTATCCAAAGATTACAGATTTTATTCTGGAACATCCGGAGTGGCAGGCATCAGTTCAGACCCATAAATATCTTAATATACCTTAAAAAATACGTACATTAGCTGACCGTAGCTGTTATAATACCGATAGATGCAGAGAATTCGATACTCCAGATACCTGAAATCGATCATTATTTTGCTTGACCTTATGGTTATTGCAGCTATCTTCATATTCTTTTTTATAAGCAGAAACGAAGGCCTGAAATATCATAGGGAAACCTGGTATCAGAACGCTTTTTCACTGATTTTGCTGTTTCTGTTCTGGGTACTTCTCAGCGGTAGAACAAAAATATATAATATCCCGAGGAACCTTACCTATACCCTGTTTCTGGAACGGCTTCTGATCCATTTTATATCGTTCATACTTGGTGTTCTGCTTCTTGGGAAAGTCAGTAAAAATGTATTTTTCAATTCAGACATTTACTGGCTGTCATTTTATCTGTTGATATTTATCTTTCTGGCAAAATCACTCATTTATTTTGCGATTAAGTACTTCCGTTCACTGGGGATCAACTATAGGAATATCATGTTCTTAGGAGATAATGATTCTACTGAGATTCTTAAAAACATATTTAAGGACCGTAAAGATTACGGATACAGAATATTTGAATATGAAAATTCAGCGAATACCACTGATAACCTGGTTGATTTCTGGAAAAAAAACGGGATTCACACACTGTTTTTCTCTACTGAAAATTCCTACAATGAAGGTACAGAAACTGAAATTTTTAAGCTGGCAGAGGAAAACAAGGTTCATATTTCCCTCATTCCGAGTATTACCCAGAATGATTTTTTCCTGTACGATCTCGCTTATATCCAGACACAGCCTGTTTTAAATCAGGCAAGATACCCGTTAGATTATTATTCCAATTTCCTGATGAAGAGAACATTTGATATCTTCTTTTCCATCTTTGTATTGGCTTTCATCTGCTCATGGTTATTTCCGATCATCGCAATTTTAATCAGAGCCAGTTCCAAAGGGCCTGTTTTTTTCTTTCAGAAAAGATATGGGTTCCATGAGGAGGTATTCAGCTGTATAAAATTCAGGACCATGGTGGTAAATGATGAGTCTACCACAAGCACTACCCGGGAAAATGATACAAGAATTACCAAAGTGGGTAAATTTTTAAGAAAAACCAGCCTTGACGAGCTTCCACAGTTTATGAATGTACTGAAAGGAGAAATGTCTATAGTAGGTCCACGGCCTCATATGCTGGCTGTTGACAATTATTACAAACCCAAAATCGGAAGATACAGTTTAAGAAGCGTGGTAAACCCAGGAATTACGGGTCTTGCACAGGTAAGCGGATTGCGTGGGGATTCCGGAGATGTAGAAGTAGAAATGAAAAAAAGAGTTCTTGCAGATGCATTTTATGTAAAGAACTGGAGTTTTGTTCTGGATCTGGTTATTATATTAAAAACCATTTTGCTGGTTATTGGCGGGGATAAAAATGCAAAATAAAGCTATGCTAAGGTTAGGATAATTTTAACATTATCGGGGCATCAGTCTTCATTTCAACCTTAGCCTAATTCAATAAAAAAGTCTAATTTAGCAGTATGTTAAAAAAGTTTTTCACAGCAGTAGGGGAATATATTATCCTTCTAGGAAAATCCCTGCAAAAACCCCAGAAAATGAGGGTTTTTTGGAAACTGCTCATGAGGGAAATTAATGATTTGGGAGTAAATTCTTTCGGACTTGTGGTCTTCACATCAATCTTTGTGGGGGCTGTAGTAGCTATTCAGATGTTCAATAACTTTGATGCATCGTCATTTCCCATTCCTCCTTCATTTGTAGGATATGCAACAAAAGCAGTCCTTGTTTTGGAATTTGCACCTACCATCATCAGTTTAATTTTAGCAGGTAAAGTAGGATCATATATTGCCTCCAGTATTGGAACAATGAGGGTTTCTGAGCAGATTGATGCCTTAGATATCATGGGGGTTAACTCACCCAACTTTTTGATATTTCCAAAAATTATCGCCTGTATGATTTTTAATCCTCTTCTTATTGCTATCAGTATTGTATTTGGTATTGGCGGAGGTTATATTGCAGGGATTTTAACAGGAAACTGGACAGAAAACGACTATATTATCGGAATCCAGATGTATATGCCTAATCTGTTTATCTATTATGCATTTTCCAAAACCATAGTTTTTGCATTCATCATTGCAACAGTACCTTCTTATTTCGGATATTTTGTGAAAGGAGGATCTTTGGAAGTAGGTAGAGCAAGTACACAAGCTGTAGTATGGACAATGGTATTCATTATCATTTCCGAATTAATTTTAACCCAATTAATATTAAGCTGATGATTGAGGTAAAAGATCTTAAGAAAAGTTTTGGAGATGTTGAAGTACTTAAGGGAATTTCAACATCATTTGATAAAGGAAAAGTAAATCTTATCATCGGACAGAGTGGCTCGGGAAAAACCGTTTTTCTTAAAAGTTTACTGAATGTCTATATGCCATCATCCGGAGAAATTTTATTTGATGGCCGGAATGTCAATACGATGAACCGTGATGAAAAGCAACATCTTCGTTCAGAAATCGGAACGGTATTCCAGGGAGGTGCTTTATTTGACTCTTTAACAGTAGAGGAGAATATTATGTTTCCACTGGATATGTTTACCAACCTTACTTTTAGAGAAAAGAAGAAAAGAGTTTTTGAAGTAATAGGAAGAGTGCATCTTGATAAGGCAGGAAGAAAATATCCTTCTGAAATTTCCGGAGGAATGCAGAAAAGGGTTGCCATTGCAAGAGCAATTGTGAACAATCCAAAATATTTATTCTGTGATGAACCCAACTCAGGGCTTGATCCGTATACTTCAAAGGTCATCGATGATCTCCTTTACGAGATTACCAAGGAATACAACACGACAACGATTATCAATACCCACGATATGAACTCTGTAATGACGATTGGCGAGAAAATTGTATACCTGAGATTAGGAATCAAAGAATGGGAAGGAAATAAGGACATCCTGATTACAGCAGGCAATAAAAATCTGATTGACTTCGTTTACTCTTCAGAACTGTTTAAAGAGCTGAGAGAATATTTACTTGAGAATAATAAAACAATTGAGAATACAAAATTAGACGATAATGAAAAAGGTACTTAGTATAGCGTTAATAGGGTTTTCAATGTGGGCTTCTGCACAGATCTCACTGGCAGGTAAGGCCAATATCATATTTCCTACAGGCTCACCTTCATGGTCCAATATCAAAGGAACAGTGAATGATGCCATTGAAGGAACAGGAAAAAACAATGTAGGTTTCAACGTGGGACTTTCATTAAAGGTGGGATTACCTACGTCATTATTCTTAATGCCTGAGGTATATTACACTCATTTTAAGAATGAATTTACGACGGAGAATACTACTTTCGATGTTAAAAGCAACCGTATTGATGTTCCGGTTCTTTTAGGATATAACGTTTTAGGGAATATGCTGGGTGTTTTTGTAGGTCCGGTTGGAAGCTTTAACCTAAGCAAAGACAATACCTATAACGATTTTAAAGAAAATGCTAAAAATAACTTTACAGTAGGCTACCAGTTCGGAGCACAGCTTGAAATTAAAAAGCTTATTGTAAATGCAAAATATGAAGGTGCTTTCAGTAAAGATGAAAGAAACTTTATCAACAAAGTTTCCGGTTCGGAGATCAGATATGATAACAGACCTAACTTGTTTATGGTTGGTTTGGGATATAAATTTTAATCAACAATCGAAAATAACAACTTTTAAATCCTCAAATTTTAGATTTGAGGATTTTTATTTTGATTTTCAAGCTCGGCCTGGCGTTTTGCAATATCAGCAGCCTGTTTTTCAAGCTCTTCTTTCTCTTTCTGTAGCTGCTTAAATTCTTTTTTCTTCTGTTCAGCCTTTATAGCGCTTCCTTTGCTCAGATATCCTACCATTCCGCCAATGATAAGCCCTATCCCTACCCCAGCCATCACTCCCATAATATGAGAAATCTTGATCTGCTCTACAGCAAAATCAGTAGTAAGATAAAAAAGTAAAGCTGAAACGGCTAATAGGATAAGTCCGGTAATTGATAAACTCTTCATAATATTGTGTTTAAGTAATTATGTTATAAAAATTATACCAAATTTACTAAAATTTAATAAGTCTTTATACAGGAATACTATTTAAATAGTCTTTCCCCATGATCAATACAGCTATAATTATTCCAAATCGGGTGAAAAGAAAAATATTACCCAATAAAAAACGGACTCATTTTAAAAATCAGTCCGCCTTTTTTTATAATAAACTAACAGGTTATATTTTTCCTCCTGCAGCCTTATAGTATTCCAAAGCTTTCGGCAGATCTTTGTTGATATCTGAAATTCTGGTTTCAGGGTTAGGGTGAGTAGATAAAAACTCCGGCTGTCTTGCTCCTGAAGAAGCTGCCTCCATTCTGTTCCAGAAAGGAATCGCTGCTCTTGGATCATATCCTGCCATAGACATCAGGTAAAGTCCCATTTCATCCGCTTCTGATTCCTGCCCTCTACCATACTTTAATAATGCTACCTGTGAGCCGATTGGATATGCTTTCTGGAAAACACTTGCCCATTGAGCATTGGAAATGGCACCTCCAAGAATAGCACCTCCATATTGAGCCATCATTGCCTGAGATATTCTTTCATTTCCATGACCTGCTAATGCATGGGAAACCTCATGTCCCATTACTACTGCAAGTCCGTTATCATCTTTGGTTACCGGTAAAATCCCTGTATAAACAGCTACTTTACCACCCGGCATACACCATGCATTTAATTCACTACTCTGCAGAAGATTAAATTCCCAATTGTAACTGGAAAGATCTGCTGATCTTCCTATACTTTGATAATACCTTTCTGCTGCGTTTTTAATTCTGTTTCCTACATTTACCACTCTCTTTGCATCTGCTGTTCCGGTAATTACCTTACCTTTAGACAATGTCGTCTTATATTCCTGAGCAGACATTGTTAAAATTTCTGAATTATTGGCCAGCTGTAAAGATGATCTTCCTGTAATTGGATTTGTAGTACAGGCAGCGACCGACAGAGCGAATGCTCCAATTCCTAATAGATGTGTAACTTTCATAGTTTGAGTGTTAATAATTCAACCTTAACAATTTTTATTCCAAAATAGTAAAGAAGGGATATATTTGCATACATTTTGCTGTTTAAATTTAATAATTATTTCAATCATGAAAAAGTATATTTCCCTTCTGATGATCTTTGGCTTTCTCTTCAGCTTTCAGAGCTGTGCCTCACAGGGTTCATCAGATCCAGCAGTAGTGAATGCCTTAGTGGATTCCCAGGAATTTACCTTCTATGCACAGAGGGCCAATCCTACAAATTATGATGTCATCAACGTTATGAATTCTATGCCCAATTCTACAGCATCCAGAATTTTGAATCTAAACGGAGATTATACTATTGTGGTAAATAAAAATAGTGTAGATGTAGAGCTGCCATATTTTGGAAGAGTATTCAATCCGAGTTATGGAAATACGGATAAGAACGGCTATACATTTACTTCAAAAGATTTTATCATCAATAAATCACAGAACAAAAAAGGAAACTGGACTCTAAAGATCAAACCAAAGGACGTAAATACAGTAGATGAGATCAATATTGAGATCTTTAAAAACGGTAAGGCTTTCGTTTCAATGAGAAGTAATGACCGACAACCGATCACCTACGACGGATATGTCTCTAAAAGTGAAGTAAAGCAGGAAAAAGAAAAACTTTAAATTCTCTTTTCACCCGATAAAAATTTTTCAACAAATAATTTTGCTTCAGTACTTGGATTGGAAACCATCTCTGAAGCATTTTTTTTGTGCGTCTGATAGGCTTCCTCTACCTCATTGCTCTTTTTCATAAGAGATAAAATATACTCCTGAACCCAATATTCAAAGCGCTTTTCTGCCTGTTGGGTGCGGATTTCTTCAAAACGTCCGGCTTTCTTTTTCAAATCTATAAATTCCGAGATCTTATCATAAATATCCTGCAGTCCTTCATTATGTAAAGCAGAACCTAATAATACCGGGATTTTCCATCCTTTTTCTTTTGGTGGAATAAAATCCAGGGCTCTTTTCAGCTCAAGTCTTGTATTTTTAGCCTTCTGAAGATTATCTTGATCTACTTTATTAATGAAAATAACATCTACCATTTCCATGATTCCTCGTTTTATCCCCTGAAGCTCATCTCCGCCACCAATAATCTTAAGAAATAAGAAAACATCGGTAATATCTGCTACCAAAACCTCTGATTGCCCTACTCCAACTGTTTCTATAAGGATATAGTCATACCCTGCTGCTTCACAGATCATCATTGTTTCAAAAGTGGTATTGGCTACCCCACCTAAAAATCCGGAACTTGGGGATGGCCGTATGAATGCGTTTTCTTCTTTTGCCAATTCTTCCATCCTGGTTTTATCCCCCAGAATGCTTCCTTTATTGATAGAAGAACTTGGATCAATAGCAAGTACAGCTACTTTTTTACCCTGAGCAATGGCTAACCTGCCGAAACTTTCGATAAAAGTAGATTTTCCTGCACCAGGTACGCCGGTAACTCCTACTCTGACGGAGTTTCCTGTAAAGGGCATAATTCTTTTCAGAAGGTCTTCTGCCTGTACTCTATGTTCAGCTTTTTTACTTTCAACTAAAGTAATAGCCTTTGCAATCAGACGTTTGTTTCCCGACTGTATTCCCTCAATAAGTTCTTCTGTAGAAAATTTCATTGATTCAAAATTAATAATTAAAAAGTGAATGGTCAATAGTTTTGTCAAAGGCAAAATAAAAGACTGACAACTGAGGGTTTAAGATTACATTATTCGCAATATCTCGATTTTTATTTCTTCTAAATTAAAACTACAACACACTGTATCAAAGGGTTTAGGAATTTATTACATTTGTTATATATCAAAATAAGAAACATGAAAAAACTTATTGCTGCGGCATCATTCACTGCTATCCTATTAGTTTCCTGTACTCCTAAAGCTTCTACTTCTGCGGCTACTGCAGGAACCTCAACGTCTACTGCTGAAGAGATTGCTCAGGGAAAAACAATTTTTGAAAACTCCTGTGGAAAGTGCCATAAGCTACCTGATCCCACGTCACACAATTCTGTACAATGGGTAGGTATTATGAATGCAATGGCTCCGAAAGCAAAGCTGACAGATGACCAGCACAAATGGGTTTACGATTATATTGTTTCTGTGAAAAAGTAATTCACCAACAAAATAATATAGGTATGAAAAAATTAATCTTAAGTGGCATCGCAGCATCAGCATTTCTGGTATCCTGCGGACCTAAAAGTACGGCTGTAACAGGGCCAAAGTATACCTCATCCGAACAGTTGGCACAAGGAAAAACAGTTTTTGAAAATTCCTGTGCAAAATGCCATAAACTGCCGGAACCTACCAAGCATGACAACCAGGGCTGGATCAATACCTTAAGCAGAATGGCTCCGAAAGCAAAGCTGACGGATGATCAACATCAAATGGTCTATGATTATCTGATCTCTGTAAATAAAAAATAAGCTTTCTGTTGAAAGCTTATTTTTTTATATAATATCATATTCTTATCAGACGTTAAAACGATGGAATCAGCTTTTACCTAACCATACGGAATCTCTCTCCAAAGGGAAAGCCAATATCCGAAATGTAGAAGTATTTCCATGGTTACTGAAACGGGTAATTATATTTTCCAATTCGGAAACTTTTTTAGCTACCAGATGAACAATAAGGCAAAAATCGCCTGTAGATTTCATCACCTTTAGAATACCGTTTATATTCTCAATCTCTTTTAAAAATGGGGGAATATCACAATATGGAATATCGATTCCTATAATAACATTTTCATTAAATCCAAGCTGCTCATAGTCCAGATTTACAGTAAATGATTTTATTACCTGAGCTTCTTCCATTTTTCTAATTCTTTCAGCTACTGCTGGTGCAGTAAGTCCTATTATGCGTCCAATATCGGTATTGGACAGACGGGAATTTTTCTGCAATTCATTCAAAATAGCATAATGTAATGAGTCTAATAGCATAATTATTTAGAAATGAAAGTTTTTTGATTAAAATCTTTAGTTACAAAAGTAATTTGTTTTCAACAAATATAGAGATTTGTAACACAAAAAAACATATGATGAAATCGAATATCAATATACTTTTGGCTTTTTTAGCCGTCATGAGTCTTGCTACTGGCGGAATTTTTGTGAAGCTGAGCAGTCTGTCTCCTATCAACACTGCTTTGTACAGAATTCTGTTTTCCTTAATCTTTTTATTTCCTTTTGTATATAAAAAAATACAAGCTATTGACAGAAAATCCTGGATCATTATTTTGTTCAGTGGAGTGTTTCTTGCTATAGACCTTATTCTTTGGAACACCTCCTTTCAGCTCACCTCTGTAGCGAATGCCAACCTTTTTGTAAATTTGGTCCCTTTCACTACAGTTCCTTTATCTTATTTTCTCTTTAAAGAAAAGCCTGGGAAAAATTTTCTGATAGGTCTGAGTATATCTGTTATAGGGATCGTTGTGTTGATGTGGGGAAAATTTAGCCTTTCCAGTAGTAGCGGTTATAAAGGAGATCTGCTCGCTTTTCTGGCATCAGTTTTTTACGGATTGTTCTTATTAAGTGTTTACAAGGTAAGATTAAAAGTGGATGCGGCTTCCATTATGTTTATCAGCGGGCTTGGGTCAATTCCTATATTGTTCCTTACAGCAGGTGTATCTGAAGGAATTATGTATCCTCAGACCTTTAGAGAAGTAGGAATACTGCTTGGTCTTGCTTTATGTTCTCAAATATTAGGACAAGGATTACTAAGCTATTGTCTGGGAAAAATTAGTATTCTGCTTTCTTCTGTTATTATCCTGAGCCAGCCTGTCTTCGCTGCAATTTATGCATACTTCCTGTTTTCAGAAACATTAACTATTAAAGAAATATTGGGAATCATCATAATATTAGCTGGAGTATACCGAGCCAAACAAATACCCACCAAGCCTGTAGCTTCCTATGAATAACTGCATTTATTTTTAAAAAACACAATTTCATATATTCAAAACCATTAAAAAGAGAGACCTTCAAAGATCTCTCTTTTTTAAGTTACCTTAACTTTTTTAGTTTTTAAATATTTTTTACAATTATTTAACAATAAGCTTCTCGACCTGAGTTTTATCTCCCTGTTGGAGATGCACTATAGATCTTATTAGGCATGATTACTCCGTTTTTTTCCTTGACCTTGTTTTAGGCATTTTGTTCTGAACCAATTTCTCTCTATCCTCCAATATGTCAAGTGAACTTCTGCAAAAGCAGAATTTTTTCGCCTCTTTAAGTTGTTCTATAGCTTGTTTATATTCTCCTTTTCTTTCCAGTAAGAGAGATTTACCATTCAGAATTTCAGCTTTATCTATTCCTTTCATTTTGTAAGCAAATTCAATTAGTTTTTCTGCTTCTTCATAGTCTTCATTACTTAGGAGGCATTCAATATAATATTTAGGAGTGTTTACATTTCCAATATTGCTTTGCATGGCTTCTTCAAAATATCTTTTTCCTGTTTCATAGTCTTTCAAAACCTCTGAATATACTCTTCCCATCAGGCAGAGGCTGTCCGCATCTTCAGGTTCATAAGAAAGAGCATAGTTCAGGGCATCCAGACACTCGGCCATATTGTATGGAAAGTAGTCCAGGGCTTCAAAATAGTATTTATTTTTAGTTAAGGTCATTGCTGTAATTTTTTAATTTGTGTTTAAGGCTATTCCTTTGTTTTTTATAAGATTTATCCTGATAATTACTCTTAAAATCTGTTCCGGAAAATGTACGGACCGGATTTCCGCGTTCTACCTGAAGATGCTGATTCCAGGTTTCCTTCATTCTATTTTCCAATTGATCCCTATAACTTTCCATTACTTTTTCTTTTAATCTGATAATGGATAGCTTTTTATTATTCAACTGTGACCGTGTATCTTGTACAAATACGGATTCATTGGTTGGAATGTGGGTGGCACGGACAGCTGTACTCACCTTATTAACGTTCTGTCCTCCGCTCCCCTGGCTTCTGGTGGTCTGAAATCTGATATCCTTTTCATTGAAATTAACTGTTTCCAGATTTTCTATTTCGAAGATCCCGATAAACCATTTACTCCTCTTATGCAGCTTTCTGAATGTACTTTTCCCTTCCCAACATATGCTTCCAAGCCATATTTTCAAAAATTCTTTGATGTTCTTTCCTTTTAAAAGTACAGTTGCAGATTTTACAGTCATATTTACATCTCCGTTCTCGCGATGAATAATTTCGTAGTCTATATTATTTTCTTTTACTTCTTCTAAGAAGGTCTTTAATACTTTAGATACGACCCATTGGCATTCTAAAGGACCTCTTCCGGAAGTGATCTGTATTAATTTTTCCATTGTTATTTTGGCATTTTGCTTAATAAGGGATGTCCAACAGGATCTATTCCCTTTTGTAATAAATCTTTTGCAGCCATTACTGCCCAGCATTTATCACTGGAATGAATATTTCTGTAGAATGAAAGCAAAAGATCTGGCTTCACTACTGTAAAACCACTAACTTCAACGGTTTTAAGATCATTTCTTTCAAAAAAATCGATCGTAATCCTGTGATACTTTTCATTTTCCAATTCTACTGTTTTTTCATATCGTCTGAAGTTTTCTTCACTAGGAAGATGATCGTAGCGGGTCCAAACTTTTTGAAACCCTTCCTGCTGAAGAATGATCACTACTTCAGCAACGTTTTCTTTCCGTACAAAGACATCAATATCTTTGTGATCATGAGCATGTTTATATTCTGTATGTCCATTTTCAGACATAAAGTGCCATGCCCATCCACCGGATATGATGATTTTATTTTTTAGTTTTTCCAATATTTCAAGGCCCAAGCGGATTCTGAATTCCGGCCAGACTTCTCCATATCTTTTTATATTATGAGGTGCTCCCATTGTATTGTTATTTGTAGTTTTTCTTTGTCATTCTGACGAAGGAAGAATCTCTGTTATTTTGTAAGATTCTTCACTTCGTTTATCAACTGTTCTCAGTCTGTATCAGAATGACGGAACTTTATTACTAGCCCCGATTGCAGCAATTGTCTGAGCTCATTTTTCTTTTGTAAAAGAAAAATAGCGAGTGCGGAAAGCGGGATTAAGCTCCTGAATATTTAACTGATTATCTATCCATTCTCACAATTCTCGGTTGGAATGTTCCCAGAATGTCTACCAATTCACTTTGTGCATTCATTACTTCATGAATGTTTTTATAAGCCATGGGTGCTTCTTCTGTATTTCCGCCCATCAGCGTAACATCTTTAAGCTTTAACTCTTTTTTGATGTCATTC
Organism: Chryseobacterium pennae; assembly: GCF_003385515.1. GTDB lineage: Bacteria > Bacteroidota > Bacteroidia > Flavobacteriales > Weeksellaceae > Chryseobacterium > Chryseobacterium pennae. Next base: position 65,771 of record NZ_QNVT01000004.1, on the reverse strand, counting down.
TGGGTGAAAAGATTTCTGCATTCTCCTCTTGAATGAGCTCTGCCTGCACCATGTGAAGCTGAATTCAATGAATCAGGATTTCCTTTTCCGCGGACGATAAATCCTTTAGCAGTCATGGATCCCGGTATCATTCCCAGTTCGTTTTCATTGGCCGGAGTAGCTCCTTTTCTGTGAACGATTACTTCTTTTCCGTTATGGATTTCCTTCCATGCGAAATTGTGATGGTTTTCAATTCGGGCTTTCACTCTTCCGCCTACCGCTTTTACCAGTCTTCTGTGAATATCATCGTGACAGGCTGAAGCGTAATCTCCTGCAAGGTTCATTGCAGTCCAGTATTCCAGACCAAGGTGTGTGCTTAAATCGAGCCATGCAAATTGCTGTGCTTCTTTAGGCAACGGACATTGTTCTACTGCTACTCTTGAATAATATTGAGCAATTTCAGCTCCCATTCCTCTTGAGCCACTATGCGAAAGGATTCCAAGGTATTTTCCTTTTGGCAACCCGATTTGTTCATCTTCTTCAGTGATTTCCACTTCTCCGAATTCTACAAAGTGGTTCCCACCTCCTGAAGATCCCATCTGTTTGATGGCTTTTCCTTTTAACCTTCTTAAAACAGGAATCAGATCAAATGTATCTCTATCGAAGATTTCGTGATCTGTATGAGATTTATGAGTCTCATACATTCCGAATTTTGTATGTTCTGCAAGGGCTTTTTCATATTTATCCCTTGCTCCGTTCAGATATGAAACGGGTGTATCCAAAATACTGAGGCTCATTCTGCAACCGATGTCCATTCCTACTCCGTAAGGAATTACAGCATTTTCTACGGCTAAAACTCCACCGATCGGAAGGCCATAACCGCTATGAGCATCAGGCATTAGTGCACCCTGAACAGAAACCGGCAGCTTCAATGCGGTGTACAACTGATTTTTTGCTTCTTCTGAAATATTATTCCCGAAGATCTCAAAGGCTGCACGTTGTGAATTCAACATCCTTTTTTCTGTTTTTTTAGATGATAGCAGGGTTTCTGCAATCTGTCCGAAGGTTAAATCTTTTTCAAAATTCTCCGGATGGATCAGGATTTCCTTTAAAAGAGATTTTACATAATGGATATTTTTAGTTGCAAAATTTCTCTTCATTACTTCCAGGGCTACGTTTACGCTTTGATTGTTTGGATAGCCCAGTTTTAATATATCTTTTCCTTTTAGTTTTAAATTTCCCATTGTTTTTGTTTTAAATAATTGTGGACACATCGTCCAGAAAGCTTTCTGCAATCTCTGTTGCAGACATTGTACAGGTAATATATTTCCTGTTTTTAATAAGATCAGTATCTTCTGTTTTCGTATCCCATGAAAACACCCTACCATAAATTGTTTTGTTAACAATTCCAGTAATTTTATGCTGTCCCAAATAAGACTTCAGCTCTGCTATTTCCTTTTCCAGTTGAAAGTCTACAGGCTTATAGTGGGTAATCATATTGGGTCTTGTACGTAAGGTAAATCTCCAGGGTTCCTTGAATTCGTAGTAAGGCACATAAGTCTTCCGGAAAGGACAGTATTCTTCCTGCTTCAGGAAATACTCTCTTTCTCTTGAAGTGAGCCCCAACTTTGGATCAGTCCATGAACAGGAAGAGATATTCTTGAGCTTCTGTGCTCTTTCAACATATATTCTCCGTCCGGATTTTTTCTTTTTCTTCAGAAACTGGCGGCTTTCGGAATACATATAGGTATTGATCTTCTTCAAAATTCCTTCAAAGAAATCCCCATCTTTGGATCTCATTACATCTTCCCTAACGGCAAAGAATCTTACAAATCCTCTCTGATAAGGTTCGTCTAAAGGAATCCATGGGATATTTCTTTTGATATCACAAAGTTTATTACTACGTTGATACTTTCTTCTTATCTGCTTTTCTACATCTTTTTTTATTGTTCTTTTTCTGCTTCTCAGGCTTCTCAGCCGGTAAGACAGAAGGTTATCATTTTCCATGTAAGACACAAGATATCAGATACAAAATCCAAAATATTGAACCTGCTCTTAATCTATTTTCTTAATCAACTAAAACACTAGTTGAATGAATTAATAATGATGAACAGCTATCATTTGAGGGTAAAACCTCATCCTATTCTGTTCTTAATAACACTTAAAAAGATTTCGGGGAAACTGAATGTGAGTTTTGAAATATTGCGCAATAAAAAACCCGAAATCTCTACGACTTCGGGTTTTGATATTGTATTGTACTATTATTCTAAGAATGTACCAAACCGCGAAGCCTTACCACCATAAGGGGTAATCCAACTGTAGAATTCTGATTAGTTCTGAACATTGCTTCGTTGTTTTTAATTGGTTAAACTTGATTTTCAGATGCAAATATAGAATTATTTTTTTAATCATCAATTATTTAAATCTTATTTTTGTGAAAAAAGAGTTTTATGCATAGATTTTTATTGGCCTTACTTCCATTACTTTTCATAGGTTGTAAGAAAGAGGAAGCTGTAAAAAAAGAAGAGGTAAAAGTAGTGGAGAAAGGTTGTTTTTCTCCTCATTTCATGGAAAAAATTCTGGATTTGGAAGAGATGAAAGATCAGGCGAAGTTTCTAGAATCAGAGACTAAAGGAAAAGGTCATATCGGCTTTCTTGTAGACAGTACAAAAGTTAAGAATGGCTGGGATTATTCTATTTCTGCAGGGTATAATGGACCGGATCGCTTTGAAACATATCATATTTTTCAGGCTTCAAGTACTCAATGTAACATTTTAACTATTTTAGAACCCGTATCCGGAGAATATATTTCTATTGAGCAATGGAGAAAAAGCAAAAATGAGCCTGCCGCAATGGAATCTTTGTTGAAGCAAGGTCTTTATAGCTTACCTATTGAAAGTCTTCCTCAGGTAGATGTAAAGTTTATCGAAACAGATTTTGCGGTGGAAGGTTCAGAGAGGTACAGCTGTGGGGAGCCAGCATTCCGATATTTTCCTTTAGCTCGATACAAGGATGTTGAACTGATTCTTGTTCCGATGGATTGCGGAGATTTTGATTACCGATATTATCTTCTTACTGTGGTGAATAACAGCATCGTTGGTGAGGCCTATGTGGAAGGTATTTGGTTTGACCCCGGAAAAGATGATAAGAAGGAGGAGTTCAGCAGCTATGAAATCAATAAAGCAGGAGAAATCACTGTGACAACAGATCATAAGATTGATGGAAATAGTCAAAAGATAACTAAAACTCATTATCAGATTATGGACGATGGTAAAATCGTTCAGAAAAAATAAAATAAAGGCTGTTTCTGAAGTTGAAACAGCCTTTATTTTTTCACTTGAGGTGAATAATGCTTAGAAAAATAGCATCAATAACTTTTGTCATCCTTTGGATATCCAACGTTTCCAAAGTGTCTGTAGATTTGTGATAATTTTTGTTTCTAAAGAAGGAAGTATCAGTAATCATAAGGGCAGGAAAATCAAATTCCCAATAGTTTAAATGATCTGAAAAGTCGACTCCGTGTACAAATCCCGGTGCTGGAAATGTTTCTGTTTTTATCTGATTGGTGTCTTTAAATTGATCTATAAAGTTTCCAACAAATGGTCCTGCTCCGCTGAACTTTTTCACCAAAGTAATAAAATCTCCTTTATCACCATAAATCCAGGAAAGGATACCTACAGGAAAACTCTGAGATCCTTTTTCATCTTTAAAATAGCCGATCATTTCTACACTTGCCATTCCATAGACATCGATATGATTATCTTTTAAATATTTTGCATGGATGTAGCTACCCATATTTTCTGTTCTGAAATAAGGCGGTTCTTCTAAGGTATAAGCAACCAGATCTATCCGATAATTAAGCTTTTGTCCTTTAAGCATTCTTGCCAATTCCAAAAGAGCAGTCACTCCTGTGGCATTATCATCTGCTCCCTGCTGATCTCCGCAAACGTCATAATGGGCTCCTATAATAATTCTTTTACTGTTTTCAGTTCCAAATGAACCGATTACATTTTTATACGACTGTCCGTCTACTTTATATTCCTGAAATCCTGTGCTGTCACTGTATGTTTTGAAGGTTTTATGAATATAGTCCGCAATGGCATTCAGCTGATCTACATTTTTATGATTCCGGAACTGTGGAGTCTGGGTAAGTGCCACCAAATGTTTCTTAACCTGCGTGCTATCTGCAGGAACAGGAGAAGTTTGTACAGTTCGATCTTTTTTTTCTCCTGAGACGAATAATACAATAGCTATAAAGAGAAAGCCTACAAAGAAAATCAGTTTTTTCTTCGTAGGCTTCAGTATATTTTTAAAACCCATAGATGTGCTTTTAATTTCCTGATGAAAATTAAAGCTTTTTAGGATTAGTTTTCTAAAAATCTCTCTAAAATTTCTACAGCGCATTTTGGAAGATTAGTTCCTGGGCCGAAAATGAAATCTGCTCCGTTAGCATAAAGGAATTCATAATCCTGTTGTGGGATAACTCCGCCTACTACGATGGTAATATCATCTGCCCCCAGCTTTTTTAATTCTCCTACTACCTGAGGCACTAATGTTTTGTGCCCTGCAGCTAATGAAGATACTCCAAGAATGTGAATATCGTTTTCTACTGCCTGTTTGGCTACTTCTTCCGGTGTTTGGAATAATGGGGCTACATCGACATCAAATCCCATATCAGCAAATGCTGTTGCTACTACTTTTGCGCCTCTGTCGTGCCCATCCTGACCCATTTTAGCCACCATGATTCTTGGACGACGTCCTTCTTCCTCTTCAAACTTTTGAGTCAGATTAAGGGCTTTTTCAAAGTATTCGTTTTTACCGGCATTCATCGCGTATACTCCAGAAATTGTTTTAATGTTTGCTTTATATCTTCCAAAGGTTTCTTCCATGGCATCGCTCATTTCACCAAGCGTTACTCTTCTTCTTGCCGCTTCTATACAAAGTGCCAGAAGGTTTCCTTTTCCGGTTTTTGCACTTTCACGGATCTCATTCAGGATTTCTGTAACCGCTTCAGAACTTCTTTCTGCTTTAATGCTGTTTAATCGTTCAATTTGTTTTCTGCGAACTTCAGTATTATCAATATCAAGAATTTCTATTGCGTCTTGTTTTAATGATGACTTGAATGAGTTGACTCCAATGATAAATTCTTCACCACTGTCAATCTTAGCCTGCTTTTTAGCGGCAGCTTCTTCAATTCTCATTTTTGGAATTCCTGCTTCAATGGCTTTGGTCATTCCCCCTTCCTGTTCTACCTCATCAATATACCTCATCGCTTCTTCAATCATCTGCTGGGTAAGACTTTCTACAAGATTGCTTCCTCCCATTGGATCTACCACATCACAAATTCCGCTTTCCTGCTGCAGAATGATCTGTGTATTTCTTGCAATTTTAGCTGAATAGTCGGTAGGAAGGGCAATAGCTTCATCCAATGCATTGGTGTGCAGCGATTGTGTTCCTCCTAATGCTGAAGACAATGCTTCAATGGCGGTTCTGGTGATATTATTGAAAGGTTCCTGCTCTGTTAATGACCATCCTGAAGTCTGGGAATGGGTTCTTAATGCTAAAGATTTTGGATTCTGAGGATTAAACTGTTGTAAAAGATTAGCCCAGATATATCTTGCGGCACGCATTTTAGCAATTTCCATGAAGTGATTCATCCCGATTGCCCAGAAGAATGATAAACGGGGGGCAAAATCATCTACTTTCATTCCTGCTTTTATTCCTGTCCTTACATATTCCAGACCGTCTGCCAGTGTATAAGCCATTTCCAATACCGGAGTGGCTCCTGCTTCCTGCATATGATATCCGGAAATTGAAATTGAATTGAATTTCGGAATATTTTGAGAAGTGTATTCAAAAATGTCTGCAATGATCTTCATTGAAGGAGCGGGTGGATAAATGTAAGTATTTCTTACCATGAACTCTTTCAAAATATCATTCTGAATGGTTCCTGAAAGTAAATTCTGAGAAACGCCCTGCTCTTCTGCTGCGACAATATAGAAAGACAGAATTGGAAGTACGGCCCCATTCATTGTCATGGAAACCGAGATTTCATCTAACGGAATTTCATTAAACAGGATCTTCATATCTTCCACAGAGTCAATCGCAACTCCTGCTTTTCCAACATCCCCGACAACTCTTGAATGATCTGAATCATAGCCTCTGTGTGTAGCAAGGTCAAAAGCTACAGATAGCCCTTTTTGTCCTGCTGCAAGATTTCTTCTGTAAAAAGCATTGGATTCTTCAGCTGTGGAGAACCCTGCATACTGACGGATTGTCCAAGGTTTCTGAACATACATTGTAGAATATGGTCCTCTTAAATAAGGGGCAATTCCCGGAGAGGTTTCCGTTAAAGATTCATTTTTAATATCTTCTTTTGTATAGGAAGATTTCAACTGTAACCCATCTTTTTCAAAAGGATAGATTTCAGTTATTTTTTCAGTTATATTAAATTGAGGAGTTTTATTTTGAACTTCTCTTCTCATACTTACGGATTTATTAGATGCTAAATTTAAGCATTTTTAGAATAATAAATAAGTATTGATAATCTTATGATTACGTGAGTTTTAAATTACAATCTTCCTGCATTAATTTCTGTTTAAAAACTTTATCAAAAGATGAGTAATGAATCTCTAAATCATATTTTCAATATAATAATCAATTCCATATTAATAAATAAAACCCCGGATGAAATTCATCCGGGGTTTTTACATTATAGTTATTTAATACTACTATTTTTTAATAAGCTTAGTATTGTAAGTGTTTTGATCATTTTTGATTGTAACAACATACATTCCTTTGATTAATGATGCAACATTAATTCTTTGTCCGTCAATCTGACCTTCCTGAACTAATCTTCCATCCGCAGAGTAGATTTTGTAATCTGCTTTACCTTTAAGGTTTTTCACTTCTACGAAAGTATCTGCAGGATTAGGATAGATAGAAATTTCTGATGAAGCTTTTGTTCCTCTTACTTCGTCTGTAGCAAGACTTCCTGCACTAATCTTAACAGGAAGATCCATAACACCTCCAGCTCCTGTAGGGATTTCAACACACGGGTTCGACAGGTCTGTATTACCATACTTCCCAACAACTCTCATTCTTAATGTTTTATCACCTGAATAAGCTGTAGCTGGTACTGTAAAGTTTATAGCTCCTCCAACTGCTGCATTTACTTGAGCATTATTTGATCCTAATCCAAAAATTCTTTCCGTATCTTCAAACAATCCATTTCTATTATAATCTATCCAGGCATTAATTCTTAATTGTCTTCCTGCCATTTGAGAATAAGCACTGGAGACTACTGCTCTAGCATCTAAACTATAAGTAGTTCCCTTCACTAGGTTAATTGTCTTAGCAGGGTTATCACTCACATCTTTATAGGCTCTGTATGAACCATCCGTATGAATTGCTGTACCATTCAAGGACACCTGATACACCATACCAAAATCAGGAATTCCTGAATTTAATATACAATAATCAACCCCTGTTGTAAGTCCCTTAGTTTTAAATGCATAATTATTAGAGAATGCACCAGGAACAGTGTTTACAACAGCTGCAACCTGTACTTCGTAATTTGTTTCATCCTCTAAACCTGTCAATACAACATTATTTGTCTGACTTAACATGTTTGACCAGTTTGTAGTAGCACCTTTTCTATAATTGATTGAATAAGTAGCACCAGGTACACTATTCCAAGATACTCTAGCTGTAGTTTTAAATACTTCTGTATCTATTACTGAAACACCCGTTGGAGCAACAGTTGTAGAAGCAGGAGCATCGGCCACAGTAATAGCAGGAGATACTGCATAGAATACATTTCCAATAGCTGATACTCTCAACTTAATTGGAGTTGTAATTGTACTTGGCATCTGCACAGTATAGCTTCCGTTATTCGGAGTAGAGGCAACAAGTTCAGTCCATGTTGCTCCATTCACAAGATCTGTTGTATATTCAATTTTTACATTCGGTGAGTTATAAGGAGCTATATTTGTATTAGCAACCTCCCACTGAATAACATTATTAGCATTTTTATACAATATCGAAGACGCAGTAAGACCATTAAATTTGAATGGGCCGTCATTTCCGATTACAGTTGCAATTTCCTTAGAAGACACCATAGGTCTCATAGCATTTTGATCTCTTACCGTAACAGCATAGTTTACAGTTCTTGGAATATAAGATACTGTTTCCCATATTGTTTTATTCGTAAGATTACCAGACATTACAATTGGCAAACTAGGGAAATATCTTCTTCCGCTTGAAGTACCAAAATAAGATCTTGTCAATGCCCCTTGCGGATTATATCCCCATCCACTGTCTCCAGAGATAGAAGCTGCATCATCTACACTATCATTCTGCTCCCAGGTATAAGTAAATGCATCTCCTTCTGCGTCCGTAGCTGATGCATCAAGATAATAAGCTGTTCCTTTAGGTACTGTATAAGAAGTAAGTCCTCCTATTACAGGTGGAGTATTATTATTAATTGTTTCTGAAGTCCCACAATCTGACTTTCCATCCAGACTTGTCAGGATCTGATCGATTGATTTATAATGAAAATATGCATCTGAAGCCATTGCAACATTATCACTGGTAATTCCTGCATATCCCATAATAGTAGTTCCTCCTCCAGGCTCTACGTTGGCTCCATATCCTTCTGATTTATTGGAAAAAGTATGGTTACCTCCCAATTGGTGTCCCATTTCATGGGCAACATAATCAATATCAAATGAATCCCCCACAGGGTTTGTATTTTGAGTAAAGGCAGCCCCTTTTCCTAATGAAGTTGGTGTTGCCGGATTAGTACACATTACTCCTATTCCTCCTGCATTACCATTACCTCCTGCTGCATTGAATACGTGCCCGATATCATAATTAATATCCCCAACTTGTGTAGTTAGTGTTTGCTGAAGTTGTAGATTCAAATTACCTGTATAAGGATCTGAAGTAGGATCTGTAAAAATAATACCCGGTAAATCCAACATAATAAGTTTAACTCCAAAATCTTTCTGGAAAACACCATTTACACGATCCATAGTAGCATGCATCTGAATAACAGTGTTTGTAATTCCTCCTGTTGGATCAAACTTTTTAGTATATTCACCTGTTGTTGAAAGAGCTAACCTATAAGTTCTGAAAGTTGTACTAGATGGTCTGCTTGTAATTCCTACATTAGAAAGACTATTTTTTCCATTAAGTTCTAAAGCTTTTATATCTTTAAAATTCTTCTCTTCTGTCGTACATTCAAAACCATGCTCTCCTTCTGTTCTCTTTGTCTTATAAAACACCCCATATACTTGCTTATCTGCAGTAATAGGCTCTATAAATTGGAATTTACCATCTTTAATAATCATAGATTGCATCTGAGTTGGTGCAGTGCTGAATCTTACATATTTTCCAGGATCATCTACCCCAACACCTACATACGAACCCAACTGATATCTATCTGCCATAGATTTCTCTACAATAGGATCACTATATACTGCAAATTTCTCAATTTTCCCTTCTGCTGTAGGTAAAGATACCACTACAGCCTGAGCGCCTCTTCCTCTTTCTACAGCATCTTTTAAAGTATTTCTAAGAGACTGTAAATCCAATCTATAAGAATACTGAACTTCCACTTCTTTTCTTACTTCAGACGTTTTTTGTGAGGCTGGCGTCCACCTCTGTGCATTAAAGCTAGACAGTCCTGCTGCCAATACACAAACCAGTAAAATTCTTTTTTTCATAATTACTTAATTAATCCAAGATTAATAAACTTTAAATATCCGCGATAAAAATAGTAATTATAATCAGAATAACATCTAAAAAAACGGCTAATTTTCAATAAAATCAGCCGTTACATTAAATATTTTACTTTTTAAAAATTATTTCTTTATTCCCATCTCATATAAAGCAAATGATATCAGATCTGCATTTTCACCAATTACCTGATCTGTTGATCTTCCGGCACCGTGTCCTGCATTCTTCTCAATACGTAACAGAATAGGGTTCTTACAAGCCTGTTTTTCCTGAAGCTCAGCACCAAATTTGAAAGAGTGCGCCGGAACTACTCTGTCATCATGGTCACTGGTAATGATCATTGTGGATGGATAACATGTTTTTGCCTTTACATTGTGTACCGGAGAATATGATTTCAGATAATTAAACATTTCTTTGCTGTCTTCCGCAGTTCCATAGTCATAAGACCATCCGGCTCCAGCTGTAAATTTGTTATATCTTAACATATCCAATACTCCAACTCCAGGAAATGCTACTCTTGCCAGATCAGGACGTAAAGTCATGGTTGCACCTACCAATAGACCTCCGTTTGATCTTCCGGAAAGTGCCATATATTCTTTTGACGTATAGCCTTTACTCTGTAGATATTCTCCTGCAGCAATAAAGTCTTCAAAAACGTTTTTTTTCTGCATCTTTGTTCCTGCGTCATGCCACTTTTTACCATATTCCCCTCCTCCACGGATGTTTGGAACAGCATAGATTCCACCATTTTCCATCCAGATAGCATTCACTACTGAGAAAGATGGCTGTAAACTGATATTAAATCCTCCGTAAGAGTATAAAATAGTAGGGTTTTTACCATCAAGCTTAGTTCCTTTTTTATAATTGATCATCATCGGAACTTTAGTTCCGTCTTTAGAAGTATAGAATACCTGTTCAGAAACATAATCATCCGGGTTGAACTTCACGTTCGGTTTTTGGTATACTTCGGATTTACCTGAATCTACATTGAATTTATAAGTAGTTCCTGGTGTAATATAGTTGCTGAAAGAGTAATAAATGTCTTTCTCTTTTTCTTTTCCTCCAAAACCTGATATATTCCCTTTCCCTGGAAGTGTAATTTCTCTGATTAATTTTCCGGTTTTATCATACTGTTTTACCTGATCAATAGCATCAACCATATAAGTTGCGAAGAAGTATCCGCCCCCTGAAGATATCCCCAATACATTTTCTGTTTGTGGAATAACATCTTTCCATGTTTCCGGAGCCGGGTTGCTGATTGTAGTTTTTACAAGACGCATATTCGGAGCATCTTTATCTGTCGAAATAAAAAGCTCATCTCCCTGAGTATCTACAATACGAGCATTGATATCAAATCCTTTATTAATCTGTACAAAGTCTCCTCCTTTTTTCAAATCTTTGATAAATAACTCATTTCCGTTGGTTGCATTGGCAGCTGAAATGATTAAATATCTCTGATCATCTGAAACACTGGCTCCCAAATATCTTCTTGGTGTTTTCTCTCCTCCAAAGATCAGTTTATCTTCAGACTGCTTTGTTCCAAGCTTGTGAAAATACACTTTATGCTTATCTGTCATTCCGGAAAGTACGGTTCCTTCCTTCGGTTTGTCATAACTTGAATAATAGAAACCTTCATCATTCTGCCATGCAATTCCACTGAATTTCACATCCACCAAGGTCTCATCGATCTGCTTTTTGGTAACTGCATCGATGATGATGATCTTATTCCAGTCACTTCCACCTTCAGAAATAGAATAAGCAGCAAGAGTTCCTTTTTTGTTAAAAGAAAGGTTAGACAATGAAGTGGTTCCTTTTTCTGAGAATTTATTCGGATCTAAGAATACTTCTGTAGCTTTGGTTTTATTGTTGGTTCTGTATAAAACAGACTGAGCCTGTAAACCATCGTTTTTAGAATAATAGGTGTAATCTCCTTCTTTGAAAGGGGCTGAAATTTTCTCATAATTCCAGATTTCTTTCAGTTGGTTCTTAATTTTATCTCTGAATGGAATTTTTGAAAGATAATTCTGGCTGTAAGCCACTTCTTCATCTACCCATTTTTTAGTGGCATCAGAATCATTTTCCAGATCTCTGTACGGATCAGAAACTGCGGTTCCAAAATAAGTATCGGTTTGAGCACCCTTTAATGCTTTTGGATAATTCATTGTTTGAGAGTAAAAAGATGCTGAAAACAGAACTCCAGCCGTTAATAACATAGGTTTAAAATTCATACTGAACAGTTTTTACCAAAAATACATAAAGTATGTGAAATAAAAAAAGTCCCGTTTTCGCGAGACTTTTACTTATTTAATGAGTTATTAATCAGTTTAACACTGACTATAGGCTATCAAAATAGAAATCAGTAAGATTCGTTACAATTTGATCCGGACTTCCATTCCAGTAATAGATTTTATCGCCTTCCTTCAGTTCATATAAACTAAATTCCTGATCTGTAGTGATTGTTTTATCAGCATTGCTAAAATTCTGAGTCATTTGAAGTATATATTTTTTCAGATCATCAGCTTTTATTTTTTTAGGTTCTACCTTTGGTTCCGGTGTTGGAGTGGCAGGTATCTTAAAACTTACAGTATACTTCACCTCAGCAATTTTCTGATCTTCTATATATTCATTCTGAACAACATTAATACTCTTAATGGTAAGTTTAGCATTCCTGAAATTGGTAAATAAGACTTTGAAATAATCTTCAGCTTCTTTCTGACAGGCTGAAGCGGCTGCTTTTGGAAATACAGACAGAAAACTCTCTGCACTTGTCTTTACCATGTCTTCTGCATTTTCTTTAAAGTTGATATCAAAAGCGTCTTTTCCTTCAACGGTAGGTCTCAGATAATCATTCAGTTTAAGACGTGTGGCTTCATCATTATTCAAAAAAGATCCAAAGAAAAGTTCAAATACTTCTTTTGGCTTCTTTACTTCTGTCTGTGCTATAAGGTTCTGCCCCATCATGGTAAGCAACAGTAAAAAAATAATTTTGTAATTTTTCATAGTTTATATTTTGAATTCATTGTCATGTTTAAAAGAAAAGCCCCTGAAAAAATCAGAGGCTTCGTTTTATTTTTTGAAACTTTTAATAGTTTTCTTCTTCTCCTTTCATTTTTTCCGCATTCTCTGCCATAATTACGGCATCAATCATTTCAGAAATATCTCCATTCATGTAGGCATCCAGATTATACATAGACTTGTTGATTCTGTGATCTGTTACTCTTCCCTGTGGATAGTTGTACGTTTTGATCTTTGCAGAACGGTCACCTGTAGAAACCATAGATTTACGTTGTGCTGCAATATCTCCCTGTACTTTTTGAAGTTCAATATCGTATAGTTTGGTTCTTAGCATTTCCATTGCCAACTCACGGTTAGCCAGCTGAGAACGAGCCTGTTGACAAACCACTACCATTCCTGAAGGCTTGTGAGTCAGCTGTACTTTCGTTTCAACTTTGTTTACGTTCTGACCTCCGGCTCCTCCTGAACGGGATGTCTGCATTTCAATATCTGCAGGATTCAGCTCGAAGTCTACTTCTTCTGCTTCCGGTAAAACGGCTATAGTAATTGCAGAAGTGTGAACTCTACCCTGGGATTCTGTTTCCGGTACACGCTGTACACGGTGAACTCCTGATTCAAATTTCATGATTCCGTACACACCTTCTCCTTCCACTTTCATGATCAATTCCTTGTATCCTTTTGCTGCTTCATTGGAATCTGTCACTTCATGTCTCCATCCTTTTGTTTTGAAATACATGGTATACATCCTGTAAACATCTTCCACAAAGATTGCTGCTTCGTCACCACCAGTTCCGGCACGTAATTCAACGATAACGTTTTTGTCATCTGCAGGGTCTTTAGGGATCAACAGAACTTTAAGTTCTTCTTCTAACCCAGGAATTTTGGACTGAGCTTCCAGCTTTTCTTCTTTGGCAAGATCTACAAGATCTCTGTCTGAGCCATCCGCAATAATTTCGTCAGATTCTTCAATGCTGTCTAAAGCACCTTTATACTGATCGTAAACTCTTACAATTTTCCCCAAATCACTGTATTCTTTGTTCAAAGAAGAATATCTTTTTTGGTCTGAAATGACATCAGGCTGTATAATAAGGTCTGCAACCTCATTATATCTTTGTTTTATAGCTTCTAATTTTGGAATTAATGATTTAGACATTGTCGAATTTTTGTGGGTGCAAAGATAAGAATTAAAAATTCAAAATTAAAGTATAAATTTTTGAGCATTAGGGATCAAGGGAACAAAACGGTAAAAAGATACATTTACAAATGGGTCTATCAGCTTCTGTATGTTTTCAATATTCCTTTAAATTCCTTTGGAAAGTCTTCTGTCTATCCAGTATAAAATAAGTCCTACTGCAATAATTCCCAGCCCTATTAAACTTTCTTTAGGGTTATGAATAAATGTAAAATAAAGGATATAGAAACTGAATAGAAGAAAAACGGTAGGAAAAATATAAAAGGTATTGGATTTAAATATCTTTCTATCTTTCTTTTTAAGAAAGTACACCGTTGAAATCGCCAAACTTGCAAATAATTGAAGGATAAAAGCAGTATAAACGAAAATTTCTTTGAAACTCCCGGTTAAGATAATGATCGTAGCAATCACTGCATGGGCAAAGATGGCCCTTACCGGAATTCCTTTTTTATTCCCTACTGAAAGAGGTTTCCAGATACGGGTTTCTTTTGCAAAAGCCTGCGTAAGCCTTGATCCTACCCATAAATATCCACTAATAGTTGCAATCAGCTGTAATGCGATAAAAATATTGACGATTTTACCAAAGGAAAGCCCAAGCATATTCACGGCAACTTCTCCCATTACATCCTCCTTACCTGCCAATTGATTTACCGGAGCATGTTTCAGCATAATATAATTGACAAGAATATAACTTACTGTGACAAAGACAGTTCCTATAATCAGTGATTTGGGAAGATTCTTCTGGACATCTTTTATTTCCCCGGCAATATAGGATGCCGAGTTCCATCCGGTATAGGAATAGGTAACGAAAACCATTGAGGTTGCAAAGGCGGGAAGCATAATTTCATTCTGCCAGCTTTCACTAAAGTTAAGACTGTTACCGGTCTGAGGAGATTCTGATAACCCAATACCCAGAATCACAAGCACAATGATAAAAGCTATCTTGATCAATGTGAAAAAATTGTGAAACCTGCTTGAAGTTTTTAAGCTAAAGGACAAAGTGATAGCAACCAAAAATATAGCACCAATAGCAAAGCCATTTCCAAAGGAATAATCAAATACGGAAAGATATTTTGACATGGCCAGTGCTGCCAGCGCAACAGGTGAAGAAAATCCTATTATCAGGGAAATCCAGCTTATCAGATACCCGAATAAAGGATGATAGGTTTCTTTAAGATAAATAAAGTCGCCACCGTTTCCTTTAAAATGAGATCCTAATTCCGCATAACAGAAAGCCCCGAATAAAGCCAGAACACCTCCGATTGCCCATAACAGAAAAATACTGTAGGTATTGGTAATATCGGATAACTGAAAGCCCAGGGTAGTAAAAATCCCGGTTCCTATCATATTAGAAACGACAATGGCAGCAGCTGTTTTCCAGCCGATCTGATGTGAAGCAGTACTCATTTACTTATTAAAAATTAAAATTAAGCCTTCCGAAGAAATAACTCCCCAGCGTTCCCATCTGAACTGGCGCATATTTGAATACTCCATAGTATGAATTTTTATAGGTCTGAAGATCGGGGAAGACATCAAATACGTTATTCGCACCTACAGTAAGGTTGATATTTTTTGTGATATCATATCCCACACTCACATCTGTAACCGCTTTTGGAGAAAACTCCTGAACGATTCCGAAAGGGAAGCCATCTCTTATTACTTTACCAAAGTAGGTATTTCTTACGAGAAAATTGAACTTTCCGATTCCATAGGTAAGTCCTAATGAAGCTTTTGTCTTGGGTGATAAGGTTTCAATAATATTAATCTGATCCGGACCAAAGAATTCATTCTGAGGAGTTTCTAATTTATCAGGAAAGTGAAAGTCTGTAATTTTTGTCTCTGTATAATTTCCGGCAAGATTGATATTTAAGCTTCCGCCACCAAGTTTCCAGTCATAGGAAACAACTACATCTACTCCTTTCGTTTCGGTATCAACTGCGTTCGCAAAGAACCTGCCGCTTTTTACCGCATTTCCTTCTCCTACCACTGAAATATCAGATAATCTGGAGTCTGTAATGTTACTGGTAATTACTATTCGGTCTTTAACTTTAATGATATATCCGTCTACCGTAATGAAAAGCCCTTTAGCAGGTTTTAAGGTGAATCCCACACTTCCGTTTACTGATGTTTCCTGTTTTAATTTATCAAATCCCAGAACCTGTGCAGCGATGCTTTCATTATTAAAAATCCCTTTTCTTACAATACCATCGCCTGAAGTGGAGATATCGGCATAAGAATTATTAAAATACTGCTGCTGAAGTGACGGAGCTCTAAACCCTGTTCCTACTGCCGCCCGCACCGCATAGTTTTTCACAAACTCGTATCTTACTGCTAACTTTCCATTCAGGGTATTTCCGAAGTCTGAATAGTTTTCAAACCTTGCAGCAGCATCAATATTCAGTTTTTTATCCAAATCATAGGAAATATCAGCATATACTGCTGTTGAGTGCCTGTCTTTTTTCAAGGCATTATCTGGTGAAAAACCAATAAAAGATTGTGAACCTCCTGCTCCGATCACTTTAGAATCTTTTGTGGCAACATTTCCGTTCTCATCATATTGGGTATAGGAAGCTTCATCTCCCGCTTTGATCTGATACTGCTCAAACCTGAATTCTCCCCCAAAGGCAATATTGAAGTTCTTTATCTTCTTTGAAACGTCAAGATTAACGGTATTTTGCAGAAAACTGTGTGCCCCTGCGTAAAAACGGGTGGGAGATTTTATTCCCAGAGAAGCATTATTGGTATTGCCAACGTTGTAATTGAATGTATTGCTTCCGAATGTATTACTCAGATCAATCAGCCAGCTGTTGACATTATATTTAGCACCCACAGCATAAGAAATATCATAAATCTGAGAATTCAGGACTGCCTGAAAACCGTTGGGGTAGATTTCTTTCACAATATTAAAACTTTCATTCGGAAGCCTTCTGAAGCCATATCCTTTTCCTTCTTTAATACTGAAACCACCAAAGGAATAGAATTTAAAGTTATCATTCAAAGGATATTCTGAATTGAAAAACAATTGCCCCTGTCTGATTTGTGCGTCTCCGATCTGGAAATTAAAGTCATCTCTTGTCAATCCTCTTTTTCTGATCTCATCATCATCATTTTGTCTTGCAACATCCGGATTATCTGCAAATTCATAGGCAAAATTATTCCCGTAAATATCAAGATCATGATTTTGGGTTCTCGTGGTTTTTCCTCTGTGACTTAGCTGCAATGAAAGATTGATAAACCCATCATTTTTACCCAAAGAAGTTCCATAATTCACTCCCGCCTGGTAAGTATCCCCATCATTTCTTCCACTTAATCCATAGGTTAAGCTTGCACAAGCCCCTGCATTCTTTTTTAAAATAATATTAATTACTCCTGCGATGGCATCAGAACCATATTGTGCTGCAGCACCATCTCTTAACACTTCAATTTTTTCAATGGCAATGACAGGAATGGTACTTAAATCCGTTCCTACAGATCCGTTCCCTACTGTATTCTGATAATTGACAAGGGAAGTTGTATGCCTTCTTTTCCCATTAAGCAATACTAAAACCTGATCCGGCCCCATACCTCTTAATGTTACCGGATCAATATGTTCCGTCCCATCAGAGGCGGATTGTCTCACAGAATTAAATGAAGGGATCACATAATTCAGGAGATCCTGAGCCGTCATTTGTGGAGATGATTTCTGAATTTTATCAATATTGATCACATCTACAGGAACAGGTGTCTCCAGCTTTGTTCTTTTGACGTTACGGTTTCCGACGATAATAATGTCTTCGATTTGTTTTCCTTTTTCCTCCTGCTCCTGGGCAGCGACCAAAATTGTCCCTATCAGTAATACAGCGGTGCTTAATTTTTTCATCTTTATTCTTGCCAATTAAATATTCTTCTACAGATTATACTGCAGATACACAAGACTTCAAGAAATGGAATTCATATAAGAAATATTGACTTCACTTATCTCCCCATCGGGTTGGAATTAGCACCTTTACACTTTTGGAATCGTGTAGGTTGCTAAGGTTTCATTGGGCCAAATCCCTCCACCTTTCTTGATAAATCTAGTGCAAAGGTAGACTAATTTTTCAAATCTGCAAAAATTGAAGAATCACCCAAAAGAAAAAAGGCAAATCTGCTGGTCTGCAAATTTGCCTTTGTATTTATTTGACAATCATCTTTTGAATAGCCACTCCGGTTTCTGATTTCAGATGAACCAGATAGGTTCCCGGTGGATAATTAACCTTCAGCTCATAGTTTCCGTTTTCTTTATCCAGTTTGAATGCATCCAGCTTTTTACCACTCATATCGAAAATAAGAATTTCTCCATTTTTAGCTTTATTAAAAATTAATTTTGCAGAGCCATTTTTAATGGGATTATCAGCAATCTGAAGAGATAGTTTGTTGGTAGCATTCACATCAGAAGTAGATAAAGTTCCGGCAGAATTTCCAAAAATTCTGAATTCTCCAGGCTGTAAAGTAATCGGAGCAATTGTAGAACTAATATTTGAAAAGGTATCATCCATCAAATTTTTCCATTGCCCAACGTAAGGGAAATAAGGAATTACATTTTGTACAGAAGTGGAATAATTGGCAAGAACAACTACATTTTTCATTCCGTTAATAGTGTTGTCATAGACATAGATTCTCGTGATCAATCCATCCGGATCGTTGGCCAGATTATTTGATTCTATACTGTATGTTTTTGATTTGAATACAGGGTTGGTATTTCTGATATCGATAATCTTCGACCAAGTATCATAAACTGCTTTTCTATTGGCATCAGTATCATATCCTAAGGTAAACGCTACAGGCTTTTCAGCAGTTCTACAGTCGTTGTTGATGCTTCCATCCGCACACCTGTTGATACTGAATTCATAGCCCAGTTCTCCAAACTGCCAGATCATTTTTGGACCGGGAATGGTAAAGAATGTTGCTCCGAATGTTTTCATTCTTTCTAAAGCCGTATTCAAGTTCTTCACACTGTAACTTCCATTAACAGCTCCATAAGCCAGGTTTTTAAACATCAGCCTTTCTTCATCATGACTCTCACCATATCCTACTGCACGCATTTCTGCAAAACCATGAAGATTGTAATTCATACGGTCGTAACTGCTGTTTTCTTTATATCCCATTGTATTCTGATTATAGGGTTCTGTCTGTTTATTCCAAAGCATTACTCCTTTTCCTTCCGCTACTCTATAATTTGCCCATTGCTGTTCTTCCTGATCTGTTCCCAGATGTTCAAATATCATATAAGAATTAGGGTCAATTGCCCATTGTTTATCTGCATAATTCTTCATAATATCCACTCTATCCTGCTGATAGGCATTGGTACAGTTTTCATCGTTTTCAGAACAGTTTTGGGTGAAACCTTTCGTTAAATCCCAACGGAATCCATCAATATGATATTCTGTAAGCCACTGCTGAAGACATCTTTCAACGTAATATTGAGTTGAAGGACTTGTATGGTTAAAATCATTAAAAACATTATAAGAATGTTTCGGAACCTGATTAAAATAAGGGTTATTAGCTGCCACATCACCGTAACCATCACCGTCCGGATCTATATTCCAAAGTCTCGCCAAGGGAGAACGTCCTGTTGCATGGTTAAAAGCGACATCAAGAATGACAGCAATCCCATTCTGATGGCACAGATCAACAAATTCTTTGAATTTCTCCGGCGTTCCATAAGCTTTATCTAAAGCATAATGAAAAGAAGTATTGTATCCCCATGAAAGGTTTCCGTCAAATTCCATAATCGGAAGCAATTCAATGGCATTGATCTTTAAGTTTTTTAAATAAGAGATTTTGTTGATCAGAGACTGCCAGTTTTTTTCCTGTGTAAAATCTCTTAGCAGCAGTTCATACACCACAAGATCTTCCTTTGCGGGTCTTTGAAAATTGGTCGCCTGCCAGTTGTAAGGAGTCTGCCCTGTTTTGAATGTTGAAACTTCAAAGCCCTGTCCGGCTGGAAATGCAGGAAGATTAGGATAAGTGGAAGCTGAGATCCACTGATCATCATAAGAAGATAAAATCTGAGAAGAATAAGGATCAGCTACTTTTCTCAAATCATTAGTCCTGTACTGAAATGTATAAAGCTGCTGTGGGGTCAATCCGTTCAGCTCTATCCAGTAAAGATCCGGGTTGGCAGTATCCCGTTTCATCAGGTAGGTATCATTCACCACCCAGTTATTGAAACTTCCGATCACGTGAATAAAGTTTTTGTGAGGTGCATAAAGAGCTAATCCAACTTTAGTCTGATCTGCCGGATCATAATTTATTCCCTGTCTGATCCAGTTCGGAATGGCTTCAGAAAACACATTTCTGGGAACCTGCAACATGAATGTCGCATTTTTAGAAAGGCTTCCTTCCATAGCAACAAGTTCCATATTACTATCCTCTGAAACTATATAATTGTAAGAATAAGACTGAGAGGGTGTAGATGTAGAGTTGACTACTGTTCCGTTGGCTTTAAGCTGGAAAGTAGCATTCACATTCGTTGTTGCAGTGATATTGATTGAATTTCCTGCTGGAACTGTTGTAAGGCTATTTGCTGTAGGATTGGTCAAACTTAAGTTCAGGACTCCTACATTGACAAAAATATCGGGTGAAGTCTGATGTAATCCGGTTTTATCTTTTAATAAAAATCCAAACCTTCCGATTCCTGTTCTTCCAAAAAAAGCAGTAGGCGTCAATGTCAGAGAATAGGTATCTGTTACATTATTATAAGTAAGCTTATTTAATTCATTAGAATTATTCCAGCTTCCGTTGGTAGGACAATCCTGACTGTTCTGATAATTGGTATCGAATGACCAGGACCAGATATAAATTGAATTATTGGTAACTCCCCAGGCTGATTCATCTATCTG
Source organism: Chryseobacterium pennae (assembly GCF_003385515.1). Classification (GTDB taxonomy): domain Bacteria; phylum Bacteroidota; class Bacteroidia; order Flavobacteriales; family Weeksellaceae; genus Chryseobacterium; species Chryseobacterium pennae. Next base: position 44,981 of record NZ_QNVT01000004.1, on the reverse strand, counting down.
ATCACCGGGAACTGTAAGGGTAACTGTATCTGTTTCATTAAACGGATTGGGTGAAATCGTATAGTTAATCTGCCCAAAAACAACCATTGTAATGAATAGTAAAACAACGGAATAGAAATTTTTCATATCTTTATTTTTATCGAATATAATATTAATTTTTCTTCACCATGAGGAATTTATTCTATTTTAAGGAAAGAAATATCAGTAAATCATAAAAAAGGCCCGTGAAAAAATTCCATGAGCCTTTCAATAAAAGTAATTGTAATGAACTATTGTATGTAACGGAAATCAATCAGATATATTGATTTAAACGTTAAAAAAAATTAATTTTTCATAATTTTCTTTACCACAGATTCTCCGTTCTTTAATTTTAATTCTATCATATATAAGCCTGAGGGAAGATTATTCATATCGATCTGATTATTTGAAAACGAATTTCCTAAACTCTGCCCAACGGCATTGATTATCTTTATTCCTTCAATTACAGAATCACTTTTAACGGTAAGGATCCCTTTTACCGGGTTTGGGAAAACCTCAACAGTCTTTTTCTTGAGATTGATATCTGAAGTTCCTAATTCTGATGCTAGTTTCATACATCTTACTGAAGCCCCCTGTCCTCTTGGAGCTCCTGCAGAGGCATTCGTCACCGTAGTTCCTATATACAGATATTTTCCTCCAATTCCCGTAGGAGTAGAACTCCAGAAGTATCCTTTTTGCCCGGCAGAAGTAAAACCTCCATCTGAGGAACCACGAAAACCTCCCATTGGTAATTTCAAATTCCCATCATAGGCTTTTGAAGGTGAGTGAATTCCCTCTGCCTGAACAATATCTGCCCAATCTGCCTGGGTAGGTAATCTCCAGCCATCACCCATTGCCATACATGGATCAACTCCAACAGTCTCTGTTATTTCTGAGAACCCCGTACCTGTCCATTGATCACTAAGTCCATTCGTTGACCACCACGCAGGAGATCCTGTAATAAAAGAACTTCCCTGTAAGCCATCCGGAGAATTGACAGAAGGAGCTGAGGTTATGGAAGATGTTCGCAACTGATGCCCGTCATCCCATCTTCCCCATTGAAACAGATCTCCGTATGATTTTTCGTCATCCATAGATTCTGCAACTCTTTCACTTCCTAAGTTTTGCTGAAGCCAGATATTTCCATCCGCTGACCTTACTGTAGTATAAATGATTGCTTGCCCATGATAAGTAAAACTCACACACCCAATATCGCCAGGATTACCTCCAGGATTCGTATTAGTACAGGTTTGCTGGGCATTCAATGCACTTCCTGTCAACAGCAATATCCCTATTCCCAGATTTCGCACTGCAAAATATAAATCTTCAATCATTAATATTATTTTTATTTATTCTAAATTTAATTTTGCACAAAAGTACCTTACGTAATTAATTCCGGGTTATCATTTCCCAACTTTTAGTTATCCTATGAAGCGTGCTTTAAGTGGTACTATGGCTGTAAAAGAGTGTTGTATGGGGAATCAACCGAAAAATGAAATTGTGTTCAGTTCTGAAAACATTGAAATCGTCGTTCAGAACGCACCAAAGGCAGAAAGGTTTCCAAAAACGGACCTTTTAGAAAGGACATCAGGTTTCAATCTCCTTTTTTTATTAAGTCCGGATATTCATCTAAAGGCTCATAACTGTGCTGAAGCATTCTTATTTAACAAGAATCAGTATATTCTTTACTATTCACCTCAGAAAAGTAAGGCAGAAATATGGACAGATAGTGATAAGCAACTGAAATACCTTCATATTCAGCTTCAATATCAATATATTTCAAATCTTATCAACCCGAAATCTAACAGAGAAGGTGAGGAAATTCTGAAAAACATGATCCATAATCACTTTATCTTTCTTCAGGAAACTACACCTCCTACCATGACTGTTGAAATGCATATCATTGTAAAGGAGATATTAAGCTATTCTAAAAAGGGAGTGATGCAGAAACTATTCATTGAAGCAAAGATCATCAAGCTCCTTATCCTCATTTTTGAACAGTTCAATGAAGAAAACAGAATGGAGGCAACTTCAAAAACTCCCGAAATGATAAAAAGATTCATTGATGAAAATTATTACCGGAATATAAAAGCAGAAGAAATCGGAAAGCTGATCGGTATGAATCAAAACCTTATCAGAAAGGAATTTAAAGCGGAATATCACACAACGATTGCCCATTACATTTCTGAACTCAGGATGCTGAAAGCCCGAAAACTTATTACAGACAAAGACATTATGATAAAAGAGATTGCCATTGAATGCGGCTATGAATACCTACAGAATTTCACCAGGGCCTTTAAAAAGAAGTTTGGAATATCACCGAAACATCTTAGAAACAATAAATAGAAAAACCGCTTAAAAAAATTAAGCGGTTTATATATGTTGTTTTGCTTTGATATTACTTTTTCAGAATTCAGGTGAAAAAGCAATGACAATCAATTAATGATGATGTCCGTGATCGTGAAGGAAAGGTCCGTTTCCTTTAGGCTGGCTATAGATAGTCTCTACACCTTCCTGCTCAGTAATAAGCTTTCTTCTGATATCTTCAGGATCGAAAGGCTTCACTTTTCCGAAGTACTCTTTCAAACCTTCAGTTAGCCACATTGGGATTACTAATCCGAAGAACATAAAAATACACCAGAACCCTACTAAAAACATAGTAATGAAAAATACTGTCCAAAGGAACTGGTAGAACGGCCAAAATGCTGATAAAATAGTTATCATTCTCTTAAAGATTTTAGGCAAAAATAAAGCTTTTTTCTTTTTTACACAAAAGATACAGGCTCTATTTTTTAATTTATTTTAATTCTATATAGATTTCAAGCCTATGAAACAGGAGATTTAAGACTTATACAACATCTTATATCTCCACTCTCAAGGTCTTTTTATTCTGATTAATGGGCAAGGTCAGCGAAGAAATCATTTCCTTTATCATCAGTAATGATGAACGCCGGGAAGTCTTTTACTTCGATTTTTCTTACTGCTTCCATTCCCAGTTCAGGGAAGTCTACTACATCTACAGATACAATATTATCTTTTGCCAGGATAGCTGCAGGTCCACCGATAGATCCAAGGTAAAACCCTCCGTATTTGTTACAGGCATCAGCAACATCTTTGCTTCTGTTTCCTTTTGCCAGCATAATCATACTTCCCCCATGACTCTGGAACTCATCCACATACACGTCCATTCTTCCTGCTGTAGTAGGTCCGAAACTTCCTGAAGCCATTCCTTCCGGTGTTTTTGCCGGCCCTGCATAATAGATTGGGTGGTTTTTGAAATATTCCGGCATTGGTTTCCCACTGTCGAGGATTTCTTTAATCTTAGCGTGAGCAATATCTCTTGCTACGATCAATGTTCCGTTAAGTTTTAATCTCGTCTTAATAGGATATTTTGAAAGCTCAGCCAGTATTTCAGGCATTGGCTTATTCAGATTAACTTCAACCGCTTCTTCAAGATGTGGTGGTGTAGCTGGTAAAAATCTTTTTGGATCCTCCTCCAATTGTTCAAGGAAGATACCCTCTTTTGTAATTTTTCCTTTGATATTTCTATCTGCTGAACAAGAAACGCCCATTCCTACCGGACAAGAAGCAGCGTGTCTAGGAAGTCTGATCACTCTTACATCATGTGTAAGATACTTTCCACCAAACTGTGCTCCGATAGCACTTTCCTGGCAGATCTTCTGAACTTTGGCTTCCCATTCAAGATCTCTGAATGCCTGGCCTGCTTCATTACCTTCAGTTGGAAGGTTGTCATAATATTTTGCAGAAGCTTTTTTTACAGTGGCAAGGTTAGCCTCAGCTGAAGTTCCTCCAATCACTAATGCTAAGTGATAAGGTGGGCAGGCAGCTGTTCCAAGATCTGAAATCTTTTCTTTGACGAATTCTTCCAGAGATTTCTCGTTCAGTAAAGATTTAGTCTTTTGATACAAGAAAGTTTTATTTGCAGAACCTCCCCCTTTTGTTAGGAATAAGAATTCGTAATAATCTCCTTTTTTAGCATAGATATCGATCTGTGCCGGAAGGTTTGATCCTGAGTTTTTCTCGTCAAACATCGTTAAAGGAACAACCTGAGAATATCTTAAGTTTCTTTTTTGGTAAGTATTGTAGATTCCACGGCTTAAGAATTCACCATCATCCACTCCTGTGTATACATTTTCTCCTTTTTTACCCATTACAATTGCTGTTCCTGTATCCTGGCAAGAAGGAAGTGCTCCTTCTGCAGCTACTGCAGCATTTTGTAACAAGTTATACGCAACGAATCGGTCATTGTCGGTAGCTTCAGGATCATCAATGATTCTTTTAAGGCTTTCCAGATGGGAAGAACGCAACATGAAAGAAACGTCTGCCATAGCTTCTTCAGCCAATAGTTCCAATCCTTTTGGGTCAACTGTTAAAATTTCTCTGTCACCCAGTTTTTCAACCTTTACATAATCTGATGTAAGCTTTTTATACACCGTATCATCTTTCTGAATTGGATACGGATCCTGATATCTAAAGTCCATTCAATTTTTTGTTTGTACAAAAATACGGCTTCCTTTAAAAAAAGATGAGCAAAATCAGTCATTAAAATTGATATTTATAATGATTATAAATTGTGAGTTTTTGAGTTTATAAGTACCTTTATGCTAACCCAATAATGAACCTATAAAAAGGTAAAAATGGCTTCAGAAGTAAAAAGACTATAAAATTTCAACCACAATGAATTACAGAATAGAAAAAGACACCATGGGAGAAGTGCAGGTACCTGCAGATAAGCTTTGGGGTGCACAGACAGAACGTTCAAGAAATAATTTTAAAATTGGTCCTGAAGGATCTATGCCTCACGAGATTATTGAAGCTTTTGCTTATTTAAAGAAAGCAGCAGCCTATACCAATGCTGATCTGGGAGTGCTTCCTTCCGAAAAAAGAGATATGATCGCTAAAGTTTGTGACGAAATCCTTGAAGGAAAACTGAATGATCAGTTTCCTTTGGTCATCTGGCAGACCGGTTCGGGAACGCAGTCCAACATGAATGTGAATGAGGTGGTTTCCAACCGCGCCCATGTTAACAATGGCGGAAGTTTGGGAGAAAAATCTGAAATTCACCCGAATGATGATGTGAATAAATCTCAGTCATCCAATGACACTTACCCAACAGCCATGCATATTGCTGCTTATAAAAAAGTAGTAGAGGCAACCATTCCGGCGGTTGAAAAATTAAAAAATACCCTTGCTGAAAAATCCCAAGCCTTCAAAGATGTGGTAAAAATCGGAAGAACTCACCTGATGGATGCGACTCCACTTACATTGGGACAGGAATTCTCCGGTTATGTTGCCCAATTGGAATTTGGATTAAGAGCTTTAAAAAATACCCTGCCCCACCTTTCTGAGCTTGCATTGGGAGGTACCGCAGTAGGCACAGGTTTAAATACCCCGAATGGTTATGATGTAAAGGTTGCTGAATATATTGCAAAATTCACCAATCATCCTTTTATCACTGCAGAGAATAAATTTGAAGCATTAGCCGCACATGATGCGATCGTTGAAAGCCATGGTGCTTTAAAACAACTTGCCGTTTCTTTATTCAAGATCGCTCAGGATATCAGACTATTAGCATCGGGGCCACGTTCCGGAATCGGAGAGATCCATATTCCTGAAAATGAGCCGGGATCATCCATCATGCCCGGAAAAGTAAACCCTACTCAAAATGAGGCTCTGACAATGGTTTGTGCTCAGGTTCTAGGAAATGACACTGCCATTTCATTTGCCGGAACTCAAGGGAATTATGAGCTGAATGTTTTCAAACCGGTAATGGCCTACAACTTCTTACAGTCTGCACAACTTATTGCTGATGCATGTATTTCATTCAATGACCACTGTGCTGTAGGTATTGAACCAAATCATGAGAGAATTAAAGAGCTTGTAGATAAATCTTTAATGCTGGTAACGGCCTTAAATACTCATATCGGATACGAAAATGCTGCAAAAATTGCGAAGACTGCTCACAAAAACGGCACAACTTTAAAAGAAGAAGCTATTAATCTTGGTCTTCTAACTGCTGAACAGTTTGATGAATGGGTAAAACCTGAAGATATGGTAGGAAGCTTGAAATAATTTTAGAAACATAGATTAAATACCAAAACGCCCCGGAATTTTCCGGGGCGTTTTCTTTATTTTGATTAAGGCTATCCTATTAATTCTTTTGCCTGGGCAAGAGCTGCTTCAGTAATTTTACTTCCTGAAAGCAACTGAGCAATTTCATTCAGCTTTTCTTCATCACTTAAAGAAATGATGGTAGATTGGGTTTTCCCTGCAATATCCTGTTTTACCACTTTGTAATTATCATTTCCTTTGGCTGCAACCTGTGCTAGGTGAGAAATAACGATCAGCTGCATATCTTCAGACATTTCACGCATAAGATTTCCAATTTCTTCTGCTACTTTTCCAGAAACACCGGTATCAATTTCGTCCAAAATCAATGTTGGTAATTCATCACTTTCTGCAATGATCTTTTTCACCGCCAACATTACCCTTGATCTTTCTCCTCCGGAAATGGCTGTTTGGATCGGTTTTAAAGGAAATCCTGAGTTCGCCTGGAATAAAAGCTGAATATTTTCCTTTCCAAATTGGTTAAATTCTTCTGCATCCTGCAATTCTATATCAACTCTGGCTTTTTCAAGTCCCAGCTTTTTAAGTAATCCTTCTGCTTTTTTGATGAAGACAGGAACATTTTTCTTTCTGTTTTTGGAAAGCTTTTCAGCAAGAACCTGAAGGGATTTTTCTTTCTCAGCAATATTTTCTTCGGTTTCAATGATCTGTGCTTCCAACTCTGAAGCTCCTCTTTGATCTCCTGCCAGTTCATTTCTGATTTCGATCAGTTCATTGATATCTGAAACATTATGTTTAAGGAATAAAGCATTGATCTTATTATTCAGCTCAGTAAGAACAAGAAGGTTTTCCGGATTGATCTCCAGTTTTTCTGCTTCATGTTCAAGTTCAGAAATGATATCTTTCAAGTCTACAAATGAAGTTTCAAGTCTTTGATCCAGCTCAGCAAAACTGGTGGAAATACCTGCAATTTTGGAAAGTTTAGCTTTTGCCTCATTGAAAAATGAAAGAATTCCTATTTCTTCCTGATGAAACCTCGAAAGAATCTGGCCTACATTTTCAGAAATCATCCCTGCATTTTCCTGAATGGATAACTGATTTTGAATATCTTCATAATCTACATCATCAAGCTTCAATTCTTCAAGCTCGTTGAGTAAGAAATCTTTATAGTCACTTTCTTTATTGGTCTCTGAAAGTTGTGTTTTCAGCTTTTTAAGTAAGGTATTAAGATTCTGGAATGCTGAAAATGCCTGTTGATAATCATCGATAATTTTTTTATTTTCAGAAAGCCCGTCTATAATTTTAAACTGATATTCTGAAGTAAAAAGATTGGAAGTTTCAAACTGGGAATGAATATCAATTAACTGAGAAGACAGCTCTTTCAGGATATCCAGTGTTACCGGTACATCATTGATAAATGCCCGGGATTTCCCTGATGGCAATATTTCTCTTCTGATGATGGTTTGCAGTTCATAATCCAGATCGTTCTCAATAAAGAATTTCTTGAATTGATTGTTCAACGCAAACTCCGTTTCTACAACACTTTTTTCTTCTGCTTTTGATATGGATTTCACATCTGCTCTTTCTCCCAGAATAAGACGCAGCGCACCCAGAATGATGGATTTTCCAGCTCCGGTTTCTCCGGTAATTACCTGAAGACCGTTATTTAATGATACATCAAGGGTATCAATCAGGGCAAAATTCTTAATGTAAATTCTTGAAAGCATGGATAAACGACGGGTTACTTTAAATGCAAATATAGAACTTTAGAAGTCAGTATTCAATATCTAAGAATAGCAAATCCTGTGAAATTTTTAAATCTCCATATTGAAACAGGGAAAACCTGAATCAGTCTCAAAAGTCCGGAGATAATATTGTTTGTATTTATGGAATTTAATTTGACATACAGTTTTTAGCATCTTAGCTCATATTCTTAAGGAAAGAATATATATCCACGAAATATCTTAGCTTCCTAAAATAAAACGTTTGAATCATCCTTCTTTTGCAGTTGATCCAGAAACCTTACCATTAGAGATCCTGAAACAACAATCTTACCTACCTAATAAACATATTAAAAAAGTAATCCTTAAAGCTATTTGAGGCCCTTGAGGATTACTTTTAAGAATTACAGCCAACGACGGATACAATTCCTGTCTTTATATAGCATGATTGAGATCACGTCCATGCATCTCAATACAAGATTTTAAACCATGCAGGTACAATCTCTGTTAGGAGGATAATACCCTACACATGTTCTTACACCGTCTTGAGTTGCCCACATGCAGCAGCCACTACATCCATATGAGATTGGGCCACTACCTAGAATGTTTTTTTGCTGATCTCTGGTTAATTTTTGTACTTTGATTTTAGATTTCATAATATTAGGATTTGGTAACAATTAAGTATTATAATAACAAATATAGAAAACAATATCAAATACGCATAAAAAATAAAAATCTTTACCCTATAAAAACAATAAATCTATTTCATGCATCCCTCTTCGCACAGCAGAGATTCTATGACTTCCATTTATTCCACTTACCATCAATATTTTTTGGCGAAAGAATAATCATGGTCTGCTTCAGATCATTAAGAATAAGCCCACCATTGTTTCCGGAATTGAAAACATTGAAGATCTCATCACTCTTTGTATCCATGAAAAGATTGAAGAAAAATCCTTGCTGGAAAGAGTTTTCATATGTTTTAAGCTGCATCAGGCCATCAAAGATCACTTTTTTAGCAGGAGTCTGGTCCTGGCTGAAAAGATTATCCATTCCGGATCTGTGATAAGTATACATAGTAGATCTCAACTGGCTCCAGTTTGGATTCAGAATTTCGTTGATCAGTATGGTACGGCTTCTAGGTTCATTGACGGTATTCCAGCCATCATAATTTCTGTTCTGAGAATTCTGAGCGATCTGTTGAGCTTTTGAAAACCATTGAGTTCCTCCCATAGACTGGAAGCTGTCTGCATCATAGCCCAAAATAAGATAAATATAGAAGCTTATTACATCGGTAAGGTTTTTCCCGGAAAACTGTCTCTCATTGAAAATAAGGTTTTCATTTTCAATATATTCGAAACTGAACCTCTGATCCTGAAGATTCAGTAAAGGAGATTCATATGTTGTATTATACACCGGCCGTACTGCCTGTATTACAATGGTTCCCTTGAATTTGTTTACATCTCTTTCAGCAATGACAATGGAAAACCCACATTTGATCTTTTCAAAATTCTGTAATTTCTTTCCTGTCCAGCTGGTATTATTGATAAAATCTCTAAGGCTCTTTTCCAACGCTTTAAACGCCTGCTGGTTACTTCCTCCTATCTGCTGGGAGTTCACCTGAACGGTTGCTAACAACTCCTGGGAAAAACCAAGATTACAGATAAATAACAGAAAAAATAAACTTATAATTTTTTTCATTGTCTATTAAAAATTGAGAACGGAAATTTATTAAAATTATTTTAAAAGCTGAGATTCAACAAAGTTGAGAATATCTTTTGCCACTTCCCCTTTCGACTTCAGGTCAAATTCTCTTTTCTCTGTTTTGGTGAATATCTTGATTTTATTGGTATCGTTTTTAAAGCCTGCGCCTTCATCACGCAAAGAGTTCAGTACAATCATATCAAGATTTTTCTTTTCCAGTTTTCCTTTGGCGTTTTCTTCTTCATTCTGTGTCTCCAAAGCAAAACCTACCAGAAACTGATGGGTTTTATTCTCACCCATTGTTTTAAGAATATCAGGATTTTTCACCAATTCGATTGTAAGATTTTCATCATTTTTTTTAATCTTCTCTTTGGCAATATCCTTTGGTGCATAATCTGCTACCGCAGCACTTGCAATACCAATATCGATTTTATCATAAAATTCAAATACTTTGGCAAGCATTTCTTTTGCAGAGGTCACTTTATGCAGTTCTATGCTTTTATCGGTAAGGGTTTGAGAGCTTGGTCCCGAGATCAGAATAACCTTTGCCCCTCTTTTTGAAGCTTCTTCAGCTAAAGAGAATCCCATTTTTCCGGAAGAATGATTTCCGATGAACCTTACCGGGTCTATGGCTTCATAAGTAGGACCAGCAGTAATTAAAACCGTTTTTCCGTCAAGACTTTTCTCAACGGTATGAGCTGAAAAATAATTCTCCAGGGTACTAAAAATAGTTGCCGGCTCTGCCATTCTTCCCTGCCCGATCAGCCCACTTGCCAACTCTCCACTTTCAGCAGGAATGATAATATGTCCATAATCTTCTGCCAGTTCTAAGTTTTTCTTTGTGGAAGGATGTGCATACATATCCAGATCCATCGCCGGGGCAATAAACACCGGGCATTTTGCAGACATGTAGGTGGCGATAACAAGATTATCGCACATTCCGTGAATCATTTTGGATAAAGTATTGGCTGTACAGGGAGCCACGATCATCACATCTGCCCATAAAGCCAGTTCTACATGGCTGTTCCAGGTTCCGTTATCCCCATAAAAATCGGAATAAACAGGTTTTTTCGATAGAGTAGCCAAACTGAGTTTGGTTACAAAATGTTCTGCATCGGGGGTCATTATCACCTGTACTTCAGCTCCTTTTTTCACAAAGTCTCTTATCAGAAAGTGAGCTTTGTAAGCCGCAATTCCTCCAGAAACAGCGATCAGGATCTTTTTACCGGAAACACTCATTTAGCTTTAATTTTTTTGAAATACTAAAATACTTATTTTTTACCACAATCAGGGTTTAAAACACCAAAGGTCATAAAAGAACTTAATTCCTTTATGACCTTTGTTTATAAAAAGACAGATGATGATTACTTTCTTTCTTCTGTTTTTCTGAAATACACGTCTTCATTTAGCCACTCTTCAATAGCAATTGAAGTTGGCTTAGGAAGTTTTTCGTAATGCTTAGAGATCTCAATCTGTTCTCTGTTTTCGAAAACTTCTTCTAATGTAGAATTGTGAACGGCAAATTCATCTAATTTGTTGTGAAGTTCCGTACGGATCTCCGCATTGATCTGCTCTGCTCTCTTTCCCATGATAACAATAGCTTCATAGATTGAACCTACTTTATCTTCAATCTTATCTTTATCGTAAGTGATAGTATTTACTTCTGCTTTTGTATCTTTTACACTCATTTTGAGAAAATTATTTTTATTTTAAGATGGCAAATTTACGAATTATCTTTTAATTTTGAAAGTCGCTGCAGGTGGAGGGGTCTGAAGTGCTGCACTATCCCTCTGCATCTGCTTTGCCTGCTTTTCGTTGCTAATCTGATCTTTAATCTGCTGCTCTTTTTTATTCTGGCTTTCAAGCTTTTCAACCTCTTTTTTCTGTTTGGCAGTTAAAGTTGCAATTCTTGCTTCTGTTTCTTTTTTAACAACTACAAAATTTTGCTTTTCTTTTTCCAGTTTTACTCTCAGATCAGTTGCGGTCTTAGAGTATTCTGTATTAGGAATTTCTTTTTCAACCATTCTCACGTAAGTCAATGCGCTTTCAATACGCTCATCCTTAAGACTATAAACTGACTTTAATGCCAACTCATAACGTGACTTCATGATATAATCATAAATTTTCGGACGAAGTTTTGTACCCGGGAAATCTTCCAATACATTTTCCAAAGCAACATTAGCAGCTTTGTATTCTCCCATTTTAAAGTACTGTCTTCCGTTTTCATAAGCTTTGAACTCTAACTTGTATGAAAGCTCATCGATAAGCTGAGTAATATTTTTTGATCTTTCTGAATTCGGATAGTTATTCAGGAAGTCCTGAAGCTCATTGATCGCCAGTTCTGTACTCGACTGATCCAGGTTGTAATCCATAGATCCCTCATAGTAACATAATGCAGACATATAAGCCGCTTCTTCAGCTCTTGGGTCTTTTGGAAAGTTAACAGCAAAGTTTTTAAACTGATGCCCAGCCAGTTTGTAACTTTTATCATAGTAATTAGCATAAGCTGTATTGAAACCTACGTTAGGGAAATCATCCGTTCCTGCTACAAGGTTCGCAAGTCTGTCATAAAGAGCCAACGCATTTTTCCACTTTTTCTTGGCGAAGTTTTCATTGGCGGCTTTTAAGATAAAATCTTTATCAGCACTCTTCATTGCTCTTTCCTGCTGGCTAGCACATGATGCCATCACTGCTACAGCGAAAAGACCTAAAATATATTTTTTCATATAAAAAGTTCAACAGTTTTCGGATTATACAGCCGATTTACTAATTTGCAAAAATATAACTTTTTTGTCAATAGATTTTTTTTTATGAATATTTAACGTAATTTTAGTCTGCAGCGTATCCTAAAATTGCAAAAACACTTAATAAAAGATTCATTCTCACTTTCTTTTCAGCCTCTTTTGCATAGGCTTCTTCGTTTTTGCTTGGTACGTAAAGTTCATAAAAATTTTTATTCCGGATCACAAATAAGGTAGAACCAATAATCATCGTAAGAATATCTTCCGGCTTTGGTGTAAAAGTAAACACTCCGGAGGCTACTCCTTTTTTAATGACTTCATCCAGTTTTTTTACAAACAGCTGGTAAAAATCCAGCAATTCGTCTTTTAAATTCTCTGTATGGCGGAGTTCCTGAGTAACAAACCCATGAAAATAATTGTATTTGAACAGCTGGGAAACAATATATTTTATCATTTCGCGCATCTGCATTTCGGGCTTTCCTTCCTTAATGGTATCCGCAAATTCTGAAAAATTTTCCCTGGTCTTCAATACTCTATACTGATAGAGATAAGACATCATTTTCTCCTTGGAACCGAAGTAATAGGAGATCATAGCGACATTGATATTAGCCTTAGAGCAAATATCCCTTACAGAAGTTCCCTCGTACCCTTTCTTTGCAATCAATTCTTCTGCAATGTCCAGGATGTGAATCTGTTTTTCAGTAAATTTTTTTTTCATGAAGTGTACTTTGAGTAAAGTTAAGAAATTTTTAACACATTTATAAACGATCGTTTAATAATTTTATATTAATTCCAAATAGTCGTATTTTTGAATATGGAATTTTTTGATTTTCATCACCATAAAAAAAACATCAGAAATGGAATTTACAATTTGGATATTGAACAAATTCCACCGGACTTCCCTTATTCAATAGGAATTCACCCGAATGACATTGATATTGCGGATATAGACCATCAGATGGTATGGATGAAGGATATGATGTTTCAGAATTGTTTTGCCATTGGTGAATGTGGCCTGGATTCTTTGGTACCAACTGATCAGAAAATTCAGGAGGAAGTCTTTTTACAACAGATTAGGATTTCCAATGAAGTAAAGAAACCTGTTATTGTACACTGTGTCAGAAAATTTTACGAAGTGATTTCTTTTAAAAAAAAGGCGGAACAACCTATGATCATCCATGGTTTTAATAAAAAACGGCAAATTGCAGAGGATCTTCTGGCCAATAATTTTCATCTGAGTTTTGGAAAAGCTGTTTTGTATAATTTATCTTTGCAGGATATTTTAAAAACTACTCCCTTAGACAAATTCTTTTTAGAAACTGACAATGAAGATTTTGAGATCGAAGAATTGTACCTGAAAGTTTCGGAAATAAAAGGAATTTCTTTGGATGATCTCAACGAACAAATTTTAGAAAACTTACACACGATAAAAAATGGATAAATACTGGCTGGAAAGAACAGAACTTCTCATTAAGGAAGAAGGTTTGGAAAAATTGAACAAAGCAACTGTTCTTGTTGTAGGATTAGGAGGTGTTGGTTCCTTTGCTGCTGAATTTCTGGCTAGAGCCGGCGTAGGAAGTATGACAATAGTAGACGGTGATACTGTAGATATTACCAATGTAAACAGACAGCTCCCTGCTCTAAGGTCCACTGTTGGAAAACATAAAGTGGAAGTTGTTGCTGAAAGGCTGTTAGACATCAATCCAGATCTTAAATTAACTAAAATCAATGAGTTTCTGAATCCTGAAAGAATGGATGAAGTAATGGATTCTTCTCCATTTGATTATGTGCTGGATTGTATAGACAGTGTGACTCCAAAATTAAGCTTAATTATAGCTGCTAAAAGAAAAAAAATAAAAATAATAAGCTCAATGGGAGCTGGTGGAAAGACCGATCCAAGTAAGGTATTGGTGAGAGACATCAGCAAAACCGAGCATTGCCACCTTGCAAGACAGATAAGAAAAAGGCTGAGAAAAGTAAAAATCGACAAAGGGGTACGTTGTGTTTTTGCCAACGATATTCAGGATGAGGAAAGTCTGAAAATGACAGACGGAACCAATTATAAAAGATCTTTTTATGGAACAATCAGCTATATGCCTGCCATTTTTGGGCTTTATGCTGCTGCTGAAGTGATTAATCATTTACTGAAACAAGATTAATGCAGAATTCCAGATACCCCAGGGCGGAAAAGCTCAAAAAAAATACAGAGATCAGCTTGCTTTTTGAAAAGGGTAAGTGGAAAACTTCCGGAAATCTGAGAATTATTATTCTGAAAGACAAACCTACTCTCCCGGTAGAAAACGGAAAGCTTGGTGTTTCTGTTTCTAAAAGATATTTTAAAAAAGCTGTTCACAGAAACCGTATCAAGAGGTTACTGAGGGAATGTTATCGATTGAATAAAGATTTATTTAAAGAAGCTTTTGGAGAAAAGACTATGGCAATGCTGTTTTGGGTTTCTTCTGAGATGCCTCCAAAATTTCAGGAAGTGGAAGCACAATTTATCAGGCTCTGTGAAACGCAGAAAAAGTAATTTTAATCTGACGGATTATTCATTTAATTACTTATCTACAATAGAAATCTGTGAAAATCTGTAGTTAATATTTCTCACAGATTTCATTCTTCATTTATTTTTTCTCACCACTGACAACACAGATTGGCACAGATGATTACGGATACAAGTTTCTATAAAGTCTATATTTCACAGACTTTGCTGATTATTCAAATTTATTCTTGTGGAGCGTTTGAAGTGTATACTTCGTAACCCCATTCCCAAATCTCCCCTTACAATCCTTCAAATCTCGCATACTTTTTGTAATTTTATAGAAAACAATAAATCTGAAAATTAATATGTTAGATCAAGTTCCCTATCTTTCGTACGTCATCAGTGCATTCATTGGCATTGGATTGTCAGCAGCCACAGGCTTCAGGGTTTTTCTTCCCATGTTTGCCGTGAGTCTGGCGTCTTATTTTCACTGGATTCCAATGAATGAAAATTTTGAATGGCTTGCGGGCTTGCCCACATTAATCACCACAGGTATTGCGACAGTGGTTGAAATTCTGGCGTACTATATTCCTTTTATTGATCATTTACTGGATACGGTCTCCATTCCGATGGCTACAGTGGCCGGCTCTGTTTTATTTGCCAGTCAGTTTGCCGAACTGGGAACATTTCCGCAATGGGCCCTGGCTTTAATTGCGGGTGGAGGAACGGCAGCTACCATCAGCTCAGGTTTTGCAGGAATACGGGCTGCTTCTACGGCAACTACCGGTGGATTGGGTAATTCTGTAGTAGGAACTACCGAAACAGCAGGAGCTGGCATTATGACCATCCTTGCCATGGTAGCGCCTATTATAGCCGCTGTTCTGGCTATTATCTTATTGTTTTTGGTAATTGTCTATGGAAGGAAAGCATGGAGAAAACTTAGGAACAAAAAAGTGCCCTCAAATTAATATAAAAACAAAAGGTACAGCTTTTACTTCTGTACCTTTTATATTTTAGTTTTTACTTCTAAAGTCTTTGATCTCTTTAATTTTAGTTTCGAAATATTCTTTCTTCTCCGGATATTTTTTGATCAGTATTCCAAATGCTTTAATTGCTTTGGAGTATAGTTTCTGTTCAACATAAAGATTCGCCAATGTTTCAGTCATCAGGTGGGAAATATCATCATTCTTTTCTTTCACCACATAAGAGCTTTCTTCTTTTAACTGGCTGATTCTAGGATTGTTTTCAATAAAGTTTTCAATTGCCTTTTCTTTGATCTCCTCTTTTTCTTTTACAACTTCATCTACTCGGTCTATTTTCAACCAGCTTTGCCAGGTATTGATAAACCCCGGAACATTACTGTTAATTGAAGATTGGGCTGTATTTTCCGCTACTGTATCCTTCATTGATTCTCCTTTTGCAGGCTCTTCTTTCTTTTCCTTCTGTCCTTCTCCAACCTTCAGGCTCGAAATATCCGTACCAAAGAATGAAACATTCATCACAGGAACTTCTTCTTTCTTTTCCTGCGAAACCGTTTCAGGAACATCCTGTACCTCCTCTGAACTATCCTCAGATTTTTCTTCTGATAATTCCTGAGCTTCTTCTACAGCCGGCAAAATATCTTCAGCAGAAGGCTCTATTATTTCTTCCGTTTCTTCAACAGACTCTATATTTTTTGCTTCCGGCTCTACCACAGGGGCTTCTGTTGCTACAGGGATAGCTGTGGCAGGAACAACGGCTACTACAGGTTTATTAATCAAAGAATCAGGTATATGGGATTCCAGGCTCATAGGCTTCCAGGCTGTCTGAACTTCAGGAACGGACTCTTCTGCAACGTCTCTTTCCGGTTCCGGCTGTTCAATCGCTTCTTCATGTGGTTCTTCTTCTTTAACCTCTGCCTGTTCAGGGCTTTCTTCTCCTGTTGACCAGAAGTGGAAATTTTGAGTTTCCGCAAAACTTATCTCGTGATCTTCAGCAGCTTTCGGTTCTGTTTCTTCTTCCTGAGGAGCAGATTTGGTTTCCTTCATCTTTTTCTCAACCTCCTCAATCAGACGTCTCATTTCCTCCTCATGCTTATTTACATTAGGTAAAGGAACTTCAACTGTTTCAGCGATGCTATCATTAGTGGCCTGGATCTTAACATCCGGCAGGAATGCATCTGTTCCGTGGAAACTTAATTCGGTATCCGGTTCTTCTTTTTCAGTTTCATAAACTGGAATTTCCTCATCCGCAACGGCTTCAGCGTCCTCTTCTGAAACTTCAGCTATATTTTCTTTAACCTCTGCTTCTGTCAATAAGGATTCTGTCTCCTCAAAGCTTAGGCTGTTGTCTTCTTCTACTTTTTCTTCTATAGCTTCTGAGGTAATCTCATTTTCCTCAACAACCGTTTCCGATGTAAAGTTTTCTCCTGCATTCTCTTCTGTTCCCTGTTGTACCTCTTCTACTTCCTGTTGAATTGTCTCTTTTACTTCAGGTTCGGATTTTTGAGTGACCAATGTTCCTGACTCTAATGTAGATTCAAGATCAATTGTTTCAGCATTTTCCTCATCAAGGAAGTTTTCCTCACCTTCAAACAGAATTCTGTTTCTTTCTCCGTTTACATAGATATGCTGAACCTCCTGGTTTGTTGGCAATATGCATGTTTCCTTTTCTGCTACTGTTTTTACAGAAGACTCTGTTTCTTCTCTTTTTATTGGGAAACCCTTGACATTATAATTATATTTAACAGGCTTCTCAGCCACTATTACAGAGGGTTTCTCTTCAGTTACTTCCTGCTGAATCTTCCCGTTTATCAGTTGATAAAGAATTTTTTTATCAGTGGTATAAGCCGCTGTAATAGAAAGTTCTTTCTGATAATTTTCTTTCTCATACAGGTGTACTCCATACAGATGAAGCGCCCTGATATTTTGAATATAGGGAAATGCATGAATCTCTTCCTTCAAAAGGCCAAGGTCTTCTGACTGAATATTTTTTGGATTTTTTATTAATTCTAAAACTCTGGGATTCATCTTACCAATTCGCTACAATGTCGTTAAAAATCTTGTTAATAATTCTCTCAGTCACAATTTTTACTTGCTGACTTTCGATATCACTCTGAGACAAGTTACTGTTAAAAGCAGCCTCATCCGTATAGGTTCTGTCAAAACTGGAATCCGGGTGTACTTTATTTTCATAGTGTACTTTTACAGTAATTGTAAGTCTATTCTGAGCCTGTTGTATTACTCCGCCAGACGGATTGGTCTGGGTATTGGAACTGATCGTAGTAGGCGAAATAGAGTAATCTGTAATCTCACCTTCTATCAGAATATCAGGATTTGATTTTGTTCCTTTCAATGTGGTTCTCTGTAAAAACCTGTTCTGAATATCTGTAGAGAACTGTTGTGACAATGCAGGGTTTACAAGAGGTGCATTGTTAGGAAACTCATTGATCTGGACGGTTTTCTCGTCTGTAAGAGATGATCCGGTAAAGCTGTAGCATGACTTTAATACTCCCAGCAGAGCAAGGAGCATCACTACCAAAAATGGCTGTTTCAGACGGATGTTTTTAATTTTAAAATTCATTTTTAGATCCAATTTCAGTGATTTCATCATACTCAATCTGTTGAATAGCATCTTCGTAAGCAAAATAATTAGCAGTATATGCTAATGGAATGGTAAGAAAAACCCCAATCCCACAAGCAAGAAACCCAATCTGAGCCAAAAGGCTTACTACAAATGAAAAAAGAAGAATTGCTATAAGATTCCCTTTAGTCATTACTTTTGAAATATTCCAGGCTGTTTTGATATCTTTAATTCCTTTAAGGCTGATTAATGGAACGATGTAGAATGCTTTCAGTGCAAAATAGTAGACCGCTACCATAATAAAAACTACATAAGGAATTATAAAAATCATTGCAAGTGGCCCAGCATCATTCCCATTATTAGACAATGCTCCTGTTAAAGCCAATACAATCACCAATGGAATGTAAATGAGTAAAACTCCTCCAAAAACAATTAACTGTAGAATAAAGTAAGGCATAAAGTCTTTAAAATCAAAAATATCTCCCGGGCTTGCTGGCTGATTTTTATTGATTTTATGAAGATATCTATACATATTACCCATTCCTAATAACCCGCAAAAAGGAATAATCGACATCACAACGCACACTAAAAATGCGGTAAATACGTTTCCGAAATCTTTCTTCAAAAGTTCGAATCCTTTGTTAATATATTCCCCGAATTTAAAATTAATCGGCTTTGGTTTTAAATTTATATCCATGATTGATTGCGCTTTTCTAATCTTCCAGATTATACTGTTTTATTTTTCTATATAAAGTTCTTTGTGAAATACCCAGCTCATCCGCTGCCCTGTTCCTTCTTCCTTTATGCTTTTCCAACGCTTTGATAATCAAATCTTTTTCGTTATTCTGAAGAGAAAGGGATTCTGGTCTGTTTTCCTCTACTTCAATGTCCTCAATATCTTCGTAACTGTCATCCGGGCTTGAAATAATGGTCGGGTTTTGTACTGCTGGCGCCTCATTATTCTCAAAATACAGCAATGATCCTGAGTTGATTTGTGGCTGAGCTTCAGGGGTATAAATTCTGTTAATCAGATTTTTTTCATGATTGCTGAGGTCTGCTGTTCCTCTGTTCTTTATTAATTCCGAAGTTAAGGATTTTAAATCATTAATATCATTCCGCATATCAAAGAGAATTTTATACATGATTTCTCTTTCACTTCCAAAATCATTTGGTTTTGGTGTACTCTGATTGCTGACCACCATTGGAAGATGGGTTTCCATCGGAATATATTCTGCAAGTTTTTCTGCAGTGATATTTCTGTTCCTTTCCACAACGGTCATCTGCTCAACAAGGTTTCTTAACTGACGGATATTCCCTGGGAAAGAGTAATTTTCTATATAATGAACGGCACTTTGCTCCAGTTCCAGTTCAGGCATTCTGTATTTTTCTGCAAAATCGATGGCAAATTTCCTGAACAACAGATGAGTATCTCCTTTTCTTTCTCTTAAAGGCGGCATATCAATCTGAACGGTATTCAAACGGTAATAGAGATCCTCACGGAACCTTCCGTCATGAATAGCCTTCATCATGTTGACATTGGTAGCTGCTACAATTCTTACATTGGTCTTTTGTACCTGTGAAGATCCTACCTTCATAAATTCACCGCTTTCCAGGACTCTTAAAAGACGAACCTGGGTCTGCAAAGGAAGCTCACCTACCTCATCCAAAAAGATTGTTCCGCCATCTGCCACCTCAAAATATCCTTTTCTGGTAGCTGTAGCTCCTGTAAAAGCTCCTTTTTCGTGTCCAAAAAGTTCTGAATCTATGGTTCCTTCAGGAATCGCTCCACAGTTGACTACAATATAAGGCTGGTGTTTTCTTCTGGATTCTGAATGAATGATCTTCGGAATAAATTCTTTTCCTACTCCGCTTTCTCCGATAACAAGGACGGAAATGTCTGTAGGTGCAACCTGTATCGATTTTTCCAGGGCTCTGTTGAGTGCCGGAAAATTCCCGATAATTCCGAAGCGGTTTTTTATGTTTTGTAGCTCGTTGCTCATAAGTAAATTTTTGATTATTGATTTAATGTTATTGTTCTACAGCTCTTCAATCTGCTTTCTGTAGACTTTGTTAAAATGATGTGTATAGCCATCTTTCATGGTCTTTCCCTCATCATACGTTTTTAAGGCTAACATTTTTAAATCCAAATAATCTTTGTTTCTGATTTTAGAAACTTTACTTTTAAAGTATATATTCTCGGCAAAGTCGTATTCTTTGCTTTGTTTTTCAAAATTTTCCAGGGCTTTATCATATTTTCCCTGTTCAAAATAGGTTACTCCAAGCTGGTAATGGTCAAACATTCCCTTTACATACCCTCTTGTAACCAGCAGTTTTTCAATAATTCCGACGGCCTTTCCCTTCTGTCCTAAAGCACTGTAGGACATAGCTTTCACTACATCCAGATTATAATCTCCGTTTTGTGATCTTCCTAGATCTTCGGGATAATATTTTTTAAGCTCTTCCAGATCCAGAACAGCTCCTTTATAGTCTCTTAAAAACTGAAATTTACACCATCCTCTATACCCCAAATGTTTTTTAGGATCTAAAGCAACGGCTTTATCGATCAATATTTTCCAGGATGCAAAATCTCCATTTTTGAGATAAGGCACTGCTTTCTCCATATAAGCATTGGAGAAGTCCGGACAAAGCTCAATCGCTCTGTCAAAACCTTCCTGAGATGCTCTGAACCCCTGTAAATCTGAAGCCTGATTATAAAGTTCACAAGCTTTTTTACAGTCCTCACCCTCTATTGCACTACAGTTGACCTGTGCAATAGTATTGGTGTACACGATAAGTAACAAAAAGCTAAGGTAATACCTCTGAAACTTGTCCATCTTCAATTTTATAGGTTAAATACTGATAGTAATCTATTTTTAAACCTTCTATCTTTTTTGGCCTCCAGCCATTCAATGATTTTGTAAACTTTAGCAGCTTATTTTCAAATTCTCCATCCAAAGCAACATCTTTCAAATCTGAATCCAGATGCTTTACTCTGAACAATCCTGCCTTTCCTTCACAATTTACTAAAAATCTCACGGTAATATATCCATTGATCTTTTTTTCTGAGGAAATATTTTCTTTTTTAAGCCTTTCTTCAATGGCAATCTTTTCTCCCTTATAATCAAACTGCTGGGATACATTATAATATTGAAAACTGAAAGGTTTGTCCTTTCCTGCTCCACATTTCTTAAAATCGGTTTCATCCAGTTTTTCATCAAAGGTAATATCACCTACAATATCAGGATATTTGCTCATGGTTTTCTCTGCCTGGCAGGAAAACAATGCAAAAGAAAACAGGGTAAAAAGAAAAGCCGCTTTCAAAAACTTAAATTTATTCTGTGATTCTTCCTAAAAGCGTACCCTGAGTGTTATCATACACAAAAACTTCCACAATGTCACCTATTTCCTGTCCTTCAAGTTTATCAAAGACACAAACGGCATTCTGGGAATTTCTTCCTTTCCATTGGTTTTCATTTTTTCTGGAAGTTCCCTCAATCAGAACCTTATGCATTCTTCCTACATAAGACTTCATTCTCATTCTGGAAAGCTCTCCCTGAAGGGCAATAATCTCTGCAAGACGTCTCTGTTTCACATCAGCAGGAATATTGTCTTCCATTTTCTTGTGGGCAGGGGTTCCCGGTCTTTCCGAATAAGCGAACATATACCCATAGTCATATTCCACTTCCTTCATCAGGCTTAATGTATCCTGATGATCTTCTTCTGTTTCATTACAGAATCCTACAATCATATCCTGAGAAAAGGCTACTTCCGGAACAATTTCCTTAGCTTTTCTGATCAGTTCAAGATATTCTTCACGGGTATGCTGTCTGTTCATTGCTTCAAGCATATTATTGCTTCCACTCTGAACAGGAAGGTGTACATATTTACAGATGTTATCGTGTTTTGCCATCGTTCTGAATACATCAAGGCTCATATCCTGAGGATTTGATGTAGAGAATCTGATTCTCATTTCAGGAACTGCTTTCGCTACTAAATCAAGTAATTGAGCGAAGTTTACTGCAGTTGCCTTCTGCATTTCAGATGCTTTTGCAAAGTCTTTTTTAGGACCACCCCCGTACCATAAATAAGAGTCTACATTCTGTCCTAAAAGGGTAATTTCTTTATACCCGTTATTGGCAAGGTCTTTACATTCCTCAATAATGGAATGTGGATCACGACTTCTTTCTCTACCTCTTGTAAAAGGAACAACGCAGAATGTACACATATTATCACAACCTCTGGTAATGGTAACAAAAGCTGTTACTCCGTTTCCGCCTAAACGAACCGGATTGATATCTGCATAGGTTTCCTCTTTGGAAAGAATTACATTGATGGCATCTCTACCATCATCAGTTTCCTTCAATAGATTAGGTAAATCTCTATAGGCATCCGGTCCTACTACAAGGTCAACCAGCTGTTCTTCTTCTAAAAATTTAGTTTTCAATCTTTCCGCCATACACCCAAGAACTCCTACCGTCATATTTGGTTTTTCTTTCTTAAGTTTTTTAAACTGGGCAAGACGCATTCTTACCGTCTGCTCAGCTTTTTCACGGATAGAGCATGTATTCAACAGGATCAGGTCAGCTTCTTCAACTTTCATTGTTGTATTATATCCCTGTTCGTTAAGAATGGAGGCAACAATTTCTGAATCAGAGAAGTTCATCTGACAGCCATAGCTTTCTAAAAACAGTTTTTTAGAGTTTTCAGGTCTTTCGGCAATAGCAAATGCTTCACCCTGTTTTGTCTCGTCTATATATTTTTCCTGCACGATAATCAATTTAAAGGTTCGGGATTAAAACACAGGGATTTGTTCCGTGAATTTTAAACTACGAACAGATGAGTCTGCAAAGATACAAAATATTGTGACAGAATGGCAGGAGGATTATTATGATCTGTTAAACTCATAAAAGATGTGATTTTCCTCTGCTTAATGAGTATTAATCTCCGTGATCAAAATGATCTGATGTAAAGTTAATTTTGATGATTTTCTTAGAAACTACAGGCTGTCCATCTTTAACTGCCGGCTTCCATTTTTTCTTTACTTTTTTAATCGCAAATTTCATATCATCAATAAACATTTCGCTGTTTTTTACTTTTGGCAACACATCAAGGTTCTCTATCTTACCACTTGTATTCACATCAAAAACAAAAACAAACTGTCCGTTTACTGCATATTTCCCCAAATCGATATAAGAATGAACCATTTGCAAAAACTCTTTAGCAAAAGCATCATCTCCTCCCGGAAATTCTGCATTTTGTGAAGTCATTACTTTTTCTTTGGGAGCTTGTGATTCCTGGGAATAACCCATAAATCCAAAAAACAGAAGTACAATTAAAATGGTTTGTTTCATAGTTATAGTCTGTCAATAATAAAAAAAGGTAGCTTGCCCAGAGAACAATCTATCATCCCTGATTTTACCTTAAAACAGTAAGAAAAATGATTGGTATTTATTCATGTGGAATTTACATGTCTATTGATAAGGAAGAAAAATTCATTTTCACTTTCATCTGAGATTTTACAGGTTGTCCGTTACAGGTTGCAGGCTTCCAACTTCTTTTGATTCTTCTTACTACATACTGCATATCATCAAAAAAAGCTTCGCTATGCAGAACTTTTGGATTACCAACGGCATCAATTACTTTCCCTGTTTCATCCATAATCAAAGTAAATGTAAAGTCCCCGCTCAGCGTATAAAAATCTGCATTCAGATAGGTATACATATATTTGCTCAGGATATCTTTGTATGCTGAAGCTCCTCCTTCGAAAGCAGCCGGTTTAAAATCATTACACTTTACAGCAACCTGCATAAAAGGTTCTTTGATGTCTATTTTAAAAAGATTTTTATTATTTTCTACAATAAAAGACTCATCTCTATCCTCAAGCTCCTGGGCAAAAACTAAGTTTGTAAAACAAAGAGCAAAAAATAAAAGTATCGTTTTCATAGCCTGATCTATTCATTAAATTAATAAACAAAGGTAAATATTTAAATGTCTTACAAAAAAGAAAAACTTCACACAATGTGTGAAGTTCTAAAAAAATGTTTTCTATAGTATTTGTTTAAAACATTTAGAATAATCTCTATAACAGCCCTTTAATATGTTTATAATTACTTTTCACTGTTTCAAGCACCTCATCCATTTTCCCACCCAACATTAGCTGAGCCATAGATTTGGTCATCCCCAACACCTGATCCAGTTCAATTTTCGGTGGTAGTGCCAATGCATTAGGATTTGTAAAGATATTAAGAAGATAGGGTCCGTCCTGGTCAAGACATTCCTTAATAGCATTTTCTACTTCTTCAGGCTTATGAACATTTTTTCCGGGATACCCCATCGCCTGAGCAACTAATGCAAAATCCGGGTTGATCATATCTGTTTCATTATCCGGCATTCCACCCACTTCCATTTCCAGTTTTACCATTCCCAGGGTTCTGTTATTGAATACGATCAGCTTTACCGGAAGTTTATACTGGAAAATAGTGGCCATATCTCCCAGCAGCATAGATAATCCTCCGTCCCCACACATCGCAATCACCTGTTTTTCTGGATGTGACAAGGATGCTCCAATAGCCATAGGCATTGCATTAGCCATTGATCCATGATTAAATGATCCCAACATCTTCCTTTCTCCGGTTCCTGTAATGAATCTTGCTCCCCAAACACAGCACATTCCTGTATCTACCGTAAAAATGGCATCTTTTTTAGCTAACTGATCTAATGTATGGGCAACATATTCCGGCTGAATGGCATCTTCTTTTCCTGAATCTCTTACATATTCAAGTTGGTTCTCTTTTACTTTATCATAAAACGCTAACTGCTCATTGAGAAAGTCGACATCTTTTTTCTCATTCAGCATTGGAAGTAAGGCCATAATGGTTTGTTTAACATCTCCTGTAAGCCCCAATTCAAGCTTTGCTCTTCTTCCCAGCCTTTCCGGGCTTTCATCAATCTGAACAATTTTATTTTTCACAGGCATAAACTTCTGATATGGGAAATCGGTTCCGAGAAGAATAACAAGATCTGCATCGTGCATGGCATGATAAGCTGAAGGAAATCCCAACAGCCCTGTCAGTCCGATTTCATTAGGATTATTAGGCTGAATAGCCATTTTTCCCCGAAATGAATATCCTACAGGTGCTTTTAATACTTGAGACAACTGTACAACCTCAACATTGGCTTCAGCGGCACCGATTCCACAATAAAGGGTAACTTTTTTACTTTCATTGATGAGAGTAGCCAAATTTTTCAACTCATCGTCCGATGGTCTGATTAATGGATTGGTCTTAAAGATCTGGGTGGAAGTTGTTGTTTCCTGTGCCTCCAATTCTGAAACATCACCCGGAAGACCTATCACTGCAACTCCCTTTTTGGAAATTGCATGTTGAATAGCAGTCTGAAATGTTCGCTGCACCTGTTCAGGCCTTGTGATCATTTGATTATAATAGCTGCAATCGTCAAAAAGCTTTATGGTATTAGTTTCCTGAAAATAATCCATGCCCATTTCATCACTGGGAATCGTAGAGGCAATTACCAGCATCGGAACATGAGATCTATGCGCTTCATATACCCCGTTAATCAGATGAACATGGCCGGGACCACAGCTTCCTGCGCATACCGCGAGCCCATCAAGTTCAGCTTCTGCGGCGGCGGCATAAGCTCCAACTTCTTCATGTCTTACATGAATCCATTGAATGCTGCTTTTCTTTACCGCAACATTTAGGTGATTGAGACTGTCCCCGGTAACTGCATAAATTCTTTTCACATTGGCATTTTCGAGCATTTCAACAATTTGCTCTGCTATATTTTTGGCCATAATTAATAGATTTGGTGTTGTTTTTCTGTAGTGTGATTAGGTTAAAAAGAACCTAAGCCTATCAAATTTAGCTAATTAATTGATAAACCCAGCCATCATAAATATTAAAAAACTTGTAAATTTTTCTTTAAATCTTAACTCAATGATTTTTATTTTAACGTAGCGGTCGCTAAGGTTTGTAATTTAGGTATGATGATTTTTAAGTCGTAAATATATTTTACTCAGTACCTTTGCAAACGTAGAATATAGGTTTCATATTATTTATCCGGCAGGCTTAGCATAAAAACAAAACGGCCATCCCAAAGGACAGCCGTTTATTTATTATTTTCTATTAACTTATATCACCACTTCAATCTGGTTTCTCAATAAATCTTCAAATTCATCTCTTTTACGGATGAGGTGGGCTTTTCCGTCAAGGAATAACACCTCAGCAGGTTTTAATCTTGAATTGAAATTTGAACTCATTTCAAAACCGTAAGCTCCTGCGTTGTGGAATGCAAGAATATCACCTTCTCTTACTTCGTGTAATTTTCTGTCCCATGCAAAAGTATCTGTTTCGCAGATGTTTCCTACTACCGTATAAATTCTTTCTGCACCTTTTGGATTAGACAAGTTTTCAATAGCGTGGTAAGAATCGTAAAACATTGGACGAATCAGGTGGTTAAATCCAGAGTTTACTCCAACGAAAACAGTAGCAGTAGTTTGCTTGATGACATTTGCTTTCACTAAAAGGTATCCGCTTTTTCCTACTAAGAACTTACCCGGTTCAAACCATAATTCGAATTTCCTTCCGGTTGTTTTTGAGAATTCGCCTAAAACTTTCTCTACTTTTCTCCCTAATGTTTTAACGTCTGTTTCTTCTTCATTGTCCTGATAAGGGATTTTGAAGCCACTTCCCATATCCAGATATTTCAGATTAGGGAAATGCTCAGAAAGTTCAAGCATGATATCCAGCGCCTGAAGGAAAACTTCAGGATCTTTGATCTCACTTCCTGTGTGCATGTGAAGTCCTTCAACGTTAAGGTTGGTACTTTTCATCACTCTTTCAATGTGACGAAGCTGATGGATAGAGATTCCAAACTTGCTGTCGATGTGACCTGTTGAAATTTTGTAGTTCCCTCCGGCAAAGATATGCGGGTTGATTCTTACAAAGATAGGGTAAGAATTTCCGTATTTATTCCCAAATTGTTCAAGAATGGAAATGTTATCAATGTTAATATGAACTCCGAAAGACATTGCTTCTTCTATTTCAGCCAAGTCAACACAATTGGGAGTAAACAATATTTTCTCTTTTGGAAATCCTGCTTTTAGCCCTAGTTTAACTTCATTAATAGATACACAATCCAAAGATGCACCCAGTTTCTTGACATATTTAAGGATATTGATATTCGTCAACGCCTTCGCCGCATAGAAGAACTTAGTATGTTTTAAAAAGGAAGACGTAAGCTTCTCGTATTGAATTTTGATGGATTCAGCATCATAAACATACACTGGTGTGCCAAACTCATTGGCAATCTTTAATAATTCTTGTGAATTCATAATTTGATTTTAACATAAAAAAAGGCAGATTCTTCAAAAAAAGAGTCTGCCACATTGATTATTTTTTATGCAAGACAACTCTTTTAAATATTCCAAACCTTAGAGAACTTAACAGCTCCCTTTTTTCCAGTTTTTATTTGTTTAAAATTTTGCATTGCTTCGATTTATTTTTTGCAAAAGTACTATTTATTTTTTATTTGAAGATAATTGATTTAAAAAGTATCTTCTTCCTAATCAAAATTTAACGTCTAAATTTCTTTATTATTTAGGCAAGGGTAATGTCTCAAAATCACCGCGCAAAAGGGCAAGCTGCAGTTCATTATTCAAATCTGCTGAAGACAACTGAAGATCAATTTTCAATTTGGCAAGCTTACTTAATGTCTGTATCTGTGTAAACAGCTCATAAAAACCAAAGGATATTACCTTTCCGTTTTCAATAATTAAAAATAGCTTCTCACCTAATTTTCTTCCGGTACCCAACCAAAGCTCGTTTCTTTTTCTAAACTCTATCTTCTGCTTTAACACTGCTACATCATTGTATTCTTCCTGAGCACCAATAAACTGAACGGCTTTTGTACCCTGAGTAAATGACCTGAATTTCAGAATTGCTTTTTCTGTTTTATTGAGTGTATTTTTTTCAACAACATATTTCTTGTTTCTGAAATAAAGTCCGAATGGCAGAACTTCTTTTTTCTTACTATTTTTAGAGTTCAGGATTAATTTGGCAATAATATCTGTTCCGGTAAGTTCAAAATTAATCTGTTCAGCATCCTTTTGAACCTGTTCCCATTTTTTTGATTTGGAATTGAATAACTTTTTTGAAAATTTATTGATATCCTGCACATAATCGGAAAAAATAATTCTTCCGGCTTCATCCTGAAAATAAACGAATCCTTTTTCATTCGGAAGATCCTGTGTAAGCACCTTAATCCTATTGATATAGGTCTTGGCATTGGTTTCATCATGTTGCTTCTGAATAATTTCATTTTCAGTATCCTTTGATACTAAAAGTTTAAACAGTTCCAGGGTTGCTCTGGCATCTCCATCAGCTCTGTGATGATTAGTCAAGGGGATTCCCAGTGACTTTACCAGCTTACCGAGAGAATAGCTCACTTCATCAGGAATCAGTTTTTTCGCTAACGGAATAGTATCTAAAGTATTGATTTTGAAATCATAACCAAGCCTTTTAAATGATTGACGAAGCATTCTGTAATCGAAATCAATATTGTGCCCCACCAATGTTGTATTTTGGGTAATTTCAATAACTCTTTTGGCTATTTCATGGAATTTCGGCGCTGTCTTCACCATTTTTGGTGTAATACTGGTCAGTTTCTGAACAAAAGGAGTAATATCTCCTTCCGGGTTGACAAGCGATATAAACTGATCTGTAATTTTCTGCCCATCATATCTGTAGATGGCAATATCTATAATGCATTCATTTCTATAACCTGCACCATTACTTTCTATGTCTATAATTGAATACATTGATTTTCCCTTTAACTGCTGTGTTTATTATTAAAAATTTTAACTCTTTCATCTGATATTCTTTTCCCGCCAGTGAAGATAACCTGCTAAAATAGTAAAAAATATATCAAAATAAGTTACCCAAAAAGCTTACCACTTAGTCACTAATATATAAAATTATTTCAATTTTTTGATTTTTGCGGTATAAGTTATTGCATTTCCAGTACTTCTATTCTTATTAAGTCCTCCTATAATTATCTCGTTATTTGGAGTGATTCCCATAGCACTGATATTTTCAAAGAAGTCATTGGGATTACCATCTTCCCTATCAGAAAACACGCCATCATTCTGGATACTGAAACTGGTATCTAA
Source organism: Chryseobacterium pennae (assembly GCF_003385515.1). GTDB lineage: Bacteria > Bacteroidota > Bacteroidia > Flavobacteriales > Weeksellaceae > Chryseobacterium > Chryseobacterium pennae. The sequence goes on along the minus strand of NZ_QNVT01000004.1, from coordinate 15,479 downwards.
GGTACCATTGGTATTTACCCTTATTGTATATCCGTCATTATCTACAAATAACTTTCCGCGTTTTCCAGCCATCAGCAATTTATTATCACCCTGAACATTAATGTTATAAAAATGAGCATTTGAATCAGCAGAATTGTAAGCATATTCGAAAATCCCTCCATTTCCATAAGATGTATCCAAAGTCCCTGTTGAGTTATATTTTTCTACAAGCAGAGTCGTATTGAAGTTTTCTGTTTTCTCTGTAATGATATAAACATTATTCAGATTATCCAGAGCTACTTTTTTAAATATAAAATTAGTGTCAGGAGTATAAGGAATTTCCATAGTCCCTATAGTTCCGAAACTTCCTGAAGGATTGCCATCAAGATCATATTGTTTAATAATTTTTTTATCTGTTTTAAAATCAATGGTTACAATTCTCTGGCTGTTTACATCTGATTTGGTCAAATCAGCGTCATATGAACCATATTTCTGGATAACAGGGATATATTTGTTATTATTGGCAAAAGAATCATCAATAGTGCCATCTAAATTATATCTGCACATCACGGGGCTTGAAAATTGAGTACCATATGAGGAATAATACGCATACATTTTATTCTCGGCAGCAGAATAAATGATTTTATTAATATATCTCTGATCTGCTCCCGGTAAGTTTTTAAACTCGAAATTATCTATAATTTTTCCATTATCATCTAAAATAACACTATACCGTTGCGTATTGGTTCCATAGATAAAAACATTAGCCACCACTTTATTATTGGGTAACAGGTCGAATTCACTGGCAGCCATTCCGGTAAAGGTTCCATTATTTCCGAAAGACAGATCCGGGGTTCCGTTGTCCAGATATCTTTTCAGCTGATTCTGGTACAGTACATATATTTTACCATCCTGTCTTACTTTAATATTATTGATTTCTGTAGCATAAGAAGATCCACATTCTACAGGTAACATGGTCATACTACTGCCAAGCTTATTAAATTGAATATAATTCCCCGTAGCTTCCCTACAAAACAGATTACCATACATTGTCATTGGACTTGTAAAATTCCCTACAGGCAAAACATCAAATGCTCCTGCAACCAGATAATCATCGTAGTTACTCAAGTTATTAACGGCTGGTCCACTGGCAAATGTACTTCCGTCAGCATCGAACTCCCTGTATAAAACATCTTTGTATACTCCTGGCTTTTTATACCCTATAGCATAAATAATTTCCTGGCTACTGGCATTTACCTTAGCATCTACATCATTCACTACATCTTCTTTAGTTCCCTCATCATAAGTAACTTTTCCAGCTCCGCCAAAAGAAGTATCATAACTTCCGTCAGCATTAAGTTTTACCAATGCTGCATCAATATTGTTGACCATCCTTGTACAAGAGCCTCCCAGCATGATTTTGCCATTGTATAAAATCTTCATCACGTTGAGCTGGTCATTCCCGCCAAAAAAATCTATCGTTTTAATCCCGTTCGTTCCAAAAGAAGAATCATAAGTTCCGTCAGGATTCAGTCTTGCAATAAAAAAATCTGATTGCGCTCCATTGTTTGTAGTTCCTGCAATCAGCATTTTATCATCAGGAAGAATTTTGAGACTTTTAATTTCAGATTGTGTTCCAATCGGGTATAGCATGAATCCCTTTTGGTTAAAAGTTTTATCTACGTAACCGTTGGTGACATTATACCGAACAATTACGGCATTGACTCCGGCTTTACCTGCCACCCAGATTTTATTATTCTTGATATCAATGGTATTGGCTTCATCATTTCCTGTAAAATCTGTAATAACTTTAGAATCCCTGTTAAAGCTTGGAGAAACAACTAAAGCTCCAGTTCTTGCATGAATTTTTACCACTGCAAAGCTTTTCCTGTTTTTATCCTTTGAATAGCCCGCCAGATAAACATAACCCTTACTATACTTAATGGCATTGGCTCTTGAGCCTTCATCACCAATAGAGACCGCTATCTTATTATGATTTTTGTTGTTATAGTAAAAGAAACGGTCTTTATATACAAAACGACCTTCTGCATTAGGAAGAGATACATCCGTTACAGGGCCCGAATATCCTGCGGCAAAAACGGTATCATTAGTATATTCAATAGCATTCAGAATCTGTTTTTCGTTATCATTTTCAACATAGCTGAACTTTCCAAGACCAAAATTAGTTTCAAGAACTCCCTGTTGAGAAAAACCCAGCTGAAAGACCCCTGAAAAAAGAAGTAATAGTATATTTTTTTTCATTTTGTGTTATTTTTTTATAATCCTTACAGACTGAGAAAAGTTTTTAGCCTCATATTTTATTACATAATTTCCTGACATCAGGTCAGAAAGATCAATTGAAGCTTTTTCATTGCGGGAATCTGAATTTTGTTTTTTCACCAATTTTCCAGACATATCATAAACCGAAATCTGAATATTTCCTGTAAGATTCTTATTTTCAGCAAATAAAAAATCTTTTACAGGATTGGGATATACGTTCAAAATATGAGTTTTATCTGATTTCGATTCATTTACCTCCAACGTAAGAGTCTTTAAAATTTTAAAAACCAGAAAATCATTATTCAATCTTCCGCCACCATAAAGGCTTCCGTCTGGAGCCAGCTGTATGCTTTCCAGATTTACCACGTCATCTACCGGAGAATTCGGATTACCAGAATAAGTAAAATAATTGAACTTCCCCTGATTGGCAAAGGTTGTATCCATAATTCCGTCTAAATTGTAGCGGGTCACCCACATAGAGTTGTTTGCGTTTATTTTTTCTGTTCCGGCAATATACATTCTATCTCCATCAAGAATAATATCATTTACAACATATTTAGGATTTAAATTACTACACAGCCAAGGGGTTCCGCTAGGGTTTACAAAAAGTTTAGAAGATGCTAATGTCTGTAAATTAACTTTTAAAACTCTATGGTCACATTCACTTACTTTATTGATAATATATGCGTAAGTATTAGAATTGTCTACAAGCATTTTTTTGAAATATCCCGGATTATCGTAGATGCTTGGAATATCATCATAATTGAAAGCGGGATCAAGTGTTCCGTCCTGGTTTATTTTTTTTATAAAATTGTACCTTGTATTTCCTGAAGAGTTACTATTAACCTGTTTTTGGCTGTAGCCTGTAATCAAAATCCTGCCGTCGTTCAGCAATTTAGCATCGTTAATGATATCAAGTGAGCCTACATCTATCGTAAGGGTTCCCTGATTTCCGAACGAGAAATCAAAAAATCCATCCGGATTATATCTTTCAATATACAGATCATCTCCTTTTTGCCCGAAAACATAAATTTTATTGTTGGGTAGAACCAACAGCCTGGTATAGGTTTTTTGTCCATATTCAAATTCCTGTTTTCCGTTAAAAGCAAAATTGGGGTCCAGTACTCCGTTTTGGTCTATTTTAGTTAAGCCCAAATCGGAAAGAATTAAAAATGATCCGTCAGCATAAGGATATACATCCCTTGTGGAATCGGCATAGTGATAGGAATCAAAATAATAATTTGCTTTTCCCTGGTTGCCAAATGTAGGATTCAACCCTGAAGTAAGGTTGTGTTTCAGAACTCCAAAACCACTTTCATAGGACTTGTAATCTTCTATTGTTACTCTCCCGAATGCATACAAGCCATTATTGGAAAGCTTAATATTGGATAGTTCGTCGTAACTTTTAGATTTATAATCGGTTTGTAAGAAACCTGCTCCGTTAAAATTGGAGTCCAAGTACTGACTCTGCCCATGCGCTTTTGATAGGGATAGCGACATAAGCACAATAAATAATTGTATTCTCATATGTGTTTTAATTTGTGTTATTATAGTTTATATAAAAATAGGGAAAATTTCTTTTCCCTATTTTATTTTTTGTCATCTTTTCCTTCCTCCTAAACCAAACATCCCGAGAATAGCTTTTGCGCCCTCCCTCATTAATGTATTGGTGAATGTTCTGCCTGCCTGGCTTTGCAGTACCTGTTCAAACATTCCCGGCTCTTCTTTTACCGGCTTTGTTCGTTGATTTGGTGCTGGATTCTGAGCGGCCTGCTCCATTCTGTTGGTTAGCATTTCATAAGCAGATTCCCGGTCTATTGCCTGTTCATATTTGGCTACCATAGCTGAGCTGGACGTTAATTCTGTAATTTCTGCTCCACTCAGAACATCCATTCTTGATTCCGGGGAAATAAGATAGGTATGAACTAATGGTGTAGGAATTCCTTTCTCATCTAAAGCGGTTACAAATGCTTCTCCAATTCCCATATTCTGAATCAGATTGGAAGCGTTATAAAATTCTGTGGTTGGATAATTTTCAACTGCTTTTGAAATTTCCTTTTTATCTTTTGCTGTAAAGCCTCTCAAAGCATGCTGTATTTTCAATCCTAATTGAGACAAAACACTTTCTGGTACATCACCAGGAATCTGGGTAATAAAATAAATTCCCACTCCTTTTGAACGGATAAGTTTTACCATCGTTTCAATCTGTGAAAGGAGGGTCTTTGAAGCTTCATCAAAAAGCAAGTGTGCTTCATCAATAAAGAGCACCAGTTTCGGCTTTCCGCTATCACCTTCCTCAGGGAAAGTCATATAGATCTCTGCAAAAAGTGAAAGCATGAAGGTAGAGAACAGCTGTGGCTTATTCTGAATATCTGATACTCTTAAAATATTTACAACTCCTTTTCCATCTCTGGTTTCCAGCAAATCCTGAACATCAAAGCTTAATTCTCCAAAGAAATCTCCCGCTCCCTGCTGCTCTAAAGCTACAATAGATCTTAGAATAGCCCCCAAAGAAGCCGGTGCTATTGATCCGTAGTTAGCGGCAAGCTCAGCTTTTCCCTGTGCATTATCTGTAACAAACTGCAGAACTTTCTTTAAGTCTTTAAGGTCGATCAAAGGAAGTCCTTTGTCATCACAATATTTAAAGACAATAGACATGATACTTTGCTGGGTATCATTAAGCTGAAGAATTTTACTTAATAAAACAGGTCCGAACTCTGTTACGGTTGCTCTCAGCTTTACCCCTTCTCCTCCGGAAATGCTCATCAACTCTACCGGGAATCCTTGTGGCGTATAAGGCAACTGAGTTTTTGCATATCTCTCTTCAATAATGGAATTCATCTGCCCAGCTTCTGCAATTCCTGAAAAATCACCTTTAATATCCAGCACCAGTGATGGGATTCCCTGATGAGAAAGCTGTTCTGCAAATACCTGTAACGTTTTGGTCTTTCCGGTTCCGGTTGCTCCGGCAATAAGGCCGTGACGGTTGATTGTTTTTAGAGGAATCGTTACATTCACTTCCGGTACTACTTCTCCGTCCAGCATTCCTTTTCCTAATATGATGTGATCTCCCTTAGGAGTGTATCTAGCATTTAATTCTTCAATAAATTGTGCTTTGTCTGCCATTTGATCGCTTTTAAAGCTTAAAAATATAATTTTTTTTGGATAATTTTCGAATAATTATTTTCGGAAAATCCAGAAAGCGTATCGATGTCTTATTTTCGCAATCGTATGATCAGTTTATGATTAGGAGAAATTATGCTAAATTCTTTGAGGCATTCAAGAACAAAGCATGATCCAACACCATGAAAACAACTATTAAAAAATATATTAACAAGTTAGACAATAGAAATATTAGTACCTTAAAAACTTGTATTCATTAAATAATCTACCGGCATTTAAAAATTTTATTTTATACGACAAGTTTTGACGCCAGCCACTTCTATGTTTGTAATAGTAATTAAAAAGAGATCCTAGGCTGGTCTTTTTATTTAAAAAATTAGTTAATACATCAATATTATATTTTGTATGTGCGCAGTACAGAATATATATGAATAAATTGATTGTAAAATAGAGTACAACAAGCAATATAGACTGTCGACTCCACTTAAAATTTTTATTCAGATTTTTTTTATACGACAAGTTTTGACGCCAACCACCTCTATGTTTGTAATAGTAATTAAAAAGAGATCCTAGGCTGGTCTTTTTATTTAAAAATTAGTCAATACATCAATATTATATTTTGTATGTGCGCAGTACAGAATATATACGAATAAATTGATTGTAAAATAGAGTACAACAAGCAATATAGACTGTCGACTCTTGCGAAACGTCGCTTAAAATTTTTATTCAGAAATTTTTTTTTATACGACAAGTTTTGACGCCAACCACCTCTATGTTTGTAATAGTAATTAAAAAGAGATCCTAGGCTAGTCTTTTTATTTAAAAATTAGTCAATACATCAATATTATATTTTGTATGTGCGCAGTACAGAATATAAATAAATTGATTGTAAAAATAGAATACAACAAGCAATATAGACTGTTGACTCTTGCGAAACGTCACTTAAAATTTTATTCAGAAATTTTATTTTATACTACAAGTTTTGATGCCAGCCACCTCTATTTTCGTAATAGTAGTTAAAAAGATATCCTAGGCTGTTCTTTCCATTTAAAAATTAGTCAATACATCAATATTATATTTTGTATGTGCGCAGTACAGAATATATATGAATAAATTGATTATAAAAATAGAGTACAACAAGCAATATAGACTGTTGGCTCTTGCGAAACGTCACTTAAAATTTTATTCAGAAATTTTATTTTATACTACAAGTTTTGATGACAGTCACCTCTATTTTCGTAATAGTAGTTAAAAAGATATCCCAGGCTGGTCTTTTCATTTAAAAATTAGTCAATACATCAATATTATATTTTGTATGTGCGCAGTACAGAATATATATAAATAAATTGATTATAAAACTCTATGTCGGGAGCATACGACAAAACAAATCATTAACAACTAATTCCCCGCTTTCAAGGGTTATTAGAATAACAAATTATAATTTAAAAAATATGGCAAAAATACCAACATATACTGTGGATCCTGCGAAACGCCGCATCCTTACGGTTGAAAATATGGAAGAGTTAGGAATAACTGATGAATTGATTAAGGGAATCATGAATAAAAAACTAATTGGTTTAACCTATAATCAAGTAAATGAGAATGGACAGGAGGTTAAAGTAAATGATAAGGTTGTCGAATTATCACCAATAGGAATATCTATCAATGATAGAAAATTTGGTAATTTTCCTGATCCAAACGCGGCAAAACGAGGATGGATGGCTTTTTTTGAGATTGGAGCTCCTTTGTTTGAAGAAAGGTCAAACATTATTCAGCCTGTGGCGGATATATTATCTACGAGAAGCTATGAAAACAGGTCGGATCTCGACCGTCAATTTTCTGACAATATTGAATTTACCGTAGGAAATACCATCAATTGGACTTTGGCAGGTATGGGAAGCTCTACCTTTGGAGGAAAAATTGCTGGAGAGTTACAAGGACAAATTTCAAAAACTATAGAGACCATTTTAACAGAGAGCTTATCTAATAGTTTAGCAAAATATGATAGCAATACCATCACGAAAACCAAGCATTTGCACAATCATAAAGACAACCAAGGTACCCAAAGCGTAATTTCTGCCGCAGCTCAATCAGCAACGACTAAAACAACTAATTTTACTTTCACCAATTCAAACAGATTAAGTTATACAGGAACAGGTACGGCTATCGGTCGTGGAGAATTAAGTGCAGACTTAGGACTTTCTTTAACAGGAACGATTTCTGGTACCCTAACAACAGCATGGAAATCAAATTCTAATGTTTCAGGATCTATTCCGAAAAACTCTCGTGTTGAAACTTTAGCAACACAAAGACGTCAGGTAAAACAATTTACTTACGAAATACCTATTACATTTGACGGATATATTGGATTGAATTTTGAGGAATTAGTTAATCCATATAAGAAATCTAGTCCACCCCGTCATCCTATGTTTACTAAGGATATTGGAATTAAAACATTCCCTGTTCATATATCCGCTTTAGAGTTGTTGGCAGCGAATGATAAATACAGAGCAAAAGGAATGGCAGAAAAAGTATCCGCTCTGGATGTCAACCATACTATTTTCGAGACTAAGCAAATTCCTAACATTGATAGTAGTAAAGAGACTTTCTCTGTGGTTCGTCCTCATAATTTATAAATTCAGTAACTTATTAATAAACAAAAATATGGCATTTCAAGATATATTTAATTTTGGCCGCAGTACGGCTGCGGGAGGTAGCAAATCAGAGCAGGAACTTTCTGGATTCATACCAAAAGAAGAAAACGAATCAATCAGTACTCCTCCTCATGATCCGTTTAAGCCTCAAGAAAAAGTACAACAAGACCCAAAAATTGTGAGAGAAACATCACCACAGTCCAATATTATATTCAATTTTATCAAATCAGTGACTTCTGATATTAAAGGATCTAATGACAGTGTAGAGACATCAATGGGTAACCCAGCAACAGTAACCGGTCCAGCAGCAGGGGTTATGGGTAAAGCGAGAGAAACTTCTGATAAGGTTAAGGATGATACTCCAGCTTCTTATACAGACGTTACTCCTCCACCTAAACCTAAAAATGATAAACCAGGTGGATGGGATGACGAAACAGAAACAAAGGAACCTAAAGATCCCGCAAATCCTAAAGACTTTAAAGAAAAATAAAGTAAGAAGTAACATGTAATCAGATATTTGTAATAAAAAAAACACTGATAAGCCCTAAAAGTCTATTATAGACTTTTAATTAAAAATATTAATTAGACCAAAGCAATAAAATTATTGCTTTGGTTTTTTACTTTATGTATCTTGTTTTAAAATTTGATATAAACAATGTTAGAATTGCCATTTCAATATTTATAAGATGATTAAACTTTTCATCTAAAATAACTCTTTCTTGAAAATTAATATCTTACCTCGCAGTGTGTTTAGAAAAAACCTTCTCATTACTAGACAAATAAACCTATCAACAAGAATAATTTATATTATTTGTAGCTTTACAATATGGGCTGATTGAATACTCCGGATTTGAATATTGTATAAACATTATATTGAAAACTGAGTGATTACATCCTGTAGTATTATAATATAAAACAGTCATATACAAACCTTTAACCACAGAAAGAACATGATAAAAAACAGCATTTATCACTCAACCTTATATAAGGCATTCTTTTTGCTGAAAAAACAAAGAAACTTAAACATTTGTTTAACAAGTATTGAAAGAAACTATCAATGGAATTTAACATTTGATTTAGAATTTATCTAATACTTTGTATCTTTAACTATTAAAAAAATACCCCAATGAAAATTGAACAAATATATACGGGCTGTCTGGCTCAGGGTGCCTATTATATTGTATCAGAAAACGAAGCTGTCATTATTGATCCATTAAGAGAGGTAAAACCTTATCTGGATCGTCTGGAAAAAGATAATGTCACTTTAAAATATATTTTTGAAACTCATTTCCATGCTGACTTTGTTTCAGGGCATCTGGATCTGAGTAAAAAAACCGGAGCTCCTATTGTGTACGGCCCCACTGCTGCTCCTGAATTTGAAGCCATTATCGCAGAAGACAACCAGGTTTTTGAAATTGGAAAAATAAAAATAAAAGTACTTCATACTCCAGGCCATACTATGGAGAGTACTACTTATCTTTTAATTGATGAAGATGGTAAGGAAACAGCAATCTTCACAGGGGATACTCTGTTTTTAGGAGATGTGGGAAGACCAGATCTTGCACAGAAAGCAACCAATCTTACTCAGGAAGATCTTGCAGGTATTCTGTATGACAGTCTTCAGAACAAAATTATGCCATTGGATGACAGCATAACTGTTTATCCGGCTCATGGAGCAGGTTCCGCATGTGGAAAAAATATGCAGAAGGAAACGGTAGATATTTTAGGGAATCAAAAGAGAACAAATTACGCTCTTAATCAACCGGATAAAGCTTCTTTTATCAGAGAAGTACTTGACGGACTGACTGCACCACCAAAATATTTTGGAATGAATGTAGCGATGAACAAAGGAGGTTATGAAAGTCTGGATACAATAATGGACAAAGGACTGCAACCTGTGTCTCCTGAAGATTTCGAAGCATTGGCTGAAGAAACGGGAGCTTTGATTCTGGATACAAGAGGAGCTGCAGATTTCCATAAAGGTTTTGTGCCCAATTCTATTAACATAGGTTTAAAAGGTGATTTTGCCCCTTGGGTAGGAACATTAATCGTAGATGTAAAACATCCTCTATTATTGATAACGGAGGAAGGAACTGAAGAGGAAGTGATCATCAGATTAAGCAGAGTGGGATTTGATAATGTTGTAGGATATCTGAAAGGAGGTTTTGAAGCCTGGAAAAATGCGGGCCAAGAAATCGACGAAGTGAAAAGAATCTCCCCTTCTGAATTTGCAGAACAGTTTACAACTGATGCAAAAGTAATTGATGTCAGAAAACTAACGGAATATTCTGCTGAGCATATTGATAATGCTTATAACAGACCTTTGGATTCCATCAGCGACTGGGCCCGAAATCTTGACAGCTCGGAACATTTCTTCCTTCATTGTGCAGGAGGATATAGAAGCATGATTGCAGCAAGCATACTTAATTCGCACGGAATCAGGAACTTCACTGAAATAGAAGGAGGTTTTAACGGTATTAAAAAAACAGAAAAACTTCCTACAACAGACTTTGTATGCCAATCCAAAACATCATAACCTCATGAAAGTTAATTTTTTTGGAATTGCCTTGGTTTCATTTTTAGCATTAAGCAGCTGTAAAACAACTCATTCTGCGGAAGCTCCCAAGGCTAACATTAAGGATGTTGTGACCAGTCCGGATGTAACATTGGTAGACGTAAGAATTCCTGAGCAATACGCTGCAGGAACAGCAAAGAATGCTATCAATATTCCTTTGGCAGAAATTCAGAACAATATTGAAACCCTGAAGGGTAAAAAAGTGGTTGTCTTCTGCAATAAAGGAGTACAGGCAGATCAGGCTATGGAAATTTTAAAGAAAAACGGAGTGGAAGCCTATGATGGAACGAGCTGGAAAAATGTGAAAGGCATCCAGAACGAAGCTGATAAAAAGTAATTCATAAAACTTAAACTATGTCACAAAAATTTCAGGAAATCATCAATTCCGAAAGACCGGTACTTATTGACTTTTTTGCCACCTGGTGCCAACCATGCAAAGTTCAGTCTTCGGTTTTAAATACGGTAAAAGAAAATATAGGCGAAGGAGCCAGAATCATCAAAGTAGATGTAGACCAATACCCTGCTCTGGCAGCACAATATGGGGTAAGAGGTGTGCCTACTTTAGCTGTTTTCAAAAACGGAGAGCTTCTCTGGAAAGAAAGCGGAGTGCATGATGTCAATACATTGACCAATCTTCTGCAACAATATAGTTAAGACTAAAAATAAGGCTGAGTTCACTAAAACTCAGCCTTATTTTTATAAATCCATTGAAAAATGATCGCGGTCATTTAAAAACTGGAAGTGTGTTCTGAAATCCTTCAATTCATTCATATCCAGTTCTGCTGAGACAATATTTCCTTTTTTATCTGAAATTTCTTTTCCATCACCAAAGAAACAATGTGAGCTCTCCTGATAAAACAGATTGTTTCCATCCGTTCCTATTCTGTTTAATCCAAATACAAAAGAAAGATTTTCGATAGCCCTTGCTTTTAGTAAATGCTCCCAGGCTCCTACTCTTTTTTCAGGCCAATTCGCAACATATAAAACAGCATCATAATCATCATTATTTCTTGCAAACACAGGGAAACGAAGATCATAGCATACCTGGAGCAAAAACCGTATTCCCTGATATTCTACGATGACCCTATTTTTCCCCGGAGTATATACTTTATCCTCTCCTGAGAAAGAAAACAAATGTCTTTTATCATAAAAAGCAACTTCTCCATCCGGTTGTACAAAATACATTCTGTTGTAAAAACTACCCTGTTCCTCTACCGGAGCACTTCCACAGAATGCTGCATTTTTCTCCTTCGAGATCTTTTTTAAAAACTTCAGAGATTCTTCATTTCTGTCAGAAACTTCTGATGCATCCATACAAAAGCCTGTTGAAAACATTTCAGGAAGTAAAAACAGATCTGCCTCCAGGTTTTCAAGTTCGTTCTCTATTGTTTTAAAGTTTTCAGCTTTATTTTTCCAGATGATATCCAAATTGAGCCCTACAATCTTCATCTTTTTTATTTTAAATTAATTCAATATCTAAAGGATAAAAATACGCCTTTTATGTTGAATAAAGAAAGGCGGCCTATAATTCTTAATATTTATTAAAGTCTTCTGTTTTTGTACTATTCAACATCTTTCGGTTTCATTTTTGATGCAGGTAATTTTTATTAATATCATTAAAAATTATAAAGCTTATGAAGAAATTGGTTTTTATGGTGATGATGTTCTTTTTCGGAATCACAGCTAATGCTCAGGCATGGACAGGAAAAGGAGATCAAAAAATCCAACTGGGTCTGAGCGCCTGGGGATATGGAACCGGGGTAACAGGAACTTACGACTACGGACTGAACAAGCTCATATCCGTTGGAGCAGGTCTTAATGGCTATTTCAGTAATTATAAGAACAACGATAAGGATAACCGGGTGTTTGTTTTTGGCAGATTGAATTTCCACCTTCAGGAAGCTTTAAGCCTTCCGCCAAAGTTGGATATTTATCCTGGTGTTGACGTAGGAGTTGTTGGAAAAGACTTTGGAATAGGAGCTCATATCGGAGCACGCTACTTCTTTACAGAAAGAATTGGGGTATTTGCAGAGGTAGGTAATAACGGAAGTCTGGGTGTTTCTTTCAATTTATAATCAAATAGTCCTGAAATATGACAAAGCTTCTCGTTTCGAGGGGCTTTTTTATTTGGCATAGTTTTGATAATTGTTACCTTTGCAAATTAAAATCTAAAATTTATTAATGGAAATAGCAATCAAACTCTTCCAGTTCATTCTGAGTATCTCTATACTTGTAGTTCTTCATGAGCTTGGGCACTTCTTACCGGCAATATGGTTCAAGACCAGAGCAGAAAAATTCTTCCTGTTCTTTGATCCTTACTTCTCCATATTCTCGATGAAGAAAATCAACGGAAAATGGAAGTATAAATTTTTCTCACAGAATCTGCCTGATACGGAAGTAACTGAGGTAAACGGAAAAAAGGAAGAAGTTCCTATCGATATATCAAAACTTTCTGATGATGATTGGAGAAAATATCCGGAGCAAACCAAATACGGTATCGGATGGCTTCCTTTCGGTGGATATGTAAAAATTGCCGGAATGGTAGATGAAAGTATGGATACTGCTCAGATGAAAAAACCGGCAGAATCATGGGAATTCAGATCTAAACCGGCTTGGCAGAGACTTATCATCATGTTGGGTGGAGTTACCGTAAACTTCTTCTTAGCCTGGTTAATATTCTCAGCCTTAGTTGGAAAAAATGGGGAAACGATTTTTGACGCTGATAAAATCACAACTCCTCTTCATTATACTGCTGCGGCTAAGAAAATGGGATTCCAGGATGGAGATAAAATATTGAAAGTAGACGGAAAGGTCCAGAAAGACTTCAAAAAACTGGCATTAGATGTTTTATTAAGTGATGAAATAACCGTTTCCAGAAATGGAAAAGACGTTACTTTCCCAACGAATGATGATGGAAAAGTAATGGCATTTCATGATCCGGAACCAAGATCATTCTTAACCCCAAGAATGAATCCTATTATTGATACCATTGTTACTCAATCTACAATTGACGCAGGTTTAAAACTAGGTGATAAAATTGTTGCCATCAATGGAACTCCTGTTTCCTATTATGATGAAGTAAAGCCTTTGGTAGTTCCTAATGCAGGAAAAGTAGTAGATTTCCAGGTAGTAAGAAACAATCAGACTGAAGACCTTAAAATCCCGGTATCTAAAGAAGGAACTATTGGAATTCTTTCTTTCAAGGAAGCTGAGAAATTTATGGTTCATAACGAATACAACTTCTTTGGTTCTATAAAAAGAGGGTTTACCCTTACCATTGAAAGTTTAACGTATCAGATCAAGCAGTTTAAATTAATTTTTAACAAAAAAGTTCAGGGATATAAAAAAGTAGGTGGGCCACTTGCTATTGTTAAGAATATGCCAGTAAGTAAAGATGCAAAAGGTGGAGTTTCCATAGACTGGTCTGCATTCTGGGGTTTTACAGCAATGTTCTCTGTATGGTTGGCATTCCTGAATCTTATTCCTATTCCGGGACTTGATGGCGGACATGTTTTATTTACGCTATATGAAATGATCGTAGGAAAACCGGTTCCTCAAAAAGTATTGGAAAATGCTCAGATGGTGGGAGTTATCTTCCTTTTAGGATTGATGGCACTGATCTTTGGAAGCGATATTATTAAAGCCATTACGGGAACTTTATAATTTTTTGAAAATTTTTCTTAAAAATATTTGCAGGGTATAAATATTCGTCCTATATTTGCACCACTTAAAACAAAGGACATTCCTCCTTAGCTCAGTTGGTTAGAGCATCTGACTGTTAATCAGAGGGTCGCTGGTTCGAGCCCAGCAGGAGGAGCAAAAAAGACTTACAGAAATGTAGGTCTTTTTTTATTTCTACTTATTCCAAAATTAGAACACTGAGAAATTTTATAAGATTCAAGGCTAAATTATTTGGATCAGATACAAAACTTGGGGATATACAAAAATTTATGCTCACCCAATCAAAGAACAAATATTCAACCGCTTTATTTTAGGAATGCTAATAATCACGATAACATATTGATGAAACGATAGTCTTATCTATCTGCCTGGAAAGAATCAATTTCATTCATTTGACCTTTACCTCCTTCAGGATATCTACTAAAGCTTTATGTAGAATTTAAAGTAACATCAATAATACTTTTTGATACCATTCCTTGCGCTGTAGCTTTATTATTTTCTCAGTCAGAACTGAAACAGTACCAAAATTCTTTTTACCGGATTTGATATGCAGGACTTTTATAAGCCCATCAGGGAGCTTAAAAAATGATTTGAAGACATACCCTCTTCAATGTTATAAAACCTGACGAAATAAGCTAATTATTAGCTAATTTCAGAGATAAAAGAAACACTATTCTTTTACAGAATTAAATGGTTTCACCAAGAGTAAGTTTATGATTGAAAATATTCTATTGGTTAAAGCCACACAAATTCATTCTTTGAACCGTAATAATCATATTAATGGCTTCTCCACATATGGAGAAGATTGATAAGATCAGCTGGGAAAAGAAATCACTCGAGCAGTTTTTCCTAAAAACATATCAAAAGATATTGATTACTTACTATTCATGATCCAATCCATTACCTGCGTCTACTGATATAAAAGATTTATTTATGAAAAAAGTCCCCTTGGAGACCGTTTTTCTCACGCACAATTTTAATTCTAATTATTTTATGTAATTTTAATTTATTGAAAAATAAAACGATAGCAATTTTCGTTAAATATTAAGGAATAAAAACTTGCTTAGTACGGATATTCATATTATATTTGCACCACTTAAAACAAAGGACATTCCTCCTTAGCTCAGTTGGTTAGAGCATCTGACTGTTAATCAGAGGGTCGCTGGTTCGAGCCCAGCAGGAGGAGC
>NZ_QNVT01000039.1 GCF_003385515.1 Chryseobacterium pennae | reverse complement strand
AAATTAGGAAAACACGAATCTCACTTAATGTGGCATGATCCACTTCAGGAAATCTACTACAAGCTTGATGTCTTAGCTAACAAAAATCAGGATATCGAAGTTTGTAAAAAAGGAGATGCTGATAATGATGGAGTATGTGACGATTGGGACAGACAACTTGATACTCCTGCAGGAGCGAGAGTGGACGGTGCCGGTGTTGCTCTTGATACAGACCTTGATGGTGTAATTGATCTTTACGATAAATGTGTAACAGTTCCAGGACCAGTTGAAAACAATGGTTGTCCTGTGAAAAAAGACAATAATCAAACCGCTGTAGAAGTAGAAAAAACTCTTAAGGATATCTACTTTAACTTTAATAAAGCTACCATCAGACCTGAATCTAATAGTAAATTAGACCTTGCAGCTTCAATCATCAAAGAAAACGGAGGAAACTACTTACTAACAGGACATACTGACATTAAAGGAAACGCAGCATATAACCTAAGATTATCTAAAGAAAGAGCTGCCGCTGTAGTAGGAGCTTTGGAAAACAGAGGAGTAAGTGATAATGTACTGAAATCAAAAGGAGTAGGTTCAGCAGAAGCAACGATACCAGCTTCCGCTTCTGATGCCGAAAGATTAGCAGACAGAAAAGTTACAGTAAAATTTATAGAAAGTTCTGAATGGAATTCCATTACAAAGAAAGACTATGAAGATGCTCCTGTAAAAAAACCAATAAAGAAAAAAGCAGTTTCTAAAAAGAAGAAAAAGTAATTTCTTACAATATGAATAAACCGAAAAGAACATTCTTTTCGGTTTATTTTTTTCTACTACGAAATATTTTACCTACCTTTATATCATTTTAGGGACAATAGGTACAAAATCCTCAAAATACACCCACTATTATTCAGAAAAAAATAAAACTAAAATCACTTTTTAGCGTAAAAAAATCATTTAAAATAACTTAACTAAAAAAATAACACTATGAAATTAAGTTTAGCAATTGTTGCATTAGCTTTGGCACTTCCCACTGCTATTTACGCACAAGACTCAACGGCAGTTTCAAAAGGAGAGTATCCTAATACGTTCTCGTCAGGGTCTGCCAATGTTTCCCCATTCACCAATCAATCAAAAAGATTTAATGACTGGTCTATCTCTGCGGGAGTTGGTGTTCCACTAATGCAATCAGCAGATTTAACATCTATCAAAAACGGTAATGGTAAGAACCTTTTTGGATATTCAGCGTATATCAGTATTGATAAAGCGATTACCCATGCATTTGGGATCAACTTACAGTATGACAGAGGTGAAACAAGACAAGGATGGTTCAATACCAAAGATTCTGCCCCAGATGCAAGAGCTGTAGGAGCAAGAACTCAATATGATGCAATATCAGTATTGGGAGATATTAACTTCTCTAATCTTTTGAGAAGAGTTGATAACCATTCTCCTTACAGATGGGCTCTTCACGGATATGCTGGGGTAGGTACTATTGCTTACAAAGCATATCAGAAAGATATCAATGGACAGAGATTGATGACTGAAGTAAAGCCTTTCAAATTAGGATCTATGTTCATGCAGGCTGGTACAGGTCTGAAATTCAAAGTGAACAGAAGAGTTGATATTGAAGGAAGATTAATGTATGTAATGACAGGTGACGATACCTTTGATGGTGGAGGTGATCCATATAGTGAAGTCAATAGACATTCATCACAGGTTTCTGATAACTTCTTCAATGCAACTTTAGGTCTTTCTGTAAAATTAGGAAAACACGAATCTCACTTAATGTGGCATGATCCACTTCAGGAAATCTACTACAAGCTTGATGTCTTAGCTAACAAAAATCAGGATATCGAAGTTTGTAAAAAAGGAGATGCTGATAATGACGGAGTATGTGACGATTGGGACAGACAACTTGATACTCCTGCAGGAGCGAGAGTGGACGGTGCCGGTGTTGCTCTTGATACAGACCTTGATGGTGTAATTGATCTTTACGATAAATGTGTAACAGTTCCAGGACCGGTTGAAAACAATGGTTGCCCTACGACAACTACAGGACCTGTAGTGGAAACAGAAACTAAACTGGAAGGAATTGAATTTGATTTAAATTCTGACAGAATTCTACCTTCAAACACTCCTATCTTAAATAACGCTGTAAACTATATCAATTCTTCAAATGGTGCTTACAATGTTGTAGGAGCTACAGATACAAGAGGTACTGATGCTTACAACCAGAAATTATCTCAAAGAAGAGCTAACAACGTTAAGAATTATCTGATCAAAAGCGGAGTTCAGTCTGGTAAATTAAACGCAGTAGGTAAAGGTGAAAAAGACCTTAAATATCCTGAGTGCGAACCAGCTACGAAGTGCCCTGAATGGAAAAACAGAGCCAACAGAAGAGTATACTTCGAAGCAAAATAATAAACTTAAGTTACTATATAAAAGTCACGCACTGCGTGGCTTTTTTTGTCCTGATACTTTCCTTATTTTTACATCATGATTTCTCCGCAGGATTTTCAAAAGCTAAAATATGATACTCTTAAGTATTTCTGGGGCTACACCGGCTTCAGAGATTCTCAGGAAGAAATAATCAATGCTGTTATTAATGAAAAAGATACGCTGGTACTGCTTCCAACAGGTGCCGGAAAATCATTATGCTATCAGCTTCCAGCTTTATTAAAAGAAGGAACCTGTGTAGTAATTTCTCCTTTGCTGGCTTTAATGAAAGATCAGGTGAATCAGCTTAAATTCCGTGGTATAGAAGCAGAATATCTATCCTCTGAACTTGATGAGTATGATGCTGAGACTATTTACAACCGTTGTAAAGAAGGTCTTACCAAACTCCTTTATGTATCTCCGGAAAGATTAACCAATCTTCAGTTTCTGCAAAATATTGAAGAAATTGAATTATCATTCATTGCCGTTGATGAAGCACACTGTATTTCTGAATGGGGACAGGATTTCCGTCCGAGTTATCAGAATATTAAAGGCTTCAGAAATAATCATCCGGAAATTCCATGTTTAGCATTAACGGCTACAGCAACACCAAAGGTACTGGAAGAAATCAAAAACAAACTTGAACTAAGAAACCCTTCTGTTTTTCAGAAGAGTTTTAAAAGAAATAATATTAAAATCTTCACAGAAGAAGTTTCTGATAAATTCCAGCGGGTTCTAGATATTTTGAAATACAATACAGATTCAGGAATCGTATATGTAAGAACCAGAAAGGAAGCAGAACTCCTCGCAGAATTCTTAAAGAAAAATCAGCTGAATAATGTAGATTATTATCATGCGGGTTTAACAACAAAAGAAAAAAATACAAGGCAAAACACCTGGAGCAATAGTGACAATCAGGTCTTAATTTCTACCAATGCTTTTGGAATGGGTATCGACAAGGATAATGTCCGCTTTGTTCTCCATTACTCTCCTGCAGCCTCGCTTGAAAATTATTATCAGGAAATAGGAAGAGCGGGAAGAGATGGCCAAGAAAGTTTTGCATTTATGCTTTGGAACAAACAGGAACTTTTGAATTTTGATCAAATCCTGAAAAATCAGACTCCTAACAAAGCAGAATTTCTGAAAATCATCAGCTACCTCTACTCTATTTTCCAGGTAGCAGAATTCGAATTACCAGAGAAAACATTCCAGCTGAATACAGCCGGCATACAAAACTTCACAAGGTTATCAAAAGCCAAGATTAATAACGTTCTCAATTTCCTTCATAACCAGGAAATCATTTATTACAATGACAATAAGAGCCTATCATCTCTGGAGCTTTTTATTAAATCTGATGAAATAGATCAGCTGCCCCAAAAAGATGCTTATTTCATAGAGCTTCTTCTCCGTAGCATGTCCGGAATTACTACACATAAAGTACTGTTCAGTGAGCAGCAGGTCAGCAATAAAATTCAGGTCAGTGTTCCTTTGATCAAAGAACGTTTAAAAGAACTTCAACAGAAAAACTATCTTGAATACATAGACGGAGCCCTATCAAGCATAAAGTTTCTGAAACCCCGTGATGAAAGAGCTGTGAATAACGCTTATTGGAAGCTTTTTGAACATATTCAGAGAAACAAAATCCAGAAATGGGAAGAAATGAAGTTCTATTCAGAGGATAAAGACTATTGTAAAATGAAGCTTATCCTTGCTTATTTCGGAGAAAAAAATTCAAAGAACTGCGGCCAGTGCTCTGTATGTGAAAAGAACAAACAATCTATTTTTGGAAAAAACATTTCCCAGCAGATCATTAATTTACTGGCAAAAAGATCAGCAACTATAGAGGAATTGTCTGTACAGTTAAGCTATCATTCCAAAGAAAGTATACTGGAAAACTTAATTTTTCTATTAGACTCCGGAAAGGTAAAAATGCTGAATTTCAGAACGTATGCACTGAATCATGAGTAATAAGAGATAAAGAAGCAAGAGCAGGATTTAAATTTTAATTTAAAATTTTAGAAAAAACTTTTTCTCTTCTCTCAACTCTTATACACTGCCCACTCTCAAAGCAAAAACTTATCTTTGCAGTATGAAATCATTGAAAGTCGTTTTTTTAGGTACTCCTGAGTTTGCAAAAACTTCTTTGGAGGCTATTCATCAATCTCATCATCAGGTAGTAGGTGTGGTAACTGTTGCAGATAAAGCAAGCGGACGTGGTCAGAAAATCAATCAGTCCCCTGTAAAAGTATATGCTTCAGAAAATAACATTCCTGTTTTTCAACCGGAAAAATTAAGAAATAATGAATTTTTAGAAGAGCTAAGAAAGCTTGATGCTGATGTTTTTGTTGTGGTAGCATTCAGAATGATGCCTAAAATTCTTTTTGAGATGCCAAAAATGGGGACATTCAATCTTCATGCTTCTCTTCTTCCTGATTACAGAGGAGCGGCTCCTATCAATTATGCTGTCATCAATGGTGAAGAAAAAACAGGGGCAACAACTTTCTTTATCAATGAAAAAATTGACGAGGGGAATACCCTTCTTCAGGAGGAAATTGAAGTTTTACCTGACGAAAATGCAGGCCATCTTCATGACAGATTAATGGAAATGGGTTCAAAATTAGTGGTAAAAACATTGGATGGATTAGCCGAAAATACCATCGAAGAAACTCCCCAGCCACAGGTTGAGCATCCTAAAAATGCCTATAAAATATTTAAAGAAGATACCAGAATCAACTGGGAATTACCTTCAAAAACGGTACATCAATTCATCCTTGGAATGTCTCCATACCCTGCTGCCTTCACTACTTTGAAAATTGGTGAAGAAGAAAAGGGATTAAAAATATTTAGTGGAAAATTTGAAATTTCCAATCATGGTAAATCTGCCGGAACATTGGATATTTCTAAAAATGAATTTAAAATCTATACTCAGGACGGAGTTTATTTTCCCATGGAGCTTCAGTTAGAAGGTAAAAAAAGAATGACGGTAAAGGATTTACTGAATGGGTTCAGAAATTTTGACGAAATAACACTGTAGTTTAAATACACATAAATTTTAATCATAAGTAAAAGTCACAACAGATATTATTTTGTTGTGACTTTTATTTTTAAACGATTAAGGATAGTTAAGTAAAAAAACTAATTATCAACTTCACTAAGCCTTCCCCACAATTTTTTTACGAAGCCTGCTCAGAGATTCAGGGGTTACCCCAAGATAAGCAGCAATCTGAATATTCGTAAGACGATGAACCGTTTGGGGATATTTTATTAAAAATTCAATATAGCGTTCTTCCGAAGATTTGCTCAAATTATCAATAATTCTGCGTTGTAAAGCGATAATTGAACTCTGAAATTTGAGTCTCATTAATCTTTCCACTTCCGGCATTTCATGATACAGTTTTTCTTTATCATTTTTTGAAATCAAAAGAATTTCACTGTCTTCAAGCGCCTGAATGGTAAGTTTGGATGGAATTCTGTTGATAAAACTGTCTATATCTGAGATCCACCAGTTTTCAATAGCAAAATATAATATTTGTTCTGCAGCATTTCGATCGGTATGAAAAACCTTAAAACATCCTTTCACTACAAATCCTTCAAAATCACAGATATTTCCTTCCACTAGCAAAAGTTCTTTCTTCTTTACTTTCTGAAGCATAAAAGCATTACAATATTTTTCCAGCTTTTCATCTGAAATATCTACATACTCCCGGATATGTTTTTTTAGAGACTCCATCATGGTTTAAAAATAAAAAAAGGTTTAGAAAAATCCTAAACCTTTTATTTCATATGGTAAAAAATCATTTAAAGTGAAGCAAATTCACTATTGATTCTTTCTTCTTATAGTTGTACCAACTCAGTAACTTCTACATCATATCCTCCCACCTGAGGTTTGATATTAGGATTTTGAGTGATTACTTTAAACTTATTGATTCCTAAATTCTTTAAGATCTGCGTTCCAATACCATAATCTCTATAGTTATATGCTAAAGTAGGGTGCTGCTCCTGCCCGTCCTGATAATTCAGGAACTGCTGAAGTTTTCTTAATGTATTTTCAGAATTTGAAACGTTGTTGATGAAAATGATTGCTCCCTTTCCTGCCTCGTTCACCATGTTGGTAACTTTTTCCAGTAAAGGTTTCTCCCCATTATTTAATCTTGTCAATACATCAAAATAAGAGTCTGAAGACTGTACTCTCACCAAAACCGGCTCATCTACTGTCCATGCTCCTTTTGTCAATGCAAAGTGGATTTGATCGTTAGAAGTCTCTCTGAATGCATAAAAGTCAAACTCTCCGTAGTGTGTTTTTACTTTTTTCTCTTCCAGCCTTTCTACAAGATTTCCTTTTTTAAGCTGATAGTGAATAAGATCTTCAATAGAAACAATCTTCATATCGTGCTTCTGAGCAAATGCGTGAAGCTCAGGTAAACGGGACATTGTACCGTCTTCGTTCATGATTTCACAGATTACTCCACCTTCCTTTAAACCTGCTAAATGGGTAAGATCAATGGCTGCTTCAGTATGTCCGGCTCTTTTCAAAACACCTCCTTTTCTTGCACGAAGCGGGAAAATATGGCCAGGTCTCATAAAATCTGTAGGTTTGGATTTTTCATCCATCAAAGCTAAAATCGTTTTTGCTCTGTCTCCTGCAGAAATACCTGTAGAAGTTCCGTTTCCTAAAAGGTCAACAGATACGGTAAAAGCAGTTTCTTTAGGGTCGCTGCTTCTGCTTACCATTACTTCAAGCCCAAGCTCATCACATCTTTTTTCAGGAAGCGGCATACAAATTAACCCTCTTCCGTGAAGCGCCATGAAATTGATAATTTCCGGTGTTGTTAGTTCTGCTGCGCAAAGAAAATCTCCTTCATTCTCTCTGTCTTCATCATCTACTACTATGATTATTTTCCCATTTCTAAGGTCTTCAATGGCCTCCGGAATAGTATTTAATTTAATATCAGACATTTTTACTTTTTATTTGTGTGCAAAGATACTCATAAAAATAAGCATCTGCCAATTTATATGAATGGTTTATTACGTTTTGGATAAAGAGTTCACGGCTTCTCTGATAATCTCGTAAGATCTTAATCTTTTCTGATGATCGTAAATATGAGAATTGATCATCAGTTCATCTACATTGAATTTTTCCTGGAAGTCTTTAAGCTTCTCCTTAATTTCAGCCTGATCTCCGATAAACGTATATCTCAGTTTCTGTAAAACCATTGATTTCTCCATAGGTGACCAGATCTCATCCATATCATCTACCGGCGGAGCAAAAGGCTTTCTGTCATTTCTCACAATATTGATAAACGCCTGAAACAAAGTCGTGGAAATTTTGTGTGCTTCCTCAGAGGTTTCTGCTGCTACTCCATTGACACAGGCAATAATATAAGGTTTATCCGAATATTCTGAAGGCTGAAAATGTTCTCTGTAAATTTTAAAAGCCATTTCCATCTGTTCAGGAGCAAAATGTCCAGCAAAAGCATAAGGTAGCCCCAGTTCTGCGGCCAGCCATGCACTGTCTGTACTGGATCCTAAAATATAAAGCGGAATATCTAATCCTTCCCCTGGAATAGCACGCACCATTGCATCAGCATTTTCCTTGGAAAAGTATCTTTGAAGTTCCAGGATCTGTCTTGGAAACTGCTCGTTGATGATCGCGGGATTTCTCCCCAGTGCCTGAGCGGTCAACCCATCAGTTCCGGGAGCCCTACCCAATCCAAGATCAATTCTACCTGGGAAAAGTGATTCCAGTGTTCCAAATTGCTCTGCAATGATTAACGAACTGTGATTCGGAAGCATAATTCCACCTGATCCTACTCTGATCGTTTTTGTTCCATTGGCAATAAAACCAATTAAAACAGAGGTTGCTGAACTGGCAATACTTTCCATATTATGATGTTCCGCCAGCCAGAATCTTTTATAGCCTAAACTTTCTGCGTGATTGGCTAAGGACAAACTGTCCTGAAAAGTATCATGAATGCTTTTCCCTTGCTTTACCGGTGCAAGGTCCAAAACAGAAATTTCAAAATTTTTCATATTGAGATGTTATTTTTATAAAGGTGATATTGAATCTCCTTTTTTAAACCATACAAATTTAAAACATCTGAACTGCATTAGTTACTTTTTGTAATTAATAGGATCTATTGATAAGTTCAGGGAAAAACTATTGGAATTTAATTTTTACTCATGTGATTTTGTATATGTAATTAAATTTTAGAACAACTTAATTCCTTTTGTATATTTGAGTAATTAATAACTTATAAACTCATGGAAGAATTAGAAATACTTATGGTTATCATTTGGATATAAACTGTTCTATGAAAAAAATATTTCTTATTCTGCTTTCTTTAGGATCTTTAATCTGCTGTAATCCTAAAAATCCAGACACTTCTAAAAGGAGTGCTAATTCAAAATACTATACAAAATTAGATACGGTAAGGATTACTACAGAAACAGGTGATAATTTCAAGTATAGTAAAAAGAATTTCAATGAATTAATTGATAAGCATCCTGAGTTTTTTTATGATTTCCCTGAAAATCCAGACAAATTTTATTTCTGTTTTGGTAATAATGCTGAATTCGGAAGTGAAGCAGGACAGGATTATTACTATACATTATATACCTATTTTTTAAAACAGAGAAATGGGATTGAAAAATATAAAGAACAACGCGGGACATTTATCCGTATTTTTTCTAATATCAATTCAATATTTGGCCATATTGCGTACGGAGGCACCTATTTTGGTCATCAAGAAAAAAGAATTCCTGCATATGCTGAATATTTAATTTTTCTGTTTTCACTTGATCAGGAAAAAGTGAATAGCCAGGATCGTTATGATATTTCAAAACAAAAAAGACTTTATATACAATCTTTGAGACAAATAATTGAAGAAGAAAATAAAATTGATTTTGAGACTGCAGGACAAGAAAAAACTGACCGGATAAAAAAGATGAATGCACTTGTTAATGAAATGGATCACCTGATAACAAATTCTTATTACCTTCATTATGCTCAGCATTTTCATTATCAATATTATCAAAACTTTTAATTACAAATTATCCTTATACTATCAACACTACTAAAATAAACTCATCACACTCCTTACGAAATTACAAACCCATCACCAATATAAACATTTCAATATATTTAATTCATAATAAAGAGAAATATCATTATATTAGTATAACAATTTGAAAAAAATCTTTATCATGAACAAAAAAATCAACGACTTGTTTTTCCAGAAAGTATTTACAAAAAGAACTTTCCTTATCGGCATTGTAATCGTTGCCACATTATCCTCTTGTAGCAAAAATAATGACGAAATCGCGAGCGAAACCCAAACCGCAGCACTGGAGGTTTCCCATCTTAAAAAAGGACAGTTAGGAGGTCAGGAAATTACCTATGAAAGAAAAAATGGAATGAATTTTTTCCAGGGAGACATTGTTCTTTCCGATCAACAGCTGACAGAAGAAAGCACAGCCAATAAAGGAGGTGCCAGCTTGTACAGATGGCCCAACCGTACCATTTATTATACCATTGCAGGTAATATGGGATCTATTAATGTGAATAAAATCAACACTGCAGTTAATGAATATAATTCCAAGACAAATACCCGCTGGGTTCTGCGTACCAACCAATCCAATTATGTAGAATTTATCTTCGGAAGTTCAAACGGATCAGATGGATGGGCTCATATCGGATATCAGGGTGGTAAGCAGACTGTTTCTCTGGATCAGTACATTTCGGTGGGATCGGTCATTCATGAAATGGGGCATACCGTAGGACTTTATCACGAACATTCCCGTCAGGACAGAGATCAGTATGTAAGCATTCAATGGGGCAATATTCAGGATGGGCAAGCTTATAATTTCAATAAATATACTTCCGGAACAGATATAGGACCTTTCAATATCAATTCTGTGATGATGTATTGGCCAAATTCTTATTCTAAAAACGGACAGCCTACTATTAAAAGAGCCAATAATACCAACTTCACTTACAATAGGACAGGATTCACAACCGGGGATATCAATACTATTAATGCAATGTACCCTTAAACTTTAAAGCTCTGCATAAATCATAAAAAAGAAAAGAATTCCTAGGAATTCTTTTCTTTTTTATAGTTGTAATGATTAATCAGGATCCTGATCTCATTAAATTCAAAATGACTTGGTAAGGCATTCTTCCATTCTGTTAAAGTCTCATGTGGATTTTTATAAAATTCATCTTCAAAAGCCTTAATTTTATCTGAAGTAATGACTCTTGAAATATCCAGCAATCCCTGCTCAGCAAACTTAGCAAGATGACCGATAACCGTTTCTTTTACCAGTCCTCTTTCCAATGCAATTTCTCCAATGGTCTTTCCCTGTTCAAAAAGTTGGAAAGTTAAAACCTGTGAAGGAACTTTAGCGATTTTCATGCTGACTTCCTTATCATTCTTTTCATCCAGAAGTCTTGTTTCAAGAAGATGAATATCTTTTAAACTGTTCAGATATTCTTCAATATCTTCAAGCCAGCTTTTCACTTCTTCATTGTATTGCTTCAATCCTTTCGCACCCTTGATTTCTGCATAAAATTCTTTTAATGGATCGAAAATTTTATTTCTGGATTCAGTAAAGAAGAAATTAACGGCTCCTTTTGACTTACTTTCAATTTCAGTCCATTCTTCTTTCTTTTCAATGAAATTATTCACCTTTTGAAAGATAACACGCTCCAGTTTTTCAAAGATTTTCCCAAGATTAGTTGCTTCGTGTTTCAACTGAAGATACAGCTGATTAGCTTTAACACGATCTATATTTTTAGTAACGGAAGAAAGCTTATTCCACTCCTCTACTTCATTTAAAAACCACTGACAATCAATCGTACGAAGAACTTTTCTGATACTGTAATCGTACTTTTCCTGATTCAAAATAGCATCTATATGATCGTTAGCAACTGTATTGCTGTGAAATTGCAGAATTCTGTTATCTTTAAAAATAACTTCAGGAGTAATTTTTGATTTCAAAACAATTCCCTCCAGTGTTCTGCAACGTGATAAGGCTACATAAACCTGACCTGCTGTAAAACTTTTTCCGGCGTCAATGATCACTTTATCGAACGTAAGCCCCTGGCTTTTATGAATGGTAACGGCCCATGCTAATTTGATCGGAAACTGCTCAAAACTTCCCAAGACTTCTTCCTTGATCGTTTTATCAGTATCCAAGAAATATTTTTTCTGTTCCCAGGTTTCTTTTTTTACCGTGATTTCTCTTTCACTTTCATCCAGCACAACCCGAATTTCATCTTCATCCAACCCGATGATCTCACCAAGTTTTCCATTGAAGTATTTCTTTTCTCCGGAAATATCATTTCTGATAAACATGATCTGAGCGCCTATTTTCAGTTCCAAAAACTGTTCATTGGGAAATTGATTTTCCTTGAAATCCCCCACCAGCTTTGCTTCATAAGTTTTGGCGTCAACTTTTATTTCTTTCAGCTTCTCCTGATTGATCTCGTCAGCCATTTTATTATGAGAACACAGATAAACGTAAGATTCCTTACCCATATCAAAATCCGGATCATATCTCTGATTAAGCTGATTAAAATCTATATTGGCTACATCACCATCACGGATAGCATTCAGTATGTCCAGAAATCCCTGATCAGACTGTCTGTAAACTTTTGTAAGTTCAATGGTAACAATCGGAATATCTTTAATAGCATGACTGTCAAAAAAGAATGGGGAATCATAATACATTTTCAGAATATGTTCATCTCTCACCACCGGCGGAAGCTGAAACAAATCCCCTATAAACAGCATCTGTACCCCACCAAACCGTTGATTATTTCTTCTGATAAATCGTAAAGAAAAATCCATCATATCCAGCACATCTGCCCTTAGCATGGAAACCTCATCAATAATAATGATCTCAACCTCTCTTAAAAGCTTCAGCTTATCTTTTCGGTATTTGAAATGGGGCATCAGATCAGCTATATTATTAGCCAAACTGGTATCTATCCTTTCTGTCGTAGGCAGAAAAGTTCTCAGGGGTAATCCAAACATGGAGTGGATGGTTACCCCACCCGCATTAATTGCAGCAATTCCCGTAGGCGCAATTACAATATGCTTTTTCTTTGTTCGTCTTACTAAATCGTTAAGAAATGTTGTTTTTCCTGTTCCTGCTTTTCCGGTCAGAAAAACACTTCTGTTCGTGTACTCTATTAAGTCAAAAAAATGATTGTTCATCGTTGTCAAAAATACGGAAATGAATTTGATTTTCTTACCTTGGCATAAGTTTTGAAAATTCTTAAAAAGAAAAAAGTCTATTGTGAAAAAAAATTTCCTTCCTATTCCTGTAATAGTATTATGTACTATACTAACTTTAGTTTGCTGTAATACGACAAAAAACCTTGATACCAATCTTCCTATAGATATTGCCAATCGGCCAGTAGATGAAGAAAGCCAAAAGTATGATCAGGCACAGATAGATAGATTAAAAGCTTCTATTGAAGCTGAAGCCAAAGGGGAAAATTGTACAAATGCCAGCGACTGGACGTTTGCTCCCATGGGCGTAAAATCCTGCGGTGGGCCTCAGCAATATATCGCTTATCCTAAAAAAATTGAAACTTCAATTTTGCCAAGAATCAATGAGTATACGGATAAGGCAAGGATTTTTAACGAAAAATATAATATTACATCTGATTGTATAATGATTATGCCCCCAACCTCGGTTAAATGCATCAAGGGAGAGGCAAGATTGATTACACCTGATCCACAATAAAAAATAAAGCAAAGGTTCTATATCAAATCACTACAAAGGCTTGATATACAAAGCTCCGTCGGAAGACAGAGCTTTTGTTGTTTATATGTTAATTGAAATCCCGAATTCTACAATTCGTAATCTTTCACATTCTCCTTATACCATGATGAATATTTCACATAGTTATCTGCAATTCTGTTCACCTCACCTTCCAATAGCTGAGCGTTGATGTCCTTGATCTTTTTGGCAGGAACCCCACCCCAGACTTCTCCGGATTTAATATGGGTTCCCTGAGTAACTACAGAACCTGCTCCTACAATTGAATTCTCCTCAACGAGGCAGGCATCCATCACAATAGCTCCCATTCCGATCAGTACATTATCTTTAATTGTACATCCGTGAACAATAGCATTATGTCCAATGGAAACATTATTTCCAATATTCAGTGGATGTTTCTGATAGGTACAGTGCAGCATTGCATTGTCCTGAACATTTACCTTATCTCCCATTTTGATATAATGGACATCACCTCTGATCACTGCATTATACCAAACACTGCAGTCTTTCCCCATGGTAACATCGCCAATAATGGTAGCTGTTTCAGCTAAAAACGTATTCTCTCCGATCTGTGGTATTTTCCCTAAAAGTTCTTTTACAAGTGCCATAGTTTTAATTTGAAAATTTGAAAATAAGCCTATTGAAAGTCAGTATTTCCTATCTATTTATTTTCAGCATCTAACTTCTAAATTACAGTGATAGCAAAAATCTAACTTCCAGTTTACAGCTTCTAACTTCTAATGCGTATTTTTGTATCTCAAATTTAACGAAAAAATGCGTACCGTACTTATAGAACCAACTGAAAACCCAAAAGTGATGAAATTTGTTGCAGATTACAACTTGATTCCAGGGTCTTTGGAGTTAGACAGAAATTCAGATGTTTCAGAAATCCCTTTAGCACAGGAGCTTTTCAATTATCCTTTTGTGGAAAGAGTTTTTATCACCGCTAATTTTGTAGCAGTAGCAAAACAGGATACGATTGAATGGGAACATGTAGCTGAAAGTCTGAAAAATGTGATTGAAGATGAATTACTGGCCAATCCGAGAATTTATCTTCAGAAGAAAAAAGAAATGTATCAGATCTATTCTGAGATGACCCCTAACCCGAATGTAATGAAATTTGTTTCCAACAAATTGCTTATGGAAGGTTTTATAGAGATAAAATCAAGAGAAGCAGCATCTGAAGTTCCTTTGGCCGCTGCCATCTTTAAGGAATTTGATTTTGCTAAAGAGGTTTTTATTTCTGATAACTTTGTAGCAGTTACCAGAGATAACTCTGTGGAATGGCATGAGGTAATGATCACTGTACGTGCTCTTATTGCTGATTACCTTCAGAATGGTGGTGAAATTTCAAATATTGAACCTCAGAAGCATGAAAACCCGGTAGAAAAAATCATCAACAGAGATTATACAGATGATGAGCAGAAAATTTCTGATATTTTAAATGAATATGTAGCTCCGGCTGTAGAGAATGATGGTGGTAAAATTTCTTTAATGGAATATGATCAATCTACCAAAACAGCTAAAATGCTTTTACAGGGAGCTTGTTCAGGATGCCCAAGCTCTACGGCTACCTTGAAGAATGGAATTGAAAATATTTTAAAACAATTCGTTCCGGATCTTGTAGAAAGAGTGGAAGCTGTAAACGGATAATTCATCATTATGACCGCTTCTAAAAAAATTCTGATCATTATTGGAAGTGCAACAAAGAGTTCCAGTAATCAGAAACTGATGGAACAGATAATGGAAAAGCTTCCCGACATCCATTTTCAGATGTATGATGATCTTTCTGTTCTTCCTCATTTTGACACGGCATTAACTGATGTTGACACTCCTGAGGAAATTGTAAAGATCAGAGAATATATTGATCATTCTGCAGGGGTTATTATTTCTACCCCGGAATATATTTTCAGTATTCCGAGCAGATTAAAAAATGTATTAGAATGGTGTGTTTCCACGAATGTTTTTTCTGACAAACCTGTTGCATTTGTTACGGGTTCTGCCAGTGGAGAGAAAGGTCATGAAGAATTGTTGTTGCTTTTAAACACATTGGGAGCGAAAACTGATGATAAACATCAGCTTTTAATAAAAGGAATAAAGGGTAAACTGGAGCCTGATGGCTCAGTTGAAAACAATATCTTTGCTAAAGTATTAGAATTGGTAACGGATTTTGAAAAGTCTGTATCATCATTAAAATAAACAAATTGAATAAAAAAGGAATTTTACTGGTTAACCTCGGATCGCCCAGATCTACGGCTGTAAATGATGTAAAGGAATATCTTGATGAATTTTTGATGGATGAAAGAGTAATCGATTACCGTTGGATCTTTCGTGCTCTTCTTGTGCAGGGTATTATCCTGAAAACAAGACCAGCCCAATCTGCTGAAGCCTATAAAACAGTATGGACGGATGAAGGTTCTCCTTTAATTGTTATTACTGAAAAGATTCAGAAAAAACTTCAAAAGCTGGTAGATGTTCCGGTGGAAATCGGGATGAGATATGCAGAACCCAGTATTGAAACCGGAATTCAGAAACTTGTGGATCAAGGTATTTCTGAAATTGTTCTTTTCCCTCTATATCCGCAATATGCAATGAGTACTACGGAAACTGTTATTGAAAAAGCAGAAGAGGTAAGAAAGAAGAAATTTCCAGAGGTAAAAATCAATTATATTCAACCTTTTTATAACAGGGATATTTACATCAACTGTCTGGCTGAAAGTATCAAGGAAAAACTTCCTGAGAATTTTGATGCCCTTCAGTTTTCTTATCATGGGGTTCCGGAAAGACATCTATACAAAACGGATCCCTCCAATACCTGTAAAATAGATGATGCCAACTGTATCAACAGCCAGGTAGACACCCACAATGCTTATTGCTACAGACACCAATGCTATAAAACCACTGAGGCTGTGATTGCTAAGATGGGACTTCCAAAGGAAAAAACCATTGTTTCTTTCCAGTCAAGATTAGGAAAAGACAAATGGATTGAGCCTTATACAGATAAAACACTGGAAACAATTCCTAAAAAGGGTGTTAAAAACCTTGCTGTGGTTTGTCCTGCGTTTGTTTCAGACTGTCTTGAAACTCTGGAAGAGATTTCTGAAGAAGGAAAAGAACAATTCATGCATGGCGGTGGTGAAAATTTCCACTATATTCCGTGCCTGAATGATGAAGACCGATGGATAGAAGTGGTAAAAACGCTTTGTGAAGAAAAACTGAATGATTTCTACCTGGTATAGATCATTGAAATGAAATATAAAAAAAAGGCCGCAGAAAAATTTCTGTGGCCTTTCTCTTGAAATATACTAAAGTTTATTTTTTGATAAGATTTCCGGCTTTCTGTCCGTTCACGGTTACAATATAAACACCAGGAAGCATATTGGATGGCAGCTGTATTTCTACTCTATTTGCACCATCAGTAAGATTAACTTTTTCAGAAAGTTCTCTTCTTCCCGTTAAATTAACCAATTCTACAGTTCCTTTACCAGCTTTTCCATTAAACACTACAGTAAATCTGTCTGTTGCCGGATTTGGGCTGATGGCGTAAGGAGACTCGTTGACTGCTGCTGCAATAAGTCCTGCCGGAGAAGTTCCTCCGCCCACTCCTACTGCATTCCAGGCATTGGTAACCTGTATTACTTCATTACTTCCTGCACCATATAGGTCAGCTGCAGCCTGTAAAGAATAGGTTCTTGTATTGGCATAAGTGGAAGTAGAAATAAGGTAAGTAGTCAGTGTTCTGTAAGCAATAGCTCCTGCCTTATCCAGCCCTATTCCGGAAACATTATAGGCAAAACCATTATCGTTGGTTCCTGTTCCTCCTGTTACCAATAAGTAATACCAGAAATTAAGCACTCCTGAATTGGTATGAACGCCACAATAATCATTGGTCGTTTGTGAAGGTACTGCACATCCTGTAGTGGAAGCATCTTTCCAATAGGTTCCTTTATAGGTATCCGGCTGACGGTAAGCATTAGGATTTGCCATATCACGGATCACATAACTGAAATCTTCTCCAAGCGTCCAGCTTGCCTGGGTAGGTCTGGCCCAGCGCTCTATTGTGTTTCCAAAAATATCAGAAAAACCTTCATTAAGTGCTCCCGGTTCTCTTTGATACACAAGATTCGCTGTTTTGGAAGTCATTCCGTGGGTAATTTCATGGCCACAAACATCAATAGCAGTTAAAGGTTTTCCACCATTCGTTGTAGAGCTTCCATCTCCGTAAAGCATTCTCGCTCCATCCCAATAGGCATTGAAAATATTATTGCCGTAATGAACATAAGACTTTATAGCAAAGTGATTGTTGTCTATACTTTTTCTTCCGAATTTTGTAAAGTAGTAATCCAAGGTCATTTCAGCTCCCCAATGGGCATCGGCAGCATATTGATCCTTATTTGTATTTACATTATTCCATGCATTATCAGTATCTGTAAAATCTACAGCTGATGCGAAGTTAGTTGTCTTTTTCAGGTTATAGGTTTCCACAGCTGTTCCGCCATTTCTTCCTGTTTCTCTCAGCCTGTAGCTCCCGCCATAGGAATCAGTAGTTACATTTCTGCTTCCACTGTACACGGTAGTAGCGGTTCCCGGCGTGTTTATTTCATGGATAATTGCATCTGTTCCCAGAACTTTTCCATTCTTGGCATCTACAAATACATATTGTCTGCTCAATGGTTTTTCAGCATAAATATCAAACTTATAAGCAAGTTTCAGGTCTCTTAGCTTTTCATCTGTAGGTTCAGAATAATATACAAGTTCACCCTTAGGAGCAAAACTTGCATTATCATCTTTGAGTTCTTTTTTAATGAATTCTTCGTCTTCTTTATTTTGCCATTTGTATTGGTCTGCACCTACAAAAGCCAAAGCATTCTGTAAGGCTATATTTTCAGAAATATTCGATTTTTTTTCTATTCCCTGTGAAACTTTAAGAACCCATTTCCCGGATTGTCCTACAATTTTACCATCTTTTGTCTGTACAGACATCATTCCATATTCTACCGGAATGTCATTAACGGTCTGTTGGAACCGATGGGTTTCAAAGCCTAATTTATCTGTTTCAATTCCTAATTTACGAGCCTGCCCTGGGGAAAGTCTCTCAGATGTTTCATCATATAAAACAGGACTTCCCTGAAAGGCGGGTCCGTTTTTATCAAATCTTATAAGTTCTGAATGTAATCCACTTTTACCAGGAACAACTTTTGATGGGGTGTTTTGTCCAAAAACGAAAGAGCATGCTGCAACGCTTACTGCTAAAATAAATTTTGCTTTCCTAATATTATTTTGTTAAATGTGAAAACCAAGGTATAAACTTTTCACAATAAAATGATATATAATTTACAGGAAATTCAATTGAAAATATAAATCATTAAACAAACCATAATAATGATTTTAAAACAAAGAGAAATAATTAAAAATAATTTTTATTATTATGAAAATTTTCATGAATTAATTTAAAAAAAATCAATAATTTAAGAATTAATATTTTCACTATGCAAAACATTTTATTGTATGAAATTTATCAAAATAGGGAAGAGTAATTAAAAAATTAAGGCTATCTCTACAGAGACAGCCTTTTATATTTCTATAATAAATTTACAATTCTATTTTCTAACAGGAGTCCTGAATTCACCATACCCCATTAACCCATCATAGTTTCTGCCAAAGGGAGCAAAATAAAGGAACGCCTGATAAAGGTTTTCTGTCTGCCAGAAATTACCGTTCACTTCACCAAAATCCAATGGTGCCTCTCCTTGCTTTGTGGCTAAAATATAGTTGTAAAACCCTTGCTTCAGAAATAATTTAGCTACGTATTGTTTAGTTGCAGCATCATACTGCATCTGATTTTCTTTACTTGGTTTAAAACCATTAAACCCACCCAGAATGTAGATATCTTTATCTACAGGGTCAGATTCAAGATAAAAATGCACCCATGAATAATCTGCTTCTCTTTCAGCATCTCTTTCTCTTCCCAGATCATTTCTTCTGTAATACCAAGCCCCGTTTACGTCGGGTTGATATTGATAATTTAAAGGAAATGCCCATACCGGATGTAAATAGGTCTGATTCGTATCATCCTTTACTTCTACCGCACGAACCATATCGGCAGCAACAGTCATATTTTTATTATCGAAATAATAAAATTCATTATCTCCCGGAAAAGCAAGATTCATCTGCTGGAAAAGCAGTTGATTCCCCAAAACAGAACTTGGCTTCAGATTGGAAATGGTCATATTCGGGTTATTGTTCTGCATCACATTCAAACTCATTGAGTTGACATTGGAAGAAAGATCACCCGCTTTCGGTAAAGCCTGTATTTCTAATCTCTGATTGATATTCGGATTCTTGGCATCTGCTATTCTCGAAACTTTAACTCCCAAGGTCGCCACATCTTCCACCAGATAAAAACGTCTCTTGAAAAGAGGTTTATCTGCAGAGTCTTTATAAACGATCAATTCAAAGTTTCCTGATATTTTCGGTTGAATTTTATCATTGGGAAAAGTCAGCTTATAATGGGTATAGGCCTGCAGTGTATTGAATGAATACTGAAACTTATCCAAAAGTGCATTCATAGTTCCATTGGCAAACTCCGTAAAAAACAGATTATCATCATTCCAGTTTCTGTCATAATGTTTGATGGTATACCGGTAGATCTCGCTACCATTGGTAAGATCATCAAAACTCAACACCAATTGTTCACCGAACTTAATGACCGGTGTTTCATCATTCGTCTGTGGATTAAATAACTGGATGCTTTGGATATTCTGTCCATACACCAGCCCACCTAAGGAAAGTAAGAGTATTCGCAAAGTTTTCATTATGACGAAGATAACGAAAAATAGCCATTTTCTTAATAATATCGTATTTTTGAGTCAAAATATTAAGATTATGCTTCAGATTCAGGGCTTCGTATGCAACTTCGCAAGTGAGAATACATACATCCTTTATAACGAAAACAAAAATGCCTGGCTCATTGATCCAGGAAATATGAATGAGCAGGAAACTCAGGCTATTGACAACTTCATCAAAGAAAAAGAGCTGAACATTCAGAAAATTCTTTTAACGCATGCACATATTGATCATGTTTTAGGGCTTCAATGGGCATTTGACACCTTTAAAGTTCCGGTAAATATGCATCAGGAAGATCAGGAGGTTCTTGATATGCTTCAGGCAAGCGGATTGAGATTCGGATTCCCTGTAGATCCTGTAAAAGTAGACATTGTATACGTTAACGAAGGAGACGAACTTGATCTGGACGGTGAAAAATTTAAAATTTACCATGTTCCGGGACATTCACCGGGAAGTGTGGTTTATCATAACGAAAATCAAAAATTCATGATCTCCGGCGATGTGCTTTTTGAAGGCAGTATCGGCAGAACAGATCTTTACAAAGGAAACTATGAGCAACTGATTGATGGGATTAAAACAAAACTTTTCGTACTGGATCCTGAAACACAGGTCTTCTCAGGTCATGGAAATCCTACATCAATTGGTTTTGAGAAACAGTATAATCCGTTTTTGAAGTAAAAAAATAAAATTCTCGGGTTACAGATTTGATTTTTAAGTTTCCCTGGCTTTAGAGATCAAACAATCATTACAGGTTGCTTATCCTAAAAATTCGAAAGTCAACAATAGGAAAGGCTAATATTTTCCAACAATCTAATAAAAATGAATTTTAAAATATTTGGTTTAATATTATCACTTATTATTCTCTGCAGTTGTGGTTTTGGAATAACAGAATGGAGAATCGATCAATTATATAAACAAAAGATTGAAGGAACTTCAAATGTCATCTATTATTTTAATGCATGGGGAGGCCGTGATTCAAACCGTAGTGGTTTTATAATCTTGGATTCAACAAAACATTTTCAGGTTGAAGTAGAAAATATTCTACCTATTTATCATTTATCACAAATTCCAAATCAAAATAACATCGAAGGAATAACTCACGAGTGCTATGGTACTTGCGGAGATCCTTATTACAAAAGTATTCCAATTTTCAAACCGATGAAAGTAAATATTTCGTCCGAAAATGGTATCAAATTAACAACTCGAACATATCAGTATAAAGGATACTCGGAACATGAGAGAGGACTAGAAAGATATGTTTTTGAAAAATTTAAAGAAACAAAAGATAGCTTATTCTTTTATAATTTAAACGATGTTGAAAGTATGAACGGAATACATCTCGATGAATTAAAAGTAAAAAAAGGGGAAATATATCTTTTATCAGATAAAAATGATAACATCGGAAAAATAATTGTTGATGATGTAACTTTAAATTCCAGAACCAATTCTATTGAAAAAATAAGACACGTAACTTTAACTTCTAAGAATAAAATTAGAAATAAAGATTTTTCAGAGAGAGGAATATTCCGAGAAATAAAAAATAAAAACCGTCAGGACTAAGCCCTGACGGTTTCGTGTTATAAAGAAATAGAGTTTAGAAATCTAAAGTGATTGAAGCTCTTGCAGCTGCTCCCATAATAGGTCTTGCCATTCTGATATTAGATCCTGATACGGTCTGAGATCTTGGATCCCCCTCTGTAATACCGATCGTATTAAAGATATTGGTTCCGTCTACAGCAAAACGGATTTTTCCCAACTGATAAGACATTCCTGCTCCAAATTCTGTGAATGAAGGCAGAATATTATCATCTGTATTCCCTTCATCCTGAAAACGTTTTCCATAATAATTCATACTTACATACGCTCTCCATTCTTTGGTAATATTTACCGCAGGAGCAATATTGAAATAGAACTTAGGAATTCTTCTTACTACATTTCCATCATAGTTGAAAGTACTGCCGTCAGCATTTCTTCCTGTAAAATCCTTATACTTAGGATTCTGAATGGTCCCATTGAAAGTAACTTCAAAAATATTGTTGAATAATCTGGCATAACCTTCAATTTCTACCCCAAGATTGGTCGTATTGGCAAATTTATTCTCTGAGGTTCCGTCTGAATAGACATCCGTAAACGAAAGATTTTTAAGCGCAGAATAAAAAGGAATCACTGCGATATCAAAAGTACGCGAATAGTACTTATATCCCACTTCCAATTGGTTCGTTAATACGGGTTTTACAAGATCCAGTCTTCCTATATTATTATAGTATGCTTCTTCATTCGGAGATCTGAAACCGTGGGAAAAACGGGCATATACCGCATTTTCACGATTGATCTTATAATTGGAAGCCAATGTATAGGAGACTTTGTTAATATCATAATACCAATAGGTAAACTGATTTCCCAGAACATTCATGTTATCATCTGCTGTTGTAGTATTAAAACCATGAGTTCCATCAACCGTTAAACCGGAATTATTAAGATTGGCCGTAGTGGTATTTACTTTATATCCTCTATAATAATCACGACTGTAACGGATCCCTCCATTAAAACTTAATGCATCAGTTACGTTATAATCTACATTTAAATAAAGATCATTCAGACTTCCCTGAATCTGTGAATCCCTAAGTAAAGTAGACATATCCGTAACACCATTATAGGTCTTAGAATATCCAGTACTGCTTGGGCTAAGGGACGGGTCTACCAAGTTCAAAAGTTCAGGTCTGTCTGTAGCAGTAGTCAGTATATTACTCCAGTTCCAGTATTGATGGGATTTCCAGTTTGATTTATAAAATCCGGCAGTTACATTTCCTTTATCAAATTTATAATTGAACTGTAAGTCATTTACAAAATTATTCATCTGTTTATCAATAGCCCAGAAACCAAGCTTCTGTACATAGTCAGGATTAACCACTGCTCCACTGCTTACCAATGAATACTGATAATTGGTCATTCCCAGGTCTTGGGCAAACTTAGCAGCATTTTTGGGTGCTCCGGCAGGGAAAATCCCTGTATAGTTCATATCAATATTGGTATATCTTGTTTTATTGATAACGCTGAAATTTCCGCCCAGGTCATATTTAAACTCAGCACCCAATACATCTACTTTCGGATGAATTCCATCTTCCAGATTTCTGCTGAAGAAACCACCTCCGGCTTGTGGAATATTCAATTGACTTATCGCTCTGTAGCTGTAAGTTCCATAATTAGGATCAAAACCATTGAACCCTTTTAATTTATCTCCATCCTGCGTCAGAGGAATCGGAAGGAAGAAGGTATTTCTGTCATCCAGTTTTTTATAATATACTTTCACATAGCCTTTATCAAAAACATACTTCAGGTTCATCCTGATCTGTCCGCCATTATTCGCTTTGAATCCTGTTTTTCTGATTCCGTCATCCGACCTGTAGAAACCGCCGATATTAAAGAATAATTTATCTTTCACCAAAGCTCCGCCAATATTAAGATCTGTACGGATAAGACCATAAGTACTGGTTTCTAACTTAGCAGTTCCTCTAAAATCATTGGTTCCTTCTCTCGTAATAAAGTTGATAAGTCCTCCCGGAGAATTATTGGCATAAATAGATCCGGAACCTCCTCTCAAAGCTTCTAATCTGCTTACGGAATTATCTACACGGAAAAAATTATCAGCATTAGCGAATTGAAGGGCTCCATCTTCAAAAACCGGAAGACCATCTTCCTGCACCTGCACAAATTCATAAGCTCCTGCGGAAGGAATACCTCTTGCAAAAAGGTTATTTCCCACTTCCCCACCTGAAGTTTCCACTGCAAACCCCGGGACTCTCTGTAGCAAAGCTGCGGCACTGATCGGATTCTGTTTTTGAATTTCTTTGGCACTAAATGTTGAAATAGCGGTACTGGATTCTATTTTTTTCTTGGGATTGGAATTCCCTGTAATCACAACCTGATCGATAGAAGAAACTTTTACAGAATCCTGTGGAGTTTCCTGTGCATATGCTTTATTGAAATACAATACAGCAGTTGCGGCGATTAAAAAGATTGATTTTTTTTTCATAGCCTTATTTTTATTGTTAGTTTCAGTTTTGTTGTAGTTTTAAATACACTCCATTCGTCCAACCGAATCCGTCCTGATTGGGGTATTCCCCGCCTCCTGCTATTGTTTCCGTATCTAATGCATTGTATTTTTCCATCAATTTTCCGGTGTTCTGATACACTCTTTCCACATTCGAACACCAGTTATTTTTTATCTGCTCAGCCGTTTCATTAAATCCATAATTTTTCATTGCCTTAAAGCCAAGCCATTGATAAGGAGCCCAGGCATTAGGTAAGTCCCACTGCTGCCCTGTTTTTTTAGTCGTAGTAACCAATCCTCCCGGGTATAAAAACTTTTCAAAAATAGTTTCTGCCACTGCTTCTGCCTGCTTCTGATCTGCAAGTCCCAGGAATAAAGGGTAAAGAGCAGCAATATGTTCAGACGATGTTTTTGTGTTTTTTTTAATATGATAGTCTCTGTAAATCTTCGTGCTTTCATCCCAGAAGTATTTATTAATCATATGTCTTCGCTTTGCTGCTCTTTCAGTAAAATAATTTTCTTTGTCTTTCAGATTCTGAAGCGCTGATGATGTTGCCAATGTGGTCTCTAAATGCCATAAAAGACAATTTAAATCTACCTGAGCAAGGTTCAATGTTTCTATAGTCTGAATATGTTCTCCGTCTGCAAGCCATCTGCTGGAAAAATCCCAGCCGGATTCACAGGCGCTTCTTATATTTCTGTAAAACTCTTCTCCTGAAGCACTCTCCTGATCTTCAATATCAATCAGATAACTTTCAGGACGAGGTTCATTTTCAGCATCATAATATCTATTTAAAATATCTCCATCCTGAGTTTTCACTACTCTTTTGATTCCTGTATTACTTTCTACTTCCTCTTCCCCACTCATCCAGAAAGCATATTCCTTCTCTAAAGTATCGTGATATTTTGAATAAATAGTTTCATCATTCTTTGTCTCCGCAACCAGTTGCAGCATCAAAGAAAAGTAAGGTGGCTGCGAGCGGCTCAAGAAATGAGTCCTGCTCGCATTGGGAACAAAACCAACATTTTGTATCAGATAAGAACAGTTCTCAACAATATTCTCCATCATTTCCACTCTGCCGGAAACCTGTAACCCAAGCATAATAAAATAGCTGTCCCAATAAAAAAATTCGTTGAAACGTCCACCGGGAACGATATAAGGTTTTGGTAATTTTAAAAGTGTTCCTTTTTCTTCGTAAGCTGTGCGTGTTAATTCATCCCAAAGCTTTTCTATATGCTGCTGAATGGGAAGATGATCTTCTCTTCGAACAGACACTTTAGCCCCTAGAAAATCAAAATGAGTCATCACAAAATTCTTCAGATCAAAGCCTGTAGAATTTTTCTCCTGCTCATATTTTGCATTGATCTCTGCAATCGGAAATAAAGGAACTGCATCGGTCATCATTTTTTGATCTTCAAAAATTTTCGACTTCTGTACGGCATCAAAAAGTACCTGGATTTCTTTGATATAAAGCTGATTACTCATTATTTTTTAGGATTAATTTTTAATTTATTCATGAAAATTGCTGAAGTTATCAACAAAGAAAGTGGAATCAGGGACAGGTAAAATGCCTGCTGCCCACTGAATTCCTGAAATACAAAGCCTGTAATAATTGAACCTATTGTTCCTCCAATTGCTGAAAAAACTACGATTAAACCAGACATTGCACTGTGTAAATATTTGGGAATAGAAGCCAGAATCACTGAATTGATACTCGGATAAATCGGAGCCAGTAATCCTCCCATTAATGGAAATAAATACACAACAAGTGGGGCATTCAGCCAGTTTGTACCTGCATCAATATGAGTATTATGAGTTAATGGAAGCACTAAAATTAAACTTACCGCAAAACCAATAACGCAGAATGATACCACATAAATCCAGCTGATTTTTCTGGAAAAGAAACCGGATAAAAACCTTCCCAACGCAAAAGCTCCTGCCAAAACTGCTCCTGCCTGAATACTCATAGACGTTGGAACTTTTAAAATTTCTTTATAAAAAGTGGGGGTCCATGTCTGGAAACTCTGCTCTACCAATACAAAAAGGAATGCACATAGTAAAAAGAACAGTACTTTTTTATAACTGAATAAGCTTACACTATTTTTTAAGTCACCTAATAGGTCCGTTTTCTCACTTGTCGCCTCTTTTTCATTCAGTTTTGAAAAGAATAAAAATAAAAATGACAGAGATGAGAGTATTCCTAATACCCAATACACATTCAACCAATGGGTAGATTTTGGATTATGATCATCAATATATAAACTGAATAAAACATTTCCTGCCAGTACTCCAATCATAAAAAAGCCTTCCAGAAACCCCATAAAACTTGAATGCTCCTTATCCGTTTCAGTTACCAAACCTATAGAGGTAAAAACAGAAATTTTAATAAGTGCAAAAGAAACTCCTACAATGGCAAATAATACTTTGAATACCCAAAATTCATTGATAAATGGCATCACAAAACACATTCCACTCACCAAAAACAATGCAATCAGCATAGAATTCTTAATCCCGATTTTAGGAAGAAATGAAGCAAGAATGAATGAACAGATCGCAATCGGAAGATCTTTAAATCCTTCCAATACACTCGCAGATGATTTTGAAATTCCAAAATTTTGCTGAACCTGCAAAATAACAGTTCCCACAGAATTCAGAAGAATTGCGAAAACAAAATAGTTCAAAAACAAAACCGCCTTGATGTTGATGTTTTTCATTCAGGTTATTTCTTTGCGGCTAAGATAGAAGCATTTCTGTTCACAATAATTTAACACAATAAATCAATATTTGAACAATATTAATATAATTAGTATTTTTAGTGATTAAATATGATTAATTAAATGAAAGTTACTTTCGAAAGAGTAATTCCCAATGAAAAAAGCTCGTTCCGCACGATTCATAATAACTCCCCTATTTCGGAATTCAAATGGGAATACCATTATCATCCCGAAATTGAACTGGTATGTGTTATTTCTGGGAGTGGAACCCGTCACGTTGGCTATCATAAAAGCAATTATACCCATGGAGATCTCGTTCTGATTGGTTCTAATATTCCACATTCAGGATTTGGCTTGAATTCTATTGATCCACATGAAGAAATTGTACTTCAGTTCAAGGAGGAAATTCTCCAGTTTCCCCAACAGGAAGTAGAAGCAAGATCCATCAAAAATTTATTGGAACTTTCAAAATATGGTATTCATTTTCATCATAAAGTAAAAAAAGCCATGCTTCCGAAGCTCAGACTTATACTTGAATCGGAAGGTTATAAAAGATATTTGCTGCTTCTGGAAATTCTTTTTGAACTGTCCAAGTGCAAAGATTATGACCTTTTGAATAAAGAAATCATGCCTTATACCATTATTTCAAAGAATAAAACACGCCTTGAAAATATCTTCACTTATGTAGAACATCATTACGATAAGGAAAT
Source organism: Chryseobacterium pennae (assembly GCF_003385515.1). Classification (GTDB taxonomy): domain Bacteria; phylum Bacteroidota; class Bacteroidia; order Flavobacteriales; family Weeksellaceae; genus Chryseobacterium; species Chryseobacterium pennae. Next base: position 21,879 of record NZ_QNVT01000039.1, on the reverse strand, counting down.
TAATATTGAAGATGTAGCAAAACTAGCTAATCTTACCTTACCTGCTTTTTGTAATTTCTTTAAAAAAGCAACCCAGATCACTTTTACAGAATTTGTGAACCGTTATCGGATCAATAAAGCCTGCCTGCTGATGGCTCAGGATAAATCTATTTCAGAATGCAGTTACAGTTGTGGTTTTAATAATGTAACTTATTTCAACAGGATGTTTAAAAAATATACAGGAAAGACCCCTTCAGAATTTATTAAGAATTATGCTCATAATAAAGTCAGTGTGTGATCAATTTATCGCAGATCCCGCCAATTTTGCAGATGTTTGTGGATAAGAAAAAATCAATGTTATGTACTCAATCTGCGAGAATAATATATGGAAAACAAAAAAGCTGCTCTAAAAAAGAACAGCCCTATATTATTACAAATAAGAACCTAAAACAGGAACTATTTCCATTTAATATTACATCCCATACTAGGTCTCTGAATTTCTTCCTGTGCTTCTCCAGCTAAAAGATTTTCAAAAGCTATGATAAGATCTTCTCCGGTAATATCTTTATTGTTCCCTGGTCTTGAATCATCCATCTGACCTCTGTATACAAGATCTAATTTATCATCAAAGAAATAGAAATCAGGAGTACATGCAGCATCGTAAGCTCTGGCAATAGTCTGGCTCTCATCAAATAAATAAGGGAAATCAAAATTTCTTTCGATTTGGAATTCAATCATTTTTTCAGGAGAATCATCTGGATATTTTTCAACATTATTAGCATTGATTGCGATGAATTCAATTCCTTTTTCATTGTAATCTTCATACAATTCATTGATTTTATCAATTGCGTGAAGAACAAACGGACAATGGTTGCACATGAAGATCACCAGTGTTCCTTTTTCTCCTTTCAGCTCTTCTAAAGACTGAAGTTCATTCGTTTTTGACGGGTTTGGAAGCTCAAAAAACGGAGCTTTTGTACCTAATGCCAACATATTTGAGGGAGTATTCATATCCTTTTTCTTTAGTTTCACAAAGATAGAAATTTCTTTGGTTATATGGTAAGGAAGATGGTGCCTGGAGCACGGAAGTTATTTTTCCCAATATATTTATCGAGTAAAGCTATATTTTTTATTAATTTTTACAATAATTTCAAAATTACACACTTAAACTACTTCCAGTACCCACTCTTCCAACTTCCAGCCTATTTTAAATTCTTTCTTTTTCCATGAAAATCAAAATAATGTTTGGAAGATACCCTTAAAAGTTTGTAGTTTTGCTAACACTGTTAGAAAAGAATATCATGGGCTTACATGAACGTCGTCAAAGAGAAAAAGAATCCATCCGTGCAAGTATTTTGCAGGCGGCATTCACTTTGGCTAAGTCTGAGGGCTGGGCATCACTTTCCATGCGTAAAATAGCAGACGCTATTGAATACAGCGCACCGGTGGTGTATGATTATTTCGAAAATAAGGATGCTATTTTATTTGAAATTTCTTTAGATGGCTTCCATAAATTACACATAGAATTACTAAAAGCACAACAACAATATAGCACTCCGGAAGAGCAACTTGTAGCTCTTGTAGATGCCTATTGGGCCTTTGCTTTTAATAATAAGGAATATTACCAACTTATGTTTGGTCTGGGAATGCAATGTTGTGGAAAAGGACAGATGAAAAAAGAATTTTCTTCATTCCAGGAGCTTATTTACGAATGTACTTATAACATTATTGAGAAAAACGGGTCAAATACAGATAATGCATGTCATATGTCTCATGCCTTATTTTCAGCGGTTCATGGAATGATTTCTATTATGATGATGCGTACAGGAGATATTCCGTCTACTATGAATAAATCGACTTTGGATGAAACAGTTTCGTCCTTTATTAAGTCTTTATAATATTTTTTTGGACTAGAAATTAACACCGTTAGGAAAATTAACACTGAATTAATATCATTCACAGTTGATTCCTAATACAATTAAAAAACTATTTATGTAAAACTCTACTTTATTCAGTTGTTAAAGGTACCTATTTTTTCTTTTAAAATTAACACCGTTAGCAAAATTAACACACATTACACCTCACTCTTTATATACTTAAATACATTAAAAACATTTTCAATTATGGAAACAATCGATCTCATCAGACATTAAAAATTCTGTAATTTTTTTTTGAACAAATTATTAACACTGTTAGGAAAAAAAACAGCATTTATTAAAAAGAAAACATTACTTCAATCTAACACTTTATTAAAAAATTAAATTAACAATGAACATACCTGGAAAAACAAGGTTTATTGTACTTATTTCAAGTATAATTCTTTTACAGAGCTGCACCAAGGCTGCGGAAGGATCCAATACTGCCCCACCAGCTCCAGAACTTCCGGTTTATACCGTTATCACCTCTCCTGCTACCACATATCAGGAATTCCCAACTGCTTTAGAAGGGAAAAATAATGTGGAAATCAGATCACAGGTTGATGGATATCTTGATAGAATTTATGTAGAGGAAGGCGCTTATGTAAGAGCCGGACAGCCTTTATTTAAAATAGATTCAAGAAGTTATGGCGAGCAGATGAATATGGCTCAGGCCAATCTTCAGGCTGCCAATGCCAATATACAAAAGGCAAAAGTAGAAGTTGACAGACTTCAGCCATTGGTTGCTGCAAAAGTGGTTTCTGATGTACAGCTTAAAACAGCAAAAGCTAATTATGAAGCAGCTGTTGCGGCCGCATCACAAGCCAGAGCCTCTGTTGGAAGTGCAAAAATAAATATAGGATTTACAACCATTACAGCACCGGTAAGCGGATATATAGGAAGAATCCCTTTCAAAAAAGGAAGTCTGATCTCAAGAACTGATCCTAATCCATTGACTTTATTATCAGATATCAGTGAAATTTACGCCTATTTCTCTCTAAGTGAACTTGATTTTATTGCTTTTCAGAATAAATATCCGGGAGCCAGTTTGGAAGAAAAGCTGAAAAATATGCCAATGGTAGATTTGGTTATTGCAGACAACAGTACCTATCCTGAAAAAGGAAGACTGAGTATTGTAGACGGACAGTTCGATAAAACAACAGGAGCCATCAGTGTACGTGCTGTTTTCCCTAATACTAACGGGTCTTTGAGAACTGGGAATACAGGAAGAGTACGTATGCCACAACTGATTTCAAATGCAGTGGTAATTCCTCAGGAATCTACTTTCGAAATTCAGGATAAAACGTATGTCTATGTAATGGGCAAAGATCAAAAGGTAACAGGAAAACCTATAAAAATATCAGGAAAAACAGACAGTTATTACTTTATCTCTGAAGGGCTTTCACCGGGAGAAAAAATTGTCTACACCGGAATCGGAAACTTAAAAGATGGTGCTTCTGTTAGACCTAAAGCTATTTCCTCAGACAGTTTACTGAGAGTAAAACCTTTGTAATTATTCTGAAACGGAAGACTTAAAAAAATAAACTTCTTATGTTAAAACAATTTATAGAAAGACCGGTACTTTCAACGGTCATCTCCATAATACTCTTATTATTGGGAGCCTTGTCTCTCTTTAATTTGCCCATTGCCCTGTTTCCGGATATAGCACCACCAAGTGTTCAGGTAACAGCTTTTTATCCGGGAGCAAATGCTGAAGTTGTAGCGCGTTCTGTAGCAACTCCTATTGAGGAAGCTGTAAACGGAGTGGAAAACATGACTTATATGACTTCCAACTCCAGTAATGACGGAACGATGACGCTGAGCGTTTTCTTTAAGCAGGGATCTGATCCAGATAATGCCGCTGTAAACGTTCAGAACCGGGTATCAAAAGCGATGAGTCAGCTTCCTCAGGAAGTGATACAAGCCGGAATTTCTACTCAGAAAGTTCAGAACAGTATGATCATGTTTATGGGATTATCCAGTGATGATCCGAAACAATATGATGAACTCTTTTTACAAAACTATCTTAAAATCAATGTAATTCCACAGATTCAGCGTATTCCCGGGGTTGCCCAGGCTCAGGTTTTCGGAACAAGAGACTATTCCATGAGAATCTGGCTAAAACCGGATCGATTAGCTGCTAACAACCTTTCTCCACAGGAAGTTCTGAATGCCATCAAAGATCATAACCTTGAAGCCGCTCCAGGACGTTTAGGGCAAGGAAGTAAGGAAACTTATGAATATATCCTTAAATATAAAGGAAAGCTAAACAAAGGCGAAGATTACGAAAGCATTGCTATTAAAGCAAATAGTGATGGTTCATTCTTAAGATTAAAAGATGTTGCAAGAGTAGAATTTGGTTCTTATACCTATACCGCTACAAACAGAGTAGATGGAAAACCTGTTGCCGGATTTGCCATTTTACAAACTGCCGGCTCTAATGCCAATGAGATACTGACTGAGATTGAAAAACAGGTAGATCAGTTCAGTACGACCCTGCCTAAAGGAGTGAAACCGATTATTATGTATAATTCTAAGGATTTCCTTGATGCATCTATTCACCAGGTGGTTGAAACATTAGTGATTGCATTTGTTTTGGTATTTATTGTAGTATTTATTTTCCTTCAGGATTTCAGATCTACTTTAATTCCGGCCATTGCGGTACCGGTAGCCATTATCGGAACATTCTTCTTCCTACAGTTATTTGGGTTCAGTATCAACATGCTTACATTATTCGCATTGGTACTCGCCATCGGTATTGTAGTAGATGATGCCATTGTAGTGGTAGAAGCCGTCCATTCTAAAATGGAACATACAGGAATGCAAGTTGAGCAGGCAACTGTAAACTCTATGAGCGAAATTTCCGGAGCTATTATTTCCATTACGTTGGTGATGTGTGCAGTATTTATTCCGGTAGGATTTATGCAGGGACCTGCAGGAGTTTTCTACAGACAATTCGCTTTCACGTTAGTAATTGCGATCCTGATCTCAGCAGTCAATGCATTGACATTAAGCCCAGCTTTATGTGCAATGTTTTTAAATGATCCTCAGGGAGAACATGGTGAGCATGGTCACAAAAAAGGGTTTGGAGCAAGATTTTTCAATGCATTCAATGCAAGCTTCAACAATATGACCAAAAAATATATTTACAGCCTTAAATTTTTAATTAAAAACAAATGGGTTTCCATCGGAGGTCTTGTTTTAATTACTGCGGCCAGTATTTTCATGATCAAAAAAGCACCGTCAGGGTTTATACCAACGGAAGACCAGGGATTTGTTCTTTATGCTGTGAATACTCCTCCGGGAAGTTCACTGGAAAGAACTCACAGAGCGACTGAACAGATTGATAAAATCATTAATGGAGAAAAAGCTACGAATCACCTTTGGGTAGCCGATGGGATGAACTTTATCAGTAACGCCAACGCTTCTCCTTATTCTGCAGGTTTTATCAAACTTAAAGATTATGATCAACGTGGAGAAATGAAAGATCCGGATCAGATTGCTGCTGCATTAACAGGAAAAGTAAGCCAGGTAAAAGATGCCAATGCTTTCTTCTTCAATTTCCCTACGATTCAGGGATTTGGTAACGTTTCCGGTTTTGAATTTATGTTGCAGGATAAAACCAACGGTTCTTTTGAACAATTGGGAACAACAACGCAGCAGTTCATTGGTGAACTGATGAAACGTCCGGAAATTGCCTTTGCATTTACAACTTATGCAGCCGGAAATCCACAATACACCATTGATGTAGATACAGACAAAGCCAATCAATTAGGAGTTTCTATAACAGAATTAATGCAGACGATGCAGATCTATTATGGAAGTAGCTTTGTTTCGGATTTCAACAGATTCGGAAAATATTACAGGGTAATGGCTCAGGCAGATATTCCTTATCGTACAGATATTAATTCTTTGGAAGGAATCTACGTGAAAAATAAATTGGGAGAAATGGTTCCTGCTAAAACACTGGTAACCTTAAAAAGAACCTTTGGACCGGAAACCGTAACCAGAAACAACCTTTTCAACGCAGTAACCATTAATGGAACTCCGAAACCTGGATACAGTACCGGAGATGCCATCAAAGCTGTAGAAGAAGTGGCCAAACAATCTCTTCCGAGAGGTTATGGATATGAATGGACCGGAATTACCCGTGAAGAGATCAAAACAGGAGGACAAACAACTTTCATTTTCTTATTAAGTATCTTATTTGTGTACTTCCTGTTAGCCGCTCAATACGAAAGTTATATTCTTCCGTTTGCCATTATCTTAACCATTCCAACCGGAATATTCGGGGTATTTGCTTTCACAGGACTGGCAGGAATTGATAACAATATCTACGTTCAGGTTGGGCTAATCATGCTGGTCGGATTATTGGCAAAAAATGCCATCCTTATTGTAGAATTTGCCGTACAAAGAAGAAAAGCAGGAAGATCACTGATTGAATCGGCACTTCAGGCTTCAAGATTACGTTTAAGACCAATCCTGATGACTTCTTTTGCCTTTATTGTGGGGATGCTACCATTAGTTTGGACGCAGGGAGCTTCTGCAAAAGGAAACCACTCTATTGGATACAGTACCGTAGGTGGAATGCTTACAGGAGTGGTATTCGGAATTTTCATTATCCCGGTGATGTATGTTGTCTTCCAATATCTGCATGAAAAAATGCCAAGCAGAAAAAAGAAAAGACTTCAGAAAAAACAGATGGAAGAAGAACTTTTAGCTTCAACTATTAATTAAAAATAGGGATTTATAAACCACAAAAGGCACAAAAGATTTCAAACAATTATGTGATTTTAAGTTAAAAGTATACTGCATAAGAAGTCCACATAAATTTTTGAAAATCGTTGATTTTCTCATCCGAAAGCATCTGTGTAAATCTGTGTCATCTGTGGTAAAATAAAATTATACAAACTATTGAGGAATAGGAAAACTTTTAACACCAAGCCATTTAAGGTGATAAAAGCTGAACATAGAAAATAACATACAAGTTTTAAAAACTTTTGATTTTCCATATCAACATGGATGTAAATCTATGATCAAAATATTCCTCAAAGTTTTCTACTTCATTAAAGTTTATTAAACAAAAACTATGAAAAGAATAAAAAATATTATATTAACATTCGCCATAGCTTTAGGATCTGTTTCGTGTGTGTCAAAACTGGCATACACGGAGCCGGACCTTCCGTTACCGGAAAAATTCCAGTACACTGCTACAGCTGATACAGCGAGCATTGCCAATCTGGAATGGAAACAGTTTTTCAGCGATCCTATTTTACAGGAACTGATTGAAAAAGGAATTAAAAACAATTATGACCTTCAGATTGCCTTAAAACAGGTAGCCTCTTCACAGGAAAAACTGAAACAGGCAAATTATATGCAATATCCGGATGTTGGTTTCGGAGTAGCTGCACAGATTTCCAGACCATCTAAAAATAGTATGAATGGTCAGAGCATGAATTTATTTTTAGGCCAAAATCATGTTGAAGATTATAATGCCGCATTCAATCTTTCATGGGAAGCTGATATCTGGGGAAAAATAAAAAACCAACAGGAAGTTTCCAGAATGCAGTATCTGCAGACCTATGAAGGTTCGAAAGCAATTCAAACCCAAGTGGTAGCTGCTATTGCACAGGGATATTATAATCTGTTGATGCTGGATAAGCAGCTTACAATTGCAAAGTCCAATTTGGAGTTAACCAGCAATACTCTATTGATTACACAAAAAATGTGGGAAAGTGGTGACACAACCTCTTTAGGAGTTCAGCAGGCTACAGCTCAAAAGCAAGCCACGGAACTTCTGATTTCCCAATTAGAACAGAATATCGCTATTCAGGAAAATGCATTGAGTATTTTGGTTGGGGAAACTCCTAATAAAGTTAACAGAACCCTTGAGATGTCTGATACTTCCCTGCCTCAAAATATCACAGCAGGGCTTCCGGCAGCTATGGTAAGCCGCAGACCTGATGTACGCCAGCAGGAGCTTGTTTTGCTGGAATCCAATGCCATGGTAGGAATTGCTCAGGCCAATATGTATCCTGCACTAAAGATTACGGCCAATGGAGGTGTCAATTCATTCAAATTTGATAACTGGTTTCAGATTCCGGCATCATTATTTGGGTCTGTTTTAGGAGGCATTACTCAGCCTATTTTTCAGAAAAGACAATTGAAAACTGATTTTGAGGTAGCTAAAATTCAAAGAGAGAAAAATGTACTGGCATTCCGTCAGTCTGTGTTGAATGCAGTAGGTGAAGTTTCCGATGCTTTGGTGTCTAATGAGAATTTAAAAGTTCAGGAACAGAAAGCAGCAGAACAATCCACCACATTGAAAGATGGAATTAAAAGTGCACAACTTCTTTACAGAGGAGGTTCAGCCAATTATCTTGAAGTGATTACCGCACAGGGAAATTCACTTCAGGCCGAGTTGAATCTTGCTTCCATTAAAAGACAGAGATTAAGCACCATTGTAGATTTATACAGAGCGCTGGGCGGCGGTTGGAAGTAGTAAATTAAATTATATTGTTTGAATGCGGTTCTTTATAGGACCGCATTTTTTTGTTATTTAAAAAAATAAATTATTTCTTTTCATTCATCTAATTTTCATAACTTTATACAAAAAGTAACACCCCTAATTTATCCAAAATTAGTCATATATGAATGATACAATTTCTTACAAAATTCAAAATGCTTACATGCTTCCCTATGAAAAAGTAATTGATAAAGAATTTATGGATTTATATGATAAAACGAATGAAATCATTGCTTCATCAAGAATTTACTTTGTTTGTAGATTAAGATCAAAAGGATTCCTTTTTAACCGATTTTCAAAACCAGAAGTTTTATATGTAGGCGAAACATTTGATAAAGAAAACCGATTTTATCGGCATGAAAAAATATTAAAAGCAACAACTCTCAAAGAACCCAAAGATAAACTTGTAGTATATTTTTTACATATTCGTTTTTCTTATTTGGGATTAAATACATTTTATAATAATCCAATGGAGATTTTTAATGAAATAAAAGACCTAAATAGTAAAACTTCAGTCAGACTACTTGAAAGGCTATATATTAAACTTTTTAATCCTATTTTAAACGAGAGCCACAATGACAACAATGTTATTGAAGATAATTTAGTTCAAAAAAAATTAATCGACAATTCCATTCATTATGTAAATTTAGATATTGGAATGAATGAATCATTATTCAATTTTACTGGTGGAAAAAGAGCTGAAAAACACGATATTTATACCTTTAATTTAACAAATAATGAAATGACTTTTGGCCATCCTTTATTGGAGTTATTATAATTATCTAAACCATTAAGATAATTTAAAAAATCAGTTTCATTAAGAATAGTTTTTAAAATATTCTTCCTTAAAGTGAGGGTTATCTTAGCCTGCTTGCCACATTAATAAACCTTAACATTCAAAAAATCAATTCTGAAATTTATCTGTAATCCAAAGAATCAAATCATTATAATTCTCCTGAGAATATCCTATTTGTAAATAATGAATATCATCTGCCTTTCTATACCATGTCAATTGACGCTTAGCATACCTGCGGCTATTCTTTTTAATCTCAGAAACGGCAAAATCAAGATCCCATTCGCCATCAAAATATTTGAATAGTTCAGCATAGCCAACTGTATTCTGAGCTGTTAATCCTTTGAATCTCTCTAAACCTTTCACCTCATCCAAAAGACCTTTTTCCATCATAATATCAACCCTGCGATTGATTCTGTCGTACAACTCTTCTCTTGGAGCTTCAATTCCTATTCTTATCACGTTGAAATCTCTGGAATCCTGGGAAACAGCAATCTGTTCAGAATATTTTTTATCCGTTTGCCAGATCACATCAATGGCACGTAAAAGTCTTCGGTGATTGTGAATATCCACTACTTCAAAATACTCAGGATCTAACTCTTTTAAAATTTGCTGAAGCTTTTCAACTCCCTCCTCTTCCATAAGTTTCTGAAGCTTTTCCTGATTTTCAACATCAGCTTCAGGCAGATCATTCAGCCCTTCAATCACAGCTTTTTCATACATCATACTTCCACCGACCAAAATTACAGTGTCATGATTTTGAAAAAGTTCATTAAGTTTTTTCAGAGCATCTTCTTCATATTGCCCGATAGAATAGTATTCTTCTACTGAAAGATTTCCTATAAAATGATGAGGTGCTTCAGCCAATTCTTCTTCAGAGGGGGCTGCAGTTCCTATTTTCATCTCCTTGAAAAACTGCCGGGAATCACAGGAAATAATCTCGGTATTGAAATGTTTCGCCAGATCAATTGCCAGTTTTGTTTTGCCTATTCCGGTGGGTCCTACTACAGAAATCAGATTTTTCATCAGTTCACATTCATTATTTTATCAGTAAAATAGAATCTTTTACAGATTTCACTGTGCTAATTTAAATGTTTATCTTTGTAGAACAATAAAAAACTATGATTTTATCAATGACTGGCTTCGGTAGAGCCGAAGGTGTTTTTGAAGGAAAAAAAATAACAATAGATATTAAATCACTGAACAGCAAGAGCTTTGATTTAAATATCAAAATTCCTTTACGTTACAAAGAAAAAGAATTTGAGATCAGAAAAATTCTTAACGATAGAATTATCCGTGGAAAAGTTGACTGCTATGTCAATCTTGAAAACCTTGAAGAATCTAATGATGTAAAAATCAATAAAGGTTTAATTGATTCATACATTAATGAATTTAAAAATATTGCATCAGATGGTCCTGATTTCGAATACCTGAAAATGGCAGTAAGGCTTCCGGATGCCATCTCCTCAAGACCTGATGAATTGACAGAAGGTGAATGGGAAGCATTAGCGAAAATCGTTCATGCTGCAGTTGATAGATTTGAAGAGTTCAGAAAAACTGAAGGCGGTATTTTACATGAAGAATTAAACAGAAATATTCAGAATATTGAACAGTATCTGGGCGAAGTGATTCCTTTTGAAGAAGAAAGAATCGTAAGTGTAAAAGAACGTTATCAAAAGACTCTGAAAGAATTCGAAAATGTAGACGAAACCCGTTTCTATCAGGAAATGGCTTATTTCACGGAAAAACTGGATATTTCAGAAGAAAAAGTAAGACTTACTCAGCATTTGAAATATTACAAGGAAGTAATGGACAATGAATCTTTCAACGGTAAAAAACTGGGCTTTATTTCTCAGGAAATCGGAAGAGAGATCAATACATTAGGTTCCAAGGCCAATCATGCTGAAATTCAGAAACTGGTAGTGATGATGAAGGATGATTTGGAGAAAATTAAAGAACAAACGTTAAACGTATTATAGACCATAGACCTATAGACAAGGGATGGTGAGATTCTGTCTCATATCTCCAATCTAAAAATCTCTAATCTGAATGGATAAAGTAATTATATTTTCAGCACCGTCTGGAAGCGGAAAAACTACATTGGTAAAGCATTCCCTGGAAACTTTCCCGGAACTGGAATTTTCAATCTCATGTACTACGAGACAACCTAGAGGAAGTGAAGTACATGCTGTGGACTATCATTTTTTATCGCCTGATGAATTCAGACAGAAAATTTCAGAAGATGCTTTTGTAGAATATGAAGAAGTATACACTGATAAATATTATGGAACTTTAAAATCTGAAGTGGAAAAGATCTGGAATCAGGGAAAAGTTGTTATTTTTGATGTAGACGTAAAAGGAGGAATTTCCCTGAAAAAATACTTCGGAGAAAAGGCTTTATCTATTTTTATAGAACCGCCTTCCATTGAAGAACTGGAACGAAGATTGATTTCAAGAAATACGGATGATGCTGAAACCATTAAAACCCGCGTGGAAAAGGCTGAAGAAGAAATGTCTTATGCCAGCGAATTTGACAGGATCGTCATCAATTCCGATCTTGATGAAGCTAAAAAAGAAATAGAAAGTTTAATAAAAAGTTTTATCAATAATTAATGGCTGGAAGATGGAGGTCAGAAGATGTAAGTAATATGCTTTCATCAAAATCTAACTTCTCATTTCTAACCTCTAACTTCTGATAATAAAAAACATTGACGTTGATATGAGTACCGAAACATTAGAAAAAGCTAAATCTGCGATTCCTGTAAAAGGATTCCTGGATATAAAAGATATTGCGATTCCTCAGGGAGAAGACTTGGTAAAGGCCATTCTGAAACTTAAGGAAGAGAAAAATGCTGTCATCCTTGCCCATTATTATCAACCGGGAGAAATTCAGGATATTGCTGATTTCCTTGGTGATTCTTTGCAGTTGGCAAGACAGGCAAAAGAAACCAACGCTGATATGATCGTATTCTGCGGAGTACATTTCATGGCCGAAGCAGCAAAGATCCTTAATCCAACTAAAAAAGTAGTCCTTCCTGATACCATGGCCGGATGCTCTCTGGCAGACGGATGTTCAGGAGAAGGATTGAGAAAAATGCGTGAGCAACATCCTGATGCCTTAATTGCCACATACATTAACTGTAATGCTGAAACTAAGGCTGAAAGTGATATCATCGTAACAAGTTCAAATGCTGAAACCGTTATTGAAGCCCTACCAAAAGACAGACCTATTATTTTCGCACCGGACAAAAATCTGGGAAGATATTTATCTAAAAAGACAGGTCGTGATATGATCCTTTGGGACGGAAGCTGCATAGTACATGAGGCATTTTCAATGGAAAGAATCGCAAAACAACTTGCAGACAATCCGGATGCAAAAATGATTGCACACCCGGAAAGTGAAGAGGCTGTTTTAAAATTAGCACACTTCATTGGCTCCACTTCAGCTCTACTTAATTTTGTAGAAAAAGACGATTGCCAAAAGTTTATCATCGCAACAGAAGAAGGGATTCTTCACGAAATGAGAAAACGTGCACCACACAAGGAATTGATTCCTGCATTGGTTTTTGACGAGAGTTGTAACTGTTCAGAATGTTTTTACATGAAACGTAACACCATGGAAAAATTGTATTTATGTATGAAATACGAGCTTCCTGAGATCCTTATCGACGAAGAATTAAGGTTAAAAGCATTGAAGCCGATCGAGGCAATGCTTGACCTTTCCAAAAGCATAAAGTAAACAAAAGAGGCTGTCTCAAAAGTGAGATAGCCTCTTTTTTATTTCAAAACTCCTTAGAGGTTCTTTAAGATACTCCACCATCCATGCAATCACTGCTGACAATCACACACATTTTACAATAAGTGGGAAGTGCTTGGTAAGTAGCGCACGAATAATCATTAGGTCCATTTCCAAAAGTAGCATTTTGTGGACACCCACCGCATCTTGATGGACCTGCTCCGTGCAATTCTTCTAGTGCTTTTCTGTTTAATTTCTTTAGATTTTTCATAGTAGTTTAATTTTTGATGTTAATATACTTATTTGCTATAATAGTCCGAATAATCCGGGCCGTAGCAATCTGCACTTACGTCTACACAGTTTCTGCAGTTCGGAGATAATGCCCAATAGCTCCAGCAACTATTCGTGTACTCTGGCCCATCACCATAATTCCCGCCTGTAGGACAACCACTACATCCCTGCTGTTCCTTACCTTTGATATTTTTCAGTTTTGTTCTTGATAGTTTTTTCATGTTTAAGTTTATTATTAATTAGTATTTTTTAAAAAAAATATAATTATTTCTATTACCTATCCCCAAAACAGTAAATACTTACTCCTACACAGTTTCTGTTTCTGCAATAATCAGGTAGTGTAAAATAATTTTCACATGTTCCACCATATTCTGGCCCCGGTCCATACATAATATGGCTAGGACATCCGTTACAAATAGATGCATTGGCCCCTTCAATACTTTTAAGACTGAATCTTGATAATTTTTTCATACTATAAAAATTTTGAATGATTGTAATCTGATTCAAGTTACAGCATTGGAGCATAACATTTCCCACCCGGCTTTAGCCAACATCCCCATTTACCTCCTCCCATAAAACATACAAGCTGCTCACTGCCACAAGCATCAATTTGAATTTGTGTTGCACCACCACTGATACTTTTCTTTTGCTCTCGTGTTAATTTTTTAATTGTTTTCATAATGTTTTAATTTTAAAATAATAAGTAGAAAATACTGTTGTATAATAATTTTATTCTATTAAAAAAGATTAATAAGGCCCAAAGCATTCACTGCTTACAATTACCCTTCCTTTACAACATTCAGGTAAGCTATTAAAGTTATCACATGATCTTACATCATTTGGACCATAAGGCCCCACAGGACAAGTTTCATAACAATCACCAGGTCCTCCTCCATTAATTGATTTTAAATTTTCTCTCTTAATTTTTTTTGAATTTTTCATAGAATTTTTATTTTAGTTAATCTCATAAATATAAGATTTTTAATTAATTACACCAAATATTTCTCAACAAAAGGATTTATCATTTTATTTGTATTAAAAGTTGGCCATTCCAAAATAATTTGTACATTTGTTTTGTTACAATGAATTTTTCAAGAAACATATCTGATATTTCTATCCTGAAGTCACCCATTTCAGGAGTATCTGCTGTTTCCACATTCACAACTACAACAACTACCCCATAAAGGGGTAAATTTTCACATATTATTCCAGTACCCTGTACTCTTTTATAAAGAGTAACTCTTTCGTTTTATCTAACCTCAAATCAATAATTGATGAAAATTTTAAAATTCGGCGGAACATCAGTCGCCAATTCTCAGAATATCCAGTTGGTAGAAAACATTGTTAAAAAGGAATCTTCACAATGCAATGTTGTAGTTATAGTATCCGCACTTCACGGAGTAACAGACCTTCTTATTCAGGCTGCAGACAGTGCTTCCGTTAAAAATAACGACTATCAGTCACTTCTTAAAAAAGCAGAAGAAAAACATCTGAATCTTGTCAAGGAACTTATCCCGGTCTTAGAACAAAGTTCTTTATTGAGCTTTGTGAAAAAACAATTTAATGATCTCGAAGATCTTTACAACGGAGTTTTCGTTCTTGGTGAGCTTACTCCAAAAATCAAAGACAGAATTGCAGCCTATGGAGAATTTCTGTCCTCAAGCATTATTGCAGCCAGACTCCAGCATCAGGGATTAGACTGTTTATGGATGAATACTTCCGAACTCATTATAACTGACAGCAATTTTACCAATGCAAAAGTAAATTTCAACATCACCGAAAATAACTTTAAAAATTATTTCAGTCAGCATCAGCATCAGCATCAGGTCATCATAGGACCAGGCTTTACAGCTCATGATGAAAATGGCCACATGACAACATTAGGACGTGGAGGATCAGATTATACTGCTGCTATTATTGCTGCTGCTATTCATGCTGAAGAACTTCAGATATGGACAGATGTGAGCGGAATGATGACTGCAGATCCCCGTCTGGCTACCCATGCAAAACCTATTGCAGAAATTTCCTACCATGAAGCCATGGAACTTTCTCATTTCGGAGCGAAAGTCATTTATCCACCATCAATTCAGCCAGTGATGGTTAGAAATATTAATCTTAAAATCAAAAACACATTTGATCCGGAAGCACAGGGAACACTGGTTACCCATAATCTGAATATTTCAGAAAACGAAAAACAGGAGGTCGCTGTAGGGATTTCAAATATGGGTAATATTGCACTTCTCACTTTGGAAGGCAGTGGAATGGTAGGAATTCCCGGAATTTCGGCCAAACTGTTTCAATGTCTGAGTCAGGAAAAAATAAACGTTATTCTGATTACTCAGGGATCTTCGGAACATTCCATTACCATAGCTATTCATCAGAAAGATATAGCAGCCGCTGAAAGTGCAATTAATGTTTCCTTTGCTGATGATATTAATTTAAAAAGAATAGCACCTGTCACTATTGAAACCGGACTTTCTATTGTAGCCTTAGTGGGTGAAAATATGAAAAGCAGAAGTGGTGTAAGTGCCAAAATGTTTGGATGTCTGGGGAATAACGGCATCAATATAAGAACAATTGCACAAGGTTCATCAGAAAGAAACATCAGTGTTGTCATTGCTGAAAAAGATGCCAGAAAAGCAGTGAATGTTCTTCATGAAGACTTTTTTGAATCCGAAATAAAACAGATACATCTTTATATCTGCGGAACCGGAAACGTAGGTACTAAACTCATCAAGCAGATCTATGACCAAAATCAATATCTGCGGGAAAATCATTTCATCAATTTAAGAATTGCCGGCCTTTCCAACAGCCGGAAAATGATCTTTGCAGACAAAGGTATTTCTAAAGAAGAATATATCAGCTGGAATGAGTCAGGAACTGAAGCCTCCGCTCAGAGATTTGCTGAAGAAATCATAATCCGCAATTTAAGAAACTCGGTTTTTGTAGATATAACAGCAAGTTCTGAAATCCCAGAAGTATATGAGAGTCTATTAAAAAGGAGCATCAATATTGTTGCCTGCAATAAAATTGCCGCTTCATCAGATTTTGAAAAGTATACAACATTAAAGAATACGGCAAGAAACCACAATTGCAGTTTCCATTTTGAGACCAATGTAGGAGCAGGACTTCCGGTAATAGGCACCATCAATGATCTCATTAAAAGTGGCGATAAAATAACTTCCATTGAAGCTGTTCTTAGCGGAACATTAAATTTTGTTTTTAATGCTTATGACGGAAGCAGAACATTTTCTGAAGTAGTAGCCCAGGCACAGAAAGAAGGATATACAGAACCGGATCCAAGACTCGATCTTTCAGGAACCGATGTGGCCAGAAAAATTTTGATCCTTGCCAGAGAAGCCGGGTATCCATTACAGTTTGAGGAGATTGAAAATATAGGATTCCTTCCTGAGGCCTGTATGGAAGGAAATGTAGAACAGTTCTATGAAAAACTCACAGAATATGAAAATCATTTTAAATCTCTGTTTGATAGTGCACAGAAAGAAGGAAAAATTCTGAAATATACAGCAGAGTTTAAGGATGGAAAAGCTAAAGTAGGGTTACAGCATGTGGCTCCTGGAAGTGACCTGTTTCATCTTTATGGAAAAGACAATATTGTCATTTTTAAAACCTTAAGATATTCCGAACAGCCCTTGGTTATCAAAGGTGCTGGTGCAGGCGCTGAAGTAACAGCCAGTGGTATTTTCGCAGACATTATACGTTCAGTTTAAAAACAAGAATATGAAAAAAGTAAAATTAAAAATTCCGGCTACCGTAGCCAATCTTGTATGTGGATTTGACATCCTGGGTATGGCAGTATATGAACCTTATGATGAAATGGAAATCCGGTTATTAGAAACTCATGAAATCATTATCAGACATACAGATCCGTTTGGACTTCCTGAAGAACCCTTTAAAAATGTTGCAGGAATTGTGCTTTTAAAAATTCAGGAACATTTCAACTTAAAAAATGGTTTTGAGGTCATTATTCACAAACATATAAAACCTGGAAGCGGGCTCGGCTCCAGCGCGGCTAGCGCCGCCGGAGCTGCCTTGGGAGCCAATATTGTATTAGGAAATATCATGTCAAAAGATGAAATGATCCATTTTGCAATGTTTGGAGAAGAACTCGCCTCAGGTGTTCGTCATGCAGACAATATTGCCCCTTGCATCTATGGTGGGATCACATTGGTAAAATCTACAAACCCGATTGATATCATTCCATTGAATGCACCTGATTTATTTGTTGCTGCGGTACATCCTCAGGTGGAAGTTAAAACTTCCGATTCAAGGCAGATCTTAAAGAAAACCATCACCTTAAAAAGTGCCGTTGAACAATGGGGAAACATTGCTGGTCTCGTAGCCGGTATTCAGAAAAATGATTTTTCACTGATCGGCAGAAGTCTCAACGATGTCATCGTAGAGCCTGTGCGGAGTATCTTAATTCCGAGATTTGATGAAATTAAGTCGAAAAGCCTTCAGATCGGAGCCCTGGGAGGAGGAATTTCAGGGTCTGGACCTTCCATTTTTATGCTTACAGAAGAAAAAGAAACAGCTGAAAAAATTGCCGGTATGATGAAAGCAATCTATGATGAAATCCAAGTAGACAACCTCGTCTATGTTTCCAAAATAAATCCGGTAGGAATTGAAATCGTTGAAGAACCAAATTAGAATAAAAAAACAGATGAAATATTATAATTTAAAAGACAGTCAGGAAAACGTTGATTTCAGAACTGCAACCATAAAAGGACAGGGGAAAAATAAAGGATTATTCTTTCCCGGAAGTATTCCGTACTTCAAAGAAGAATTCATTCAGAATCTTCATCAATATTCTGATGAAGAGATTGCTTATCAATGTATGAAAGATTTTACCGGAGATGAAATTCCTTCAGAAATACTAAGAAAGATCGTTGCAGAAACCATAAGTTTTGAAATTCCTTTAAAAAAAATAAATGATGACATCTCAGTGCTTGAGCTTTTTCATGGTCCTACCCTTGCATTCAAAGATATTGGCGCAGGATTTATGAGCAGATGTCTGTCTTATTTTTTAGAAGATAAGAAGAAAAAAGTTACTGTTTTGGTCGCTACTTCCGGAGATACCGGTGGAGCTGTTGCCCATGGATTCTATGATATCCCTGGAATTGATGTCGTTATTCTTTATCCTAAAAACAGAGTAAGTCCTGTTCAGGAAAAACAGCTTACAGCATTAGGAAAAAATATTTATGCCCTGGAAGTCAATGGGAGTTTTGATGACTGCCAAAGTCTGGTAAAGCAGGCCTTTGCAAATGAGGAAATCAACAGTCAATTATTTCTGACTTCTGCCAATTCCATCAATATTGCAAGATGGCTTCCCCAGCAGATTTATTATCTTCTAGCCTTAAAACAATGGCAAAAGATGGAAAAGAAAGCACCTGTTATCTGTGTTCCAAGTGGGAATTTCGGAAATATCTGCGCTGGAATATTAGCACATCTCCGTGGTCTTCCTGCCGACCATTTTATTGCAGCCTGTAATGCTAACGACGTAATTCCTGAATATTTAAAAACTAAAAAATTCAATCCTAAAAAAGCAATTGCAACCCTATCCAATGCTATGGATGTGGGGGATCCCAGTAATTTTGTCAGAATCCTTGAACTCTTTAACAATGAATTTGACCTTTTAAAAAATAAAATATCGGGCTATTCTATTGATGACCAAAAAACGATGCAGACTATTACGGAAACTTATAATAAATACCATTATATTCTGGATCCCCATAGCGCCGTAGCCTTTGCTTCACTGCAACAATACCTTCAGGAAAATCCGGGTAAAAAAGGGATCATTCTCGGAACGGCACATCCTGTTAAATTTCCAGATGCAGTAGAAGCTGCAATCAAAACTAAAATTGAAATTCCCCAGTCTCTGAATGACCTGATGAAAAAGGAGAAAAAAACTGTAGAAATAAATTCAGATTTTGAAGAATTAAAGCGATTTTTGCTTGACAAAAATTAAACAATGAGTAAGATATATCTTGAAGATGTAAAAATATATGCCTATCACGGGGTTTTGCCGGAAGAAAATATTATTGGGACCTATTATATTTTAAATGCAGAATTTCATACCGATCTGTGGAAAGCATCAGAATCTGATGATCTGAATGACACCATAAGCTATGCCGATATTAATGATATTATTCATCAGGAAATGAAGATAAAATCCAAGCTTCTGGAACATGTGGCCGGAAGAATTATCTCAAAAATTCATGACCATTTTCCACAGATCAGCTATATCAGGCTTAAACTTACCAAAACAGCACCGCCTATGCAGGGAGAAATGAAAGGAGCAGGCATTGAGCTTGAAAAAAGTTTTAAGCCGGAAAATTAAAATTCTTATTTTTATTTCATTAAAAAAATACAAAATTGAAACTCATTAAAATATTATTTTTAGTAGCATTTATCAATGCTTTCGGTCAGGGAAGTGTTGATAATCAATTAGCTAGTTATAACTTTCCGAAGATAAGATCCAGCATTACCATGCCGGTAACGATCCCGCTTACAGAACTCAGCAATATGGTAAACGCTTCTGTAAAAGATCTTATCTATCAGGACGATTCTTATACAGATAACAATAATGACCAGTTTAAAGTTAAAGTCTGGAAAACCAGACCTATCCGTCTTGTAGGAGGAACCAGCCAAAACCTCCTGATTGAAGTTCCTTTAAAAATCTGGGCAGAAAAAGGAATCGGAACCCTGGGAGTTTATTCTTATCAGAATACTACTTTTGAAACGGTAATGTCCTTTAATACAACCGTTAGTTTTAAAAACAACTGGACCATCACCACCAACACTCAGCCTAACGGTTTCAGATGGGTAACAAAACCAGTTCTGGATTATGGCAGAATACAGATTCCTATCACTCCTATTGTTGAAAAAAGCCTGAAGGAGCAACAGCTAAAATTTTGCAAAACCATAGATCAGCAAATGGCAACCCAACTGAATTTTCAGCAATATGCCGTTATGGCCTGGAATACATTTGCACAGCCATTCAATATTTCTGAAGAATATAATACCTGGCTGAAAGTAAGTCCGGTAGGCGTTAATATTACCCCGTTAAAATTCTACGGAAATCAGATCAATGCAACTCTTGGAATTGATATTTTCTCGGAAACCTTTACCGGAAGTAAACCTGCTTCCTCTCCATCTGTAACTTCAGCAAGTAATTTCAATTTCTCTCCCACTGTTGCAGATAAATTTGTTTTACAGACTACGGCTAACATTCCTTTTACAGAAGCCAGCAATATGGCCAGAAAAACATTTTTAAATAAAGAATTCGACATCAGGGATTCCAAAGTAAAGGTAACAGATATAAGAGTATATGGTTTGGATAACAGAATCGTCATTGAAGCACAAACAGATGGTTACATCAAAGGAACAGCTGTTGTTTCAGGAATTCCAGTGTATGATGAAGCCAAAAGAAAAATAGTTTTATCGGATACCAAGTTCAAGCTTAAAACAATGAATATTCTTCAAAAAACAGCTTCTGTCCTATTTCAGGGGAAAATTGTAAAAATGATTGAAGAAGAATACGGAATTCCAACCCAGGAACTTGAAGAAACATCCAGAAAAAGCATTGAGGACGCTTTCAACAAAGAATATTATAAAGGATTAAAGATGAGTGGAAAAGTATTCAATCTTAAACCAAGTAAAATACTTCTCAACAATACAGGAATCACTGCAGTCATTGACACTAATGCCACTTTAAAGCTTCTTGTCAACGGATTCTAAAATTCTAAAATTTAAAAGACTAATAACCATCCATGAGAAAATTTTTAAAAATAGTTGAAGATCATAAAGCTTCACTTGGAATCAGGTTTTTGAATAATCTTATTGATCTGTTTATACTAATCATTCTCAATCTTATTATAACTATGATCTCTGATATTCTTTATGCCCTTACTGATATTGAATATTTCTATTTTTACGGTAACAGTGCTATATGGTGGCAGTTCCTCATCGGAAATATTAACTGTTTTATTTATTACTTTTCGATGGAAAATTTTTTAAACGGGAGAACAGTAGGAAAATATATTACAGGTACCAAAGTAATAAGTACTAATGCCACAAAACCAACAACCCAACAAATTATTTATAGAAATCTTGCCAGACTTGTCCCCTTTGATGGACTCTCTTTTTTCGGAGTTAATGGATGGCATGACAGTTGGACAGATACAAGGGTAATTAATATTAAAAATTATGAGTCTGAAAAACAGGCTAAAAGCGAAATTGACGGTCTGGGAAAGAAAGAAATTGCATAAAAACTTTGGATTATATAGAAATTTAGCTATATTTGCACACCTCAAAAATGGTAAGACATGGTACTTTGGCCGAGCGGCTAGGCAGTGGTCTGCAACACCATCTACAGCGGTTCGAATCCGCTAGGTACCTCTAAAACCTCTAAATTTTATTTAGAGGTTTTTTTTATTATATTTTTTGCAATATTTTACTTATCAATCTTAAAATAATCCAACCGAAAAACTAAGCTGAAGATAAAAAATGGATCAGTACCAAAAGTTGTGGATTACGCAAAAAGTTTGGTTAATCTAAAAAGAAAAAAAGATTTATCTTTTACTCCTCTGAGCTGTAATCTAAAGTTTTTGATTTT
>NZ_QNVT01000038.1 GCF_003385515.1 Chryseobacterium pennae | reverse complement strand
CCAAAAAATCAGGTAACAATAATTTTAATAGCTCGTCGGGAATATGCATCCTCAAAGTTAATCTCTTATTTGTTCCTCCACAACTTTTAGCACTGATCCTAAAAAATGACTTAACGAAACAACAGTCTATGTATCGGATTATTCATACCTACACTCTACATTACGGAAATCCATAACCTCCGTATCTCTTTTTTCTACACATTTGCATAAAGCCTATCCAATGAAAAAAGCAAAACTACGCGCCATCAGAAAACAAAAAGGCTATTCTCAACAACAGGTAGCAGATATCATTCCTACAGAAGTTTCCAATTACAGCAGGAAAGAAAATGGCTATATAAAAATCACGAAAAATGAATGGGAAAAGATAGCTCTCTTCTTCAATGTTCCTGTTGAAGAAATTTATGAAGCAGATTATACGTCACATCCTTCCAACGAAATCTCCGGGGAAAATATGCATACTTACATTTCCCAACTGGAAAAAGAGAATATTGCATTGCTCGAAAAAATTGAAATATTAAAAAATATTATTAATCATTAAGCTCTTTCAATCAAAAAGAGCCTGTTCAATAATACAAAAAGTGATGGATAGAAAATGATCTTGCTCAAAGATAAATCAACATCAATACTATCTTTTATAAGTACTGTCATATACAAACAAAAAAAATCCTCGGAAATTCCGAGGATAAAAACTAATAACCATGAAAACTCAAATTAAACATGAGTTGCATTGGTATATTGAAAAATCGTGCCAAAAGTTATTTTTTATGAAAAAAAAATAAAATTAATTTAATAAACAGAGAAAATTAAATTAAAAAATAAACACTCAAAACCAATTGAACTTTAAATATATACAAATAATAACTCCACTAAACACAAACAATACAAATCCAGATCTACAATTATTAACAATTTAATAATTGAAAAAAAAGTCTAAAAATAAAAATTAAGGAAATTTAAAAATTCTTCAAAAATCCAGCATAATCCAGAAAAGGCACAAAAAATTACAACTTGGCATAATTTATTCTATTATTTAACATAATATCTAAATCTAATATCATGTCACTATCATGTCACAAAAACAGTTTAAAAAAACAGATTTTGCTGAAAACAATGAAAAGCAATTTCAGATTGAGTTTAAGACGAATGAAATAGGTGAAGGAATAAGCCTTATTGTACAGAAACTGAATGAAAATGGAGAGTATGAAATGCTGCAAGCCCCGGTTCGAAGATTAAATGACAACATCTTTGTTGTCTGGGATCATCCTTTTGATGGCAGAATCCTTTTTGATCAATAAAAAAGCCTCCGGGTGGAGGCCTCAAAAAACACAAATGATGAAAAAAAATTTTATATCAGAAATAAAAATTAATCTTTTTAATTCTAACTCAAAATTAGATCTTACATTTTATCTATTTTATGCGTACAGTCATAAAAAACCTGCAAATATTACGTTCTGAAAGTAAATCCCAACTTCCTATTCTACTTTTTACACATAAAAAGTTCCCCGAAATGAGGAACTTGTAATTAATCATAAGGATATATGGAATAGAAGATGTTTACTCAAAGATACCTGAACCGTCTCCAAAAATATATGAGTACAGTCATCAACCACCACAAAAAAGAAAAGGCCTCCTTTCGGAGGCCTAAAAAACACAAATGATGAAAAAAATCTATTCAGAAAAATCCAAACAGAATATTGTATAAACTGTTTCTATATCCCGTTCTGGTATATTTAACAGTTATTAATTACCTATATTATCGATTAAAAAATCCTCATTCGAGGATTTGTAAATGTAGATAAATATTTTGTTTTGACAAAGTTATTCTTCCCATGTGATTGGAACATATATCGTAATGTATCCGTCATCATCTATATTTTCATCTGATACAGTAGCAATTACTGTTCCATAACCTACCCAGCCACCCTGGCCCTGAATGCCTGAAAATTCATAAGTTCCTTCCGGAAGATCTTCCTCAGAATACTGTGGAAGCGCACGGTGATTGTATTGGCCAGTGAAATAATCCACTCCCGTAGCTGTATTTTTGGCGACAAAACCTCCCAGATCAAATCCTGAACCTGAAAGCATTTTCGTTCCATTCATAGAGATCAATCCATAACGAACCGGATATGTCTTTGTTTTTGTATCCTTCACAGATACTTCTGTACGAGCTTTAGACGGAGATTCCACAACATCAGTGGAAGAAAACGAAGTAGTAACAGCCAGTAATCCTACTACAGCGGCTACTGTAAAAATTGATTTTTTCATATTGAAAGTAATTTAGTAACTCAAAAATAAGCATCGTAAATTAAATCAACAAAAATTATGGATTAACTATATTTTACGAATTTCTTCTAATAAAAAATCCCTCAGCAAACCAGGGAACAATGATAAATCTCGTTTATAACGAATAATTTTCAAATTTTAAAACTTTAATTCTCCTTACAAATACGTTGCTCAAATTTTACAAATCCCCTTTATTACGATGAAATGTATTAGGATTTAGAATTAATTCAATTATTTCAACATTAACTTTAACATTCTTTAACTAATTTTTGGCTTCATAATTGGAAATAAAACTAAAGCTAAAGCCGTTTTGGCTTAAGCTTATTAAAATTTGAATTATGAAAAAGATAGTATTGGCAGGTTTTTTATCCGTTTTCTTATTTACGGCCTGCAAGAAAGATGATAAAGTTGCTGAAAAATCGCTGGAAGAGCAAAAGCTTGAATTCCAGTCGAGACAGCTTGAAATAGAAAGACAGAAACTGGCTATTGAAAAAGAAAAGCTGGTATACGAAGCTCAGAAAAAAGCTGATAGTATTACTGAAACCAAAAAAGCGAAAGCTACTGCTGAAAATAATTCAAAACCAAGAGTTATAAGAGAAACAAGAACAGTATACCGTGACAGAAACTCTAACTCCAATTCAGGAGGCGGAAGCAATGGCGGATATGCAGATAACGGAAGCAGTGCTTCACAGGGAACTACTCAGAAAAAAGGAATGAGTAAAGCCGCAAAAGGAACCATTATTGGAACTGTAGGTGGTGCCGCTGCCGGAGCCATCATTGCCAAGAAAAACAGAGGTCTTGGAGCCGTAATCGGAGGTGTCGTAGGTGGAGCTACAGGATATACTATCGGTAGATCTCAGGACAGAAAAGACGGACGAGTACAGCCTCGAAGATAAATTTTTTCACCATAAAATATAAAGATTGCTTATTTTTAGGCAATCTTTTTTTATGATACTGATTCTGTTTTCCACTATTTTTCTTCTTCCGGTCTTATTGGGACTCGGAAAAATCATGGAAAAATTTTCAGGAATATTATTTCAGGGAATTTCAGGAAAAATACTTTCAGGAATTATGGGAATAAGTCTTGTATGGACCGTTATTTCCTTTTTCACTCCTCTGAACATATATGTAGAGACCATCAGCATTTTATTGGGTATCCTTTATTTCTTTAAAGAAAAACTTTATCTGGAATTTTACCGGTTTTCAAAAAGAGATTGCTTTTTAACTCTGTTTATTTCCATCATCATTCTATTCACCGGAGCTTATTATCCTTATATATTAGATCATTTCGGATATTATGTTCCCACAATCAAGTGGCTTACAGAATATGGACTCATCAAGGGTATTTCCAATCTGGATCTTACCTTGGGACAGATGTCAGTGTGGCATATTTTCCAGGCTGGTTTTTCCAATTTTTCAGATCCTTTTCTGAGAATCAATTCCATTCTCCTGATTATTTACACTCTATACAGTATTGAAAAAAAAAACTGGATTCATCTGTGTTTTATTCCGATTTTATTATTTTTTTCACAATCACCAAGTCCTGATCTTCCGGTCATTGTCTTTTCTTTAATTATTCTGAATGAGATAATATCCGGAAATAAAAACACCAGTCTCCTCTTTGCTTTTTCAGTTTTTGTTTTTTCTATAAAACCTACCATGATCTGGCTTCCTGTACTGGTTTTTCTTTGTCAAACTTTTATTTTCAAATCAAATTTTAAAACCCTGTTTTTCGGAAGTATCATCTTAATTTTATTCTTTATTAAAAATATATGGACATTCGGATACCCTGTATTCCCAGTATCTATCGGAGACTTTGGTTTCAGCTGGAAACCGAATGATGAAATATTGAAAACCTCTTCCAAGTATGCTGTCATGAAAACCTATGACATGCAGTATTCTTATGAAGAAATTAAAAAGTTTTCCACATTGGAGCATATAAAAAATTGGTTTTTACTGAAGGGGATTAAATCAAAAATAAATATCTTTTTTATAGTAAGCCTATTTACTTTTTCAGTCTTTGCCTGGGTTAAAAAAAAGAGACTCATCACCCTGATCTGTATTTCCCTATGGATAAAAAGTATATTGGTGCTAGTATTCTCAGCACAATACAGGTTTTTTATTGATGTATTTTTCATCATATTTTTTGTTTTGTTTTACGAATACTGGGACAGAAAAAAATCTATTGCTGCTTTTTCTGTACTTAGTTTATTCTTTATTTCACTTTTGACTTTTCCTGGTATTATTCAAAAATACATTCCAAGTTTTCAGCTTGGGAATTTTATGGCCGGATTTAAAAAAGATCAGTTTTATCAACCATCAGTTTACTATTACCAACAATTCAATAATTGTAAGGTTGGGAATTTAAAATTCAATGTCTCCAGAAATTATCCTTATAATTTTGAAACTCCCTTGCCGGCTATATCTCCAAGCTTTATTTTTGACGATGTAAAAGCTGAAATTTTCCCTCAGCCTATCAACAAAAATGACATCAGCAAAGGATTTATCTGGAAAAGAATGACTTCCGGAGAAAAAAAAGAAGCCTCAGCAGTCATCAATATTATCGAAAACACTGATAAATAGAACAAATGCTGAAACTTTATTATATGAAGAAAAAAAGGTAATTTTGTATTATGTTCAACACATTAGGTAATCTTCTTAGTCTTACAACATTTGGAGAAAGTCACGGAGTGGCTTATGGCGGTATCATCAATAATTTTCCGGCAGGTTTAACGGTAGATCTCGATAAGGTTCAATATGAACTGAACCGAAGAAAACCCGGCCAGTCTGCTATTGTTACACAACGAAAAGAAAGTGACACAGTAAAGTTCCTTTCCGGAATCTTTGATGGAAAAACAACAGGTACACCCATCGGTTTTATCATTGAAAACGAAAATCAGAAATCAAAGGATTATGACCATATAGCTGGAGCGTACCGTCCGAGTCATGCAGATTTTACATATGATCAGAAATTTGGTTTCAGAGATCATCGTGGCGGAGGTAAATCTTCGGCAAGGGAAACCATGAATTGGGTAGTGGCAGGAGCTTTAGCCAAACAGCTTTTACCAGAAATTGAGATCAATGCTTATGTTTCTTCTGTAGGTGATATTTTCTGTGAAAAACCCTATCAGGCTCTAGACTTTTCTCAAACTGAAAGCAATGATGTACGTTGCCCGGATGCTGAAACAGCAGAAAAAATGATTGCCAGAATCAAAGAAATAAAAAAGGAAGGAAATACAATCGGTGGAACCATTACATGCGTGATCAAAAATGTTCCTGTAGGAATTGGTGAACCTATATTTTCAAAACTTCAGGCAGAACTGGCAAAAGCAATGCTGAATATCAATGCCTGCAAAGGTTTTGAATATGGAAGCGGTTTCTGTGGAGCAAAAATGACAGGGAAAGAACATAACGATCAGTTTAATACTGATTTTACTACAAAATCTAACTTGTCAGGAGGTATTCAGGGAGGAATTTCCAACGGAATGGATATTTATTTCCGTGTAGCCTTCAAACCGGTGGCAACGATTCTGAGACCTCAGGACAGTATTGATAAAGAAGGAAATCCTGTTATTGTAGAAGGAAAGGGACGTCACGATCCGTGTGTAGTACCTAGAGCTGTTCCTGTAGTGGAAAGCCTTGCTGCATTTGTACTGGCAGACCTATTTTTGATTAATAAAACAAGAAATATCAATAATTTTTAACTAAATATTCGGGTGATGAAAAATTACTGGGATCAGGGAATTTCGTTTGAAGAATACCTTCAAATCGCACAACAAAGATTAGATAATCCTGCCAACGAACAGGAAATCGAATATAAACAATATTATGAGCTTGGGCTTCATAGAATGGACAGAACAATAAAGAAGTATGTTCCGGATGAAGACCAGAGAAAAGAATTAGCAGCCAAAAATTTTGACGGGAAGATTTTAATTATTTCCGAGGCCTGGTGTGGAGATGCCAGTGCAACAGTTCCTGCGCTTTTTAAATTCTTTGAAGGTCATAATGAGATCAGAGTTTTTCTAAGAGATAATGACAAAAGCCTGATCAACCAGTTTTTAACCAACGGTACAGAGTCTATTCCTAAAGTATTAATACTGGACAAGGATTTTAATGTAAAGAATTCATGGGGCCCACGCCCAAAGTACGGGTATGAGTTATTAATGAAATATAAAGCAGACCCTGAAGGGTATCCAAAAGACACCTTCTATAATGATTTGCAGATTTATTATGCTAAAAACAGAGGTAAGGATGCCGTACAGGAAATCTTAGATCTGTTATAAACAACAGAATATGAAAAAAGGTATTATTTATATTGCATTAATTGTCATCATCGGTATCATTGCATTTATACCGGGAGTAAAGGATTTTCTGAAAAATCAGTTCTTCCCTATTGCTACCATTGAAAATGCAGTACACATCAATGAAGAGGATTATGATGTAGATCTTAAGGGAATCAATGCTCCAAGCACTAACCTTAAGAACTTTAGAAACAAAGCGGTTTTCCTGAACTTCTGGGGAACCTGGTGTCCGCCATGCAGAAAAGAATGGCCATCTATTCAGAAGCTTTATGATTCCAGAAAAAACAATGTAGATTTTGTACTCATTGCAATGAATGATAAGGAGGAGGATGTAAGAAAATTTTTAAAGGAGAATAACTATACGGTACCGGTCTATATTGCGCAGAGTCCTCTATCTGAGAAGATCCTTCCTAAAGTTTTCCCAACTACTTTCCTTCTGGATAAAACCGGCAGAATCATCATTAAGGAAGATGCCACAAAAGATTGGGACACAGAGACTGTGCATCAATTTATTGATAATATCATCAAATAATTTTTTAACTAAATTTTATAATTTGTTGGTACAGGATTTGTGAAATTTATAGTGTTGAAAAATTTGTTTAAATCCAAACACAAAATGAAATATTCAAAATTAAATCTTGCAAAAGAAGCTATCAGTCACAAGGGCTTTGTAAAAAAGATTCCTGATATTTTCAGAATGGTCAAAATGTGGAGAAAAGGAACTTATCCTATGAGATCCATTGACATTATTCTTCCCCTACTGGGAATTTTATATGTGATCTCTCCTATTGACCTCCTTCCTGAATTTGCCATCCCGGTACTTGGAGTAATGGATGATTTGGCCGTATTGTCACTCACCATTCCAAAACTCGTCAAAGAGGTTGACAAATTCTTACTTTGGGAGGCTGAACAAAAATACAATGGGTCTCAGGTCATTGATGCTGAAATCGTAAAATAATAGTTTATTTATATTTTTTAAAACCATTCTGTTTAATGCAGGATGGTTTTTTATTAATCAAATAGGTGATAAATTTTTAAGCCTTATTTCAAATCCTTAAATTTGCACTATCTAATAAAAAATAATGGAAAGTAAAAAAGAATTCTTCTTGGAATGCTACAAGCTAGGCATAATTAAATTTGGAAGGTTTACCTTGAAAAGTGGCATCGAAAGTCCTTTTTATGTAGACCTGAGACCTTTGGCTTCGGATCCTAAAATTTTAAAAAATCTTGCTAATTATTTATTGGAAATGCTTCCATTGGATAATTTTGATTTAATCTGTGGAGTTCCTTATGCTGCTCTTCCTATGGCAACAGCGATGTCACTGGAAAGTTATATTCCATTAATTATTAAGAGAAAAGAAGCAAAAAGCTACGGTACCAAAAAACTGATCGAAGGAATTTATCAGAAAGGTCAAAACTGCCTTTTGGTAGAAGATGTTATCACTTCCGGAAAATCTTTGGTGGAAACAATTGCTGAAGTAGAACAGGAAGACCTTAAAGTTGCAGATATTGTAGTAGTACTGGACAGAGAGCAGGGTGGAAAACAGCTGCTGGAAAGCAAAGGGTATAGAGTACATACTCTTTTCAACATTTCTGAAGTATGTGGAATTCTTCAGGAAACCGGAGAGTTATCTGATGAAGAAGTGAAGAGAATTCAGGATTTCCTACAGGGTAATCACATTCAGTTTGAAGAGGAAACCAGAAGTTCTTATGAGCAGAAGCTGAGCAACACTCAACATTCTGTTTCGAAAAAATTACTGGAAACAGCTTTGGCAAAAAAATCAAACCTGATCGCTTCTGCTGATGTAACAATGACTCAGGAACTATTGGAATTAGCAGAAAAAGTAGGTCCGCACATTATTGCTTTAAAGACTCATATCGATATTATTTCCGATTTTGATTATGAAAAAACGATCACTCCATTAAAAGAAATCGCTGTAAAACATCAGTTTCTATTGATGGAGGATAGAAAATTTGCAGATATTGGAAATACTCAAGAATTACAGTTTACAAGTGGAGTTTTCAAAATTACAGATTGGGCTGATTTTGTAACTTCTCAGGTAATCGGAGGTTTCGAATCATTGGACTGCTTCAAAAATGTAGGAGTTGTAGCCATCGTTGGAATGTCTTCAAAAGGAGCTTTAACAACAACCAGCTACCGTGAGGAGGCTTTAAAAGTAGCTTTATCGCATCCTAATGTAATCGGAGGGGTTTCTCAAAATAAAATTCCTGAAGATCTTCTGCTATTCACTCCTGGGGTAAACCTTGCAGATTCAGGAGATGGAAAAGGACAGCAGTACAATACTCCGGAACATGTTTTCAAAACTTTACATACAGACTTCATCATCGTAGGAAGAGGAATCTATAAATCTGAAAATCCGGAAGCAGCAGCTGTAACTTATAAAAATGAAGGTTGGAATGCTTATATTAATTCTTTGGAAAAAAAAGAAATTCAAAACTAAAATCTTATAAAGTATATACAAAATAAGCTATATTTGAGACTTTATCACGGATATTTGAAAAAGATCAGCATTTGTCTTATTTTGTTTTGTGGAGTCGTACAGGTTTCTGCACAGAAAGACAGTATATATATTGGAGCAAAACTTTCTCCTGACAGAAAAACCCTTGAGGTAAACCAGGAGATTGTTTATTACAATCGTTCTGACAAAGAACTGCAAACTGTAAAACTTCTGAATTGGGTTTCCGCCTATAACAAACGTGGAACTTCTTTAGTCTACAGAAAACTGGAAGACAGAAACAATGATTTGCATTTTGCAAAGAGTCCTGAACTGGGAAAATTACTGGAACTGGATATTAAAGATTCAGAAAACCAGGAAATATCCGTAAATGCTATTTCAGATGAAAATCTTTTCCTTCCCCTGAAAGAAGCATTAAAACCTGGCGAAAGTATCACCCTGCAGCTACACTACCGCATGCAGCTTCCCGATAAAAAATTTACGGGATATGGAACATCCGGTCAGAATACTGCTTTAAAATATTTCTTTATTGTTCCGGATCATTTTGATCCGGACAATATTTCTGAAAGAAAATACCACGATATTGAAGAGCCCGTTAGTTTCAACACTTTCTGGACAGTAAATTTTGATATTCCGGTAAACAGCTTTATCGAAAGTAACCTACCTCAGATTCAGATGAACTCCTTCCAGGGTTATTTGGATTCTGATCCTGAATTTTCAGTTTCACCCAATACTTATCCTGTCATAAAAACCAATATTGACGGTACAGATACTGAAATTAAGTTTGGTTATAACCTTAAGCCTGAAGAAAAACAGAACCTGGAGTTTTACTTACCCCTTCATTTAAAGTTCCTCAAAGAAAAAATCGGATCTCTTCCGAAGAGTATATTTATCTCAGATAAGTTCAGAGCAAAAGAAGATTTCTTCGGGAATAATGATATTACTTTCTGGAAATTCAGATTCCCTTTATTTACTGATGCTGAAAAAACAGACCTTGATTACTTCGGAATTATTACCAAAAAAGTTCTTGATGAGAATATCATTGCTGATAAACAAAAAGATCATTGGTTTAAAAGCGGTCTAAAATCATATCTTGAAATTCAATACCTGAAAAAGTTCTATAAAGACACCAAACTTTTAGGGATGCTGCCGGAAGCCAAAATATTCGGGATCAAACCTTTAAAATTATTTCATGCATCCAAGGTAAAACTTCTGGACCGTTACGGATTAGCTTATCAATATATTATGCTTCAGAACCTGGATCAGAAAATTGATGAAAAATTCACCTCTTTAAGTAACTTTAATGATATGGCGATCAGCAGTTTTGAGACAGGAAGCCTGTTTAATTATTCTGCTGATAAAATGGGGGATCAGAGCTTTAATGATCTTATAAAAGAATATCTTTCAAAAAACTCAGGAAGAAAAGTAAATCCTGATGATTTCCTGAAACAGCTGTCTGAAAAAGAAAAGTCTGCCCATTATCTGGGCCATTTTTTCAATCAAAAAAACAGAGTGAATTTTAAGCTGAAACATATTAAAAAGGAAAATGATTCTTTACAGATCAAAATTGCCAAAAATACAGATGCTTCTATTCCTGTAAAACTTGAAACAGAAACCAGAGACGGAGAAATAAAATCCTATTGGATAGAAACAGGAGAAAATGAGAAAACTAAAGAGATTTCTCTTCCTGTATCTGATAATATTTATAAAGTAACCTTAAATAATGATTACATTTTCCCGGAGTCCAGCTATCGGGACAATTTCTTATATGCCAAAGGATTATTTCTAAATACAAAAAAGCTCAAATTTAAACTTATAAAGGATATTCCGAACCCTGAATACAATGAAATTTATGTAAGCCCCAGAATTCGTTTTAACAACACTTACGATAAATTCTTATTGGGTGCTAATTTTAAAAATCAATCCTTTTTTGATCAGAAATTTCTGTATTCATTTACGCCAACATATAGTACAGGAACAGGCAAACTGACTGGTTCAGGAGCAGTTTCCTACTCTTTTCTGCCAGCTGAAAGTGTATTCAAAAGTATTACATTTGGAGTTTCCGGATCTTATTTTCACTATGACTATGGGTTAGCATACAGAAAAGGTTCTGCATTTTCAACATTCAGCTTCAGGAAAAATCCAAGGAGTACAGTAAGCAGGAGTATTGGAGTTTCTTATAATTATTTTGAAAGAGATCTGAGCCCTGTCATGATCGCCAATGATGACTACAAAAAATACAACCTTTGGGGATTGGGATACGGTTATAGTGACAGCCAGATGATCCACGAAAAAAGCTTGAGCCTGAGTGCTCAGGGAATGGAAGACTTCAACAAAATCACTGCCGAAGGATTCTACAGATGGGAATTTGCTCCAAAACAAAAGCTGAGCGTCCGTTTATTTGCAGGATATTTTCTAAGAAATGATACCCGAAATGACTTATTCAATTATGGGATCTCAAGAGTATCCAACTACACATTCTCTTATAATCTGTTAGGAGAAAGTGCCAGTAGTGGTCTTCTTTCACAGCAGTTTATTCTGGCTGACGGAGGGTTCAAATCTTTTCTTCCCGGAACGGTTAATCAATGGATCACTTCTGTAAATGTAGACTCCAGCATATGGAAGATTTTTCATGTATATGCCGATGCAGGAGTATATAAAAACAAGGATCATTCTGAAAAATTTATCTGGGACAGCGGAATTAAGGTAAGAATCATCCCGGATTTCCTTGAAGTTTATTTTCCGGTGCAGTCTTCATTGGGATTTGAGCCCGGATTCAAAGATTATGCGAAACGGATCAGATATACGCTGGTTCTTAACCTTGGATCCATCATTAATGCAGCAAGAAGAGGCTGGTATTAAAAATAAAGGAACAGCTTAAAACATAAGCTGCTCCTTATCAAAAAATATTGAAAAACTAATCTTTTACGATCTTTTGTGAAACCGGTGCATTATTTATTGTTCCTGTTACAAAATAGGTTCCCTTAGGAAGTTCTGTAATATCTATATTCTGGGCAAATTTTGTAGGTGATTTTTTAACAACCTGCCTGAATGTATCATATATCCTGACATCTTTGATCTGCATTCCGAAAACTACCTTACCATCTTTAACAAACGGATTCTGAACAAACCCTCCTTTTCCAGCTCCTTCTGCAGAAAAATCTGCCATATTATCGCTGTTATTCTCTAAAGTCCTTCTGATAGCCGTTGATGCTGTAGGAGAAGGAGCGGGACCATCACCTTTAAACTGGTCTGCATTAGTACCATACCCTACAAAGTCCAGGACATTAGAGGCTGACGGGCTTGTCACCTGTACAATATTTCCAGCCAATACTAATTTTCCGGATGTACCTGAAATTCTTATTCCCGCAGATTTATTGGGAGTTCCGTCAAAATTCGTAACTGTTGTTGCAATAAAATCGGGTGTTTGTAATGCTTCCACTCCTCCATCCACTGCTGCTTCCTGGATCAGATAAGTCTCCTCCGGTCCCAAGGTAAGATCAGGCAGCGTATGGTATTCTGTAAAAGCTCCGATTGCCGGTGCATATTGTATACTTGCCCCTGTCAAAGAAACCAGTGTGGTTCCTATATTTTTCAGAACAATATAATTATTTTTGAAAACAGCTCCTGAATTTCCATTTCCGCCATAGATCTCATTGATCACAATCTGGGCATTTGCAAAAGCAGTTACCAAAGTTAAACAAGCAATAGTAAATATTTTTTTCATTTAAATAATTTTAAACATGATGTCGTTGTAAAAATATCAAAAACAAAACCATTTAATTGGGAAATTACAAAAATCCTGTCATAAATATGCTATATTCCAACAATTAAAATTAAGTTATTAACATAAAAAAATCCGGCCATTTCTTCGAAATGGCCGGATCATATTTTGATCTAAAAACTAAATTTAAATTAGTCTTTTAAGATTTTTTGAGATACTGCTTCTTTGTTTACTGTACCTGTTACGATATAGTTTCCTTTTGCTAATTCAGCAACATTTACAGTTCCGTTTTGTTTTACAGAAGCTTCTTTTACAATCTGTCCAAACATGTTGTATACTTTTACATCTTTAACATCTGCTCCGAAAGTAATTTCGCTGTTTTTCACGAAAGTGTTTTTCACGAAGTTAGCAGAAGACTTTCCTTTGATTTCTGTAACAGCTAAGGTTCCAGTAGTTACCTTAATATCATCAATGAAGAATCTATTGTTAGATGCTACTGCACCCTCAAACTTAAGCGTTACAGCACCAGTAGCTCCTGTAATATTAACAGTATAAGTGCTAAATTGTCCTTTTACTAAAGTTACAGATGCAGTATTTAAAGTTGCACCCGTTGCAGAAACATTCAAAGTAGTACCTTCATTGTTTCCATTCCAAGCTCCTGCTTTGAAAGTTAATGTTGCATCACCAGATAAAGTAAAAGAAGGTGTAGTAATAGAACCTTTTGCAGAACCTGTTCCTGCTTTAAGACATCCATTTCCTTTATAGATTTTAGCAAATGTCCAATCCCCTCCTGTTGTATAAGAACCTGTTCCATCAGTAAATGTACCAGCTGCAACTTGTCCGCTCCATAATCCATCTGTTCCACCTGTCCCAACTACATCATCAAAAGTAGCATTGAAAGCTGTTTGAGCAAAAATTCCACTTGCTACCAAAACAGTAGCAAAAAACGAATAAAGTTTTTTCATGATTTAAAATTTTATTTATTAATAATTTTCGTAACAAAATTACATCATTTTTCTAATTTCACACAATAAATAGGTTAACTTTTTGTTAATAATAGTTGGTTCATTGCTATTAACATTTTTTAGTTATTTTTACGAATTATTTTTCAGGAGTTGCGGAATATTTTTATCCTAGTCGTTATATTTTTCTTTGGCATATTTTCAGGAAATGCTCAGGTTTTCTCATGGAAAAATCCAAACGTTCTTGAAGACAGCATAAAAAAGGACAGTATTCTCGCAGCGAAGTTTGAACAGGACATTTTTGCAAAAGATACTTTAGACTTTATACGTACCCACAACAGAATTGTTGTTGACGAAGCTGTACTGGCTAAAAATGATAAAAAAAGATTTTTAGGAGAACTTAATTCCAAAGGTTCCATTATCCGTGGGATTACATTTGGTAATAATCAGGGACAATCTGTGCAGAGTTCCATGGATCTCCAGATCTCTGGCCGCCTTTCCAAAGATGTGACTATTTTAGCAAGTATTTCCGATCATAATTTACCTATTCAGGCAGACGGATATACTCAGACTTTAGAAGAGTTTGACAAAATCTACATGCAACTTAATATTAAGGATAAATCTATTCTTAGAGCAGGGCATCTCGACCTGATGGAATCTAAAAATTATTTTGCCAAATACCAGAGAAGAAGCATGGGGATTCAGTTTCAGACTGAATTCGGAAAGGAGAATAAAACATTTCTGGACATTTCTGCAGGGGTGGCGCGAAGTGAATTTCACAGGATCCGTTTTCAGGGAGTTGAAGGGAACCAGGGTCCTTATCGTTTGACAGGAAAAAACGGAGAGCAGTTTATTACGCTGATTTCCGGTTCCGAGCAGGTATTTATTGACGGAATCCTAATGAAGCGTGGTGAAAACCAGGATTATGTCATCAACTATAATACCGGTGAGGTTACTTTTACCAGCTTCCGTCCTATTTTCCAGCAAAACTTCGTCACTATTTCCTACAACTACGCGAACAGGAATTATTCAAGATATTTATTTACAGGAAAACTGGAACATCAGAGAGAAAAATTCAAGGTTGGGCTGAACTGGTTTATGGAGAATGATAATAAAAATGCTCCTCTTGCACTAAGTCTATCAAAAGAAGATGAACAGATCCTTGCTAATGCAGGAAATGATCCCAAT
The DNA here is from genome assembly GCF_003385515.1 of Chryseobacterium pennae. Taxonomy (GTDB): domain Bacteria; phylum Bacteroidota; class Bacteroidia; order Flavobacteriales; family Weeksellaceae; genus Chryseobacterium; species Chryseobacterium pennae. Next base: position 35,863 of record NZ_QNVT01000038.1, on the reverse strand, counting down.
TTGATGTATGCTCCATCTGGAGTGGTTACAGAATATGATGTTAACAAGATCTTATACCGTTTAACTGCCGGAAGTTTTTATGAACTTTCTACAGATCCAAATGAAACTCTTTATCAGGTTTCGTTCACCTATTTCGGAGCTAATCAGGGAGATTATAAAACGGCGCAGACTACCAATAACGGACGTGTTTTTGAATATGTAGGTCCTAATGCCGGAGATTATAGAGCAGTAAGAAAACTTCCTTCTCCACAGAAATCTCAGGTGTTCTCTCTTAATTCTGAATATTTGCTGGAAGAAGGAAAAATCGGAGCTGATATTTCTTTGAGTAATTATGACATCAATTTATTTTCATCAAAGGATTCTGGCCAGAATATGGGCTATGCATGGCGTATTTTTGGGAATAAAACATTTACAAAAAACTCATGGAAAGGAACACCAAGCTTTGAATACCAATATATAGACAAACAGTTCCATATTCTGGACCGTATCAATGACGTGGAATTCTCCAGAGACTTCAACTTAGCTCAGGAATTCAACAAAAAAACACAGAACCGATTTATTTTCAGCTTTTTAAATAAATGGAATAATAAATCCACTTTGAATTACCGTGTCAATTATTTAAATGAACAGGATTCTTATAAAGGGCTTAAAAATGACCTGGATTTCGGTTGGATCACCGGAAGTTTCTTTACAAAAGGAAACTTATCATTCCTGAATACCAATGCTACCCTTCAGGACACAAAGTTTATCCGTGGTGGAGTTTCAACAGAATTTACCGGAAAGAAAGGAAGCTGGACTTTAGGAGGAAGCATGGAGCATAATGAGAAGAAATACAATGATACCCAGCTTATGGATGTCACAAGCTTCAGCTGGAAGGAAATCTTTGTTCAAAAGAAAATCGGGGACAGCACCCGTACAAAGCTGCTTGCCAAGGTATATATGAGGGATAATGATTCTGTACGGGACAACAGACTTCAGAACATGAACAATATCCTGGGATTCATGGCGGAAAGCCAAATCATCAAAACCGAAAAAACGACTTTAAATGCATTGATTCATTACCGGAAATTCTTCTATCAGGGTACTGATATTGAGGTAACCAGAAACAATGATTTTGTGGTTGGAAATATTCTCTATAATCAACAGCTTTTCAGAAACGGGATGCGTTTACAGGCATTCTATGAACTTGGAAACGGACAGGAAGCGCAGAGAGAGTTTCAATATATTAAAGTAACAGACGGACAGGGTGTTTATAAATGGACGGATTACAATGGTGACGGCATTCAACAGCTTGATGAATTTGAAATTGCTGAATATTCTGATTTAGCTAAATACATCAGGGTTTATACCAATTCCGTACGATACATCCCATCCAATAAAAATAAAATACAGCTGGCCTTATTTGTAAATCCGGCCATTGTCTTTAATTCGGAAAATGCCTTCCTAAAACGTTGGAACTTCAACATTTCATTAAACTCTCAGAATTCATTCTATAAAAAAGATAAAGTTTTGGTGTTGAATCCGTTTGAAAAAAACAGTGATCAGATCCTTAAAAATCAAAATATTTTAGCCTCCATACAATTTAATCCGACTGATAAATCCGGTTGGAACGGGAATTATCGATTTATTACGAATGACAATCTCATCAATGCTAATTTCAGTAATGAAGAACGTGAACAGACTTCTCACTTCCTGAATATTGGATACTGGTTCAATAAGGAATTCAGAGTAGACTGGGAAAACTCCGTTCATGATATCAAAAACTCATCGCAGTTATTTACAACTAGAGATTACCGTTTAAATAATTTTGAAACCAAGCCAAAAGCCACTTATAAATTTACAGATGCTCTTCAGGCAGAACTTTCTTCTGCTTACCGCCAGAAACAAAGAATAGACGGGGAAGAATTATTAAAAGCTTTTGATATTACAGGAACCGTTCAATGGGAATTCAGAAAAACCTCCGTTCGTGGAAACTTCTCCTTTATCAACAATAATTTCAATGGAAACAATTTCAGTATTGTGGGTAACCAGATGCTTGACGGTCTGAAACCAGGAAAAAACCAGGTATGGAGTGTATTCATCCAACAGGCCATTAATTCATTCATCCAATTGAACCTAAATTACGAAGGAAGAAATTCAGGAGAAAGAACGATTCATATTGGAAGCATGCAGGTAAAAGCAAGCTTCTAGAGATTTAAGGTTTAAAATCAGTCATTCTTATTATAACAATTTTTCTCCCCCCACTTTCATACTCTAAAACCCTAAAACTTTCCCTCCCTAATACTCTTCCACTCATTTCAAACTCATCACTTACATTAATAGATAATATCATATTTTCTAATAATCAGAATTTTGTAAATTTGCACCATGATAAAAATAGGCAACATAGAACTGCCGGAATTTCCACTTTTGCTGGCTCCGATGGAAGATGTAAGTGATCCTCCATACAGACGTTTATGTAAAATGCATGGTGCAGATTTAATGTATTCGGAATTTATTTCTTCTGAAGGATTGATTCGTGATGCTATGAAGAGCCGTAAAAAGCTGGATATTTTCGATTATGAAAGACCAGTCGGGATACAGATCTTCGGTGGTGATGAAGAAGCAATGGCCATGTCTGCGAGAATTGTTGAGACAGTAAATCCAGACCTTGTAGACATTAATTTTGGTTGTCCTGTAAAAAAAGTAGTCTGCAAAGGTGCCGGTGCCGGAGTTTTAAAGGACATTGACCTGATGGTTCGTCTTACAAAAGCAGTAGTGAGTTCCACTCACCTCCCTGTAACGGTGAAAGCCCGTCTGGGATGGGACAGCACCTGTATCAATATAGATGAAGTGGCAGAACGTCTACAGGAAACCGGAATCAAAGCGCTTACCATACATGCCAGAACCCGTGCACAGATGTACAAAGGGGAGGCAGATTGGGAACATATTTCAAGAATCAAACAAAATCCTAATATTGAAATTCCAATTTTCGGGAACGGTGATATCGATTCTCCGGAAAAAGCATTGGAATACAAACAGAAGTATGCTTGTGACGGAATCATGATCGGACGTGCAGCCATTGGCTATCCATGGATATTTAATGAAATCAAGCATTTCTTTAAAACAGGAGAACACTTACCTGCTCCCACTATTTCAGACCGGTTATTAGCGGTGCGTCAACATGCAGAATGGAGTGCAGAATGGAAAGGGGAAAGATTAGGATTGGTAGAAATGAGACAGCATTACGGTAATTATTTCCGTGGAGTTCCTCACTTTAAAGATTTCAGAAAAAAATTCCTGGAAGTCTTCACATTAGAAGAAATGGATGCCCTAATTAAGGAAACCCAACAATTCTATGAAGAATACCAGGCCCAGGTATAAAAAATAAAAACCATCAAATTGAATTGATGGTTTTTTTATTGTTCTTGAATATCGATCTTAATATCCGCCTGATGAAGATTCATTTTTAATTAATCCCAATGCAGAAGAAGTTCCGATTCTCTTTACTCCCATATTGATCATTTTTTCAGCATCTTCAGGAGTTCTTACTCCTCCGGCAGCTTTTACAGGAAGTTTTCCTGCATTATCAAGCATTATCTTTATACCTTCAAATGTTGCTCCGTTAGGTTTTCCATCTGCAGTCTCATAAAAGCCGGTTGATGATTTAACGAAAATTTCAGATAAATCATTCGCTGAAAAATTCTCTTCTGCCCAATTTGAAATACTTTTGGTAATGTCTGCGATCTGCTCATCAGTTAGAGCAGCAATTTCAATAATCCATTTGGCAATTTTATGATGGTCCAAAGATAACTTCGTACATTTCACAAATTCTTCTTTTACCAATTCAGTATTTCCCTGAAGGTAGGCATTGTAATTAATTACAAAATCCAGTTCATCTGCTCCATCTTCAATAGCTTTTGAAGCTTCAGCAAGTTTCTCTTCTATTGAGTATGTTCCTTCGTGGAATCCTATTACAGTTCCTACTGCAACATTTGAATTTCTCTCCTGAATATATTTTTTGATCTCAGCCACATAATCCGGACGGATCATGACGGCAAAAATTCCATTATCTATGGCTACCTGGGCAAGTTCTTTATCAATCTGAAGAGTTCCTTCATGTGAAATACCTGATTGTTCCGGTGTCTTCAAGTAAGTTGAATCCAAATATTGGGCTATGTTCATATCGTTATACTTTCAATTGTCTGTAAATACCTTGTTCCAAAGATATGAAAGTTTCTGTTCTTGTTACTCCTTTCAGTTTTTGGAGTTTGTTAAGGATTTGCATCAAATGGTCGTTATCCTTACAAAGAACTTTCAGGAATATTGTATAATTCCCGGTTGTATAGTGGGCTTCCACTACTTCATTGATATCATGCAAAGATTTTACCACTTCAGGATAATGGCTTGGCTGATCCAGGAATACCCCAATGTATGAAATCACCTTATACCCGATTTTTTTAGGATTCAGGAATGAAATTGAGTTTTCAATAACTCCTGCATGTTCCAGTTTTTTAATCCTTTGGTGTACTGCTGTTGTGGAAATTCCCACATTTTTTGAAATGTGTGCTAAAGAAGTTTTAGCATTATCCATCAACATGTAAATGATTTCTTTGTCGATGGAATCTAAATGATAGCTTGTGTTGCTCGAATTTTTCATTTTCTACTTTTTTATTATTTATGTTTTTTATGATAAGCTTTTAAACTTTACAAAAACCGGGAAGTGATCGCTGTATCCGCCTAAATACCGGGTACCGGCATAAGTTCGGAAAGGTCGACCTTCAAAATTTCTGGTCCTGCTGCTAATTTTTTCAGAATTGAACACACAGGCTTCCTGAAAAGCCAGCGTCTTATTATCAAGGAGGGATCTTGACATAATAATCTGATCATAGAGCAATCCAGATTTATAATGAAAAGTAGAATAATTTCTTGTAGAAAACAACTCCTGAAAAGGGTTCATTAGAACCTTCTCATGATCGTTGTCATAGAGAATTTGCACTAAATTTTCATCATCCGGGTTTTCGTTAAAATCACCACACAATATGACATGTTCATTATCATCACCTACAATTTTCATAATCCGCTGCCGGATCTCATTCAATATAAAAGTTCTCTTGGGTTTATTGATATCTTTTTCGCGCTTAGAGGGAAGATGGGCGATAAAGACATTAATAATTTCCCCTTTATATTTAATTTTCGAAAACAGTACGTCTCTGGTTGTGTCGTAATTTCCAGTGTTTTTATAGGTTATTTCAAAAAAGAAAGTAATGGTCTCAGAATCTATGACCTCTACTTTATTTTTATCGTATAACATGGCTACATCTACCTTTCTTTCATCCATAGAATTGTAATGCACAATTCCATATTCAGAATTAAAGGGATCCATTTCTACAAGATCTTCTAAAACTTTCCTTCCGGAAACCTCAGATAATCCTATGATAAATGGCAATACTTCATTTTCCTCCTTCATCAATTGAAATACGTGAGAGATTTTAAAAAGTTTATTATTATATCTTCTCTCATCCCAGTTTCTTAAACCTGACTTAGTAGGATCTAATTTATGGACAGGTTTCGGATCGGGTAAAAATAAATTTTCAACATTATAAAAAGAGAACAGTTCCATCAACACAAATTTCTATACTTTAATTAATATGTTCTTTTCTTCTAAATGTAAATTTATTATTTTTTTTCAAATTTCATTGATCAATCTACAATATGATAAATCAATTTCTAATAAGAAATATTTCAAAAGTAATAAAAAAAATCAATAAAACCATTTGTAGTGAATTAAATTTTCAATTAATTCGCAATTTTATTCAATATATAAAAATTAAAATAATAAATAAAACAACAAATAATCGAAACAAAATTCCAACTATAAAGCCAAAGTTGCTAATATTTTTCTTTTCACTTACAATAATAACAAATATTATTCCATTTAATTTGTAGACAAATAGAATAATTAAAAAAAACAGGGCTTAAATGATCTGTAACACTATATTAAAGGAGATCAGGACGTTTTTCTTTAGTAATTCTTACTGCTTCGTCATGACGCCATTCTTCAATTTTACGAAAGTTTCCGCTGAGTAAAATCTTAGGAACATCAAGTCCTTTATAGCTTTCCGGTCTTGTATAAATAGGTGGTGACAGAAGATCATCCTGAAAACTGTCTGTTAAAGCACTCTGCTCATCATTTAAAACTCCCGGGAGCAGTCTTATAATAGAATCTGCCAATACACATGCAGCAAGTTCACCGCCTGTAAGCACATAATCACCAATAGATATTTCTTTGGTAATATGAAGGTCTCTTACCCTTTGATCTATTCCTTTATAATGTCCACAAAGAAAGATCAGGTTTTCTTTAATAGAAAGAGAATTGGCTATTTTCTGATTAAGAGTTACCCCATCTGGGGTCAGATAGATTACCTCATCATATTCTCTTTGAGACTTTAGTTCTGAGATACATTTATCCAATGGTTCTACCATCATCACCATTCCTGCGCCACCGCCGTAAGGTTCATCATCAATTTGCTTATGTTTATTGATTGCCCAGTCTCTCAGGTGATGAAAATGTACTTCTGCCAGTCCTTTGTCCATTGCTCTTTTTAAAATAGAGGTTTGAAATGGACTTTCCATCAATTCTGGAAGTACGCTTATGATATCAATTCTCATTGTAATGTTCCGTTTTTCTTAGTAGGTATAATAATTAATCTTAAGGAAGAATCCTTGTTGATATAGCTCCACATCCAGTTGAAGAATATGGCCAGCTTATTTCTAACGCTCAAAATTAGCATTAAATGGAGAAACATCCAGAAATACCATGCTAAAAATCCCTGAAATTTTATGAAAGGTAGATCTACAACTGCTCTGTGCTTCCCTATGGTTGCCAGAGAACCTTTGTCATCGTATTCATATTCTTTCCATTCACTTTCATTTTTCTTTAAGAGATTTTTACCTAGATTTTTGGCCTGATTAATGGCAACATTGGCTACCTGTGGATGTCCTTGTGGATACTTTGGAGTTTCCATATAGGCAATATCTCCGATGGCATACACATTATCATACCCTTTTATTTTGTTGTATCGGTCTACGATATATCTGTTTCTGACTAATTTTTCTTCAGGGAAACCATCAATTACATTTCCTGTAACTCCTGCAGCCCAGATGACATTATTGGATGGTATTTCTTTACCGCTTTTCAAATGTACTTTATCTCCATCATAATCTGTAACAACTTCTCCGCTCATGAATGTGACTCCAAGATCTTTAAGGTACTTTTCAGATTTTTCCTGAGCTTCACTGCTCATTACTGCCAGAGGTTTTTCTGTAGAGCTTACAAGAATAATCTTTAACTGATCGAAATTCATATAAGGATAATCTCTTGGTAGAATATCTTTTTTCATTTCGGCAAAGGCTCCTGCAAGCTCTACACCGGTAGGACCACTTCCTACAATAACGATATTCCAGTTTCCGTCATCGCTTCGGCTTTTTTCAATAATCAGTTTTTCAAACGTCATCAGAACATGATTTCTGATGCTGATCGCTTCCTGGGTATTTTTCATTCCGAAGGCTTTCCCTTCCAGGTCTTTATTACCGAAAAAATTAGTTTTACAACCTGTTGCAATGATGAGTTTATCATAAGTAAACTCTGCCTCATCTGTAATAACTTTATTGTTTGTGGCATCAATTTCTCTAACGTCCGTCATCCGGAACTGTGTGTTTCTGGATTGCTGAAAAATTTTTCTGAAGGGAAAAGAAATATTGGAAGGTTCTATTCTTCCAGAGGCTACCTGATAAAAAAGCGGCTGAAACATGTGGTGGTTCATCCGATCCAGAACAATGACCTTTTTGTTCTTATTATTCAATGTTTTTGCAAGCTGCAGCCCCGCAAATCCTCCTCCTATAATGATGATTTTTTCGCGTGTTTCCATAATACACAAATTTACTGATTTTATTTAGCATTTAGATGTGAAAAAAGTTAGTTTTGCAAAACTTTATGACACCAAAAAAGTACACCAAAAAAACTGCCAAACAGATTCATAAGAACAGACGGAACAGCTATTTTTTCCGTCGAAGAGTGATATTAGCCATCTTAATTGTAGCTTTAATCGGGACTGGATTTTATCTCAAGCAATCTGTAAGCTATTATTATGCATTATACTTTAATAAATTCATACATAAAAAACTTCACAACAGCGAAAAGGAAAGTTCAAGAATCCAGAGAGTATTAGCCAATAATCTTGATAAAACCTATGGCTTTGATGTTTCTCACTATCAAAACAGGGAAGACATCAAATGGGACAGTCTCAGTATCGGTAACAAAACCATTCCTTTGGAATTTGTAGTCATGCGTGCTACTATGGGAAATAAAAGTGCGGATAAACATTTTGATGAGTTTTGGGAAATGGCTAAAAAACACAAACTGATCCGTGGCGCTTATCATTTTTACAGGGCTGATGAAGATCCGGTGATGCAGGCTAATAATTTTTTAGCAAATGTAAAACTAGAGAGCGGCGACCTTCCTCCGATTCTGGATATTGAAAAGATTCCAAAACGAAAAACCAATAAAAAACTGATAGAAGATTTAAAAGTATGGTGTAAAATTGTGGAAGAAACCTACGGTGAAAAGCCTATTATTTATACATATTACCATTACTATAAGGATTTTCTGAAGGGAGAGTTTAAAGATTACCCTTTGTGGCTTGCCAATTACAATGACGTCCCAACACCATCTCCTGATGACCAGTGGGATTTCTGGCAATTTACAGAAAACGGAATCGTTCATGGGATTAATACTAAGGTAGATTTGGATATCTACAACGGCAATTCATGGTCTCTGAAAAGACTCACATTAGATTAATAAGGCTGGAAGATGGATGCCGGGAGATGGAAGTTTCTTGAGCACCAAATATCAACTTTAAGTTTATTTTCTAATGATCCAAAAAAGCTTCCTACCTCCATCTTACCGCTTCCCTCCTATTTATTTCTTCCCAAGGAAACTCAGAATATCTGCATTTAGCTGATCTGGTTTTTCAAAAGGCACCATGTGGGTAGTGTCCTTGTATATTTTCATTTCAGCATTAGGAATCTGTTTCGAAATAAATTCGGTATGATCCGGTTTAATTACATCTCTGTCACCAGCAATAACTAAAACGGGACTTTTTATTTTATCTAGATCATTTTTACTGATATCAGGCTGTGTAAGCATTATTTTTAAAAGTCTGCGTTCCCCAAATGTTTCTTCGGACCCCATATCATTTAGTTGTTTCATCTGATTGGTAAACCGTTCGATAAGCTTATCTTCTACTCCTTCAGGAAAAGCATTCGCTCCAATAGTAACCAGTTTATTAAGACGTTCAGGATATTTCAGCGCAAATTCAAGTCCTGTATTTCCACCATCACTCCAACCAACTATATTTATTTTATCCAATTTTAGTTCCTCTGCCAATGCTTTTACATCATCAGCAAACAATTTATAGGTAAAATCTTTTTTGGAAGTGTCTTTGCTTTTCCCTTGTCCTCTTGTATCTACTGCGATCACTTTATACTGCTTGGCCAGAACCGGGATTTGCTGATAAAAATCTTTAATACTCCCTGAATTTCCGTGAAGCAATACCAAAGGTTCACCTTCTCCATATACTTCATAATAAAGATTTGTATCTTTCAATTCCAGGTATTTTCCGGCAGAATCATTTTTACCATATATGGATTTATCTGCTTCCTCAATATTTTTTGAATTATCAGCAAGCCATCCCTGAGAAATAATGTCATCAGTATAGCCGCCATCATCATCCTTGGTATCTTTATCGTTCCCGTTTTTATCCATTTTCACATCGATATTAATGGCTGGTGCAGCAATTGTCATTTTTGTCCAGTCTCCATAGAACTCTCTGATGAAGCCCGTTTTGAACAATGCAGCACTGATTTTAATGAATCCGTTAAATTCTTTTAAAAAATTAATCCCTACAAAGAACTTTCCTTTCACCCAGATATTATGATCATTAACATCAAGCGTATATGTTCCATCTTTAATCATATCTTCTGTAAGCTGTACTGTAATTTCTTCATCCAGTAAGTTTTCATCCGGAAAACCGTCTTTCTCACTGTAAATACTATACCGCATCAGAACCGGTTCCGTGGAAACATATCGGGCAATATTTAAATTAATATTCTTAATTTTAGATCTTTTCTTTGTATTAAATTCCAAAGCTGTTTCTCCAAGAAAACCGGCTTTGTCTCCTACTGGATTAACAAAATATAAAATACTTTTGGTTTTCGTTTTTACACCCCAATTTTTATCTACCAGCTTTTTAGGTTTAATCGCAATTTCTTTGATGGTTTTAGTTTTCTCGTTCAAAAATACCTTCTGAAGATCATGGGCTTTAAAATTCTGTACTGTTTCTTCATACAGCTCATACCCTGGTACTTCTATTTTTACTTTTTGTTGCGGGTCCAAACCGGTAAGATCTATTGAAAAATTTCCTTTTCCGTCTGAAATTGTTCCGGTAGTCTTCTTTTCTACCCCAATTTTCACATAAGGCACGGGTTGATTTTCATTTTTAGAAATAATGGTCCCGGAAATGACCTGTGCATTGAAAACTGAAACTGTAAGAATTAAAGATAAAATGCTAAGTTTTTTCATGTTAAAAGTTTGGTGCAAACTTATCTATTTAGAACAGCCAACATTTATAAGGCATTATTAAAATTAATTCCTTTTTAGTTAAAGTTATTTTAAATTTCTAATAACCATTTACATATTAACTGTCCTCTATAAAATTTCCATGATTTCCTCCCATGAATTCACTCTTCTATAGGTTTCATTTTCCACCAGTTCATTATGAGGCTGGGTGAAAATCAGTCGTTCCCCTGAGAAATGGTCCAAATTCTTAGGATAATCATCAATCATTACATCTCCTGCCACAACTTTTTTACTTCCGCAAAGGACAATCTGTTCCCAGGTAATGAATGGAAAATGTTCAGCCAGCCAGTCATATTTTTCTCTTAAGCTGTTCGGAAACTCCATTCCTGCGGAGACAATATACAATTCATATTTACTGTTCAGATATTCTATTGCTTCCTTACTTCCTTTCATTAGAGGTAATGTTCTGAAAAACCCTACTTCATTCACATGTTTCTTACCATTGGGAAAAACTTCCAGTTCAGGTTTTCCTGTTATTTCATTAAGCTCAACTTCCTTTCCGGTATCTCTTTTTTCAAACTGAATCAGCTGATGGTATACATCTGCCATTACCCCATCCATATCGACAATCACTTTTTTCATTTGTTCTTAATCGGTTTTTTAAATTATTATTGTTTAAGTCTGAATACTTTATACCAAATTTACCAAATCGTTTTCTCAGATAGCAGGTACAGTTTATTAAAAAATTATAAATATTCATTTTTATAAAAGAACTTCCGGAAAGTTTTGTGCTGACATTTTCGTATTTTTGCAACTCATTTCAAAATTAAAATCAAACTATTAATTCCCAATGAATTACGTTTCTGCAGAAAATCTTACCAAATCCTACGGCATCAAAGTTTTGTTTGAAAACATATCCTTTCACATTAATGAAGGAGACAAAATTGCCATTGTTGCCAAAAACGGAAGTGGAAAATCTACCCTTCTGAAAATTTTAATGGGTAAAGAAATTGCAGACAGCGGCACTGCAATCATTAATAAAGATATCCAGGTTGTTTTATTCGACCAGGAAATTGATTTTGATTCCAATCTGAGCATTGAGGAATTCATGATGACTCTGGATTCTGAACCTATTCTTGCTTTGAAGAATTATCACAAATCTCTTCATTCCACAGATCATGATTTTATTGAAAAAGCACTGGCTGATATGGAAGCCCATAAAGCCTGGGATCTTGAAAATGAAATGAAACAGATTCTTTCTCAGCTTAAAATTACGGATCTTGATGCCAAAATGGGAACGCTTTCCGGAGGCCAGGTCAAGCGTGTTGCTTTAGCCAAATTATTGACAGAAACCAGAGCTGAGCATAAGCATACTCTACTGATCATGGATGAACCTACCAACCACCTTGATGTGGATATGGTGGAATGGCTTGAAAACTATCTGACCAAAGCAAAAATAACGTTACTGCTCGTTACCCACGATCGATATTTTCTGGACAGTGTCTGTGATATTATCTGGGAAATGGAAGACAGAAATCTTTACGTTCACAATGGTTCATATGCAACCTATCTTGAGAACAAAATGATCCGTGAAGATAATATGAATGCAACCATCGATAAAGCCAATAACCTTTACAGAAAAGAACTGGAATGGATGCGAAGACAACCGAAAGCAAGAACCACAAAATCTAAAAGCAGAATTGACTCTTTCTATGAAACAGAAAAGGTAGCTAAAACAGACACCAGAAAACAGGGTCTGGAACTTGATTTTGAAATGAAGCGTCTGGGAAATAAAATTCTGGAACTGAAAAACATTGATAAAAGCTTTGGAAATAAGGTCCTGTTAAAAGATTTCAGCTACCAGTTCCAGCGTGGTGAGAAAGTAGGAATCATTGGAAAAAACGGTGCCGGAAAATCTACTTTACTGAATATTATCCAGGGATTGGAAAAGATAGATAAAGGTGAGATTGAAACAGGAGAAACTATTTCTTTCGGATATTTTGCCCAGAAAGGTCTTACTTATAAAGAGGATGAACGTGTGATTGATTTCATTAAGGAAATTGCAGAATTCTATCCTTTAGCCAATGGCAGAAGCCTTTCTGCATCACAATTCCTGAGATTATTCTTATTTGACGACCAGACACAGTACTCTCCTATCTCAAAATTATCAGGAGGAGAAAAAAGAAGACTGCACCTGATGTATATTTTATATCAGAATCCTAACTTTTTGATTTTTGACGAACCTACAAATGACTTGGACCTTCCTACATTAACGGTTCTTGAAAACTTCCTACAGCAATTCCAGGGATCTCTGATCATCGTTTCCCACGACAGATATTTCATGGACAGAATTGTAGATAACGTTCTTGCTTTCGAAGGGGATGGAAAAATCAGAGATTTTGTAGGAAATTTCTCAGAATACCGTGAGGCCAGAAGCCGTGAAGAAGCTTTAGAAAAAAATACAACGGCAAAAGCTGAACCTATACCTATAAAAGAAACAGTTGTTGCTACAGAAAACACTTCATCTTCCAATGCTCAGAAAAGAAAATTAACTTTTAAAGAACAAAGGGAACTGGAAACTATTGAAAAAGAAATACCAGGGCTGGAAGAGCAGCGTGCAAAAATACTAGATCAGCTCAATAATGAATCTGATTATGAAAAAATAGCCAAACTTTCTTCTGAACTGGAAACGATCTCTGAAAAACTGGAGAACTATGAGATGAGATGGCTTGAACTTCAGGAAATCATGTAAAAAACAGGAGTTATGAATGAGTTCAGAAAGTTTGAGAGTAAGAGCTTTTTAGGGTGGAAGAGCAGAAAAATTCTACTTCAGATTACCAGTAACCTTGAACTTTAAACTTTGAACTCATTGATAACTCATTTGTTAATTTATAGTACGATGATCTTTCCTTCTTCTGTACTTGTAATGGATGCATCGATGATCATCATATTCTGAATCACTTCTTTTCCCGGTGAAGGTAAAGGATATCCAAATACAATATGTTCATAGATTTGCTGGTAATAATCCATATAATTTCCGGCTTCACTTGAAGTAAATATTCTTTCTGTTTCTGAATTTTCATTCAGATAGTTTAAAATTCCGTCTGCTTCTTTCAAAGGCTGCATCCATTCTTTTCCATAAACAGGAATGGCACCTGCCACCAATTCCGCTTCCTGATTATCGGTTCTTTCCTGAAGGAGACTCCCTCTATCACCATGAATTTTATAAGCGTAATGATCTTCTTTAGTGAAAACGGAAGATTTTAATCGTACTCTCAGATCATTTTTATAGAACAGAAGGATTTCGAAATAATCATTGGCATATTCTGAACCTTTCATAGAAAATACATCAGCAAAAAGTTTTTCAGGATATCCGAAATACTGTATCACCTGGTCCACAAGATGCGCTCCAAGGTCATGCAGTGAACCCGAACCTATCTGATCCGGATTTTCTTTATGCTGTTTACCGCTTGGCGTAGTACGGAATCTGTCAAAACGGATCTCTGCCTCTTTGATATTTCCTAATTTCCCTTCCTTTAAAACTTTTTGTACCTGCTGGAAATCACGGTCAAATCTTCTGTTTTGATACACACTTAAAAATAATCCTTTCTCTTCTGCCAGTGTTACCAGCTCTTCCGCTTCCTCTACATTTACAGTAAATGGTTTTTCAACGATGATGTTTTTACCAGCTTCCAATGCTTTTTTAGCATATTCATAATGCGTCTGAACCGGAGTGTTGATAATGACTAATTCTACATCTGTATCCTGAAGCATATCTTCAACCGAACGATAGATCGTGGCTTCAGGGTATTTCTCTTTGGATTCTTCTTTACTTCTTTCCACTATTGCAGAAATAAAGAACCCCGGATGTTCTTTTAAAAAAGGAGCATGAAATACTTTTCCACTCATTCCAAAGGCACAAAGCCCTGCTTTTACCAGTTGCATATTTTAATTTTTTAACAAATATATTCATAAAAAACGCCGGATTATCCATCTACAATAAGGATAGAAACAATCCATATATTTCACCCTTAAAAGACATGACAAAAATCATGCATTAATTTTTATTCATTCTAAACAAATACTTACATTTGCGCCTTATTTAAAACTGTTCTACATAAAAATAAAATGAAAAGACAACTACTTTCTTTAGGTCTTCTATTTATAGCTATTTCAGCAAGTTCACAGCTGAAAAACGTTGAAGCAGATACCATCAGAACCCAAACCATTGAAGACATTAATCTTCACAAAACTGGAAATCCAAACCAGGCGAGACCATTATCTACGAAGTCTAATCTGACAGTAATGGAAACCCCTCAACCTATTGCTATCGTTACCCATGAAATCATTGAGCAGCAACAGGCAAAACAATTGAGCGATGTTCTTCAGAATGTAAACGGGATGTATATTACTTCATCCAGAGGAAATTCTCAGGACAGCTTTGGTGGACGTGGTTTTATTTTAGGAAATGATAATATTTTCAAGAATGGATCAAGAATAAATAGCGGAGTTTTTCCGGAAGTAAGTGGTCTTGAAAGAGTAGAAGTTTTAAAAGGAGCCAACGCAATGCTTTATGGAAATACGGCTGCCGGAGGTATTATTAACATGATTACCAAAAAGCCTAAATTCAATTTTGGCGGAAGTCTAGGATTAAATGGTGGAAGCTGGAATACTTATAAGCCTACAGTTGATGTTTATGGCCCATTATCTAAAAATATTGCTTTCAGAGTAAACGGAACTTACGAATATGCTGAAAGTTTCAGAGATGTTGTACAGTCTGAAAAATATTACTTCAACCCTTCATTTTTATTTAATTTAAGTGAAAAATCTCAATTAATTGTTGAGGCAGATTATCTTAAAAATAATTTCACCCCGGATTTCGGACTTGGATCTATTACCGAAAAAAACCAAAGCTACAGATTGAATGACGCTCTTCCCAGAAATGTCTTCTTCGGAACAGACTGGCAATATCAGGATGTACAGCAAGCTTCTACGAATGTAACCTTTAACCACCAATTTAACGAAAGATGGTCTTTGAATGCTACGGCTTCTTACCAAAACTATACTAAAGATTATTTTTCTTCTGAAAGAGTACAATGGATATATGACACTAAAGATAAAACTGTAGATCCTAACAGATTATCGTGGAAAAGGCCTTTTGGTAAAACTTACAACGAGCAAAATTACACTTCTGCACAAGTAAACATTAATGGTGAGTTCAATACCGGAACAATCAACCATAAAGTATTAATTGGTGCAGATGCAGATTATAGCCAGGCAGATGCTTATGCTTATACTATCACGGGTCCAACAAATCTTTTATACCTTGATGATCCTTCAACATGGGGAAATGTAGGTATGCCAAATTCTACTCTTAGTACAAAAAATAGAATCAATACAAGAAGAATCGGCTTCTATGCACAGGATTTTATCAGCTTAACAAAGCAACTAAAAGTAATTGCCGGGCTAAGATGGTCTTATATAGAAAATATGCCTACACTGACTACTCGTTTTACATTAAATGATAAAATTGAAGTAGCCAATTCTTCAACATCAGACAATGCATTTTCTCCAAAAGTAGGTTTGGTTTATGCACCAAATGAAAACCTTTCGGTATTTGCAACGTATACAAATTCGTTTGCATCAAATGCAGGATATACTTCGGATCAATTTGGTACAGTAAATACCACTAAAATTGATAAAGATGTTCAAAATCAGTTAACAACTTTATCAAGACAAAGCATAAAACCATCAACCGTTGATCAATACGAAATTGGTGTTAAAAAGAATTTCTGGAACAATGCTTTAGCGGTTAACTTAACGGCTTACCAGATTATGTACAATAATTATTATCAAACGTATTGGTTCGCTTCTTCTACAAACGGAGCTCCGGTAAATTCAACAGATACCAATCTTAAAGAATTTGCAGGAAATATGAGAAGCCGTGGTGTAGAATTAGATATTACAGGAAATCCTACAGAAAACTTATCTATCATCGGAGGTTTTTCATATAACAATTCCGTTTACCTTGACACTCCTGAAAAGGGATATGTTGAAAAACAAAGACTGGTAAGAACACCAGCTACAACAGCGAATGCTTCTGTTTTCTATAAATTTACAAACTATGTAAAAGGATTAAAAGTTGGAGCTGGAATTTATTATATCGGAGACAGAATCGCGGGATGGAATGATTCAAAATCAACAAATACAAGTAGAGACAATGTGAGTAGAATGTTTGATCTAAAAGACTATACTACTGTTTCTGTATCAGTTGGCTACGAGTGGAATAAGTTCTCTATCCAGGGAAGAGTGGGAAATCTATTTGATACAGTCAATTATAATGTTCACGAGAATTATTCAGTAAACCCGATTACTCCAAGAAATTATTATTTTACGTTGACATACAAACTGTAGAATTAAACATATAATTACTTCTTTATTAAAAGTGGAAATTGCATTTTTGCAGCTTCCACTTTTGAAATTTAAAAACAAAACAAAAAAACGATATGGATAAGATTAAAGACACAAGAAGTTTCATGAGAATTACACACCGTTATCTGGGGTATTTCCTGGCAGGTATTATGGCTGTGTATGCCGTAAGTGGAATTATTTTGGTCTACAGAGACACCGATTTTCTAAAGAGTGAAAAAAAGTACGAAAAGACTTTATCCGCAAACCTTTCTGAAAAAGAACTGAAAAAGGAATTGAAAATGAAAGGTCTTGAAGTGGAAAAAACTGAAGGTACCGTTCTTCATTTTAAAAAAGGAACCTATGATTCTTCTACAGGGGTTGCTAAGTATTCAAAAATGGAACTGCCTTTTGTACTGGATAAAATGGTTTCTCTTCACAAATCACAATCTAAAGATGCCATAGCACCTCTAAGTGTATTTTTCGGAGTTGCACTTTTCTTCTTTGTAATCTCGAGTTTCTGGATGTTTAATCCTAAGACAAAAGCTTTCAAGCGTGGAATCAAGTTTACGATTGCAGGACTTATTATATCTATTCTCCTTTTGTGTATTTAAAATGATAAAAGAGAATTAAGATTTTTTAAAAATTCAATAATATTCCCTTTTGGCTTTCTGACTTCATTATTAATAATTATGAAATATTCAATAATAATGTTAAAAATTTCCATCCTATCTCATTGATATTATTAACATTAATTTAGAAAAATTGTCTAAAATTAAGACTCTGGCACATTTATTGTTTTTTCTATAATTCGTGAATAATAAACATTTAATTATTAAAATAATAAATTATGAAAAAACTTATTTTAACAGGAGTATTAGCCGTAGCAGGTTTAACAGCAACTGCAAACGCTCAGATTCAGAAAGGTAATTGGATGGTAGGAAGTAGTTTAGTAACAAGTAATTTCGGATTAAACACAGGTGGTGGATACCAAATTAACCTACAACCAAAAGGGGCTTATTTCATCGAAGATAATGTAGCTGTTGGTGGATATGTAAATTTAGGTATCGGTAAATCTTCTAAAGATTCAAGTACAAGATTTGATTATGGTGTAGGAGC
The DNA here is from genome assembly GCF_003385515.1 of Chryseobacterium pennae. Lineage (GTDB taxonomy): Bacteria > Bacteroidota > Bacteroidia > Flavobacteriales > Weeksellaceae > Chryseobacterium > Chryseobacterium pennae. The sequence goes on along the minus strand of NZ_QNVT01000038.1, from coordinate 17,718 downwards.
TTTAGGACGTTACTATCTTTCTCCGGGAGAACAAGGTGTTAACAACTTATTACATCACGGAAGATGGTTCTTCGAAGGTAACGTAGGTGTTGGTGGATATTCTATCAGCCAAGGAGGTAACTCTACTACAGGTCTTGACTTTGGTGCAGGACCAGGTTATTCTTACTTTATCACTCCAAATATCGGACTAGAAGGTTTGGTAAAATATGCTGGTGTTACAGGTTTTGGAAATACAGGATTAACATCTAACATTACTTTTAATCTTGGATTTAGTGTTTATTTACCAACTTCTAAAGCTAAGCAAGTTATTAACGACGTTAAGTAATCAATTACTTATACACTTTATAAAAAATTTGAAAGCGCCCCGAAATTTATTTTCGGGGCGCTCTTCGTACAAATTAAAACTAAACTATAAAAAATCAAATAAATCATGTATTGGGTTGGGGCGTATATCTTAGGTACGGCTTTATTTCCGTAACGCCTTTAGGGAATTTTTTGATGGCCTCTTCTGTAGAAACCGTTGGCGGAACGATAACATCCTCTCCGTTTTCCCAGTTGACAGGAGTAGCCACCTGATAATTGTCAACTAATTGTAAAGAATCCAATACCCTCAGGATTTCATTAAAATTCCGTCCTGTAGAGGCAGGATAGGTAATAATAAGCCTTACCTTTTTCGCTGGATCAATAATCAATAACGAACGCACTGTTGCTGTTGCAGAAGCATTAGGATGAATAAAATCATACAGTTCTGAAACTTTTCTATCCTTATCCGCTATGATCGGAAACTGAACTTCAGTATGCTGAGTTTCATTAATGTCTTTTACCCAGTTCTGATGATCCTCTACCCCATCCACACTTAAAGCAATTACCTTTGTGTCTCTTTGGGCAAATTCAGATTGTAATTTAGAAGTATATCCCAATTCTGTAGTGCACACCGGTGTATAATCTGCCGGGTGCGAAAACAGAATCCCCCAGGAATCCCCCAGGTAACTATAAAAATTAATATCCCCCGCAGAGGTTTCTGCCTGAAAGTTGGGTGCTGTATCTCCTAATTTAATTGACATAATATTTCGCATTTGTTAGTCTACAAATTTAATAGACTTTTTGACACTAACAAAATTTTTAATGAAAATTTATATCTTTAAGGTAAAATTTTATTCATGGAGAAAACCGGACTCACCTACATTGACATGGTGTATAAGGTATTGGAAAGTTGGTATGTAACGTTTGCAGAGCTTACCCCTAAACTGATTGTCGGCATTTTAGTATTTACATTCTTCCTCATTACAAGTAAATACATGAGCCAGATTGCCGTAAAACTATTTCACAAATTCTTCCCTAAAAGTGAGAAAGAGAGCTCACTGGTGACCTTAATCAGTATCTTCAGGTTCCTGATTATGCTGATGGGAACTTTTATTTCCCTTGAAATAATGGGATTCAGTGGGTTTCTGTGGAAATTTATAGGAAGTTTGGGAGTAGCCGGAGTTATTGCCGGAGTCGCATTAAAAGACCTTGTTTCAAGTATCTTTTCAGGAATGCTTATTGGCATTGATAAAGCCTTTAAAGTGGGTGATTATATTACCATCGGAGCTCATTCCGGTACGGTACAGGAAATCGGATTTTTAACTACAAAAATTCTTACTGATGATGGTAAGAAAGCTTACATCCCGAATCAGGTTGTTTTCAATGCTCCATTTTATAATATTACAGCTTCACCTCAGCGCAGAATCATCTTAAATTTTGAAATTCCTGCTGATGAAGATATCAGTAATGCCCAGAAAAGTATTCTGGAGGTGGTAAAAAACCTTGATAATGTGGATAAGTTAGATACTGCAGAGGTCATTTTTACCGATCTGAAACAGGGGTCATTTAATCTACAGGTTAAATTCTGGATTAAAATTGGAGCTAATCTGGCACAGGTAAAAAGTAAAGCTTATTTAAACATTAAGGAGCGATTTGATGTGGATAAAATCCAGTTGGTAACTCCAACGAGTATTAGTATTACAAATGGAGAAAGTAACTTACCTGAAAGTCAGGATAAGTAGTATTAGATAACTATATATGATTTGTCTCACTGTCATCTGACGAAGGAAGAATCTTTTACATTGAAAAGAGAATAAAAATAAGTAGATAATATATTTCCTGCGGATTTCTCAGATGTTTGTGGATAAACTATAATCATAAAAAGCTGTTTCAATTTTTGGAGCGGCTTTTATTTGTTGGTAAACGCAATGGCGCAAAGATTTTAGGATATGTGAGTGTTTTTAAGGCGCGAGGATTTTATCTTCGATAAAATTGTATGCTGGATGATAATCGTCACGGATGCATGAATAATTTTAATTATGTATAAAGCCTATGGGGTTTAAAAATTCTGAACCACATAGATTTTACATAGAATGTATCTCAAAAAAAGACTTTGTGTTCTTATAATATCCGGTAAGCTATTTCTTATTATGCTTTTTAGAAACTACAGTACTGTCTTTTTGGGGCATCTGGGCAACAGTATCTTTATTTATCTTAAGAGGCTCTCCCAACGTTATATTTTCATTAGGCAGCGTATCTTCATTGAGCTCTACAGCTACGTCACCCATTTTCATCTCTTTTTCTTTTGAACATCCGGCTAGGAACAGAACAAAAGAAAGTATAGCAAGTGTAATTTTACTGTTTTGAAAAACATTCGGAATAAATCTAAAAAATTGATTTTTAACTTTTTGTGATGGACCATCTTCAATATTTAGCTGATGATTATAAAATCTACCACAAACCTTTTCATTTTCCTTTTCAGTGAGGATTTGCTCAATTTCATGAGGACTCTTTTGAGTAAAATCAATCACACATTTACTGCAGACAGCACAGAACTTTCCTTTTTCCTGTGAAGACATAGATTCCCAGTTTTCAGAACATGGTTCAGGAATGTATAAGTTTTTCATAAATATAGTTTCTTATACGCATTAAAAAACCGTTCCAAAAATGAAACGGTTTCTTATTTTATCTGAAAATTTTAGATTATGCTAAAACTTCTTTTACTTTGTTTGCAGCTTCTTCTAAAGTAATTGCAGAGTGAACCGGAAGACCAGACTCGTCAATTAATTTTTTAGCTTCTACAGCGTTAGTTCCCTGTAATCTTACGATCAATGGAACCGGAAGGCTACCCATAGCTTTGTAAGCATCTACAACACCCTGAGCAACTCTGTCACATCTTACGATACCTCCGAAGATGTTGATTAGGATTGCTTTTACGTTTGGATCTCTTAAGATGATTCCGAAAGCAGTCTGTACTCTCTGAGCATCAGCAGTACCTCCTACGTCAAGGAAGTTAGCAGGGTTACCACCTGATAATTTGATGATATCCATAGTTGCCATTGCAAGACCAGCACCGTTTACCATACAAGCAACGTTACCATCCAATTTTACGAAGTTAAGACCAGCTTCACCAGCTTCAACATCCATTGGATCTTCTTCTCTTGTATCTCTAAGTTCAGCTAAGTCTTTGTGACGGAACAATGAGTTGTCATCTAAAGTTACTTTAGCATCTACAGCGATAATTTTGTTATCAGAAGTTTTCAACACTGGGTTGATTTCGAAAAGAGAAGCATCAATACCTGTGTAAGCATTGTAAAGAGATGAAATAAATTTCACAAATTCTTTAAAAGCATTCCCTTCAAGACCTAGGTTGAAAGCAATTTTTCTAGCCTGGAATCCTTGAAGACCGATAGCTGGATCAATAAGTTCGTTGTGGATTAAGTGAGGAGTTACTTCTGCAACGTGCTCAATATCCATACCTCCTTCAGTAGAATATACGATTGTATTTTTCCCTTCAGCTCTATCTAAAAGAATAGAAACATAAAATTCTTTAGTTTCAGATTCTCCAGGATAATAAACATCTTCTGCAACCAAAACAGAGTGTACTTTTTTACCTTCAGCAGAAGTTTGTGGAGTTACCAACTGCATTCCGATGATATTCTGAGCGTTTTCTTTAAGTTTATCCATGTTTGGAGAAAACTTAACACCCCCACCTTTACCACGACCACCTGCGTGAATCTGTGCTTTTACAACCCAAGCCTGAGCTCCGGTTTCAGCAGTCAATTTTTCAGCAGCTGCTACAGCTTCTTCTACGTTGTTTGCAACGAAACCACGTTGGATAGCTACTCCATACTTTGATAAAATCTCTTTTGATTGATACTCGTGAAGATTCATATTATTTTTATTATTTTATTTTAATATTTAAAGGTTGACAAATTTACTAAAAAGAGTTTAGATTTAAAGAATTACCAAAGAGAAGTTGAAGGCAAATTTAAAATTATTGATAAAAATCAATTAGTTTAAGTTCATCTCAATAGTGATCCTATTATTTCACCTCTTCAGCAATCATTACTTTTTCATTCACAATATTGTTCCATAGCTTGTAATCTGAAATCCTGGAGCGGTATCTGAAATAAAAATCATAGGACCCGCCTACAATTCCTTTTTCCGGCATATATATCAATCTGTCTATTCCACGGTGCTCATTATATCCATCAATGATCCACCAGCCGTCAAAAGTCCAAAACTGATAGGCTTTTTTTCCTTGGATTGTATATTCTTTGGAAAGATAATTCCTGAAACTGAACGGATCATCAAGATTCTTAAGATAGTCTATATCTGTCACATCCATAATGAATTTCCGGTTGGGAAACTGCTCATTAAAACTCTTCTCCACCTCCTTTATTGTAATTTTTGGTTCAGCAATATTCAGAGATCCATATGAAGAAATAAAAGGTGTTTTAAGGGAAGTAATGCTGAAAAGTTCAGTCAGGCACATTTTTGAAACATAATAACTTTCATTCACTTTTTTCACTACCCTGAAATCCATATTTTTTTTGTCCGGAGTATTGGAAGCCATCCAGTTAGAAGCTATTTCTTTTACTTTTGATTTTGAAATGATATCTTCTTTTTTTAATTTATCGAAATCCAAAAGCATCCAGTTTTGCCCCTTTTCATCAGTTCCCGGGAGAATTGTTTCATCCAGATCAGGAAGCACTGTAAGTAAAAGAATATGATCTTTGGTAAGGTGAACATTATACACATTGATATTTTTCCTGATCCCGTACAATTCAGAGGTGTCCAGTGTAAAAGTTTCTATCCTAAAATGGTTTTTTAAACTATCCAGTAAAAAATATTTTTGGGAGAAAACAAAACAGGGAATGCACATCAGTATAAATAAGATCTTTTTCATTTTATATTCTTTAATAACATGTATTTTTTGTAGAAATAATATCGGTTTTTATTATTATTTCGCTGCTTCAGTATTTATAAATACTATAAAAAAGTAGAATAACTCCCTATCTATATTTAAAAATTTTGAGTGGCAAAACTATCATATAAAAACAAAAAAGCCAATACTCTCCTGACCAAGTATTGACTTTTAAATGTATATATATTTATAACTATTCTTCTACCAGCTTTTCCGACTGAGAGCCGATAAAAGGAATTCTCGGAGCAAGAAAATATCCTGTAAGACTAGCGAACAAAATAGGAACAAAATAGGTAAACCCAGTTAATGTTCCCAGAATAATGGTTGTACTCATTGGTGTTCTTGTTACACAAGCATTAATAGCAGCCATACAGCTTACAATAGCTAAAGTTGTGTCTACACTTGGAAATAAATTGTGGATAATGAGTCCCAAAGTCGTTCCTACAAAGAACAGCGGAATGATAAAACCTCCTCTCCAGCCTGAAGTAACCGTAATGGCAATGGCTAATATTTTAAAAACCAAAACCAAAATCAGGAAGTTCAATCCGAAATTCCCTCCGATTAACTGATTGATTTCGTTGTGTCCAAAGTATCTTGTGATCGGAAAATTGTAAGCAATAATCCCTAACAGAAGCCCTCCTGCTAATGTTTTGATGTAGATTGGAAATTTTCTGTATTCAAAAACCTTTTTGAAGAATTTCACTACAAAGATGAAAATCCAGCCAAAAAAGGTTCCTACAGCCCCAAATAAAGTTGCGTATAGAAAATCATATACTCCGGTGTAATGGTAGGCTTTCAGATCCCAGGTTGCTCCAATTCCCAAATGAATAATTAAAGCAAACATCAGATAACTGAAACAGCTTGCAACCAATGCCGGAATAATGGCTTTATAATATTCAACCGCATGTTTATGATGTAAAATTTCCAATGAGAAAAGACTTCCTCCAAGTGGCGCTCCAAAAAGAGCGGTAAAACCTGAAGCCATCCCTGCAATACTCAATGAACGCAGTTCTTCGCCTTTTAATCTGAAAATTTTCCCAAGCCAGGTTCCTGTAGATCCGGTAACCTGTACTAAAGGAGCTTCCGGTCCTAAACTTCCGCCAGATGCCACACAAAAGAGGGAGGAAAGAATCATGGATGGATTATTTTTAGGTTCCAGTTTTCCTTTGTTGAATCTGATATTATTCACAATCAGATGGATTTCTCCAGGGTCACCTATAAAATGAATGACCAAACCTGCCAGCAGTCCACAGATTGCCATTGTTGGAATTACCTGCCAGCCCTGGAAATGGGCTAAAAACTCAGTAAAATGTTCCAGCACGATCCAATATCCACCGGCAATAATACCTCCTACCAGCCCTGTAAAGGCCCACATGAAAAAAGTACGGCTGAATACGAACGGATTGAACCTCATCGGTTGATCCAAAAGGTTGAACGTTCTTATAATCCGTCTTCTTCTATTGATTTTCATTTTTAAATTTTGTTTTTAGCAAAATAAAGAATCAGCATTCCCCAGCTTAAAATCATCATCAAACCTCCCAGTGGAGTGATAGGTCCTAAGAATTTAAGGTTCATTCCCAGGTAATCCTGCATGCTCAAGAAATAGATACTCACTGAGAATAACAATGTTCCTGCAATCATCAAAATGGATGTCCATTTTTCTGCAGAAGTTTCAAATTTTAAAATATATCCGATGATCAACAGAAAAAATGCTGCGTACATCTGATATCTCACTCCTGTTTCAAAACTTTCCAGTCTTTCAACAGCTAATATTTTCTTTAAAGCATGTGCTCCGAATGCACCCAGGATTACAGATATCATTCCGTAAACTGCTCCAAAAACTAAAGTAATTGTTTTCATTTTATAACTCTTCTAATTCTAGGGTTAAATATTTTTTTGTTTTATTGTCCTGCCAGGTTCCGATGATTTTATTTCCTTTTAAATCGGCTTCCACTAAGGCTCTTGGTATCCATTGTTTCAATTCTTCACTATGGTAACCGTCTTCTGTGATTGAAAAATGGTCATGAACAAATTCTCCTCTCCAGTTTATTTGTTTCTTCTTCTTATCATACCAATAAATTGCTGAGAAGGAATCGTCTTCATTGATTTCGTTGAACAAAACCGTAATTGGATATTTTCCATCAATTTTTCCTTTGTACAATTTATTTCCAGGACTTGTTCTATCAATTTTTTCAGAACCGGAAATCAGATTTTTGGCATAAGGGCTCCAATATTTTTCAAGTTCTTTATAGGTGAATTCAAGTTTATGGCTTCCCAAATCATCCAGAGCCCGCATCGCATGATTGGAGCATCTGCCTGCCACAAAGGTCAACTTATCTTTTCCAAAGAAATACCTGATGCCATTCAATGTGTAATCCGTGAAACACCCTTCATATAAACCAATCTGTTCCTGAACTTCTTCTGACGCATTTTTTTGAGATTTTAGCTTGATGAGAAAGTTATTGACTCTTTTTTCGATTTTCTTCTGAATCAAACCATTGACAGTCTTAATAGTGCCTGCTTGAAATAAATCTTCAGCATTGATATAATTTCCGGTCCTCATATCAAAATTTTTCCAGTCTGAAAATTCTTCGGGATAAGCTCCTGAAGCTTCACCATCAATACTGATACTTAGAATATTTTTAGGAGTTTCCAACTTTTTCCAATCATAGAAATATACATAGTTTGCGTATGAAGTAGCTCCTGCATTCACCTTTTCAGAAGGATTTCCTTCTGATGCGGGAATATATTCCAGTTCGCTTACCTGAAGAAAAAGATTGATCTTATTCTCTATTCCGGAATTATCGGAATAGGAAATAACAGGAAAAACAAAGTCTTTCGTTTTTGGCTGCAAGTCACTTATTTTTAAATTTTTCTGTTGTGAAAAACTTAAACCGGAAACCAGCATGAAAAATAAGACCTTTTTTTTCACTATTTTGAATTTAAATACATTAAAATAAACTTGGCTACCAAGGTAGAAATCCCCAGTATAATAAACATATTGGCAAATTTCTTGGAAGTTCTGAAGCCAGGTGATGTTGTTTTCTTTAAATAGAATCCAAAGGCCAGAAACAGGATGGGCAGAATTATCTGTAACATTAGTTTTCTCTCATTCGGTTAAACTCATTGATAACCTCATGATGGCTAACTGTCTTGTCTTTAAAGTATGTTACAAAATGTTCTTTTTCTTCTTCTGTAGCACCTAATTGGTTCAGAATGTTCAGTAAGTGCATTTTCATGTGACCTTTCTGAATTCCTGTTGTTACTAATGAACGCAATGCCCCAAAGTTTTGGGCCAATCCTGAAACAGCCAGAATACTCATCAATTCCTGAGCGGATGGTTTTCCAAGTAAAGCTAAAGAGAATTTTACCAAAGGATGAAGATTCGTTAAACCTCCTACTACTCCTACAGAAATCGGAAGGTCTATCCAGAATCTGAAAACTCCGTTATCAGTTGTACAATGAGTCAATGATCTGTATTGTCCGTCTCTTGCTGCATATGCATGGGCACAAGCTTCAGTTGCTCTGAAGTCGTTTCCGGTAGCAATTACTACAGCATCTACTCCGTTCATCACTCCTTTATTGTGAGTGGTTGCACGGTAAGGTTCAATTTCCGCGATGGTAACGGCTTGCTTAAATTTAGCAGCAAATTCTTCAGGAGAAATTCCGCTGTCATCTTTCAGGTCTTCCATTTTACAGGAAACTTCAGCTCTTACGATACAATCAGGAGTAAAATTGGAAAGGATATTCATTACGATCTGCAATGAATTTTTTTCATCCTGTGTGAAGTCATCGCTTGTTGCAACTTCCTGTCTCATTGTTTTACCAAACTGTTCAAGACATGAATTGATAAAGTTAGCTCCCATTGAATCTACCGTATCAAAACTAGCCTTCAGCTGGTAGTAATTAGGCATTTCTGCTGTTTTATCCACAAGGTTGATATTCAGAATACCACCACCACGTCTTCTCATATTGGCCGTAATATCTTCTGTAGATTCAAGTAATTTTTTCTTTAAACTGAAATTAAAGAAATGTAATAATTTGTGAGGTTCTACATCAAAAATAAAATGGGTATGTCCCAATTTTTCTGTATTGATGATAGTTGTTTTAAAACCTCCTTTATCAATCCAGAATTTTGCAGCTTTGGAAGCAGCAGCTACGACTGAACTTTCCTCAACGGCCATTGGAAGTGCCAATAATTTTCCGTCAATTAAAAAATTGGGCGCAATTCCGTAGGGCATATAGAAATTGGAAATTGTATTTTCAGAAAACTCTTCGTGAAGTTTCTGAAGATCTGCATCTTCATTCCAATATTGCTTTAATATATTTTGATATTCCTGATTACCTTCAAGATATTCGTTTACAAGCCAGTCGATTTTCCCCTGCTTTGGAAGCTTGGAAAAACCTTCGATCGGTTTATGATTCATGATATAAACTTTAATGAGGCGTAAATATAATGATTTTGAGACTCTTTTTTGTTGATAACTTCTATGAAAAAAGGTTGACATTTATCAATTTTGGAACTAAATTTGAACAAAATTAAAACATAATTACGATAAAAATAATATCAAACTCTTTACTGTATGAATTTTGACCGTCTTAAAGAAAAGCTTGAAATCCTCGCAGATGCTGCAAAATATGATGTTTCGTGCTCATCAAGCGGAGGAACCAGAAAGAATAAAAAAGGGGCTTTGGGGGATAGTTCCGCAAGCGGCATTTGTCATACCTATACCGAAGATGGAAGATGTGTTTCTTTACTCAAGATTTTACTGACCAATCATTGTATTTATGATTGTGCTTATTGTGTATCCAGAAGTTCAAATGATATAAAAAGGGCGGCATTTACGGTAGAGGAAGTTGTAGACCTGACCATTAATTTTTACCGCAGGAATTTTATTGAAGGATTATTTCTAAGTTCCGGAATTTTCAAAAATGCAGATACAACGATGGAACGGCTTGTAAGAGTTGCCAAAAAATTACGTCTGGAAGAAAATTTCAACGGTTATATTCATTTGAAATCTATTCCGGGAGCGAGCGATGAATTAATGCAGGAAGCAGCATTATATGCGGACAGGCTTTCGGTAAATCTGGAAATCCCAACCGAAAGTGGTTTAAAATTATTAGCTCCTGAAAAGAACAGAGAGGATATGATCAACCCTATGAGATATATTCAAAAAGGGATAATCCAGTATCAGGACGAAAAAAAGATTTTAAAGAAGGTTCCTAAGTTTGCCCCTGCAGGACAATCTACACAAATGATTGTAGGAGCCACTAATGAAAATGATCTGCAAATTATCAAAGTTGCAGATCACTTTTATAAAAATTTCAACCTGAAAAGGGTGTATTATTCCGGCTATGTTCCGGTTTTAGAGGACAACAGACTTCCTTCACTCACTACTGCAGTTCCGATGCTTCGTGAAAACAGATTATACCAATCTGACTGGCTGATGCGATTTTATGGCTTTAAAGCTGAAGAAATCTTAGATCCCAATATTCCTTTTCTTGATTTAGAAATGGACCCCAAGCTGAGCTGGGCACTCCGAAATTTACATCAGTTTCCAGTAAATATCCAGACTGCCGATTATCAGATGATTTTAAGAATTCCGGGAATTGGAGTCAAATCTGCTCAGAAAATCATCAGTGCAAGACGTTTTCAGATGTTAACACTGGATCATTTGAAACAATTGGGAACAGCTGTTAACAGAGCTAAATATTTTATTGATTTTAATGCAGGCAATGCCTATCTGAAATATTTAACGGATAAAAACTTCAGACAACTATTGATTGGTGGAAGTTCTTCTAAATTTCATAATCAATTTTCACAGCAGCTGAGTTTATTTTAATTTTCCAAATAATCTACCGCAAAATGAACCCAGTCTTTAACACTTTCGTCAAGATAAATATCTGGCTGCACTCCAATGTTATCAATAGGATAGTCCGGTAATCTGAAAGATCGGTAAGTAGGCATCAGTAATTTATAATCATTGCATCCATAGTCGAAAAACATTGCATTAGCATAGTCCAGAACTCCTGAAGACGGAGTTCCCATAATTTTAACTTTTTTGCTTTGTTTTGCACTTAAAAGAAAATTTTCAGCAGCACTTCCGGTATGATTATCTGCTAAAATTACAATTTGAGCAGGACTTTTAACAGCTAAGGAGATTGAATCAACAGTGACTTTACTCTGGTTATGATTCACATATTCTCCCGGGCTATTTTTTAACTGGGCAATTCTTGTCTTTAAATTGATTATTTCTTCTTTATTTTTAATAGAATCTTTCATTATTCCTTTTAAATAATTTTCCGAAGTCTGAATTAATGTAGGTGACGCTAAATATTCAACGCCAAGCTTTCTTATAGAATTGGTCATAATGTAAGGCAAAATATTTCTATAAGCATTATCTGTTCCTCCTCCATTACCTCTTACATCAATAATCCAGAACTCTGCTTCCTCCAAAGTTTTCTTATTGTCTTTCAGTAGTTTTTCTATTTTATCTACAAATGAATAACTGAAATATTGAAGCCTGATCATCACTGTTTTTGGGCTTATTTTTTTGATATAAGTTCCATTGATTTCGCTTATTTTACCTTCAATTTCTGTAGCACTCAATGCTGGATGGGGGAGTTGTTTTACAAAATTGATTTTGATCTCATTAAAGGATAAAAGTGTGTTGTCATACATCTTATATTTTCCTTTTTGTATAGAATGATCCTGGCTGTAATATTCATAACTTCCATCTGAGAATAACCTGAATTTAATTTCGTTAGGTTTCCAGTATTTTGGGTCAGCTTTTATAATAAATCCTACATATTCTTTGTCATTTATTTTCTTGACACCAATTTCATAATCGTCATTTTTCCAAATTCCTTCAAATTCATCTTTTTGCTTTTGAATATCTTTAATAAACTTTTTAAGATTTATATCTAATGGCTTAGTATTAATCCCCGGCTTTGGAACAGCCTGGCTGACCTGGTTGGGCAGAACCCAAATATGTCTGTCTTTGAAAAAACCTGTATAGCTTTTCAACACATCCAGGCAAGCTTCATCATTCTTCACATTATCAGAAGAAGTAAGCGTATTTTTCTTCAAGGTTTCATACAGAAGCTTATCTTTTGTTTTGGTATCAAATCCGGGATATTCGCTTTCAATTTTCAAAATTATTTTCTGTAACACCTCTTTACAATTACATGAGGTCTGTGCATTCCAAAGATTACAAGAAAACACAACAGCAATCCACACAAAAAGTTTAATTTTCATTAACAATATTTTCAGGCAAAAAACAACAATTAAAGAATATAAAAATTGTAAAAATCATTCATTTTCTAATTTTTGATAAATCCATGCTAAATCTTTTTGGGTCACAGATATTTTTTCTGCTATTTTATTGGGGGCAAATCCTGTAAGATTTTTAAAATCTTTAATAAAATGAGACTGATCATAATATTGATTTTGATATGCAATTCCTGTGAGAGAATTTCTCGGTTTCAAAATATCATTTAATACGTTCCTGAATCGTATTGTTTTTAGGTAAGATTTAGGATTCTGTCCTAAATTATTTTTAAATAAACGGAATAATGTAGTTTCACTAATTTTAAGGTTCTTAGAAAGCTCATCAATACTTAGAAATTCATTATTATTAATAAGGATCAATGCTTCTTTTATTTTGTAGGGGATATTGTCTTTTAAATTTTCGCAAAGCAAAATTTCAAGCGCATCAGCTCTTTTTGCAAAATCAGTCATATCAAAAATTTCATCAAGGAAATTTCTTTCAAAAGGAAATATCTCATCAAAAACAGTCTCGGAAAGCATGAGATTTTCATAAGACTCATCAGTAAAAACCCTTAGAGCCGAAGGTTGAAAAACAATGCATATCTGATCCAGGGCACAATGAATATTTACATTAAAAGGAGCTTTATGAAATCCATATAACCGGCTTATAAAAGTATTACCGTTGGTAATTTCACAAAGGTTAGTTTCACCTTCATTGGTATAGGAAACCTGATTGTGTTTATAAATTGCAAGACAGAGATTAGTATTGGGAAAAGTAGTATAATTTAAAAGTTCCTGATCCGTTTTTTTAAAGAAAAGGAAATACTGAATATATTTTTTCAGAATCTCATTTTTAGGTTTTATGATCATTGAGTTCATCCTAGTATTTTATTTTTAGAGTATCTTCGGTACTGAATTTAAAGACGGATTCCGAAAAATAAATTTAATAAACTTTCTTGGGTTAGAAAGCTTTTAAAGATGATTAAATCGTCTGACAGTTTTCAAAAAATTATTTATACAATTTAGATTTATTATATCAGATGCACACAATACTTTATGATGGCAGTTTCGAAGGCCTTTTCACAGCGATATTTGAAGTTTTCGAATACCGTTATCAGAATGTAGAAATAGCAAGCAAAGAAAGATTCCATCAGGAAAATATTTTTGCTGAGATCCATGAAGTCATTACCCAAACAGATAAATCTGATCGGGTCCTGAAAAAATTGGAACAAAATCTTGGTAAGCAGGGTATTTATAAACTTTTAAAAGTTTTCTTATCTGAAGATCCGGAATTGGAGAAAGTAACATTATCCGCAGTAAGACAATCTATAAAAAATCCAGAAGAAAATATTCTGGAAAATTACGCAGATGCTGATATCATGAAGATTTCCAAAATCTGTAAGTCAGTTGACAGAGAAAGTCATCGAATGACAGCTTTTGTCCGTTTCGAGAAAATGCAGGACGATATTTTCTTCTCAAAAATAGATCCTGATTTCAATGTTCTTCCTTTGATCAGAAAACATTTTAGTGACCGTTATCAGGATCAGAAGTGGATGATCTATGACTTGAGAAGAAACTATGGAATTCTTTATGATCTGGAAACCTCAGATTTCTTTTATCCGGATGAAAAACTGGATATCAGGAATTATCAGGAGAACTTTCATGAGGAGGAAAAGAACTATCAAACGCTTTGGCAGCGATATTTTACAAAAACCAATATTATTGAAAGGAAAAACCTGAAACTTCATGTACAACATGTTCCTAAAAGATATTGGAAGTATCTGACTGAGAAATGGTGATTTTAAATAGGGGTGATTCAAATTCAAATTTCCATATTGTGGATAACTTTCCAACACGATTTATTAGACTTATTTCTGAAAAACCTTTTCAACAAGCATATTTCATAAACTACTATAAATATGATAGATATAGCATCTATTAATCAACAATCCCATATTGTGGATAACTTTTTTAACCACGGATTGAACAGATTTACACGGATGATTCTTTTTTTAAATGACATTTTGAGCTGAAGAAATTTGAGAAGATTTTTAATTCATATTCTGACATTGTGGATAACTTTTCAACACGATTTATTAGACTTATTTCTGAAAAACCTCTTCAATAAGCATATTCCATAAACTACTGTAATTATGATAGATATAACATATATTAATCAACACTTCCATATTGTGGATAACTTTTTTAACCACGGATTGAACAGATTTACACGGATGATTCTTTTTTTAAATGACATTTTGAGCTGAAGAAATTTGAGAGGATTTTTAATTCATATTCTGACATTGTGGATAACTTTTCAACACGATTTATTAGACTTATTTCTGAAAAACCTTTTCAACAAGCATATTTCATAAACTACTATAATTATGATAGATATAGCATCTATTAATCGACAATCCCATATTGTGGATAACTTTTTTAACCACGGATTGAACAGATTTACACGGATGATTCTTTTTTAGAAGGATATTTTGACCGGAAAAATTCGAGAACATTTCTTAATCATATTTAACATTGTGGATAACTTCTTCACATTGAAGATTAGACTTATTTTTGAAAAGTCTTTTAAAATGGGGATTTTATAACCTCTTAATTTTATGATAAATACGAGACCTACTTTTCTACAATTCCATATTGTGGATAACTTTTTTAGCTTATCAATTAGAGTTATTGCTGAAAAACCCTTTCAACAGAACATTTTATAATCAATTGTATTTATGATAGATATATCAATATTTTTCTACAATCCCATATTGTGGATAACTTTTTTAACTACAGATTTATGCAGATGATTTTAATACAATTCATTTATTGATTTCCAAAATGCTTCAATCTGGTTTTCTGTCTTTCTACCCTTGTCAAGGTTTATAACCTTGGCAAGGGTAGGTTAAAACTCAGCATCAAAAATCAATCGTCTTTTGATGTGATACTATAAAATTTAGCTGATAGTTTGATCTGGAAAAAATCTGAGCATATTTTTAATTCAAATTATAACTTTGTGGATAACTTTCACTTACGGAGGGTACGCAGTGCTTTTTTAACAATATATTGAGTTTCTTTGGTATCACTTTTCCGAAGCCACTCATCACATATCTCCACTACAAATTCCGGTTGGGATTTGCTGGCGTCATTCAGCCAATTGCCGACACTATCCTGTACATATTTTGAAGGATCAGATTTTAATGATTCTAAGATTTCCAGTCCTAATCCGGGATTTTGTTTTAATTCATCAATATGCTCACACCACACTCCTCTTGGTCTTGTGGATTCACTGGCAAAACGTCTGATATTTTCATTATCATGATTCGTCCATCCTGATAAGATTGACAAACTTTCTTCAAGGTTTTTCGAAATGTCCGGACGTACTGTCATCCAACAGATCTCTCTTACCCCAAAATGAGTGTCTGAGGCAAAGGATTTGATCTTTTCCAGCTTTTCTTCAATATTAAAAGCGTTATTTCGCCCAATGGTATAAGCTGCCCAACATCGAACCAGATCCGCCTGGTGTGTGGATAACTTTGAAAGAAAATTTTCATCCCGGTTTTTGAGTGCAAGATCAAGGATTCCCAATCCAATAGCTTCATTGGTTGTATTGACTGTCTGCTTTTTCAACTGACCCACCTTTTCCAGAATCGGATTTAAATATTCTACTCTATTATTCTGTTCTAATAAATTTTTAAGTAAAAGTCTTTGGTCTACCGCCAGCCATTCTGTAAGATTAGCCGTTTCAATTTCACCTCTGTTCAACTGGAATAAAATATCAGCTGGAATATCTTTTATAGAGCGGGCTCCTTTTCTTTTTTCTGTCATAATGAATTTATTAATTCTTCCACATCTACTCGATTCATGTAATTTACGTCTAAAAATTTATAAGTAACTACTCTATTTTCATCCACCACAAAAACAGCTGGAACCGGTAAAACATTATCATTATTTTTATTGAAATCAGAAAGATTAATTCCAAGACTTTTATAGTAAGGAATTACAAAGTCCTGTAACTGAAAAGTGATTCCTAATTTTTCAGCAAAATTATTGTCAATATCGGTCAATACTTCAAACTCAAGTTTATTTTTTCCCATCATGCTTAAAGACTGATCCGGACTTTGTGGAGAAACAGCAATTAAAGTGGCTCCTTTATCTTTTATTCTGGAAAGATGATCCTGTAAAAATTTTAATTCCAGATTACAGTAAGGACACCAGCTTCCTCTGTAAAAAGCCAAAATTATTTTCCCATTTCTAAGAATATCTTCAGAACTAATTATTTTTCCTAAAGCATTTGGTAATGAAAATTCCGGCATCTGATCTCCTATCTGAACGCTGTTTTCATTAATTTTTTTTGTCTTTAAATCCTCTATAGAGTTTCCAAATGCCTCCAGTATTTCCTGTGGAAGCTGCGAAGATAATTCCTGATTCAAATGTTCGATCTGTTTGGCCAGTGTATTCATTTTTCTAAATTTTATTATTTTTACAAAGGTCTAAAAGCCGCTATAAATAAGCAATAACGCATATTTTTCACCCATAGGGATAAAAAAGTCAATTTTATGGAAATAAAGGGAAGAGCTGAAGAAAATAAAATTTGTCCATTGGAAGTCGCCGTTAATACCATTAGTGGAAAATGGAAAATTCCCATCGTTTGGCAGATTAATGAGGGAAAGAAACGCCCCAGTGAATTTTTGCGTGGAATTGCGAAAGTAGACCGGAGAGTTCTTAATCAGCAACTCACAGAAATGGTGGAAGATGGCATTCTGACGAAGCAGTCTTTTAATGAGCTTCCTCCCAGAGTTGAATATACTCTGACTGAACTTGGGGAAAAGTTGGTTACCATTCTGTGGCAGTTGAATGATTGGGGAAAACTGTTGATTCCTGAAGGTGATAATGTGTTGGAAAACGCAAAGACGCAAGATTACTATGAATAGGCTGTATTATTAAGGCGCAAGGATTTTATCTATGATAAAATTGAATACTGCTGAATAATCGCCACGGATGCACGAATAGTTTAATGTCCATTTATCATCTATATTTCTATGTGGTTAAAAAAGATTGAACCGCATAGAAACATAGATCTTAGAGCTATTTTATTTTAATATGAACATTCGTGTATTCTAAGACATATGCAAATTATATCTTGTTAAATTTACAAAAGGTTCCTCTCTTTTTACCACAGCAAATATTCTATAGATCAGTTTGCAACATA
>NZ_QNVT01000037.1 GCF_003385515.1 Chryseobacterium pennae | reverse complement strand
AGTAGCTCAAAATGTTGTTACCAGACATAAAAGATTAGCAACCGATACAGAAACAGTGATCACAGAAAACTTTGAGTATGATCACCAGAACAGGCTGCTTGTCCACAAACATCAGGTGAATTCCAATCCTGTGGAAATCCTCACCCAGAATACATACAATGAACTTTCCCAGCTGGAATCTAAAAAAGTAGGTGGAACAGATATCGTCAATCCTTTACAAACCGTAGATTACAAGTATAATATCAGAGGCTGGATGACCCAGATCAATGATCCTTCGAATCTTAATGGAGATTTATTCGGATATAAAATGAAGTATAACAATCCAGCATCAATAATAGGCAGGTTTAATGGTAATATTACAGAGGTCGACTGGAAAACCTCTACAGATGGTATTTATAGGAGGTACAATTACAGTTATGACAGCTTAAACAGAATGTTTCATGCTTTTTATAGTAAACCGGGTTCAACAGTAGAAATTACAAGTGCTTATAACGAATGGCTGCAATATGACCTTAATGGTAATATTATCCGGTTAGACCGATATGGGCAATCAGATGGTAATAATCCTATACAGATAGATCAATTGTATTATACATACAATGGCAATAGATTAGCTTCTGTATCAGACGCATCCGGGAATTTTTCGGGATATCCTACCGGTGGTAATCCTATAGATTATGATGCCAATGGCAATATGACCGCTCATCCGGATAAAAAAATCTCATCCATCAAATATAATTACTTGAATTTGCCTCAACAGGTTACCCAAGATTCAAAAACAACTTATTATATCTACAGAGCGGATGGAACAAAGGTTAAAAAATCAGGAACGGCTGGCTTAGCTACAGATTATCTGGATGGTTTCCAATATACAGAAGCAAGCTTGAAATTTGTTCCTACTTCAGAAGGGTATTTTAATTTTGAAAATAATAAGTATATTTACAATTATGCAGATCATTTAGGAAATGTACGATTGAGTTATTTCAAAAATGGTACGGGAATAGAAGTTCTTGAGGAAAATAATTATTATCCTTTTGGGTTGAAACATGAAGGGTATAATATATTAGGAGGTAATCCAAGTTATAATTACAAGTACAACGGAAAGGAACTTCAGGAGAGTGGAATGTATGATTACGGTGCAAGATTCTATATGCCGGATATTGGTAGATGGGGTGTTGTGGATCCGCTGGCGGAAATTAACAGGAGGTTTTCACCTTATAATTATGCTATAAATAATCCTATAAGATTTATCGATCCGGACGGAAGATCAGAATCAGATTGGATTAAGAAGGATAATCAATGGACATATAATGCGAATATTACGACAGCCGCTCAGGCAAAAGCTGCGGGAGCAGATGCATTTGCTAAAAATGGCTCGGTAATTTCAGATGCTAAGATTGGAGCTGAAGGAGAAGCTGGTTATGTGAGACTCAATGCAGGCGGAACAGCGGAATATATGCCAGATAATTTGTCAACAGCGATGGTGAATTTTTCAAATGAGACACTTGGGGGAACTGTTTCTAGTGGACTTCAACTGGACAGAGATATTTCTCATTTAGGAAATGAGGGTGGAGATTATTATTCAAATCCAGGAGGTGCAGGTATAGGTGGTGGTACAAATCCTTTCTTTAGATCAGATATAGACAAAGTAGTTGATGTAGAAGGTTACTTTGGAGGCATACACAATGGTTTGAGCAGAGGGGATAAAGGAGCGCCAAGCTTGATGAATTTTATGGTTGATGCTATGTCGTTGATAGATTTGTATAAACCTTCTAAAGCTACAGGTGACCCAGTAAATTCGGACACACTTAGTTTTTATGGTTCCCAAGCAGTTGGTCTTAATATTTATAGAGGATCTGGAGACAGAATAACCGGTGTCGGTGTTAAAACTCAGGATGTACATAAAACTAATATGTCAAGAAGTCAAAAGGATTCAATGGTAGGTAGTGTTAATGCTATTAATGCTAGACTTGATAAGCAAGCTGATTCTATATTAAAAAGAATAACACCAAGATAATATGAAGACTAAAATAATTTATATATTGATTCTATTCACTATTCTTTCTTGTAGAAAAGATAAGGCTGAAAGCTTTAAAGAAGAATTAACCCAATCGATTCAGAAAAAAATTACACAAGAGCTTAAACAAGATGGTTCTTCTTTAGAATCCATTCATCTTGCAAAATATGATACTTTAATGGAATGGCAGGAAGCTGATCTCTTATTTCAATATTCTAGTCAGAGATTGAAGATATTAATTAAACGAAAGGAACAGCTAATAAAAGAACTTGAAAATTTTAAAGCAGTAAATGATTTAGATGCAATCAAATCACAATATGCAAAAGTGGACGATAGTATGAAAAATGAAATAAAAATTGCAGAAAGTGTAAGTCATCTGGAACCAAAAAAAGATAGAACGGGTAATTATCAGGTAATTTTTCTTTTAAAGGTTCATGATAAAAAACTCAATGCAGTTAAAAACGATTCGTTATTTATGTATGTAAATGACAAAAAAGTGATATTTACACAACCTCAATTTATTGAGCAGTGTATCGCAAAGTTTAAAAAAGACTAAACTGATCCCCATTGCTGTCGCAAGCGTGACGTTTGCGCTATAATGACAATAATAGAACCACCGCAATTGCGGTGGTTTTCTTGTTCTGTTTTGTAAATGAAAACAGAACAATAGAAATAAATCTTTGGGATAATGTTTAGGTATAGAATAAAAGGGCTGAATTTTTTATATTTGTTGTAGTGAATAAAAAATCATGATGGAAAAGCTAAAGAGTTTACGAAAACAGCGGGGCTATACCCCGCTCCCGCACGATTTTATCGTGTGGCAGATAAAAATAAATCCACCGCAATTAGACTGCACCCAAAAGTTTAGACAAACTTAAATAATATTTTGATAAGAAAGAGTTCTGTATTGTACAGGACTCTTTCCTTTTAAATTGAGTCTAATTCTTTCATTATTGTAATAATGTATGTATTCTTTTATTTCCTTTTTTAATTCCTCAATGCTTTTCAATTCTACTTTCTTAATAAAACAAATTTTTATTCTTTAACTTTGTCTTTTTCAGTACCTATGAATATCTTTTAGTATTGAAATTTATATCCAATCAAAAAATAATATCATGTCAATTACCAGCGATGATCAGTTAATCGGAATGCAAAAAGTAAGTGAGGCGGTTGCCTATACTTTAAAAGAAATGACACAATATGCCCAGCCAGGGATGACTACAAAAGAGCTTGATGAATATGGGGCCAAAATACTCGCCGGTTTCGGTGCCAAATCTGCACCTTATCTTACTTATGGATTTCCGGGATGGACCTGTATAAGCGTAGATAATGAATTTTGCCACGGGATTCCTACCGATCAGAGAGTTTTGAAAGAAGGGGATCTTATCAATATTGATGTTTCCGCTGAACTCAACGGATATTGGGCTGATAATGGCGGTTCTTTTGTGATAGGGAAAGATGTCAATCAGCATCAGAAATTGGTAGAAGCTTCCAAAGATATTCTTCAAAAAACCATTGATAACATTAAAGGAGGGGTGAAAATTGCTGATATTGGATTTTTAATGGAGACAGAAGCGAAGAAAAGAGGTTTTAAAGTTATTAAGAACCTCGGTGGACATGGAGTAGGAAGAAGTTTACACGAGCAACCTGATGAGTTGCTAAATTATAAAAACCGTTTTGATACCAGACGTTTTAAGAAAAATTCTGTGGTGGCTATTGAAACATTTATTTCCACTTCCTCAAATCTTGCTGTAGAATTAAAAGATGGCTGGACTATGGTAGGGAACAAAGGCGGCTATATGGCACAACATGAACATACTATTTTAATCACTGATGGAAAACCAATCATTCTGACCCAAATGAATGAAATCCTGAACTGATATCTTCCATCCTCCGACTTCCTTTCCTGAAACCCTTTGCTTTAAAATTGTTAATGAGAAAATACTTTGCTATATTTAAAGAACCAAACCATTCATAAACTATTCACTATGAAAAAAGTTCTTTTAACCATTCTTGGAATTCTCGTTATTCTTGCAGCGATAGTATTGATTAAAACATACACCTATCCTTTTAAGAAAAATCTATCAAGAGCCGGAGAAGGATGGAAGCCTGTAAAAAATGATTCCGCAGTATCAAGATTTTCCGGAGGGATAAAGATTCCTACCGTTTCTACAGGTAGTTTGGGCGAATTTAATTATGCCCCTTTTGATCAGTTTAAAGAATATCTGAAAACAACCTATCCATTAGTATATCAAAATACCGAAAACATAGAGGTTAATAAATACGGACTGGTTTTCAGGCTTAAAGGAAGTAATTCAGCATTAGAACCCATATTGTTTCTTTCCCACATGGATGTAGTTCCACCGGGAGATGCTGATATAAAAAATACAGATGAAAATGTTTTCAGACCGGATGATAAACCTTCCGAGTCAGTTTCAAAAGTTGCTGAAGATTGGGAATATGCCCCTTTTTCAGGAGCAGTGGCCAATGGAAGAATCTATGGAAGGGGAGCAATAGACATGAAAGGAATGCTTTTCTCTTTGATGGAGTCTATGAATAATCTGATTAAAAGCAAGCAGATTCCTCAAAGAGATATCTATTTAGCTTTTGGTTTCGATGAAGAGGTAGGTGGAAAGAATGGAGCCATTCAGATTGCAGATTATTTTAAGAAAAAAGGATTGAAGTTCGATGCTGTATATGATGAAGGCGGATTGATCATGAAAAAAGGAAATGTAGCAGGAGTAGATGCGGATGTAGCAGTTGTAGGATGTGCTGAAAAAGGCTTTCTATCTGCAAAAATAAAAGTAAAAGGACTGGGGGGGCACTCCTCAATGCCACCTATGGAAAGTGCTATAGGAAAAGCAGCCGTTATTATGCAAAAACTGGAAGATGATCAGATGAAACCTGTTATCACTCCACTGGTAAAAGATTTTTTTGATAATATAGGCGGAGCAATGCCCTTTACAACAAGGCTGGCTTTGGCTAATCAGTGGCTTTTAAAACCGTTGTTGATCTCACAACTAACCAAAAGTAATACAACCAATGCATTGGTACGAACTACAACAGCGTTAACGATGATGAAAGGAAGTGACGGAACCAATGTGCTTTCTCCCGAAGTTGAATTTGTTGTTAATTTCAGACTGCTTCCCGGAAATACAGTGAAAGATGTTCGTGACCATATCGCAAAAGCAACCCAGGGTTTTGATGTTGAAATTGAAGAAATCGACAATACAAGAGAAGCTTCGTCAGTATCTCCATCCAATACAAAAGCGTTCAAACTGATTGAAGCAGGAGTTAAAGAAATTTACCCCGGAGCTATTGTTTCACCCTATCTTACAATGGCTGGAACCGATGCCGGGAAATACGAAATTGTAAGCAAAAACGTCTACAGATTCATGCCGATCAGGATCAATAGTGCCGAACAGCAAAGTATCCACAGTACCAATGAATATCTGAGCATAGAAAACTACCTGAAAATGATCCATTATTTTGAGTTTATGATGAAGAATTATGATAAGTAGGACGAGGTGTGTAAGATGTGTTTCTAGCCGGATAAATATATCAATTAGTTGTTAATCAGTTTGTTTTACTTGTTGATTTTTATAAGAAGTGGAATTGTAATTGATATTTAATTGCTTAGAATTGTTAATTACTGATCAAAGTTTCTCATTTCAGATTTCTTTTTCTTTTTTCAGAAAAAAAATAATACGTCAAGTTTTGTCGCATTACGGTAATAGCTTTGTCCTATCAAAATTACAGAGCTATGGAATTGCCATTTTACTTAAACTTTAACGACTTTGAAAACCATTATTATGATCAGCTTGAAAAATGGTTTGAAGAATATCATAATACCAGTGAGGCAGATTATCTGAAGACCCTTGCAGGCTTATATGCTGCTTATCTCTATTATAATTTTGCTGATGACAGCCTGCAGGCAGATGCCACCATTGAAATTAAAGATTGTTTCTTTCCCTATCATGAAAAGATAGGTATTTCATTCTGTACAGGCTGTGAACATGGTGCATCACCCCAAAAAGGAATGAATCATGTTTTTGAATGGAAAACTATTTCCATGATGGAATATGCCCAGCATATCCTGGATAAGATCAACCGCCATTGCTCAAAAAATAAAGAAGCCCTGAGTGGTCATAAAAATATTCTGGATTACATCAATGATTATGATATTGTAACTTCCCGTGAAGGAGCCGGATATTGTGTGAGCTATAACAGACATCAGATGACGATTCCTTTTCTTAAAGCTTATCTTCCGTATTATGGACAGACCGTAGATATAGCGCTGTACAGAGATTTTATTTTCTCCATTGTACAGATCGCAGAATTTATCGATCAGAAATTAAAGATCATTCAGGCTTATGAACATACCATTTATGCCCAGTCAAGGGCAGAAGCTAAATTCAAGGTACAGATGAGCCGCCAGTTTCTGACTCTTTGCAACTAAAATTTTACACCAACATTCATACTTAATTATATTACGGATAATTTATATTTTCCAGCGAAAATCCCGGTCAGCAATGACTGGGATTTTTAGATTTATTTTAATCAAGATGATCCTGATCGTTGGTCTCTCTCTTTTTATAAGGAATATTCCAGATGAGATCTGCTGCAAAATAATGTACCCCACCATGATGAATACTTCTGCTTCCTCTGATCAGATCATCCATATAACCAATATCTACTGTAAAAGGAGAATTGGGGATATTGAACATATAATAAGCCGCCAGCCGCAGTTCCCGGTATCCGAAAGAATTCCAGTGCTGGTCATGTTCGTTGAAGTGACTGATAGAAAATAATGCTTCAGTACTTATTGCCAGCTTCTGATTATTCTTTGGAGATAAATTATAGGTCAGTTGGCTTTTGACACGCGTTCTGAGTTGGAAATCTTCATCCACTTTATGAAAATCAGCATCAAAAAACTTTCTGAATTCCTGACGAACTGTATTTTTAAGTTTAAATTTTTTACTCAGATCAAAAGTATAGGCATACCGGCCATAAATTCTGAATTCTTGTTCTATATTTTCCCTGTCATAAGGAGATTCCTTTTCATATTCAGGTTGTCGTCTGTAGCTTAAAGCATAACTGTATTGCTGATGAGGAGTAAAAGAATGATAAAACTCGTGGTTTAACACAAAAATAGCCTGTTTAGCAAACAGATTATCATTGTCAGGGCTGCTTTTACGTCCTATAGCAATATAGCTCATGGTTTGCTTCTTTCCCAAAGAATCAAGATTACGTTTCACTCCAAACGCTGACCAGAATGCAGTGTTGGCATCTCCAAGGCCTGGTGGGCTGATCTGTGCTTTTACAAAGCTTGCTAAAAAACCTGTGATACTTAATAAAATGAAGACTTTTTTTACACCGAACATCATGATAACTGCTTTATTATTAAAGTTAACATCTGCGAAATCATAAGGTTAGATGAAAATATCTAAGATGCGCAGAGAAAATATTTTGTCATAACAAATTTATAGGGCTTTATGAATATAATGTTTATCCAAAATCCTTAAATACTGTTTAAAAACATGACAAAATAAATAGACGACTTTGGAAAGATTTAGGAATACAATTATTCAATCCCCATTTTTTCCTGAGAACAGTCAATGTAAATTCTGTTATTTAAAAAGATTTTATTCCCGAGCATTCCTGTCATCCCGGAAAATTTCATCAGCATATATTGAGTCTGGGAAAATCCTTCTACATAGGTAACTTCACTGAGTAGAATATCTCTGTTTCCAAGACCAATCAACTCATGACTTTCTGTTGTATGAGTTATTAAAATATGGGGCCTCGACTGAGCTTTTTCCGTTTTAACTTTTGACTGCGGCAGTCTTAAGATTTCCCAGTTTTCCTTACTTGTAAGCAATTCATAAGCACTGGTTCCGGAGTCATACAGGAATTTTTCATCCTTTCCTTTTAAATTGCCGTTAATAATGATTTTCCTCTTTTTGAATTTAAAACCAATAAGATTATTCCGAAACTCATCCGGCTCTTGGGACATATTGAAAACAATATGTTGATCTCTGAAATTGATCATTGTTTTCCTGTTTTCAAGAATATCAGCACCTAATGTTCCTATAATTTTAACAGGATCATTTTTTTCCAAAGCTTTTCCTGTATTGGATATTTTGATCTTATCAGATGTAATTTTCGACTGACCGATATAAAATGAGGATATCGCCCTTTCATTTCTGAAGGAGATTCCTTTCAGCTTTTGTATTGCTTTACTGTAAAATTCCGTGTCTGCAGCTCCTGTATCAAACTGAAGATAATAAGTTGTGGTGTCTTTAGGAAAATGAATGGGGACCATCAGGGCATTTTTATCATTTCCCATCCATTTGATGGGTACAGCTCCGCTTTCATCTTCAACCCTTAAATAATTCTTTTCAGGAGTGAATTTCTGATCAAAGTAGAGATATCCGCTTAATCCTGCAATAGCAATGATCATTAAAACAGATATCACAATTTTCTTAAATGTTTTCATGCTGATTTTTTAAGCAAGATTCGGAAATCTTACGTGGCTTTTGCACAAAAACAATACGACAGTTTTACGACATTTTTATGTCCTTGATTATAAAAAGTTGGTTTTCAGTTTTATACTTAAATCCTGGTTTTGGTTTAAACTGATTCCATTCTTGATAATGATCAATAATTTTAAAACTAAAAATAGAATTAACGGAATGATAAAAAGTGGAAATTTGAGTGAAAGAAACTTTTGTATAAACGGGCAGATAATCATTAATAAAGAAAAAATAGCTGAGATAATGATCTGTATGCAGATAATACTTTTCCCAAGCTCTCTGCTTTTGAAATCTTTGGTCTGATAGGTTAAAATAGCAGGAAGAATAATACTTCCATATGGAATAATGAGACCGGCAAGAGCAGAAAAATTAATGGTTTTGGCCTGTTGAATGTCAATTTGTTCTTCAGGAATAACAATAAGATTCTCAGGGTGGGTGTTCAAAGCCTGAGCCAGTGTTTTTAAAGTAAACCCTTTAAGAATGCTTCCACCTTCAATCCTTTGAACGGTCCGAAGGGAAAGTCCGGATTTCTCAGCAAGTTCATGCTGAGTCATATTCATTTTATCCCTCAAAATTTTAACCTGGTTTTTCATGATCTGATAACTGTGAGTTTGTAACTGGCGGCTAATTTAGTAAAAAGGGTTATTCACGTAATAATCTATTGCATTTACACTTCAATAAATTGATGCAAGTTCGATTGTGGATAACTTGTGGATAATTTATTGGTAAAATGTGGAAAAGTCCATATTTTAATTTTAAAAAGACTTTGAACTGGTTTGTAGAGGGTAGTGATAGAAATTCTTACCTCAATAATTTAAAAGAATCATTCAAAAGGGAAATGATGATTTTTATCTTTTATTTAGAATAATTCAAATTAGTATGGTGTGAAAACTTGTTTATCCTTTATTTTTGCACTTTTATTTATAATTATTTTAAATAAGGCTGAAAAATGATACAATCAAATGAATGTGAGCTTCCGTTGAAGTCAATACCTCCTGTCTTGAAAGTAAAGCAGGAGAACATTTTAACAGGTAAAATAATACAATGGTCTAAACCATTTCTGATTTTCTTCTTTTCCCTGACATGCTTAACCCTAATAGATGCACAGGATCTACAGGGTGGTATAACCGGTAAGGTTAATATGGTAGATGGGCAGCCTTTAAGAGCGATATCAGTTTCTTTATTGGAGGCAGATAGACAGATATTGACCGATGATGATGGAAACTATCGCTTTGTAAATGTGAATGCAGGTTCATATACTGTAAAATTGCAGATCTTAGGATCTAAAGAAATACGTATTCCTGTTGAGGTAAAAACAGGGGAAACTACTGCGCTGGATTATCAGTTATCCAAAGAAAATATCCAGGCCATACAAGAGGTGGTCATCATGAAAAATGTGAACAGATTTTCTAAAAAAGAAAGCGGATTCGTTGCAAGGCTTCCTTTAAAAAATCTGGAAAACCCTCAGGTTTACAATACTGTGACCAAAGAACTTTTTCAGGAGCAGGTAGCAGTAGATCTTGGAAGTATTTCTAAAAACGTTCCGGGTGCCGGTGTTCCTATGATTGCCAATCAGGGGAGAGTAACGTTTCGTTCCAGAGGATTTGAAACAGAACCTAACGCTCGAAATGGGGTGGCGGGAGCTGCCTTTTCAGTAATTGATCCTGTTAATTTAGAACGTATTGAAGCCATAAAAGGACCTTCCGCAACATTATTCGGGAAGAGTGTGGCAAGCAGTTATGGTGGGGTCTACAATCGTGTCACGAAAAAACCTTACAATAAATTTGGTGGTGAAGTAGGCTATGTTGGCGGAAGCTGGGATTACAACCGTCTGACAGTAGATGTGAATACTCCGGTGAATAAGGACAGGACAGCTCTTTTCCGTCTTAATGCTGCCGGAACTTTTGAGAAAAGCTTTCAGGATTTAGGATTCACCAATTCATTGGCTATTGCCCCAAGCTTCTCATACCAGATCAATGACCGTATGTCGCTTCTTTTGGATGTAGAGTTTAATCAGGCTAAAGGAACCTCTGTAGTACGTTTTAATCCTTATACAGGAAGTAACAAAACACAGTCTATTGCAGATATGAAGTTTTCTTATTACAAAAACTTCCTGGGTGATGATCTTGCTTATGAAACGCAGATGATGAATATCTTTGCCCAACTGAACTATAAAGTTTCAGAAAACTGGACTTCCCAGACGATTATATCCCGTGCAAGATCTACAATTAATGGTTATATTTCTGCCATTAACGGAAAAACAGATTCTACAGCAAGTGCTCAGGTAATGGTAGGAACTACCTCCTTTATCGCAACAAATATTCAGCAGAACTTTATCGGAGACTTTCATATCGGGCGTTTCAGAAACAGAATGGTGGTGGGCTTGGATTATTATAACAATTCTAATCATTTTGACCGTTATCATACCAATACAAAAGTGTTTAATTTCGTTCATCCTTCAGCAGATTTCAGAGTTAATCAGAATACCATTGATGCCCTTACCGCTACTTCTGTAGCCAGAAGAGAGAATAATAGTGACAATACTTATGCTGCCTATGTTTCGAATGTCTTCAATGTAACGGATCAGTTAATGGTAATGGCCAGTCTGAGAGTAGACCGTTTTCAGTTTAAAGGGGTCTACGATATTGCTACAGGACAAATAAAAGGAGGGTTGAGTAACAGCGGAACCCAGACAGGACCTTATGCACAGACGGCACTTTCTCCTAAACTGGGGCTTGTGTATGAAATCCTGAAGAATAAAGTTTCCCTGTTTGGGAACTATATGAACGGCTTCAATAATGTAAGTGGAGTAGATATCAATGGGAATTCATTCAGACCGGAATATGCCAATCAGCTGGAATTGGGAGTAAAAGGAGATCTTTTCAACCACAGGCTTGTGGGAACGTTAAGTTATTATAACATTCGTGTTGATAATATATTAAGAACCAACCCGGATGATATCAATTATTCTATACAGGACGGAACTCAGCTGAGTAAAGGATTTGAAGCGGAATTAACAGCCAATCCTTTTGATGGGCTTAATATTGTGGCGGGTTATGCTTACAATGACAGTAAATTCACGAACGCCAATCCTTCCGTTAATGGTTTAAGACCTGCATTATCCGGTCCTGCGAATATGTTCAACTTCTGGATCAGCTACAGGGTCCCGCAAGGCAAATTAAAAGGCCTTGGAATAGGAGGAGGTGGAAATATGGGATCTTCTTCCTATCAGACCAATACCCAGACTGCTAAAGTGATTATCCCATCCTATACAATGTTTGACCTAGGGATTTTCTATGACCAGCCGAAATACAGGATAGGATTAAAATTTGATAATATAACCAATGAAAAAGCCTGGTCGGTACGTTTAACACCACAGGCACCAGCCCGTTTCTTAGGAAGTGTTTCTTTGAAATTCTAAAATAAGATTTTAATAATTGATAACAAAAAGTCCCGGGTTCATAGATCCGGGACTTTTATTTATAATGATTTTCTGTGCTTTTATTTCATTGATGGATGTTTATTCAATTTACCGTTTAAGATAACTTCCATCCTCCATCTTCCCGCTTCCGTCCTCCTAATTAATCCAAAGGCAATAATTATTACGGTATCTTATCTTTGCGTAAGAAGTTCCCAAGAATATTCCAGGAGTATTGTCCTGCCAATCCTGCCTGATTATATAAAGTCCGGGCATAGTGGGTTTAAAGAAAGCTTTATTGTTTTCGTTTACCAGAATGTTCTTTTCCTAGTTTTCAGGGTTAAAAATCCTCAGCACTGTTCCTTTCTCTGCCGGTTTCATATCACGGTATGGGAAAATAGTGTAAATTCCATTTTTTTCAAAAAGTCTTATATCCATCAATGGAAGCGGAGGATTGTTACTGGATGGGATTCCCACTTGATAAGCCCCACACATAAAATCAATAGGCCGCACATTTTCCTGTGGATTTTGAGACCGTACCAAGACAGGCTGTTGGTCATTCATTCTAAAATCCTGTAGGTTCCTTCCTGATTCGGAATAAAGGTTCCTACCCAGTGATCTCCCATAAGTTGCAACTCAATTTTTAATTTTTCTCCCTTTGCATTGTAAAGAAAAAAATTAAAATCTTTGATTCTCTGAAATTCTGGACCGGTAGAGCGGTGCCGCTCACTGAGATCATCAATAAAACCATAGCATACCTCAATTTTAACCTGATATTTTATTTTTCCCGTTCCATGAATTTCCATCCAGTAAGCACTTGCTTTTGTGAGATGGGGGAAAAGAAAAGCGCTTAAACAAAACAGCAAAGAAAGCGCTGTCTTTATTTTATACATATACATTGAATTATAGTGACCCTGCAAATTTAAGGAAAAGGATGAATCCTATGTTGTAGCTTAAAACCAAAACTGCGATATTTTAAAAAAATACCGCAGTAAACTTGGTTATAATGATTGATTTATGTTATACTCCTGTTCTGCACATAGCATCCCAGGTAGTCCAGAAATGGGCATTAATAGCTCCAATAGGAGGATTGGTGCTGTCTGCCACAATACCTACCATAGAGGCACAGTTGGAGTTACAGCCTATTTCATTGTGACTTCCTGCCTGAGGGGGAATTTGTCTCCATGTACCCGTAGAACCACTTAATAATTCTACTTTAATCTCAAAGATCCCTGATAGATTTGGGGTCTGGATCTGTTTTGTGGGATTATCGCTGGAGATAGAATCGCTCCAGTTTCCCTGTGAGAATGTTACGCGCCATTTGGAAATCATTTTAGCGGTTTCATTTTGAGGGGAAAGATATACCCAGAATTGTGCTCCGCCACCCAGTTGTAACTGGCCGGATGAATTGGCATTTACGCTTGTTGATGTCATCTTAAATTGGTTTTTGTGGTTATTTTATAGACCAAAGTAACGAAGAACAAAACGGATAATGTAGAGTATAAACAACCAATTGTAGACTTGAGTAGAAATACTTAGATGAATGGAAAGTTGATATTCTGAAAAGATTTAAAAAAAACTAGTAAAAAAGGGTAAGAGGACCTGAGCATTCATACAGAATGATAATATTTTTTAAACACAAAGTTTTACTGTTATATTCTGTAGATTTTAGGGAGCAAAGTTGGAATCAATGGAATTGATTCTTTCTAAGCTGACGCATAAACCAAATCGCTTCATCAGCGACATAGCTACATCTCTTAGCTTCCTTAAGGTATAAAGATTTTTATCATAAAACGTTGTGTTAAATTAATCCACAAATTATTGGCAGTCAAATGTTTAAAAGGGTGTGAAAACAAAAAAGTCTTAAGTGTAAAACCTAAGACTTTTTTTTGCAGAGAGGAAGGGATTCGAACTTATTTCGTTTTTAGCCCTGTTAGTGATGTTTTCCAGTCGTTGTATAATCGTTTTGCCACGATTCTGCCACAACTGTATTTACACACTCCAAATTGCGTTTTTATGTCTTAGCGGAAGAGGAGGGATTCGAACCGTCTTCTTCCACACACTTTAAAACCTCATTTCTAAGCATTTTTAAACTCCTGCCATGATTCTGCCAACAAATATTTATAACAAAATCCATGAAAAAATTATTCTTTAACGACTCCAAAGAACAACATTTTGTTTTTTGTAAAGATACAAATTTTTATTTTCGTGACTGACAGATAATTATCATGGTTGATCAGGAGGCTGATAAAAACTTCAAGATTCAGTTATAATGAATATTGAAGTTTTTTGTCTTGATGAATAAATTCATAAATATCAGATAGTCTTTATTTTTATGAATGGAATCTTTGTAATACTGTTGTTATGTTAATTGAAGGTTTTTTATAAATAGCAATATTTTTTCCGTCTGTAATTTTGAAAATTTTTCTGCTTTAGTTTTGAAGCCCTTTTGCTCAATCTCCCACTTCTCCATTGTCGAGTATATAGTATTTATATCTGTAATGTTCAGATCATTCACTATTTTTAATACAGTATTAAACAATTCGATTTGCTCTGATTTTTTTCCAATAATTGGTAGGGAATAAATTTCCAAAAGCTGCGTAAGAGAATGTATATAATCAGTGTAAACTGGATTCGAAAAAGCAGCTAGTACTGTTGAATTTTGTTCGGGGTCTACACATATTACATTTCCTTTTTCTGCAGATTTTGTCGTCAAATATGGATTTGTTTCTATCTCTTCTCGTAATTGTACAGAAAATGCGCCGTGGTTACAACTTTGAAATGAGTAAGGAAAAAAAGATGATTGTTTACGGTAAAGATGATCTAAATTATATGCCGTTTTTTGCATGATTACCTCACCATAATTTATTCCTAATTTTTGCTTAAACATTATCTGCATTAAAGCCAATTGTAAACTTCTATCCATTTGCACTTCATCTACATCTTTTCGCTCCTTATTTTCAAAAGCCTCTTTTAATACAGCTTTCATCAGCATTTTGGCATTTTGCTCACTCTGGGCGATTTTCTTTTCCAATATGGCACATTGCGCCATTATATTTTCTATTTTTTCTACAATGGCCTGTTGTTCGTCAAATGGAGGAAGTGGTATAATCTTATTTAGGAGGTATTCTTTTGGAACTCTCTTTTGACCTGCTGAGCCTGTCATGACCGCTGCTCCATTTTTTAAGAAATCAGTAGACTTAAAAATTGCATAAATGAAGTTGCATATAACTTTGTTTTCTGGCAAACATCTAAAAATATGTAATTCGGTTGTTCCTGCTCCAATATTGTTTTTTAAATTTTTAAATACTGCTGCTTTAGAATTTTCAAAACAAGGAGTAATTTTTGCAAAACCAATATCGTTTTCAGCAAAATGAGTATAACCCTTTTTAATATCATTCCATTGCCTTGATTCATAAATTGGAATTACTCCGTAATGATCACTGATAAATTCCATTGGAATAAATGAAGATTCTATATTTTGTTTCTCATTGTTCTTTGGATTTATGAGACCTATATCACCCAATCGACACCACACCCAATTTTCAGGAATTTCAAATGGAATTTCTTCTTTCGAAATAGTTACTAAATCTTTTTCTTTTTTTAACTTTTTTTCATTGATAAGCTGCGATTTCTCGGCCTTGATGCGTTTTAGTAGTTGCGAAGCTACTTCAATATCAGGGTTTTCTACACGCCATTTCTCTGTCAATTTTCCTTGTAAAGCTTCTTCCAAAGTGGCTTGTTTAAATTGTGAAAGAAGTTTTTTTTGGTTTTCAATTTCTTGGGTAAGCGTTACAGATTTCTGCTTTATTGAAAGAATTTTATGAAGTAAATGCTTTTGTTCGTTTTTTAAAGGCAAGGGAACTTCTTGACTGAAAAATTTATCTTTTTGAAGACGAACTCTATTTGTAGTGCCATCACTACCTCTATTACATAAGTCATCAAACCAAGTTGTAGCGGTTAACTCTAAAAATAGTTCTTTAGAAATTACATTTTCGTTGATTTGCAAACACCAGAAATCATTGGTAATAATTCCTCCATCTAGTTCCTGTGGGATTATTCCAAACGCTCCGTTTCTTGCATCTATTCCTGAAAGTACAAAATCACCTGCTTTTACTTCGTACATATTGGATTTAATCAAACTGCCTTTTTTTAATTCTCGAAGTTTAATTCCCCTGTGTTTTGAACTAATTGTTACTAATTTATAATCTTTATCAGGAATAAGTTGAACAGGTCTTTTAAACCTCTTTAGAAAATCCTTTATTAAATATCTTTTTTTCATTTATTTCAATAGATTTTCTAACTCTTGGATTACTGATTGAGATTTTGCAAATGAAGTAGATAACTTCTTAATTACTTCGCTAGTAGATAGACTTGTTTCTTCAATTGATGAATTGGGATTCTTGATATCCAAATTCCAATCTTTTAAATCCTTAATATTTACCTTCCAAGCTTGCTGGTTTTTTTCGCGATTATTCCACCATTGTATCAATGGCCCAAACTCTTCAAATTGTATCGGTTTGGTTTTACTGTAGCTTTTTTGCCCTGTTGGTAACTTATGTTCATAATACCAAATATCTTTTGTTTTGCTTCCTTTTTCAAAAAACAACAAATTAGTGCTTACCGTCGCCGGGAAGAAAGTGCTTTGAGGTAAACGTATTATGGTATGAAGATTACAGTCTGTTAATAATTTTTCTCGGATTCTGGCTTTAACACCTTCGCCGGTGATTGAACCATCAGGTAAAACGATAGCGGCTCTACCATTTGATTTTAAAAGTTGTAGTATCAATATTACAAATAAGTCTGCTGATTCCTTACAACGATAATTAGTTGGAAAGTTAGTTTCGACTCCATCAGCAATACTTGCCCCAAAAGGAGGGTTTGCCAATATAACATCTACCTGATCTTTTCTTCCTATGCTGTTATATTCTACCTTTAAGCTGTCTATATAATGATAATCAGGAACTTCTATTTCGTGCAGAATAAGATTGGTCAACCCTAATACAAATGGAACAGGTTTAAATTCCCAACCTGTAATGCTTGTTTGTAAAAACCGTTCATTTTCTACGGTATTTACATAATTATCCCTTACATAATCAATTGCTTCTGTAAGAAATCCTGCTGTTCCGGCTGCTGGGTCCAACACTCGCTCACCCAATTTTGGGTCAGTCATCATTGTCATTAATTTGGTAACAGCCCTTGGAGTATAATATTCGCCCTTGTTCCCTGCATCACGTAATTCGAC
The DNA here is from genome assembly GCF_003385515.1 of Chryseobacterium pennae. Lineage (GTDB taxonomy): Bacteria > Bacteroidota > Bacteroidia > Flavobacteriales > Weeksellaceae > Chryseobacterium > Chryseobacterium pennae. The sequence continues at coordinate 34,281 of NZ_QNVT01000037.1, read as the reverse complement.
TAAAATACTTTCGTAAATTGTTCCGAAAACTTGTTTGTCTTTTGAACTATTGAAATCTATTTTATTAAGTTCGTTGATAACTTTACGCATTTCGTAACCCGATTTCATAAAGTTGTTGGTACCATCAAAAATCTGCTGAACAATACTTGTTCTTTTTGGGTTTTGAGGATTGGTTAGCGTACTTAAAGTAGAGAAAAGTCCTTTATTATCTTGTGCAGTACTATCTATAAATTCTAGCAACTCATCTCCTGTAATTCCTTCTTGATCTGACGCCCAGTTTCTCCACTGAAATTTTTCGGGTATTACTGATATGTAATCATCTTTTAATATTTCGAGTTCTTGATCCTTGTCATCAATTATTTTCAAAAAAAGCATCCATCCCAACTGTTCTAATCGTTGAGCATCACCTGATATTCCTCTATCCTGACGCATTATATTCCTAATGCTTGATATTACTGCCCCTATATTTGCCATTATGCTATACCACTGTATAATTCTGTTTCTAATTCTTTTAAAGCCTGCAAATATCGTGATTTTCCTCCAAAGGCTTTAATGAGTTCAATAGGCGTTCCTAATTTATTTAAAGGATCAAGTCTTAAAACTTCTGTACTTTCGATAGTTAACAATCCTTCCTCCGCATATTTATCGAGTAAACTGTTCAAAACGGCCTGTGCTTTGTCACCATATTTTGTAAAATAGTTTCTTTTTTTAACGTTATTTGCACGTTCTTTTCTCGTTAATGGCTTTGCTTCGAAAGCTAAGTGGCAAATTAGATCAAAGGGATCAAAATCTTTCCCTACTTCTTCCTTCAATGCTTCAAAGAAAATTCCTTGTTCTTCCAATTCTTGAATAATAGCTTCTTTCTTTTCTGCACTATTCCAATATGACAAAAATTTTTCTAAGGTTTGATATTGCTTAGTTATATTGCTTTTTGTGTAATCACTCAAACTTTCTGTAATAATTTTCCCATCTGATCCCAAATATTGTACACGCTCATTTACAATCTTTACTTGAACACCATCTACTCTAACTTTCTCACGTCTCATATTTTCTTCAATTTCACCACCAGCTTCAACTTGAGGGAAATCAATTACTTCTCCGTCCAAAATATCAGTAATAGTTTCATCAATTACTTCTTCCTCTACATCACTTAAATCCTCATCTTCACTTACTTGTTTAATCATTACAGGATCTCCATCAAAGTCAGGATCAGCGAATAGATTGGTAACATTACGAAAATCCATGATCGTAAAATAAGTCTTGCCGAATTCTTCATTGATACGAGTTCCCCGACCTATAATCTGCTTAAATTCGGTCATAGATCCAATATTGCTGTCTAAAACAATTAGTTTACAAGTTTGAGCATCAACACCTGTGGTCATTAATTTTGAAGTAGTAGCAATAACGGGATAAGATTCTTGAGGATTAATAAAGTTATCTAATTCTCTTTTTCCTTCATCATTATCACCTGTAATTTGCATTACATACTTATTGTTATGAGCAAATAAATCGGAATTTGCATTTGCTAACGCAGTTCGCATTCCTTCTGCATGTTCAATATCAATGCAGAACACTATTGTTTTGGCAAATCTATCATAGCCTTTCAAAAACTCTGATATTTTTTCAGCTACTATTGCTCTCCGTTCTTCAACAATAATATTTTTATCAAAATCAGTTCTGCTATATATTCTATCTTCAACAGTTTTCCCATTTTTGTCCAGAAATCCTTTTGGCGGCCTCCAGCCTTCGGCATCAATATCTAGCGTAATCTTAACCACTTTATATGGTGCAAGAAAACCATCATCAATTCCTTGCTTTAAAGAATAGCTGTAAATTGGCTCTCCGAAATAATCAATATTAGAAACTTCGGTTGTTTCTTTTGGAGTTGCAGTTAACCCAATGTGCGTTGCCTTATTAAAATACTCAAGAATTTCTCTCCATTTACTATCTTCTTTTGCGCTTCCTCTATGACACTCGTCAATAATAATTAGATCAAAGAAATCTCTACTAAATTGTTTGTAAGCATCTTCAGATTTGTTGTCTGATAACCCTTGATATAATGCTAAATAAACATTGTAGGCTTTATCAATTTTCTTATGTTTAATAACGGTTAAGGCATCTTTAAAATGTCTGAAATCTCCACGAGCAGTTTGATCTAGCAGTGCAGTCCTATCTGCTAGAAATAGAATTCTTTTTTTTGAACCACTTTTCCAAAGCCTGTAAATGATTTGAAACGCTGTATAGGTTTTCCCAGTACCTGTTGCCATTACCAGAAGGATTCTAGTCAAACCTTTTGCAACTGCTTCGATAGTTCTGTTAATGGCTATTTGTTGATAATATCTTGGACTTCGTCCTGAACCATTCTGGAAATAATCTTGTTTGACAACTTCTTCAACTTTTAGATTCTCGATACCTTTATATTTCTTATAAATTTCCCAAAGAGCTTCTGGACTTGGAAATTCGTCTAAGGACAATTCTTTTTCAATTTCTCCGTTTGTAGCAGTTTTATTATGAAAGTAGAAACCTTCACCGTTACTACTAAAAACGCATGGTATATCTAAAGTATTAGCATATCCTAAGGCTTGCTGTATGCCACTCTTCAAGGTATGAGAATTATCTTTCGCCTCAATTATTGCGATTGGTACATTTGGCTTGTAGTAAAGAATGTAATCCGCAAATTTCCTTTTACCTCTTGCAGTCAATTTACCTTTAACATATATTCGACCATCGGTAAAGAATATTTCACGACCAATTTGAGTCAGCTCATCCCAACCTGATTTTAAGATCGCAGGTGTGATAAATTTTGCTTTTATATCAGATTCAGATAAGTTTTTTTTATTCATGAATACTTTCTGGCTATTAATCCATAAATATAGTAAAATCAAAACTGTTAAAACAAACTGAAATTCTTAATATGTGTGGTGGTATTTTGATGCTAAATTAGGATTAACTGAAAAAGGTAAAGGGCGACAAAAAAACTTCAATATTCAGCTGTAGAGAATATTGAAGTTTTTATTTAATACTTAGTACTGTTTTAATAACTCTATCGTACTGCGATAGCCAGGATGATAGGAGGGAGTATATTTAATGTAACCCAACATCTGTAGTTCTTTAAAATACTTGTGATATGTGGGGGTTGTATTGATATGCGACATTGTCATGAGCTTACTTCGGCTTACTCGTATAATTTTGCTCTCATTTTGACGATAGGCTATTCGTATTATAGCTAGGAGTAAACTTATATGCCAGACAGTAAGTCGAGGGTCATTACAAATGTTATCAAGATATATCAAACCTCTTTTTGAAACATCAATTTTCATCTTCAAACAGTTTTTGTACATCTGTCCTGTTGTAATAATAGGAACCCATTACTCTTTTGTGGCGAATTTTTCCGGTGATTCTTAAATTTTGTAAGGTCGCAGGAGAAATGTCCATCATTTTACGAATAGCCTTGCTTCTTAGCCAATCAAATTCTTCTTTCATTGGACGTTGACTAGCATCCAATAATTGTTGTATATCTGACATCATTCTTATTCTGAATATTTCAAGATCTTGTTTTGATACCATTTCCATATTTTAAATTTTGTATGGCTCAAAATTCTATGCGAATACCGCTACAGAAGGAAGATGTTCTTTGTGGTGCCTATTTTGTCTTAAGATGTCCGTTCAGTAACCCTATGCTATTCAAAAAAGCAGGGCAAAAAATAATAATAAGCCTCTTTATTGTGTTGCTAATTTTCTAAATTTACTATTCAAATTATGGAAGATACAGTTGATTCGCGTTTTTATGATCGGTCCAAAGGACAGATATTTAGAATAACCTATAAGAATAGAGATTTTCAAGTAAAGTTATTACAAAAGGAAATAACCAAGGAAATGGTAGAAATAGATTTACTACTGGATGGTGTAGTACAGAAATTAGTAAAGAGAGATAGCAAGTGGTTTTTTGAACATTCTGAAGTTGACAAAGATTTTGCAAACGATATATGGAGAGCAATCTCTTTAAGATACAGATTGTAATTTGATACCACTAATAATTAATAGAGAGGAGGGGCGGTTGTCTTATCTTTAATTTGAGAGATGAATATTACGTATGATTATACTAAAATTCTGTTGAGAATTTGTTATAGTATTGCTATTAGACCCTGTAACGGATGGTTGTAGTTTGACGGACGTAAAGCTCCGATCTACTACCTTTGTGGTAATCTGCTAATGGGCAAGGGAGTAGACGCTATATCTTATAGTCTTTTGAATTTCAAGAACTAACATTTCCCCTTGATGAAGCTCTGAGCTATACTTAAAATTAATTGCAGATTTGCGAAAATTATCACTGCCTAATTTTAATAAGGAAATTACTTTTTTTGTCTAATTAATCATTACCATAAACATGATAATAAATATTGAACCAAATATTCAGCAGCTCAATGAAGTAAAGGGATGGCTTAAGCGAGAATTTGATATTTCTAAAGAAGGGTTTTATTGTAATTGGAATACGATTGAAAAATCTTACCAAAGACAGCAGTTAATAACCTGTACAACTGATGATGGAATTGTAGGCTTTATTTCTTGGGCAGCGAGTAACGACAACGGTTATGTCGAGATTGACATTTTTGAAATACATCCAAATTTTAGGAAAATGTGGTATGGGAAAAAATTATACGAATTAGCGGAGCTATATTTCAAGTCTAAGGGCTTTAAAGCAGTAATCTTATATTGCGAACCAAGAGAGTCTGAGGCTTTTTGGAAAAAAATGAATTTTATAAAGTTTCCTTCTAGAGGATATTCTGAATCTGATCTTTACCACTATAAGCCACTTATTGATGTTAATAAAAATGTAGAATTAGTACATGAAAATAAGTTGGAATTATGGGAAATGCAGTCATGTGAAATTAATAATAATAAGCCGAAATGGAGTTGGATAATCAGTAGACATACCCCACCTGTGTTACAGCCATGTCACGGTGATTGGTATTTACGGCTTACAAAAGACGGCGTAGTGGTTAAAGAGAATAGCGTGAAAAATTTTGATAATAATGAAGAGGTCCTGTTAGATCCATTTTTGTATATTGATACAAGTAAGTATTTTATTGAGTCTAATGCAGAAAAGAAAAATAGGAAGTAGATTATAGAGTACTGGATTAAAGAAATATTAATTGGAAGAGAAATGTTGAAGTTATCCGTCAAAACATTTTGAGAACGATTATAATCGCAATCTTTTTTATATTTTAGCTACAGTCAATTAAGAGGCTGTAGCTAATATAAAATTTAACTGGATTATACATAAAACAAACCAGTTGGCTCAAAACCAATTGCATCTACAACAGGTGCATCTTCTAATTCGGTTTTTTCACCTCTTCTTACATACTTTTTTAAAATCCCCTCATTACCTTTCCCCTGTAGAAATATTCCTTCTCTTCTTTCTAGCCATCCAACAATAACCGCTCCTACAAATTTCTTGTAGTGCTTTTTATCAGCTAATGGTTCTGAAGTTCTGAAGTTTTCTTTGGCGTTACCTTTCAGATTTGCTTGCGGGTGCAAAGAATGATTGTATTTCCACCAAACTGATATCTCTACTTCATGAAAGCCTATTTCTCTCCACAGAACAACACTTGGATAGCCTAATATATCAACAAATAAATGACCGCGTTCATACGTACGTTCATTATTTTGAATGTCTAGCTTAAAAGATTCTTTTTTGATCAGTTCGTTCAGGGCAGCCATCAAGAGATTTCTGTGTGGTGATATTACGCCCAGTATGTCTTTGTTTAGCTGAGTTTCTTCAATAACTCTGTATGGTTCTTCAGATGTTTTCTCCTTTGATACATTTTTATCGATAGTTTAGCATGTCAAAAGAATAAGACATTAGAAGTATTACTGAACGACGATGTATTAAATACAAAGGAATTTATAACTGCAACCTATCGAAATGCATTGACCTTTTATGAAAAAGGAAAAAATGCAGCAGCAGCAGAAGTGATTACTGCATGCACGGATGAAATGTGGAATTTCGAAAATGTGACAGATCTTAAGGAGCTGGAAGGTCAATTATTTTATAAATTTAAGGTGCTTGAGGATGGGAAAGATACATATGTTCCCTTTTTTTTAAGTAAATATCGTGGTTCCTATAAGAATTATTACACTGATGCTAATTCGCTTCTTGACAATCAGTCTCCGAAGGAATTTGTGATTAAATCCTATTTCTCTGTGGGCTTCAAACATTTCCGAAATGAATTGCTTGGATTAGTTCCTGAATTAAATGAATTGGAATTATGCATCTTTCTGGATCTACTTTCGACATTGGAATTTTTGCCATTGTTTTTTGGTAACCTTCCGTTACAAGCTGCTATATCTGATCGGATTATTAAGTTTAGAAAAAGACCGAAATTAAACAACTTGCCAGTTTTCTTTTTCCGGAGGCTCTTAAAGATCAATGTAACCGAGAAGCAAATAGAAGATGTACTTACTGCAGTACGTCCTCTTCAGGGATATATCCGTGAATATAGCTTTCAAAGACATATACATCCTTTCGCTCTGTCCTACATTATAGCTGGAGATAGCAACTTTATGCGGGAGAGAAACTCGGCAAGAGATTTTCCTGCTGTTGATGATGTAGTTAAATACTGCGCGCTTTTTGATTTATATTTAAACGGATTTGAGGCAATAGGATCTTTACCTAAAAATCTGATTTATTACATAAATAGATTTAAAAAATGGTATCCAGCCAAGCCAAGGATAAAGGCTGTACTATCAAGATTATGGGCTTATATCTTCTACTATTCGAAGGCAAATAGAACTGATTATTTACAGTTAACCAAAATGCTAACTATTGATTTCGAGAGTTTTATATTTTTGACAAATCTAAATAAGATTGATGGGCTTTATTTTACAAAAATTGTAACTGAAGCGGAGCTGGAACCACATGAAAATACTTTAAAAAAAGTAAAAATTGACTATTCTGTATATATTGACACTTGTTTTTTACTGAGCGGGATGTTTTCGCAGATTAATGCAGAAAAATGCCTTTTTTATATAAGGGAAGCTTTTATCAATAGCAAATTAAGACACGGATGGAGAAAAGATATCTTCATATCGGATTTCTTTAATGAATCATTTGCTAAGGTTTTGGAAAAGAACTGGTTAACAAGAGAAGAGGTTTTGGAATTATCCGAATCTATATTTTTATTGAACTTAAGATTGTTTGAGGTTACGGACGGTGATCATACCCGATATGGCATATTGAATTTTTTGGATGCCCTAGGAGGTTATGATGTAAAACTTGCTTATAAGTACTGGAAAAGATTTCAAAAGCTGGACCTGGAAAATCATGTGGAGAATCTGTCGTTAATTGCAATAATAATCCACGATATTAAGGCAAATGCGATTCCTTATGATAAAGTGCAAGAAATGGTGAACAGGTGGAGCTTCAAGAATAAAGAGTATACTCAATCTTTATTCAAAGTAGAAATGGAAATACTTAAGAGCGATTTTTATGATGATGATGTTAAAAAGAAATGCTTTTCCAAGGTCTGTGGAATTGTTGAGTCAGTTAAAGGTAAATTTGATTATCAGCAAGGCGTAATAGAAAACTATTATGATGCATATGATTCTTATTGTCAGATGAACAAAAAAGAAAATGAAATCATTGTTGATGCAGACGATAATCTGGCGGATAGAAAAATAACCCAAATGGAATTTTCTCAAATAATTGATAAAATTTCCGACAAAAAAGAATTGCAGGAGGTGTATTCTCTTTTCAGCAACCGCAATAATAAGATATATATTGAAGACAAGGAGATTTGGCGTAAATGGATAGACAAAATACTGTTTGTCGATGGTAATATAGATATGTTTGTGCAATTAACAAAGGAACAAGGTTTCCTAAAGACAGGTTTTTGGGAGACACACAATTCTGAATATTTTTACCTAGGTGTAGCTTGCTGTCTTGAGAATCCAAATGCAAAAGAGCAGATGGAAAAATGCTTAATTGAAAATGCCGGATATGGTGCATTTTATAAATTGATTTATGTTTTTGCAGCGATGAATGACAAAAAAAGTACTTTAGCTCTGTTTAAAAAGTTTTATAAGTTCTGTGATTTTTTGGTTAATTAGCTTGATTGTTACTGATCAAATTCAGTTAGGGAAATAAAATTTGTAAAATACTGATATATAGATATTTGTGGTTTTTAAGTTTTTTGAGACTATTTTTATAACCTATTGATTTAATGTAATTTATGCAATTTTACACGTTCTAATGCTACATTTTTTGCCCCTTTTCTTGCCCCTTTTGGCACTAAAACACAAAATTTAAGCAAAAGAAAAAGAAAATTACTATAGAACTTCAGGGTCTTATATCCTCTTATAGTCATTAATTTACTCATAAAAAAGACTATTGGATTATATCTACCCCTAATTTGGAGAAATTATTAATTTTTCCAAATCCAAGTGTGCTGATTTCTAAAAATTAATGTCAAATTTAAAAACCAATCTGAATGAAGCGAAGAAAAAAATGTTCAAATATTTTTTATTAGACTAGGTTGTACTTTGGGATGAATTTTGCATCCTTATATATGTAATGACCCTAAATAAAGGGTGTAGTGACAACTTAATGCCATTATTGTAGCCTTCGGCCTAAATAACTATTCTCAAGACGTAAAAAATCTGATCATGAGCTCACACATCAGAATTGAAAAAGTCTGCCAATATTGTGGTACAAAATTTATAGCCAAAACAACCGTTACCCGATATTGCAGTAATATCTGCAATAAAAAAGCTTATAAACTCGAACAACGAAATACAAAAATAAGCTATGCCAAGTATAAAGCACGCAATATTGAAGAACGACAGTATCCATCGGTAACCCATCCGGTATACCTCACTGTAAAAGAAACTTCTGCAATATTAAAATGCAGTACTAAAATGGTGTATTTCTTAATCAGTATCGGCCGCCTAAAAGCCATCAACCTATCTGTAAGAAAAACAAGAATTAATGTAGTAGATCTAGCACTAATTTATTAGAACCAATGACATCCATATCACGGGTAAGATTGACTTCATAATATTTTAGAGGACTTCAATAGCTGTTGCTATGGGCCAATTTGACAATATTCAATTCAATTTCATTCCTTAATATCTATATCATGACCAAGGTGACTTTACGGTATAAACCGATAAGTAAAGGACGACAAAGTCTATATTTAGAAATTTATCCTCCTATACAGAGTGAAACCACAGGAAAGCTGCTTAGAAAACTTTATCTTAAAATGTTCATCTACAACAGCCCAAGATCTGAAGCTGAAAAACTCCATAATGAAGAAATTAGCTCATTTGCTGAGCGTGTACGTCTTGACCGACAAATTGATGTTCACAGTACTGACTTTGGTTTTTTGAATAAGACAAAATTCAACTCCAACTTTATTGATTTTTTCCAGGCAGAAGTCGATAGTAAATCAGGGGCAATGCATTGGAGTATGGCTGTTGCCTATTTTAAAAAGTTTGCAGGTGAAGTCTTTTTGTTTAAACACCTTAATGAAGCCTTCTGTGAGAGCTATAAAAAATACCTATTATCCTCTCCTGCAGTTGGACGTTCAAAAATAAAGATTCAAAAAAGTACTGCTGCCACTTATTTTTCAAGATTTAAATCCGTTCTTAAAAAAGCCTATAGAAACAAATACATTTCGGCAGATCTGGGAAATTTTATTCATAATATCAAAGTAGATGATACGCATAGGCCTTATCTTTTTAAAGATGAATTACAAAGAATGGCTAATGCTGATTGTAATTCCCCCATTGTCAAGAAAGCAGGACTGTTTTCGTCATTAACAGGACTTCGCTATTGTGATGTTGAAAGTCTAAGATGGAGCGATATACAGGGAACATCCGGAAATTACTATATTTTATTTAAGCAGAATAAGACGGGAAAGGCGGAATATTACCCTGTGTGCGATGATACGCTCGAATTATTGGGACTTCGTCGAGATGATGATGTAAAAATTTTTGAAGGGCTAAAATACAATCTTATAGTTAAATTTCTTCCTGGATGGCTTAACAATGCAGGAATAAAAAAGCATTTTACATTCCATGGTTTTCGTCATACATTCGCTACTTTACAGTTGACATCAGGCACGGATATTTATACAGGCTCAAAATTATTAGGTCATAAAGATGTTAAGACAACAGAGGTCTATGTTAGGATTGTGGATGAATTAACCAAAAAAGCTTCAGAAAAAATCAAATTAGATTTAAATGGTACAAAGTTATAAAACTGTGGTGTACCTTTTTCAGAGGATTTTCTAGGTTATGACTTAAAATCTGAATATTTTAAAATTATAATAAAATGATTAAGGACCTAAATAATTTGTAAATTTGTGATCAAATGGCAAAAGCGGATTACATCATATCATTAATTAAATCACATTACAACAATGAACCCGAGAGGTTCACCACTATTGCGTTGCAAATTGCTGCGCATGAAGCAAAACTTGGACACACTCTTGTAGCTAATGAGATTAAATCAATCATTGATAAAGCAAAAGACAATAAACAAAGATCTAAAACTTTTCCGATAGATCTTCAAGGGCTGATTCAGGAGAACATTCCTTCTGTTAAACTTTCAGATATGATTGCTCCCATCGATATTAAGGGAAGAGTTAACAGAATAATTTCAGAATTTGTCCAGCGAGATAAACTTCGTAAGCATGATTTGGAAAATCGAAGAAAAATCCTTTTGTCAGGACATCCGGGGACAGGTAAAACTATGACCGCTTCAATTATTGCCAATGAGCTCAATTTACCACTTTATACTATTTTGATGGATAAGATGGTAACCAAATTTATGGGTGAGACGAGTGCTAAATTACGTCAGGTTTTTGATTTGATTGAACAAAAACAAGGCGTATACCTATTTGATGAATTTGATGCTATTGGCGGTGAAAGAAGCCGTGATAATGACGTTGGTGAAATGCGTAGGGTTCTTAATTCGTTCCTTCAGTTTATTGAGAGGGATACTTCTGACAGTCTTATTATTGCCATTACTAACAATAAGGAATTATTGGACCAGGCACTTTTCCGAAGATTTGATGATGTTATATTATATAATCTTCCAAACCTCGAAGAGAAGGAAGCTTTACTGAGAAACCGCCTTTCTCAATTTTCTAGAAAAATTAAGTTTAAGGATTTATTACCCGAGATAAATGGATTGAGTCATGCTGAAATAACACTTGCGTGTGTTGATGCTATTAAGGAAACTATTTTAAATGAGAAGCAGTTAATGAACAATGAGTTGATCCTGAAAGCAGTAAGAGACCGTAATGCTGCATACCATAAATAATTTGCTCGATGGCTACATATAAACACTTTTTTTTCAATAGTATTGCAAATAGTGAAAAGTTTAAAGCACCACCAATGATGGGTGCAAAGCCACAGATTCCCAAACGTAATCGAATAACACACAGTGAAAAACACTTACAGCAATTTAATATAATTTGGGAGACCAAAAAGCAACTTGAAATACAGCGTGAAGCTGAACAAATCCCCACAAAGGAAGGGACTTACCTATCCTTTACAAGTTCAGTAGACCATGATCTGATCACTAAAAGTCTTGAAGACCTTCGAAAGGGAATTCGCTTGTTAAACATTAAGGAAATTGTAGGTGAAAATGATCATACCAGTGTTCGTGCAACGGTTTATATACCTAAAGGTAAAGAAGGGGCCTTTATGGGGAAAATCAAAGCGTATAGAGACAACAATAATACTTCGGTTGTTTTTCAAGACCAACAAGACCATAACCTTATTACTGAAGAAATTAATAAATTAGGAAATAACATCCATCTCAAAACAATAAAAGATGTAAACAAAAAAGGAATCGTACAAACAAAAGCCACTATTTCCTTGCCAGTTGGACAGGAAGATTATTTTATTGCGGAAACTCAGCGATTATTTCCCGAGGGCAAAGTGATAATATCTCCACATAATGCTGATTTGGTCAATAGTATTGAAGACGTAGGTCAGGCTTTATTGGAAAGTTTTTGGATGGATAATATTGAGCTGATTCCTGATGGCTATTCCAAATGGTGTGAGGTCTGGTTAAATATCAATACTAAGCAAAATATTGAAAGACAACAAATTGAACAATTTCTTACTCTTATTGGAAATATTGACATTGAAGCTAAATATCATGCCAATGGTCTGGAAGTTATCATATTTCCTGAGAGAGCGGTTTTACTAATTAAAGCCAACCGCGACCAGTTAATTGAACTTATATTACAGAGTGATTTGCTGGCTGAATTCAGAGCTTGCCAAGAACCCGCCGGTTTTTGGGTCAACGAAAGTGCTGTGGAACAACAAGGTTGGGTGGAAGATGTCTTAAGGCGAGTTGAGATTATTGATACTAGTGTAAAAATATGTTTGCTAGATTCAGGAGTTAATAATGGACATCAATTATTAAAACCTCTTATAGATGATCATAATACATTAACTGTTACTGCAGCTTGGGGAACAGACGATCATTATCGTGAACGGGGAGGCCATGGAACCTTAATGGCTGGAATTGCAGGATATGGGCACTTGGAACAACTCCTTACTTCCAGTGGAAATATTATACTTACTCATAAAATCTGTTCAGTTAAAATACTTCCCCGTCCTGGTCAAGAAGAAACTCCAACAGAATTATGGGGAAATGTAACTGCTCAGGCTATTGCTAGATCCGAAATTCAAAATCCAAATATATTTCTGATTTATTGTCTGTCAATAACAGCTAAAGAAGGTATAAATATGGGCAGGCCTTCATCCTGGTCTGGTGCAATAGATAACTTAGCGTTTGGCGAAGGACAAAATCAAAGATTGATTATTATATCCGGAGGAAATATAAAAGATGAGGAATTATGGCAGAATTATCCAGAGTCCAATTATGTAACTTCTATCCAGAATCCGGCTCAATCATGGAATGCTTTAATAATCGGTGCTTACACAGAAAAAACTATCGTACAAAACCGAGATTTCAGAGAACATTTACCTATTGCCAATCAAGGAGAGCTTTCACCTTACAGCTCAACATCCATAATGTGGGAAAAAAAATGGCCTTCAAGACCCGATGTTGTATTTGAAGGCGGAAATCTTTTGAAAGCCCCAGATGGAAGTATTTTTTCTCATGAGGATTTAGAGTTATTATCAACTTCAAAAACATTTGGCATTAAACCGTTTGATACCATTAATGCTACCAGTGCGGCAGTTGCCCAGGCAGCTTGGTTTACTGCGAAGATAGCTTTTCAGTACCCTAATGCTTGGCCAGAAACCGTAAGGGGATTAGTCATTCATTCGGCTGATTGGAATCCAATGATGTTAAATCAGATACAAGCCCAGCAAGGTAATAGAAAAAGCTTTAGGAATTTATTGAGAACGTTTGGTTATGGGATACCGAACCTGGAACGTGCTTTATATAGCCAGGAAAGTGCATTTACCTTTATATCTCAAGAACACATACAACCTTTTAATTTCAAAAAGGATAGCAGAACGGATACCGAAACTAACGAAATTCATTTTTTCAATTTACCATGGCCAAGTGAACTATTGCTGGAGATGGGTGAAACCCCTGTTACATTTAAGGTAACTCTCTCATATTTTATTGAACCTGGCGCTGGCGAGATGGGATGGAAAGATAAATATCGGTATGGATCACATGGTTTACGTTTTGATGTTAACAACGTTGGGGAGAAAGAAGATGATTTCAGAAAGCGTGTCAATAAAGCAGCGAGAGAAGAAGATGAAGAAATTTATACTAACGCTGGTGCTAGCAGATGGGTAGTTGGTAAAGATAATAGAAGTAATGGCTCTGTCCATAGTGATTACTGGAAAGGAACGGCTGCAGATCTATCAACATGTCATTATATTGCAGTATATCCTATTGTAGGATGGTGGCGAGAAAGAAAACATTTAGGTAAAGTAGAAACATCAACACGGTACTCTCTTATTATCTCCTTAGAAACACCTAACCAAGAAATTGAGCTTTATACAACGGTTAAAAATATGGTTGAAATACCTATTGAAATTAATAATACTCTTCGAGAACCTTAAGGTCTTGGTAAAATAGTCCATCTGCTTTTACTCACAGTGTTGTAAACAGAATACTCATCCTTCTCCTCTACCATCTTAAACCGAGTACCGAGTTTTAAACATAATGCGATTACTACAATTATGACATAGTAGAGATTCATATCGAAAAGGTAAATCACTGACATGTCTACGGAATTGAAATCCAGTGCATATTTGCAGTAAAAACATTCATTGCAAAAAATAAATAAAATAGCCTGCTTTCATTACTCCTTGTAAAACATCCTCTTTTTCTTATTCTATTTATTGTAATTATGGGTGATCAGAGCTTGGCTAGGCAGCTTTAAAACAGATTTATAATTTTTATTGTATCTTACATTTGAAAATATTTGAACCATCAAGTAATAAAATGTAAGTATGAAAATAGGATTAATAGGATTTGGAAAAGCTGGTAAAGCCGTAGCGAATGTAATACTGCAACACAAAGATTTTTCTTTAGAATGGGTTTTACGAAAAAGTGGAACGCTTGAACATTCCACAGCTAAAGAAGTTCTAGGAATATCGGTTGCGGATCCCGCAATGATCTATTCAGAACAGAATACAGATTTGGAAGAGTTACTAAGTAAAAACACTGTAGATGCCATTATAGACTTTTCTACAGCTGAAAGCATCTATAGTTATGGAAGAATAGTGTCTAAGAGAAATATTAAAATAATATCTGCCATTTCACATTACGAAGAAAATGAAAAAAAACTCTTAAAAGAACTTTCTTCTGATACTGTTGTTTTTTGGTCACCAAACATTACATTGGGTGTTAATTATCTATTATTTGCTGCTTCATTGCTTAAAAACATTGCTCCAAATGTAGACATAGAAGTTATTGAAGAACATTTCAAAGCTAAACCCGGAATATCTGGAACTGCAGTAAAAATTGCTGAGACACTTGACCTCAATACCAGCAACATCAATTCAGTGAGGGCTGGTGGTATTGTTGGAAAACACGAAGTTATTTTTGGCTTTCCTTATCAAACTGTACGTTTAGTCCATGAATCTATTTCGCGCGAGGCATTTGGGAACGGAGCACTATTTGTGGCTGAAAACCTTGATAAAAAGAAAAATGGGTTGTATAATTTTGAAGATATTTTACGACCATATTTTTTCAATCAATCTTAAGATATTCAATTTCAATATTTATTTACTGTATTTTAGAATTTGAAGGGAACATTCAATTATTTCCTCTGTTTCTTGAGTAGGATGCATTTGTTCAGTACTTTTTATAGCGAGAGTTACCGGCTTTAATAAATTTTGAGTTACGTATTCAACGGCGCCTTCGGTTATCACTTCATCTCTACTGCCGGTTTTGATGTTACCATCTTCCCCCATATCCTGCAATCTTTTAAAAAACTCAGGAGAGTTATCACCCTGAAAAAATACGTACTGTTATTCAAAATATCGTTCAACAATTTAAAATAAAATAAACTATGTCGTTTTACCAAAAATTAACCAAGGTAGGTTCAAAATATATAGGACTTCCTAAATTATTCAAATGGGGGTTCAATCTGTCTCCAATGTACAGAAGAAGCACAGCTCACATTTTATCCGTTTCTGAAGACCTGACAAAAATTAAAGTAAAACTACCTATCAGCTACAAGAACAAAAACTATATGGGTACCATCTTTGGTGGCAGTATGTTCTCTGCCGTAGATCCTATACCTATGGTTCAGCTTATTAATCTATTAGACCACCATTACGTAGTCTGGGACAAATCCGCAACTATTTCCTTCAAAAGACCCGGTAACGTGGATTTGTTTGCAGAGTTTGTGTACACACAGGAAGAATTGGAGCAAATCAAACAACAGGTATCAGAAAAGAAGGAACTGGAAATCATTAAAACCACTCAATTGACCAACGAAGACAAATCCATCGTGTTTTGTGAAGTACAGAAAAAAATCTATATAGCCGATAAAGATTTCTATAAACAAAAGAGGGAAATGAGTTCACAGTAAACTGATATACAGCCAATTGCAGTTTTTATCAACATTTAAATAACATCTTGATTTTGTGCAACGTATGTAATTTCATAGTTTTTAATGCTCAAATTTTTGTCCCTTTTCTTGTCCCTTTGGTATAAAATCACACAAATTTGAGCAAAAGAAAATAGAATGGTTATAGAATTCTTTGGTCTAAAATAATCTAATGATTATTATATGATTCTTGAAGACGGCTAATGAATTCTATATACCCTTAATTTGGAGAAATCATTATTTTTCACAAACATGAACGTGCTTATTTTTAAAAATTATAGTCTAATTTAAAAAACTTTATATATGAATGAAGTAAAGAAAAGATTTAAATGTTCACCTTTTTTCTCAGATTTACCTATTCTTTGGGATGAATTTTGCATCCATTTAATTGTATTAATCCTGAATAAAGGAGTATAACGACATTCAAAATGCCATTATTGAAGCCTATGGCCTGAATTAGTATTTTTCCGGACTTAAAAAAATCTGATCATGAGCTGAAATATCAGAATTGAGAAAGTCTGCCCATATTGTGGTACAAAATTTATTGCTAAAACTACCGTTACCAGATACTGTAGTCATACCTGCAATGGGAAAGCCTATAAACTTGAACAAAGAAATACAAAAATAGACTATGCCAATTATGCCTTACGTAAAGTTGAATAGCAGCGGCACCAACCTATAAACAGTCCGGTATACTTCACCGTAAAAGAGACTCCTGCTATTTTAAAATGTAGTGTTAACGTGGTATACTTTATAATAAGTACTGGCCGTTTGGAATCCATCAACCTATCTGTGAGAAAAACAGTAATCAACGTACAGGATCTAGCACTAAGCTATTAAAGTCAATAACATCTATTTAGACAAGAAATAGGTATTAATAAAAGAGATAATGCTGTAGTTCGCTAACACTTTCTTAACTTCTTCTCGATTGAGAATTAGGTACTTCAGTTTATTTAATTCCGAAAGATATTGCTGGTGAACATCTGGGTCTGTATTTTTTATTTCTTCCCGTTCCCACTAAAAGTCTTTATTGTTGAATAACCTGTTATAAACAATATCCGACACTGCATTGGAAACTGTTGATAGGTTATTTTTTTCCAATAGATTGATTTCTTCCGTGTAAGCTTTGGTCTTCTTCTTTATTTAATCTATTGTATCATTGATCTTTACTAAAAGTAAACGCTCCTCTTCTCCGCGCAGCAAAGACTCCTATGTATTATATCTTCTCTTTTGATCGTTTTTCAAAAAATATGTGTTCTCATCCTGCTTCACGTAGTTGAGCAAGTTGAATAACGATTCAACATTTTCGAATTGAAGCAGCGTTTCAACTTCTGCTATGGTCGAATCTTCATGGTTATCGTTGATGTATAATTTCGACAGTGTAAAAATTTTCCCAAAATTATTGTCAGCTGAGGAACTGCCGCTTGCCCAGTAAAGTACAAATTACCTTTAGTTTTAGGGTATGATCTAGCATGAGTCGTAGCAGCAGTGGGTTCCGATGTAAAACGTTTTAAAGCAGGCGATGAAGTCTACTGCCGTCCGGCCCATTATTACATTGGCAGATTTGCAGAATTTATAGCCGTTCATGAAAATGAACCCGTTGTGCATTTTAAAATAATGCTAATTTTTAAATTATTGATATTTCTTTTGAATATATTTTTGTTGATGTACTGTATGACAGTCATAGATGTAATCTTTGTTAAAATCTTGGTGTTGAAGCCATCAAATGATTTAGCGTAATTGCGTTGCCGCACACCTTATTCTTCAAAGAAAGAGAGAAAAGAAAATTGTCTAGATAATGCTATAATAGAGAATTTATTTGGAACATTAAAATCTGCAATGTTTTATCTGAAAAAAATCAAATCAATACAGGAATTAAAAGATGAAATCCATCAATATATTAACTATTATAATAAAGACAGGATAAGACTTAATTTAAAAGGAAAGAGTCCGATAGAATATCGAACTCTTTATTATCAAAAGATTATTTAATTTTGTCTAAATTTTTGGGTGCACTCTATTTTAGGGGCATTATATTATTGTGCTTTTATCTGCTCTATCTTTATGAATATTTTAGAAAGGTTAGGCTGAGCGCTACCTGTAGTAGGGGCTCCTACCATAATGGTTGCGGTATAAGCCGTTTTTGAAGAAGGATTACTATCTATCCAGGTATATCTTCTGTGTTCAGGTCCACTGGATCCATCTATAATCCCTATGTTCCCCCAGTAAGCACTTCCTACTGCTCCTGTACCTTGGGGGAACCAGCTAGTTGATGAATCTGCCATACCGCCCCATACTCCTGAAGCAATATTGTTTGTGGTTACAGCTGAACCAATATAACCACCGTATTCGGTATTATAATTCCAATACAGATTAACGGTAGCACCTGTATTATTATACAATTGTACATTAGGAACTGCAGCGGTTGTACCACTTGTGGTATCAAATATTACCCTGATTGAATATTTACCATCTGAAGTAGCAAGAGGTAAAGTATATGCTTGTTTCCCGTTGGTATCAGTTGTTAGGGTAGGATATCCCATCACAGCGAGAGATGAAATGTCTGCACGACTGGTATTTCCCACTGTAGCGCTGCAGTTTTGTCCTGCTGTTAAGAAAGGAACAGCAGTGCTGGTCATAGGAAGAGTCATATTATTAGCCGTGGTAGGAGTCCCACTCACTGAGAATACCAATTCGCCATCACCAAACTCTAGAGTTCCGGGTCTTAGTTGGAAGGTTAATCCGTTTACGGTAAAAGGAGCTCCTGAATTATACGAACCTCCGTTACCTTGGCTATAAGTAACTCTCAGGTTTCCACTGAAAGGAATACCGGGAGTATAAGTAGAAGGATTTAAGTAAGCTGTAGTACATTGTAGTGCGGAGATCGCTGGAGAGATGGCATTTGTTGCCTGTGTAAGTCTTTGCCATACTGCTCCGTCAAAATAATAATAGCCCATTGCAGTAACATTAATACGTTGTCCCGTAGCATCTCCACCAGTAACATCCGTAATATAAATTAATGCTCCACTCTGATCGCTGCTATAGGTAGCAGTATTTGCTGTAAGTTCAGCTCTTGTAAGCCTCGGAGCCTGTAATCCATATGTTTGTGTGTTATCCGTAATCAGTCCTGAGGTATCTCTTTTAGCAGATACATCAACTGTTGTTTTTGGTGAAATTGTATTGAACCCTACTTGGGCAAATGAGAATCCAGTAAAAAGAATAGCACTGAACTGTGTAAATTTTGTTTTCATGGTAAGCTGTTATTTGGTGTAAGTCAAATGTAACTTTTTTTTTCGATAAATACAAAAAAACATCTTTATAATTAAAAAAGATAAATAATTCGTAATGTTTTATGAATTTATGAGATTTTTTAATTGGTTTGTAGTGTTTTTATTTCATTATTTTATGTTTAATTAAAAGTACTTATAACAAATTCTATTTTCTCTAAAAGATGGTTTTTGTTTAATATATACCCGTTTTGTATTATGAATAAAAAGATATACGTTCGTTCATTTGAGTGAAAATCAGTAAACTTTTTTAATTTAAAACACTTAAAATAAATAACTTATATGTAAATTACGGAAGGGTTTTTGGAGTTCTACGAAAAATTTAAAGTAAAACAGTCTTATCTTATCAGAGACTTGCTCCCCGAATGAAAGATTTAGAAGTCGTAAGTCTTGACTTGACCGCCGAATATATAGGAATTGGCAGTGAAAATCATTTATTTCGTCAGCTTCCAGATTTTTTGAGCAATAAAATAAAATGCAGTTTTTACAATCGAGGAAAGCAAAAATTATCTTTTAAGATCAATAAAATACGTTTTAAATATAGCGCAGAGTTTCAATGAATTTGAAGATTGTTTTATTATGAATAATATACCTTTGGAGAACATGTATAAATATGGGTAGACCTTCATCTTGGTTTGGAGCAATAGATAATTTAGCATTTGACGAAGGTGGAAATCAAAGACTAATTATCATATCTGGTGGAAATATAAAGGTTGAGGAATTATGGCAAAATTATCAGGAGTCCAACTATGCAATTTCTATTCAGAATCCGGCTCAATCTTGGAATTCTTTAGTAATAGGCGCTTAAGCCGAAAAAAAAATTGTGAAAAATCCAGATTTCCAAAACCATACTCCTATTGCCAGTCAAGGAGAACTTTCTCCCTATAGCTCAACATCTATAGTATGGGAAAGGAAATGGCCTTCAAGACCCGATGTTGTATTTGAAGGTGAAAATTTTTTGAGAGCACCAGATGGAAGTATTGTTCACATGAGGACTTGGAGCTATTGTCCAGTTCATAAACATCTGGTCTTAAACTATTTGATACCATCAATGCCACTAGTGCAGCTGCTGCACAAGCATCTTGGTTTGCTGCAAAGATAGCTTTCCAGTATCCGGATGCTTGGCCAGAGACCGTAAGAGAGCTAATCATTCATTCAGCGGATTGGAACCCAATGATGTTTAATCAAATACAGGCTCAGCAAGGAAACAGAAAAAGTTTTAGGAATTTATTGAGAACTTTCGGCTACGGAATACCTAATTTAGACCGTACTTTATATGGCCAGGAAAGTGCATTTACCTTTATTGCACAGGAACATATAAACAACCCTTTAGTTTAAAAAAAGGAAGCAGAAGTGATACTGAAACACACGAGATTCATTTTTTCAATTTGCCGTGGCCAAATAACCTATTGCTAGAGATGGGTGAAATACCTGTTACATTTAACGTGACTCTCTCTTACTTTATAGAACCTGGCGCAGGTGAGGTTGGATGGAAAGATAAATATCGTTATGGATCCTATGGTCTTCGTTTTGACGTTAACAATATTGGAGAAGAAGAAGAATTTAAAAAACGTTTTAATAAAGCGGCGAGAGAAGAAGATGAAGAAATTAATACTAATGCTGGTGCAGGAAGATGGGTGGTTGGAAAAGATAATAGAAGTAATGGCTCGGTTCATAGTGATTTCTGGAAAGGAACTGCTGCAGATTTATCAACGTGTCATTATATTGCAGTATATCCTGTTGTTGGGTGGTGGCGAGAAAGAAAACATTTAGGTAAAGTCGAAACTCCAACGCGCTACACTCTTATAATTTCCTTAGATACACCTGATCAGGAGATAGAACTTTACACGACTGTTAAAAATCCGGTTGAAATACCTATTGAAATTAATGCTCGTTAAGATCCTTAATATCCAGGTAAAGTTTATTGAAATAAGACTATAATATACTTAAATGTACGAGCTAAATTAAGAAGAAATTTTGTATCATACTGCATAATATTTCTGTAATAGAATCTGAAATTTAATTTATATGTACAATCGGTACATTTAAGTATATTAACTAGTTACAATTCAAGTAGACATAGTAATACTCACAGAGCGGTTATTTTTCCTCATTGTAATATATTTGATAAAATTTTCTGCCATATTCATCTACCCCTTGTTCAATTAAATCTCGATTTACGTGGATGTAGATATCAAAATTTTTGTTTAGTTTCAAAACAATTTTAAAACCTCTAGCCTACTTAAGAAATTGTCCTTCCAATATTGTGCTTCAGAATTTCTATTTGTATTGTCAACCACAGCGATTATATATCCATTTTGCTTTTCAGAATCAAAAACTAAACATCCTTTGTCCAGCTTATGAATATTCATCCCCTCAATATCCTTTAGCTCATAATTGTCTAGCCCACTTTCTACTTTAAGCACGGTTTCCTTATTCTCGGATTTAAAAATACCGACACAGTCCAGTTCCTCACCGTCCAGTATAACGTCAGTCATATAAAACATACACAATTCACCTGCCTTAATTTTGGGGTGCATGCTTCTATGCTAACTTATACTGGAATCAAAATTAGTATATCCGATCTACTGTATATGGTGTAGTACTTTTGTAGTACAATTTTTCTAGTAGTGTAGTACTTTAGAAGCATTTGGTTTAATGGATAGTATTCTATTACAACGTAACATTGCACTCTATGCGCTTCACCAAGTCATCCAGGAGATCTAATCATACAGATTTAAAATAAAAAAAAAGAATGTAACCATTAGCACAGGTATACTCAACATTATCACAAATAAAAAGTTCACTAAATAAATAAGGAATTTTATGAAAAATAAATATATGATTATTTCTATTTTCATCTCATTTGTAGGGTATTCCCAAGTAGGAGTCAATACAACTAATCCTCAGGGGAGTTTTCATATAGATGGAGGTAAAGATAATGCTGCTGTAGGGGCTCCTACAACTATACAACAAAAAAATGATTTTATCATTACGCCATCTGGACAAGTCGGGATAGGCAAATATAATCCTCAAAAAAAGTTGGATATAGATGCAGACAATGCCAGTCTAAGGATTACTAATCTGCCGCAATCAAGTAATCAAAACGACTTTTTTTTGACTATAAATCCAGTTACTGGAGATGTTACAGCAACTAGCTATATGTATACGGTTAATGTGACATTAGACGGACAGGCTCAGAGTACTATAAATATCCCAAGTGATATTAATATCCCAAGTGGATTACTCGTAGTTAAATCAGATAATTCTTGCGGAATAAGTATGATTACAAACTTCATTTACTCAGATTCTGCATTTGGGTATTCCTTTGGAATTGCGGGCGACAAAGTTAGTACTTCAACAATTTCACCCATTCCTGCGAGTCCTACTGGACAAGGGTCAGCGGTATGGTCTATCAAATTTCCTCACACTCTTGATTGCAGTACGGGAAATAGCACACAGTTCGATTATACTATTTCAAGACCAACAAATACTAGTTTTTTGATTATAAATAATGGAAATGTGACTAGGAGTTATGTACTGACAATATTTCGTTTATAAGTGATATTCGTAACCTATTATATTTATTTTTTTTAATATGTACAAATTAGAAACATCACCTTTTGCTAAAATATTCAAATTATGAAAAATCTATTTATTATACTGTGTTTATCTGTCTATTCATTGAGTTATGGGCAAATTGGAATTAATACAGCAAATCCGCAAGGGAGTTTTCACGTAGATGGGGGAAAGGATAATCCAGCCTTAGAAGTTCCTACCTCTGTACAGCAAAAGAATGATTTTATTATAACCTCATCTGGAAATGTAGGGATTGGTAACTCTGCTCCACAGAGAAAATTAGATATTGATGCTAATGGTTCAAGTTTGCGTATTACCAATCTGAGCTCGCAGTCGCAGACAAACAACGATATCCTTGTAAAAGGTAATGAACAAGGAGATGTTACAAGAATAAAATATAGCTATTCTGCCACTGTAGAAAGCATAAAACCTGGAGAAAGTGCCTCTGTAATCATACCTTCGAATAATATACAGTCGGGAATCTTGATGGTTAAATCAAAGAATAGTTGTAAGAGAAGCATGATATCATCATATATTTTTTCTAATATGACGCTGGCGTACGTAAATTCAGTTGCAAGAGATAAAGTGGGTTCTGCTACTATTTTTTTATCCTCAAATGGATCCTCAGCCAGATGGAGTGTTAAGTTTAACAATGTTACTGGTTGTGACGATGGAGGCAATGGCACTCAATTCGATTATAGTATTGTTGCTAATACAACTAATTCGTATACAATTACAAATAATGGAAATGTTGCAAAAACATATATTTTAACATTTTTTAAACTATAATACTAATAAAAGCTTAATGATATTGTTGAAACATTTCTTTACAATTCGGATACTGTTCGAAATTTACTGTTGTTATTCTTCACTATAAATTTTTATGCACGGAACTTACACCAACCAAGAAAGGCCTACGCAATTCTTTGATTGCAAGATTTAATAAGTCATTCAGACAAGGGGTTTTGGATGCTTATATATTTATATATTTTCAAGTGTGGATGAGCGAGAGAAGAAAACAATAATAAAAAAATAAGCAGAGATTACTACTTTTGAAAGTACTGAAAATGGAAAATCTAATGCTTAAGGTAATCAAAGTCATTGATGATTAAAATATAGCATCATTGATCAACGAAGTTATGATCAATTTCTACATCAGATTGGCTCAAAGCTAACGGAGTAATAACAGACAAAGATCATATTTATTTTATAATATTCACCGTATGAAATACAGATTTTAAATAATTCAATTAATGAAAATTTTGGTTTTAAAAATGTTTATTTAAACAAAGTAGCTAAACGGAAAATACAATCCTAATTGAAGTCCTAAAAGGAATATGATTAGCAATTCTTTGAAATTAATACTAATTAATATTTCCCTATGTATAGCTTTTTGCATGGCTTTTGTAAAAATTATTTCAGTTATATTTTTTTTGAATTCCGTTTATTATAGAGATTATTTAAACTTTTTAAGATCAACTACTATAAAAGCCATATAGTTAGAATATTCCAGCTTGAGACCGTTGTCAAATCATTAAGAAAAGTCTAAAACTGTCTAGCCATGCGTTAGAAGAAGATGTGTTAGGTATTTAATATCTTGGTGATCTCAAAATTATAAGCTGGACAGTAAGGTGCGATCTAAGTGGGGCAGAAACCTATTGATAATTAGAAGAATGAGCAGAAAAGGAAACTGCTGGGATAATGGTGTTGCAGAAAGCTTTTTTAAACTTCGAAAACCGAGTATGTATACCAATAAAGATTTTACTGATAAACAGTACGCCGCACTTACCGTTTTTGAATATATAGAGACATGGTGTAACCCAGAAAATTTACATTCTGCACTAGGATACATGTCTCCGGAAAATTTGGAAAAAATTAATGAAACGAAAGATTGTAGCTTAACTATGTTCGCTCTTTTGTTGTAAGCCCAACCACAAAATACTCTTCGAACAAAGAATTGTATTATTATTTTAATGAAATGTAACTTCCTAATTTTTTATTCTTTTTTTAGGTCTGCCGGTAATTAATCTTAAGGGTATAAAAGTCGGGAATACCTACTTAAATATATGTATATCAATATAATATAAAGTTAGATATGTTTAAGAAATATAATTATATGAACTACAAAGAAATTAATATTGGTTTATTAATTAAACATTTGGTGATTGAAAGGCAACTTTCAATGTCTCGGATATGTGATTTTATAAATTGTCGTCCAGAAGATATAGAAGAAGTATATCGAAGTAAAAGTTTCGATACAGACAAGCTATTGCGTTGGAGTAAGTTACTGGAATATGATTTTTTTCGATTGTATACACAACATTTAATACTGTATTCATCCATGAGCAAGTTCCCAAAAGGTAAAGTGGCGGAGCTTCCTCAATTTCGAAAGAATATATATACAAAAGAAATTATAGATTTTATTTTAGGGAAAATAAATCATGGCGAAATGACTAAAATCGAAGTAATGTTTCGTTATAACATCCCTAAAACAACATTATATAAATGGGTGGAAAAATATAACATAAAAAATATTGAAGGGGACAAATCTTAAAAGATGTTGCGGTGTTTTGATACAGCAAAGTTACTACATTTTAATCGCTAATTTTTAATACACGACATGGTAAATTTAAACGTTTTAGTCTGATTTTATCTCTTATCATACGCGAATTATTTAAAAAATTTGATTGCTAAACCTAAACACAAGTTTGAAAAAAATTGCATAGGAATCAATATCAAGACTCATCTTGCCAGCATTTTTTTACCATTTTTCTTCGGCAGATTCAGTTCGTGATATCAGCAGCGGCTTATGCACAACGGCTAATCTTAACAATCTAGGGGTTGGTAGAGATCCCGGAAAACCCTAGTTTCCTAATCAAAGGGTCCGTAATATTGCACACTTTCCTAAATCATGATGATATCTACCTGTTTTTATGCAGATGAATGAAGATAAATTTTACAGTGATCTAGCATTTTAGCATGAATACTAAATATTTAATCTCTTGTTTAGAGTTTTCTTTAGGCACAATGAGATATAGACAGGTCGGTTTAACACTGGTACTTTCCAAGTTGTTTTCTAGGTTGACGGAAAAGGCTAATAAGTATTGCTTGTCTTAGACAGTACAAAGTACTATTTATAATTCTATTGCATCTTCGCTCACTATTACTTCGCACAAGGGATTTGGATATGCAAATAAAAATTCCAGTATAAGTTAAGCATAAAATCTTAATTTTAACTTATGAAACGAGAGCGAAAAATCTACGATCCTATTTTTAAAACCAAAGCAGTCCAATTAAGCAATGAAAGATCTAATATCTCAGAACTGGCACGATAACTGGGGATTGCAGTCACACTACTTTACAAATGGCGCAAAGAGTATGAAGAATTTGGAGAAGGCAGTTTCCCTGGTAATGGGAATTTAAAACTCACACCCGAGCAGGAAAAGATCCACGAACTAGAGAAAAAGCTCAAGGATGCAGAGCTAGAACGTGATATATTAAAAAAAGCAATCGGCATCTTCTCCAAGAGCGGTCGATGAAGTATAAATTCATAAAAAATAATGAATGTATATTCCCGATTGAAAAGATGTGTAATGTTTTAAAATTAAGTTCCAGCGGTTATTATAAATGGAAAAATAGATCCCGGAGCAAGAGATTGCTTTTGAAAGAAAAAATAAAAGAGCAGATAACTTCGATTTATTTTTCATCAAAACAATGTTACGGAAGCCCAAGAATTGTGTTTGAATTGAATTCATTAGGATACAGAATATCGCGAATCACTGTGGCGAAATATATGAAGGAGCTTTGTTTGAGAAGTAAATTAAGCAAGAAATTTAAAGTAACCACTAACTCTAAACATAATTATTTGGTGGCATAAAATGTGTTGGATAGAAATTTCACAGCAGGAAAACCTGCACAAGTTTGGGTTTCAGACATCACTTATATTCAGACTAAAGAAGGATTTTTGTACTTGACAACTGTTATTGATTTATACGACCGAAAAATAATCGGATGGAGCTTGAGTAAGGGAATGAGCACCGAAGAAACGAGCCTTGCAGCTTGGAAAATGGCTGTTAAAAACAGGAAGATAGTTGATGAATTAGTTTTTCATAGCGACAGAGGTGTTCAATATGCAAGCAAAAAATTTGTGAATACATTAGATTTTTATAACGTCACAAGGAGTATGAGCCGCAGTGGAAATTGTTGGGATAATGCAGTGGCTGAAAGTTTTTTCAAATCATTAAAAACGGAACTCATTTATGGCAACAAGCTCATTACAAAAGAGCAAATGGAGCTGCAAGTTTTCGAATACATAGAAATCTGGTACAACAAAAAAAGACGTCACAGCACTCTGAATTATCAAACAATAGAAGAATTTAATAATCTAAATAAAATTTATAAAAATGTAGCTTAACTTATACTGGAATTTTTATTTGCATATCCAATCCCTTTTTAATTTCAAAAGGTCAAGACAAAAATCACTCTTGAACGAATCATGTTCGAAAGTTGTGGACTAAGCAAAAAATTTAGTTAATCTTAATAAGAAAAAAGATTTATCCTTCACTCCTCTGAGTTGCATTCTGAAGTTTTTGATTTTGGCATTAAAAGATTCTGCAGCAGCATTGATGTTTCTTTTATGAAAGTAATTTAGAATATCTCTATAATGGTGTGTTATCGCTTTTCTTAAAGTGGAAAATGATTTAAATCCTGCCTGCTCAACATCCTTGAACCAATGCGCAAGCCTTGTCATTGCAACAGATTTTATAATGTTCTGATAATAGATCTTCTTAAGTCCATCCGTTAAATGATACGCTTTTTCCAGATCGGAATATTGAGTAAAAAGAATATTACAATCAAAGGAATAAGAGCTAATCGTGCTTTTGTAGAAAAGCCGATGAGAGAAAGAAGTTGGAGAATTATTGTAACAAAGAACCACCAATTCTTCTCATCAAGAATCTGCAGTAGAAAATTATTTGATTCAAAATTATAGGTTAAAAGTAGTAAAGCGTCCTGGGTCGAGATTATTTAAAACAATATAGAGGTAAACACGAACGCATAAGGGTTGATTCTTTATCACATAAATAGTCACAAAAGTGGTAGCTAGCATTATACTACATGGATGCTTTTTTAAATTTTTCTTTGTTATTATCAATTCTTTTTAGCAGGCCAATTATCTATTAATGCTTTCGGATATAAAAAAATAAATGCTAGTTGTTTTTTAATATATTGATTTATAGAGAATTAATATTATGAAGGGTATTGGTAGTATTCTTTTTTTTATGATTTTATTTCCACAGTTGTACTTTTCCTGTATTTTAATGATGTGTAAATATTTTTCTTAAAGTTCAATTTATTCATTTGATGTGATCTTGTACTTCTGGTCAAATTTATAGATAGTACTACCATAAGTGCTATGTATTTAGTTAAATGTTAGAATGGAACTAATAGAGAAATTTAGATTTAGAACTTAATATTTAATTATTTTATGAAAAAGAAAATTTTAACAGTGAGTGTTTTCACTATGGCATTTACAGCTGTTTATGGGCAAAGATGGGAGCCTATGGGACAAAAAGGATCCGAAATAAGAAAAGATGTTGAAGTCAGACAGACCTATCGCGTAGATCTTAACTCCCTTAGAAACCTTCTTAAGGATGCTGTAGAAACAGGAAAGAATGCAAAGCCTGTGATTATATCTCTGCCCACAGCAGAAGGTAAGATCGAAAAATTTGCGGTATACAGCAATCCGGTGATGGCTCAATCTCTGGTTGAAAAATATCAGCTGGGTTCCTATGTAGGAGCCGGTATAGATGATTCTTCCAAATACGTAAGATTCAGTACATCTCCTACAGATATGCAGTCTATGATCATCAAAGATGGCGTATTCCAGTTTATAGAACCTATTTCCTCAGATAAAAAAACGTATGGGGTTTTCTATAAAACAAAGAAGACCGGAGGAGAGCATGGCTTTGAATGCGGAATGAATGAAAAGGATATAAAAGATATAAAAACACTGGAGGCCAACGGAAAAAAAAATCTCTCTAACTTAGGGATCACCAGCAGACCTTCCAGTACAAAATACAGAACCTACAGACTCGCACTTTCCGTGACTGGAGAATACACCCAGTTTCATGGTGGAACTCCGGCCGGAGCTTTGACTGCTATGAACAATACAATGAGCCGTGTGAACGGGATCTTTGAAAAAGATTTTGGAATTCACCTTACCGTTCAGGATCTGCCGGGAATTATTTATACTAACGCTGCCACTGATCCTTATTCTGATTCAGGGCCGGGCGTTGATAATGGTTTATGGAGTGGTGAATTGATGACTAATCTTAGTAGCAATGTAGGAAGCGGGCTGTTTGACATTGGTCACCTTTTTGGAGCTTCCGGCGGTGGCGGTGCGGCAGGCTGTATCGGCTGTGTATGCAGCAATGATACAGCAGTTAACAGTAATGGACGTCCATTAAATTATAAAGGTTCAGGATTTACTTCTCCAGCCAATGCGATTCCTCAAGGGGATTCATTTGATATTGACTATGTAGCTCATGAAATAGGACATCAGTTCGGAGGAAATCATACCTTTTCACACAATTCTGAAGGCAGCGGTGCCAATGTTGAACCGGGAGGAGGAACCACCATTATGGCCTATGCGGGAATTACCAGCGATAATGTTCAAATGGTGAGCAACCCATATTTCCATTATAAAAGTATTGACCAGATCATGACCAACATGGAAGGGAAAGCAGGGTGCGGAGTTGCCGTAGATATTACCAACAATACCGCACCGGTTATTTCTCCGCTTACTGCTTATACAATCCCAAAAGGAACAGCCTACTACCTGGATGCAACAGCAGTAGATGCCGAAGGAGATGCTGTAAAATATACGTGGGAGCAGAATAATTCTGTAAACAACCAGGCAACGATTTCCGGAGACAGTGGCTGGGGCTACAATACCCAGGGGGCTTTAGCCAGATCATATACTGGAACAGCTTCAGGCAGAAGATATTTTCCTAAAATGGAAACGGTAATGAACGGTTCTCTGACTAATAAACAAGACTGGGAAACTGTTTCTTACATTCCAAGAACGCTCAATTATGCAGTAACGGTAAGAGATGAGAATGCTCAACGTCCAATGCACTCTTCAGCAGAAATTGCACTTACCATAGGAAACGATGGTCCTTTCAAATTTAATGGGCTTACAGCTGCAACCATTTTATATAATAATGCATCCAATACCATCAGCTGGGATCCTGCCAATACCAATGCAGCCCCATATAATGTATCCAATGTAAAAATTGATTATACAGCTGACAATGGAACAACATGGACAGATCTTGCTGCTTCTGTGCCTAATACGGGGAGCTATGCAGTTCAGATGCCTGCAAGTCTTACAGGTGCTGTTAAACTGAGAATATCTGCAGTTGGAAATGTATTTTATTCAGTGTCACCCGCCATAACAGTAGGAGCAGCTCCTACTTCAGCAGGAGCACCTACAGGGGTTTCCTCTATAGAGAAGGAAATTTTTAAAACGACTGCCAGAATATCATGGAATAGTGTACCTGGAGCCAATACGTATTCAGTAAATTACAGAAAACAAGGGGAAACGAACTGGCAAAATGCCTCAAGCCCGACAAATTCTATTGTACTGACTAATCTTGAAGACGAAAGAAATTACGAAGTAAAGGTAGCCGCAGTGGTAAACAGTGTAACCGGGGATTTCTCAACAGATTATGCCTTCAAAACTAAAGGCTTATTGACTGGAGTAGATTATTGCATACTGAATTCAGGAAAATCAAATTATGCAGCGGTAAGAAGTATCAAAGTTGCTAATGTTGATTATCAGGATGCTACGTACAGGTCTTATAAAGATCTGAGTACAGATCTTACCAAAACGATCAATCTGACTAAAGGGACAGCTTATACTGTGGAAACAAGTATTCTTTCATCATCTACGGCATATGGAGGAAGATCTGTCAATGCTTCCGTATGGATAGATTATAACAGAAACGGAGTATTTGAAACTTCAGAAAAAGTAGGACAGGTAGCAGGTGGACTTCCAGATGATGCTGACATTATCTCCGGGTTAGACATTCCCTTTACGGTACCAGCTACAGCCTATGCAGGAGATAAACTGCTGCGAATGAGAATTGTTGTTAAAAATGCAACAGGAGCATTGGCCGATATTTGCGGTTCAATTGCAGGAGGTGGTATTATGGATCTTCCCGTAAAAATCACCAGCGCATTAGCTGTAAACGAGGTTAAAAATACAAAATCAGAACTCTCTATTTATCCAAACCCTGCTGATACTTATGTAGAAGTGAAGAATATCAAAGGAAAAGCAGATTACAAAATCTACAGTGCAGACGGAAGACTGGTTCAGGAAGGAAAGCTGGAAGGACAGAAAATTAATGTGGCAGGCTTGTTAAAAGGAATGTACGTGATCGCCTTAAAAGACGAAACAACAAGCTATACAACAAAATTGATTAAAAAGTAAATTAGAAAGGTTTCATTTTAGTTTTCAGCAATGTATAAAGTAATCTTTATACATTGCTTTTTGACAGAGCACATTGCTTCAGCATTGAGTTAATTGGATAGTTACTTATGTAAAATGGAAACCATACTGAATTATTTTGGTTTTAGTGGTGAAGTTGAAGCTTTGAGAAATTTCAAGTGAATCCATCGGGCATTAAAACAGCCTTAGTGAACAATATTAATAATAAATTGATCTCTCAAATAATGAATTTTAAATTCAGATACAATACTGATAAGATAAGCTGTGATTATATGTGCATGATAGAAAATAGGAAAGAAAACTATTTGTTTTCATTTTTATTATCAATTTTCCTTACCTCCTTATTTCATGCTCAGAATACGGCTCCCACTTGTATAGGAAATTGGGGACCGCCAATTGTTAATCAAACGTTTGGACAAGGTAACGCAACTAATGAATGGTATGGCCCTTTATCTACTTATGCTCCAGGTGCCAGTACATCAACTACATTTGTAGGTGCTGCTGGGCCGGCTGGTAATCTAACCGATGGCTATTCGGGATTAGTTAAAAATCCAGCCGTGCAACAAGGATCTTTTGGATGGATAAACTCTGCTGATCATACAGGTAATACCAATGGGCTGATGTTATTGATCAACGCTCCATCGACTGCCGCAACAGTATTTTTTGAATATGTTATGAATGATCTTTGCCCCAATACTACACTAAAGCTTTCTATTTGGGTTCTCAATGTAAATAGTCCCGGGACCTGCTCCCCCAATTATCAATTTCCTAATTTAACACTTAGGGCGGTTGATCCTACAACAGGCAATATTTTGGGTACATCAATAACGGGAAATATTCCAGTCAACTCTAACTGGAAAGAATTTTCCGTCATTTTCAATAATACTTCTAGCTCATCAGTTAAGCTTCAGATTATAAACAATTCTGTAGGTAACGGCTGCGGAAATGACCTAGCCATTGATGACATAACCGTTTCACCCTGTATCCCATCAAGTATTGTGGCTGCACCTAGTGCAAGTACAAGATTATGTCCTGATCAAAATTCAACTGTTACTTTTACGGCGAACTTAACTGGAGGCTCATACAATCCTGCCGAGTATCAGTGGCAATACAGCAACGACTCCGGCGCAACATGGATAGATCATGGAACTCCCAGTACAAATCCCAACTATACTTTCGATTCCACAGGCAAACCGCCTGGTACTTATTTGGTGCGGTTCAAAGTAGGACCACAAGGTTCTTCTCATAATTCTCAATGTAATGCGATAAGCCGGAATGAAACTGTTGTAATAGGTATTCCTCCCAAAGTCAATGACACTACGATAGTATCTTGTTTTATTGAAGATAATCCGGTTACAGCGTTATTTAATCTCAACAATGCTAATGTAACCTCCGAAACTGCGATAACAAAAAAATACTATCCATCACCTACTGATGCGATGAACAGCACCAATGAAATAATGAACCCGTTAAGTTATAATGCTCCTAATGGTGTGGTTTATGTAAAAGTATTCAATGTCCATGGATGCTATTCTATCGCAAAGGTAACACTGACTGTACTTGCACCTGTTTATTCAAACATTCTTAAGGACAAAATTATCTGCATTGAAGATAAAACAACGCTAGATGCAGGCGCTGGATTCAATGGATATGAATGGAGCACCGGTGAAACTACACAATCTATCAGCAATGTAGGAGTAGGAACTTATTGGGTTAAACTGAAAACGGGTGATTGCATAGCTATACAGCATGTAAAAGTATATGCTTCTGAACAACCTGTTATTAAAAGTATTGATATTTCAAATAATACAGTCACCGTACATGCTGAAGGAGGTACAAAGCCTTATAGATATTCAATGGATAATATTACCTGGCAGGATTCTAATGTTTTTTTGAATGTTACAAGAGGAGAAGGTAGAATATATGTACAAGATCTTTATGCATGTGAGCCCAATGAGGTTAAAATTACAGTTCTTAACTTAATGAATGTTATAACGCCTAATGGAGATGGAATTAATGATGTAATTGATTACTCTGCATTGGGAATCAAAAATAATCTGACTATGAATATTTACGATAGGTATGGTAACAATGTATACAATCTTGATAAAAGCAGGGGATACAAATGGGATGGAACTTTCGGCGGAAAAAAAGTACCCACAGGAACATACTGGTATTCTTTATTCTGGAATGAGAATAATAAAAATAAAACTTCTTTTAAGTTTTCAGGTTGGATACTGGTAAAAAACAGAGAATAGATTTTTAATCTGTATTCTGGAAATATTTTCTTGTTGTAAGTGTTTAAAAAGTAAATAAAACCAAGATTGAACATGTGGCTAGTGCTGTAAAGAAATATATGTGATCTACCAGGGTTGGATCGATAAAGAAAAAAATTCCATCTACGGTGAAATCCACGGAGGGCGTGCCACGCGGATGGGATTGATCCAGCCCCCTGATCTTTATATTTGTGAAGTGGGTTATAAGGCGTTTCAAATATCTTAACATTCTTTGATTCTTTCCCTGAATACTAGAAGCTTTATAAAGAATGGTAAAACAGATCTGGTATGATAATGAAACCCCTGAAAAGCAAAAATTGCTAAAGAAGTGTCAGCAGTATTCCGTATCTACAAAATCAAGAAATCATTACTAATCATCTTTGGAGCTTGTACCCACTGAAGATGAAAATTTATATCCGTGAAAAACAGTGAACTATTAGATTTATTATGCTTTAATGTACAAAAAATGAAAATGAAAAGTAATTTGATTACTCTATTTTACCTTTTAATATTCATCTTTTTTATTAGTTGCGAAAAATCCTTTACAGAAGAATTAAATG
>NZ_QNVT01000036.1 GCF_003385515.1 Chryseobacterium pennae | reverse complement strand
GATGTTTAGAGTTTTCACCACTGTTATTATCAAAAGTTCCTTTGGTGTGAATTTCATTTTTATTTTCAGAAGATATTGATTTTTCCTGAGACTGATCATGTACTTTTTTTGAAAGAGATTTTCTATCTCCTTGTGCAATTTCCATAATATTTTTTGCTACCAAAGAATAATCTAAAGTTGCATTTTGCAGCATCATTCCTCCT
Organism: Chryseobacterium pennae; assembly: GCF_003385515.1. GTDB lineage: Bacteria > Bacteroidota > Bacteroidia > Flavobacteriales > Weeksellaceae > Chryseobacterium > Chryseobacterium pennae. The sequence continues at coordinate 54,937 of NZ_QNVT01000036.1, read as the reverse complement.
GCAATACTGCTGTGATTCACGCCTGCGGTTTCAGAAATATTCATCCCTGCATTAGATGTAATATTCATTCCTGCAGTCATACTAATGTTTTCCCCCGCATTGAAAGTCATATTCTTAGGTGCAGTCACCGTAATATTTCCCTGTCCATCCATAAAATAAGTATTACCACTTGGATCAATAATATTTACACTACCCTCAGCATCATTCATCAAAATACGGATTCCGCTTCTGGTTTGAATAGATTTAAGGTGATTATTGATTCCACCTCCTAAAGCAATATTTCCATGAAACATTCCGCCCATGGCAAAAGGAAAATCTGGATTATGATATTCAAAACCAACCATTACTTGATCTCCAATTTCAGGGATTGCTACAAACCCTCTGTTCTGACTTATAGCATCTGTTCCTCCCGCATCAGGACTCATCATTCTGATAAAGTTTGTTGTATCATTTAATTGCCAATCAAATTGTACCTGTATTCTCCCTTGATTTAAAGGATCAACATTCGAGATAACAGTTGCTACTTGTGGCTCAGCTTTAGGCATTTCAAAATTAGGCTTTGGCATAAAACCTGTTCCTTCAGCAATCGCTTCAAAACTTCCTGTGTAATATCCTCTTGCATCAACTTCATGACTTACTTCTGTAATCATTAAAGTAGTAAAATGAGAGGTTTGATTGCTGTCTGGCTTTCTCATAGCTAAGTCAGCAACACAACCAATGTATAAAAACGGAACTGTTGTTTCTCCTGAAACTGTAAAAACATCTACGGCCTTACTTCCTCTTGCACTCTTTTGGGAATCATCTACGTCACGAAACATATTCGCATTAATGGGAGTAGGTGTTAGTGAACGGGTTTTAAAGATAGTATCATTCAATTCATAAGCTTTTGCTGATAACTCTCCTAAATGCTTAATACGATTGTCAACACCCAACATTTTTGTATGACTACTACTATTGTAACCAAAGTATTCAGGTTTTGTATGTACTGCCTTTAGTTCAATAGTAACATCATTTACATTACTACCATCAATAAGCTTAATAGACTTTTCATTAGGTGGGAGCTTTCCAAAATGTAGAACTTCTCCATCATAATAAAACTGCTCTCCATAGGCTTCTGCAATTCTGGCAAGGTAGTTATAATGAGTCTCACAATATTGAGCACTGTAATTGATATAACTGTTATTTTGAGCGTCTACTCTGAAATCAAAATCATTTGTACCCAACGCTTCCTTGATAACCCTGTCTGCAATAATGGAAGTATTTACAGATTGACCTCCTCCAAAACTTTGTGTGTGTGGAGCAGAATCCATCAGAATTGTGGGACTGTAACCTTTAAGTACAATATTTCCCAAGCTCATTTTTTCCTTGCTGAATGATACATTTGTAATAATTCCTACAAACGTTCTCTCTGGGTTTTCATGTTCTGGATCTTTGTATTTGAATGTAACAGTCAATCGCTTTCCCATGAACTGTCTTGCCTGTTCAAGATTGTAGTTTTGGGTTTCATTCAAGGAATCATGAGCCAAAATAAGTTCAAAGTTATGATGAGTTTTAGCGCTCTGTTGTAAACGGAAATGTTTAAAATGATGAATGGGTTTTCCGCCAGCTATAATATCAAGTTTAATTACTCGATTGATGCCCGAAATATGATTTTCAGAAATTTTCTCTGAATTTGATATATTTTTTTTCATAGGATTATGTGTGTTTTTAATTATATCACCAAATGTAGATAAAAACAGTGCCAAAGTATATTTTTTTTGACATAATTTTTAAAATTGTAGTAGAGCTACGACTTAAATAAAGGGAAATAGAATTAAGATATAAGTTCTTAATTTAAACTTATGTTATTTTATATTCTACAGTATTGAGCTCTTAATGTTTGATAAGTGTGTAAACGATAAGGGAACCAATAATTTGATATCTCCCAAATTTCATTTCTTACCTCTCTACTTCCGGAATTGGGAAACCAAGAATGTATTTTTTCTTCTTCATTTAAAATCGAAATAAGACTTCCATCAGCATTTGTTACAATGGGTATATGAAGCAATTTTTCACGAATGGGATTAACTACATCTTTAATAAACCAATTATTATCTACCCAATCATAATCCTCCGAAATTGCTTTTATTTGTGCAAGTAAATGAAGATTTTTCCAGTTATTCGTAACAGCAAAATCTAGCAACTTGAAATAAAGTGACTTTGCTTCATTCATAATGCTTTTATTTTCATCAATTCGTGGATTAACTCTTTCAGAAGACGTTAAGTAAATACCATCCCGCGGATCTGTTGGGTTAAAATTAGGATTATTGATAATTATTGGCACATGGAATTTTTCAGTGCCTACCAGCGGAAAATCACAAAACAATCTCGGTACTTGTTCATCGATTGGTAGCAATGAAATAGAATCCGCATCCTTTTGTATAGGCATTGCAATAGAAGTTAGTCCAAAAGAACAAACAGCTATGCAATAAATTTTCTCCTCAATCAAATCAGTATCAATTAGTTTTACGGTATGTAAACTAATTTCATCATTAATTTTTTCAATTTCTTTACTTCTAATAAATAAATGAGAAGATGATACTATTTCAACTTTCTCTATCTCTGGGACGAATAGAAGAGTGTAGGGAAGACAAATCTCTAAATTATTTAGGCCTGATTCGGCAACATTAACACTAATTTTATCCAGTAACGGATATACAAATTCCGTATTGAAATCCCCTTCAAGGTATTCCAAGTAAATAGGAGAACTATCTAAATCTGCTACAGATTCTTTAGATTTTTTGACCGCCTCAGTAATATCTTCTAATTCAAAACCACTTCTATCTAATTGCAACTCAAATTTTCTGTAATCCAAATCAGGTTCTTTAGCAACTCCTTTGACGGTTACGACTTCTGACAATAAATGAGTTGTTAAAAATCCTGTGCCGAATTTTCCTGTAGTCTTACTCTTACCTTCTTCTGGTCTGCTTCTGCTTTTAGTAGATATCTGTTCTATTAAAAATCGAATATTATCTGCAGTAAAGGGCATACCATTGTGTTTAAAACTGACATATTCCGGTTGGTAATCTATTCTTATCTTAACCCCTTTGTCCAAATGTACATCTTTTGCATTTTGAATTAATTCCCAAATCCATCTTTTAGGTGTAATAGGGGATTTTTCTACGAGTGAGCGTAATTCACCCATTTCTTTGGAAATTTTAGTTGCTATTATTTGATGATGTGCTTTCTGCTCTAAAGAGTCAAATCTCGATTTGTAAGACATTAATTTATAGATTAAAAGTTTTAGCCAAATTTACAAATAACATTATAGTGAATTAGATTTTTTCACACCTATCTTCTCCTTTTTACCTCTTTATTCTCGAAATCTACATTAAGCACGACCTTTTAAGTGATTAATAATATTGTAGTTTTATTAAACAATCTTATCAAGGAATTTTTGTTTTAAAGAAATCATATCTTCACTCACTTTACTATCCAGAATCTTGGCATAGTGCTGAGTTGTTCTCATATTTTTGTGACCGAGCATTTTACTCACGCTCTCGATGGAAACCCCATTTGATAAGGTAACTGTTGTCGCAAAGGTGTGACGTGCTATATGATAGGTTAATTCTTTATTGATACCACACAGATCAGCAATTTCTTTCAGATAGGCATTCATTTTTTGATTGCTTAGAATAGGAAGTAATCTTCCACTATTTATACAGGTTGGATGGTTCTTATATTTTTCAATGATACACTCAGCTTGAGCAAGCAATGGTATGTTAGAGGTTGTCTTCGTTTTTTGTCGTTTGGTAAAAATCCATCGGGTTCCATCTAATCCAATATTGATGTTGTTGGTAGTTAACTTTCGAGTATCAATATATGCCAGCCCCGTATAGCAGCTAAATAAAAATACATCTCTGACCAATGATAGCCTCATATTTTTGAAATCTTTGGTAAAAAGTTTTTCTAACTCCTGCTCATTAAGAAATACTCTTGTTACTTCATCAAATTTTGAATCATAATTCATAAATGGATCTTTTTCCAACCAACCATGATTCAAGCAAATTCTGATGATCTTCCCAAAGTTCATAATATACTTTACGGCTGTATTATTACCACAAAGTTTTTCAGTTCGCAGAAAAAATTCAAAATCATTGAGAAAGGCATAATTAATTTTCCTAATATCAATATCGGAAATATCATATTTCCACTGCAAAAATTCTTTGGTATGGCTTAAGCAGGTTTTATAGCGGGTTAAGGTTCCCTTAGCGTACTCCCTCCCTACTAATTTCTCCATCCTGTCGTTATGATCCTGAAATATTGGAATCAGCATTCGATTTTTTTGATCCCTGCCCAATAGCCTGTTCTTAAGAATTTCACAGCTTATCGGTTCACTTTCTCTTATTAGTGTATGATAAGTATCATAAACTTTCTGCTCAAATGTCTTAAGATAAAAATTAAGTGATTTGCAATCTTCTGAAGACCCTTTTACACTTTGAGCTTGGCAGTTCCATTTTGAAGGCAATACGGTGCGTTTTGTACTGATTTCAGAAATTTTTCCGTCAATAGTAATTCTCATGTAGATGGGTGCTTCTCCCTGGGTGTTAATTTTAGCTTTTTTGAGATAAAAAAGCAGGTTGAATGTCTTATTCATATGTGCCGTTTTTAAAAATTTTAAATTAAATTCATTAAAAACTTCCCACAAGATGTTCAATTTCTGAACAAGCCCATGAACAGGCTTTCTTCTTACTTTTCAGTGACCTTTTTTCAACCTTTCTAACAGGTCACTGAATAGGTCACTTTCAGGTTGTGGATTTTTAGCTCCATTTGGAACAGACACAAAACAAAAAATGCTGTAAAACATCTATTTTACAGCATTTTGTACTATTTTAATTGAATAGTTGCGATCCGGACGGGACTCGAACCCGCGACCTCCGCCGTGACAGGGCGGCATTCTAACCAGCTGAACTACCGGATCTTGTTTTTTTTGTTAAAGAACTTCGTTTCTTTTTCGTGGTTGCAAAATTACACCTTTTTTTATTACCTGCAAACTATTTTTAAAAAAAATGCCTCCCAATCGTGGAAGGCATTCATTATCAAACTTATTTTTTTACAAGTGAGCGCTTAATTTTTCAGCGATAACCTCTTTTGGAGTTACACCTACTAGTTTATCTACAACTTCTCCGTTCTTAAAAATAAGAACTGTAGGGATATTTCTAATACCATACTGCATTGAAATTTCCTGATTGTTGTCTACATCCACTTTCCCTACTACTGCTTTTCCTTCAAAATCTGATGCTACTTCTTCGATGATTGGTCCCAGCGTTCTGCAAGGTCCACACCATACTGCCCAGAAGTCAACTAAAACTGGTTTATCTGATTTTAAAACCGTATCCTGGAATGAGCTGTCTGTAATTTCTAAAGCCATTTTGTTTCTTTTATTTTAATTAATATTATTTTCTTTTTTCAATTCTATTGAGTGTTCAAAATTACGATTTTTACATCATAAGACTATCTATGCTCAACATTAGTTTTTTCTATAGTGTAATCTTTCGAAATCTCCTTTAATGCCTCTGCCAGTGCGTCTATATCAGCTTTTGTCGTTAGATGACTGAAAGAAATACGTAATGGCGTACAATGATCCATTTCGTCTTCAGAAAGCACCATCATCATCACCATTGATGGCTTGGATGCTCCGGAAGAACATGCACTTCCCTGAGAAATGGCAATTCCTTTCATATCCAGCTGAAGTCCGATTAATGGGTTTTTATATGGAAGCAATGCACTTAAAACACTGTCAACACTATTTTCCATCTCACCACTTCGTCCATTGAATTTAATATTGGGAACCTCCGCAGATAATCTTTCGATTGCGTATTCTTTAATTTCTCTGATATGGGCAGCATAAGCCTCCATATTGTTGATGCAAAGCTCTAAAGCCTTACCTAGCCCTACAATACCAGCAACATTCTCAGTACCTGCTCTCAGACTTCTTTCCTGAGGTCCACCTGTAATAATTCCTTTCAAGCCGGTTGCTTTTCTAATAAAAGCAAAACCTACTCCTTTTGGACCATGGAATTTATGAGCACTGCAAGAAGCAAAATCTACAAGGATATCTGAGAAATCAAATTTCATATGAGCCATTGTCTTCACTGTATCAGAGTGATAAAGGGCATTATTCGCTTTGCATAATGCTGCAATTTTTTTAATATCAACGATATTTCCAATTTCGTTATTGGCATGCATTAAGCTTACCAAAGTCTTTTTATCTGAAGCTTTTAAAAGTTCTTCTAATTTATCAAGGTCAATATCTCCTTTTTCATTAGGGCGGATATAGTTTACCTCTACTCCTTTTCTCGCTTTCATATCCAGAATACTTTCAGAAACACATTTATGTTCTAAAGGCGAGCTAATGATTCTTTCTACTCCAAGGTGTTCCACCGAGGATTTGATGATCATATTATTGGATTCTGTTCCACAGGAAGTAAAAATAATTTCAGCAGGAGTTACATGAAGATAGTCTGCAACCTGTCTTCTTACATTTTCAATAAGGATTTTGGCTTCCTGTCCAAAGCTATGAGTTGAAGACGGGTTTCCGAAATTCATCTTCATCGTACCAACCATTGCGTCTATAACTTCTTCTGCAAGCGGAGTGGTTGCGGCATTATCTAAATATATTTTATTCATTGTTATTTTGAATATTTTAATTCTACGGAGGTAAACTGGTAATTTGCAGGAACAGCAAAAACGAACCAAGGATTGGAAAGCATCTGAATTTCCATTCCACCTGAAGGTTCTCCAGCTGGAACTTCTACATACAGGACATTATTCTTTACAGATATCCCCTTGATCTCATTGATACTGTGGCTACCTGATCTGAAGCTTCCCAGATTGTATACAACAACCTTTTTATCTTTGGGAAATTCCGGATAATCAGCAGTGGAATTTTTTCCTTCTTCTATAAGTCCGGAGCCACTTTTAACCACAGTATGAAATTCTTTTTCATCTTTAATGATTTTGAAGCCACGCTCCATTGTACCTCCCTGAGAACCGGATACAATAAACTCTGCTTTCTGCTGCATATCAGAAGAATTTTGTTGGGATGATGTTGTACTTGCACAGCTCATCAGGGTGGCTGCAATTGCAGTTAACAAAATTTTCATTTTTTACACTTTTATCACCCAAAATTAGTGAAAAAATTGGTAATGTCCTTCATTTGCCCATTTCAACATTGGCTTATCCCCGGAAGTATCACCAAATGCAATAATTTTATCATACCTGGAATTATTAATTTCTTCCTTTATCCGCACCAGTTTTTCTTTTCCGTTACAATTTTTTCCTACAAAATTTCCTGTAAAGACACCGTTCTTAAACTCTGCCCGCGTAGAAACAAGCTGCATTTTCAGAACTTCGGCAAAAGGTTTCACCCAGATATCCAGAGAAGCTGTTACCAATAAACTCTGTGTATTATTCCTATCGATATTTTGAATAAAATCCAAGGCATTCTCTCTTACAATTTTAGGGTAATGCAATTCAAAGAACTGCTTGGATTTCAATTCTATTTTTTCCTGTGACTGTCCTTTTAAAATAGACCCGATAAAGCTTTTCTTTACTTTTTCTGTTTCTGCCAGTTTAAGCTTCAGCAGAATAAAAAGGGGTACATGTCTTAAAAATTGTATTCTATATTTTGTAGAATCATAGAATTTAAGATACATAAACATGGTATCTTTATACGTCAGGGTTCCGTCAAAATCAAAACAATACAATTTTTTCATTTCTTAAAGCTTTAACTTTTTAAATATAAATTCAGGGATATTCCTGATAATCATCATAATAATACTCCAAACCGGCAAAACATATGCCACGTTCTTCTGCTTTTTGAACGCTTTATAAATGCAGGCAGCAGCCTGTTTTGGTGTTGCTGTTAACTTAGGATTCAAAGGCAGGCCTTCTGTCATTTTGGTTGCCATGAACCCTGGTTTTACCGTCAGTACATGTACTTTTTTACTGAAAAGATAGTTTCTTAACCCACTCAGATAAGCCGTAAAAGCGGCTTTTGCACTTCCATAGATAAAATTACTCTGTCTTCCCCTGTCTCCTGCCACCGATGAAAGTCCGATGATCGTTCCTGATCTTCTGTTTTCAAATTTATGGGCAAAATAGTTCATTACCGGAATCAGCTTAGAATAATTGATATTAATGATACGTTCCGTGTTCTTATTATCATATAATCCTTCTTCTGTTCCTTCACCCAAATATCCTACGGCACAAAATAATACATTTGAATTGATATAATCAAATTTGTTGTAATCAATTTCTTTCATCAGATCAAGCTCTATCACTTCAGACTGTTGTAGAAATTTTACATCAATATGTCTTGCAAACCTTTCCGTAGTTTCTTTATTTGAGGTAAAAAGATAAATTCTTTCAAACTTTTCTCCTTCCTGAAGTGCTTTTTCCACAAAAGCCTGTGCCACTTCAGATGTACTTCCCAGGACTATCATTATGAGTTATTATTTAAGATTCTTTTGTGCTGTAAAGACACAAATTTAGGACTTCGAATGTTTTTCAGGTAATTGGTAAGCGAGGATCTGCTCATACTGTCTTTGGTGAGATAAATTCTTCCTCCAAACTCCTGAACAATACTATCCAGCTGATCTACCAGTTTTTTCAGTTTTGAATTAACTTTAAAATCCAGCGCCAATGTATACCCTTCAACAGGGAATGAATTGTAAGCCTCCGGATTATTCTTTCCAAAAAGTTTTAAAACGGCTAAGAAAGAACCGTTTCCACTATTGGCAATGGTTTCAAGAATTCTCTTCATTCCTTCTTTTCCTGCTTCTTTTGGGATCACCATCTGATATTGTATGAAACCAGATTTCCCATAGATCTTATTCCATTCGTTAATGGCATCCAGGGGATAGAAAAAGGTTTCATAATCGATGAAATTCTTAACTTCTTTTTTAGACTGTTTTTTATAATAGAGCCAGTTGAAAATCTTTACTGTCAAAGCATTCAATACGAATCCCGGAAAGTAAAAAGGTACAGTTGGCTGTAATTTTTTCTTTAATCTTAAAGGATTTTTTGTCATAGTCTGCGGCAATTCATGTTGAAAAGCATGTTCTCCTCTCATCAGAATACTTCTTCCAATATTTTTTCCTTTCTGAAGACAATCGATCCATGCTACGGTATATGTCCAGCTTTCACTTTCATCAAACAGCTTAAAGATCTCATCAAGATTATCAGCTTTGATACTTTCCTGACGGATATAGGCTGATTCTATATTTTTAAGCTTAAATTTTGCTGTAAGGATAATTCCTGTAAGCCCCATTCCACCAATGGTAGCCCAGAACTTATCTGAATTCTCTTCTCTTGAACAGGTAATGATTTCCCCGTTTTCAATCATCAGTTTAAATTCAATCACATATTCTGAAAAACAACCTTCTGCATGGTGATTCTTTCCGTGTACATCAGAAGCAATAGCTCCCCCAACAGAAACAAACTTCGTTCCTGGTGTTACATAAAGGAAATATCCCTGTGGAACTGATATTTCAAGCACCTCCGATAGTAGAACTCCGGATTCGCACTCTATAATTCCGTTCAGGCGGTCAAAGCTGATGAATTTATTTAATTTTTTGGTAGAAAAAATGCTTTCACCCAATGAAGCATCTCCATAACATCTTCCGTTTCCTCTTGCAATAACTTCATTGTGATTGAGTACGAACTCTTTTATGTTTTTGAAGCTATCTTCAGATCTCATTTCTTTTTCCACTACCGGGTAATTGCCCCAGTTTGTAACTTTCTGTGTGAAATTCGGCTTCATTTCTTAAAGTAAATTTGAATTAAAAATGTGGCCACCCAAAGTAATAAAGTAACCTGTATATAACGGTCTCTGTACACAATTTTTGTGGGAGATTCTGTTCTGTTGTACACCAGTGTCTGCTGCAGATATCTTAAAAGAGCAAATACAACGAAAACCACTGTATAAAAAACTCTTTCATGAAATCTTGCCTGTACTTCAGGTGAAAGGGTAAACATCAGATAACAAACAATAGCCAATGTAATGGAAATAGACAGAGCAATGTCAGCAAACTGTACATTATACCCATCCAAAGCCTTCCTTGTTTTACCTGAAACCTGAGCATTGATAAGCTCTCCTCTCCTTTTTCCAATGGCTAATACTAAAGCCAATACAAAAGTCAGTAAGATTGCCCATTGGGAAATACTGATCCCTGTGATATAACCACCAGCCAGAACCCGCAATACAAATCCTATAGCAATGATAAAGATATCAATGATCGGCACATGTTTCAGTTTAAAGGTATACGCCAGATTCATCACTACATAAAAAGCGATAATGGTAGCAAATTTCCATAGCGGCTGCTGGAAATACATCTGGGCAAAACCTACAAAAACAATATCAGCAATCACCAGCCCAATGAGAATTCCTATTGCTGTAGATTTTGAGATCGCACCGCTTGCCAAGGGACGTCTTCTTTTTTCAGGATGTTTCCTATCTGCCTCAATATCATTATAGTCATTCAGAATATAAACAATGCTTGCAGCGAATGAGAAGATGATAAAAGCAAAGATACTTTTGGTAAGTAAATCAAGATTGGTAATATTACCGGAGAAAAATAGAGGGACAAATACAAAAAGGTTTTTTACCCATTGCTCCACCCGGAGCAGTTTTAAATATTTTTTCATTTATGTTATTTCGATTACAAAAATAATAAATTCAAAATTGACAGCCATAAAAATACAAAAAAAACCGCCGGAGCGGTCTTTTACGAAAATATTTATATGTTAAATTAATTACTGCCCTTGTTTGGCATCGTTAATCATTTTTTCATTTGCAGTAATAGCGAATTCAACTCTTCTGTTTTTAGCTCTTCCTTCGTCTGTGTCATTGCTGGCAACCGGCATATTTTTACCTTCACCTTTTGTGAACATTCTGCTTCCTGCTAATCCTTTTCCTACTAAATAAGCTTTTACAGCATCTGCTCTTCTTTGAGAAAGTCCTACGTTGTACGCATCTTTACCTACGCTGTCTGTGTGACCATAGATATTGATATTAGTATCCGGATTATCAACCAATACTTTAGCTAATTTATCTAAGTTATTTTGTGCAACAGAAGTAAGATTTGAAGAATCGAAAGCAAAGTTTACGATACTTTCATTCATCGTTACTTTGATACCGTCTCCTACTCTTTCTACCTGAGCACCTGGTAAAGTTTCTTTAATATCTTTTGCCTGCTTATCCATTTTGTTACCGATAACGTTACCTGCAACACCACCGATAATACCACCTAGTACAGCACCAATAGCACCATTTCCACCTCTTCCTACATTGTTTCCAAGGATACCTCCTAATACAGCTCCTGAAGCAACTCCTACAGCTGTACCTCTTTGTTGGTTATTTGAATTCTGAACGGCTTCACAACTTGTCAGTAATAATGCTGATGACAAGAAAAGAGCTCCTACGTATGTTTTAGTAAATTTCATTTTTTTTATCTTTTATGTTATTCAATTATTTCATTCCGGTTCTTTCGAAGTTGTAAACAACTTTTACACTTCCACCTTCAAACGGAACGTCTTGCTGAAGAGAAAACTGATCTGTACTTTGGTTGATTACCGATAAAGTATATCCTGCAATATTCTGTTTTGCTTTTGTACCTGCAAGAACTTTTTTAAACATAAATGTATCACCATTCTTGATTTCAAACTTGATAGGCTGTGTAATGGCCGGACAGCTTCCTCCTCCGTTCAGAGTGTAAGCACCTGTCCAGTTATTAGGGATCAATCTCCAGTGGCTTCCTACGAAACACTGTGCATCTGCCCCTTCGTCAAAAGGCTTAATTTTATACCCTTTATCGTAGTCTATGCTCACAATCTGCCAGTCTCCTTTTAATTTAAGAAACTCAGCCTTTTGATTCTGAGATGTAGCTGCGTTATTCACAGAGGAACAAGACACTGCAAAAAGTGATGTTCCTAACATCCCTGCAAGTAGTAACTTTTTCATTTTGTTGTTTATTATTTTGTTACAATAAAGTTACAAAAAACCGTGCCAAAATTGTATTTAAAAAATAAAAAAGTCCGAAAAATTTCGGACTTTTTTATTAGCTATTTAAAAATGAATATTTTAACATTTTTTTTAAAGAAAACAAAACTGCACTGTATGGCGGTTTATTCCTGATATTTCCAAGTGCTTCATTTATAAAATGGATATCATAATCATTTATAAATAATTATTTTTTAACAGCTTTAGTTGCTTTTTTAACAACAGGAGTTTTACTTCCGTTATAGAAGTTATTATAAGCATATTCAGCTGCTTTTTTCACGTCTATAACTCCTCCTGCTGCAGAGAAATCTGTAAAACCGTTCGCTGAGCTCAGATTGCTTGATTTTTTCAATGATTCAATGATCTGATCAGGTTTAAGATTCGGCATATACGCTAACAGAACTGCTGCAGCTCCTGATACTACCGGAGATGCCATAGATGTTCCATCTAAATATTCGTATTTACTTCCTTTAACGGTTGAGTAGATTCTTTCTCCGGGAGCAAAAACATCCACCATTTTCTTATTGAAATTGGAGAAATTAGCTCTAAGGGCATTATTATCATTGGTACTCGCTCCTACTACGACCACGTTATTCACAAATGGTTTTTCATCATTAACATTCTTGTAGTTGGTAGGATACGCCAGATGTTCTGCTACGTCTTCATTTTCGTTACCTGCTGCTTTTACTAAAAGAACGCCTTTATCTTCAGCATATTTGAAAGCATCCCAAACTACATTTTTACCTGGGGAAACAGGTTTACCAAAACTCATGTTCAGGATTTTAGCACCATTATCTACAGCATATCTGATTGCATTGGCAACGTCTTTATCTCTTTCATCTCCATTAGGTACAGCTCTTACCGTCATAATTTTAGCAACTCTTGAAGCAATACCGTGCTGTATTTCCTTCCCTTGTGGAAGCCCTGCAATGATTCCGGATACGTGGGTTCCATGTTCTGCATCAGGCCCTTCGTAATGGTTGTTTCCATAGTTTTTTTCAGAATAGTCATCATAGTTATCTCCTACAATTTCTTTTCTTGGGTCATATGAAAGATCATATTGTTTTGCTGCTGGTGCAAAATGATCGATAGCCTCTTTCATATCCTTTTTCATTCTGGTCTCAAATTCTGCAGAGGACTTTCCTTTAAAATCCGGACTTTGAGAGATATTACCCAAGACCTCCAGAGCGATTGCTTCCTTTTGATCTGTAGGTTTCTTAATGGCTGAAATAGTTTCTGTTGTCACTGGCTTTCCTGCCAATAGCTTTACCATATTAGGAATCAGCTCATTTATCATGGAATATGTTCTGAAATTCTGCTGAGCTTCAACACTTTTCTTTGTGAAAAGGTCTTTAGCTTTCATATACATTTCAAAGTCTTCCGGCATTTTAGCCTGATTAGCTTTATTCTTTGCAGAATCATCACCTTCAAAAACGGGTTTATATTTGGCAACAACTCTTGTTACTTCCATATTATCGATATCAACATCCCCATTCTTTCCTCCAATGAAATTCCATCCGTGAATATCATCGATATATCCGTTTCCATCATCATCTTTACCGTTTCCAGGGATTTCATTAGGGTTGGTCCACATGTTTTTCACCAATCCCGGGTGATCTACCTGTACTCCACTGTCTAAAACTCCAACGATTACTGTTTTAGGCTTTAAACCTTTTGATTCCAGATATTTATATGCATTTTCTGTATTCACTCCATAAGTTTTTGAAGTTGCAAAATCCTTATGATACCACATCATCAGGTTTTTATCTTCATTCGGGTCAATACTTTTAGCTTTTGACTCCTGTGCAAAGGAGAATCCAAAACCGGTCAAAAAAACTGCAGCTAATAATACCTTTTTCATATATTGATATTTGTTTTAAAGTCATATACAGTCGTCATGTGTTTTATTTTCAATAAAAATCCGACAGTGACGATCGCATATTAATATTTTATATTTTTTATGTAAACAAGCGATTCAGGGCCTTTGTTACAGATAAGATCCAGAACCGATAAATCTTCTAAAAATCCTAATTTGTCTGAGAAGGTCTGATAATAGCTTTCCATTTCAAATTCTGAAGGAAGTTTTGCAGAAAACTTTTCTCTGAAACTGATTCCTTCTGGATTTTTGATATATTCTTCATTCAAAGAGTGTGCCTTTTCTGTTTTCAATATCTGTTGGATAACTTCTAACCCTTTAAGGTTAAAGTCCAAAAGAAACTTTTCTTTAAGATCAAAAATTTTCCTGAACTTATCTTCATAGTATTCGAAGTAAGGAGAGCTCTGATAAGCGGTTTTGATTGACTTCCAGTGGAGACCTCTCCAATCTTCTCTGTAAGAAAGTTCTATATCTTTCATCTCTCTTTTCCCGTTATGATTGATAGGAATGATCAGAGATAATTTCCCATTCGCTCCATAAATATTAGCTCTATTTCTATAGGTCTGCTTCGGAAAGTTTTCGAACTGTTCAAAAACAACTTCATTTTCAGGATCTAAAAACACTGAAAACCATGAAACCGGTGGCATATAAAATACCGGTAATAAAACATTCTTCATATTCATAATACAAAAATGAAGTATTTTTTCAAATACTTCATTCTATTTTAAGTTTAATTTTATTTATAACTCGTCTTCTGTCTTATTCTTTTTGAATAATTTCACAAAATATTCCCAACCGAAGAATAATATTAAAATCATTGCAGCAATCCACCAGTATGAAGTTTTATTAGCTTCTCCTGTATTGGTTGCTTTAAACATTCTGTCCCAACGGATCTTGAATGGCGCCTGATAGCTGGAGCTGCTGTCAGCAAAAGCTCCCTGAACACTCATCCATGTAAACATCGGCTTTCCGACAATATTTTCTTCCGGAACGAAGCCAAAGAATCTTGCATCTAATGAAGCATCTCTGTTATCCCCCACCATCATATAATAATCTTGTTGAATAGTATATTGATTAGCTTCTTTACCATTGATAAAGATCTTTCCGTTCTTCTTTTCTAAGCTGTTATGCTCATATTCAGAAATAATCCACTGGAACATTGGAAGGGTTTCATTGTTGATTGCTACCACATCTCCTTTCTTAGGAATTCTTACCGGTCCGTACCAGTCTTGATTCCAAGGTTTGTTAACCGGGAAAATAGACTGTGTAGTATCGATTTTTGTTCTGGCTTCATCTCTGTAAGCTATTGCTGCTTCTCCTTTTACGGAAACATCTTCCGTTATATCAGTTACGTGAGGAAGTCCTTTAATATCTTTAGCCGTTTTATCTGTAAGACCCTGAAAAGCATAAATAAATCCTCCGTTATTCTGCTGCTGTTCTACTACCGGTAAAAACCCGTAAGCTTTATATAGTGTAGGAATATCTAACTGGCTATCAGTAGTCACAATATATCTGTGCTGTACTTCCTGATCTCCCAAAACAGTTTCCGGCTTTCCGTTTACAAAAAGTCTTCCGGCTCTCATTTCAAAAGTATCTCCGGCTGTAGCCACACATCTTTTTACATAAGGGTCTTTTCTGTCGATTGCTGTATGAACAGAATCCTGAGGATAGTTGAAAACAACTACATCATTTTTCTGAGGTTTACTGAACTGTAATATTCTTGTATAAGGTAATTTTACTCCGTCTACATAGGATTTCGGATCATCTTTTGGGTTTCCTTTCTGTCCGGTATCCATGATCGTTCCCTGAAGGAAAGGTATTGCTACAGGACGCATCGGAAGTCTGTATCCGTAGCTCCATTTGTTTACGAAAAGGAAGTCTCCTACCAATAGTGTTCTCTCCATGGAACCTGTAGGAATCCCGAACGGCTGCGTTACAAAAACGTGAATAATAGTTGCAAATACTACTGCAAACGTAATAGAACCCAAAAATGTATCTTTCTTTTTTGCTTCTTTTTCTTCATCGGTAAGAAACAGCTCATTGGCATTTTCATCTTCTAATTCTACTTCTTTGGAATAGTTGATTGTTGCCATATAAATGAACGGAAGGATTACAGTAAGAATCTGATCCTTGAAAAGGGTTTTCCCGAATTTCTTTACTAAATAAAGATGGAAAACAGACATCATGATAGGTCCTACAATCGGAAGATAGGAAAGGATTGCCCACCATTTCGGATGTTTTGTTTCTTTCAGGATAATGAAATAGTTATAAAAAGGTATAAATGCAAATAAAGGGCTATAGCCCATTTTCTTGAACAACTTCCAAGTTGAAATCCCCATCAATACAGATAAAATGAGGACATACACTGTATAAGTTAAAAAATAATTCATAATTTTTTTGTGCCTGTTCTAAATATATAAATGATAAATGATGAGTAATAAACGATTACAGCACGCTGCTATTTACTATTCATCATTTTCATATTGGTCTGCAATTTACAGAATTTGTTACAATTAAAGCCCTAAAACGTCCTTCATTCCGAAGTTTCCTTTTTTATCTTTGATCCATTCGGCAGCGACTACTGCTCCTAATGCAAATCCATTTCGGTTGAATGCAGTATGTTTGATCTCAATTTCATCCACTTCACTTCTGTAGTAAACGCTGTGAGTTCCCGGAACTTCATCTTCACGAACGGCGAAAATTCCAAGCTGTTTACCTTCTGTTTCTTCCAGTTTCCAAGCTTCAAATTTCGGATTATTATGAATGATTCCTTCTGCAATAGAGATTGCAGTTCCGCTTGGGGCATCTTTTTTATGGATGTGGTGAATTTCTTCCAGCTGACAAGAATATTCATTTACATTCTTCATCAGATCAGCTAATTTTTCATTTAGAGCAAAGAATAAATTAACGCCTAAACTAAAATTAGAACCATATAAAAAGGCTGTATTGTTGTCTACAGCAAGTTTTTCTATTTCATCTTTTTTCTCCAGCCAGCCTGTTGTTCCACAGATTACAGGGATCTTATTTTCAAGACAAGCTTTGATGTTATCATAGGCAACTTCCGGTAAAGAAAATTCAATAACAACATCCGGATTGTTCAGATTTTCAGCAGTTGGGGTTTCCTTCAGTCGGGCAACCACTTCATGACCTCTTTTCTGTGCGATCTCATCAATGATTTTACCCATTTTACCATAACCAACTAATGCTATTTTCATGTAATCTTTTTTATTTTATTGTTACATTCAACCTTTCGGCTTTTGTATGTATTGTCTATTAAAATCTATAACTTAGAGCGAATCCTGTTTTAGGTGTATCAAAACCATATTGATCCTGGATCATTGAAGGCTTAAAGGTTAAATCAGGATCATGGCGGCTCTCATAAAGATGGGCATCCACTACTGCATCTACAATATTTAAAATATAGATCAATCCTGTAATGGCAATCGCATAATCTCTTTGTCTTTTTGCCCTGTCCTGAGCATTCCCTAAGGCTTTCTTGTCTAACCACGGGCGGGCATCCACAAATTCATTAGGTGTCCCGTTTAATTTGGCTACATAATATTCGCGGTATTTTCTGTATTGATTATCATTCCATACAGCAATACCTACTCCCGCTCCAACAGCTCCCCAAACAATTGGAATTTTCCAGTATTTTTTATTATAAAACTGGCCTAATCCCGGCAATACTGCAGAATACAGTCCTGCTTTGGTTGGATTAAGCTTTATTGTTTTTCTGGTAGGCCCATTGGCTTTTTCAAGATCTTCAATGATCTTGGCTTCTGTTTTGGTAGCAGGTTTCGTCAAACGAAATTCCTCTTTCGGAGGTGTCTGTACCCGAACAGTATCAATAGGCGCAACTTGTGAGTAAGCTAATACAGCAATACACAAGAAAAATGTGAAAAATATTTTCTTCATTTATTTAATATGGGATAAAATATATTCCAGCTCTTCTTCATTTTTGAAGTCCAGAACAATCTTACCTTTTTTACCATTTCCAGAAGCCTTGATCTCCACTTTTACATCCAGGATGTCAGCGATGGTCTTCTGGGCTCTTTTATAGTTATTGGATAACTCGGCATTTACTTTTTTAGCAGCCTGAGATTTTGGATTTTTCAATGCAGCGGCAGCCTGTTCAGCCTGACGCACATTCAATTTTTCTTTAATGATCAGATCAAACAAAACCTGCTGATCTTCTTCACTTTCCAGACTGATGATCGCTCTGCCGTGTCCAGCGGAAATCTCACCACTTCTGATAGCATTCTGGATATCCGGATTCAACCTTAACAATCTGATTGAATTGGTAATAGTACTTCTATCTTTCCCTATTCTCTGGCTCAGGTTTTCCTGAGTCAGACCGATCTCCTCCAAAAGCCTGTGATAAGTAAGGGCAATTTCGATGGCATCAAGATCTTCTCTCTGGATATTTTCTACAAGAGCCATCTCAAGAAGCTCCTGATCGTTTACCAAACGAATATACGCAGGAACAGTCGCTAAACCTGCAATTTTACTTGCTCTGTAACGTCTTTCCCCTGATATGATCTCGAATTTCTCACCGTCTTTTCTTAACGTAATCGGCTGGATTATCCCTAAGTTTTTAATAGACTGTGCTAATTCTTCTAATGCTTTTTCATCAAAATAAGTTCTCGGCTGCGTCGGGTTCGGATATATATCTTCAAGCGCAACTTCTACAATATTTCCCACAAACTTATCTGCTCCCTCATCTGTAGCGGAATTGACAGTTGCTTTGGATTCTGCACTTAAAATGGCGCCCAAGCCGCGTCCCATAGCTCTTTTTTTGTCCTTCATAGATATAATTGATAAATGATGTTTGCTAAGTGATGATTACCTCTCACCTATTGGCCATTTATTATTAAATTTAATTCTTTATTAAGTTTTCGTTCTTTAAAAGAACTTCTTCAGCTAACTGAATATACTGAACAGCCCCTTTACTTTCTGCATCATAGTTCAGGATACTTTCTCCAAAACTCGGTGCTTCGCTCAATCTTACATTTCTGCTGATGATGGTTTCAAAAACCATTTCCGGAAAGTGAAGATTGACTTCTTCCACTACCTGATTAGACAGTCTTAATCGGCTGTCATACATCGTTAAAAGAAGACCTTCTATTCCAAGATCTTTGTTATGGATCTTCTGAACATTTTTAACGGTATTCAAAAGTTTTCCAAGTCCTTCTAATGCAAAGTACTCACATTGAATGGGGATAATCACAGAATCTGCTGCGGTAAGAGCGTTTACTGTAATCAGACCTAAACTCGGCGCACAGTCTATGATAATGTAATCATAGTCATCTCTTACACTGGCCAGAGCCTTTTTCAGCATATATTCACGATCTTCTTTGTCTACCAATTCGATCTCCGCTGCTACCAGGTCAATGTGTGATGGAATAATATCCAGATTCGGCGTTGCCGTTCTTTTGATACAGGTTCTTGTATCTGCACTATGCTCCAGTAGATTATATGTGGAATACTGAACATCTTCTACTCCCAAGCCAGATGTAGCATTGGCCTGAGGGTCAGCGTCAATGATCAATATTTTCTTTTCCAATACTCCTAATGCTGCTGCTAAGTTTACAGCGGTAGTAGTTTTTCCTACCCCACCT
The DNA here is from genome assembly GCF_003385515.1 of Chryseobacterium pennae. Taxonomy (GTDB): domain Bacteria; phylum Bacteroidota; class Bacteroidia; order Flavobacteriales; family Weeksellaceae; genus Chryseobacterium; species Chryseobacterium pennae. The sequence goes on along the minus strand of NZ_QNVT01000036.1, from coordinate 35,400 downwards.
TTTTGATTAGCAATACCTATGATTTTTGCCATTATTAGAACTTTAAGTTTCAAAAATACACTTTTTTCTTTGCTCCCGATAGATAGAGAAAATCAAAATTGAGTTAAAATACTGTTAATAAGCAATTTAACAATAAAAAAAATTATCCACAAAAAAAAATCTTTGTGGATAACTATTAAAAATTGATTTTTGATATTAATTATCAAACTTCATGGAGATTGGAAATTTGAAGTAACTTCTTACAAATTCACCTTTTTTGTTTTTGGCAGGAATCCAGATTCCTTTGTTTGAAATTGCCTTCACTGTTCTGATTGCCTCATTATTAAAATCGGCGTTGGTTCCGTTAGCTTTTACCCCTGAAATTGTTCCATCCATTTCTACAATGAATGTAACCGTAGTTTTTATTATTTCTTCTGATTCAATTCCTGAACCGTCGAAGCTGTTCATGACTTTATTTCTGAAAGAATCTATCCCTCCTTTAAAATTTGCTTCCACTCCAAGATCGCCTGCATCTACGATTTTGCTTTTATCTACCGGCTCTGAAATTACCGGCGGTGGAGTATTGATTACCGGCCCTGATCCCACATGTGCCGTTGTTGGCATATTCGGAGCTACTACATCTCCTTTAAAATGATCTGTAAAGCCTGCCACAGCATCATCAGGAACAGCATCTTTTTTCACATTATCCTGTGCTGTACTTGATGGTGTAGGCACTGTACTGTCAAATGTTCTTTTATCGGGAGCAGTTGCTGGTTTTATAATTTCTACAGGAGGCGCTACTTCTGGAGTATCTACATTTTGAATATTAATCAGACCAACATCACAAGAAGTGTGCAAAATCTCCGGGCCTTTAAAAGCTGATATTACAACTGGTGTAATAGAGACGGCAGCCATTAAACTTACTCCTATAAAAAGTGCTTTGGTTAATATTCTATCTGATTCGTTTCTTAATACATAAGCACCGTATTGCTTATTTCGGTGCTCAAAAAGGACTTCGTTAAAACGAAACTCCTGGTTTTGGTTCTGGTGTTTCATCACTATTACTATTTAAACTGTTAAAAAAATGTGATTATTAGTTTGATTAGTTCTTATCGATAAGCAATGTTTCAATATCAAAATATTTGCCAGAATTTTACCAAAACAACATAATATTATAAAATTTTATGAAAATGTTTAAAATTTAACATTTCAAATAGTAAAAATATACGCTTAAAATCGTTCAAAGTATTGGATTATGTAAAAATCATCAGCAACATTATCAATGGTATTAATAGCCCCAGTGCATTGATAATAATGAGAATGACCGAACTGATCTTTGCTTCCTTATAACTTTTAGCAGCAAAATATATAGCAGCAACACTAAACAGTAAACTGCAAACAACAAATAACATCAGCAAAAAATTACTGCGGATATTTATTGGAAATCCTAAATAAACACTTAGTAAAACAGCATATGCAATGGTAAAGTATAAGCTAATTACAATATTGTTCATGGCAGATTGAGGCAATTTATTGTTTTCCATCCGATTATATATAAGATTAAATATAAGAGTTTTTAATAACTTCAATATTTCGAAAATACATAATCATCCATGTCAAGGTTTAAAACCCTGACATAGATAGCAAACAAAAAAAGAGACCATCAAATCTGACAGTCTCTTTTTATATATGTTCTAAGAATATTAGAATAATTCTTTTCTGATGATGTTCTGACTTCTTTCAGGACCTACAGAAACTAAGTATACATTAATTCCTAAATATTTTTCGATAAACTCGATGTATTTCTGAGCGTTATCAGGAAGTTCATCATAGCTTCTAGCTTTTGTGATATCTTCCGCCCAACCTGGTAAATCCTGGTAGATTGGCTCATAGTTGTATAGCTTCTCTGTTGACGAAGTAAAGTAATCGATAATTTTCCCGTCTTCAGTTTTGTAATGCGTAACGATTTTAAGGTTTTCAATTCCTGTAAGAACGTCAAGTTTAGTAATCACAAGGTTATTGATCCCGTTGATCATACAAGCATGCTTTAAAGAAACAAGGTCTAACCAACCTGTTCTTCTTGGTCTCCCTGTAGTAGCTCCGAATTCACCACCGATCTGTCTGATCTTTTCTCCTAATTCATTGTCTAATTCAGATGGGAAAGGTCCGTTTCCTACTCTTGTACAGTATGCTTTTGCTACACCGATCAGGTTTTGAAGTGATGTTGGTGGAACTCCTGCTCCTGAACAAACCCCTCCTGTAGATGGAGAAGATGAAGTTACATACGGATATGTACCGAAGTCGATATCAAGCATTAATGCCTGTGCTCCTTCAAATAAAACATTTTTACCGTCTCTGATTGCCTCGTTTAGCTCTAATTCAGTATCAACGATTCTGTCCTGAAGCTGTTTTCCGATTTCTAAATATTCGTTATAGATTTCTTCAACGTCTAATGTCGGTTTTCCGTAATATTTTTCAAAAAGAGAGTTCTTAACTTTTAAGTTTTTCTCAATTTTATCTCTTAAAATTTCAGGGTTCAATAGGTCAACCATTCTGATTCCGACTCTTGCGATTTTATCTTCATAGCAAGGTCCGATTCCTTTTTTGGTTGTTCCGATCTGAGTTCCGCCGTGTTCCTCTTCACGGTAAGTATCCAAAAGGATGTGGTAAGGCATGATAACATGCGCTCTTCTGCTTATAAAAATGTGATCTGTTCTCAAGTTTTTGCTCTCGATCTGACCAACTTCTCTAATAAAAGACTTAGGGTTTACCACTACTCCGTTCGCAATGATACATTTCCCTTTGCATTGAAGAACTCCTGAAGGAAGAAGGTGTAGAACGAATTTTTCTTCACCAACATATACCGTGTGACCAGCGTTGTCTCCCCCTTGGAAACGCACTACATAGTCAGATTTTGCTGATAAAACATCCGTGATTTTACCTTTACCTTCATCTCCATACTGAAGACCTACAACTACATAAGTTGACATATTTTACTTTTGTTTTAAGATTCGTGCAAAATTACTTTTAAAAAAAATGACAGCCAAATTATAGGGGATATTTATTTTGGGGTGGGGTGAAAATCATGAGGTTGAACATTATCTTATTTATGGTTATTTTACTTTTGCATCTTCTTAAAACCGCCTATATTTACTATCAAATATTTAAAATGAAAAATATTATTTTACTCCCTCTCACACTTATTCTAGTGATTTCTTTGAGTTTTTCCACCAAACGAACTACAGTCCGAAAGTATGAAGTAACAGGAAGAATAGTTAATAATATTTCTCTTCCTCCAAATTGTGGATATATATAGCTTATGCTACAATTATAGAATTTGAAATTATTAATTCAAATTTAAAAAACTATACAGATAAAAAAATTCCCATTATAGTTAAATGCCCAGAACTTTATGGGAATCATTTTTTTGAAAAAGATAAAATTTACTCACTAAGTCTCATTGACAAAAGCCAAACTGATTTCGGTTGGACTATTCCAAATCTAAGTATAGAAAAAAAATATATGCTGAATAAAAAATTGTGGGCAACATCAATAAAAAAAGAGGAATAGTTTCCATTAATTAAAACATTTTTTATTCCTTATCTTTGATTAGCATCTAAATAAGCTATTATGCCAGTATCTCAAAAATCAGCATACATTCCCTCCAACTCCAACAAAGCCTCCCAGCTTTACTACACTCCGTTTATTCCACAAACAGCAAAAGCCACTCTCCTCATCGTTCACGGCATGCAGGAACACAGTGGAAGATATGCTGAAATAGCAGAATATTTTGCCAATCACGGAATTGCAGTACTGACTTATGACCATCTAGGCCATGGCAAATCTGTAAAAGAGAAAAAGGATATCGGGTTCTTCCAGCTTGAAAAACCGGATGAAAGATTGATTGCTGATGCAGAAATGATGGCAGATCATCTTGCAGTACAATATCCGGATGTTCCCCATTTTATTTTGGGGCATTCCATGGGATCATTTATTACGCGTTGTCTACTTCAGAAGGCCAGTCATAAATTTGCTGGAGCAATCATCACAGGAACTGGTGGACCTTTACCGGGAATTGACCTATTAAGAGGATATTTATCTTTGGCCAATATGATCGCTCCACGACATCGTACTTTTTTAAATTCTGTTTTTACCAAGGTAAACAATAAGCATTTTAAAGATGATAAAGACTTTGGTGATACAAGCTGGCTCAGTGTTAATCCTAAGAACAGAAAAAATTTCGAACAAGATGAGTTGTGTGGAATTCCTTTTACTCACAATGCTTTTTATACTCTGTTTACGGTTTATAAAAGAGCGACCTCAAGGGATTGGGCTGCTGCTATTTCTCCGTCATTTCCTTTTCTGTTTGTAAGCGGGCAGAATGATCCGATTGGTGATTTCAGCAAGGGAGTGATAGTTACTGTTAACAATTTAAAAGCTGATGGCTTTCAGGATGTAAATGTGAAGGTCTATCCAGAAATGCGTCATGAGATTTTAAATGAGGAAATATGGGAGCAGGTACTGAACGGGATTTATGATTGGATCTTGAAACATTGTAAATAGACTCTCGCTGGTTTTGCAGATTTTTTCTTAGTTACAAAAGCTATTTACATTTATTCTAACCAAGTTTTACCCTCCATTGCTTTCAATAATCCATTCAAAAAGTTTAATATTCATGATATTCCTACAGATTATACAGATTTCGCTGATGTCTATGGATATATTTGCAAGATCTGGGAGAACTTGTATGTGCTGAGATTGCTGCGCTGCGCCCGAAATGGTCACCATATTCAATAATTTTATATTTTTGAATCTCATGCTTTAAATAATGAACAGAATTGACCGACTGATTTCCGTGCTTACCACCCTGCAATCTAAAAAGTTTGTAACCGCTGATTATATTGCTGACAAATATGAAATCAGCATCAGAACGGTTTACAGGGATATTAAAGCTTTGGGTGAAATTGGAGTTCCTATTGATTATGAACCGCAGAAAGGCTATACCGTTTTGCAGGGCTTCTTTCTTCCTCCTGTTCTTCTGACCAGTGATGAAGCCAATGCTTTAATTATAATTTCCAAACTTTCTGAGCGTTATACAGACAAAACGATACAGAAAAATGTTGGCAATGCAATAGACAAGATAAAATCGGTCTTACGATATAGCGAGAAGGAAAAAGCTGATCAGTTACAGGAAAAGATCGGCATTTATGTTTCTCGTGATACCGACCATAGCAAGGATTATCTTACCATCATACAGAATGCTATTGTTGATAAGCAGATTTTAAAAATAAGCTATCTCAACAATTCAAACGAAACCAGTGAAAGGGAAATTGAACCTATCGGTATGAGCTTTTACACCAACCAATGGCATCTGATTGCATGGTGCTGGAAAAGAAAGGAATACCGGGATTTTAAGGTTTTGCAGATTCAGGACTTGAAGAATGCGGATCAGCCATTCAAAAAAGAGATGCATTTTACCCTTGAGGAGTATATTAATTCTTTGACGTAGTTTATAGGATGGGAGCAGGAAGAGGGATGCTGGAAGTTTCTCCCAGGTGAATAACTTCTGAAAGCCTTTGTAATTATTCTTAAAAATAAACTGAATAAATAGCTATATACATCTACTCCCAGCCTCCGGCTTCCACAACTTCCATCTCCCAGCACCCAACTACCTTTCAAATAAAAAAACAGACTGACATAGGGTTGACAGTTGCCTTATTTACCTTTGTCCAACATATAATACAACATGGATAAAGTATACAAAAATTGCCAGAGCTGTGGGATGCCTCTGAAAAAATCACCCAACGGAGGCGGAACCAATACTGACGGTTCTATCAGCACAAAATATTGTGATTATTGCTATGAAAAAGGACAGTTCAAACAATCAAATATCACAGCACCGGAAATGCAGGAATTTGTAAAAAATAAAATGAAGGATATAGGGTTTCCCGGTTTTCTGGCCAGTTTATTTTCAAAAGGAATTCCTAAATTAGAACGCTGGAAAAATTAAAAATCAACACCATGACTATAGAAGAACTTTTTAAAGACAAGACTTCCAAAGCAAAGGAAAAAACAGAAATCATCAGCAAATGGATTATTGATACTTCTCTGCCAACAGATGAACTGATTGCTTTTGCTGAGAAAGCAAAAGACCCGGTAAAAGGGACCTGCATAGAAGCTATGGAATATGCTACCAAGCAAAACCCTAACCTGGCAGACGAAACCGTATTCACTTTTATCACCAATACCCTTACTGAAAAAGCTCCCAGAATAAAATGGGAAAGCGCTAAAGTGATTGGTAACACCGCTCAGTTATTCCCCGAGAATCTGGACATGGCCATCACCAATCTGACAGCAAACACTGAGCATGAAGGAACAGTTGTCCGTTGGAGCGCTGCTTTTGCATTGGGAGAAATACTGAAACTGAAAACTCCACACAATAAGACTCTTCTTCCTGCACTTGAGAATATTAGTGAAAAAGAGGAAAAGAACAGCATCAAGAAAATTTATCTGGATGCGATTAAGAAAACCAAAAAATAAAATGCTATAAAAAAACATGAATGAGTTTATAAAAACAGCCGAAGAATATGTCCTGAATAATGCAGGGGATCATGTTGAAGTTAGTTACACAGAAGATTATGATGACATCTTTGTCTTCGGTTATCAAGCAAAAGATAAAAAAATAATGTTAATAGGTCAAGGGCCAATACTTCTTGTAAAAAAGGATGGAAGAATATTTGAATATGGAAGTGCTACAGGAGTAAAACAAGCTCTTATTGAGGTAGTCACCAAATTAAATAAGGAAAGGTTAATAAAAATTTTCTATAAAGAATATAATATCCAAAACAACAATTACCATTTAATAATCAATGATATATACAGAGATGATGATGGTGAAGATCTTAATAACCTGATCACCGTTTTATTAAGAAACAGAATTGAATATTCTACTCTGGATGAAAACAATAAAACACATTTTCATTATTACACTAAAGAACAATTGGAAGAAATTTTAAAACAGACTCCTATCAACTTAGGTAAATATTTTTCTCATGATTTGGCTGATGTTCTTATTGATCTTATTAACACAGATATCTATTTCAACTGGACATTGTCAGAAGCTAAATAATTTTGTCGTCCCGCAGAAATCTTTTACACATAAAGATTTCTGCAGAATGACAAATAATATATAAATATTTTATGAGCCCAATAAAATCTCACGGCTCACTCCAATCTCTTCAAGAAACACTTCATCATGCGAGATCACCAGCAGCGTCCCGCGATAATCTTTAATAGAGTTGGTCAGAATTTCTACATTCTGCAAATCCAGATTATTGGTAGGTTCATCAAGAATCATCATATCCGGAGCTTTATTACTGATGGAAAGCCCGCAAAGAAGCAGTCTCAGCCGTTCTCCTCCACTTAAAACACCGCATTTTTTATCCCAGGTTTCTTTACTGAATAAAAACCGTGACAATAAGGTCTTCACTTCCGATTCCTGCAAAGCGCTGTCATTGAATGTTTGTACAAAATCATATAATGTGAGCTCATTATCAATCAATGAATATTCCTGATCGATATAAATACTGTTGAACTCAGTAATACTGATATTTCCGATGGAAGGTTTTATACTTCCCAAAAGAAGCTTTATCAAAGTAGTTTTTCCTGAACCATTGGAGCCTTTAATTGAAATTCTGTCTCCACTTCGTACTTCAAGATCAAGATTCTCTTTCCAGAGCTTTTCTTCACTATAACTAAAATTAATATGCTCTGCTGTAATTAAAATCTTCCCGGAATGTAAACCGGAATCATTGAAATTGACTTTCATCTGATCAGTATTCTTTACAGAGGAACGTAAATCTCTCAGATCTCCTGAGATACCACTGATCTTTTCTGTATGTACACTTTTCAGTTTTGAGGTATTTTTTTCTGCATTGTTCCGAAGTGTATTCATCATAATTCTGGCCACGCCGGATTTTTCCTGTTTCTGTTTTCCTCTGGCATCAAGCTTTTGTTTTCGTTCCAGAGTTTCCCGTTCTTTTTCTTTTGCTTTTTTCAATGCCCGTTCTTTGGCATGAATATCATTTTGTAAAGCTTCATCCTCCACTTCCTTCTGCTCTGTGTAGAAATCATAATTTCCGCCATAGGTAGCAATTCCCTGATTACTTAGTTCAAAAATTGTATCGACAAGGTTCAGCAATGTCCGGTCATGGCTTACAATAACAACGGTAGCACTTACTTTTTCAATCAGGTCATACAGGAGTTTTCTTCCTTCCAGATCCAGATGATTGGTAGGTTCATCCAAAATAATAATCTCAGGCTGATTGATCTGAATTCCGGCAAGAAAAACCTTGGTCTTCTGTCCGCCACTCAATCCCTCTAGTTTTTGGTTTAAGTCAAAATCCTGAAGATTCCAATATTGTAGTGCATTCTGACAGCGTTCTTCAATATCCCAGTCGTCATTCAGTAGTTCAAAATAATGTTCATCCACTTCCCCACTTGTTATTTTTTCAAGGGCAAAAAGCTTTTGATCTATATTCAGACACTCTGCGATCGTTAAATGATTAAAATTTCCGAACATTTGGGGAACATAGAAAATTTCACCCTGAATGTTTACACTTCCCTCTAATGGCTGTATTTCATTTGCTATAATTTTCAGCAGGGTAGATTTTCCCATGCCGTTGCTTCCTACCAAAGCTGATTTGGTATGAGATGGTACTGTTAAATTGATATGATTAAAAAGGAGATCTCCTCCCGGAAACCCAAAGGATATATTTTGCAGTAAAATCATGATTTCTTTCTTAATAAAGGTTAAACACCGGTAACTCATGGGCTACCGCTTCATTGAATCTGAAAGAAATTATATCCTACATGTCTGTATTTATGGGTTCGAAAGAACAAATATAGTATAAAACGGTGATTAAACACAAAAAGATTTTAATGAAAAATCTAAAATCCGTAACTTTGCCAACTACTAAAATTTTTTATGGAAAGTATTAAAGTTCACGACAAAACTTTCGTTCCTTATTTAAAGGATGCCGAAATTCAGGAAATTGTAAAAGAGACAGCATTAAGAATTTATGAAGATTACAAAGACGAAGTTCCTGTTTTCATTGGTGTTTTGAATGGGGTTATCATGTTCTTCTCAGATCTTTTAAAATATTATCCTGGGGAATGCGAAATCGCTTTCCTTCAAATGAGTTCTTACGTAGGAACTGAGTCTACAGGGATTGTTTATCAAAAAATGGAGCTGACAAAAGATGTAAAAGACCGTCACATTATTCTTGTAGAAGATATCGTTGATACAGGAAATACGGTTGAAAGTCTGTTCAAATATTTTCAGGAAACACAACGTCCTAAATCTGTAAAGCTGGCTAGTTTCTTACTGAAGCCTGAGATTTACAAGAAGGACTTCAAACTGGACTATATTGGAAGAGAGATTCCAAATAAATTTGTTCTTGGTTATGGATTGGATTACGATGAATTGGGAAGAAACCTACCTAATTTGTACCAATTAGAAGACGGACAAATTAATCATTAAATGCCTATAGCTATCAGCTACTGGCTTTTAGCTTTAAATATTAAATCGAAATAAAGTAAAATATTAACTAAATAAAGCTAAAAGCAAGAAGCACTTGCCAATTGCCGGAAGCGAAACAACATTATGATAAACATTGTTCTGTTCGGCCCTCCAGGAAGTGGAAAAGGAACACAAGCTCAGAATCTAATCGAAAAATTCAACTTAAAACAGGTTTCAACAGGTGATCTTTTCAGATACAACATGAAAAATGACACCGAACTAGGAAAACTGGCTAAGTCTTACATCGATAAGGGAGAATTGGTTCCGGATCAGGTAACAACAGATATGCTGATTGATGAGATCAGAAAACCTACCGACACTAATGGTTTTATCTTTGATGGATATCCAAGAACTACTGCTCAGACAGAAGCGTTGGAAAAAATCGTTAAAGAAGAACTTAATGATGATATTGACATTTGTCTTTCATTAATCGTAGAGGATAAAATTTTGGTGGAAAGACTTCTGAAAAGAGGGGAAACCAGCGGAAGATCAGACGACAGCAATGTAGAGATCATTGAAAACAGAATTAAAGAATATTATACTAAAACAGCAGAAGTAGCCGAACTTTACAAGCAACAAGGTAAATATGTTGAAGTAAACGGTGTAGGTGAAATTAACGAAATTTCCCAGAAACTTTTCGCTGAGGTAGAGAAAATTAAATAATCGAGATTCGGGATACGGGATACGTATTTTTCGTCCCGTAGCTCGCAACTCGTAACAAATACTATATGTCTAACTTTGTAGATTACGTAAAAATCCATTGTAAAAGCGGACACGGAGGTGCTGGTTCTGCCCACCTTCGCCGTGAAAAGTATATTCCTAAAGGTGGTCCCGATGGTGGCGATGGAGGTCGCGGTGGACACGTCATTATGAGAGGAAATGCTCAGGAATGGACTTTACTTCCGCTTCGATACACCCGCCACATAAAAGCTGAGCGTGGTGAAAACGGAGCCAAAAACCAGCTTACCGGTGCTGATGGTTCTGATATTTATATTGATGTTCCTATTGGAACAATCGCTAAAAATGAAGAAGGAGAAATTATCGGCGAGATCCTTGAAGACAAGCAGGAAATCATTTTGATGGAAGGAGGAAAAGGAGGAAAAGGAAACGAATTCTTCAAATCTTCTACCAATCAAACTCCAAGATATGCTCAACCAGGAATGGATAGCCAGGAAGGCTATGTAGTCTTTGAGCTTAAAATTTTGGCCGATGTAGGATTGGTTGGATTCCCGAATGCCGGAAAATCTACACTTCTAGCTTCTGTTTCTGCAGCAAAGCCTAAAATTGCTAACTATGCCTTTACAACCCTGACTCCAAACCTTGGAATTGTGGATTACAGAAATTACAAATCATTTGTAATGGCCGATATTCCAGGAATTATTGAAGGAGCAGCAGAAGGAAAAGGATTAGGACACAGATTCCTGAGACATATTGAAAGAAACTCTATCCTGTTGTTTTTAATTCCTGCAGATTCTGAAGATCACTTCCAGGAATTTAAGGTACTGGAAAATGAATTAAAAGAATATAATCCTGAGCTTTTAGATAAAGACTTCATTATTTCTGTTTCAAAATCCGATCTTTTGGATGATGAACTTAAAAAGGAAATTGCAGCGGAGTTCCCGGAGAATAAACAACCTTTATTCTTTTCAGGAGTTACCGGAGAAGGTCTTGTAGAACTGAAGGATGCTATCTGGAAACAGCTACACGGATAATTTCAGATTGAGAATTTGATTTTAAAAAATATTAATAAAGAGGAGCAGTTTTGTTTCTCTTTATTTTTTAGCCTTTAATAATACTCTCCTATTTTTCCAATTTTATTTTCCGTATGTTTTAGATTGGAATGGTTATTGAAAGTGTCTAAAGAAATTGTAAGCTATGAAATATATACTAGGCCTTTGTGCTTTTATATTTTTATTTTCCTGTACTTCTCAGAAAGTCAATTCAAAATATTCTAAAATAGAATATCAGGCCACCCCGTGTTTTGGGTTCTGCCCTGTCTTCACCATGACCATCAATCCGGACAGAACAGCAGTTTTTGAAGCGGAACATTTTAATTTCACCGATAAACCTTCAAAAGACGAATTCTCCAAGCCCAGAGAAGGAACTTTTAAAGGAACCATTAAAGAGGCAGATTACAATAAGCTCATCAGTTTACTGGACGGTTTAGAGGTAAAAAATTTAAATGACAAATACGGAGAAAAAAACATTACAGACTTACCTACCTCTTATTTAAGAATCAATTTTGCAGATGGTACTTCAAAAAATGTGGAAGATTATGGGAAACGGGGAAGCGAAAAGCTTTCAGAAATGTATCACTTTTTTGAAAATCTTAGAAAGAACCAGCAATGGATCAAGGTGAAATAACCACTCATCTGATACAATAAATATAAATGGCTGCCTTAGATTAGGCAGCCATTCTTTATATAAAATAATCGTATTTATTTTTTAATAAACTGTTTTGTAACCGAACCTTTTTCAGTTGTAATATTGATAATCTCATTTAAGAAAAAGCCATTAACTATAATTAAATACATTCACCAATTAACAAATATGGGTATGAGCCTTATAATGAATTAATCAGGGCAGATAAAGCCTACTTCATCATTGTGAAAATCTTAATTTTTTTTAACCTACCTTTGCAAAATGTAATTCTTTCAAACAGAGGGAATTTTTTATTTAAAATTTTAAAATAATTCATTTGAATTTTACAGACTTAAACTTAATAGAACCTATTGCCAAGGCAATTCAGGAACAGGGATATACGACTCCAACACCCATTCAGGAAAGATCTATTCCTGATATTTTACAAGGCAGAGACTTTTTAGGCTGTGCACAGACAGGAACAGGAAAAACAGCAGCATTTGCTATTCCTATTTTACAGAATCTATCTAAAAATAAAATACCAAATAAAAATATTAAAGCTTTAATCCTTACGCCTACCAGAGAATTGGCGATCCAGATTGAAGAGAACATTAATGCTTATGGTAAATATCTTCCGCTAAAGGAACTTGTTATTTTCGGAGGAGTAAAACAGGGAAATCAGGAAGCTGCTTTAAAAAGAGGGGTTGACATTTTGGTGGCTACACCGGGAAGACTTCTTGACTTTATTGCTCAGGGTATTATCAGCTTAAGAAATCTTGAAATATTTGTTCTTGATGAAGCGGATAGAATGCTTGATATGGGATTTGTACATGATGTAAAAAGAATCATCAAACTTTTACCACAAAAAAGACAGACTCTGTTCTTCTCTGCAACGATGCCCGTAGAGATTCAGAAACTGGCTAATTCCATTCTGAACAACCCGGTAAAAGTAGAGGTGACTCCGGTTTCTTCTACTGCAGATACCATTAAGCAATCCGTTTACTTTGTAGAAAAGGAAAACAAGCTAAATCTGTTATCTCATATCCTACAAAATGACATTTCAGACTCTGTATTGGTATTTTCCAGAACAAAGCACGGCGCTGATAAGATTGCAAGAAAACTTCAGCAGGACAATATCTCTGCTGAGGCGATTCATGGGAATAAATCTCAGAATGCAAGACAGAACGCCCTTAATAATTTTAAATCAGGAAAAACAAGGATTCTTGTCGCTACAGATATTGCAGCAAGAGGTATTGATATTGATGAATTAAAATTCGTGATCAATTTTGAGCTTTCTGATGTTTCTGAAACGTATGTACACAGAATCGGAAGAACAGGAAGAGCGGGAGCTGAAGGATCTTCTATATCTTTTGTAGATGGTCTTGATCTTACGAACCTGAAAAACACAGAAAAGCTGATTGGAAAGAAAATTCCTGTCATCAAAAATCACCCGTTCCATACGGATAATCTTATAGCTCAGAAAAGAGATTCTAATAACAAACCGGCTTCTGCGGGTACCGACAGGCCCAGAATTTCTAATAACAGTAACAATTCCAGACCAAATAAAAAGAAACCGGCTGGAGGAGCTTCGGTTGGGTTTAAAAAACCTAAGAACAAAAATTTCACCAGAAAAAAATAAATAGTAAACCCCTTTCAAAATGAGAGGGGTTTATTTTTTATTGAGGTTGATCTATTGCGTCTGATTCTTTCCGTTTTGTATAGCAATATCCGATAATACAGAAAGGCAAACAGGCTGCTAAATATGTGGTAGAAAAAAAATTACTCTGAAAAGAAAATCCTAAAATCAGATATTTCTCAGTCACAAAGCTTACCATCACTAAAAAAGTGATATAAGCTGAAAAATAAAACACCATTTCTATTCTTTTAGCATACAATGAGGAAATGATTGCCAGTACAATGAAAAATAGCATCACGTATTTGTTACTTTGTCCCTGGAGTGTTAAGGGGTTATAGTGTAACAAGTGATCAAGGCTTTTGGCAGGCAGAAAGACCGTTGCCAGTAATATTCCTACTGTTAGTAAAAAGCTTATCCCAAACTTTATTCTCTTTTCCCAGCGAGTCAGCAAAAAAGGTCTTAACAGAAAAATAATTAATGGAATAATCACTACACTTCTTGTAAGACACAGAATGCCTATACTTACTCCCAGCAGAAGAGGTTTCTGAAAATAATCATGTTTAAATCTGCTATGCCATAAGAGCATAAACGCAGCAACAGCAATAAAGGAAGCAATAAAATCACTTTTACAGACCACATCATAAATATAGGCCAATGATACTCCCAGCATCAATACTGCTATAAACCGAATGAAATTGCTTTTAAATTCCAGGCAGATCGTATATGAAAAGAGTAAAAAAGCACCCACCTGAAGGTATCCTACATTTCCTAAAAAATAAAATATACTGGAAATAAGCAGCTGCCCCGGAAGGTAAGAGGACAGATTCCCCATAAAGTTCGGAGTATCATAAATATACTTTCCTTTGATCCAGTATTCTAAAGAAAACTCTAAAGTCTGCCATCTGTCTATATTCATTTTGTAAGGATCTTTCATCACATGGCACATGGCAATATAAGCAACAGCAATGCATCCTATCAGGATATAAACCAGTTTTGCCGACACTATTTTCTTAAATCCTGACCATTTCCCTAAAAAAAACATCACTGCGTTTCCTACAGCGAAAACAGCCACTAAAATACTGAGAGGTATAAAAGACTGCCTGATCCCATACTTTGTCAGGAATAAAAGATTAATAACAAAATAAACAGCAAACAGGATAATACTATTGAGCCGGTTATCTTTTACAAACTTTAGAATTCCATCCATTATACCTCGGTTTTAAAAAGATTCCGTGCATTTTCGGTAGTGATTCTGTCTATTTCAGAGAAGTCTTTACCGTAAATATTTACCAGCTTTCCGGCTACCAGATCAAGATATGAACTTTCATTTCTTTTTCCTCTGTGCGGAACCGGAGCTAAATAAGGGGAATCTGTCTCCAATACGATTTTATCTAAAGGGATTTCGCTCAGAAACTGGTCTATTTTCCCGTTTTTGAAGGTCACTACTCCACCGATCCCCAAGATAAAATTCAGGTCCATTGCGTGCTGTGCCTGCTCCAGATTTCCGGAAAAGCAATGAAAAATTCCTCTTAATTTAAGATGTTTCTTTCTTTCCAGAACTTCGAATGTTTCATCAAAGCTTTCTCTGGTATGAATAACGATAGGAAGGTCTTTTTCTATCGCCCAGTCGATTTGCTGTTCAAAAGCTTTTACCTGAATGTCCAGGGTTGTTTTATCCCAGTACAGATCAATACCGATCTCTCCTATTGCCGGAAAATACCTTTGGTCAAGATAACTTTTAACGATCTCAAGCTCTTTCTCCCAGGATTCAGGCTTTACATAACAAGGATGTAGCCCCATCATTGAAAAAATCTGTCCCGGATATTCTGCTTCCAGCTCAAGCATTTTCCCATGGGATTCGGAATCAATTGCCGGAAGATAAAACTCCGTAATTCCTTTATCTAAAGCTCTCTGAATGGCTTCTTTTCTGTCTTCATCAAATTCTTCTGCGTATAAATGGGTATGTGTATCAATCATTTTTTATAATTTTAACAGATCTTCATAGGGATTTTCCAGATGCATCAGTATTCCGAATGCCGGTTCTGTTTTGATTCCCTGTTTCTTAAGCTCTATTATTTTTTGTTTAAAATCTTCTCCTTTTTCCTGTAATATTTTGTGTTCAGCAACCATATGCCGATAAGCATTCTGCTCTATTGGAGTCTTATTCTGACCGAAAATCTCGATAGAAAATTCTTCCAGCATAAAGTTCAGTGTAATACTTTCTTCTTCGTTTATAATCGTTTTTTCAACGGAAACTCTTACATCGGCGGGTATAAGTTCTGTGAACATAATCTCCTTTAAAAAGTCTTCTTCAAATCTCAGATCCACCTCACAGATAATATCCAGATCACTGTTTTCAACATCAATTTCAATCGGAATTGTTCCTGCTAGTAATGGAGAATATTTACTCAGCTTTTCAAAGATCTTATATTGAGTAAGGACTTCATAGGCTCTTTTTTGTCTTTCATTTCCCAACTTTAAGTATTCAATCTCCGTAAAGTCAATCATTTGAATATTGTATGTTTTACTTTTGTACGCTGATTTTCTATTCTCTGATCCAGTTTCTCCCTGAATTCTATAAACTTAGGATCTTTCAAATCATTGGTTTTGTGTTCCAACGCTCTCATGATCTTAAAGTTTTCTTTGATAAAGTCTTTGGTTTCCCCTGAAAAATAAGAGTCTCCAAACTTATCAAAAATATAATTAACGGCCTGGGCACTCGGATGAATCATATCTTCTTTATAGAAACGGTAATCTCTCAGATCATCCATCAAAATCTCATAAACCGGAAGATAATGACAGTCTTCAAACATAGATATAGACTCATGAATGGCTGTAATCAGCTTAGATTTACTCAGCTGATTCTCCACCATTCCGTCTTTGGTATGCCTTACCGGCGAAACAGAAAACAGAATCTGAACTCCTTCTTTACAGATATCTTTAAGCTCCAGAATGGTATTGTAAATAGAACCTGTAAGCTCCTGATGGGAAAGCAGCCTTTTTTCAAAAAACTTCTGTGGAATCTTATGGCAATTGGCTACTAATTTATTCTTGGGTACGAATTCGTAAATGAAGGAAGATCCATAGGTAATAATGATCCAGTCTGCTTCCTGTAGAAAGGCATTTCCTTCTTCAATGGCTTTATTGATCTTATCCAACGTCTGGTGAATATATCTTGTATCAAAGCTTGTATGGTGATCCAGCGAGATATATTCTTCATTATAGATAATCAGTTCTTCCTCTACATAAAACTCCGAATCATGGAGTCTTTTTACTGCATTATTGATAGAAAAGGGGTTAAAAATCGTCCCAAAAGGATTGTTGAGGGTCTGAAGCTGGCCCTCTTTCAACAATTCTGTCATTTCAGAGGCAAAGCAGGAACCGATTGAAAATATTCTGTCTTCAATCTCAATCTTTTTCTCTGATTTCGGAATATCGACTTCTGTTCTGAATTTCATTGTATAGATTTTAGGTGACAGGTAATAGGTAGCAGGCAATTCTGCGACCTACCACCTATCATCTGGAACCTTATTTAGCTTTCTCTTCTTAAAAGATAGTTTGCCAGCTCAATGAACGGCTTTTTCTTTTCTTCCGGAATATCAATTTTCTTAAGATAGCTCTGACCGATTTCGTTGTGTTTTTCGATCAGACGAAGTGCTTTTTCATCTACTTTTGTTCTTCTGAAGATCTTTTCAACCCCGTAGATTTTATCAATATTGTCTGTCTTTTTAGAATACCAGTAATCCAGTTCTTTTCTTTCTTCATCTGTAGCATGTTCTCTTGCTAACAGGTAAAGAACTGTTTTCTTGTTCTCATAGATATCTCCGGCATGTTTTTTCCCAAACTGTGCCTGATCTCCGAATACATCAAGATAATCATCCATAATCTGGAATGCAATTCCGATGTGTTTTCCGAAATTGAAGATTGCTTTTGCATCCTTAAAATCAGCTCTCGCGATTAATGCTCCGATCTCAAAAGAAGAAGCACTCAATACTCCGGTTTTGTAGGTAATCATTCTAATGTAATCATCAAAGGTTACATTTTCCTGAGTTTCGAAATTGATATCATACTGCTGTCCTTCACATAAAAGAAGTCCAGTATGGGTAAATATTCTGATACAAGCCTTGAAAATTTCAGGTTCAAGGTCTTCAAAGAATTTATAAGCTTTAAGCATCAATCCGTCCCCGGAAAGAATTCCCACATTGATCCCGTGTAGTGTATGGATGGTAGGTTTATTTCTTCTTAAAGGAGCCTCATCCATAATATCATCATGGATCAGAGTAAAATTATGGAAAAACTCGATTGCTAAAGCCGGCTTTATAGCTTGCTTCAGGTCTCCACCGAACAGATCACAGGCCATCAGCACCATAATGGGACGAAGACGTTTTCCACCATGGGAAATGATATAGTTCATCGGCTCATATAACTCCGTAGGCTTATCTTTAAAAGTATACTTATTGATGGCTTCCCCAACAATCTGCTGGTATCTGTCTAAAAATTCCATAAAATCTTATAATTTGAACAAAAATACAATTTTTCAAGGCTTTATAAAACAAAAAACTTTGCCCAAATGGACAAAGTCTATATGATAATTGTGATTTTTTATCTTAAAATAAGAAAGTTACAAGAAGATAAGTGATACCAGCTACGATTGCTGAGATCGGAATGGTTAATACCCAAGCCCAAAGTAAGCTTACGGTAATACCCCATCTTACTGCTGAAATTCTTTTCGTTAATCCAACTCCGATGATAGATCCTGTAATCGTATGCGTTGTAGATACAGGAATACCGAAGTGGTCTGTGATGAATAAAGTAATAGCTCCCGCAGTTTCTGCACTCACTCCTTCCAATGAAGTCACTTTAGTGATCTTTGTTCCCATTGTTTTGATGATCTTCCAACCCCCACTCATAGTTCCTAGAGCAATGGCAATAAATGAAACTAAAGGAACCCAAATATAATGTTGTGCAAAGTAATCAAAACGTCCCGCAGAAGGAATATCCAAATACTGTGTATCCTGAAGCATATTAACGTGATAGTAAATTACCGCCGCTCCAATGATTCCCATTACTTTCTGAGCATCATTCAGACCATGTCCTAAACTGAACAAGGCTGAAGAAACCAGTTGCAATCTTTTGAAAGATTTGTCTGCTTTGTGTGGGTTTGATCTTTTATAAAGGTGTACAATAATTAATGTAATAATGATTGAAATAATCATCCCTATAATTGGTGCCATGAAAATGAACAAGAAGATAGGAATAACTTTATCAAACTTCACTACACCTTGATGAGTTACCTGAATGAAAGCTTCTTTAATAGTTTCCCACATCCCAAGTCCTGGCTGTGCTGCCGCCACATCATGGTAATCCATCATAAAAGCATGCGTTAAAGCTGCTCCCAGGAATCCTCCGATCAGTGTATGCGACGATGAGGAAGGAATCCCAAACCACCATGTCAGAAGGTTCCAGGCAATAGCTGCCATCAAACCGGAAAATATAACTTCAAGCGTGATAAAATTCTCGTTAACTGTTTTGGCAATTGTATTACCAATTTTAAATTCTCCAATAATATAAGCAGCAATAAAGAAAGCCGCAAAGTTCCAAAGTGCTGCCCAAAGTACAGCCTGGAATGGAGTTAAAACTTTTGTAGAAACGATAGTTGCAATCGAATTGGCTGCATCATGAAAACCATTGATATAATCAAAGATCAGCGCCAACGCAATAATAACTATCAGTAAAATCGGAAATTCCATTTTTTGCTAGGTATTGTTATCTTTTAGGCGTATTTAATCATGATGTTCTCAATTGTATTGGCAACATCTTCAGCTTTATCAGTTACGATTTCAAGATAGTTCAATACAGAAGAAACCTTAATGATGTTGATGGCATCGTTGGTTTCAAATAACTCTACCATTGAGTTAGAAAGCAGGTCATCTGCAATGTTCTCAATAGAGTTTACTTTAATACAAGCTTCCTTCACCTGCTCCATGTTCTTGAATCCTTTAAGGTTTTTCATTGCATTCTGGATTTCAAGACATGCCTTGTGAATCAATAGAGAGAAATCTGAATACGCTTTCATCTCAGGAGATTTGTATAGGAAGATATATTTTGTAGACGCGTAGATATAATCAGCGATATCATCTAAACCTGTTGCCAGTGTGTGAATATCTTCACGGTCAAAAGGAGTGATGAAGTTTTTTCCAAGTTCTACAAAGATTTCGTGAGTAAGCTCGTCATTCTTATGTTCGAAATCACTCATTTTTTTCAACATTGAATCGTCATTAAGATCGAAATCCTTGATTCCAGCGTTGAAATCTTCAGACATTGCAACTAGATTTTCAGTTACCTTTTCAAAAAGTACAAAGAAGATTTTATCTTTTGGTTGAAAAGCGTGGAAAATATTACCAATTCCCATTTTTTAGTATTTATAATTCGAGTGCAAATTTCCTAAAAAAGGATCGCACGTGAAACTATATAACATTAAGTTTTGTTAACATTCGCTTACCTGCTGATTACCAAATAAAAAAACCGGCATTACTGCCGGTTTTATATAGTATAAAAAGGGATTAGTTAGCTACTTCAGCTCTCATATCTTTCCCTTTGAATTTCATCGATTGAATGTTACTTAAAACATTATCTTTAAAGGATTTTTCAACTTCAAAGAAAGAGAATTTCTCTAAAATCTCAATATCACCGATTTCAGCTCTTCTTTTGCTTTTTCCATCATCAGTTGCCTTATTGATAATATCTAAAACATCAAGTTTCTTCAAATGATCTTTTTTTCCAAGATTAAAGAAGAATCTAACCATGTTTTCATCTCTTCTTCTTGGTTTGCTGCTACGATCTCTATCTCTTCCGCGATCTCTGTCTCTATCACGACCTCTGTCTCGGTCTCTGCTATCCCTGTCACGTCCTCTGTCTCTTCTTGAGTAATCATCATCTCTGCTGCTCAATTTCTGCTCAGTAAGATCATGCTTGTCTTTGTAATATAAAGCAAGGTCTTTCAATTGGAATTGCAGTAACTGGTGTACCAATTCTTCTTTTGTGAAATTGCTCAAATCCGGGATTAAGCTATTATCAAATTCGAAAATATCTTCGTGCTCCGTCAATAATTTTTCGAATACACCTCCTACCTGAGCTTTGATAATATCTTCACCTGTAGGAATGAATTTTTCGTTAATTTCAATTTTTGTTGCAGATTTAATCTGCTTCAGTTTTCTGCTTTCTTCAGGCTTGATTAAAGCCATAGAAATACCATTTTTTCCAGCTCTACCTGTTCTACCACTTCTGTGAACAAATACTTCAGGATCATCAGGTAAAGAGAAATGAATAACGTGAGTCAAAGAGTTTACATCCAATCCTCTTGCTGCAACGTCTGTGGCTACAAGAATATCAATGTTTTTCAATCTGAATTTCTTCATTACCGTATCTCTTTGCGCTTGAGAAAGGTCTCCATGAAGGGCATCAGCTGCGTAACCGTTCTGCATCAAGAAATCAGCTACCTCCTGAGTTTCCATTCTTGTTCTACAGAAAATAATGGAATACTGATTCGGGTTGGCATCAATTAATCTCTTTAATGCTTCTTTTTTCTGACGGTACCCTACCACATAATATTCGTGTGTAATGTTCTTCTTCACTTCGTTGATAGAACCTACTGAAATACGGTGTGGCTTTGTAAGGTAATTTTTGGAAATTCTTTCCACTTCTTTATTCATCGTAGCCGAGAATAAGAAAGTTTGTTTAGTTTCCGGTGTTTCTCTTAAGATGGTTTCCAACTCGTCTTTGAATCCCATAGAAAGCATTTCATCAGCTTCGTCTAATACTAACCAATGAATAGCAGAAAAGTCAAGTGCTTTTCTGTTGATAAGATCAATTACTCTACCAGGAGTTCCCACAATAATCTGTGGCTTATCCTTTAAAGATCTCATCTGATCTACAATACTACTTCCACCATAAACTGCTGTAGTTTTGATGTCTTTCATGTACTTAGAGTAATTCTTTATGTCTTTAGAAATCTGAAGACATAATTCCCGTGTCGGACAAAGCACCAATAATTGGATTTTGCGACTCGTATCGTCAATCATATCCAAAATCGGAAGCGAAAACGCTGCTGTTTTGCCTGTCCCTGTCTGCGCAAGTGCGATCAAGTCGCGAATATCTGAAAGAATAAAAGGGATAGTCTGTTTTTGGATTTCTGTTGGGCTTTCGTAGCCCAGTTCGCCAATTGCCTTAAGGATATCAGGACTTAAATTGGTTTCCGTAAATAAATTCATTAACTATTTTAAAATTTTTGCAAAGATACAATAAATATTTGACTTGTTTTTGAATAAAGTTTTAAATATACAAAGTTAAATTCAGAATCTTATAATACTTTTTTAATATTTGAAAAAATAAACATAAAAAAACAAGCTTTATATTAAAAAACTGTTAAACATTAGTTTTTTTTATTAAATTGGATTAATTTTTTCTGGATTATTTATGAATTTTCAAAAACAAAACTATGAAACGCAAATTTTTCTTTTTGATATTCTTATTGATAACGCTTGAAATATTGGCCCAGACACCTAATTATCCCACCCGCTGGACCCTGGATAAATGTATTGAATATGCAAAGGAAAATAATATTTCTATCAATTCATTAAGGCTTTCTAAAAATTCGGCCCAACAGGATTTATTCCAAGCTAAAGAAGCAAAATACCCTAACCTCAACGGAACGGTTTCACAAGGACTTTTTGCACTGAATAGTAACGATGGACTTCATGTAACGGGTGCACAAACCCAAAGCATTGGAGCCAATTCTTCCATGACGATCTATCATGCCAATTATATTAAAAATAATGAAGCATCAAAAAACCTGCTGGTCCAGATGGCTGACTTATCTGTACAGGAATCCCAAAACAACATCACCCTAAGCATCACACAGGCTTATCTGAATATTCTGATGAATGAAGAAAATATCGTTTCCCTGGAAAATGTTCTGAAAACAACCCAAACTCAATTAAAACAGGGAGATCAGCTTTATAAAGCAGGAAGCCTGTCAAAACTCAATTACCTACAGATTCAGTCACAGGTTGCTCAGGATGAGTATAATCTGACTTCAACCCAGAATAATTTACGGACTAATATTGTCAATTTAAAGCAACTCCTGCAATTACCAACCAATTATGACTTTCAGATTGCAAAACCTGACAGCATTATTGTAGATGATCAGCTAAAACCATTACCGGACGTTCAGAATCTCGCTCAAAGCCAACGTCCGGAGGTCAAATACGGAGAATTGAATGTGGAAAATTCCAATACCAATCTTAAAATGGCACAGGCTTCTGTTCAACCAACCTTAAGTGTGGTAGGAAACATTTCAACCAATTATTCCAACGGAAATGGAAATTATTTCAATCAATTGGGTAACAATTTCTACATGCCTATCGGATTAAGCCTCGGAATTCCAATTTACAACAACAGAATCTACAAAACTCAGATTGAAAAATCGAAGATTGCCATAGAACAGGCCAATCTTGATCTGCAAAACACAAAAACAATTCTGAACCAACAAATCGAGCAATCATATATCAATCTGCAAAACGCCCTGTCACAATTCGATTCCGCTTCCAAACAAATGAACATCAGTAAACAGAGCTATGATATTGTAAATGCTCAAATGAAAATAGGCAGTATCGACTATGTACAGTTTCAACAGCAGCGATTGCTTTACATTCAATCTATTCAAAATTACCTGCAGGCAAAATACACTGCAGTTCTTAATAAACAGATCTACGAATTTTACGCAGGTAACCCTATAAATCTAAAGTAAACTATGAAAACAAAGAATAAAAAATGGTTGTATTGGGTTGTAGGCGGCATCATTGTTTTAGGTGCAGTCTGGTTTTTCTTCATCAGAGAAAAAGAGATAAAAATCCAACTGGAAACTGTAAAACCCGAAATGGGAGAAATATCCAATTCTATTACAGCTACAGGAACTATTCAGCCGGTAGATACCGTTGCTGTAGGGACTCAGGTATCAGGTATCATCAAAAATATTTATGTAGATTTTAATTCTACAGTGAAAAAGGGGCAGCTTTTAGCTACTCTGGATCCGGATCTCCTCAAGTTTCAATCTGAACAGTATCAGTCTAATCTACAAAATGCAAAAAGTAACCTTGCCTATAATGAAATCAATATCAACCGACAGTCACAGCTTTATAAAGTAGGTGCTATCAGTAAGGCGGATTATGACAATGCCACCAATCAATATAATATAGCAAAAGCACAGGTAGGTACTGTAACTGCTCAGCTTTCTACCGCCAATAAAAATCTTTCACTCACGAACATCTATTCTCCGATAGACGGCACGGTTCTTAACAGGAATGTAAGTGAAGGACAGACTGTCGCCTCAAGCTTCAGTACACCTACTCTATTCAGTATAGCAAAGGACCTTACGAAGATGAGGGTTCGCGCCTCAGTAGATGAAGCTGATATCGGAAATGTGAAAGTTGGGCAGAAAGTTACTTTTACAGTTGACGCTTTTCCTGACGAAACATTTGACGGTGAAGTTTCCGAAGTCCGGCTCCACCCTACTGTCTCGTCGAATGTTGTAAACTATACAACCATTATCAATGCTGATAATCCCGAACTAAAATTAAAGCCGGGAATGACAGCTAATATCACAATTTATACGCAGATTATAGATAACATAATGAAGATTCCGGTTGCTGCAACCAGTTTTAGGCCCGACAGCCTTGTTATTCAGAAATATAAAATCAACTCTCCTTTTGCCAATGGCAAAAAACATGAAAAAGGACAATGGAAAAAGCAGAAAACGAAAGGGATGGATAAAAAGAATGAGATGGGTGTATGGGTCATTGCCAAAGACAGTACGATATCCCGTAAAAAGATTAAAACAGGAATGGATAATGATACTGAAATGCAGGTAATTTCAGGCTTGGATAAAAATGACAATATTATCACCGGTTATAAGCTTTTATCTAAAAAATCTTCAGGCGGGCAGGCAAAAAGCCCGTTTATGCCTCAAAGAAGAAGTGGTGGAAATACTAAAGGCAGCAGTGGTGGCGGACCAAGACAGTAATAGTACCTTATCTAAAATTTAAATTAAGAGAATCAGCAATTCTAAAATAAAAGTCATGACAGAAAAAATTCTGGAAATCATGGATCTGAAAAGAGAATTCAGGATGGGTGAAGAAATCGTTCATGCGCTGAAAGGAGTTACTTTTTCAGTAGAAAGAGGTGAATTCGTAACCATCATGGGAAGCAGTGGCTCGGGAAAATCTACCCTGCTCAACATTTTAGGCTGTCTGGATAAACCATCAAACGGGGATTATATTCTGGATGGAGTCAATGTTAAAAACCTTGACCGCGATGAACTGGCCATATTAAGAAACCAAAAAATAGGTTTTGTATTTCAGGCCTATAATCTTCTTGCCAGAACTACTGCAAGGGAAAATGTAGAGCTTCCCCTTCTTTATAATCCCAAAATTTCAACGGAGGAACGATATAAAAGATCAGTAGAAGCACTTGCTGCTGTAAAATTGGAAAACAGAATAGATCACCTCCCTAATCAGATGTCCGGTGGGCAGCAGCAACGAGTGGCTATTGCCCGGGCTTTAGTCAATGAACCTGTAATGATCTTAGCTGATGAAGCTACAGGAAACCTTGACACAAGAACTTCATATGAAATAATGGCTCTTATGCAGGATCTCAATAAACAGGGACGTACAATTGTCTTTGTAACACACGAACCTGATATTGCTACTTTTAGCAGCAGAACGGTAACACTACGGGACGGGAAGGTTATCAAGGATATTAAAAATGACAATATAAAGTCTGCCAGAGAAGCTCTGGATAACCTTCCGGTAAATGATGACTATCAATAGCTAATCCAAAACCCATTGCAATGAATCTCTCCAATCTCTTCAGAATTGCCTGGAAAGCCCTTTTAAGAAATAAACTACGCGCATTTTTAACCATGCTTGGGATTATCATTGGTGTTGCCTCGGTAATTGCCATGACAGCTATTGGTGAAGGTTCTAAAAAAAGCATCAGTGACCAGCTTTCTTCAATGGGTTCCAATATGATTACGATCCGTCCTTCAAGTAACGTGAATGTTTCAGGTGGAGCAAGAATAGGAGCTTCCGGATTACAAACCTTAAAACCACAGGATGCTGAAGCCATTTCCAAAGGCGCTGCGGATGTTTCTTCCGTTTCTCCGGCTGTACAGACCAATGGACAGTCTATCAACGGGCCCAATAACTGGCCTACTCAATTGCAGGGTGTAAATGAAGAGTATTTTCAGATCAGGGATTGGAATATTTCCAGCGGCAACCTTTTTTCCAAAAAAGATGTCACTTCTTCCAACAAAGTCTGCCTTCTGGGACAAACTGTTTATAATAATCTATTTCCTAATGGTGAAGATCCGGTGGGGAGTATTATCAGATTCAATAAAGTTCCTATGAAAATCATTGGCATCCTTGCTCCCAAAGGCTCCAATGCATTCGGGCAGGATCAGGATGATGTGATTATTGCACCTTTTAATACTGTTCAGAGAAGATTTTTAGGAATAACGTATGTACAGACCATTTATGCATCTTCTACGAATGAGAATACTTCACAACAGGCTACCGATCAGGTTTCAGAGATCCTGAGAAAACAGCATAAGTTACCCCTGGATGGAAGCAATGATGACTTCAGCGTAAGAACTCAGGCTGAACTGATTTCCACGATGAGTTCCACCAGCCAGCTTCTGACAGTACTGCTTTCAGCTATTGCGGGAATTTCTCTTATTGTGGGCGGAATCGGAATTATGAATATCATGTATGTTTCCGTTACGGAAAGAACTAAAGAAATCGGCCTTAGAATGTCTATCGGAGCAAGAGGAAAGGATATCCTGTATCAATTTTTGATTGAAGCCGTTCTCATCAGTATTACCGGAGGAATACTTGGCGTTATTTTAGGTATTCTCACTTCGGAGCTGGTCACCTTCTTCTTGTCGTGGCCTACTTTTATTACAGAATCGTCAATTATTATTTCGTTTATTGTCTGTGCTGTAACCGGAGTATTTTTTGGGTATTATCCTGCCCTGAAGGCTTCAAAACTGGATCCTATTGACGCATTGAGATATGAATAGTTTTGTGTAAATTTGAATAACGTTGCGGCTTTGAGATATCAGACATAAGTTTATATCTTAACCCTGAAACAACTAAAACAATTAAATACCAAACAAAAGTATGTCAGCCAGCATTTCTTCCAAAACCTTTGATTTTCTAAAGAAATTAAGCAAAAACAACAACCGTGAATGGTTCAATGAGCATAAAAACCTGTATACAGAATCTCAGGGAAATGTTATTGAGTTTTTGGATGACCTGATCAGGGAAATGTCTGGTTTTGATGAAGAACTTTCTAAAATCGACAGCAAAAAATCACTCTTCAGAATTTACCGTGATACCAGATTTTCAAAAGATAAATCCCCTTATAAAACCAATTTCGGAGCTTCACTAGGAATGGGAAAAGGACATCAGAAAGGTGGATACTACCTTCATATGGAACCGGGAAAATCTTTTTTAGCCGGCGGAATCTACATGCCTGAGTCCTCAGTACTGAAGGAAGTACGAAAAGAGATATCGCTCTACGGTAATGATTTTCTTAAAATTCTAGATAATAAAGACTTCAAAAAACATTTTCCGGAACTGGATCAGGATGATAAACTGAAAAAGGTTCCTCAGGGTTTTGAAAAGGAAGATCCTATGGCTGAATATTTAAAACTTAAGAATTTTATTGTAGTGTACTCACTCAAAGATGAAGAGGTTTTAGATCAAAACGCTCTAAAGAATATGACTAAGATTTTTAAGCTGATGAAACCATTTAATGATTTTCTGAATACACCTTTCCAGGCTTAAAAATTCCTGATTTTTCTCCCACAGATCTCCTTGAATACACAGATTCTTATGGGTAAATGCTTTGAGAATGTAAATTATGTTATTTATGAAAACATTCGTGTTATTTGTGTTTAAAAGCCTGTGAAGTTCTTGGGTTATATTTTGCACTTACCTCTTCTTTAAAATAAAAAGCTTGCATAAGGCGTTTCTGTGACAAACTTAAAATATATTACAATTCAGTCCCTTACAAAACATCCAATAAAGACTATCTCCTGAAAATCAATTTATTATATTTAACATTTTTTAAGATAAGTTTTACATTTTTGTTTATCTTTGCTGTTCGTCAAAAAGCTAAGGATGTCTTTATACCAAAAAATTGCAGAAAAACTACAATATATAAGTCCGGATTTTTATAAAAAAAGATACTTTAAGACCTTAAACCATCTTAATAAAGATAATTTTTCGGAACGCAATGTAGAACCGGAACTGGTATGGATCAAAGAATACCTTCCCAAAAGTGCTGTAATACTGGACATTGGTGCCAACGTAGGAACTTTTCTATATCAGCTGGAAAGCAAATTAAATCATGAGCATATCTATGCTTTCGAACCTAATAAAAAGCTTTATACAAGACTGAAAAGACTATTCCCTACAATGCGGGTACTTCCTTTGGCTCTTTCTGACGAAAATACAATAGCGGAATTCAAAGTTCCCATTATCAACGGAAAAACGATTGCTTCCCGTGGAACCTTGAACACTGCTTACAAAGAAAAAGGCGAAGAGAAAAGCTATACTGAGAAAGTAAAGGTTATCAAACTGGACGAATGGGCAGCCCTTGAGCACTTCAACAGATTAGATTTTATTAAAATAGATGTTGAAGGGAATGAAATAAAAACTCTTTCGGGAGCAAAAGAAACCATCAGACAGTTTATGCCTACCTTAATGGTTGAGATGGAACAAAGGCATCACCAAACACCAATATGGAATGAAATCTCTGAAGTAGCAAGCTGGGGATATGAAGTGAAATACCTGAACAGGAACAGCTTTACCCTTGAGCCACTTACAGAGGATATTCTATTACAAAATACAAACGACGAAAAAAATAAAACTCAGTACATCAACAATATTATTTTTATACCTAAAAACCCTTAAAACAACTTTATGAGTGTAGTAGCGAGACAAGGCTTCAAATATTCCATTATTGGCTATATTGGTTTTTTGCTGGGCACAGTTTCTGCAATATTCATTTTTCCAAATGATTTTGAATTTTATGGAAAACTCCGCTACAGTATGCAGACTGCAGAAATGCTTGTTCCTTTTGTGGTTTTTGGAATTTCATACGCTAATGTAAAATTTTTTCATTCTTTACAAAAAGAC
This sequence comes from Chryseobacterium pennae, assembly GCF_003385515.1. Lineage (GTDB taxonomy): Bacteria > Bacteroidota > Bacteroidia > Flavobacteriales > Weeksellaceae > Chryseobacterium > Chryseobacterium pennae. Next base: position 6,584 of record NZ_QNVT01000036.1, on the reverse strand, counting down.
GGTAAAAATCAGAACATGCTCTCCCTATCGCTTGTTACGATTTTAATTAACTTCCTGATATTTTCTATTGTATTTTTTATTCTTCCTTACTTTTATCCCAAGTTCATGCATTCGGAAGCCTGGAAAATTAAGGGAATTATCCTACCTCTTATTCTGGTTTTATCTCTTTGTGCTATTTTCAATAAATACACGTCTAATTATAAAAGAATTGTTGTTTCTAATATCTTTGACAATCTCTTCCCTAAAATAGCCAATTTGGGAGCTTTCTGTCTTTTCTCTTATTTTGCTCTGTCTCAGAATATAGCATTAGCCTTTTTCTTCGGAATGTTTACTTTAATGCTTTTCGGATATATTTATTACACGAATAAGCTTGAGAAAATTCATTTTGATATCAGCACAGATTATTTTAAAAAGAATAATTTCTGGAAGGAGTTTTTAAACTACAGTTTTTTTGGTTTTCTGGGGACCTTTGGAAATTATCTGGCAATCAATAGTTTTATGATTGGAGAATTTATGGGCATGGAAGAAAATGGTATTTATTCGGTACTGTATGCTCTTATCTCTTTAATTTCCATTCCACAATTGGGGTTATTTAATATTTCGGCCCCTATTATCAGTAAGCATCTTGCCGATGGTGATATGGAAGGCCTTGATAAGTTTCATAAAAAAACATCATTAACCTTATATTTTCTGGGAGCTGTATTGTTTTCCTGTATTATGGTTGGATTTCCTTACCTAACTCAGTTTATGCCTAAAAACGGTGTTATGCTAAGAGAATACGAACCGGTTGTATGGATCTGGGGCTCTGCAGTTTTAATTGATCTGGCAACAGGATTTAACGGGAATATCATCTCTCTTTCAAAGTATTACAGATTCAATATTCTGTTAATGCTTTTATTGGCAGGATTAACAATTGGACTGAATTTCTATTTCATCAAAAACACTGATCTGAAGCTTATCGGAATTGCTTTATCTACAGCTATTTCCCTTACCATCTATAATGTTCTTAAAATTTTATTCAACTACATTGTTTTCAAAGTTTCACCATTAACTATTGAAATGATCTTCGTATCTATCATTTGTACCCTGGCGATTACTGTAGCAATTGTTCTGCCTAATTTTGACAACAACTTCATCAATCTGATCTATAAGCCAGCCGTAGTTCTTGCATTAATTTATATCGGAAACTATTTTACAAAAATTTTCCCGATCGAGGATTACCTGAATGCAAAGTTTATTAAGAGTATTTTTAAGTTTAAATAAAACTTAGAAAGAAAAATAAAGGAACAAAAATGCAGTTTTTTAACCGGCAATAAAACCGTTTAATAACTGTTCTACTTTTGTTTGAACTTCTGCCCTACCGTAACTTTTCTGAAAATCGAAATGAGTTTCGGCAAGCTCTTTCAGCTGTTCGAGAATATTCTCTTTTTCAGGTACAATGAAATTCAGTTTTGAAGGATAATTCTTTGGAAAAACAGCCAGTTTCCCATAGGCAATTGAATCACCCAGGTTTCCTGTCATCTTGGTTTGTCCATATGTTTCCTGTATGCTGAAAAATTCCGTCCCCTGCTGAATCGGGCACCAAAGCACATCTGCTTTCTTCATCCACTTCTCAAAATCTTCTGCAGAAACCCTTTCTGAAAAATAGGTTACAGAAATATTCTCCGGCAGTTTTGAAGATAAATCTTCGAGCTTTTTCAATTCTTTATCCTTAGCCTTTCCAAGAAAAATAAATTCACATTTCTGATCTGTTCTGATCTGCTGAATAGTAGTGAAAATATGGTTATAATCTCTCCTCTTTTGTGAAACACCACCGGGGATGACAATCATAAGACTTTCATTCTTAGATTTCACAAAGTCTCTGGCATAAAAAAGAGGTAAAAACTGATGTCTGTCAGAGGTCAATGCTTCATCCAGCACCATCAGGGATTTTGATTCCTGATATACTTTAGTGGCATACAGCAACCCTTCTTTTAACCACAACTTCATCCGGTAGATAACATCTCCTTTAAATACACTTTTGATCAAATCAAATTTTGAAGCCCTGGTAAAATTGAGGTTATGGGTAATAACAGCTGTATTGTATTTATTTGTTACAGCAAGAAATGTATTAAAGAAACGGTGAACGGTTCCTACAATAACCAAATCATACTCTTTGGTCTTAAGCTGATCTAAAATCATAGAACTATCAGACAAAAAAACATTTGATTCTGTTTCGCCGATCTGATCTTTAATTTTTTTTGAAAAATAATAATCTACACTGAAATTCTGAGATCCTTCCATAATATTTATGAAAGCCTGTGCTATTTCTGCGTGGGTGTCTATTTCTATGTAGGCTATTTTTTTCACTAGCTGATAGCGGTTATTTTTAGGTTTTGGCTAAAGCCGATTTAATTTTTATTTTTCATTGCGAATGGGCTAAAGTCCATTCCTATTGATGTTTATTTTGGATTACAGCATTATATTTTCAGCCATTTTTTCTTCAGCATTTTCCAACGCTGATCATTGACTACCTTCTGTTCTTCTTTTGTAATTTTAAGCTCCAGTTTTCTTGACTTACAAGCTTCATAGGATTTTACAATATCAAAAAAGAATGATGGCGATTTGCTTTTCATTGCTTCCTTTGAAGAGGCTATATAAGCCAGAAACCTGTTTAATCCTAAAAAATAGAAATAACGGCCGTAATAATCAGCCGGTTTGATGGTATAATCGGCTCCTTTTACTTTGATGAGTTTTACATGGAGTTCCGGCAGGACCACTTCCTTCCATCCCAAATGTTCCAATACAATAGAATCTATATTATCCCAACCTAATGTTTCCCTTAAACCACCCATCTGAACAAAGCATTCCTTTCGGTAAGCTTTCATAGGTCCTCTTACATGATGTTTATTGGAGTTTCCTTCGTACACCCAGTTCCCCTCCTGTTCCACATAAAGTAAACCTCCTACCAATCCATATTCAGGGTTATTAGCAAAAGCTTCTTTTACAGTTTCCAGATAGTTTTCAGGTAGAATAATATCAGCATCAAATTTACAGATGATATCAAACTCATTTACAGATTGTGTCTGCAAACCATTTTTAAAGGCATGAACAACCTTTGAACCAGGCTGATGTTCTGATTTCTGAAGGTTTATTGTTTCAAAACGGGAATCAGTCTCTGTATATTTCCTGATCACCTCAGGAGTAGCATCTATGGAACCGTCATTAACGATTACTACCTTAAAGCCCTTACTACTTTGTTGTTGCAGGGAATCCAGAGTGAATGAGAGGTTCTGCTCTTCGTTATGGGCAGGAATAATAATTAAAAACCTCACGGATTATTTTATAAATGATGAATAATAAGTGATAAATGGTGCTTTCACATCATTTACCACTCATTGTTTTATTTTACTTGTTGTGCGGCTTCAGCATGTTTTTCGGATCAAGGATCTCATCAAGTTTTTCCTGAGAAAGAATTCCTCTTTCTAAAACAAGATTGTATACACTTTTTCCGGTTTCCAATGCATCTTTGGCAATCTGTGTGGATTGTTTGTAACCGATATAAGGGTTTAATGCTGTAACAATTCCGATGCTGTGTTTTACCATATTCAGACATACTTCTTTGTTGGCAGTAATTCCTACCACACATTTATCACGAAGGGTATCTAGTGCATTGCAAAGGAAATTGATATTTTCCATAATAGCATGAGAAAGTACCGGCTCCATTACGTTAAGCTGCAATTGTCCTGCTTCTGCGGCAAAGGTTACTGTAAGATCGTTTCCAAATACTTTAAAACAAACCTGGTTTACCACTTCAGGAATAACCGGATTTACTTTACCTGGCATAATAGATGATCCCGGCTGCATTGGCGGAAGGTTGATTTCGAACAGTCCAGCTCTTGGTCCTGATGAAAGCAGTCTTAAATCGTTACAGATCTTTGATAATTTTACTGCAAGACGCTTCGTCGCTGAAGAATAAATCACATAAGATCCTGTATCCGGTGTAGCTTCTACAAGGTTAGGTGCGGAAACAATCGGGAATCCTGTGATCTGAGCTAAATTTTTAGCACAAAGTGTAGCATATCCAACCGGGGCATTCAGTCCTGTTCCTATGGCAGTAGCTCCCATGTTTACTTCTACGAAAAGGCTTGCATTATTATTCAGTTTGGAAATATCTTCTTCCAGTGTAGCAGCATATGCTTCGAACTCCTGTCCTAATGTCATAGGAACAGCATCCTGAAGCTGTGTACGTCCCATTTTGATAACATCATGGAACTCCTGTCCTTTTGCACGGAAAGCTTCAATGATTTTCTCCAGTCTTTCTACCAGACCGATATTCATATGCAGCAATCCCATTTTGATTGCGGTAGGATAAGCATCGTTGGTTGACTGTGAAAGGTTGATATGATCATTAGGTGAACAAAACTCATATTCGCCTTTATTTTTTCCTAATTTTCCCAATACAATGTTAGCAATTACTTCATTCGCATTCATATTGATTGAAGTTCCTGCTCCTCCCTGTATCATATCTACCGGAAATTGCTCATGGTATTTTCCTGCTACGATCTCATCGCATGCTTCTGCAATTTTGAAATATAGGTTTTCATCAAGAAGTCCTAATTCATAGTTGGTTTTTGCGGCTGCTTTCTTTACGAAAGCCAGTCCTTTGATAAAATCCGGATACGCTGACAGAAGTTGTCCGGAAATTTTGAAGTTGTTGATTGCTCTTTGGGTCTGCACTCCATAATAAGCGTCTAAAGGCACGTTCAGTTCGCCTAATAGATCACTTTCTTTTCTGAAATTTTCCATTACAGATATTTTACTGTTTTTGATCGTTTAAAGATAGCAAAAACGCATCGATCCGATGCGCTTTAATTTGAATTATTTTACTGAATATTTTACATTTAAAGCTTGCAGTATAGCCCATGTTTCGGCATCCATAATTCCGTCATAATTTTGTGGACGGAAATGATACTGGAAAGCTTCAATCGTCTTCTTGGTAGCATCATCCCATTTTCCGCTAAGCTCTATTCCATAACCGAATTTCTGTAATGCAGTCTGTATAGCAAAAATGAAGACTGTATCATTATATTTTGCCGGAAGCTCTGTCTGTGCAAGATCGAAGTAGTTTTGTTTGGCTGCTTCATCATACCACATTCCTATCTGGTATTCATCATATAATTTTTTCCAAGGGAACATTGGCCCGGGATCCTGCTTTCTTGTAGGTGCAATATCTGCATGGCCAATCACATTGGTAGCCGGAATCTGATATCTTGTCACAATATCTTTTGCCAACGCTGCTACTTTTCTTACCTGTGCATCACTGAAAGGAACGAAAAGTCTTTTACCTGTTGCATCAGTAGTAAAGCCTGGATTTACAATTTCAATTCCTATGGAAGTATCATTAAGATTCTTGTCAGCTCTCCATGAACTTACTCCGGCATGATAAGCACGCTTATTCTCATCTACCAACTGATAGATTTCATTATCTCCGGTATTGTTTACCAGGTAATGAGCACTTACTCCCGGCTGGGTAAGAACAGTGATGGACTTGTCATCAGGAAGTACAGTATAATGCATGATCAGATAACGCTGTCTGAAATTCTGTGCCATGGCAGGAAAATAAGTTTTCACCACTTTATATCCTACAGGTTTTGCAGATACAATAGAACCATAACTTGCCGTATTATCATTTTTTGCTGGGTCTGCTATATTAGTAGTAAAAAAGTCTACTCCATGATCGCTCACAATTTTTGGTTTTGGAGCTTCTGGTGTTTGAGTTTTAGCTACTGGTTTTGGCTGTACCACTGGATTTTTCGTTTGGTACGTATTTTTTTTTACATTTTTTTGAGAAGCACATGAAAAAACTAAAGTGCTTAATCCGATGATATATAATGTCTTACGCATCAGTTTGGTTTTTTATCAATTTATTACCTCAAAAATACACAAAAAATTCTTGAATTTTATTTGGTAAATAAAGAAATCTATTCTATATTTGCACTCGCAATAACGGAACAAAGATCTTTAAAAAATACAATAATAAAGGAGAGTTGCCTGAGAGGCCGAAAGGACATGTTTGCTAAACATGCGTACTGGAAACGGTACCAAGGGTTCGAATCCCTTACTCTCCGCTTTTATTATTTTCGGGGCGTAGCGTAGTCCGGTCATCGCGCCTGGTTTGGGACCAGGAGGTCGCAGGTTCGAATCCTGCCGCCCCGACTGTTTTAGTAATTTTCTCAAAATTACAAATGGGTGCGTAGCTCAGCTGGATAGAGCATCTGCCTTCTAAGCAGACGGTCAAAGGTTCGAATCCTTTCGCGCTCACAAAACCTCATCATTTTTATGATGAGGTTTTTTGTTTTTATTTTTCTTTCAAACCAGCCTTTTTAAGAAAATAGAAAGATCAAACTCAACTCAGAAGGCTTTGCAAATCTGCAAAATAAAGTGATACACGATAATGCAGGAAGGTATCAATACACAATAGTCCAAAGAATAAACGGATCAGTACCAAAAGTTGTGGATTACGCAAAAAGTTTGGTTAATCTAAAAAGAAAAAAAGATTTATCTTTTACTCCTCTGAGCTGTAATCTAAAGTTTTTGATTTT
>NZ_QNVT01000035.1 GCF_003385515.1 Chryseobacterium pennae | reverse complement strand
ATAATGTGAAATTAAAAACTTATAAAAAGCAAAATCAGAATAGGAAAATTTCTACTCTGATTTAACTATATTTGAATTAGTAAACTAGTCAACCTTTTTCAGGACTAGTCAATCAATTTAATATTGTAGCATTTCTTCGATCTTCCTGGAAAGCTTTTCAGCGTTAGGAAGCATTTCTTTTTCGAGAACCAGATTAATAGGAACAGCCGGAGTATCTAAAGAGCCCATTGTTTCTACCGGAGCATCAAGATATTTAAAGCAATTCTTAGAAATTCTGTGTGCAAATGCTTCTGCAAAAGAGTTGTTAAGCTGTTCTTCCGTAAGAACGATACATTTTCCGTGAGCTTTTACTCTTTCAAAAACAAGTTCTTCATCCAATGGAATTAAAGTTCTTAAATCAATCACTTCCACTTTTCCGTTGAAGTTCTTTACAGCCTCTTTAGCCCAGTAGACTCCCATTCCGTACGTCACAACAACTAAGGTTCTGCCTTTTTCTGTTTCATTCTTATCAGCTTCTATGATGATTTTGCCTTTTCCGAATGGTAAAACATAATCTTCAGCAGGTTCAATGGTTTTGGCATCCTCAGTTCCCGGAACTTTGCTCCAGTACAATCCTTTATGCTCAAGCATTACTACTGGGTTCGGGTCATAGTAAGCTGCTTTTAGCAATCCTTTGAAATCCGCTGCGTTACTTGGATAAGCTATTTTAATTCCTTTAATATTGGCCAGAATACTTTCAACACTTCCGCTATGGTAAGGACCACCACCACCGTAAGCACCAATAGGAACACGGATGATATTGCTTACCGGGAATTTTCCGCCACTTAAATAACTTGATTTTGAAATTTCTGTAATTAATTGGTTGATCCCGGGATAAATATAATCGGCAAACTGAACTTCAACAATTGGTTTCAGGCCTACAGCGCTCATTCCTGTTGTAGAACCAATGATATATGCTTCCTGAATGGCTGTATTGAAAACTCTTTTGCTGCCAAACTTTTTCCCAAGGGTTACTGTTTCACGGAAAACTCCACCAATTCTTTCTCCTACATCCTGGCCATAAAGAAGAGCCTCAGGGTGCTTCCACATCAATTCCTGTATTGCGTGGATGGCAGCATCTACCATGACAATCTTTTCCCCGTTGGCAGGTTCACGTGTGCCCGTTTCCTCTGTAATTGGAGTAGGAGCAAATATGTGCTGCATTACGGTTTCAGGCTTTGGGTCTTCAGCATTTTTAGCTTTTTCAAAAGCTTCTTCTGCTTCAAGACGCGCTTTTTTTGTAATCTGTTTTAAAAGATCTTCATCTGCACCTGCTTCCAGTAATTGTTTTCTAAGGATTTCTCCCGGATCTTTAGCTCTATGTTTCGTTAAATCTTCTTCATCTCTATAAAACTCTCTTCTAACTCCTGAAGTATGATGCCCGATCAATACTGTTTTTGCACAGACAACCAGAGGTTTTCTTTCTGTTCTTACAAAATCTACAGCCTTTTTCATAGCCTCAAAACTTTCTATGAAATCAGTGCCGTCAACCCTCATTCTGCTTAATCCTGTAAATCCAGATACAAAATCATAAGCATCACAGGTTCTTGCTTCATCTTTGGTTACAGAAATTCCCCATTCGTTATCCTGAACAAGGAAGATAATAGGAAGCTGGTGCAGTGCTGCAAATTGTAATGCTTCACTCACTTCCCCTTCTGTTACAGAATTGTCACCAAGGCTACAGATTACGACAGGGTTGTTTTCAAACTGCTGGAGATTGAAGTCCTGAATGTATTTTATTCCCTGGGCAACACCGGTTGTAGGAATGGTCTGCATTCCTGTTGCAGAACTTTGGTGAATGATTTTGGGTTTGTTTTCATCCCTGCTTGAAGGGTGAGAATAATAAGATCTACCTCCTGAAAAAGGATCATCAGCTTTAGCCAGTAATTGAAGCATGAGTTGGTAAGGTTCAAAACCTATTCCCAAAAGGATACTTTCGTCTCTGTAATAAGGAGAAATCCAGTCTTCTTTTTTTAATTGATAGGCTGTTGCTAACTGTATGGCTTCGTGGCCTCTTGAAGTACTGTGAACGTATTTACAGATGTTTCTGTTTTCCTCATAAATGTCGGCCATTGCTTTGGCAAGCATCATATGATTGTACGCTTTAAGTAAAATATCCTGAGAAACTTTTTCGTGAAGTGTATTTTCCATAGGAAGCAAATATATATAAAAAAAACAAAATACTAACAACTGTTAGTATTTTGCAAAAAAAATATGAATTTGATGATTATTCTTTAATTATTTTTTTAGAAATAATGTCTTTGCCGGTTTTTACTTCAATGATATAAATTCCTTTTGTATAAGACGATAAATCAATGGATTCCTTATCACTGCTGATGGAACCTTCGCGTAATTTTTTTCCTGACAGATCGTATATAGAGTAGGTAGATTTTTGAGGCGCTTTCAGGATGTTTGTTAGGTCTTTTGTAACGGAAGGAGCCACTGTAACGCTGCTTAAAACTCCCGCTTTAGACTCTTTAGTTCCCAAAGTATTACCATTATGACCTGTTATAATGATTGAATAATTTTGTGGTGCTGCTGTTCCATTGTCATTCACCAAGGTTCCTTTGTTGCTTATTTCAATTTTATAGTTTTTTCCAGCTATTGGAGTATTGATAACTATCTGTTCAACATTATCTACTGTATTATCGCCGTTTGTGGCAGTAGTCATTGGATTGTTGGCATTAAGTTTCCAAGGTAGGTAAGTGGTATTGGTTTCCGTATCTATGATTCTTAGGTCCAGATCGTTAATTAATCTGGAAGTTCTGTCATTATATCCTGCTAAATCAGTAGCGGGTAGATTGGTGAATGCCGGATCAATCCACGAAATGGTCACTTTCAATGGTTCCATTCCTAAAGCGGTAACAGTTTTAGTGTTAGGAATACCACTATTTAAGGTTTCATTATTGAAAATGACACTGTTGTTTGATTTTCCTACCAGAAGTTCTGCTCCTTTTTTGGCATCTATCAATCCCCATCCATACCATGGATCTGGTCCTACATTTCCTGCTTCAAGGGCAGAATGAATCATTAGGGTTTTTGCAGAAGCAGCATTGAGTTGTGTATTCTCGAAAAGCTGCTTGTTGATTTGGTTCCATAAACCAATAATTCCTGTAACAATAGGACCGGAGTAAGAAGTTCCGCTTCCGTATTCATAGGTAGGTTGGTTGTTGGTCTTTACACTTGCAGAGACAACATTGGTTCCTGTGGCAGTAATATCTGGCTTGATTCCTCCATCGTCTCTAGGTCCGGCACTGCTGTAAGATGAGTGAACGACATCGGTAGAGGTTGCGTATCTTCCTTCATTCGCTGTAATAATATCATTGGCTCCCACTACAATAATATTCTTGGCTAAAGAACCAGAACCAATACAGTCATACCCATTAGAACAGTTTTGTAGAGGAAGAGTATCGGTGTCTTCAAAAAACGCCCAGTAAGGATTACTTGAACTCGATGGTAGGTCCGGGTTAAAATTGGGATTAGGATAAAGCTTAAAATCATCAGCTTCCGGTTGGTCTCCAAAAGAATTTCCGGCAGATTTTACGATGATGTAAGTGGGATTGCTATAGACAATTTTGTCATATTCACGATCATTTTCTTGGTAAGTTCCTTCTAAAGAGGTGGCTGTAGCAGGACTTGTGAAAGTTCCCCGCCAGTACCAGGCTCCATTACTAGGGTTTTGCCACCAGCCTTGAGGAACTCCATAGGAATGATTGGATATTCGGGGTTCTGATAATAATATCTTCTGATAAACAGTACTTCTGGTAGTGTTTCCTGGGAGGGTAGTCTCATCATATGAATAAGAATCCATTGTAGAGTTTTGGGCTACCCCCTGAAGGTTAAGGTTTGTGAATTGGGCTACAACCACACCGGCATTGTTAGTCCACGATCCTGTAAAATTGTAATTCTTGGCTCCTATAAAACCAGCAACGGCTGTAGAATGGAAGTGATACTTTACGGAATCTGCATTTTCTTTATTTGAAATCCGGTTAGTAAGATTGTTGAATAACTGATGGGTTTCCAATACCCTTCCGCCATCAAAAATGGTATATTTGATGTTCTCCCCATTGAATGATCCTTGTAGACCGGTAATGGTTCCGTTTTGAAGATGATCTGCATTGGAATTCTTAGGCTGTCTGGAATCCTGAGAGGAGTAGTAGAGCGGTATTCCGCTTGGAGTAAAACCTGCTAAGCTGCTTTTTTGTTCTTTAAGATCCAGTAAAACCTTTTCTAATGGATTGTTGCTTTTTTCGTTGCGAGTTTGCCTTCCAGTACGAGCATCAAACTTTTTATTGTTTTCTACCCTTTGTTTTTCAAACTCCTTCATTAGTTTCTCATTGCTTTGTTGTGCACCTGCTAATGAAATGATCATAGTGCTGATCGAAATAAAGATTTTCTTCATAAAATTTGATAGATGTTTAAATTGTTGTGTGATTGATTCAAAAGTATAAATACTATATTTTATTTCCGATTTTAATGTTTGTAATTTCGTTTTATACGTTGTTTTTTAGATTTCACCTTTTATTTTGTTAATAATTTTAAATTATATTTAATTTGAATAGGTTGATTTTCACTCAAGTTGGGAGATGAGATACGTTGAAAAAACTGATCAGATTGTTTTTTTCGTACAAATTAGAGCTGTAAATAAGAATTTTAATAGAATCAGTATAAAGTATTACTGAATATCGGTATTGTTTTTGATTTTTTTATATGAAAAGGATGAATCCACCACAGCTTTTTCAAATGGATAATTCGAAAAAATGAAGTAACTTTACATTCTCTTTTTTATAAAAAAGTTAGAAAATTATATGTATTTAATTTTTGACACAGAAACAACAGGTTTACCAAAAAATTTCAATGCTCCGCTTTCAGATTCAGATAACTGGCCAAGAATGGTACAGATCGCATGGCAGGTGCATGATGATGATGGTAATTTAATTGAAAATCAGGATTATATAATCAAGCCTGAAGGGTATGATATTCCCTTTAATGCAGCAAGAATTCATGGAATTACAACGAAGATTGCCAATGAAGAAGGGCGTGATCTGCAGGAGATCTTAGAAGAATTTTCCAAGGTACTTGAAAGAGTAAGAGTGGTTTCCGGGCACAATGTTGAATTTGATTATAATATTGTAGGAGCAGAATTTTATAGAAAAAATATAAAAGACAATCTTCAGGAGAAGCCCAGAGCGGATACAATGATTCTGGGAACCGATTTCTGTCAGTTGGGCGGAGGTCGTGGAGGAAGATACAAATCCCCGAAACTTGAAGAGCTTTATGAGAAGCTTTACGGGAATAAATTCGATGAGGCCCATAATGCTGCTGCCGATGTAAATGCTACAGCCAGAGCCTTCTTTGAAATGATAAGAATTGGGGTGGTTCCTGCTGAAACATTAAAGATTTCAGAAGATCAGTTAGCGTATTTTAAGAGTCTTTATCCTGATCCGATCAAGCCTTTTAATATTGTTATCAGAAGACAGGTTGCAGATTTTCACAATAAGAAGAAACAACAGGATTTCGGAAGTATTGATGAAATTGATTTAGGAAAATATTTCAATTTTGATAATCACAGTGTTTTTTCTACCCTTACGGCTACTACCAGCATTAATGACTTAATTAAAAAAGCTTCCGATGAAAACTTCCCGGCTGTCGGGATGGTAGATCTTGGAAATATGATGGGGGCTTTCAAGTTTGTTTCTGCTGTAGAAGGAGCTAATGGAGACAGGGCCAAAAAACATAAAGAATATCTGGCTAAAAAACAGGAAGCAGAAGAAAACGGAACTGAATTTAATGAATCAGAACCAGTTTCTGAACCATTGATTCCTGTTGTCGGATGTGAATTTTATATTTCAGAACGCTATGAACAGAAGCAGTTTACCAAAGATGATCCGGACAGGAGAACACAGGTAGTGCTTTTGGCAAAAGATTTTAACGGGTATAAAAACCTGGCAAAACTTTCCAGTATCGGTTTCCTTAAAGGATTTTATTTCGGGGTTCCGAGGATCAGCCGTGAATTGATTGCTGAGTATAAAGAAGGAATCATTGCACTTACTTCCGGAATTATGGGAGATATTCCTGATGCGATCTTAAATACCGGTGAACAGAAAGGGGAGGAGCTTTTCAAATGGTGGAGTGAAACTTTTGGAGATGATTTTTATGTTCAGCTTCAAAACCATAATCTGCCGGAAGAAGAGCACTTAAACGAAGTTTTATTGTACTTGGCAGATAAATATAGTGTTAAAATTTTAGCACAGAACGAAACATTCTATACCAATAAAGATGATGCCAATATTCAGGATATTGTAAGCTGTATCAAAGATGGAGAGAAACTGACAACTCCTATCGGAAAAGGTTTTGGGAAGAGAAGAGGACTTGCTACCGGAGAGTATTTTATGAAAAGCTCTGATGAAATTAAAGCATCTTTCCTTGCTTATCCTGATGCCTTTGAAGCGTATGAAGAATTTTTTGCAAAATTTAAGCCTTATACCTTAAAAAGAGATGTTCTCCTTCCAAAATTTGATATTCCTGAAGAATTTATTCATGCTGAAGATGATATTGATGGAGGAAAGCGTGGTGAAATGGCCTATTTGACACACCTGACATATGAAGGGGCTAAAAAAAGATATTCTGAGACAGGAATCACAGACGAAATCAAAGAACGATTAGATTTTGAGCTGGAGGTTGTTGCTAATACGGGATACCCCGGTTACTTCCTGATTGTGCAGGATTTTTGTAATGAAGCAAGAAAAATGGGAGTTTGGGTTGGTCCCGGTCGTGGTTCTGCTGCAGGTTCTGCCGTAGCCTATTGTACGGGAATTACCAATGTGGATCCTATTAAATATGATCTCCTTTTTGAGAGATTTTTGAATCCGGAAAGGGTTTCCATGCCGGATATTGATATTGACTTTGATGATGAGGGACGTGATAAAATCATTAAATGGGTAGTTGAAAAATATGGTAAAAATCAGGTAGCACAGATTATTACGTACTCTGTTTTGGGGGGTAAATCTGCGATTAAAGATGCCGGAAGGGTATTGGATGTTCCTATTCCTGATACGAATAATATTGCTAAGCTTATCCCTTCTACACCAGGGATGAACATTGCGAAAGCATTGGCAAAATATGATAAGCTGAAACCGGAAGAACAGATGCTCGTTGACGAAATGAGATATGTTCTGGAAAGCCCCGATGATTCACGTCATGGAGTACTGGCAAGTGCTAAAAAGATGGAAGGATGTATCAGGAATACCGGTATTCATGCCTGTGGTGTAATTATTACTCCGGAAGATGTAAGTAATCTGGTTCCGGTGACTATTGCAGCTAAAGATGCGGATATTTTAGTGTCACAGTTTGATAACTCGGTGGCTGAAAGTGCCGGACTTCTGAAAATGGACTTCCTGGGACTTAGAACATTGACGATCATTAAAGATGCCTTAAAACTGGTGAAAGCCAGATATGGATTGGATATTGACCCGGATCTTATTCCGTTGGATGATACTAAAACATATCAGTTATTTAAAGAAGGAAGAACTGTTGGGATCTTCCAATATGAAAGTCCCGGGATGCAAAAATACATGAGAGAGCTTAAACCAACGGTTTTTGCCGATCTTATTGCCATGAACGCTCTTTACCGTCCGGGGCCGATTAAATATATCCCGAACTTTATTAATAGAAAGCACGGTGTTGAAGAGATCGTATATGACTTACCGGAAACAGAAGAATATTTAAAAGAAACTTACGGAATTACGGTTTATCAGGAACAGGTAATGCTTCTTTCACAGAAGTTGGCCAACTTTACAAAGGGTGAGGCCGATACACTGAGAAAGGCGATGGGTAAGAAGCAGATTGACGTTCTTAATAAAATGTACCCTAAGTTCATTGAAGGAGGAAGAAAGAACAATCTTAATGAAGAAAGGCTGGAAAAAATCTGGAATGACTGGAAAGCCTTCGCAGAATATGCCTTCAACAAGTCTCACTCAACGTGCTATGCTTTCATTGCTTATCAAACAGCCTATTTAAAAGCAAACTATCCTGCAGAATATATGGCAAGTGTGATGAGTAATAACATTAACAATACGGATTCTATTACCATGTTTATGGAGGATTGTAAGAGTATGGGTGTTGATGTTTTGGGACCTGATGTGAATGAATCCCAATACAAATTCTCTGTAAACGAAAAAGGACAGATCCGTTTTGGTCTTGGAGCGATTAAGGGAATTGGAGAAGGGCCAAGTGAAGCAATTACAAAGGAAAGAGAAAATGGCAGGTTCAAAAATATCTATGACTTTTTTGAGAGAATACTGCCTTCTCATATGAATAAAAGGGTAGCGGAAAGTTTAGTGGTTGCGGGAGCTTTTGATGAACTTGATTCTTTCCACAGAGGTCAGTACTTTGATATTGATATGGCGGGAAGAACTAATCTTGAAAGGCTCATCAGATATGGGCAAAGCTTTCAGGAAAGTAAAAACGAGATGGAGTTTTCTCTGTTTGCAGATTTTGCAGATGAGGTTCAGATTGAACAGCCAAAACTACCTCCTTGTCCTGAGTGGCCGAATATGCATAAGCTGAATAAAGAAAAGGAAACTATTGGATTCTACCTTTCTGCCCATCCGCTGGATGAATTTAAATATCAGTTCCAGTTTATGCAGGGAAGACTTTCTAAAAAGTCGGTGTTGGAAAAAGAAGAGGAAGAAAAAGTGACCACAGATGAGGCGCCTGTTCTGGAGCAGGATACGCCGGATGAAACCACTGATCTTGCCGAGATTGTTTCTGACGAATTATCTGTTGGGGATGAAGAAGTAATAGAAGAAACTACTAAAAAAGCAGAACCTAAAGGAAATTTCCTATTCTTAAATCTTGATGAGGTAGACGCTTACAAAGAACAGGCTTTTGCTAATAAGCAGGACGAATTGTTTGAAGAAAAAAAGAAAGACTGGAAAACCCTTCAGAAAGAAAGAGAAAATGGAGGCGGTGGAAAAGAGTATACCGTTGCAGGTCTTATCACAGAATACAGAGTTCAGGATGGTTTCAGAAGTGGTGAAAAAGTAGCTTTTGTGACACTGGAAGACTATTCTGGTTCTTACTCTTTCAGATTGGGAGACAGAGATTATATGAGGTTGAAGGAGAAACTTGAAGTTCAGAGGTTTGTTATTTTTAAAATAAAATTCGCGCAGGTAAAAGATGGAAGAGTCTTTGTGAATGTAAATGATGTGATTGAGCTTCAGGAAGCATTTGAAAGATTCGCCAAGAGTATCTCTCTGGTAATGGATGTGATGGATGTAAGACATGAGGATCTGGATTTCTTCAGAACGGTTTTGGATCGGAATAAAGGGAATCAGAAACTGAAGTTCTTTATCAAAAATATTGATGATGATTCCCATATTGAAGTACAGTCTATGAAGCATTCAGTAGACCTGAACGGAGACCTTATCAAGGAAATACAATTGCTTAATAAGTATGAGTTCTACCTGAATTAAAAAAAAGAAATAGATATGTTTTTTAAAAGTGGCTTTTGGCCACTTTTTTTATTTGTACGAATTAAATAGCCGATATTATTTGAATTGGAAGAAGAATTTTATTTTAGATTAGAGGGAATGTAAATGGGATTAAATTACTGATAATTAGACGTTTGTGTTTCTTTGTGTTTTTTTTGGTAAATAAGTGTTAAAATTAAATAATTGTTTAATTTTATTTAAAAATAAGCAGTATTTAAGGTTTATTTTTTATTATTTTAACATATTTTATGAAATATATTTAAATATTTTATACTTTTATCGCCTGACTATTATTTTTACTATTTATGAAAAGAATTTTACTTACGTGCCTGACCGCTTTTTATTACAGCGTGTCTGCACAGGTTGGGCCACCGCAAATAACGAGCCCGAATACAAATAACGGATATGGATTTACACAATCTGTGGGAACATATGCACCATTATCCGCAGGAAGAACAGTATGGCAGTCGGGAGCTACCCTGGCTACGGATTTAGTATCTGCAGCTATTCCTTTACCCTCCAATTTTACATACAATAATCAGAAATATAACTCTGTTTATATCAGTAATAATGGTTTTGTAACATTAGGAGGAGCTACCAGTGCCACTACTTATACCGGGCTATCCAGTGAGATTACTCCCACTACCCATGAGGCTGCTTTTGCTGGTTTTGGAGCAAATCTAAGGAACGCAAACACAACAAGCTCTGAAATTTCATATGAGACTGTAGGAACTAAATTTATTGTACAGTTTACTGATGTGCAAAGCAATTCCGGTTCTGCTTCTCAACTTCTCAACTTCCAGATCCAGTTAGATCTTACTTCCCATACAGTAGCTATTGTTTATGGAAATTGTGTTTCCGGAGCAAGTACATTTACTGGACAGGTAGGGATAAGAGGATCGGAAGCTTCGGACATTAATAATTTAACAGGAACAAACTGGACTTCACTGACAGCAGGGACAACAGCTACTTCCAGTTCAACTTTAGGGACAACAAACGGGACTACTGTGCCTGCTTCTGGACTGACATTTACTTATACTCCAGGAACGTGGTTGGCTGCCCCAAATACTTTCGCCACTTTGCCTTTTACTGAAAGCTTCAGTACCTGGGCAAATGGTAATTCTACATTGGATCTGCCTAATGCAGATTATTGGCGAACCTGGCCGGCAAGGGGCGATAATTCCTGGAGACAGAGTGATACTTCAGGGAGTGGGTTTGCATCTGCTTCAGGGTGGACAAGTACGAGTGGATCCGTAACAATTGGTGGATCTGCAGTAGCACCTGCAGCAAGATTCCATTCCTATAACTGTCAATATGCTTCAGGGTATATGGACTTGTATATTAATTTATCGTCAGGTTCTGGTGATAGGATTCTAAGTTTTGATTACGCAAATCCATCAGGAACAGATGTTTTGAAAATACAAATCTCAACAGACAATGGAGTCACCTTTACAGATGTAGGAATGACATTTGGTTCCACATCATCAACCTCACCATGGGTCACAAATTATGTGAATTTAGCATCTTCCAGTCCTAATGCCATCATAAGATTTTTAGCCAAAGGAGATAACGGAAGTGATGATATCTATGTGGATAATATTAATATTTCCTCTGTTAATGTTGCGCCTAATTGCTCCACTATTACGGCACCTACCAATGCTGCTACAGGATTGTCAATTACCCCAAATTTTAAATGGGATGCTTCACCTAATGCAACTTCATATAAATTAAATTTGGGAACTACATCAGGTGGATCCAATGTGATGGCCGGTGTAGATGTTGGAAATGTACTTACTTATACTATACCTGCAGCAAGCCAATTATTATATGGTACTACTTATTACGCAACCATATTGCCTACGAACAGTACCGGAACAGCAAGCGGATGTACAGAAATATCATTTATTACAAAAAATATCGGTTGTCCAACAGTGACATTGCCTGTATCAGGGGCATCGGGAGTTTCTGTTATGCCAACAATAACATGGGGTGCCGTAACTGATGCAACTGGGTATAAAATATCTGTCGGAACAACAGCAGGTGGAACTGATGTTATGAACAGTGTTGATGTTGGAAATATTACATCATATACACTTTCCTCTGCACTTAATTATAGTACAAAATATTATTATACAGTAAACGCCTATACTCCTACAAGTACTTCAGCTTCATGTACTGAACGTAGCTTTACGACAGTTTGTGGATCTGAAAATATACCAACCATCTCACAAGGATTTAGTACATTGACTCCCGTATGCTGGTCTGTCGCTAAAGGTGACGTTACCGCCAATTCTACTTTGACGTATGGAAGCAGTAAATGGGCAGCCGCATCAGGTTTTGCTAATACGGGCAATAATACGGCTGTAAAATTAAATTTATATGGAACAAACACCGGTGACTGGTTAATTTCTCAGCCAATCAATCTGGGTGCAACTCCAGGGGCAAATAGGATTAGATATAGAATGGCTGTTACCAGTTATACAGGTACCACAGCTCAGTCGACATTAGGGACACATCAGGTTAGAGTTATCATTTCTACAGATGGAGGAACTACCTGGAGCAATACTAATGTTCTAAAAACATATACAGGAGCAGGAACCTATTCTAATACAGGGCAAACGGAAACTGTTGATCTTGCAGCGTATTCTGGTACTGTTAAAGTGGCTTTTGTAGCGACTACAAGTTCTACTTCGCCTGATATTTATTTCCATCTTGATGATTTCATTGTAGAACCTATCCCAACATGTATAGAACCAGATTCTCCGGTAGTGGCAAATATTACTTCTGCTTCATCAGACTTATCTTGGAACGCTCCTGCTTCAGTACCTGCAAATGGTTATGAGTACTATTATTCTACCAATAGTACAGTACCTGCTGCTAATGTAACTATATCAGGAACAAGCACTGCTACAAGTACTGTTTTGAATGGACTTAGCTCTGCTACCACTTATTATGTATGGGTTCGCTCGGCGTGTAGTGCCACAAATAAGAGTATTTGGTCACAGGCAGCAATATTTACTACTACATGTACTCCGTTACAGGTATATTCTCAGAATTTTGATACTACGCCTGTTGATACACTTCCTATGTGCTGGACTAGCATAGGAACTGTTGTTGGTAATGCGAAAGTATCTGCTTATTCAACAACTGTTGCAAGTGCTCCTAATGCTCTGTATATCTATAGTAGCAGTTCAGGAGTAGGTATGGTTTCAACGCCTGAATTTATAGGTTTAGATTCTAACACTGCAACAATTAGTTTTAAAGGGAGAGCTAACTTTACTGCTGGTGGAATTGTTGAGATTGGTTATTTAACAAATCCTGCAGATACTTCTACATTTGTAGTATTGGATAGCTATACTGCATCAAATATTTCTACCATCGATAATTATTCTTTAAATATTATGGGAGTTCCTGCCGGAATTAATAAGCTTGTATTCAGGCATACAGGTTCTCCCGCAAACAGTGTATTGATTGATAATTTTGTGTATCAGTTTGGAAGCCTTTCTACTTCTGAGGTAACAACAGCTAAGAACGAAATTAAAGTATATCCTAATCCGTTCTCAGACACCTTAAATATTTCTGATATTTCCAAAGTACAGTCTGTATCTGTTGTAGATCTTGCAGGAAGAGTAGTGAAAACAATTGAAAAACCTTCTTCTGAACTTCATTTGGCAGACCTTAAACAAGGAATGTATTTAGTCGTGCTTCATATGAAAGACGGATCGAAACAAGTGGTTAAGTCAATTAAGAAATAAAACTGATTAATATAATAATTTAAAGCAGTAACTTAGTAGTTACTGCTTTTTTTTAATATTTTTTTAATGTTGTATTGAAATTATTATTAATTTGGCAAATGTATTAACACCTTAAAAAAATTGTATATGAAGAAAATCTTACTCTTGTGCTTGCTAACCGTAAGCCTGTTTTTGAGTGCCCAAATTACCTTAGGGGAAGGAAGCACTAAAGTCGGACGGGTTCCGATTGATAATTTTTCGAGTTATTCTTACTCCCAACAAATATTTAAAAAAGAAGAAATTAACACCAATGCCGCCGGAAATATTACAGGCCTTAAATTCTATCTGGACCCGGCTTCAACTATAACGAACTCTTCAGATTGGGTTGTTTATATGGGGCATACTTCAAAAACTGGATTTACGTCTGCAGGTGATTGGGTTCCGGTTTCAGCCCTTACAGAGGTCTATACCGGTACCATCAGTAATATAAACGGAATGGTAGAGCTTACTTTTGCTACCCCTTTTACTTATAATAATACACAGAATCTGGTGATTGCTGTGGATGAAAATGGCTCAGGTTCAGATTATGGTGACGACCGGGTATTTTATGTACATCATCTTAATTATGCACCCAAAAGTGCAATTATCCGTACCTCTTATATAGATGTTGATTCATCGGATCCTGGGAATGGTAATTTATTAGACTATAGACCTGTTGTTAGTTTTACAGGGCTTACGCCTAAGGCATTGCCATCTTGTACTAATGTGATGTCTCCGATAAACAATGCTGTACTGGTTCCTGTAACTCCTGAAATTAAATGGTATGCATCAGCGGGTGCCACAAGTTATAAAATCTCCATCGGAACAACTCCGGGAGGTTCAAATATTGTAAATCAGCAAACAGTAAGTACCACAAGTTTTACTCCGTCAGCTCCTCTTTCTCTTAATACAAACTATTATGTAAGGATTATAGCTGTGGGAACAGGAGGTTCATCTTCAGGTTGTTTCGAAACAAAATTTACTACTACACCGCCGCCACCTTCTAATGATGAGTGTGCTGCTGCTGTCACTTTAACGGTAAACCCAGATATGAATTGTGGGGCTGTTACTGCAGGAACTACTTTAGCTGCAACAGATTCCAGTGTAGACATTGACCCGTGTTATGGTACTCCCGATGATGATGTATGGTACAAATTTACCGCTACAGATTCAGGTCATATCATTTCACTTTCAAATGTAGCTTCTGTGGGATCAGAAGATAGTGATTATATTGGATTTCAAATATTCAGTGGAGACTGTAATGGTTTGACAAGTATTGTATGTTCATCATATTCAGGGGTTAGTATTGCTGAAGGACTTACAGTAGGTGAAACTTATTATGTAAGAGTATATAGCATGGATGAAGGAGGACAATTTGCGCAAAGTTTTAATATATGTGTTGGCACATTGCCACCACCACCAACAAATGACGATTGTACTACAGCAATTACATTAACAGTAAATCCGAACATGAACTGTAGCAGTAAAACATTCGGACACACCCGTGGAGCTACTGAGTCTAGTCAGTCTGTAAGTCCTTGTTACGGGGAAGTAGATGATGATGTATGGTATAAGTTTACGGCAACCTCTACTGCACATGTGATTTCATTAAGTAACATGATTTCTATTGGTACTGAGGACAGTTATTCACTGTTATTCCAGGTATTCAGTGGAGATTGCAGTAACCCGACTAGCATTGAATGTTCAGATTATGATGATATGAAAGTGATTTCAAACCTTACTGCAGGTGAGACCTATTATATAAGAGTATATACAGATGGAGGAGCAGGTGAGGCACAGAGTTTTGATATTTGTATAGGAACTATTCCTCCACCTCCGGTAAATGATAATTGCTTGGGTGCTTTGGTTGCATCAGTATTTCCTTACGCTTATACACAGTCTGACGCAGCCGGAGCTACTAATAATGACGGAATTATTGACATCTGTTCGAATGCTATGAATGATGGTACATGGTTCACCTTTACAGGAGATGGTACTGTTCATAATATAAAAGTTACCATGCCGGAAGGAAGTAATTTTGATGCTCAGCTAGGGGTGTATAATGGCACATGTGATAATTTGGTCTGTGTAAATACAGTAGATGACGGCCTTACTGGTGGAGCAGAAGAAACAATGTCAGTGCCAACTGTTGCAGGTACGGTATACTATGTAAATGTAGGACATTATGATGGTGGTGAAGATCAAATGGAGGGTACGTTTACGATTACTATTAATAAAGAAACTCTTGGAACTGCAGAAGTATCTAAAGCTAATAAGAATGAAATTAAAGTATATCCTAACCCATTCGCAGAGGTACTGAATATTTCAAAAACAGACCAGGTAAAATCGGTCTCTCTTCTGGATGTTTCAGGCAGATTGGTGAAAACAATTGAAAACCCTTCTTCTGCACTTCATTTAGGTGATCTGAAACAGGGAATGTATATGGTAGTACTGAATATGAAAGATGGTTCTCAACAAGTAATAAAAGCTATCAAGAAATAATTAGTTCTAAATAAAGGCGGATCTGTGATTCGCCTTTATTGTTTTTTATAAGAACAACTTAAATTTTATTCTAATCTAAATTTAAATATGTAAAATAGTTTTCAAATAAACAAAATCGAAGCAGAATGTTGATTTATTATAGATTTTTAATTTGTTTTTATCTTGTTTTGAGTGTTTTGTTTGAATTATTACTAATTTAGTGATTGAATTAACATCTAAAAAAAATATATGAAGAAAATCTTACTCTTATACTTACTCATGGTAAGTTTAATCTTGAATGCTCAAATTACCCTAGGAGAGGGGAGCACGACAGTTGGAAATATTCCAATCAATACAAATTACGGATATTCCTATTCTCAGCAGATTTTTACCAAACAGGAAATTAATGCTGCAGCAGCGGGAACTGTTTCGGGGCTTAAATTGTATGTAAACCCATCTGCGGATTTTACCAATTCAGCCAACTGGACGATTTATCTCGGCCATAGTTCCAAAACCAATTTTACATCAGGCAGTGATTGGGTTCCTGTTGCAGAACTTACAGAAGTTTTTTCAGGAACAGTTACCAATACGAATGGTGTTTTGGAGGTAGCATTTACTACCCCATTTACTTATAACAATACACAGAACTTGGTAGTTGCAGTGCATGAAAGTACTCCGGATTATGATTCTGATGATGATTCATTTTCTGTATTTGATGACCCTAATGCACAGAACAAATCTATTTTGTATAAATCGGATAGTAATGATCCGGATCCTACAGATCCTGAGTGGGGAAATCTGCAGGGGACCAGGTCTGTTATCAGTCTGATAGGGCTTATCCCAAGCCCGATACCTTCTTGTCCTGTTGTAACTTATCCGCTCAATAATGCGGTTCTTGTACCTCTGTCTCCTGTGATTACCTGGAGTGCATCATCTGGAGCTTCAAGCTATAAAGTTTCAATAGGAACTACTCCGGGAGGAACAGATGTTGCTAATCAGCAAACCGTAACCACAACGAGCTTTACTCCCTTATCTCCTCTTTCTACCGGTGTAACTTATTATCTTAAGGTAACTTCAGTAGGAACCGGAGGGGAATCTTCAGGATGTACTGAAATAAAATTCAAAACAGCACCACCACCACCATCCAATGATGAATGTACAAGTGCTGTTACCCTAACTGTAAACCCAGATATGAACTGTGGAAGTGCTACAGCAGGAACAACCCTTTCTGCAACAGATTCCGGATTGGATCCGGATCCATGTTATGGTACTCCTGATGATGATGTGTGGTATAAATTTACCGCTACAGCTTCTACTCATGTGGTTTCACTTAAAAATATCACTTCGGCTGGTTCAGATTCAGATACTGATACTTATTTTCAGGTGTTCAGTGGAGCTTGTGGAAACATGACCAGTATTTTATGCTCAGATCCCGATACAGGAATAGTGAATGGTCTTAATCCGGGAGAAGTATATTATATAAGAGTTTACAGTTATGAAGATGGAACACAGTATGCACAAAGCTTTAAAATCTGTATTGGGACATTTCCACCGCCGCCAGCCAACGATGAGTGTGATAACGCAGTTACTCTGGCCATAAACCCAGATCTGAATTGTGGAATAGCTACTCCAGGAACAACCCTTTCTGCAACAGATTCCGGAGTGGATCCGGATCCATGTTATGGTACTCCTGATGATGATGTATGGTATAAATTTGTTGCGACAGCTTCCTCCCACGTTATTTCACTTAAAAATGTACAAGCGGCAGGAACAGGAACCAGCACCGATGCTTATTTTCAGGTTTTAAGCGGAATTTGTGGAGGATTAACAAGTGTTCTTTGTTCAGATCCTAACACCGGAACTGTATCAGGTCTTACTGTAGGGGATACTTATTATGTAAGAGTGTACAGCTACGGAGGAACAGGGCAGGCTCAAAGTTTCAATATCTGTGTAGGAACATTCCCTCCACCTCCTTTGAATGATGAATGTACTGCTGCTGTTACACTAACGGTAAATCCGGACATGAACTGCGGTAGCAAAGTATCAGGACATACCCTTGGAGCTACAGATTCAAACCAACCGGTAGATCCTTGTGACGGAGAAGCAGATGATGATGTATGGTTTAAGTTTACAGCCACTGCAGATACTCACGCCATATCATTGAGTAACATGAGTTCTATCGGAGCAGATTATAGCTATTCACTTTTATTTCAGGTTTTGAATGGAAGTTGTAGCAGTCTGGCCAATGTAGCATGTTCAGAGTATGATGAGACGAAACTTATTTCCGGCCTTACTGTAGGAGAAACATATTATATAAGAGTATATACAGATGGAGGAGCAGGAGAAGCACAGATGTTTGATATTTGTGTAGGAACACTTCCGCCGGCGCCTGCAAATGACAGCTGTTCAGGAGCTTTGGTAGCTTCTGTATTCCCTTATATATATACACAGTCTGATGCTGCAGGAGCTACAAATAATAACGGATTTATTGAAATCTGTTCGGATGGTATGAATGATGGTACGTGGTTCACTTTTACAGGAGATGGTACTGTTTATGATATAAAAGTTACCATGCCGGCAGACAGTAGCTTTGACCCTCAGGTAGGATTATACAGTGGTACGTGTAATAATTTAACCTGTGAAAATACTGTAGATAGCGGAAGCAGTGGCGGAACAGAAACAATGTCTGTTTCAACGACTGCAGGAACCGTATATTATGTGAATGTAGGGCATTATGATGATAATGAAGATATTATGGAAGGAACATTTACCATTACCATCAATAAAGAGACCCTTGGAACCTCAGAAGTAGCTAAAGCTAAAAATGAAATTAAAGTATATCCGAATCCATTCACTGAAATACTGAATATTTCAAAAGTAGACCAGGTAAAAACAGTTTCTGTTCTGGATGTTTCCGGAAGACTGGTAAAAACAATTGAAAACCCTTCTTCCGTTCTTCATTTAGGGGATCTGAAACAGGGAATGTATCTGGTAGTATTAAATATGAAAGATGGTTCTAAACAAACAGTGAAAGCTATTAAGAAATAAATAATAGTTACAGAATATTCAGTCACATACTGAATATCTTATTTGATAAAAAAAGATGAGCGAAATTTTCGCTCATCTTTTCTATTTTAGATGGTCTATTGCTCATTACTTGTCATGCATTATTTATCCGGTACTGGCTGTATCTCCCCCGTATTCATAAGATCGAAAACAGTTGGGAAGAACATGACGAGGATAAAGTAAATAATAATCATCAGTACTATTAATGAGAAAAGAATAATGACTAAACTATTCGGTTTGTTTTTCTTTTTTGGTTCCATGATTTTGTGGTATTTGGTGAATAGATTAAACTAATATCCAAATATCAAGCTAATTTCTTGCCACATTGCTTGCAGTATCTTGCATCATCATCAATATCTTCATTACCACAACGGTCACATATCTTTTCCAGATTCTGTCTTTTGTTTCGCATTTCTGCTGTTACAATACCTGTTGGAACTGCAATAATAGAATAACCGGCCAGCATCAGAACAACGGCGAAAAACTTGCCAAGGGGAGTAATAGGGGAGACATCACCATATCCTACGGTAGTCACGGTTACTACAGCCCAATAGATTGCCTGAGGAATGGTTTCAAATCCCTGCCGGCCTCCTTCCACCATGAACATAAGAGAGCCTACGATCACTGAAAATATAATCAGAAACAGCAGAAATATATAAATTTTTCTAGAGCTGTTTTTTAAAGCCTTTACAATAAGATAGCCGTCATTCATGAAATCCAGCAAATTGAAAATTCTGAAAACTCTCAGCATTCTCAGCATTCTGAAGATCAGAAAATATTTGGTAACAGGAAAGAAGAAACTTAGATAAAAAGGAACTAATGCAAGGAAATCTATGATCCCGAAGAAGCTGAATATATAGTGCTTTTTATTTTTTAGTACTGCAATCCGCATGGAATATTCTGCGGTGAAAAAAATAGAAATAATCCATTCAAGAATGAGAAAAGTATAATGAAATCTTTTATCAAGCTGAGGCACGCTTTCCATCATAATAATAGCAGTGCTCACAAGAATTAAGGACAATAAGATGATATCGAACAGTTTTCCGAGCCTGGTATCGGAACGATAAATGATTCGATAAAGGTATCTTTTCCAAAGTTTGTCTTCAGGAACAAGATTGTGTTCTCTTTCCATTCTGAATGTTTTTTAAAATTAACAAATTATCGTTATTTTCGTAGCAAACATACAGAATAAAATGACAATAAGAAAAGTAATCTCAGAAATAGACAGGCTCATTCCGTTGCAGCAGGCAGAAGATTTTGATAATGTAGGACTGTTATGTGGAGTTCCTGACCGTAACGTATCCGGGATTCTGATTTGTCATGATGCATTGGAAAATGTAGTAGATGAGGCCATTGAGAAAAACTGTAATCTCATTGTATGTTTTCATCCTATTATTTTTTCCGGACTGAAATCTTTAACCGGGAAAAACTATGTAGAAAGAGCAGTCTTAAAAGCAATTGAAAATAAAATTGCGATTTATGCCATTCATACAGCTTTTGATAATGATTTCTTTGGAGTGAATCATGGAATATGCAGCCAGCTGGGATTAAAGAATATGAAAATTCTTCAGCCGAAAGAAAATAATTTAAAACAGCTGACGGTTTTCGTACCTAAAGACTATTCAGAAAAAGTAAAAGAAGCGATGTTCTCTGCAGGAGCAGGAAGCATAGGATTTTATGACGAATGTAGCTTTACTGTTAATGGAAATGGTACATTCAGACCTGTTGAAGGTTCAAATCCGTTTTCAGGGCAACAGAATATTCGGGAGAATGCCGATGAAGACATGATTTCTGTAATTTTTGAAGGATTTAGGCAGGGACAGATTGTGGGGGCAATGAAAGATGCACATCCTTATGAAGAAGTAGCTCATCAGATATACAGTCTTGATAATAAAAACCATCATGTAGGACTCGGGATGTACGGTGAGCTGGAAGAAGAAATGGATGAAAAGGATTTCCTGAGGTTTGTGAAAGAAAAATTCGGCATTGAAGTTATTAAACATTCAGATTTTACTAGTAAAAAAATTAAGAGAGTAGGGGTTCTTGGGGGTTCCGGAGCCAGTGGAATACGATCTGCAGTTTCCAGGAAATGTGATGCTTACCTTACCGGAGATCTTAAATATCACGACTATTTTTTAGCAGAGTCTAAAATGTTGTTGTGTGATATAGGACACTATGAATCAGAACAATTTGTAAGTCAACAATTATTTGAAATTTTATCACAAAAATTTAGTACATTTGCAATTTCAAAATCTATTGAAAAAACAAACCCAGTAAATTATTTCATTTAAATATGGCAAAAACCAACGATATTTCAGTTGAAGAAAAATTAAGAGCTTTATACGATTTACAGATCATTGATTCAAGATTGGATGAAATCCGAAATACTAGAGGAGAATTGCCAATTGAAGTTGAAGATCTAGAGATCGAGATTGAAGGTCTTGAGAAGAGAGCTGAAAAATTTCATGCAGACATCAAAGATCAGGATGATCAGATCAAAACAAAGCATGAAGTGATTAACCATGCAAAAACTTTAATTGAGAAATACAAGTCTCAGCAGGATAATGTAAGAAACAATAAAGAGTTTGAAGCATTAGGAAAAGAAATGGAATTCCAGGATCTGGAAATTCAGCTTGCTGAAAAAAGAATTAAAGAGTTCGGAGCTAAAATCGCTCACAAAAACGAAACTTTAAGCGAACTTACTTCAAAGATCGACGATTTAAAAAGCCATTTGAAATTCAAGAAAGAAGAGCTGGATGGTTTGATTTCTGAAACTCAAAAAGAAGAAGAGTACCTTATTGAGCAGTCTAAAGAATATGCAGGTAAAATAGATGAGAGATTACTGGCTTCTTATAACAGAATCAGAAAAAGCTCTATCAACGGACTTGCAGTTGTAGGATTAGAAAGAGGAGCTCCAAAAGGATCTTTCTTCACTATTCCACCTCAAAAACAAATGGAAATTGCTCAGAGAAAGAAAATCATCATTGATGAGCACTCTGGAAAAATCCTTGTTGACGATGAGTTGGTAATGGAAGAAAACGAAAGAATGAAATCTGTAATTAAATTCTAATTACTAATTTTAAAAATATAAAGCTGTTTCAGAAATGAGACAGCTTTTTTATTTTGTTGAACCATGAATGACACAAATGGTTCACAAATGCCACAAATTACTTGGCTGTTTTCTTGTCATTCCGACGAAGGAGGAATCTCAAATATCGTAAGATAAATAAAAACAGCCCTCTATTTCTAAAGAAATGACAAAGATTACGCTTGAAAATCTGCTAAATCTGAGAGTGAAAAATTCAATAGAAATGGGCTTAAGCCTATTTAATAAAAATAAACAAATTCCATTGGCTTTAGCCAAAACCTAATTAGTTTATCAGATTAAAATCCACAAAAAAACCGCTTCAAACGAAGCGGTTATATTTTTATTTATTCATGATGATCATACATCTTATTGTACAGGGTAATAAACTTCTCTTTTACCGCCTTTCTCTTTAGTTTAAGCGTAGGAGTCAGAAGTCCGGATTCAATGCTCCATATTTCAGGAGTAAGTTCGATCTTCTTAATTTTCTCCCAGTTTCCGAGATGCTCATTGATACCTTCAATTTCTTTTTCAATCCTTTGTTTCAGTTCAGCGCTGTTTGCAATTTCAGCTGGATTGGAACCGATATTCAGGTTATTTCTCATCGCCCAGTTTTTTGCAAACTCAAAATCAGGCTGTACCAGAGCGCATGGCATTTTCTCACCATCACCTACCACCATGATCTGCTCGATGAATTTAGAGGCTTTTGCTAGGTTTTCAATCGTTTGAGGAGCAATATATTTACCACCGGATGTTTTGAACATTTCTTTTTTACGGTCTGTAATCTGTAGGAATCCATCAGTATCAATGTGGCCGATGTCTCCTGTTTTAAAGAATCCGTCTTCTGTAAATGCCTCTCTTGTCATTTCTTCATTTTGGAAGTAACCTTTGAAAACAGATGGTCCTTTTACTGTAATTTCACCATCTTCCTGGATTTTTACCTGTAGGTTATCCAAAGGTACACCCACGGTTCCCACTCTCATTTTTTCAAAACTGTTTACAGAAATTACAGGTGAAGTTTCCGTTAAGCCATATCCTTCCAAAATAGGAATTCCAGCATTCTGGAACATTAAATTCAGTCTTGTAGATAAAGCAGCAGATCCTGAAATTAATGTAACAATTTCACCACCTAAACCTTCTCTCCATTTAGAAAACACCAGCTTGTCTGCAATAAGTTCCTGAATTCCGGATGGTTTGGAAACAGATTTCTTTTTGGTGATCAGATTCAGAGCCCAGAAGAAGATTTTTGATTTTAAACCTCCGGCAGAAGAACCGGTATTGTAGATCTTATCATATACTTTTTCTACCAATCTTGGGACCACGGTCATGTAATGGGGTTTCACTTCCTTTACATTTTCACCCATTTTATCGATGCTTTCAGCAAAATAAAGAGAAAAACCGTTGTATTGGTAAAGATAGAAAAGCATTCTTTCAAAAATATGACAGATAGGAAGGAAGCTTAATGCTCTTGTTTCCTTATAATCCAGACTTTTTTTCTTAGGAATTCTAGGAATAGAACCTAATACATTGGAAACAATATTATTATGGGTCAGCATAACCCCTTTAGGTCTTCCTGTAGTTCCTGAAGTATATATAATAGTAGCCAGATCCTCAGTATTGATGGCATTGGAAAGATCTTCCACCTCAATTTGAGTGGATTCATCCTCACCAAGATCCAGAATTTCGCTCCAGTTGGCAGCACCGCTTATTTTATCAAAAGTAAAAATTCCCTGTAAGCTGGGAATATTGTGCTTTACCTTCATTACTTTGTTGAGAAGCTCCTTATCAGAGACAAAGCAGTATTGTATTTGTGCGTTATTGAATATAAATTCATAATCCTCCGGAGAAATACTTGGATAAACCGGTACCGAAACAACACCAATCTGGGAAATTCCAAAATCCATGATAGCCCATTCTGTACGGGAATTGGTGGTTATCAAAGCGATCTTATCACCCGGCTTTATACCTAGCTTCAGTAATCCTCTGGATATCTTATTGCCTTCATTAATAAACTCCTGTGTAGAAGTTTTTTTCCACTCACCATGATACTTCGTTGCAAACATATCCGTTTTAGGATATTTCTCTAAAGCGTAGTGCGGAATATCGAATAATCTCTTGATCGTCATGATTTTTTAAATAATTTATAAAGAAATCTAAATATAAGCATTTTTTTTAATTGAAAAAATTGAATGGTATGAATTCAAGATTATTAAAATGCTTAACATATTAATTTAAAATCCAGGCCGGAAAATATATTACTTCTTATTTCTTTTCAACTATTCATTAAGCCCATCTGTTTTTTATGAAAATATAATTTATTGATTACCTGAAAATTTTATTTCCCTGTTTCTATCAACCCAGCCAGCAAGGAAGAGGATAAGAGCCATAAGAATTACAAAAGATATAAATAAAACTTTCACAGAATCAGGAGGAGGTGGCCCAAATGTATTGGAAATCGTTACGATAACAAGTAATACTGCCAATCCCAAAAGTCCCCATTTACCCTTCTTATTTTTTGCAGTGGTTGTAGATATATAGACAGACAAGCCTCCAAAAAAGATAAGAAATTCAATAATGAGAGTAGCCGCAATATGATTCCATAATCCGAACCCCATTTTATAATTGCCAAATGGTGTAATGGGCAGATCTGTAGTGTGAACTATCAAATCAAAGAACCAGTGGCTGAGAACACATAAACCAATGACCACAGCGCTTCTGATATCTTTTTTTATTAAAAAATAGATGAACGTGGCAAGGATTCCCCATACAATTCCCATCAAAAGACTGTGGGTAAACGGGAAGTAAAGAAAATCGTACGCATTGACTTTAGTATACCCGGGAACAACTGCTACTTTTTCTATATTAAAAATGAGCATAAAAGGCCAGAGGATATCTACAAACTGAGTAGCCGCGAATAAGGTAATTAATGAAACCTTTGGAGCTGCTTTTTTAGCAGCAAATGATAAACCGAAGTGTCCTATAAACATGATTGTATTGTTTTTACGTTTAATAACGAACACAAAGTTAAAATATAGAAGAAGGCGTACACTTGATAAAAATCAAGAATTACATAAGCTGTTTTTTTCTGATTCTGCTGAAAGTCTCAGGTGTCATTCCCAATATTGAAGCAATATATTGTAATGGAACCTGATTAAATAACTCTTTGTTGCTCTCAAAAAAAGAATTGTATCTCTCTTCCGCAGACATAGACAAATGGCTGAAAATTCTATCCTCCATATAAGTTACACATTGGATGATGAAATTCTTTTCCAGTTCATTCCATGTCGGAACTATATTGATGATTTTGCTATAGTCATTGTGGGTAATAAAATAGATTTCTGTATCAGATAGAGCCTGAATGGTCCAACGGGATGGAATTTTAAAATAAAAACTTGACAGGTCTGTTCCAAAATATCCTTTGGTTGCAATCCATTGGGTAATTTCCTTATCATATTTTGTTGTAAAGACTCTCAATAATCCGGATTGAATAAAACATAATTTATCACATATCCTTCCTGCTTTTAGAAAGTTATCTCCCTTTTTCAAAATCTCTGATTTGAAAAGTGAACTTACCTGATTCAATTGCTCCGGCTGAATAATTTTAAAATGAGATTGGATATATTGTTCAAGTTCTTTCATCATGCAGAAATTAAAATATTCTTATGGCCAAATCTACACATTAAATCAATACTTTATATGCTTCGTGCTTTAACCCAATAGTTGTTTTTTGGTAATATTTGTGCAGCCGGATAATTAATAATGGGCAATTACCAATTCTATTTTCAGATTTCGTTAAAAAGTGTAAATTTACGGCTATCTAATTATTTTTTTTATGGACTTTAATTTATCGGAAGAACAGCTGATGATTCAGCAGGCGGCAAGAGACTTTGCACAGAACGAACTATTACCTGAAGTTATTGAAAGAGACCGTGACCAGAAATTTCCTGTAGAACAGGTGAAGAAAATGGGAGAAATGGGACTTTTAGGAATGATGGTGGATCCAAAATACGGTGGTGCAGGTATGGACAGTGTTTCTTACGTGCTGGCAATGGAGGAGATTGCAAAAATAGACGCTTCTGCAGCTGTTGTAATGTCTGTAAACAACTCATTGGTTTGTGCCGGTCTTGAAAAATTTGCTTCTGAAGAGCAGAAAGTAAAATATCTTACACCATTGGCAAGCGGAAAAGTGATCGGAGCATTTGCATTATCTGAGCCGGAGGCTGGTTCTGATGCAACTTCTCAGAAAACTACTGCTGAAGATAAAGGAGATTACTATCTTTTAAATGGGATCAAAAACTGGATCACCAACGGTGGAACGGCAACTTACTATATTGTAATTGCACAGACTGATCCTGAGAAAAAACATAAAGGAATCAATGCTTTCATCGTAGAAAGAGGATGGGAAGGCTTTGAAATTGGAACAAAAGAAGATAAACTGGGAATCAGAGGAAGTGATACACACTCTTTGATCTTCAATAACGTTAAAATTCCAAAAGAAAACAGAATCGGTGAAGACGGGTTTGGTTTCAATTTTGCAATGGCTGTATTGAACGGTGGTAGAATCGGTATTGCTTCTCAGGCATTAGGTATTGCTGCAGGAGCTTACGAATTGGCGTTGAAATATGCTAAAACAAGAAAAGCTTTCAAAACTGAGATCATCAATCACCAGGCGATCGCATTCAAATTAGCTGATATGGCAACTCAGATCACAGCAGCAAGAATGCTTTGCTTCAAAGCAGCTTGTGAGAAAGATGCAGGAAAAGATATCTCTGAAAGCGGAGCTATGGCAAAATTATATGCTTCTCAGGTAGCAATGGATACTACTATTGAAGCTGTACAGATTCACGGTGGATATGGATATGTGAAAGAATACCATGTAGAAAGATTAATGAGAGATGCAAAAATCACTCAGATCTACGAAGGAACTTCTGAAATCCAGAAAATCGTGATCTCCAGAAGTATTGCAAAATAAGAATTTATAAAACACACACACGCTATGAAAAAATCTTTGTGGATCACCCTTGGTGTCGTACTGCTGCTGTTAGGAGTATTTGTATGGTATAAGTACTTCTTCGTTTTCGGAGAAGGCGTGAAATCCGGATACCTGAACTATGCCATGAAAAAAGGCTATGTCTTCAAAACCTATGAAGGTAAATTGATTCAGGAAGGTTTCGGAAAAGGTAAAGCGGGAGGTATTACAAGCTATGAGTTTGAATTTTCTGTAGATGACCCTGAAGTTTTCAAACAATTGGAGACCAACAGTGGTAAAACCTTTGACCTCCATTACAAAGAATACAATGGTGCTCTTCCGTGGCGGGGAAATACAAAGTTTGTCGTAGACAAAGTTGTGAATATGAAATAATCTGAAAGGCTTCCGTTATGGAAGCCTTTTTTGCAAGGCAGGATGCTTTATTGTTTTCAAAACAGTTGTCATCATATCATTTCAATAGGG
Organism: Chryseobacterium pennae; assembly: GCF_003385515.1. Taxonomy (GTDB): domain Bacteria; phylum Bacteroidota; class Bacteroidia; order Flavobacteriales; family Weeksellaceae; genus Chryseobacterium; species Chryseobacterium pennae. The sequence goes on along the minus strand of NZ_QNVT01000035.1, from coordinate 33,224 downwards.
TTCTGTGTCTTTTTGGTGCTATCTAAGATCAAAGATTGTTGTGTATTGAATAGTAAAAAAAATTAGATTTATTTATTGGTAATCAATAATTTAATTATATTTAATATCACAAATAAATCACACTATGATGAGAATTTTATCTCTATTGTTCCTTTTCGGAGCAGTAACACTCGTTAGTTCCCAGATTGGAATTAACACAGAGAAACCTACCGAAACACTAGATGTAAACGGTACGGTACGCATACGAAACATCAAACAAACTGGTCCCCGTACTTCAGCAAAAGATTCTATCGTTGCATTTGATAACGGTGGTGTACTTAAAAGAGTAACAGCTGCACAGATTGTTGCTGAGGGAAATGGATTAGTTTCTGTCGTAACGGCAAGTCCGCTCACAGGAAATGGAACGGCTGCCAATCCTGTTGTTCTGGGACAAAATGGGGCATCCAACGAGCAACTTCTTCAATGGAACGGAACCACATGGATCCCTGTCTCTGCTTCTGCTTTAGGAACCATATCATTGAATGTGGGAACTTCCGGCAGCAATATCAATGTTTCCGGTTCACCAGCTTCTTTAGGAGGAAGTATGACACTTAATATTCCGGATGCAAGTCCCACGGCAAGGGGAGTGGTTACTACTGCCAATCAGTCGTTTGCAGGGGTGAAAATATTTTCAACAGTAGGTATAAACACTACTGCCCCTACTGCCTCTTCGAGATTAGATGTTAATGGTGCTTATAAGCTGGGAAGCACAGGAACAGTTCATAAAAATATGATTAGTTTCTCAACAACAGTCAATAGTTCCATTTCTTCTGGAGATTCAACATTCTTAGGCAATTTTAATTCTTCCGGAGTTTTGGATGTCAATGTGACCATTCCTGCAGCAAGCAGGCCTGGGTCTTCACAGGCAGTAGTAGCAGTATCTCCAAATTTCGACCTACCCGGAGCTGTTTCAATAGCTTCTGCAAGGCTTACTTCACCCACCAATGTAAGAGTTCGCTTTATTAATACCGATAGAAATAATGGGCAAACCATTTCCGGGACACTGTTTATTACGATCAGTGAATTTTAATTTGGCTTTTTTCTTATCATCTTCCTCTTGGGAAATAACTTGTAAAAATATGATCTTACTGAGAGGAAGGTGAGTTTTTAGACTGTTGGTTCTTATTTTTAATTCAACTTTTGAAAACTGATATTCTAAATACAATTAAATAAACTAAAAAATCCATCACACAGGTGACGGATTCAAAAATCTATTCTATTGAGAATCCCTATCAGGAGTATTGGAATTTCTCTTTTTATAGAAATAGTATCCAATACCACCAATCAGAAATACAGGCCATAATGGAAGAAGGAAAAGAAAGATGGAAGTAATCACATCCCAGCCTGATTCAATAGCTGCCAATGATTTTCCGCCAAAAGTTTTAGGCTCTTTTTCCACTTCAGTTTTATCCGTGATATTGATATCGATACTGCAGATGGTGTTGTCTGTATAATTACGTCCTGTAACCTGAATATCTCTGGTTTCAATATCCCCGATAGTACTGTTCAGGGCTTCCATTAATCCATCGAAATGCTGGATAGGTACTTTGATGTCCAGAGTGTATACTTTTTGATTTTCATCCCGCTGATTTGCTGATTCAATATAGGACTGGTTCTCACTTTTAATGTAACCATTATTTTTAATAGCTTCTTCTTTAATGATTTCTTTTACCGTTTCAATATTATCTGCTCTTATCGCAAGATACCCTGTTTTTACCATTTTATCTTTTGGCATATTCAGCTCATAGCTGTCATTTTTTTGCTTTTCCTTGTAAATGATTTTGGTCTCTTTAATAACTTTGGGAGCTGGAGTATTTGTGGCAATTTTTTCAGTTTTCTTTGCTGTAGAATCATTTTTCTCAACTTTTGATTCCAGTTTTGTAGATGCAATTTTATCAGATAGAGAATCTACCATTTTGGAAGTACGTTCTATTTTCTCCTGAATATCATTTTTGGCACCTTCAATATCTTTTATTCTTATACTGGCTGAATCAAGAGCCCGGTTTGCCGTTTTGCCGGCATTGTCAATAGCTTCTGAAGTAACAGTAGCAACACTGTCTATACTTTGGGCAGCATCCTCTATATTAGATTGAGAAGCTCCTCCTTTTTGACTACATGCAATAAAAGCGCCTGATATAGCAACCAGTAATATGTACTTTTTCATAACATTAATTTTTTGATGAAGTAAAATTAGTGACGAAGCAGCTGAAGTACTTGTAAATGGAATGTATTCTGGTCGTAAAGTTATAACTGTAATATTTTCAGTTGGTTGTATTTGTTTTACAAGAGATTTACAAAACGCCTTTTTTGTTCAACACAGCTAAATTTAAGCTGTATCAAGAAAAAGATTACAATGGGAAATGTGTAATTTCTATCCTATGGAGGGAGCAAAAAAATCCGCAGAAATTCTCTGCGGATCTATATCTTTAACAACTTCACTGTTTAGCGATTTTGTCTGTTCATATTAGTTTTCTCTGAATTCACTGATAAAGTGAAGTTTCACATTCGGGAATTTCTCCTGTGTCATATGAATGGTGAAAGAGGAATCTGCCAAAAATACCAGTTGATTGTATTTATCTTTGGCAAGGAATCTCTGTTTTAATCTTGCAAACTCTTTAAACTCTTCTGATTTTTCATCAGCTTCCACCCAACATGCTTTATGCATTGAAAGTGGTTCGTAAGTACATTTTGCACCATATTCATGTTCCAGACGGTATTGAATAACCTCGTACTGAAGGGCTCCTACAGTTCCAATGATCTTTCTTCCGTTCATTTCCAGCGTAAATAGCTGGGCAACCCCTTCATCCATCAGCTGATCAATACCTTTAGCCAATTGTTTGGCTTTAAGCGGATCATTGTTATTGATATAACGGAAATGTTCCGGAGAGAAGCTTGGAATACCTTTGAAACTTAGCTTTTCACCGCCAGTCAGAGTATCACCGATTCTGAAACTTCCAGTGTCATGAAGACCAACGATATCGCCAGGGAAACTTTCTTCTACAACCTCTTTTTTATCAGCAAAGAAAGCATTAGGGGAAGAGAATTTCATCTTTTTACCTTCTCTTACCAACAGATAGTTTTCATTTCTCTTAAAAGTTCCGGAAACGATTTTTACGAAAGCCAGTCTGTCTCTGTGTTTAGGATCCATGTTAGCGTGGATTTTGAAAACAAATCCTGTGAAAGTACTTTCTTCCGGTTTTACCAAACGGGTATCACTTTCTTTAGGCTGTGGCATCGGAGCGATGTCAATGAACGCATTCAATAATTCACGAACTCCAAAATTGTTCAATGCAGAACCAAAGAACACAGGTTGTAAATCACCTTTCATATAATCTTCACGATTAAATTCAGGATAAACAGACTGGATCAGATCAAGCTCTTCTCTTAAAGTAGCGGCAGCTTTTTCACCAATAACATCATCTATTGAAGTATCATTAATATTATCAAACTTAATAGAATCTCCAACTTTCTGCTTTTTCTCTTCTAAGAATAACTGAATATTGTTTTCCCAGATATTATAAATTCCCTGGAAATCGCTACCCATACCAATCGGTAGAGAAAGCGGACAAACTGTTAACCCTAATTTCTGTTCCACTTCATCCAAAAGATCGAAGGCATCTTTACCCTCACGGTCAAGTTTGTTGATGAATACCAACATCGGAATGTTTCTCATTCTACAAACCTTAACCAGTTTTTCAGTCTGTTCCTCAACTCCTTTTGCTACGTCAATCACAACAATTACTGAATCTACAGCGGTTAGCGTTCTGTAAGTATCCTCAGCAAAATCCTTGTGACCCGGAGTATCGAGAATATTGATTTTATGATCTCTATATTCAAAAGCCAATACGGAAGTCGCTACAGAGATCCCTCTCTGTCTTTCAATTTCCATAAAGTCGGAAGTAGCTCCTTTTTTTATTTTGTTGGATTTTACCGCACCCGCTTCCTGGATTGCCCCTCCGAAGAGAAGCAGCTTTTCAGTAAGCGTTGTTTTTCCGGCATCCGGGTGGGAAATGATCCCGAAGGTCTTTCTTTTTTGTATTTCTTTGATTAAGTCTGACATATCGTATTTTGAAGTTGCAAAAATCGTGATTTTTTACGAGGTTTTCAAATTTAAATTAATACAATACTGATTAGAAGAGAAAGCAGGTAGATAAGAAGGATTGAGAATACCCAATAAAAGGAATAAAAGCATCCTTGTAATTTATAATTATAAAGCTGGTAATAACACTGAAATGTACTATAAAATTCACAAGCGCAGCGAATTGGCGATTAATTATTCACCATTGCGGTTTCCGGTTATCAGAAAAGAATTCTTACTAATAATATCAGGACATAAATCAATCCTAAACCCACAAGAAAAATAAATGCAGATATAAATAAATCAAACTTTTCATATTTTTTCATCGGTGGGGAATCTGGATAAAGATCATACTCTTTAATGGTCTGCTGGCTTATTTTTAAGTCGGGACGAAAATATTGGATTCCAATTAGAAACTGACGATACATCTCAATTTGATTGCTAAGAAGAACATATTCAAAGTTGAAATCTATACTGGTCAATACACTTTCGCCTGCTTTATTTCGAAGAAAAACATTCAGATAGCTTTTGGGATATCTTGATGTAGTACTGTACATATAGGCGTCATGTGATAAGTTTATAGACTGCTGCAGTTCACTATATAAAATGGTATTGATAATATTATCCCGGCTGTCATAAAAAGTAACTCCTTTCTCATTAATAATGGCTTTCCGGATTTTTCCTTTTTTTCGATTGGTCAAGGCTAGAATCAGAGCTAAACAACAAAGTATAAGAAGAATCAGAGCAATAACAAGAAGGGAAAAAGTGCCAAGGTCGTTTTCGAAATACTGGCTGATATTGTTATACATATTTTCGAAAACAGTTCCGATGACCATAATAATCATGATAATAGCTATCCACATAATTCCCATCAGAGAATAAGTGGCCGTTTTATTGACTTTAGAGACTATAGTTTGAAACTTTTCCTTCATATCAGTTTTTTAATTCAACTAATAAAAATACAAGGCCAAAAATGGCTGCACTGATCACAAATACTGCAAGAATTAAAAGCCAGCCTCCTAATGAAGTTCCTTTTCTATTGACTTTCCAAGTAGTCGTATCAATAGAAAAGCTACTGACAGCCATCGGATCTATTTTTAAATCCGGACGAAAAACCGTGATTCCATGCATAAAATGAGCATATAAAGTAAATTTATTCTTTACAACATGAAGAGGTAGGTTCATATCAATACGTCTTTTCGTTTCTTCTTTTTTTTCAGGTTTTAAAGTTACTTCAAGAAAAGGAATAATGCTGCCACCAACTGTTGTTACCGTATAAATATCAAAATCTTGCTTTGAAGAACGAAGCTCTGTGTACAATATCTGTTCTACGATTTCATTTTTTGAATTGTAAAATAAAAGTCCGGTATTATCAACAATGATCTTCCTTGAAATATTTTTTCTCTTTATGATATAGTAACGTGTAGAAGGAATTAAGATAAGAAGCGAAATTCCCCAGCATATCAATGCGGGTGTTAACATTGCTTCAAATCCTCTTTTATAAATCCCATAAACGGGGCCGAGGACAAAAAGACTGAATAATAAAAACAGCATCCCGAAAAAAGTGGACTGAAGGATGAAAGTGGCCAGCCTGTTAATTTTAGATTCAACACCGGCGAAAGGAATTGCTGTATTTGTTTTGATGATATTCATGGTAGTGGGGCTAATTTAAGTATTTTCTTTTTTAGTTGCCTGTAGCATTCAAAAAAATTATCTTTGTTTCAATAAATTTTTACAGAAAAAAGAATGGAAAATAGCAGGTATCCGAAGTTTACTTTCACATGGCTGGGCGCTGTTACTTTAGTGGTTGGATTGTTTGTAGGGACGATGGCTGTTTCTTTATTCAGTACCTTTTGGAAGGTGGCTTTCAAAGAAAATCTTGAATTGAAAGACTGGTTTCTGATGGTGGCCAATTCTGTAGGATTCGTCACATCCATTGCATTCTTCGATTTTTTCATTGTGAGAAGAACCACACAGCAGAGGCTTAATTTTAATCTTTCATCCGTTAATTTTTATACCTATCTCCTTATTTTTCCGATGATGGCAGGGATGATGTTTATTTCAGAGTTTACAACAACACTGATTCCTACATCAGGTCCTTTTTTCGGAGATTTCTACGAATATTTCATTCAGCTTATGAGTCAGCTGACCGATAATCCTGTGGTTATGATTATCATGACAGTAATTATGGCTCCCATTTTTGAAGAAATCATATTCAGAGGGATTATCCAGAAAGGACTGATCAATAAAGGAGTAAAACCATGGAGAGCTATTTTATATGCATCCATTATTTTTGGAGTAGTTCATGGAAACCCATGGCAGTTCATCAGTGCTGTGATGTTGGGGTGCGTGTTAGGATTGGTATATCACAAGACAAAATCTTTACTGATGCCGATATTGTTACATGCATTTAATAACTTGACCCTGTCATTACTGGTACTTTATGGTAAAGATGAAAGTTTTGCAAAAGTTTTTAATGTTTCAGAATGGCTGATTTTAGCTATAGGAATTCTACTTTTTTCTTTGTTTTACTATCTTTTTATGAAGAAATATAAAGTACATTATTCTGAAATATAATCAACAGCAGTTAAAAAGTAAAATTGAAAATGAATATAGAAATGGAATTATTGGTAGCTACCCACAACGAGCATAAGAAAGAAGAGATTCAGCAGATTTTAGGAAATGACTGTACCGTTAAAAGTCTTACAGATTATAACATTCACGAAGAAATTATAGAAGATGGAGATTCTTTTCATGCTAATGCTTTAATTAAGGCGAAATATTGTTTTGAAAAGACTGGAGTTCCGAGTTTGGGAGATGACAGCGGGCTTGTAGTAGAATCTTTAGACGGAAGACCTGGGATATTCTCTGCCCGTTATGCCGGAGATCATGATTTTGCTAAAAATATTGAAAAGGTATTGGAAGAAATGAAGGGAGTAGAGAACAGGAAAGCTTATTTTGTGACTGTTTTATGTTATTATGATGAAAATGGGCCCCAATATTTCGAAGGAAGAGTTCACGGAAATTTACTGACTGAAAATAAAGGATTCAAAGGATTCGGGTATGATCCGATTTTTGTTCCGGAAGGATATGACAGAACTTTTGCAGAAATGGATCCCGCAGATAAAAACAAGATCAGCCACCGTAAGCAGGCATTGGATCTGTTTATGGATTTTTTAAAAGTAAAGTAATCAATACTACAGATAAAAAGAACCACATCTCTTTCCCGGAGAAGTGGTTTTTTTATGCTTTTCCTGCTTAAAAGTAAAGGTAAAATATATGTTTTAAAATTTCTGTCGTACATTTGTTACAATAAACAATTGATTTGAGTACTTATTTAACAATATTAGGTTTTAATTCAGCAATTCCGACGATCAATACCTCACCCACAGCCCAGCTGTTGGAAATGGAAGAAAGGCTCTTCTTGATCGATTGTGGAGAGGGAACACAGGTACAGTTGAGAAAAGCAAAAGCCAGATTTTCAAAAATCAACCATATTTTTATTTCTCATCTTCACGGTGATCATTGCTTTGGTCTTCCGGGGCTTATTGCCTCTTTTCGTCTTTTGGGAAGAGAAAACCCATTACATGTTTATGGTCCGAAAGGGATTAAGAAGATGATGGAAACTATTTTCCAGATTACGGAAACGCATCGTGGTTTTGAAGTGGTATATCATGAACTGGATAAAGATTATTCCGAAAAAATCTATGAGGACAATAGAGTGGAGGTATATACCATTCCTTTAGATCACAGAATCTACTGTAATGGTTATCTTTTTAAAGAAAAGCCGAAGGACAGACATCTGGATATGAAGGAAATTGCCAAATACAGTGAAATTGAAAGCTGTGATTATCATAATATCAAAGCAGGAAAAGATTTCGTTTTAAGTGATGGTTATGTTCTTAAAAATGAAGTACTGACTCTTGATCCGGCTCCATCGGTATCTTATGCATTCTGTAGTGATACCCGTTATCTTGAAAGTGTAATTCCGATCATTAAAAACGTGACGGCTCTGTATCATGAGTCTACCTTTTTGCATGATTTAAAAGAAATGGCAGATTATACAGGACATACCACTGCATTGGAGGCAGCAACCATTGCACAAAAAGCTCAGGTAGGAAAGCTTATTTTGGGGCATTTTTCCAACAGATATGCAGATCTGACAGTATTTACCGATGAAGCCAGAACCATTTTCCCTAATTCATTCCTGCCAAAAGCTCTGGAGAGTGTAAAAATTTAAATAAATATGTTGAAGTTTGAAGAGCTTAAAAGCTTTCTGGATGAAAAGGCCAACCAATACAACGCTCCTGATTTTATAGAAAATGATCCGATACAGATTCCGCATCGTTTCTCAGTGAAACAGGATATTGAGATTGCAGGCTTTCTGGCTGCAACTATTTCCTGGGGAAACAGAAAATCGATCATCAACTCTGCCAATAAAATGCTGGATCTTATGGGGAATTCTCCCTATGATTTTGTGTTGAATTATTCTGAAAGAGATTTGAAAGACATTCAGGATAAAAGCATTCACAGAACTTTTAACGGAGAAGATTTTTCTTATTTTATCAAACAGTTCAACAGAATTTATAAAGACCATGAAAGCCTGGAAGAACTGTTTAGAGTAAAAGATTCGGAAACTAATTTCCAACACGCCATAGAGAGATTCAGAAGCAGTTTCCTGCAGGTGGAGAAACATAGAAGTCATAAGCATATAAGCTCACCGTATAAGAATTCCTCAGCCAAAAGAATCATTATGTTTCTGAGGTGGATGGTACGTAAGGATAAACGTGGTGTAGACTTCGGTATCTGGGAAAATATAGATCAGAAATACCTGTCTATTCCATTGGATGTGCATACCGGGAATATCTCAAGAAAGTTGGGATTGGTGGAAAGAACTCAGAATGACTGGAAAACAGTGGAAGAACTGGATGTAGCCATTAGAAAATTTGATGAAAAAGACCCTGCAAAATATGATTTTGCTCTGTTTGGATTAGGTGTGACGAAAGAACTGTTGTAAAAAATAAAGGATGAAAAAATATAATGAAAAAGCAGAAGTTCTCGAAAAAATAGCAGATCGTATTACCTCATGGATAGGATCTATTCAGTCTCTGATTGTACATACTTTGCTGTTTGTTACTTCGTTTTTGCTTCCGATGCTGAAAATTGTTGATTTTGATAAGATGCTTCTGATTCTTACTACAGTACTTTCTCTGGAAGCTATTTATCTGGCAATTTTCATTCAGATGTCTGTGAACAAAAGCCACGAAAAAATTGAAGATATCCAGGAAGACATCGAAGATATTCAGGAAGATATCGAAGAAATCAGTGAAGATATTGAAGAGATCAGTGAGGATATTGAGGAAATTAATGAAGATATCGAGGATATTCAGGAAGACATCGAAGAAATCAGTGAGGATATTGAAGAGATTAATGAAGATGAAGAAGAAGAGGATCATAATGAAAAGGCTAAAAATGCTATCCTAAAAAGCAATGTAAGTTCAAATAAAAATGAAATAAAAGCTTTGAAGGACATTATTGCTCAACTTCGGGATGAAATAGATCAGTTGAAAAAAGATGAATAGGAGATTGGAAGATCTCTGAGAATATAAGAACAGGTCAGCTTTGCTGGTCTGTTTTTTTATGATTGAGTATTGTTTTTTACAGTAAATTTAAAAATAAAAAGTATTTATTGTGAATTTTCATTAAAAACTGAGATGTAAGTGTCTTAAATACTGATAAGATATAATTATTTTTGCTACATTTGGGCAAAATGAAATCAAAATGTTGAATTATAGATTGAAACACTACTTTTTTCTTTTAACGTTTTTACTGAGTTCTATTTCTGTATTTTCCCAGGTTGTTCCTGAAAGAAAGACAACAAAGGTGAAACCTACGGGAGCAAATCTTAAGGCTGGCAACTTTATAGATGTAAATGTTCCTCCTTATCCACCTTCAGGTTTTACTCCTGAACAGCTGGTTAAACAAATTTTGATCAATGGTGGAAGTTCCTGTACATCAGCAAATGTTACCAATGTTACCATATCTCCTAATCATGCCGTAAATAAGCCCGAAAGATTTTGGGGCTACTTCAATAGAGGAACTGCAAATTTTCCTTTTAAAGATGGAATTGTACTGACTACTGGTCATGCAAAAGATGCAGGAAATAGCTTTACTGATGATGTGAGCAAATCGGTAGGAACAGAAAGTGATCCGGATCTGGTGGCAGCAACTAATCCTCCTGTAGCCCTGAAAGATGCAGTAGCCCTTGAGTTTGACTTTGTTCCAAGCTCTACCCTGGTAAAATTCAATTATATATTTGCCTCTCAGGAATATGATCCTGGTGGGGATTATCCGTGCGGTAATTACGCTGATGCTTTTGCGCTTTTGCTTAAAAAAGTAGGAGATCCTGCGTATACGAATCTGGCTGTATTACCTGGAAGTGCAGGACCTGTAAGTGTAACGAATATTGTTCCGGGAGGAGTGGGTTTCAGTTGTGGACCCATCAATGAAACTTATTTTGGAGGGTTGAATATGCCACATATAGGAATTAATTATAACGGAAAAACTATTCCTTTAACGGCTGTTGCTAACGTAATTCCTGGAGAGACTTACCATTTCAAATTGGTTCTTGCAGATGCATCGGATACACAATTAGACTCTTCTGTTTTTTTAGAAGGTGGATCATTTGATATCGGTGTGAAAATCGTTGATGAAACAGGAGCTGTTCTGCCATCTACAATTAATATGTGTGATAATACTCCTAAGGCATTAAAGGCACTGCTAGCCGACATCCCAGGGATGACTTATCAGTGGTATAAAGATGGCGTTGTGATTCCGGGAGCTACCAATTCTGTTTATACTGCTGTGGAACCAGGTGTATATTACGTAAAAGTAATGATTCCCGGAAATCAGTGTCCGGGTGAGGCTACGATTACCATTGTCGGAGGAACCAGCCCAACGGTCCAGGATGCAGTACTCAAGCTTTGTATAACGCCTACTGTTAAAACTTTTAACTTAGAGAGTGCAATCCCTATGATCAGTACAACACCAGGAATTGTAGTCCGTTTTTATGCGAAGCTTTCAGATGCTCAGGCTCAAAATAATAATTATATTAAGAATCTTTCCAATTACGATGGAACGGATGGTCAGATATTATATGTTCTTGTATCTAATGGAGCATTTTGTAGTAAAATTCCAACATTAACACTGAGAAAAGAAGAAACCCCTATTGCCGGTCTTAATGTTGCAAAGCTGAAGATATGTTTGGGAGAATCTGTGTTGATGACAGCAACCGGCGGGGTAACTTATGAATGGAGTGATACAACTTCTGTTACAGATGGAACAAGAACGGTGAGCCCTACCAAAACAACAACGTATTCCGTATATGCTGTAGGAGCTCTGGGATGTAAGTCTTCAAAACCGGCTGAAGTTACCGTTGAGGTAGTACCGGCTATTGTTTCTACACTGAAAGGCGGACAGATCTGTGAAGGTGACAGAATTCTTTTAGATGCCGGCTCAGGCCCCGGATATACCTATGAATGGAGTACCGGAGATAAAACACAGACCATTACAGCAAATAAACCTGGAGAATATAGTGTAACGATCAGTAATGGGGTGTGTTCTAAAGAATTTAAAACCAAAGTGATACAAGCCGTTATTCCTGAAATTATTAATGTGAACTATAATGACAAGGGAACCATGGTTCTTACAGCCACCAATCCTAGTAATGGTATATTGGAATATTCCGTAGATAACGGCCTTACATGGCAGAATTCCAATGTATTTACAAATGTGCCTAAAAATGAAGTTATTGCCATTCGTGTAAGAGTGAAGACTACAAGCTGTGTAGGATTCCTGGAGTACTTTACCTTTGTTATGAGAAATGTAATTACTCCAAACGGAGATAATATTAACGATATTATCGATTTCAGAGGAATCGTAAAATATAAAGATTTCAGCGGTAAGGTCTTCGACCGTTATGGAAAAGAAGTATTCCGGGCTGAAAAGTTCAGACCTTATTGGGATGGATACTTCCAGGGAAAACGATTGCCGTCTTCATCTTACTGGTATCAGGTTACCTTTGAAGATCCGGCAAGCAAATTGCTCACCGTGAAAACGGGTTGGATCCTGCTTAAGAATATAGAATAATTCAAAAATATTATTGAAAGACTGACTGCCTTGTCAGTCTTTTTTTTGTGATATTGAAATAAATTAAGTTGATATTCTACGATTAATAAATTTGAATTAGTAACAATGTAAATTATGTTAAACTGAATTTAAATCAAAAAAAGTAGTATTTTTGTTTAAAATACTATAAAATGTTAAATAGGAGGAAAGGAAGTTTATTTTTAGTGTTGTTTTTTGTTTTTATGGGAAGCTTTATTTTTGCTCAGGAGAGAAGCAAAATAGGTGCGGCCAAAAAACCTAGCACTGCCACTATGAAAGCAGGTGCTTTTATTGATGTTAATACTTCCAATTATCCTGAGTCTTCCTATAGTATTACTCAGTTGGTGAAAGATGTTCTTATCTCAGGTGGGGGATGTGCTAGTAATAATATCAGTAATGTACTTGTTTTTCCCAATTTACCACCCACTAATCAGAACCGAAGCTGGGGTTACTTTAATAAAGTGGCAACGAATTTTCCTTTTTCTAAAGGGATTATTCTTTCTACCGGATTTGCTAAAAATGCAGGAAATTCTTATATACCCGACCTTAATGATGACTTGGGTACAGGAGGAGATGTAGATCTGGCAAATGCTTTGGGAATTAGTAATGCGAAGCTGACCAATGCTACCTATATTGAATTTGATTTCGTAGCTGTTGCCTCTGAGATTACCTTTAAATATCTATTTGCTTCAGAAGAATATCAGAAAACATTCCCGTGTAATATTACTGACGGTTTTGCTTTATTGCTGAAGAAAGTTGGTGATCCTAATTATACGAATTTAGCGGTACTTCCGGGAGGAGCAGGACCGGTAAGTGTAACGAATATCCACCCGGCTAATATTAATTGTGGTCCAAAAAACGAAATATATTACGGAGGAACCAATACTGCTCAGATTGAAACCAATTTTGAAGGCCGTACCGTTCCTTTGGAGGCAAAAGCAACCGTTATCCCTGGGCAGACCTATCATTTTAAGATGGTTCTGGCTGATTTTCAGGATGGGAACTATGATTCAGCTGTGTTTTTAGACGCAGGATCCTTTGATATAGGAGTGAAAATCCTCGGCCCGGGAGGTGTACAGCTGCCAAGCTCAGTGAATATGTGTGATAATACACCACAGACTTTCACCGCTTCAGTTCAGTATCCTAATGTGACATATCAGTGGTTTTTAAATAATGTACTGATCCCAGGAGAAATCAATGCCAGCTATACAGCAACACAACCCGGGGTCTATACGGTGAAAGTATTGATACCTGGTAGTACCTGTCCGGGAGAGGCAAAAATTACCGTTGTGGGAGGAACTTCTCCTACAGTGCAAAACGCTACATTGACAGCCTGCTACAGTGCAGGAAATGCGACATTTAATCTGCCTGCAGCACAACCTGCAATAAGTACAACAGCGGGAGCAGTCTTTACTTATTATACAACATTAGCAGATGCCAATGCAGGTGGTCCTGCTAATATAATTCCTAATCCTACAGCCTATCAGAGTGCCGGAGGAACAGTATATGTAAGGGTACAAAATGGCTTCTGTGCTAAAGTAGCTGAGCTGAATCTGGCTAAAGCACCACAGATGACAGGTTCCATAGTACCTCCTGCAATATTGACCTGTGCTAATTCGCAGATTACACTGGATGCATCAGCTTCAGTTTATCCTGCCGGAGCTACATTCAACTGGACTACTACAGGTGGAAATATTGTTTCAGGAAACACTACGCTGAATCCTGTAATCAATGCGCCGGGAACTTATACATTGACAATATCAAAAGCTTATCAGCCTGGAAATATCAACTGTACAGCGGCTGCAAACGTAACGGTGACAGGAAATAGTGCTCCGCCTAATACAACTTTAACAGCTCCTAAACTAAAAATCTGTAAGGGAGAATCTATAACACTTACAGCTTCAGGGGCGGCAACTTATAATTGGGGTGGTGGCCTTCCCGGAAATGGAAATACACAAACTGTAACTCCTACAGTTACTACAACATATACTGTAATCGGTGTGGGAGCTAATGGATGTGCCTCTGCCAATCCTGCGACACTTACCATCGAAGTATCTGAGCCATTCACAGCACAGAATGCAATACTTCACAAATGCTATCAGCCGGGATTAACTTTTAATCTTCAGGAATCACAGGGCCAGATCACAACAGCAACCGGGGTTACTTTTGCATATTATGTAAATCAAACCGATGCTGATGCCGGTAATGGTAACGTTATAGCAACTCCTACAGCGTATTTACCTACTTCGGCAAACCAGACAGTCTATGTAAGAGTTAGCAACGGAGGTTGTAGCTATGTGGTTTCTCTGCAATTATTGAGAGCTGCAGAAACTACCTTAACCATAGTTGCCCCCCAGACTATTACCTGTACAACTCCCCAGATTACTCTTAATGCATCAGCTTCTGTAATACCGCCAGGATCTACTATTATCTGGACGACAGTTGGGGGTGTTATTCAGTCAGGAGGGAATACGCTTACGCCTGTAGTAAGTGCGGGAGGTACATATACATTAACTGTTACCAATATATCCCAGCCGGGAAATCTAAATTGTCCATATAGTTCAACGGTAACAGTAACTCAGGATAAAGTGGCACCTATTGCAGCTCTTGTATCGTCAGAAGCTCGTATATGCGTTGGTGAATCAGTAACATTAACTGCATCTGGTGGAGCTACCTATACTTGGGGGAATGGTCTTACAGGTACCGGAAATACTCAGGTTGTTTCACCTACAGTTACGACAGTGTATACAGTACATGCAGTAGGGGCTAATGGATGTGTTTCTGCTACACCTGCAACCGTTACTGTTAAAGTAGGACCTCCGATAGCAGGAGTTTCTGCAGATAAAGTGAAAATATGTGCCGGAGAATCTGTTACCCTTACCGCTACTGGTGGGGTTACTTATAATTGGGTGGGTCTTACCGGAACCGGAGATACACAGGTAGTAAGTCCTACCACCACTACCATTTATTCTGTGTTTGCATTAGGAGGGAACGGGTGTATTTCTGAGAAAGCTGCCGAGATAAAAATAGATGTAGTTCCTGCTATTGTTTCTACGTTAGAAAATGTATATGTCTGTGCCGGAGATAACGGTACTCTTGATGCCGGAGCGGGACCTAATTATACCTACCTGTGGAATACCGGAGCTACCACGCAGACAATTACTACAAAAATTGCCGGAACATATTCTGTAACAATAAGTAATGGGGTGTGTTCCAAAGTATTTACAGCACAGCTTGTCAATCCTGATCTTCCTGAGATCATCAATGTTGCTTATGATAAGAATATCATGACCCTTACTGCAACTAATCCTACAGGTGGGGTGTTAGAATTCTCCATAGATGGTGGGTTGACCTGGCAGGGATCAAATGTATTTAACGGTATCTTAAACAATACAATGTATCATTTGATGGTTAGGGTGAAGAATGCAAAATGTGGAACTTCAGTGGATTATTATACCTTCGTACTCAGCAACGCTATTACTCCTAATATGGATGGAATAAATGATACGATAGATTTCTCCGGAATCAGTGGATATAAGGACTTTTCTGCGTCTATTTTTGATAGATACGGAGCCGAAGTCTTTAAGGCAACAAAAGGAGATGTAATATGGAGAGGATCTCTAAAAGGAATCAATCTTCCTACGGGCACTTACTGGTATAGAGTTCAGTGGGAAAACCCAGCGAGCAAAAAACTGGAGCAACGCTCAGGATGGATACTTTTGAAAAACAGAAATTAAGTTATAATATAAAATAAACAACAAAACCCTTCAATTACGAAGGGTTTTGTTGTTTATTTTGGTTGATTTTGTTAATGTATTTTTTGAATTGTAGTAAAGTTTATAAATTGTGTTTTTATTTTATATTATCATTTTCTTAAAATACCTTTTATTGCTATAAATATTGTTTTGTATCTATAAATGTTGTTATTTTTTTATAAAAAATATAAATATGTGTATTAGATATTTAAAAAAAAATTAAATTTGTTGAAACAGAAATATTATGATAAGATACCTACCGATTTGTTTATTATTTTTATTTATCTCAAATTTTTCATTTTCACAAAGTCAGCAGCCCAGATCAGTGTTAAAGAAACAAGCGTCTATTCAGTCTAAAAAAGCAGGCGCTTTTATTGATGTGAATGCCCCGGGATATCTGGAATCCGCTTATAGTATAGAGAAACTAGTAAAAGATGTATTGATTTCATCAGGAACCAATACCTGTATTACTCCCAATGTATCCAACGTAAAGATTACCCCTAATCATGCTGTAGGTGATGCAAATAGGGCATGGGGATATTTTCATAAGGCAACAACCAATTTTCCTTTTAAAGATGGTATTGTACTTTCTACAGGGTATGCAAGAAAGGCAGGTAATAGTTTTGAATCCAGTAATAGTGATACCAATGGTGGTGGGTCAGATGCTGATCTGGCACAGGTGCTTGGGGTTACTGAAAGCAAATTATATGATGCAGTACTTCTGGAGTTTGATTTTGTTCCTACAACTACTCAGATCAAGTTTAATTATTTAATTGCATCCGACGAATATACCGGGACATTTCCCTGTAATTATGCGGATGCCTTTGCTATATTACTGAGACCTACATCAGGAGGGGCCGCCTATACCAATATGGCGATACTGCCTGGAGGAGCTGGACCAGTAAGTATTACCAATATTCACCCTGCAATTGGATCCACTTGTGGAGCTGTTAATCAACAGTATTTTGGAGGGTATAATACTACTAATGTTGAGACGAACTTTAACGGAAGAACGGTTCCGCTTACTGCTGTAGCAGATGTAGTGGCAGGACAGGAATATCATTTTAAAATGGTAATCGCTGACTTCAATGACCATAGCTTCGACTCTGCCGTATTTCTGGAAGGAGGTTCTTTTAATATCGGGGTAGACCTTTTAGGACCTGGCGGAGCAAAATTACCTAGTGATATTAACGTATGTGATAATGTACCTCAGGTACTTACTGCTTCTGTAAGTGATCCGAACTTATTGTATCAGTGGTATTATAACGGAACCCTGATTCCTAACGCTACAACCAATGTAGTTACTGCTGCACAGCCGGGAACCTATACAATTGAAGTAAGTGTACCCGGAAACCCATGTCCAGGTAAAGCATCGATAGAAATCCACGGCGGAACAACGCCTGAAGCATTTGATGCTACATTATTGCTCTGTACTACACCAGATATTACCACTTTTGATTTAAGTACCATTAAGTCATCAATTAGTACAACACCGGGAGCTATATTTAAATTTTATGAAAATCAGGCTGATGCCGTTGCTGAGAATAATAATTATATCCAGAATATCCTGAACTATAATGGTACAGATGGACAGATATTGCATGTAGTAGTTTCTAATGGAGGTTTCTGTAGAAAATTGGTAGAGTTGAAATTGCTGAAAGAAGAAACACCTACTGCCCAACTGAAAGCATCAAGCATTCAGGTATGCCCGGGAGAAACCGTAACCCTTACAGCAGAAGGTGGAAATACCTATCTTTGGAGTAACTTTCCGGGAACAGGCAATATGCAAGATGTTACTTTATACCAGAGTACAGTATTCACAGTGTATGCAATAGGAGAAAAAGGGTGTAAGTCTCTTAACCCTGCAACTATCAGAATTGAAGTTACTCCTGAAATCATAAGCCCGTTAGCAGATGTTGAAATGTGTGACGGAGACCGTGTTACCCTTGATGCAGGAGCTGGACCTAAGTATAAATACAAGTGGAGTACAGGAGCTACTACACAGAAAATAGACGTAGAAAAATGGGGGATTTATACCGTTGAAATTGATAACGGATACTGTAAAAAGACCTTTTCTGCCAAAGTGATGGGAGCTGCAATCCCTTATGTCATCGGAATAGATTACCAAACATCTAAAAAAACTCTGACGATTGCTGCAGAAAACCCTCCGATGAATAATACCCCAAGCAGTATTGAATATTCTATTGATAACGGAATTACATGGCAGCAGTCTAATATATTCACAGGGCTTTTAGATAATACCAATTATACAATCCAGGTGAGAAGAGTAGGAACGCACTGTATAGGAACATTTGATTTCTTTACTTTGCAGATCAACAATATGATTACTCCTAATAATGATGGAATTAATGATGTACTTGATCTGAAAGCTTTAGGTCAGTTTAAAAATTTCACAGGTTCTATCTATGACCGGTATGGAGTGGAGATGTTCAGATTCTCAAAAGACACTCCAACCTGGGACGGTACTGTATCTGGTAAGAGATTGCCTTCAGCGACTTACTGGTATAAGTTTACCTATGAATATCCAAAATCCAAAACCCAGATGAACTGGTCTGGCTGGATCATGCTAAAAAACAGAGAATAATAAAGAGTAAAGCCTTTCAGTCAGAAAGGCTTTATTTAAATAAATTTCATAAAAAAGCTCCTTAATGAGGAACTTTTTGTTATATGTCTTATTGGTTTTCTTTCCAGAGATTCGCAAAGTGGATGAAATCATACACGCTGAGTTCCTCTGCTCTTTTATCTAAAAATTCATGACCTTTCAAGGCTTCAGGTATAACCAATGACTTCAATGCATTGGAAAGTTTTTTTCTTCTCTGGTTGAAGCCTGTCTTTACTATCTGTTTAAAAAGAACCTCATTACCGGCCAGACCTTCTTTAGGATTTCTGGTAAGGCGGATTACTCCGGATTTTACCTTTGGTGGCGGATTAAAGACATTCTCATGAACCGTAAACATATAGGATACGTCATAGTAGGCCTGAATAAGAACAGAAAGAATACCATAATCTTTGGTTCTTGGAACCGCAGCAGTTCTTTCAGCTACTTCTTTCTGGAACATTCCTACCATTTCGGGAATCATTTCGTAATGGTCAACGATCTTAAATAATATCTGCGATGAAATATTATACGGAAAGTTCCCGATAATAGCAATCTGCTCATCCTTGATAAAATTAAAGTCCTGTTTCAGGAAATCCCCTACAAAAGTATTTTCCGTAACTTTGGAATAGTTGTTTTTCAGGTATTCGATGGACTCTGTGTCGATCTCTGCAAGATAAATGTTCTGTTCCTTTTCAAGAAGATATTTGGTAAGAACTCCCATTCCGGGACCTACTTCCATAATATTATTATAGTTCTCAAAACTAAGACCTTCTACGATTTTTCTTGCGATATTTTCATCTGTCAGAAAGTGCTGCCCAAGATGTTTTTTTGCTTTTACACTCAAAGTTTTTTATGATTTTATTAACAATGATTTTCTTTATTTCGTCCCAAATTTCGGAAGATTTTTTCTATTTTAGCCAAAAATTTTAATATTAATGGCTAAATCTGTAGATGAGTTTAATAAGAAAAGGCTTCGGTCCAGCAATATTACAGTAGTGATAAGTATTGCCTTAGTGTTATTTTTGTTAGGATTAATGGGGCTTATTTTAATTAATGCCCAGAAGTATTCTGACTATATCAAAGAGCAGTTGGTAGTGAATGCTTACTTTGATGAAAACTATGATGCTAAAGACTCTGTGAAAATTGCAAAACTAG
This sequence comes from Chryseobacterium pennae, assembly GCF_003385515.1. GTDB lineage: Bacteria > Bacteroidota > Bacteroidia > Flavobacteriales > Weeksellaceae > Chryseobacterium > Chryseobacterium pennae. The sequence continues at coordinate 13,411 of NZ_QNVT01000035.1, read as the reverse complement.
AGGAAGAAACTTTTAAAAAGGTACAGACGTTAGCTCCTGTAAAAAAAGCAACCTATATTTCCAGAAGCATGGCTGCCACAGAAGCCAAAAAGAGTATGGGAATTGATAGTGACGCATTGTTTGAAGAAAATATCTTCCCGTCGTCTATCGAAATTGCTTTAAAACCTGAATATGTAGATCCTGCGAAAATTGATGAAGCTATCAAGGTGATCAAGTCGGTTCCGGGTATCATTGATGTGAAGAACGACAGTACTTTGATGGTGGATGTTTACAACAACCTGAGCAGAATCTTAAAATGGATTTTTGGATTTTCGTTGCTGTTTTTAGTATTGGCAGTAGTGTTGATCAATAACTCTATCCGTCTGAAAATTTTCTCCAAGAGGTTTATTATTAAAACCATGCAGCTGGTAGGAGCGAAAAGAAGATTTATCCTTAAACCTTTTATCATTGAAGCGATTATTTTAGGGGCCATTGGTTCTCTAATTGGTCTTATTGCTTTAGGTGGTATTTGGTATTATTTCACAAGCCAGATCGGATCGGCTTTTGTACAGGACAATAATCAGTATGTCTGGTTAGTAATTTTAGTATTAGGAGTAGGAATTTTTATTTCTGTCTTAAGTACTATCTTTGCTACATGGAGATTCTTAAAATCAAACGTTGACGATTTATATTACTCTTAAAAATGAGCAAAAAAACAAATAAACTTTCTGCTTCAGACTTCGGAAGTGAAGCGGAAGTACCACAGGAAAATGCTTTCTATTTCGGACAGCAGAACTTTAAATGGATGTTGATCGGGTTAGCTTTTATTGTGGTAGGATTTCTTTTGATGATGGGACCTGATGCTAATACCGTAGACGGTAAATTTGATCCTAACTCATGGAATGACGATATCTTCTCCATCAGAAGAATCAGAATCGCTCCGCTATTTGTTGTGATAGGTTTTGTAATAGAAGTCTACGCGATCTTAAAAAGGAAATAAATAGAAATTTATATTTAGAGATTAAGAGATTAAGAAATTTAGAGCCCTGCTTTAAATCTCTCAATCTCTTAATCTTTTAATTTTTGTAAAAGAATATGGATTTAATTAAAGCAATTATTATTGCCATTGTAGAAGGACTTACGGAATATCTTCCTATTTCATCTACAGCACATATGGGATTCACAGCCAATTTATTGGGAATGCCTGATGATGAATTTTTGAAAATGTTTCAGGTATCCATTCAGTTTGGAGCCATTCTATCAGTTGTAGTAGCCTATTGGAAAAAGTTTTTTGATCTGAATAACATTCAGTTTTACTTTAAACTGGCCTTTGCCGTAGTTCCTGCATTGGTTCTGGGATATTTATTTGATGATAAAATTGAAGCTATTCTGGGAAATCAGATTGCAATTTCTTCAGTATTGGTATTAGGAGGGGTTATTTTACTGTTTGCAGATCAATGGTTTAAAAACCCTACCATTGATGATGAAAAAGGAATTACGATAAAAAAAGCAATAACCATAGGATTCTGGCAGTGTCTTGCGATGATGCCGGGAACCAGCCGTAGTGCAGCTTCCATTATTGGAGGAATGGCACAGGGGCTTACCAGAAAAGCTGCGGCAGAATTCTCTTTTTTCCTTGCAGTACCTACCATGCTGGCGGTAACTGTATATTCGGTTTTTGTAAAGACCTGGGGAAAAGAAACTGCTAATCCACAGAAAGGATATGAAATGATTATGGCGTCACAGGATCACATCATGATCTTCGTAATCGGAAATGTGGTGGCATTTATTGTAGCATTAATTGCGATCAAAGCATTTATTGGGGTGCTTAATAAATATGGTTTCAAACCTTGGGGATGGTACCGTATTTTTGTTGGAATTGCTTTATTAATCTACTTTTATTTCTTTAAATAAAAAATATTCATATATCCATTCATGACGGCGGAAGAACTGAAATCAGGATACATATTTTTATTAGACAAACCTTTGGACTGGACTTCCTTTCAGGCTGTCAATAAAATGAAATATAAACTTAAAAGGGAGTTTGATCTTCCTAAAAAATTTAAAATCGGACATGCAGGAACTCTGGATCCAAGAGCTACGGGGCTTCTGATCGTATGTTGCGGGAAATTCACAAAGAAGATCCCTGAAATTCAGGATGCACCTAAAGAATACTGGACAGAAATTAAAATAGGAGTACAAACTGAATCCTATGATACTGAAAAGCCGGAAATTCTTCATCAGGATTTTTCGCATATCACAGAAGATCAGGTGAAAGAGGTTTTAGAAAAATTTGTTGGAGAAATTGAACAAAAACCACCTGTATACTCTGCCATAAAGATTGATGGGGAAAGAGCCTATAATCTGGCAAGAGCAGGAGAAGAAGTGGAAATGAAATTCAGAAAGACAACGATTCACTATCTCAACGATATTAAAATAGATTTTCCTTTGATAAGCTTTACAGTTGGATGTTCAAAAGGAACTTATATAAGAAGTTTGGCCCATGATATAGGGCAGGAATTAGGAGTAGGTGCTTACCTTACTCAATTGAGAAGAACAAAAATCGGAGATTATAAAATTGAAGATGCTACAGATCAGTTTTTAAACAATGATTTCAGATTTCAAGGTGAATGAAAAATGATACCAATTACGGTAGAGACTAATGGAAAAGACACGTATTAATAAATATTTATCAGAAGTAGGATACTGTTCAAGAAGAGCAGCAGATAAGCTGCTGGAGGAAGGCAGAATAAAGATTAATGGTAAAGTACCTGAAATGGGAACCAAAGTTTCTGATGAAGATCTGGTGGAAGTAGACGGAAAGCCTATCAGAGAGCCACAGGATAAGCCTGTTTATATTGCTTTTAATAAACCGGTAGGAATCGTATGTACTACCGATACAAAACGCGAACAGAACAATATTATAGAGTATATCAACCATCCTAAAAGGATTTTTCCGATCGGAAGACTTGATAAACCCAGTGAAGGACTTATCCTCTTAACCAGTGATGGAGACATCGTAAATAAAATTCTAAGGGCGAGAAATAATCACGAAAAAGAATATCTGGTGCGGGTAGATAAACCGATAACACCAACGTTTCTTCAAAAAATGAGAAATGGAGTTCCTATTTTGGACACAGTCACAAAGAAATGTGAGGTGGAAAAGATTGATGATATGAATTTCAGAATTATTCTTACTCAGGGACTCAACAGGCAGATCCGTAGAATGTGTGAATACCTTGGCTATGATGTAAAAAAGCTGAAAAGAATCCGCATCATGAATATCAAGCTTGATCTTCCCGTAGGAAAATGGAGAGATTTAACAGATGATGAGCTTAGCAATTTAAATTCTCTTTTAACAGATTCAACTAAAACAATCGATTAAGAGTATAGTATAAAATAAAAAAGATGGCAGGTAGAAAATTTCTTCTTGCCATCTTTTTTATTTGTTTTTCTGAACCAAAAGTAAAGCAGAGTATCTGTTTTATCCTATTTTGCATAGATTTTTATACGGATTATCATGCCCATTGCTGTATAGAAAGTTGGTTTAAAAGATCTTAAAAGGATTACTTTTTATAAATATTCACATATTTGTGTAATATTTTTAGTTTTTTAGTCAAATTGTATTATATTTATAATGGAAAATACTAAAAACCTGAAAACCATGAAATTAAAATTTAATCCCGTTTTTTTACTTGTCATTTTACTTCCATTTTCTAATTGTCAAAATGATAATCATAACCCAGAACTTCCCCATGATACAGCTTTTTATATCGATTATAGAAGTCTGACAGGACAATCTGATGGAATAGCGGTCATAGAGCTGGATCCGGAAGCTCCCGATTTCGGAAATATCAGCAGTAAACTTGAATTAGGTGCCGGTGTTCTGCCTCACCATCTTTATTATAACCAGAATGCAAACAAATTATATACAACAGCTTTAGGAGGAAGCTATCTCTATCAGGTGAAAACTGAAAAAGATAAAAACGGACAACCAAAATTAGTGAGTGCAACCCCAATTGACACAGGCGAAAATACGGTAGGCGAAAACTTATTTTTCACCAATGACGGAAGGTTTTTTATGACCTTTATGGGAGGAGCAGGAGGGCTGAAAGATGGAAGTGTAGGTGTTTTTAATGCTAATAACAATCAGCTTATCAAAACCATTAAAGCTCCAATTCAGGACAATCCCAATAAATTTATTATGTACCCGCATGGTATTTCTGTTAATGAAGAAAAAGGGCTGATGATGGTAACTTCAACTATTCATCCGGATCTTACCAGTGGTTTTGGAAATACCTGTACTTTGATAGATTTAAAAACGTATGAGTTAAAAGAGACCTATCAGGTTGCAGACTCACCAACTGATTTGTCAAGCCCTGTTGAGGTTTTATTGCTTCGTGGACAATTTCCGCAATATGCTCTTGCTACAACCATGCTTGGAGGAGATATCTGGATTGCTCCATATAACGCTGCAACTAAGAAATATGATGCTTTTACCAAAATATTTGACGGAAGTACACAAGGCTTAGGCTGGACTCTCGAAATGTATATTGATGATAACAACAGGCTGTATGTAAGTTTTGCCGATCCCGGAAAAGTTCTGGTTTTTGACATCAGTAATCTTCCTCAACTAAAACTTTTAAAAACCCTTACTGCAGATAAAGGAGCGCATCATATGGTTTTCTTTAAAACCAAAAAAGGAAAAGAAGTGGTAGCCGTACAAAATAATCTGCTGGATATTCCAAACTTAAATTCCGGCACCATTAGTGTCATTGAAATTCAGACTGGAAAAACCTTGGGTACAGTTAATTTACGCTCCAAATATGGAATACTGCCCGAATCCATTGAAGGTACCAATGGGCCGAGTAATTATATGCATCACTAAAGTATAAACTGATATTTCAGATTAGAAACTATCCGAAATAGAAGATCTGTTTTGGATAGTTTTGCATTAACCGGTATGGTATTTTTGTTATTTTAAATATAATTTCATCCTTTCTTCATATTCTGGTTTTAATTTCAAAAATTTTAAAATCTTCTTATCATCAGGATAGGTAATCCGGTAGAAGATGATCCTGTCCGCAGAATATTTGAAATAAGGATGATCTTTCAGCCATTCTTCAGGGGCATCAGCTAAAGTATATTTAGGAACGCCGGAGATGTCCAACGGAGCAATATTGATTAACTTTTGAACTAAATCTTTATCAATATTATAAGTATCTAAAATCTGCTGTTTATTGACAAAACCTCTCAGCTTTTTTCTGAAGCCAATAATTGAACCTGAGCTCTTTTCATCAAGTCCAAACTCAATAAGCTGTCTGAAGGTAATAGTATTGAGGTCTGTTTTCGCAAAATCTGTTTTTTCCTGCTTAATTTCTTCTTTCTTTATTGCCTCAGGACTGAGCCTGATGAAAGGTTTAATCTCCTGAAATTTTTCCGGAGAAATGACAAAACATTTTTGAAGATCTTCAGGACTTTTAAAGTTGCCCCGAAGGTTTCTGTCACGATAATTGATGATAATCTGAGCCTGCTTTTCCGAAAACCCAAGGTTTTTCCATCCGTTAACATCCAGGCTGTTAGGGTCAAAAGTATGATATTGCACCTTTATCTTTTCCGGATAACGAGTACCGACAGCTTTAAAACTTTCCGGAGTTTTCACAGGTAATAGTAAATAGGGTTCCAGTTTGCTGTAATTTTCAGGGGAAATAATAAAACATTCTCTGAATTTCTCTTTGCTGATGAAACTTCCGCCCAGATAATTTTTATACTTTATAATGGCTTCTGCCTGCCTTTCACTGAAACCCATTTTGATCCAGTCCTGAGCAGAAACAATATCAGGATTGAATTTCCCGTTAACAATGACTTCCTTCTTTACAAAACTGCTAAACTTTTTGGGATTATTTTTTTCAGCCGTTTCAGGAAGGAGAATAAACTTTTTTAATTCTTCAAATTTTTCGTTGGAAATTGCATAGCATTTTTTCAGCTGTTCCTTTGATGTAAATGTTCCGCCCACAATATCTTTATATTTAAGAATCGTTGTGATCTGTTTTTCAGAAAATCCGAGTTTTTGCCATTGTTCCTGATTCAGACTATTAGGATCAAAATCAGATAGATTGGCTGAAACAGAAGAATTGGCAATAAATTTTACTTCAGGAAAAGTGTCCTTGTCCTTGCTGGTGTATTTCTGGAAGGCTAATAAAATAGTCAGTAAAATGACCATAAAAGCCAGTTTTTGGTAATAGTTTTTTCTCATCATGTGTATAAACATATTGATAAAAACCATGCATTGCAATAGCCAGAACTAAAATGGTTGATTTTAGAATATAAAAAATTGTAATTTATTTAAAATTAAACGTTTATATCCTTTGGTGTAGAAATATTTAAAGAGATATTTTGAAGAAAACGGCAACAGAAAAGCTCTTATTCAGAATCATTTTCACCCAGCGATTCTTTCAGTTTTAAAAGTTCAGCTTTTACAAATTCAAGACGGTCAATAATGGTAATGGTTTCTGAAATTTTACTGTTGGTAGTCAGAGCCACTCGTGCACCATCAAGTGTGTATCCTTTTTCTTTAACCAAATGATAGATCATCTGTAGGTTCTTGATATCTTCAGGAGTGAAGTAACGGTTCCCTTTTTTATTCTTTTTAGGTTTGATGATAGGGAATTCCTGTTCCCAATAGCGTATTAATGAAGTATTTACATCGAATGCTTTAGCAACTTCTCCTATAGAATAATACAGTTTATCAGGTAAATTTATTTTCATTTTACAACTCCTAAACTTCAAAGATAAAAATTTTTTAAAGTTTCATCCAAATATATCTTGAAAAGTCCTGTCATAACCCCGTTTTTTTTAACCAGAATAAAATATCATGATGTTGTGAAAAAAATAAAAAAATGAATGGTTTTTTTTATAACTTAGTGAAACACAAAAAAATATAATGATATGAAGCAACATTTATTTATTTTTGCATTGATGATTCCTTTCTTTGGATTTTCTCAGTGGACAAGAACCGAAATTAGGAATCAAAAAGTTAAGAAATCACAGGAAAAACTCGAATTTGCAGGACTTTATTCACTCAATGCTGACCAGTTCAGACAGAGTCTTAAAAATACACCAGCGCGCTTTTCAAGCCCCAAAGGAACAATTATCTCTCTTCCAACGGCTAAAGGAGGATTGGAGAAATTCCAGGTTTGGGAATATTCCAATATGGCTCCGGAATTGCAGGCAAAATATCCTGATATTAAATCGTATGTAGGAACTGCATTGGAGGACCCTTCCGTATATTTAAGATTCAGTTTGTCTCCGGTGGGATTTTCCTCAATGATCACCCGCTCTGGAATTTCTGAATTTATAGAACCCTATACTGAAGACAGAACTGTTTATGCTGTTTTTGATTCCAATGCAAGAAGAGGTCAGGAAAAAGATCCGTTTGAATGCTCTACAATAGAAGATGTAGAAAAGAATGCAGCCGAAAAAAAAAACAATGCTGTAAATAAAAAAGCGGCAGGATTTAATATTTTCAGATTGGCATTATCCTGTACAGGAGAATATGCCCAGTATCATTTAACTGCTGCCGGAACTCCTGCTACAGCAACTGATATTGAGAAAAAAGCTGTAATTGTGGCTGCTATGAATGCTAGCCTTACCCGGCTTAACAGTGTTTTTGAGAAGGATCTTTCTTTTCATTTTAACCTGATTGCCAATAATGATAGTGTTATTTTCTTAGATCCAGCGTCTGATCCTTATACAAATGGTGGTCCTAATGAAGCCCACGCACAGATCTCAGCAAGAATTCCTGCTTCAGATTATGATATGGGACATCTGATTGATAAAGAAGGAGGTAACGGATCTGCCGGAGTAGGGGTTATTTGTAATAATAATTCAAAAGGAGCAGGGTGGACTGCTCACAATTTTCCGGAAGGAGATAAATTTGATATAGACTATGTCGCTCATGAAATGGGGCATCAATTGGGAGCTGGACATTCTTATACCTATAGATCTTCGCAGGCAGACCAAAAGGTAGAACCTGGAAGCGGAAGTACCATAATGGCATATACCGGGATTACTACGGCTTCTGATGTTCAGTTTAATTCCAATGATTACTATCATACCAATAGTATCAGCCAGATAAGAACTAAATTAAACAGCCTTACTTGTGGTACAAATACTCCTTTTGTAGATCCTGCTCCCAATATTAATGCCGGACTGGATTATACAATTCCTAAATCAACACCATTTGTTTTAAAAGCATCTACTACCGATGCGAACAATGCTTCTTATACATATATTTGGGAACAAACTGATCAGGCTGCAGCAGCTCAGATTGGTGCAGGTGATATTTCTTCAGCTTACCCTGCAAAACCAACAGGACCTACTTTCAGATCATTTGCTCCTGTAAACTCATTGGTAAGATATTTTCCGGATTTTAATAAAGTATTGGCAGGTGTTTTATCAACCCGTTGGGAAAGTGTATCAAGTGTAGCCAGAAACCTTAATTTTGCAGCTACCGTAAGAAATAATAATCCTTTGCAGCCCCAAGTCTCAAAAGATGCAATGACAATAACAGTAGATGCTGTGTCAGGGCCTTTTCAGATAACAGCACCTGTTTTTGGCCAGTCATTAAGCTCAGGAGCATCTGTAAATGTTACCTGGAATGTTGCCGGTACAAATGTTGCACCGGTAAATACTGCTAATGTAAATATTAAACTATCTACAGACGGTGGCAAGACATTTAGTGTTATTTTGGCCAATACTCCCAATGACGGGAGTGAAGAAATCGTGATACCATCCGGCTCTAAGTCTGCCAATGCCTATATTCTGATTGAGGCGGTTGATAATATTTATTATACAGTGAGTCCTAGTTTTGTAATTGATTATAATGTAACTGGTGAAAACTGTAATACCTATACATACAGTGGAGGACCTGTAGCGGTTACAGACGGCCCTGGCGGCGGCGGTATATCAGCACCAAGAATAACAATTCCTTTAATGGTTAATAATAATGGTACTATTACGAAAATAAAAGTGACTCCAACTGTTGTTCATCCAAGTGTAAGCCAGTTGGCTATTGGTATTGAAAGTCCGGTAGGATCATCAGCTCTTTTCTGGAACAGACAGTGCTCAGGGCAATCGGGAATTACAGCTTCATTCAGTGATTCCGGAGCAGCGGTGAACTGTATTTCTCCAGTTCAGGGAGGTGCTAAATCAAATGAATCTCTGGGTATATTTAAAGGTCATTCGGCACAAGGAGAATGGAAGCTTTTTGCAACAGATAATAATGCAGGTAATGCCGGAACCATCAATGGATGGTCACTCGAAGTATGTACAAGGGAAACTCAGACTCTTGCCACCAGAGAAGTCTCTTCTCCATTAGCAGAGAGTATTAAAGTATACCCTAATCCGAGTGATGGTAATTTCTTTATTAAATCTCAGAATATAAGAGGTGAGGTGAAAGTTACTTTATTTGATTCAAGCGGAAGACTGATCTATTCATCAGCTTATCAAAGTGAAGGAAATAATACCAAAGAACTGAATGTTAATGTACCGAAAGGAGTATATGTCATCAGCATCAGCTCTTCAAAAGGAGTATACAACAGTAAACTGGTTATAAAATAATTATTTATAAAATATTATAAGGAGGATCGGCAATAGCCGGTCCTTTTTTTGTATCGAATTTGTAGCTTGGCTTTATTTATAGTATTTTTATCATCCATTTACTAATCCGTTTTATAGGATGAATTCTATTTCCGTTCTTCATATTGATCTTTTTCAGGGTAAGAATCTTTCAGATTTTTATTTTAATACCATGAAAAACCATTTGGTTGTGGGACATCAGCACATAGAAAAGCCTCATAGGCATGATTTTTATGCTGCTGTACTTTTTACCAAAGGAACCGGTATTCATGAGATTGATTTCCAAAGGTACGATGTGTCGGAAGGAAGTCTGTTTTTTCTCTCACCAGGACAGATTCACAGTTGGGAACTGTCAGCAGATATAGATGGTTATATCTTCTTTTGTTCTCAGGAATTTTATGAAATGCATTATGTGAATCAAAAACTGAGAAATTTTCCTTTTTTCGGATCCGTATCATTTCCCAGAAAACAGCAATTGGATGAAGTAGAATTGGCGAAGAATATTCAGTTATTTCAGGAATTGGGAAATGAGCATCAGTCTGACAGTTTGATGAAAAATGGGCTTATTCTCTCATTAATGTCTCAGATTTTTATCAACTCCACCCGGTTATTTTCAAGGGATTTTGATACACTGACTTCTTCTGCCGGGCTTTCTTATTTTAAGCATTATCAGGATTTTGAAAGTCTTATTGAACAACATTTTACGGAACATAAATCAATTGCCTATTATGCATCGTTATTAGGGATTTCTTCAAAGCACCTGAACAGAACCGTGCAGGCTGTAGTACAGAAAACAGCTACAGAAGTGATCACCGAACGGGTAGTTTTGGAGGCCAAAAGAATGTTGATGTACCTTGATGAGAACCTTGTTGATATTGCTTTCAGACTGGGGTATGAAGAATATTCCTACTTCGTAAGAGTCTTCCGGAAAAGTTCCGGAATGACCCCTACTCAGTTTATGAGGAAATATAAGGCCTGATTTGTTTGAGATTCAAAGTTCAATATTTAAAAGCTGGTTATTAGTTTTTATCACGTCTGTCACAAATATTTGAATCTCTTGTTTTCCTAATCTATTACAACGCCAGTTGAAATGGTCCTTCAAACGTAGTATCAAACGAATCTACCAATTCTCCTTTCTCGTCAAAAACACCAATAACCATATTCTGCTTGGAAAATTTGATTTTATCTTCAGGGAAAGAGATATTGATATTTCCTTTTAAGATCTGGTCGCCTTTCAGAATAATTTTCTCAGGGCCGAAGTAAGTAATTTCAGCATTATCAGGGGCTATCACTTTAATGGTGAGTGTTTTTTTCTCATTCGATTTATTCAGAAGGGTATAAATAAAAGTATTGGTGATTTTACCGTCTTTAATGAAGAAAGTAGAGCCTGCTGGCTTAATGAACTTAGCTTCCATAGATCCACGGTCATACATTAAAAAGCCAAGGAACCCGACTAATAGAGCCAGAATGGCAGTAGTAGCCTTCATTCTCGAAGTGAATTTGAATTTCTCACGATTTTCAATTTCAGATTCAGTGGCATAACGGATTAATCCTTTTGGCAGGCCTACTTTATCCATTACTTCATCGCAGGCATCAATACATGCTGTGCAGTTTACGCACTCCAATTGTTGTCCATGTCTGATATCAATTCCCGTAGGGCAGACTACAACGCATTGATTACAATCTATACAATCTCCTTTACCAGCCGCTTTTCTATCTTCATTATTTCTCCACTTTGAACGGCCTTCTCCTCTTTTAAAATCATAATATACGTTGATCGTCTGCTTATCAATTAAAACTCCCTGAAGTCTTCCATAAGGACAAACCAGAGTACATACCTGCTCACGAAGCCATGCAAAAACAAAGTAGAAAGTCATCGTGAAAAAAATCATGGTGACAAACTTTAAAGGATGTTCTGCCGGTCCTTCAATCATAATTTGAAAAACCTGTTCATAACCTACTATATACATGAACATAAAAGTAGAGATGACCATAGAAATCAAAATAAATACAGACCATTTCGTAATTCTTTTTCTGATCTTTTCGGCATCCCACTCCTGTCTGTCGAGCTTCATTTGTTTGTTTCGGTCACCTTCAATCCAGTATTCTATTTTACGGAAAACCATTTCCATAAATAAAGTTTGAGGACATAGCCAGCCACAGAATATTCTTCCAAAAACTACGGTAAACAGCATGACAAAGATAACAGAGGTAACAGCTCCAAGGGCAAGGATAAAAAAGTCCTGAAGATAAAACGGCTGTCCAATAATAAAGAATTTCCCGTCGATAACATTAAATAGGAAGAAAGGATTGTTATTAATCTTTAGAAAAGGCAATCCAAAGAAAAGGGCAAGTAAAGCGTAACTGGTATAGTTCCTGTAATTGGTATATTTACCTTTGGGCTTTCTGGGGAAGATCCATTTTCTTTTTCCGGTCTCATCCATTGTTCCTACCGAATTTCTAAAATCTTCATTTTCAATTTCCAGGGATTTGATGTTGTTGGACTCTGCGCTCATTATCGTATGCTATAAAAGTATTTTGGTAATATTTTTCATCCGAACCAATATCTGTTTTCCAAGCTGAATCTCTATAGATAAACGGTATTGATTCCTCTACTGCAAAGCTCTGGATTATATCCTTCAACTACTAATATGATCTACTTCAAAAATAGTACAATTGGGACATTTTATATTTTGGTTAATCATAAATCAAAGGATGAAAATATTTTTGAAATCGATAAAGCATATCGTAAATTGCATATCTAAAAATGAAGTATGAAGAATATATGTAAAATAGGTTTGATTGGTGTGGTTTTCGCATTAGTAAACTGTCAATCAGTAAATAGTAGTAAAATGTTTTATGAAGGTGTACAACCACAAATGGTTTCTGATAAGTTTAGCTTTACAGAAGGCCCGTCAACCGATGAAGAAGGAAATGTATATTTTACCGATCAGCCTAATGATAAGATCTATTACTGGGACTGGAAAAGTAATCAGATCATTGAATTTTTAGATAAAACAGGAAGGGCAAACGGAACTCATTTTGATAAAGATGGTTTCCTGATTACCTGTTCCGATGATAGTGGAGAGATGTGGAAGATCTCAAAAAATAAAAAAGTAGAAGTCCTGTTTAAAGATTTTGAAGGGAAAAGATTAAACGGTCCTAATGATGTTTGGAATGATGTTTTTGGGGGAATGTATTTTACCGACCCTTTATATGAAAGAGATTACTGGATAGATTTCAAACAGGAATTATCTAATAAAAGCCTTTATTACAGAAATAAGAATGGAAAGATTAATAAATTAGACACTTTCACACAACCCAACGGAATTGTAGGAAGTGAAAAACTAAGAAAACTGTACCTTTCAGACATTGATGCCGGAAAAACCTATGTGTATGATATTCTGGGAGAAGGAAAGTTATCAGAGAAAAAGCTTTTCTGTGAAATGGGTTCGGATGGAATGACGTTGGACAAACACGGAAACCTTTATTTAACCGGAGACGGAGTACATGTTTTTAACCGTGAAGGAAAGAAAATTTATCACATTTCGATTCCTGAAAAATGGACTTCCAATGTGACATTCGGAGGAGAAAATAATGATATTTTATTCATTACCGCTTCAAAATCGGTGTATACTTTTCCGATGAGAGTGAGGGGGATCAAATAAAATTTTGCCACGAACGCATAAATATTATTAGTGTATTCTAAGACATATGCAAATTATATCTTGTTAAATTTACAAAAGGTTCCTCTCTTTTTACCACAGCAAATATTCTATAGATCAGTTTGCAA
>NZ_QNVT01000034.1 GCF_003385515.1 Chryseobacterium pennae | reverse complement strand
GCATTCGTTTAGTTCACTTTATTTTCTCTGGTTCTTCAGTATTTAATTATTATCTAATTTATTACTAAATCCTTTTACAAATCTAAAGGCATTCGTGGCTAAATAAAAAATGAGGCTTGAAAGCCTCACTATAGTTTTAGATTTTTTCGCCGTTTACAAATACTTCGTATCCTATTTCTACATTAGGTTCTAAAGTTTTTGATACGGAACAATATTTTTCAAAAGATAATTCTGCTGCTTTCAAAGCTTTCTTTGGATCAATTTCGCCTTCCAAAAGGAATTTTACCATAATTGATTTGAATGGTTTTGCATCATCCACCTGAATTCTCTCACCTTCTACTTCTGCCTGAAAACTTTTTATTTCCTGACGCTGCTTCTTTAAAATAGAAACTACGTCTATTCCACTACATCCGGCTACTGCCATCAGGACGCTTTCCATTGGAGAAACCCCTTTAGCTCCCGGCTGTGAAGTATTATCTAAAAGGATGGAATTTCCCTGGCCGTTTGTACATTCAAATAAAAAGTCGTCGTTGATTCTATTAAGTGTTATTTTCATTGTTGCTTGTTGCTTGTTGCTTGTTGCTTGTTGCTTGTTGCTTGTTGCTTGTTGCTTGTTGCTTGTTGCTTGTTGCAAAATTATAAAATTCCTCTGGCTTTTATCTCCAAATATTTATTGATAACGTCGATATTCAAATTCTCAGGAAGTGTATATACTGTATAGATTCCGTATTTGCGGAGTTCCTGAATAATCAGTTTCTTTTCAAATTCGAATTTTTCTGCAACGATTTCATCATAAATCTCCTGCATATTTTCAGGATTTTTGTGAATCAAAGTCTGCAATTCTGAGTTTTTGAAGAATACCACTACCAATAAGTGATTCTTAGCAATTCCGCGAAGATATTTTAGCTGACGGTTTAATCCATCCAACGTTTCGAAATTGGTAAATAGCAGAATCAGGCTCCTCTGGTTAATGGAATACTTTACATCCTGATACAATCTGTTGAAATCACTTTCAAAGAAATCTGTTTTAATATTATAGAGTGATTCTGATATTTTCTTAAGCTGTCCGGATTTATTCTCAGCAGCAATTTTATTTTCAGCTTTTTTGGAGAAAGTCATCATTCCCGCCCTGTCTCCTTTCCTCAGAATAATATGAGACAAAGCCATGGTTGCATTGATAGAATAATCCAAAAGACTCAATCCTTTGAAAGGCATCTTCATAGTTCTTCCTTTATCAATCAGCATAAAAATACGCTGCGATTTTTCATCCTGGAATTGGTTTACCATCAGACGATTCGCTTTAGAAGTCGCTTTCCAGTTAATGGTTCTGATATCATCTCCCGGGACATATTCCTTAATCTGTTCAAATTCCATGGTATGTCCCAGCTTTCTGACTTTTTTGATGCCACCCAGCAGAAATTCACTCTGCAAAGCCATCAGCTCATATTTTCTGAGATGGATAAAAGATGGATAAGCCGGCAACATCGCATCTTTCTGGAAACTGAATCTTTTCGAAACAAATCCTAAAGGTGATGAAATATAAATATTCAGACTTCCGAAATGATATTCTCCTCTTTCCTTAGGTTCTAAACTATACTGAAAGAAAGTGTTGGCTCCGGTATTAATTGTCTTTTCAATCAAAAAATCTCTTTTCTGAAACTGAAATGGGATCTCATCAATAATTTTAGTTGTGATCTTAAAGCCGTAATTATTTTTAATATCAATCTTTACAAAGTTCTCATCACCATTGGATAATTTTTCAGGTAATATTCTTTGTGCCTGTACAGCATTTTTTTGATTAAAAATCAGCAAATAATCGACCATGGCAGCAAGAAAACATATCAACACTGCAATATGGCCCACCCACATCAACACCGGAAAGAAAAAAGCCAGAACATACAGTATCCCCACTCCGATGAGTGTAAAGAAGAAACGTGTATTGATGTATAAGTTTTTCATTGTTTAAGTTCTGGGAATGGATATTTAGGGATTATTTCCTAAGTTCAATCCTTTATTTCTATCTAGGAATTTCTATTCCTTCTAAAATTTGACGGATAATTTCATCAGCAGTAAGGCCTTCCATTTCTCTTTCAGGAGAAACAATTACTCTGTGTCTTAAAACGGCATAACTAGCCTCCTTGATGTCTTCAGGTGTTACAAAATCTCTTCCTCTCATTGCTGCAAAAGATTTGGAAGCCGTAAGAAGTGCTAATGAAGCTCTCGGCGAAGCTCCCAGATACAGAAATTGATTCTCCCTTGTATTGATAATAATTTTCGCGATATACTCCATCAAATGAGCCTCCACAATGATCTCTTTAACCAAACGCTGGTAGCCTTTCAACTGCTCTGCAGTGATCACGTGATTTACCCCTTCTGTTTTATCTTCTTTTTTGCTTTCGTGCTGATTTTTAATGATCATAATCTCCTGCTCAAGGTTCGGATATCCTACATTAATTTTGAACAGGAAACGATCCAGCTGAGCTTCCGGAAGCCTGTATGTTCCTTCATGCTCTATCGGGTTTTGTGTAGCTACCACAAGAAATGGTTCCTCCATAATGTAGCGGGTTCCATCCATTGTAATCTGTCTTTCCTCCATAACTTCAAATAGGGCAGCCTGGGTCTTCGCTGGTGATCTGTTGATCTCATCAATCAATATAAAATTGGAGAAAATAGGCCCTTTTTTAAATTCAAATTCAGAGTTTTTTACGCTGAAAACTGAGGTACCCAGAATATCTGAAGGCATAAGATCCGGTGTAAACTGAATTCTGCTGAAGCCCACATCAATGGTTTTAGCTAATAGTTTTGCCGTAATTGTTTTCGCAACTCCCGGGACACCTTCGATCAGGACGTGTCCGTTTGAAAGTAACGCTGCCAGGAGATGTTCTATCATCTTCTCCTGCCCTACAATTACTTTGCCTATTTCAGCTTTTACTTTATCCAGGCTTGCACGAAGTTCTATCATATCAATTCTCGACTGAAAGTGGTCTTCGTTTTTATTAAGATCTATAGAACTTTGATTTTCTATGTTTGGGTTATCAAGATTTTCCATAATTTTTATCTTTGGTTTTGATAGGACTCCGTTCTATCTTTTATTAAATCGTCGCGTTGGGACTCTTATTTTAGTAACTCATCTAGCAATTTATTGATTCTTGCCAGGTCTTCTTTCATCACACTGGCATACGGATCCTGTGCTCTTTTGATAAGGTTGATGGCCTCATTAATCATTTCCATAGGTTTTCCTGTTTTTAACTGTAGCTTTTTGGCCAATTCTTCATCAATATTTTGAGTATCAATCAGAAGATCCATTCTCACTTTATTCAGGAAATATTGGGCTTTCTTGGCCATCATATCATGAAAATCGCCTTCCTGAAGATAAAGATTTCCAATACTTTTCACAAAATCCAGTGATGTATTTCTCAAAGGTTCTATAACGGGTACAATTCTCTGCTTCCTCTTCGCATTAAAGAAAATAAAAAGGATAAGACCCCCCAGGAATATCCACCATGCATATTTCAGTGCCGGATTTCCTAATACAAACCTCATGAAGAACCGGGAAGCTTTGGTATCGTTCTCCACAAACCAAAGGGTCTCCCTATCCTGCAGATAAGAGAATACATCCTGTGCATATCTTACATTTCCAGGTTTCAACAGATAATAATTGGTAAGAAAAAGGGGTTCGCTATGAACGTAAAAATTACCTTTCCCGAACTTCACTTTAATAAAGTTGGCTTGGTCTGTATTTTTCCTCTCTACTGTTTTTCCAAGAACTTCCACCCCCGGTTTGATGAATGAAAATCCTTTTCCTGAAGGAAATTTATCCAGCTGGATGAAATCGTTCCGGTATTTTTTATCTGTAAGTTTCAGTACATTTTCATCCTCAAAAGAAATATCTGAACTATGAAACCCAATACTATCCGCAATTTCCTTAGGCATAAGGTTCATCACCAACATAGCATCCGAGCCTTTTGACACCTGATCCATAATTTTTTTCCAGGATTCCGTATCAATATTATTTTCAATAATGACAATATTATGAACTTCTTTTTTATTCTGGCTATAATATTCGTAAGGAGCACGGTCGATCTTCTTCAAATGATTTTTAAAAAGATCTTTAGCTTCATTATTAAAAACAAAAAGACCAAAGGGTGACTTTTCATTGATATCAAAATTTTTGCGCCAGTCTGTAGTTTCTTTTTTATTCACTTCAAGCAACGCCAAAATAACCATCACAACGATGAAGATCACAGCATATATTCTGAAAGTCTTATTCATGGTTAATGGAGTTATGGTTTAAATGCCTGATATTGATTTTTAAATTTCTGATAGCTCTGTTCGTCAATATTGAATTCTCCGTACCACACATAATCAAAAATGTAAGACAGATCTGAAAATTCACTTTTAAGATTTGGAACTTTTAATTCTGCCACATAATCTTTATTGGTTTTTTCAGGATTCCAGTTAATCAGTTTCTTATCACTTAATTTTTTAAGAATGAATAGGAACTGATAACGGACTGCCGAACGGTAATCTCCTGTATGTTCAAACGTTGATATACTTTCCGGGAAATTAATTTCATGGATATTTTCATGCAGTTCTTCTACATTTAGATCCAGTCTTTTATTCTTTTTACCAAAAATAAAATTCCCATCTTTTCCAATAATATATTTAATGATGAAATAAAGAAGAAATCCAACCAGAATGATTACAAAGAGGCGAATAAATGCTCCGGTAAATTCAGAAGATTTAGCAAAAACCGTATCACCAAAAATGCTGCGTAAAATACGGTCAAACTTTTTCAATAGCTTTTGCCAGAAAGATTCTCTGGGTTTTGATACTGAATAATCAAATTCATTTCCTTTATATCTGGACGGAACATTCTTTTTAAATTCTTTGGGATACACCGCATTTTCAGAAACCGGATTCTTCACCAGTACAGAATCTGCACGCAGCATATTATGATAATGCCCGGTAGTATACAGTGAATCTTCCATATAGTTATCATCCTGAGCCTTCACAAAGCCGAGGGAAAAGAAAAACAATATGAAAAAAAGAGTTTTATTCATTGATTCCAATCGTGTCTATTTCTTCAAGTTCTACTTTCTGATGAAGATCTGTTCTGCTGTCATAATACATCAATCCGGCATTCACATACAACAGATTGGAAAGAAAGAATGAAAGCAGCATTGAAATTCCATAAAACACAAAAAATGCAATCCCAAAACCACCGGTAAAAGGGTCTTGTTCAAAATTTCCATCGGGTGTGCTCGTCAGGATCGACCCATAAAAAAAGATCATCGGAATATATGTAAATACCGAACTTGCTGTAGATATAATGATAAACATCACAAACGCTGCTCCCCAATATTTCCAATAAGGAGATTTTTCGCTTCCATTAGGATAAGAAAACTGTGCACGGATAGAATAGCTCAGGCTTTCCATAAAACCTCTTCCCGAATTAAAATAATCGTACATCAGAAATGTAATCACATTAAATAATGTAGGATAAACCAGCATTATAAGAAAAATCCCGATCAGAACAAAGATCAGAAGATAGGAAAAACCTACAAGAAATAAAGATAAAGGAGCCACTATAAATGTTATCCCAAGGCATAGTTTAACAATTTTACCTGCATTTTTTTTGAAATCTCCTAAAATGTCATCTGTCTTTATATTTTTTGCACCGGTGGCAATTCTTTTCAGATAAAAGACAGGATAAAGATAATTGATAATAGCCAGAATCATAAAAAGTACGAATGTAAGGACACCCACCCCAATCAGCATTCCGGCATTCTCTGAAAAATAACGTTCAAAATAGTAGGTATCTCCTCCCAGATTAGAACCGAAAATTTGAGAGAAAAGTTCTTTATATCCGAAAATAAAAACAGTTACCATTAAAATCAACAGCAAACCGTTGATCAGAATATAATTTTTAAAATAATTCTTTCCGTATAGTTTGAAAAAATTGAAACTGTCACTAATGAAAGTTCCAAAATCCCTTTTTTTATAAAATTGTATCATTGATGTGTTTATTAGTTTTTTTATTGACTATTGACGGATATACAAAATAGTAAAACCCTATAACAGCTAATGATCCCAGAATAATAAGAAGATTCAGGACCAATGGCATTTTTAAAGCATGTCTTGTAACATAGCCTTCAATAATCCCTGCACAAATGGTAAATGGAACAGTGCTTAAAAATATTTTAAAAGAATCTTTAAAGCCTTTTTTAAAAGAGTTAAACCTCGAAAAAGTCTTCGGAAACAGAATAGATGCTCCTAGAATCAACCCACACATTGCTTCCACCACCATCGCAAAGATTTCAAAAACACCATGAAGCCATATTCCTCTGGCACTCTGTTTCAATGCTCCGTAATCAAAGAAAAAGTATTGAAAGGCCCCCAACATGACACTGTTGGATAACAGGGCAAATAAAGTTCCCACTCCACCTGCAATTCCGTAAATATACAATTTGGCTCCTACCTGGATATTGTTGAAAATAATCCCAATCGTACTTCCCCAGGTTGTCCCGCTCTGATAAACTCCTACAGCATTATTTTTTTTAATATTCTCAATCGTTTCGTTTACATAACTTTCACCGAGAATAATATTCACAAACTCTTTATCATAAATTGCAGAGAGAACTCCTATTGAGGTAAAGAGAATAAAAAACAGAAAAGCATACAACAAATACCTCCGATACTGATAGACCAGCAACGGTACTTCTGTTTTAAAGAAATAAACCAATCTGTTCTCCTCTACTCTTTTGGTTTTATAAATCTTTTGGAAGATCTGTGATGAAAGGTGATTCAGATAAATAGTCGTATTACTTTTAGGATAATAAGTCTGAGCAAAAGAAAGATCATTGATCAGGTTAATATACAACGAAGACAGGTCATCAGGATTTTTTTTTATTTTCCCATCAATAACCTGTTCTATTCCCAACCATTTTTCTTTATTTTGTTTAATGAAATAAACTTCTCTCATAATTGTAAGGCTAAAATAATAAAAAATATGTCTCAGATCGCGATAAATACCTCACAAAATGTAAATATTAACTTCAATACCGCAAGTGTTGGGGAAAGAATGCTTGCATTTATCATTGATCTTCTGATAAGGGTTGCCTACGTTTTGATGGTCCTTTATGTGTTTTTCAATATCCTTGACCTGGGATATTTAATGAACGGGTTAGATACCTGGTCTGTGATGGCAGTTTATATCATCCTTACCTTTCCAACCTACATTTATCCTGTTGTTTTGGAAAGCTTAATGGAAGGGCAGACACCAGGGAAAAGACTGATGAAGATCAGAGTGGTAAAAATTGACGGATATCAGGCCAGCTTTGGAGACTATATGATCCGCTGGGTATTCAGACTGGTAGATGTATCTTTTGCCGGAGTAGTAGGTTTGATTTCAATGATTGTTTCAAAAAACAATCAGCGTTTGGGAGATATAGCTTCCGGAACGGCTGTTATTTCTCTAAAGAACAACATCAATATCTCTCATACTATTTTGGAAAATATCAATGAAGATTACATCCCTTCATTTCCTCAGGTGATTGCTTTGAGTGATAATGATATGAGGATCATCAAAGATAATTATACCAAAGCCGTCAAAGTAGATGACCGACAAATTATCAGCAAGCTTTCTGATAAAATCAAAAGCATCCTTAAGCTGGATATAGACCCAACAAAGATGACGGAAAGACAGTTTATTAATGTTATTATTAAAGATTATAACTATTACACAGGAAAGGATAATTAATGCAATGTCAATGGTCAATTTTACATCGAAAGTAGATACTGAATTAGAGAACTATTGAAGTGAATACATTTTATTACTCCTTATAATTTTCGTATCTTTAATAATTACAAACCCTGTATCATGAAATTTGAAAACAACAGATCCGGAAACGGCGGAGTTCTTACCCTGAATAACGAAGTAAAAGAAGTAGGAAGGTTAACCTATACAATTTTTCCTGAAGACCATAAGCTGATCATTTCTTTTGTTCTCGTTCATCCTGAATTTGAAGGAAGGGGAATGGGAAAATATTTAGTGGAAGAGGCCATCAAATTTGCAAGGGAAAATAACTGGAATGTTTATCCTCACTGTTCTTATGCAAGAGCCGTTATGATGAGAATGAATGATGTGGATGATATTTTCTTAAAGAATTAAGACCTCATTCACCAGAATCTCCTCAATATTATCCGGATAATCTACTTCCAGATGCTGGTCAGAGGCTACCCATTCCATAATCTCCTGCAATTGTAACACTTTAGAATTCGGAATTCCCATTTTATCCAGAGCACAGGCATTACATTCCTGTTCATATTGATTGTGAATAGGAATCACGAAGAGTTTTTTATCCATGAAAAGCGCTTCAGCAGGTGTTTCAAAACCAGCATTGCACAGAATCCCTTCACAGCCTTCAAAATATTTCAGATATTGGATTTCATCAATAGGAAATACTTCAACATTTTTCACCTTAACCTGCACTTTGCTGTATTTTGAAAAGACCTTCCACTCTACAGGAATTTTCCTTAGAACCTTAATGATATTTTCATCTGCAAAGCTTGGAAGGTAAACAAGGTAATACCCTTTCTTATACGGATTGAGACTTCTTATCTTTCTTCGAATGACCGGTTTTTTAATCTGCGGATGATAATTCTCAAAATGAAAGCCTATTTTCTTGTCACTGGGAACATAATATTTTAAAATCATTTCACCCAGAAAATCTTTCTTTTGAGGCTTAGGCGTTTCCGGAAAACTCATAGATGCCTGATGACTAAGTTCAATCATGGGTAGTTTTTTCAATTTCGAAGCCCAGCCTGTTAAAGGTTCATAGTCGTTGATAATTAAATCATATTGGGAAAGCTCCAAATCTTTAATGGTCTTTGCAGCATCAATAAATTTATTATCGGTAAATGTTTTCCGATAGGATAAACCGCCTGTTTTGTTATAAAGAAGGGAAATACCCCTATATTGAAAATTAATATCGAAATCAGCCTTTAACTGCGATTGATGACCACTAATGAGTGTGTCTACCGAAGCATACTTTTTGAGTATCGGGATAATCTCCTGTGCGCGGGCAACATGTCCGTTACCGGTACCCTGAAATGCATATAAGATTTTCATTAAGTAAAATTGGTTACGATTTTTAAAAGCTCAGAATTATCCATTTCCTGAATTTCCTCTGCTTCATCATCTTTCAGTAAATGCTTGTGGTCGTCATAGTAAAAGATTTTCCATTCTTTATCATGGTATTCCAATGCAGACAGGTTTTCAATCCAGTCCCCCGAATTCAGATAAGTACAGGATCCTTTTTTATTAACAACTTCCCGGATCTGTGGCTGATGAATATGTCCGCAGATTACATAGTCATATTGGTTATCAATAGCCAGCTCGGAAGCTGTAAGTTCAAAGTCTCCAATATACTTTACTGCTTTCTTCACATTATTTTTAATTTTTTTTGAAAATGAATATTTTTCTTTACCCATTTTTTCCAAAAACCAATTTACAATATTATTTATGATAATTAAAAGGTCATATCCCTTTCCGCCAAGTTTGGCGATCCATTTGGAATGCTGGACAGATGCATCGAAAACATCACCGTGAAAGATCCAGGTTTTCTTCTCATCAATAGTCAGGCAGATTTTATTACAGACTTTAAGTTTTCCAAGTTCAAAATCGGTAAACTTACGGAACATTTCATCATGATTGCCTGTAATATAATAAACATCCGTATTCTTGGTAGCAAATGAAAGGATCTTTCTGATCACTTTCAAATGAGGTTTAGGGAAGTAAGACTTTTTGAATTGCCAGATATCAATGATATCACCATTCAAAACCAAAGTTTTAGGCTGAATAGAATTGAGGTATCTCAGCAATTCCTTAGCCTTACATCCATAAGTTCCCAAATGAACATCCGATATGACAACTAACTCAACGTTTCTTTTCATCCGTATATTTTTCAGCTTTTACATTGGCTGGACGGAACACCTATTATTTCCGAATCGAAAACATGAAGGCATTTCATAGTTTTTTACAAAGAAACTAATTGAAAGTTAACTGTATATGAATGCTATATTATTTTTTATAAAGAGTTCATTAGCTCTTCCGTGATTTCCATATTATGATAAACGTTCTGAACGTCATCATCATCTTCGAAACGCTCAAGCATTTTCATATTCGCTTTGAACTGTTCTACACTTACCTCTTTTGTATTGTTTGGAATTCTTTGTAATTCTGCGCTCTTCGCTTCAATTCCAAGTTCATCTAATTTGTGAGATAAAGACCCGAAATCTTCAAAAGCTGTAGTAATCATTACTTCTTCTTCATCTTTTTCTACATCTTCAGCACCACCATCAATCATTTCCATTTCAAAGTCATCCCATTCCATTTTAACCTGGGCTAAATCTATTGTAAAAATCCCCTTTCTGTCAAAGATAAATGCAAGTTCACCATTTTTACCAAGGTTACCGTCAAACTTATTGAAAATAGCTCTTACATTGGCTACAGTTCTGGTTGTATTGTTTGTAGTACATTCTACAAAGAAAGCAACACCCCCTTGTCCGTATCCTTCATAAGTAATTTCTTCATAGTTTTCAGCATCTGCACCACTCGCTTTTTTTATTGCTCTTTCTACGTTATCCTTAGGCATGTTTGCCCCTTTAGCGTTTTGGATACATCTTCTCAATGCAGGGTTAGCTTCAGGATCTGTTCCTCCCGCTTTTACTGCTAATGCAATGTCTTTACCTATTTTAGAGAATGTCTTGGCCATTTTATCCCATCTGGCCATTTTAGAAGCTTTTCTATATTCAAATGCTCTTCCCATTTTAAATTTTTAAATTTTCAACAAAATTACTTAAAAGTATACAAAAAAAAAATACCTCCAAAAAATTGGAGGTATTCATTATTTAGAAAAATTAATTATTTTTTCTTTTTAGCAGCAGCTTTTTTCTTAGCTGGAGCTTTACCTTTTTTCACTACAGTCTTCTTCACTACTACGTCTAGATCAGATTTCTTAAGTGCATCCCAAGCAGCACCGTTGATAGCTTCAACAACTACTTTTCTGTCAATCATTCTGTCAGCGTCAGAAGCTTTTGCAGAAACTTGAGCATCTCTAGAACCTACACCAGTAGATTTTAATTGGTTACCGTTAACTCCTCTAGCCTCAAGAGCACCTACTACAGAAGCAGCTCTTTCTCTTGAAAGTTTTAAGTTGTAAGCAGCAGCACCTTTAGCATCTGTGTGACCTGTTACTAAGAAAGTACCATCGTTAGATTCTTTAATAATTCTAGCAGCCTCATCTAGCTTAGTGTTAGATTCTGGTCTGATAGTAGCTTTGTTAAAGTTGAACAAGATACCTTTAAGAGCACCTGTAGCATCTTTAGCAATTACGTCTTTTGGTTTAGGACATCCGTTGTATTCTGGAAGACCTGGAACAGTAGGACAAGCATCATCTTTATCTAAGATACCGTCACCGTCTGTATCTGGCCAAGGACAACCTTTGTTTTCAGCAGGACCTGCAACAGTAGGACAAGCATCATCTTTGTCGATAACACCGTCACCGTCTGTATCTGGCCAAGGACAACCGTTGTTTTCAACTGGACCAGCTACATCTGGACATTGATCGTCTTTATCTGGAACTCCGTCACCGTCAGTATCAGGACATCCTTGGAATTCTGGTAAACCTGGAGTATCTGGACAAAGATCATCTTTATCTAGGATACCATCCTTATCTCTGTCTCTGTTTCCGAATCTGAATAAGATAGAAGCAGAAGCTTGCCAGAAGTTAGCAACTGTAGATTTATCACCTGGAGTAGAAACATAATCTCCTTGGATACCAAGACCGAAGTTTTTAGTTACCCAGAAGTTAGCACCAGCACCAGTAGCTACTGTAAAGTGATTAGCTTTACCTACTTCGTTACCATCTTTTCCATTCGGAACACCATAATCTAATACATTACCGTTAGCATCTAGACCATTTTTTGGGAAGCTTTGTCCTGTATAGTCATGTCTTAGATAGTTAGCACCAACTCTTAAATATGGATCAAACCAAGATTCTTCGTTCCATAAAAGACCTGCACCGTGAGCCTGGAAACCTAGACCTGTCATTAGGAAAAATTCTTTCCCCATGTTGAATCTTTTGTTTTCAACATTTCCAACAGAAGTTTGCCAGTCGATTACTAAACCTTTACCAACGTTTCTAGCAACTGTTAACTTAGATAATGGTGGTGTAATAGAATAGCTGTTCATATTGAACAGATTCTTTGTCAAATTTTTCGCAGAGAACGTATTACCGAATGTAGATCTTGCTGCTACGTGGTTTTCTGCATGAGCACCAACTCCGATTAACCACGGATTGTTGGTAGTCTGCGCGAAAACAGTAGAGGCAACGGTAAGCGCCAATGCTGAAATTCCTAATTTTAGATTTTTCATAGAATTAAATGATTAAATAATTGATAATGCAAAATAAATATAATTTTTCTTTATATACAAAGTTTTTCAAATGATTTTTAACTTTTCTTTAATATTCTGTCCAGGTTCCGCTTATTTTCTCTATCTTTAATGGCCTCTCTTTTATCGAAAAGCTTTTTCCCTCTACCCAGCGCTATCAGCACTTTTGCTTTCCCTCGATCAGTGATATATAATTTCAAAGGTATAATCGTGTTTCCTGCATCCTTTAACTTTTTTTCAAGTTTCTGCAATTCTTTTTTGTGCAAGAGCAATTTCCGTTCCCTTTTTGTTTTATGATTGTAAAAAGTTCCCAATTTATACTCATCAATCATCATGTTGATGATGTATAACTCCCCATCAATAAACTGACAGAACGATTCTGTGATCGATGCTTTGGAAGATCGTAAAGATTTTATTTCTGTACCTGTCAAAACCATTCCGGCTTCGTATTCTTCAAGAATTTCATATTCAAAGCGGGCTCTTCTATTTAATATGCTAACTGTTTTCTCAATCTTCATCATTTTAAAATTTCGTTAATGAAATATATAAAAAATACCATACATTTAAAAACTTGAGTATTATATTATTACAAAATACCCAAATTCTTTTCGTATTTTTGCGCCAAATTTACAAAACTATATGTTAACAGTATCTAACTTATCTTTACAATTCGGGAAAAGAGTTCTTTTTGACGAGGTAAATATTATGTTTACCAAAGGAAACTGCTACGGGATCATCGGAGCAAACGGGGCGGGAAAATCTACATTCCTTAAAATATTAACAGGAAAGCAGGATCCTACAACAGGTCACGTATCTCTGGAACCAGGGAAAAGGATGTCAGTTTTGGAGCAGGATCACTTTGCTTATGATCAGTATACTGTTCTTGAAGCTGTATTAAGAGGTAATAAAAAATTATTTGAGATAAAGGAGGAAATGGATGCGTTATACGCAAAAGAAGATTTCTCCGATGAAGATGGGATTAAAGCTGGTGAACTGGGTGTAATCTATGATGAAATGGGTGGATGGACTGCAGAATCTGATGCTCAGACCATGCTTTCCAATGTGGGAGTTAAAGATGACATGCACTGGCAAATGATGAGTGAACTTGAGAACAAAGACAAAGTAAAGGTTCTTTTGGCCCAGGCACTTTTCGGAAACCCGGATGTTCTTATTCTGGATGAACCTACCAATGACCTTGACATTGATACAATTTCCTGGTTAGAAGACTTCCTTGCTGATTATGAAAATACAGTAATCGTAGTATCTCACGACCGTCACTTCCTGGATACAGTTTGTACTCACATTGGAGATTTAGATTATGCTAAACTTAACCTTTATACAGGTAACTACTCTTTCTGGTATCAGGCATCTCAATTAGCAACAAGACAAAGAGCTCAGGCTAACAAGAAAGCTGAAGAGAAGAAAAAAGAACTTCAGGACTTCATCGCACGATTCAGCTCTAACGTTGCTAAGGCTAAACAAGCTACTGCAAGAAAGAAAATGATCGACAAATTAAATATTGATGATATTAAGCCATCTTCAAGAAGATATCCTGCTATCATTTTTGAAATGGAAAGAGAAGCTGGAGATCAGATTCTTGATGTAAAAGATCTTGAAAAAACAAAAGATGGAGAACTATTATTCTCTAATATTGATCTAAATCTTAAGAAAGGAGATAAAGTAGCTGTACTTTCTAAAAACTCTTTAGCAATTACAGAATTTTTCGAAATTTTGGCTGGAAATGTTGAAGCAGACAAAGGATCTGTGGCTTGGGGAGTTACTACGAACCAGTCTCACATGCCTTTAGATAACACTAATTTCTTCCAGGAAGATTTAAGTTTGGTTGACTGGTTAAGACAATTCACTAAAAACGACGAAGAGCGTCACGAAGAATTTGTAAGAGGATTCTTAGGAAGAATGCTATTCTCAGGTGATGAAGCGTTGAAATCATGTAAAGTACTTTCCGGAGGTGAAAAAATGAGATGTATGTTCAGTAGAATGATGCTTCAGAAAGCTAACATTCTTTTATTAGATGAACCTACCAACCACTTAGACCTTGAGAGTATCACGACATTGAACAACTCATTGTCTAACTTCAAAGGAAATCTTTTATTGTCTTCTCATGACCACGAAATGTTGTCAACGGTTTGTAACAGAATCATTGAATTGACTCCAAACGGAATCATCGACAGAGAAATGACTTATGATGAATACCTTGCTGATAAAAAAGTGAAGGAATTAAGAGAAAAAATGTATTCTTAATCAGATATATTCAATAGATATAAAAATACCTCAAAGCAATGCTTTGAGGTATTTTCGTTTAAACAATAAATAAAATAATTATTTTGTAAGTTTCGTTGTTGGAAGAGCAACAGTTCCCGGATCTTTCCATAATCCATCTTTTTCTGCTCTCTTTTTGATAGCCTGAGCTCTTTTTTCACTGTCAGGGTGAGAGTTGAACATTTTTTCAAAACCGGTTTGCGTACTTCCTTGTGACAATAATGCTAATTTCTTGAAAGCAGTATATGCACCTACTACGTCATATTTATTAGCTTTCATAAAATCATAAGAATAAGTATCTGCTTCAGATTCCTGTTTTTTACTGTGAGAAGCATCTAAAAATTCATTGGCCATCTTTCCGATCTGGCTGTCATTAAGAGTCGCTACTGTGCCGGAAGCAGATGAAGCGGCATCTAATGCTGCTGCTTTTAAATAAGCAGATTTCATAGCATCTTTGGTATCCTGATTTTTAACGTGACCAATTTCGTGACCAATTACAGCCAACAACTCGTTATCTGTCATGATATCCATCAAAGAAGAGAATACACGTACGCTTCCGTCTGCACAAGCAAAAGCATTGATATCTTTCACTTTATACACTTTATAGTTCAAATTCAGACCGTCTTGTGTTTTGTGTTTTCCAAACAGTTTATTCAGTCTTACTGTATAAGGATCTTTTGGCCCTGCTACAGCATTGTTCTTATCCATCCAATCTACAGATTCTTTGGATAATTTAATGGCATCTTCGTTGGTAAACGTTAAAGCTTTTGCACCCTTTGAAACAACCCCGGCAGCTTTTCCGAGATTAAACTGGGCATTGATAGAATTCATTGCGCCTAGAAAAGTAAGGCATACGATAATTTTTTTCATAGTCATTTTAAATTTGGAGCACGAAGGTAATCAATTTTTAACAATTATTAAGTCAAAACTTCATTCTCGATCCCATCAAAATGCTATTTTTTTTCCTTATTTTTGTGAACATGAGTCAAAAATGGATTTACAAGCCCGAACCCGATGAGGAAATTGTGGACGGACTAAGTTCGTCGCTTGGTTTTGGAACTTTTGAATCTAAACTTCTCGTTCTAAGAGGAATTGACAATTATCAGAAGGCGAGAGAATTTTTCAAACCAAACCTTAACGATATACACAGCCCGTTTTTAATGGCAGATATGCAAAAAGCTGTAGAGCGTATTGCCACTGCAATTGAAAATGGCGAAAAAATATTGGTATATGGCGACTATGATGTGGATGGAACCACGGCTGTTGCCTTAATGTACCTGTACCTCAGCAAAATTGTTGAGAAAAAATACCTGGACTACTATATTCCGGACAGAAATTCTGAAGGATATGGAATTTCTACGGAGGGAATTGATTTTGCCAAAGAGAATGGCTTTTCATTAATCATTGCTTTAGACTGCGGTATTAAAGCCATTGATATGATTAACTATGCTTCCAGCCTGGAAATAGATTTTATTATCTGTGATCACCACCTTCCCGGTGAAGAGATTCCTAATGCGGCTGCAGTTCTTGATCCTAAAAGAAATGACTGCCGATATCCGTTCAAGGAACTTTCAGGATGTGGTGTGGGCTTTAAGCTTTGTCAGGGTCTGAATACGATCTATAAGCTTCCGGATGCTGAATTATTTGAGCTAACAGATCTTCTGGCTATCTCCATTGCTGCAGATATCGTTTCGATGACCGGTGAAAACAGGGTTCTTGCGAAAATGGGATTGAAAACCCTCAGAAAAACAAGAAATCTTGGACTAAGATTATTAATTCCGGAGGACAAGCTGTCTCATTTCGAAATTTCAAATATTGTTTTTGAAATTGCTCCTAAAATAAATGCTGCAGGAAGAATTTCCCATGGAAAAGCCGCTGTGGAACTTATGGTTTCTGAAAACCTGAAACACGCCAACCAGATCGTGGGAGACATCATGAACCTCAACGATGAAAGGCGTGAACTGGACATGAACTCTACCCTTTCGGCTCTGAATCAGATTATAGAATCTCAGCAGGAAACAAAACATACAACCATTGTTTATCATCCTGAGTGGAACAAAGGTGTCATCGGAATTGTAGCTTCAAGGCTTATTGAAACCTATTATAAACCTACGCTGGTATTTACAGACGGAAATAATGGTGAAATGGTTGCTTCAGCAAGATCTGTTTCAGATTTTGATGTTCATGAAGCTCTTGATTTGTGCTCTGAATATTTCCTTAAATTCGGAGGGCATCATGCTGCTGCAGGACTTTCAATGGAGAAAGATAAGTTTGAAGCATTTAAAGTAAAGTTTGAACAAATTGTTTCTGAAAAAATTCAGGACCATCAGAAAGAACCGTCTATCTCAATTGATACTGAAATTACCGTTGACGAAATTAACAGAGAGTTCATCAATTTTCATAGAAAACTGGCTCCCTTCGGTCCTCACAATATGAAGCCTATCTTTACACTGACCAATCAAAAGCTTTCCGGTTATGTTAAAACGATGGGTAAAGACAACAACCATCTGAAGTTTTATATCAAACAGGAATCTACAGGACGAAATATTGAATGTGTTGGTTTTAAACTCGGGCAGTTTGTAGAGGATTTTAAAAATAAAAATTTCGATCTTGCTTTTACACTGGAAGAAAATCACTGGAAAGGCAATGTAACTCACTATCTTAATATAAAAGATGTAAAGTTTAGGGATTAGGTAAGTATCATTTAAATATGATCACCTACAACCTTTTATCTGACAAATATGAAAAAAATTGGTCTATTCTTCGGATCTTTTAACCCGATTCATATCGGGCATCTTATTTTAGCTAATTATATTCTGGAAAATTCGGATATGGATGAACTGTGGTTCGTAGTGAGTCCACAAAATCCGTTTAAGGACAAAAAGTCTTTACTGAAAGATCATAACAGATTGGATATGGTACAGCTGGCGGTGAAGAATTATTCTAATATGCGGGCTTCCAATGTGGAGTTTTCGCTCCCGAAGCCGAGTTATACTATTGATACACTTACTTATCTTCATGAAAAGTACCCGGACTATTCTTTTAGCCTGATTATGGGTGAGGATAATCTGGATAGCCTGCACAAGTGGAAAAATTCTGAAGCCCTGATCAAAAATCATCATATCATTGTTTATCCAAGGGTATTTGAAGGAGAAAAGAAAGATTCTGAATACCTTCAGCATGAAAATATCTCTATGATAAAAGCACCTGTAATAGAACTTTCTGCTACAGAAATCCGTAATATGATAAAAGAGGGCAAAAATGTAAGACCAATGTTACCGCCTGAAGTTTTTGAATATTTAGATGGAAGTAACTTTTATAAATAAGCAATGAAATTATACCTATTCTTACTAGTCTTTTTACAAAGTTGTTTATATGCTCAGGAATCAACAGCTTTAAAAAACGATTCTCTTAAAGAATGGAGGATAAGAGCTAATGAGGAAAGAATAAAATATAATAAAGAGCGATGCCGTGAAGACTCAATTCGGGCAGAACATGATTCAAAAACCAAAAATAAATATTTTATCAACATAGCTGCCCCCGGTGGAGACAAGTTCTTACCTGGGGAAGAACTTAAAGAGGTTTTAAAAAAGCATAACATTATTTGGGGAGGAGAATGGATGGGAAGTGATATTGGCGGTTCTACCGGTGAATGCTATTATTCGTTTATGACTGAATTGACTGAAAAAAAATTCGGTAAAAATTTTGTTGATGGCCTTGTTAAAGAATCTGTTGCCCGGTATGTCAAAAAACACCCCCGTAAAATATTTGATGCTGATGAACATACAGACTGGACATACAAAGGAACTTACCTTAGCTACATAAATGATAATGATCTGCTAAATAAAGATTTCTTCAGTGCTTTTATTTATCCTGAAGGGTATGAAAATTATGATCCCTCTCAAAAATATCATTCAAAAACTGTTGTTATAATCACCTTAGATGAAAAAGGAAAAGTTTTAAAGGAAGAATTTAGCCACAATATTTATAATGATCGTAACCTGAAATATATTCCTTATTTTGAAAAGGAGATTAAAAAGTTTATAAAATATACTACCTTTAAACCTGTAAAATACAGAGGCTATCCGGTAAAAAGCGAGACAAGCTTCTTCATCTACTATAAATAATTATTCATGGATTTCATCGAAAAATTTTTCTCAAAATATTCTCAGGAAAAACTCATCAAATGGTTTAAACAGATTTGTCTTGCAGAGGCTATTTCATGTGTTTTATTGTATGGTGTAGCTATGATCTGGATTCGGTATGATGAAAATCTGTATTCTATTATTTTTATCAGCGTTGTGGGTAGTTTACACGGATTATTTTTTACACTTTATCTTTTACTTTGCATTCCTGCAAGAAAAATTTACAACTGGGATGATGAAGATTTTGTATTCGCTTTATTAGCTGCTTTTTTCCCCTTTGCTACGGTATGGGTAGATAAAAAACTGGCTCAATTCGACAGAGAATAAATTTATTTTTCATAAAATTTCACATTTTACTGTAACAAAATTATTGTTACAGTTGTCTTATTATACAGAAAGGTCAAGCAATCAATTTTTAAATACAAATTTTTAGTCATTGAAAATCAATCAATTAATAGTATTTAAAATTATTTTTAAGTACTTTGTATTGCATAATACTAAATTTATTACATATCTTTGTAATGTTAAATAACAAACCATACAAGCTATTAATTAAAAAATAATAATCATGAAAACTCAAATTCTTATTGCAGCTCTATTCTTCAGCGGACTGGTTTCCGCTCAACAGAAAAAAGATAGTTTGAAAGTAAATGCTATTGAGTCAGTCAATATCAAGAAACAGGTTTTCAAAAAACAGGGAGACCGTCTTGTTTACGATGTAGCAGCTTCCCCTATTGCTAAAGGTACTAATACGTTTAACCTTTTAAAGCAGACTCCTATGATTTCAAGCATTGATGGTAAAACGCTAAAGATTCTTGGAAAGTCTGATGCTGTTATTTACATCAATAATAAAAAGACCAATATGGATTCTGAGGCATTGATTGAAATGCTGAAGTCTACTCCATCAGAAGATATCCAGAAAATTGAAGTGATTACAGTTCCGGGAAGTGAATTTCAGGTGGAATCTAAGGAAGGGGTCATCAATATTGTGATGAAGAAGAACAAAAATAATGGCTATAATGGAACTTTGAAAATGCAGAATGAGCAGGCCTATTACAACAATCCGTCAGCAGGAGCTTCTTTTAATTTCAGACAGGGAAAATGGTCAGGAAATTCTAATTTCAGAATGGGAAGCTGGACTGAAAGACAAAGATATACGCTTTCCAACGGAGACCCAACTTTCAGAAATGAATCTTATGGATCTAATGATGATCCTAACAAAAACTTTGGCGGTGGATTTAATGTTGATTATGAAATCAGTAAAAATCAAAGTTTGGGATTATCTTATAATATGAGATATAATAAGAGTTTCAACTCTATTCTTGATATGACGAACTGGCAAAATGGGATATTAATGGACAGAACTGTTAATCATGAAGATGCCCAAACCAGAAATCACTCTTTCAATTTAAATTATGAAATAAAAACTGACTCACTGGGAAGTAAACTGACTTCTAATGTTTCTTATCTGTAGTTTAACAGAGACAAAGCAAGCTTCAATGAAAGCATTCCTTTCGGTATAGACCCTTCCAGTGAAGACTATAAAAAGAGATACTCTGCTTTGCAACAATCTGTACCTCAAATCATCAACAATTATGCAGCTAATATAGACTATCTTAAAAAGACATCCAAAGGAGCAACCTGGTTAATGGGGGTGAGTTATAATTATACAAATACCGATAATGATACCAGACAGGACAAATTAATTGATGGTGAATTTGTAATGGATTCTAAGCAAACCAATCATTTCATTTATAAAGAAAACATTCTGGGTATTTACCTTAATTATGAAAGAAAGCTGACTGAAAAATTATCCGGAAAAATAGGAGCCCGTTATGAAATGACCAGAAGTACAGGGGATATTCTTGGAAAAACAGGATTTGAAAGAAATTATAATAACCTGCTTCCTTATCTGAATCTAAACTATGCCATCAATTCAGATCATAACCTAAGCTACACGTTCTCCAGCAGAATCAGAAGACCAAGATTCTGGGAACTGAATCCTTCCAGAACATATTTTACTCCAACGAATTATACTCAGAATAACCCTTTTGTAATGGCTGCTAAATTTTATAATCAGGAGCTGAACTATATGTACAAAAATGCATTCTATGCCAATCTCAATTATACAATGGTTGATGATGCAGCAGCTTCTGACCTGCTTCCTTTACAGGGAATTTTAACAACTCCACAAACGGATAAAAACGGTAATATCATATATGGTCCAAATGGTGATATGCTTATGCAAAAAATAAAATTCCTGAGATATATAAGAACCAACTATGGGAAGAACAGAGAAATCAGCTTAACACTTGGGATGAACAAGTCCTGGTTTAAAGATATCTGGACCACTAACTATTCTGTGAATCTGGGATATATTGTTTACACAGGCGGGGTTTGGCAGGATCCAACTTCTCAGCTAGGTCTATATGAATCTGAAGAACTGGAGCCTTATATTGTGGATGTTAAAAACTACAATATGTCTGCAACCCTCAACAATATTATTCGTCTTTCATCTAAAAAAGACTGGTTTTTAGGAGTTAATTACTATTTCGGAAGTAAAGTAGCTATGGAAGGCGGTACAATAGGAGTAAGACAAAGCTTAGATATCAATGTTAAAAAAATTATAGGTGACTGGACCGTTGTTGCAGAAGTTAATGACTTATTTAACCAGAGCTTTTACAGCGTGAATGGTATACAGCCTAATGGAAAATACAATAATATAACCAACTTCAACTATCCGCGAGTATTTAGCATTGGAGTAACCTACAACTTCGGAAATCAGAAACTGAAAAAAGCAAGGGAAATGAAATCAGCGAATGATGCTGTAAAATCAAGAACCTAATCTATAAAAACTTACCTCATTTAACCACTCTTAAAAATAACAAACATGAAACGTATACTTTTGTCAATAGCAGTCATATTCGGAACTTGTGCTTTTGCTCAGGAAAAGAAATCTGACTCGACAAAAACTAAAAATATAGAAGGTGTCACCATCACCAAACAGGTTTTCAAAAAACAAAGTGACCGTCTGGTATATGATGTTGCTTCTTCTCCTATAGCCAAAGGAAATACAACCTTCGACATTTTAAAACAGACTCCGTTACTGTCTTCAACCGATGATAAAACATTAAAGATTGCAGGGAAAAACAATGTACTAATCTATATCAACGGAAGAAAATCCACAATGGATGCAGAGTCTTTGGCTCAATTCCTGAAAAATACCCCTGCTGAAAATATCCAGAAAATTGAGGTGATCACTGTACCCGGCAGTGAATATCAGGTAGAATCTTCTGACGGGATCATCAATATCGTTTTAAAGAAGAAAATGAGTGACGGTCTTAACGGAAACATGAGATTCTCCAATACCCAAGGAAAATACAATGGCAGCCAGGCAAGTTTCTCAGCTAATTACAGAAAAGACAAACTGGGAATAAGTGCCAGCCTCAGTGGCGGTGAGAATATTGAGGCTCAGACCTACACTTTGAAAAACAGCAGTGAGGGGGCATCCAATGAATCCACCGGTAATATTGACGATC
Organism: Chryseobacterium pennae; assembly: GCF_003385515.1. Lineage (GTDB taxonomy): Bacteria > Bacteroidota > Bacteroidia > Flavobacteriales > Weeksellaceae > Chryseobacterium > Chryseobacterium pennae. The sequence continues at coordinate 48,176 of NZ_QNVT01000034.1, read as the reverse complement.
CAAATAAAAACATTGGCGGCTACCTGAACGTAGATTATCAATTGAATGATAAAAGCAACTTAGCATTATCCTGGAACACCTGGGCCAATAAAAGTTATAATTCAACAGTAGCCCTGTTCAATACTATTATTAATCAAAAAGACGAACCCAGGTATACCTGGTCCAAAAACAAAGAAGATGCAAGAAGTTATAATAACTCGCTCAATTTAAATTATGAATTAAAAACGGATTCTTTAGGAAGTAAGCTGAATATAAACGCAGCATACCTGAATTATAAAAGATTCCAGTCTATAAATAATATGACCTACAATTCCAATATCAACAGAGAGGTATTGGGTGAAAGCACACAATTACTACAGAACCTGCCACAGATTATCAACAATTTCTCAGGAATGGCTGATTATATTCAGAAGTTTAAAAATGATCTGACCATTTCTGTAGGTGGAAATTATAATAAAACCAAAACAGACAATGATACTAAAAACGATACTTATTTCATTGACCCTGCAAAGCCAACAAAGTCAGCACCTAACCATTTTATCTACGATGAAAACATCTATGGTTTCTACGTGACAGCTGAAAAGAAGTTTTCTGATAAAATTTCCGGAAAAATAGGGGCCCGATATGAGATTACCAACAGTTTAGGAACTTCGGATAATCCACCTCCAGATGCAGAAGCTCTTAAAAGGATAGAAAGAAACTACAGCAATTTTCTTCCTTATCTGAGCTTTAACTATGCCATTAATGATAAGAACAATCTCTCTTATTCATTTTCAAGCAGAATGAGAAGACCTAGTTTTTGGGAACTCAATCCGGTTGTGAATAAACTAACAGATGATAACTATACTCAAAACAACCCATTTGTAAAGGCTTCCTCTACATATAATCAGGAGCTGATGTATATGTATAAGAACTCCTACTTTGTAGTTTTAAATCATTCTTATATTAAAGATGCTATCACCCAGGTTCCTCTACAGGGGTATCCAGAAAAGCCTAATGGGGATACCGGTAAAAATCTTGCCTTAAGATATATCAGAACCAATTTTGGAGATAAGCAGGAAATGTCTGCCATGATAGGAGTCCAAAAATCATTCTTTAAACAGTATTGGACGACCAACTTCAGCATAGGTGTTCAACATAACAGAAACAACGGAAGTCTGGATATGGATCCCACTACAGGAGACCGATTCAAAAATGAGTCTGGGCAGTACGTCACCTATGTCAATGATATAAATTCTACCAGTCTATTGATTCAGACCAACAATACTATCCGTCTTGATAAAGCGAAAACATGGTTCCTTGGAGTGAATTTCTTCTATATAGACAAACAGCAGATAGAACTGGGTATGCTACGCGGATTATCAAGTTTAGATCTTAGCATAAAGAAAAACTGGAACGACTGGACCTTTGCCGTGAATGTAAATGATGTCTTAAGAACCAATATTGTGGTAATTGACGATTATCAAAGCAATGGAAACTATAACTATATTCATCAGAATCAATATAAAAGAACCTTAACAGTAAGCCTTACTTACAATTTCGGAAATAAAAAACTGAAAAAGGTAAGAGATATTGAAGGGGCTTCAGATTCTATCAAGAGCAGAACAAGATAAACTATCTTTCTTCATATATATTCAATCAAATTATTTTGTATCTAAACCTGTTGATTCTTCAGCAGGTTTTTTATCTTTAGCTATATGAAAAAGAGTTTACGATTCATTATCTGCTTGATTTTCTTTTTACTGACTGCATGTAAAGAAAACAAAATCAGTATTGGAAACAATATAAGTTTTAGTAAAGAGAAAGATATTCGTTATGGAAAAGGCCCTGAGCAGGTTATGGACCTTTATATTCCTGATAAAAAGCTCACCGGAGAACGTAAAGTCTTTATCATAATTCATGGTGGAGGCTGGCGTGGTGGAGATAAATCTCAGCTTACCTTATTCACATTTTCCCTGATGCAGAGATTTCCCGACCATATTTTTGTGAATATGAATTATAGACTCGCCTCTGCAATGCAATACGGAATTCCCAATCAAACAGATGATATTAAAAGCGTTACTGCGTTTCTCAAAGACAGATTAAGATACAGTCCTGAGTTGATTCTTCTGGGAAACAGCGCTGGTGGGCATTTATCAATGCTTTATGCTTATCATTCTGATATTGATAAAGAGGTAAAAGCGGTGATCAATATTGTAGGTCCTGCCGATCTTTCTGATGCCGGTTTTAAAAACTATGAAGAATATTCTTTTGTGGAAAAACATTTAGTTGACCCTAAAACTTTACCAACCGGAACCTCAGCAATTAATTTTGCAAGCCCAGTGCATTGGATTACCACCACCTCTTCCCCTACCCTTTCCTACTATGGAAAAACAGACCGTGTTATTCCTTTAAGCCAAAATAAAATACTGGATTCGGTTTTGAGTAAAAATAATGTCATCCATGAATCTTATGATTTCAATGGCGGACATCTGGATTGGGATAAGCAGCCTAATAATGTTTTTCTTATTAATAAAATTGAAACATTTCTAAAACATATTGATAAAAAATAAACGCTCTGAAAATTCTCAAAGCGTTTATTTTTTTAATATCCAACGACCTTTTTTGCTTCTGCAGCAGCGGTATTCAGAGTATTTATACATTTAGGAAAATCTTTCATATTATTTCTAAGATCCCAGAATGGCATCAGTACAACTACTGAAAAATCGGTTTCCGGATCATAAAGCATCATGGAAAGATATCCTTCAGTGGCACCATTATGTCCATATCCTACTCCCGGAATGTAGAAACACCCCAAAGAATAATTATGTTGTTCAGGAGTAGTTGCAGGGCCTTTATTGGTTCTCATTAGCTTAACACTTGAAGCATTAAGTACATTCTCTGCTTTCATTATACTTCTGATATATTCAGAAAGCATTTTCATAGTTCCAATCCCGTTTCCTTCTCCTATATGAGCACTTGTATTTTTAAGATTGGTAAACTCGTCATGACTATCATATTTAATGAGTCCTTTCACATAAGGTGCAGGAAGCTGCTTATCTGAAGCAAGCTCCGGAAATTTGATTTTTAGCGGAACCTTTGTACCTGGACCAACAATATAATCATACATATAATTACTGTATGTTTTGTTCATTCCTGCTTTTTGTGAATAAATCCTGGATATAATTTCACTCAGAATAGAGTATCCTGTATTTGAATAGTGATACACTGTATTGGGTGCACCATAGGTAAGGCTGTTTTTTGTTAAAATTTTCACGTATTCCGGAGTAGAAAACTGGTGATCCGGAAAATTATCAAGCATATACTCGGTATAAGTCTGTCCGTTTATATTATACTTTGAAGCATCATTCGTAATATCATATACTCCCGCATTATGTTGCAAAAGCTGCCGGATCGTTATCTGGCTTTTGTTGGGGAAATTCCAATCTGCTCCGTCTGGAGTATAAGGAATATTCGTTCCGGGGATCATCTCTGTAATTTCATCATCCAGGTGCAGCCATCCGTCCTGCATCATTTTTAAAATAGCTGTAGAAGTAAAATTCTTTGTATTGCTTGCAAAACGGAAATAGGTATTTTCGTTAATCACAGTACCGTTTGCTCCTGTTATGGTACTGAAAAGAGTTCCTTTTGGGGAAACTACGTAAACACTCAGTGAGGGAATAGAAGTCTTCAACTCTTTCTGAAGACTGTTGTGAATATTCCGAACAGCTTTATCCAGATTCGACTGGTAGTCCTGATTTTCATTTTTCCCGCAACCTAAGGAAGCAAGCAGAAAAAGTGAAAATGAAATGATTTCAAGTTTTTTCATGGTATGTAGTTTGGTTTATTGTTTTAAAATTATTCAGATTTTACAATCTCTGTCCTTTCAGACATTCCATTGGCATTAAAAGCTTCGATCTGGAAATAATAGGCATCCGTTCTGTCTGCCCCGGTAAAGAAATACTCGTTCTTTTCATATACCATAATGCTTCCGTATAATTTATCAGGAGATTTTCCCCAGTAGATAACATATCCATCCGCTTCAGGGTTTTGCTGCCATTTCATCCATATACTTCTTCTTTCTCCATATTTTTTAGCATCAGCTCTGAGAGGAACAAATCCTTCTACTTTTTTTGGCTTTTCCCCTGCTCCTTTTCCAAATACCCTGAAACCGCTCAGTGCAAATTTTCCTGTGGGCATTTTAAGGTTTTCCATTTTAAGGAACCTTGCCGACACTGGTTTTTCAAGCTCAATATAATCATGAGGAACATCCTTTGTGTTTTTGCTTTTATCTACAATGACCTTCCATTTTTTCCCATCATTTGAACCATAGATTTTGTACTGATGCATTTTGCCTAAGGTCTTCCCCATAAACTCAGCATCCTGGTCTGCATAATTAATCTGGATGGCATTGATGGTGGATACTTCCCCAAGATCGGTCTGGAACCATTCTCCTGCATTTCCTGTTTTAGAACTCCAATACGTCTTAATATCTTCATCTACGGCAAAATTGGGCTGATAACTTCCAAAGGTAGACGAAACCTGAACAGGTTTATTATAATTAAGTAACATCCATCCGGCAAAAAGACCTTTTGAAAAATCTTTCCCCTGTGCATACTGTGGTAAGTAAGTCGGGTAATCTCCATATGCTGTATTGGTATACATGACATCATCTTTATCGAATCCTGCAGGCCATATTCCCAGTCTTCTTTCAAAATTATTTTTCGTGGAAATAAAAATGGTTGAAACATGCCACCAGTTTTTATAATTATCTTCAAAGGTTGCTCCATGTCCGGCTCCTCGTGCAAATCCTCCCGGTTTATAAGAAAACGGATTGTGCTGCTGGTATTCGAAGCCTTCTAAAGGATTTTTACTTACATATACACCATCTGAATATCCGCTGAACTCAGTAGCCGGAGCGCCATACTGCATATAATATTTCCCATTGTGTTTGGTCATCCAAGCTCCTTCCACAAAGGGCTGAAGAAAAACATTATCATTATATTCCCCAAATCTTTCCCAGCCATGGTCTTCCGGTTTCAGTTTAATGATAGGCTTTACGAAGCCTTCAGACTGAAGGGTTTTAACTTTTACTTCTGTTCCCAATAAAGGCCATTCGTTACTGGATCCCCAGTACAGGTAGAGCTTATTTTTATCTTCATCATAATGGAATGCCGGATCCCAGGCACCTACTTTTAAAGTATCCACAGCAATTTTCCAGTCGTCTTTCGTAGGATCTGTACTTTTCCAGATCGGAAAATCCTGTTCCCAGGTAGAGCCATACACATACAGTGTATCTTTCATTGCCCATACCGCCGGAGCGTTGAGATCATGAATATATTTATTATCCCTGAGAAATTTTCTTTTGATAAACTTCCAGTCCAGCATATCATCACTATACCAATACCCTTCCTGATTCGTAGAGAAAAGGAAAAGTTTATTTTTAAAATTGACAATAACCGGATCTGCTGTAGCACGGTGTTTTCCTTGTTTTGAAAAGACTTCAAAAGGAGTATAACCATAATCTATATTGATCGGATTACAGAATGTTTTCTGTTGTCCTCCCACAAATATTCCGAGGAAAATTGCTAAAGTTAAAAAGTATTGTCTCATTTTTAGATTTTAAAAATTCCAGACAAAGTTAGCTAACTTTTTTCGGTCTTCTCCAGATAAAACCATCTAACAGGTAGTGAGTAAGCTGCGGAACGACTAATAAGGGTACCAAAAACTGAAGCAGACTCTCTGAAACAGCCAGATCCATTGAAAAGTGTTCATTCCACACCAAGGTTTCCCATAAAAACTCTTCCAGTAAGGCTAAGCATAAAATAATGCCTACAAATAAAAAGATCCCTGAAAATGGTTTAAAAACCTGCATCCAGTTCAACTGACGATGATCTTTCTGTTTAATTTCACGGATATAGATCAGGGCAATATATGGAATCCCATGGGAAACTACATTCAGAAAAGTGAAAAGCAGATCATTATTAAAATATATGATTCCAAAATACCAGGATAAATAAGTTCCGGTAATCAATGCTGTTTTAGGAATATTGACCGTCTTAGTTTTAATGATTTCAACGATAGTTTTTATAATCCAAACCGTTACAATAAGAATATACAGAACCGTAATAACACCAATATAATCCGGTAAATTTTTAAGCCAGTCAAATTCATTATTCACAAACCAGGTAAAGGCACGTGGGGTTTTAAACCAATATAACATGGGAAATACAGTAGCGGTATAGATCGCAACCTCATCTATTTTCTTACTCCAGTTATCCGGTTCAAAACGGGCATAGATCCTCATAAAACCATACTGCTGTCGGATAAAATGAAATACAGCAATGAGTGCCAGTACTGACCAGAACGTTAAAGCTCCAAATTGGAACAAAGCAATTCCCAAGCACCAGCTTATAACCGGTATGCCCAAATACAACAGCTTTCTCCTTTGTACTTCAGCTTTCACGAAATAGGTTTTAAACAAAGTGGAATACACATGTGCTACATCTACAAAAACAATCAGGAAAAGCCATGTATAAAAGGAATAATGATTCTCCAACCCCTGAATTTGCTTCTGAAAAAGAAAAATGATCAACAATACCAGAAATGGTGGGGATAAGATAAACCACCAGTCTGTTTTTGCATTATGTATCCAAGGTTGTTTCATCTGTGATAGTAATTTGTTTTTTAAAATCAATCAGCCTTGTCAAGGTTTAAAACCTTGACAAGGTTATTTCTTTAGATTATATACCAATCATGGGGACTTAAAACATTTGTTGGGCTGTTCTTATTCCCTGATAGAAAGCTTCTTCAAAAATAGAAATTCCTGAAAGATCGGAATGGGCAAAAAATACTTTTCCTTCAATAGGCTCTTTGGCTGCTTTTGTATGTTCTCCAAAAATCTGATCCAGAACGGGAGCGATCATAGCATGGCCTATTTTATGAAACTGCATTTCCAAAATAAAATCTTCTATCAAAGGATGAGCTTTCTTCAGGTCCTCTAAAACTAAGTTTTTCAGTTCAGATTCTTTCATAGAATACAGCTTCTTCCTTGCCTTTTTACAATCGTTGGTAGAGAAGCTTTTATAGTAAGTAATCACTTTCTCGCCGATGACCTGACTGATATTCTGATGCTGATCAAAAATATATCCTAAGCCGGATGATCCATAAATCACGTTATCCCAAGCAAGCTCTTCATCTCCTCCAAAATCATTTTTCAGGGTAATGGTTGTCAATAACCATGGAACATAATGGAATGGTGATGCTTTTCTGTTTTTAAATATTCTTTCATTGACAAACTGTGGAGTGGCTAATAAAACTTTATCAGCAATGATCTTTCTGGTCTTCTTCTGAACATTGTCAAAACTTAAAACTTCGACCTTATCATTGATCTCAATATCAAAAACTAAGTTTTTAGTTAATATTTTATCTTTTGTATACTTTGAAAGATAATGAGTTAGCTTTGCATTTCCTTCCGGCCATGTGAATACCTGATCCTTATATTTTTTACTCCAATTGTTTTTTCTGCCGGCAAAATAATGAATTCCTGCCCAGGCTGAAACATAATCTATTCCTAAACCATAATCATCTCTGCAGGAATAATCCAACAGCCAGAGAAGTTCCTCTGATTTGAAATCATATTCTTGTAACCAATCTTTGAAAAGCATCTTTTCCAACGCGAGAACCTCATCTTCCCTGCTGGAATCATGAACAGGAATCGCAAACCAATAGTTTCCATGGATGTCTTTCTTTTGGCGAAAACCATCCATCATTTTAAAGAAACGGTCAAGCTCTTGCTGTACCTCTGCAGAAATACCTTTTTGAGGAACAATATCATTCTGCCATGAGTTTTTATAGAACAGTCTTTCCTGTTGTGGAAAAGTCATCTGATACTCATCCAAAACAGGTTCTCCGTTCTCTTCTGTTCCCTGACAAATCCCAAATTCAGCAAGGAAATCTATAATCTCAGTATTCTCTTTATTGGGTAGGGGCAGATAATGTGCTCCCAGCGGAAATTTTGAAAATGAGTTCTGGCCGTTGGAGGAATTTCCTCCCAAATGGTCTTCCATTTCAAGTAAAAGATAATCATTTTCACCGTGCTGACTGAAAAACCTGCAGGCAGAAAGCCCAGAGATCCCTCCACCTACCACGAGATACTTAATGTGGATAACTTCGGAAAATTGTGGAAAATCCTTTGCCCATAGCTTATGTCCTAAAACATGGTTGGTGCCTGTGATTTTCAACAACAGAGATTTTACCTTCTTTCCACAATATTGCAGAAAGGGAAGCATCAATACACCCAACATCACTGTTTTCAGGAAATCTTTTCTACTGAACTTTCCCCCACTCTTCATCAAAATAACGGACTAATATCTGGTTATCCAGACGGTTAACTTCTACTTCATTCACTTTCATATCTTTGTTGAAGTAAGATATTTGTGAAAAATCATAATCATAGTATTTCAGATTGGGAAGCCTTCTGTAGATCTTATTCTTCACCGGCTCAAATGAGGCCATTGAAAAACCCCATTCTCCAAAAGACGGAACATATGTATGATATGCTGAAGTAAAAGGAAAAATCTGATTAAGCGTTTTCTCTATGCACCAAAATGATTTAGGGGCAAAATAAGGAGAGGTGGTTTGTACTACAATTTTAGTATCCGGAGTAGTCAATCTTTCAAGCTCTTTATAAAACTGCAGAGAATACAGTTTTCCTAAGCTGTAATTGGACGGATCCGGAAAGTCAATGATGATGACATTAAACTTCTTTTTATTTTCTTTTACCCAGATATAAGCATCTTTGTTGATCACTTCCACCTTTGGATTAGACAAAGAACTTTGATTCAGTCTTCGCATGGTTTCATTGGTTTTGAAGAAATCAGTCATTTCGCCATCCAAATCAACGAGCTGAATGTTTTTCACCTCTTTATATTTCAGAACCTCACGTACTACAAAACCGTCACCGCCACCCAAAATTAATACATTATCAATATTTTTAGCCATCGACATTGCCGGATGTACCAATGCTTCATGATAACGGTACTCATCAGTTGAGGAAAACTGCAGGTTATTGTTCAAATACAGCCTGAATTCACGATTACTTCTTGTTAAAACAATTCTCTGATAGGGAGAACTTTTTGTATATACAATATTTTCCCCATAAAGCTTCTCCTCAGAATAAGACAAAATCTTATCTGAAAAAATGAAAAGCCCAACCAATAAGATAAATGCAGCAATTGATTTTATTTTTAATAAGAATGGTTTTGATAGTTCTTTTTTAAGATAAAAGCATAAAAATATGGCAATGGAAATATTAATTAACCCGAAGAACAAAGGTGTTTTTACAATTCCCAACTGCGGAATTAAAACCAAAGGAAAAAGAATAGATGCAAGTAAAGCCCCGATATAATCAAAGGCAAAAACATTTGAAACCAAATCTTTAAACTGAACCTTATCTTTCAGAATATTCATTAAAAGCGGAATTTCCACACCTACCAAACATCCTGTGAAAAAGACAAAGAGATATAGAACACTTTCAAAATGGGCCAGGGTATTAAACAATACAAACAGTACTACTGAGCTGACTCCGCCAACAATTCCTACCAGAATTTCAATCTCTACGAATTTATCGATAAGATTCCCCTTAATGAATTTAGCCAGATAGGAACCTACTCCCATAGAAAACAGGTAGACCCCAATGATAAAGGAAAACTGCTTTACCGAGTCTCCTAAAAGATAGCTTGCCAACGCTCCCGCCACCAATTCATAAATCAATCCGCATGTAGCAATAACAAATACCGAAAACAGTAAAAGCAGCTCAAGAGGAATCCTCTTTTTATCCATGAATCGCTGCGCTTATAATCATTGAAATTCCGATGATAAAAGCCCCGAAAACAATAGCCAGTGCTATATTTTTATTTTGAGCAATCTCATGCCATGTTTTTTCGGGAGTCAATTTCTCTATGATAAAATAACATACCAGTAAAATGGCAATTCCTAAAAATGAATAAAGAACTGAATTGAATATAGGTAATACATTCATGTTGTCCATAGTTTTTAATTTTTATTTGTGATAGTATCTGTAAAATCCTGTTCGGGAATGACTTTTTGTGGTTCCGTCGCGATATTTTTCTGTTTTTACACAGTCGCAGAATTGGTTTCCTGTAAATGTAAGGTAAACGAACCAGCCCATAAAAAATCCTCCGATGGTAAACAGCAGCCAGTTGCTTTTGATATAATTAATTACTCTTTCCATAGTTTAATTATTGGAATAGGGTGAATTGGAACTATTACTCCATTTGCCTGATTCAAAAATACGTTTCATCCAGGAGATTACTACAGCAAATATGATAAGACAGGCCAACACAATTCCAAAGTTCCAGAAGGAAACCGGCAGCCAGCTTGCTTTAATATTTACAGAAGGATTTCTTTCATAGTTTCCGGGATAACCATATTCCTGAGGCATATTGGTAAGGATAGAATCTAATTTCCCTGTTTCTTTCATATTATTCTGAAGGCCGGTTCTCAGTATAATATCATTGGCAAGAATACCTCTTTCGCCATAGGTACTGATGGTTTGGTCTTTATCATTTTTGAGAAAGAAGCTTCCTGCATCGTTTTTAATGATAGAAAAATCTGCATTATCCGGCCTGTAGCCAGATTTAAACAGGTCTTTTGTACCACTTTCTTTTTCTGCTGAGATCAGAAAATGATAAGTTCCTCCAGGAATACCGCACAGATTAAAGTCTTCAGTAGTACTTCCTTCACTCCAGCTTTCTCCTCCTTCAAATCCGGAATATTTTTCAATATCCTTGGAAGCATAAATTACTTCGTTGGTTTTTTCATTTACAAGGCCGAGGCCTACATTCGCCCAGGAGTTATCCACATCAGAAAATACATGTACTTTTAACGGGGCAGATCCGCCTGAAAGAGTAAAGCTTTTACTTACCATCTCTTTATCAGTAACATCTGCAAAGTTGACACCCTGCTCAAAGACAGTCTGATTACTTCTTGAGGTTACCACATATAACTGCAAGATACAGATCAATAAAGCTGTAATTGCCATAATATTGGTACATTGTTTAACATTAAAGAGAAACGGCTGAACAATTCCTGTTCCAGAGCGGTAAGGCATATCTGTTATACCGAATGCTTTTTTAATTTCACCCCTTGAAATATGGTTTCCTTTGAAAAACTGCAATGATTTACCATATTGTTCCCGAGAAATCATTTCGGTACCGTTTACATATTCTTTATAGTACGCTAACCCGGACTGTAATTTTTCTTCAAAAAAACCGGCAGCAGCATGAACGTTACAGGGTGTGGTTTCATACCATCTGTATTTCTTACCATCTGCTTCAGCATAATATTGGAATTCTTTAAAGGCAAAATCTACAGGACGAAGGAAAACCCAGTGGCCGTCACTTTCACTCAGATACACATTGTTTCCGGTACGGTCTTTCAGAGCATATTCCCGCCAAAAGGTATCTGAACCATATTTTTTAATAACAATATTAATTATCCAGTACTCCTTACCATATAGCAAACCCTTGCGCCCTACTTCCAGGACAACATTTTCTACAGGCTTTTTAACAATCTTTCTCTTGACAGACTGTCCTATTGTAATGAGATTATTACAATGGCTGCAGACAAATTCTTCAATGGAAAAATCTATGGCCAGATCATTATTATGAGTTCGGCAAACGGGACATATATGATCCATTTTTATCTGTAAATTTTGTGTTTCTGAATGGTATTAGCTTTAAAATACTGAACAACCTCATCCGCAATCTGCTCTACTTTTGCGGTATTATCCTGAGTATAATTACAAAGGAAAACATCGAAAGTAAGCTGTTTAAATTCCGGCCATGTATGAATACAGAGATGTGATTCTTTAAGGCAGACTGCCGAAGTGAAACTCTGATTTTCAAATACATGATTGGTAATTCCTACAATCTCTACTTCTTTTGTTTTGAGAATACGTTCTGTAAAAGCAAGAAAACCTGTGCTGTCTAATAACAAATCTTCTGACTCTGTTTCCAAAGTCAGAAGAATATGTAAACCTTTATTTGATAATGGGTTCAATTAATTTTTTCGTAAATATATTATTTTTTTGGAAGAAAAACCTCTGCCAGCATACATCTTGCACTTCCCCCTCCGTTTACCTCAATGGTATTTAAATCTGAATAAATAATTTCACAATATTTTTCAATGGCAGCTACCTGTTCCTGATTTAAAGATTGATAAGCTGTCTGACTCATGACAAGGAATTTTTCTCCATCTTTATTCTGAACCTGAAGCATATTTCCAGCAAACTGCTGCATTTGATCTTCTGAAATTTCAACGATTTCTTTTCCTGAATTCTTGATGGTTTCAATCACCTTTTCTCTTTCCAATTCATCATCAATACAATCAAGGCAGATCACTACAAATTTATCTGCCACGCACATCATGACATTGGTGTGATAGATAGGTAGTCTTTCTGTACCCACAGTCTGATAAGAATGGAAAACAACCGGTGTAAAGTCATACTTTTCACAGAATTCTCTGAATAGGTTTTCGTCTAACCTCAAAGAGACAGATCCGTATGCAATCTTATTATCGTGATCGAAGATCATACTTCCCGTTCCTTCCAGGAAATGCCCCTGAGTTTCAGGAAATGACCAGTCATCAATTTCAGCGACTTCAAATCCCTGATCTTTGATGCTTTCAATAATATCATCTCTTCTCTCCACTCTTCTGTTGGAAGCAAACATCGGGTATAAAACCACTTTTCCGTCTTTGTGGAAACTTACCCAGTTATTTGGGAAAATAGAATCCGGGGTATGAGGATCCAATGTATCTTTAATAGTAATTACATTGATCCCTTTTTCTCTCAGTTTCCCAACGAAGGTATTGAATTCTGCCAAAGCTTTTGACTGAATATCAGAACCTGTCTGTTCTACCTGAAAGTAATTATTTTTCGCAGTTTCTGCGTTGTAACCGAATGCAATCGGTTCTATCATTAATACTGTATCTGTTGTTTGCATTTCTTTTAAGTTTGAGGGTGTTAGTGTATGAGGGTTGGAGAGTTGCCAGCCTGATTGATCACTCTTTCTATTCTGTATCGAATGAAGAAAATGAGCACCATTTTTCTGACTGGTTGATCATATTAATTAACATCCCTATTATTTGATTATACTGATTATGTAAGTTATTAAACTGCTCTTCGTTTATATAATGGCAAGCGTAGGCAAATTGACTCCATGTTTGAGTTTCCCTTGCTTCGCCTTCAGAGTCTGTAAGCTTAGCAACAAAGGATTTCTCATATCTTCTTTTCCCCCACGCCTCACTTACATTAGCTGTTACAGATCTTGATGATCTTCGTATCTGATCAGTAAGAGAATAGAGTTCTTCTTTTGGAAATGTTTTTGATAATTCGTAAATCTGTTGGACCATCTCAAAAGACTTTTGATATACTTTTAGGTCCTGGTGAAATTTAATCGTTGACATACTTATTATTTAATATTAAAAATTCTTCCCAAACTCACTCTAAAACTCTCCCACTCTATAACCCTATAACTCAACTATTCTCTTACAAGCGGCATTGTAGAGCATCTCAACAAACCACCCATTTTAGAGATTTCTCTGTATGGGATTTCCTCTACAGTCATTCCCCATTCGTTTCTTAAATGGTTGTTCATTCTTGTGAATGCTTTGTCTGAAACGACAACATCCGGAGAAATAGAGAAAATATTCGGGAACATTTCAAACATTTCTTCATCATTGATGTGGAAGCAGTTTTCTTCTCCGAAAATATCGATGATCAGGCGGTAATCGCTTTCGTCAACAAATCCATTTTTGTAGATGATGCATTTGTCTTCTCCCACCGGATTGAAAGCACAGTCCAGATGTAAGATTCCCTCAAACGGAATTTTATCATTTTTCTTCAGTTCAAGATCAATGATTCTTTTCTTGGGGAAGTATTCTTTTAAAATTTCAATGGCATACTCGTTGGTTCTTGCCGTTTTATAGTTTCTGTAATCTTCGCTGAAACAGGTTCCGATGAAAATAAAATCATTCCATACGATCACATCACCACCTTCAATATGTGCTGTTTCCGGAAGATTGATAATCTTTCTCCAGGCCACTTTTTCAAAAACGCTTTTGTATGCTTCCTGTTCATCTGCTCTGTCTGCAATCACATTTGAAATGATCATTTTATCATCAATTACAAATGCTACATCTCTTGAAAAGACCTGATTATAATCTTGGATAATGCTTGGGCGTAATACTTCAACGTCATACTTTTTTAATACCGCTTCAAAAGCGTTCATTTCATTGATAATATCCTCTTCTTTAGGATAAATGTTGTGTTCAATTGAGTAATATGACTTAGCGTCATAACTTTCCTCTAGCGTGGGAACGGCTCCCAATGAATTAGGCTGGCCCAGAACTACTGATCTCAGCCTGCCCGTTTCGTTTTTAATGTTTAGTCTCATAAAGATTTATGCAATACTACAAATATAAGTAAAGGTCTCTATCTAGAAAACTTTTGGATTATTTTATACCTGAATTTCGGCCTCCGCAAGAACCTCCTTTCAGCGAAATTCACCCCCTATTCAACAAACCACAGTATAAAGTATAAAAGAACATCTATAAACTACTATATTTCATCTACATAAGGACAAAAAAATAGATTTTTTTATAATTTAATTTCCTACATTAGTGATATAATTTTCGCGAAATTATATATATTAAAACTTAACTATTAACATCAAAAACAAAGTTATGAACAAGAACATTCAAGTGCTGAAAAAGGCACAAAAATTAGGTAGAGACCAACAAAAATCAGTAATCGGAGGAGCAATACCAGGCAGAAGATGTTGTGAGTGGGATGATGTCACTGGAAAATGTTTCATCTGGACATGTGACAGATGTATGTGCCCATAAAATATCCTAGGCCGTTTCTACAAAATGCAGAGGCGGCTTTTTAATACTTTATCATCAATCTGCTTTTGGAAAAGATATTTATACGAGACTCTTTATTTTTCTTTTTTGAGTATAAAATATCCTCATTATTTTATGAAAAAAAACATTACAACCTCATCTAAAAAGATACAAAATTCTATATTTCATATACATAATGATGAATTTTTCTTTTTTAAATAAAATAAATTCCTATATTAGTGATATAATTTCCGTGAAATTATATTGTTTACAAATTAACTATTAACATCAAAAAATCAAAATCATGAACAAGAACAATTCAGTGCTTAAAAACGCGCAAAAATTAGGAAGAGAGCAACAAAAATCAGTAACCGGAGGAATTGGCCCTACTAAGCCAAGATACTGCTGTGAATGGAATGACGACGGTAGCTGCAGAATCTGGACATGTGGTAACTGCGTTTGCCCTTAATAAAAATAATAAACCTGCTTTTCCAAGCAGGTTTTCTTTTATCTTGCTCTGTTTTCTTCCTCTGTTCTCTGAGATTCTTTTGCCTGATATTTTGAGCCTCCAAAGCTATAGCTCAGTGAAAAATAGAAACGGCTGTTATCCCACCAATGCCTAAACTGATTGTCCATAATCTGTTTATGCCTGAACTCTAACTGCTGATCATAGGTATCAAAAATATTATTATAGCCGATCTTTGTGTTCAGCTTATTATCAAGCCAGGATTTTTGAATGGATAGATCTATGCTATACCGTGGTTTGATAATATAAAGACTGTTTCCGGTTTTAGATTCATAATTAGCAAATAGATTAACAGTGTATCCTTTGGGTAAAGTAAATACCTGGTTTACCCTGATTTCATAGTTATAAATCCCCAGTGTAAAAACCTGATCAAGATAAGGTCTGAACTCATAATTGTAATATCCTGAAATCTGGCTTGTCATATTCCACCACTTTGTAATTTTCACAGGAAAACTTGTTTCCAGGACTGCAAAATTACGGTATGGAAGATTGGCTCCCAGATATTCCAATACATTGGTTTTCGGATTATATATAGGATAGCGGGCCATCACATCTTTTTCTTTTCCTATTGTAAAACTTGTGATCCAATTTTTGTATCGGTAGGTTGCTTTGATCTGGCTTGTAAAAGAAGGCTGCAGATAAGGGTTTCCTATCGAGTAATTCAAAGGGCTGAAGTAATAGCGAAATGGATTAAGCTGTGAAAAAACAGGCCTTGTTATTTTTCTGCTATAGGATAGTGAAAGTTCATTAGATTTATTAAATGTATAGTTTGCACTGAAGGATGGTAACCATTCCAGATAATTTCTTGAAACAATAGAATCTAAAGTAACAGCATCAGAAACACTATTTGTATTTTCAAGCCTTAATCCTGCATTGATCTGAAGTTTTCCAAATTTTTGTTTATAGGCTAAATACCCTGCCAATATTTTCTCTTTGTAGGAAAACAGATTACTTCTATCGGGATCGAATGCAAACTGGTTATTCACAGATAAAGTATCATACCTGATATTATTATTGGTATTGGATTGGCTATATTTAAGCCCTGCCTCTACTTCTGCTTCTCCTATTTTTTGAGAGGCATCAATCTGCCCTGTATAAATATCTATCTTATTAACAAGATCAGATTTCCAATAGGACAATACCTCTGAAGAAGTTTTATCTCTGTTAATAAAATCGTCTTTCTGCTTGTTTTTCACGGAGAGATAATTGCCTAAAAAATTAATTTTAAATCCTTTATTTTGAAAAGAATAATCAGTGGTAATCCCGTAATTGTTCTGGGAATAGTGCATTGGATTTTCATTTCCGGTATTAAAAACAAGCTGTGTTTCACTTTTATCAGTAGTATATAATGAACCTAAGCGCATCCGGTCAATCTCCCTGGAACTGCCCCTTAGGTTCAGCCTTAGCCTGTTTTTATCATTCAATCTAAAATCTGCTCCTGCCTGAATGTTGTACACATTTACCTGATCCTCCTGATAGGTTCTGGTCCTCATAACATTGGTATTAGCCAGCCGTTGTAGGGCATTGTATTGATAAAATGAGATTCCATCGTTATATCCTCCCTGAAAACTGTATGCTACTTTTTCTGTGTTATAAGTAAGATTCAGAGTATTCTCCCGGGAATTGAACTTATATGCATACAGATTCCCATTATAATTTCCTTTCCAACCCAGATCGGTATTCTTTTTCAGCTTAATGTCAATAATTCCTTTAAACTCTGCATCATATTTTGAAGATGGATTGGTGTTTACTTCAAGAGATTCTACCATTTCCGGTGATAAAGACCGTAAATAAGCCTGCAACTCCTGATTACTCATTACAATAGGTTTGCCATCAATGAATATGGCGGGAGTCACTCTTCCTCCAATAAAGATTCCTTCTTCCTGATCGATAGTTACTCCTGGTGTTTTTCTTAAAACATCAAGCAGATGGGTGGAAGTCTTAAAGTCTTTATTTCCGGAAACAGCCACCGTCAAATTTCCGTCATTCAATTTGACGCTTCGTGGGGCGGCTTGGATAACAACTTCTGAAATATTTGTTGTTGAAGACTTTTGCCGAGTCAGAGAATCCGATTCATTATTTCCCGTGGCTTTCTGTGCCTTTCCAAAAATTGGTAGAAATAGTAATAACAGAAAGAGCCATAATTTGATCATCATAATTTTTAAATTTTATGAGATCAAAAGTATTGGCTTATGGTAAAAATCAGGTTTTAGAATTAAAATTCAGCAGTACGAAATTATAAATTGAGACTATGAACCCCAGTCTCAGAAGGCGTTTGCATCTGTTTGTATAAAAGTGGTGTGGTATTCTTTATTTTCTTGAATGTTGAAAAGAAAGTTGATTTAGAATTGAATCCAACCTCATATCCAATTTCTTCAATCTTCAAATAGGAACCATTTTCAATTTTTTCACAGGCTTCATTGATTCTATATTCATTGATATAAGTGGCAAAACTTTTCCCCAAATTATCATTCAATAGCTGAGAAAGCTGATGAGTAGACATATTCATTCTGGAGGCAAGGTTATTTAATTTCAGGTCCGGATTTTTGTAAAGTTCTTCTGTATTCATCATTCTATCTAATCTGGATACAAAATTATCAGCCTGTTCATTTGAAATCTTTTTATTGGAATATCTGACCGCTTCCTTCACCGGAATCTGATGGTATTTTTTATTGAATACAATCAGAAAATTAGCATAGAGTACAAATGAAAAGACCAGACTGCCTCCTGCACAGTATATCTGTATCCAACCCGTTGAAATCAGTTGATAGGTTAAAAAGATAATCACATTGCTAATCAGAACCGGAAGAACAAACTTATTGGAGCTTTTGATATTCTCTTTTGAAAATAAATAATACTGATAAATAGTAAGAAATACAGATATTGTCCAAACGGCATAAATAAAGGTACCAAAATAATGATCCCAAGTCACAGGAAAGAATAGATATAATAATCCCACAACTCCCAGAAAAAGGGTTAATATTCCAAATGTTATTATACAGGATTTCAGACTAAATTGATTTTGTTGAAAGGAAGATTTTACATAGTAATACAAAACAGGTCCTGTAAAAAATAATGCTGATAAACCTAAATGGGCTATAACTCTTGGCAGATCAGGATAAAAGTAAAAACAGACAGATATTCCTACTCTTATACTTAGCATTAGCAGAAGAAGTCCAAGGAAAAAGTCTGGTATATATTTCAGTTTTTTAATGAACAACAGATAAATACCGAGCAAAAGCCCGTTGAAGGCCCCCACAGCACTGAAAAAAAACAAGATCTGTTGTCCGAAACTCATGACTTATTAATTTTTTAAATACAAACAACTTTACCAACTGTATCAATAGAAACAGATTAAAATCCCTTTTAATCAATGAATATAAATCATATGACTTTAGCTGAAACTTATATTCTACAAAAGTAAATTTACTAATTTATTCCAGTAAATTTCAACTACATATATATTTTATATTTGAGCTGAAGTCTATCAGACTGGCTTTCTTATTGGATGAATTGGCTAAAGCCCATACCAATTGAATACCCTGAGCTAGGAAAACAAAAAATCCCAAAGCAAGCTTTGGGATTTTGATATGGTAGAAGCAAATATTATCTGCTTGCGATATCGATATAGTTTCTTTCCTGAGCACCTTGGTAAACCTGTCTTGGTCTTCCGATCGGGTCTCCTTTCAATCTCATTTCCTTCCATTGAGAGATCCATCCTGGTAATCTTCCTAATGCAAACATTACAGTAAACATTTCTGTAGGAATTCCTAATGCTCTGTAGATGATTCCTGAGTAGAAGTCTACGTTTGGATATAGTTTTCTTTCTACGAAGTACTCATCTTCAAGTGCTACTCTTTCTAACTGCATTGCAATGTCAAGAGCTTTATCCTGGATTCCTAATGCTTTCAGGATATCGTCAGCAGCTTTCTTGATGATTTTTGCTCTTGGGTCGAAGTTTTTGTACACTCTGTGTCCGAATCCCATCAAACGGAAGTTATCATTCTTATCTTTAGCTTTAGCAACGTATTTAGATACATCACCACCATCTTTCTCGATAAGTTCAAGCATTTCGATTACCGCCTGGTTAGCCCCACCGTGAAGTGGTCCCCAAAGTGCAGATACTCCAGCAGAGATAGAAGCGAAAAGACCTGTGTGAGCAGAACCTACCATTCTTACTGTAGAAGTAGAACAGTTTTGCTCGTGATCTGCGTGAAGAATTAATAGTTTATCTAAAGCGCTTACTACAACCGGATCGATTTCGAAATCGGCGTTTGGTAATCTGAATGCCATTTTGTAGAAGTTTTCTACATAGCTAAGGTTGTTATCACCGTGGTTTAATGGTAAACCTTGAGTTTTTCTGTATGTCCAAGCACAAAGGTGAGAGAACTTAGCGATCATCAGCTCAGCTGCGTGATCCATTTCTTCTTTAGAGTTTACGTTAACCGCTTTCGGGTTGAAGGCTGTCAATGCAGACGTCATAGAAGATAAAACTCCCATAGGGTGAGCAGAACGAGGAAAAACATCAATGATCTTTTTCATCTCATCTGCGATGAAGTTATATTTTTTAATATTGTTGTCGAAAGAAGTAAATTGATCCTGAGTAGGTAATTCTCCATGTAATAAAAGATACATTACTTCTGTGAAGTTAGATTTTTCAGCAATTTGCTCGATTGGATAACCTCTGTAGAATAATTCTCCTTTATCTCCGTCTAAGTAAGTGATGTCGCTAATAGTAGCTCCTGTATTTTTGTAACCTAAATCCAGAGTGATTAAACCTGTCTGGTCTCTTAATTTCGAAATATCAATCCCTCTGTCTCCGATAGTACTATCCACGATAGGATATTCATATGAATTACCGTCGTAATTCAATATTACTTTGTTGTCTGACATTATTTATTTATTTTTTTTAAATATACCACTTTCCATAAAATACGGCAAACAAAAATTATCGCTTGCCGTTATTTATAAATTCAATTATCTTTTTATTTTGAATGCTTCTAAACCTGGGAAAATAGCAGTTTCACCCAATGCTTCTTCAATTCTTAACAACTGGTTGTATTTCGCCATTCTGTCTGATCTTGAAGCTGAACCTGTTTTAATTTGTCCACAGTTCATTGCTACCGCTAAATCAGCAATGGTAGAATCTTCAGTTTCTCCTGATCTGTGAGACATTACTGAAGTGAATTTATTGTTCTGAGCCATTTGTACAGCTGCCATTGTTTCAGAAAGAGAACCAATTTGGTTTACTTTTACAAGGATAGAGTTAGCAATATTTTCTTTTACTCCTCTGGATAATCTTTCTACGTTGGTTACAAATAAATCATCTCCTACAAGCTGTACTCTGTCACCGATTTTATCAGTTAACATTTTCCACCCCTCCCAGTCATTTTCCTGCATACCGTCTTCAATGGAAATGATTGGGTATTTTGCAGCCAGTTCAGCTAAGTAAGAAACCTGCTCGCTGCTTGAAAACTGAGCTGCGTCCTGAGTCTGGAATTTTCTGTAATCATAAATTCCGTCTTTGTAGAATTCAGAAGCTGCACAGTCAAGTGCTAACATAATGTCGTCACCTGGCTTATAGCCTGCTTTTTCAATGGCCTGAAGCAATGTATCCAAAGCATCTTCAGTTCCTTTGAAAGTAGGAGCAAAACCACCTTCGTCACCTACCGCAGTAGATAAACCTCTTGAATGAAGAATAGATTTTAGATTATGGAAAATTTCTGTTCCTTTTCTCAATGCGTGAGAGAAAGAATCTGCTTTTACCGGCATGATCATAAATTCCTGGAATGCGATAGGAGCATCTGAGTGAGAACCACCGTTGATTACATTCATCATAGGAACAGGAAGTGTGTTTGCATTTACACCACCTACATATTTGTATAAAGGCATTCCCAATTCTGCAGCTGCAGCTCTTGCTACTGCCAAAGAAACTCCAAGGATTGCATTAGCTCCCAGATTTCCTTTGTTAGGAGTACCGTCAAGATCAATCATGATCTGATCGATATAGTTTTGTTCAAAAACCGGCTGACCAACTAAATTTTCTGCAATTACTTCTTTTACATTTTCAACAGCTTTCAAAACTCCTTTTCCTTGGTATTCTGAACCTCCGTCACGTAATTCTACGGCTTCATGCTCTCCTGTAGATGCTCCTGAAGGAACAGCTGCACGACCCATAGCACCGTTTTCTGTAAATACATCCACTTCAATGGTAGGATTACCTCTGGAATCTAAAATCTGTCTTGCTTCTATGTAAGAAATTGCACTCATTTTTTATTTTTTTTAGTTTAGACAAATTTAATCAAAATTTAACTTTCAGGGGCATTTCGCAGGTTTTTTTTGAAATAATTCGAAGTTAAATTTTAGTTAATTTATATTATGATAAACTCATGATTTACTTCCCAAAAAACCTTTCTTGACATCACATCAAAAAAGGTTTTTATTTTTAAATTGAATATCTATACTTATATAGAAATGGAGAGGTTCGCCTAAATGATTGTTATTTTATTCAATCTTTTTTTCATCAGGAGTATTGACGAAAACACTTGATTTCTCAGAGTCTAGTCCCCAATTAAGGCCTAAAAAAGAAATCAGATTATCTTTCTCTCCGTAATTTTTGCCAAACGCCGCGTTAATATATACTTTATCCGATACTTTATAAGCCAATAAACCATTGGTTCGAAATGTTTTTTCAATATCATTGATACGATAAATATATTCCCAGGATACGGAAAACCTTTTATAAGTAAACTCTGCCTTTCCTCCAAAATCATAGTTTTTAGTTCTGAGAAATTGCTGATTGATGTCTAGCGTTGTTCCATCATCAAGATATCGAACGATCCCGTAAAAATTAAGTTTCTTCTCTGCTTCAGGATTCTCTTTTTTTGTAAAATCAAAACCTGTATTCAACGTTAACCAAAACCCTAGTTTTCCAAAGCGACTGTTTGAAAATTTATTATCAGAAAAAAAAGTACTGTAGCCACCTGCAAAATCCACAGCAAGTATGGGGGAGGCTTCTAAGAGGCTCCTGTAATAATCGACATTTTTGAGCCCATTTTCATTCTCTTCATACTTTTTTAGTAACTTGCTTAAGCTGCCTTCTAATAAATCTTCACAATCTGAAGGACTTAAATTTTCATCAATACACTTTTGTTCAATTTCTAATTCTTTATCGCTTAAATATTTACTGATCAATTTTAATTGAGCTTTTTTTGCAGAATCTTCTTTTACAATTTTTTTGAGATTATCCTGAGTTCGAATCTTAATTAAAGTTCCTCTTACACTTACAGAGAATGCCGGATTTTTAATATCATCATCTGAATTTAGAATTAAATCTCTCACAAATCCTAATGAAAATGATGCCTTATTCAAGTCATTAAAAACATTTTGTTTATATACTTTTCCGTCATATTCTTTAAACCCTGCATATTTGAGCGAATTCATTCCTTTTGAACGTAGTAGCCAATATGGTGTAATTTCAAATGCATACGTATCCGGAATTCCTTCACTTTTCTTAAATGAATTGACTAAACTTAAAACAATTCCTTTTTTTGACTTTGGAGTTTCCAATTCGGAGGGAGAAATACCCAACAGAATAATAGACGCTGGATTTGAAATGGCGAGTTCTTTAAGTTCCACATCAATTTCCTTTACTTCGGTGTTTTTATTTTGTGATCTATATCCATGTATAGATATAAAAGTCAACACCATCAAAAATATCTTTTTCATGATCTTCATTTTATATTTATCACTTTTACGCTAATAATTCTTTTCATTGGAGAAAGGTCAGCCTTTGTATTCTTCTCAAAAGGAAGTACCATATTATCTTGACCTCGTAAAGTATACATAATGCTAGTGTGCTGCATTGCTGGATCTAAAAGACTATCATTAATACCACTAAAATCAAAAATGTGGCGAATACGTAATCTTTTACCCTGTATGATGTCTACCGTAATTACATCATCAGAGCCGTCATACAAGTCATTAATTGTGGCCAGATACCTTACGTTGGTATTTACCTGGGCATCCGTAGAAATCGTAATTGTTAAAACATAATCGTTATCATCTCCCGTTAATTTAAAAGTTTTAACTGATTTTTTAATTAGAGTTTTCATGGCTATCAAGTTTTATATATCAAAGTTCGGCCTAAAAAACATATTTGTCAATTACACAAAAGGGTGATTATACAAATTAAAAAGTAAGATTGCATATGCCAACCATTATAATACTACTTCAAAGGTTAAAGAAGTTCCAGGATCTTCAGGTGTAATCTCACATTTTCCTTCTATATCGCTCATCCTTCTTTTCATATTCCGGAGACCATTTCCTTTATGGCATTCTTCCGGAATTCCTGTTCCGTTATCTGAAATCTTCATAATGAAGATATTTCTATCCTGATAAAATGAGAGTTTAAGCGTATCTGCCCGGCTATGTTTGTAGATGTTATTAACGGCTTCTTTCAGGCATAAGAAAAGATTACGCCTTAATTCTGTAGAAATGGGAGTATCACTTATGATATCTATACATTCTGACTTTAATACGATTTTAGTTTTTTTTAGAAAATTTCCGGAATAAATAATTGCATAATCTATGAAACGTTCCAGCGTATCATTACCTGAGTTCAGACTCCAGAGCATTTCCCGCATGGAAATATTCATCTCTTCTGATGTTTTCAGCAATTCATCAATATCATTCTGGAGATCATCATCGTTTACTTTTTGTTTTAGAAATTCTGAATGAAGCTTAAGCGCAGAAATCCCTGCACCGAGATCATCATGCATATCGTGAGAAATACGTTCCCGTTCCTTTTCTATTAACTTTTGTTTCTCCAGTTCTTTCTGAAGAAGCTGGTTTTGGTATTCGGCTTCTTTTAACTGCTTTTCTTTGAAGTAAAGAAGCTGTTTTCTGTTATACATTAAAACCACGAAAATGATGAATCCTACGAATAGCATCATGATAACAACAGCCAGGATATAGGTTGCTTTAATTTCTTCGGGAAGTTCTTTCATTCTGTGTGAATATTAATCCTATTAAAAATAAAAGATAGATCATGACATTCACAATTGAAAATGTCATTGTCAGAAAGCTTAAAAGCTGGGAATCATTTTTTTGTAAAAAATACATCGGGATAGCCCGGAAAATAAAAAATACAGACCAGATCAAAATACCTGAGCTGATCCAAAACAAAAAGTTTTCAATAATGCTTTTATCATCTACATTTTTAAGTTTATATATGAACCAGGTCATAGAAAGGAATATAAAAAGAAGAGGGAGGCTTATGATTGATGTAAAACTTAATTGTTTTATATCCGTCTGAAATTCCATGAGATTAAAAATAATCAGTAAACAGCTAAAGCAAATTATTGAGATTCTGAAAACACGATCATGAATACTTTTAAAATAGATTGTACTAAAATAAATTAGAGAAAGAATAATATATCCGAAAAATAAATTATTCCTGTCAAACTCTATCCATGATGATAGATTTACAGGAATAATATCCACTCCTATAATAAGAAGCAGATATACAAAAAAGTAAAACTGTTGTTTTGACTTGCGCTTATATATCCATAAATAGACAGAGTACAGAAAGCAGATCAAAACAACAATTTCATAAATTCTGTTTAAGGACATTGCTGAGGGCAAAGAGAGTTCATATCATAATTTCTCAAATGTTCTATAGTATTACCATTAGTATCTATGGCATCTGTAAGAGAAGTAAGCTGTCCCTGACTTTTAAGGTATTTACTACTATAAAAAGATGTTGGCGATTTAGGATCTATAGCTTGTGCTAATGTGAATGTTAATGACTGAACATATTGAGGGCTCATACTGCTATTATAGACTTCTATAATCTTTCGCTGTACTTTAAAATCTCCGGCATCTATTTTTAAATAATTCGTATTTTGACCAGAAGTACTGAACTTATTTATTTTGTTTTGGATGTTATTTAAATAGCTTTTATGCATTTTAATAAAGTCCTGGGGCTCTATTTCTACTGTTTTCTTAACAGATAACATTCCATAATATTTACCACCCACTAAATTCTGAGATTGATCAAAAAAGCCTATTCCAATATAAAGTTTACCATCAAACGGTGCCAGTTCTGTGTATTTTGATTCAAAATCATTTTGGATAAATTGGAGAAAATATAGTCTTATCGTAGTAACCTTTGGGTTATTCTGTAGAAAATCACAGAACTCTAGCCATTGCTGGTTTTCCAGGATGAATACATCAGTTTTCAACAAGCCTTCATTATTAAGGACAGGATAGGTATTATCTATAAATGCCTGACGCATATCTTTTGCAAAAGCTCCTGCTAAAGGAATATATACAGGACTTTTCCCTTCCATAGATTTCATTTCTTTTGCCAATATAGACTTTTTCTCCTTTTCAAATTTGGCTAGCTTTTCCTTCATGCCTTTCTCGATTTGGGCTGGAATTTGGATACCCCATAACAGCAGTATCACAATGAATGTTTTAATGGTTCTCATGATTTCTTAGTTTTTAGATTGGTTTAGTTTATTGACTGCTTCAACTTTATTGTTGACATGCAGCTTTCTATAGATATTTCCGACATGCTTTTTCACGGTATCCATACTGATACACTTTTGATCAGCAATTTCTTTGTAGAGCAATCCTTGCGAAAGAAGTTCAAGAATTTCTTTTTCCCTTTCTGTAAGTTCATCGAAACCTTTAATCTCCGGAAACTTTTTCTCAAAATGCTGCAATACTCTTCGGGCAATAGAAAAACTCATAGGAGCACCACCATTATAAACATCCCTGATGGAAGAAAGTATCTTGTCCATACTCTCTCCTTTCACAAGGTATCCCATCGCACCGGCTTTTAAAGAATTAAAGATTTTCTCATCATCATCAAAACTTGTACACATGATGAAGTGGGTGTCCGGCATTTCTTTTTTGAGCTTTTCAATAATTTCAATCCCCAGCATATCCTGAAGCTGGATATCCATCATGACAACATCGGGAGAAATATCGAGAAGGTTTTTAAGAGCATCATTCCCATCAAAGAACTGGGCAACAACCTTCATATCCTGTTGATAATTGATTACCTTCTTCAACGCGTTGTTGTAGTTCTTTTCGTCTTCTACTATGGCAATGGAAATGCTCATGTCTTTTTTATTTGAAGCAAATATCAACAGAAAACAGATCGGAATCAATTACACATTTGTGTAATCTTAAGGTTTGAGTTTAGGGTTATGGTTTGTTTTTAATCTTATTAAATTTAATTATTTTTTCATTTCAAAACCTTATTTTTTTAATAAAAATTAACAAATCCGGACTGCCACTATATTGGTAATGATTTCATTAGTTACCATCCGTCATTTCATTCAGGTTATAAAAGGAAAATTATAGATAAAAATTGTAAAAATTCACCATATTGCAAGGCATGATTTTTGTAAAATTAAAGAATAAAAATCATATTGAATATCAAATAATATAATCATGAAAAAAAGTCTTTTAGCACTTGGTGCCATACTTACATTAGCTGTAGTAAGCTGCAAAAAAAGTGAAGGTGGAAATAAGAGTATCATTAAAACAGACAGTACTGAGACAGTAGTTACAGATAATAACGGAAAGGTTGATTCTGTTGCTCAAAGTTCATCCACTGTAGACGTCAACGGAAAGAAAACGGAAAAAACAGATTTTGTCTATAAAGCGACAGATGGAACATTGGTAAAAGTAGTATTCAAAAACGATCCAAAAGAAAGTACGGTAGCTATTACCAGCAACAAAAAAACATTTACGCTTACTAAAACTGAAACCAAAGGGGATGAAACCATCTATAAAAAAGATGATATGACTGTGAGAGTAAAAGGTGACAGTCTTCACCTTGAACAGGGAAACAATATCATTCCATTGAAAAGAACGAAGATTTAAGAATACATAAAAGCCCTCATATTCAATGAGGGCTTTTCTTTTCCTGAATTTGCCAGGAAAGCTTACTTAAGATTTTCGATAATTGAAATATAAGGATTTATATCCCTCTGCTTAATAAAGCCGTTTCTATCCAACCTGATTTCTTTCATTCGAACTGAATCAGATTCATTTCCTCCGATAGTAAGCAGGTATTTTCCTTTATGATCTTCTCCTACTTCAATCACAATAGCAGAATGAGACTGGTAGCCGGAATGATCTCTTGCATAATTATAATCAAATTCTGAGTTTCCTCTGTTGTTCTGAATAATGTCTCCAATTTTAGGATGATATTCATCCAGTCGTCGCCCCTTGAAGACCCCTGTATTCTGGATTGTATTCTGGATTGCCTTATGAACGAATTTAGAATGGGCAAGAGAGAATTTAAACTCAGTGGCATTTGCCCCAGCTTTAAGGACGCACCAGGATATAAAAACTGCAGACCAGGGTTCAGTGACCGAACTTGTAAAGTTAAAGTCAAGATCTTCATAATATTTCCTGATCTGTCTAAAGAGCTTGTCATCTGCTTCGTCCATGCTTTTGTAGAGCTGATACTGCTGATACGCTGTATCAATTAATTTTTTGGTAAAAATACTTGTTGCCATGATATTAGATTTTGTTGTTATGTCTAAACAAAATTACAAGACCTATACAATGTATTCAATACCACTTTTGGGTAATAAAAAAAGCCACCCGTATCCGGATGGCTTTCATTTATATCTGAATGAATATTATTCTTCAGTTTTTTCTTCAGTAGTGTCAGCTTTAGCTTCTTCTACTTTTTCTTCTACAACTGGAGCATCAGCAACCACTGTTGCTTTAGCTGGTGTAGATCTTCTGCTTCTTCTTGTAGCTTTTTTCTCCTCAGCATTCGGGTTGTAAAGCTCGTTGAAATCTACCAATTCGATAAGAGCCATATCAGCAGCATCACCTGGTCTGAAACCTGTCTTAATGATTCTTGTATAACCACCGTTTCTTTCAGCGATTTTAGGAGCTACAGTTCTGAATAATTCAGCAACCGCAAATTTATTTTGAAGGTAAGAGAATACTACTCTTCTGTTATGTGTAGTATCTTCTTTTGCTTTTGTTAATAGAGGCTCAACATATACTCTTAAAGCTTTAGCTTTAGCTACAGTAGTGTTGATTCTTTTATGCTCAATTAGAGAACAAGCCATATTAGAAAGCATCGCACTTCTGTGAGATGAAGTTCTTCCTAAGTGATTGAATTTTTTACCGTGTCTCATTATTAATTATTTATCAGCGTCTAACTTATATTTTGCAACGTCGAAACCGAAGTTAAGACCTTTTGAATGCACTAATTCTTCTAGTTCTGTCAAAGATTTTTTACCAAAATTTCTGAATTTCATCAAATCAGACTTACTGTAAGAAACCAATTCTCCAAGAGTTTCTACTTCAGCTGCTTTCAGACAGTTAAGGGCTCTTACAGAAAGATCCATATCTGCTAATTTAGACTTAAGAAGTTGTCTTGTGTGAAGGGTCTCTTCGTCATATTGGATAGATGCTTTTACAGCTTCAGTTTCAAGCGTGATTCTCTCATCAGAGAATAGCATGAAATGATAAATTAATATCTTAGAAGCTTCTGTTAAAGCATTCTGAGGGCTGATAGACCCGTCAGTTTCTATATCTAATACAAGTTTTTCGTAGTCTGTTTTTTGCTCTACACGATAATTTTCAATGCTATACTGTACTTTCTTGATCGGCGTGAAAATAGAGTCAATGGCAATAGTACCTACAGGTGCATTGTTTGACTTATTTTGTTCTGAAGGAACATATCCTCTACCTTTTTCAATATTGAAAGTAATTTCGAAAGTTACATCAGTATTTAGGTTACAAATCACTAAATCCGGGTTTAAAACCTCGAATCCGTTGATCGATTTTCCTAAATCACCAGCAGTAATAATCGTTTGACCTGAAACTTTAGCAACAACCTGCTCGTTAGCCTGGCCTTCTGCTAAAGCTTTTAATCTAACCTGCTTAAGGTTAAGAATGATTTCGGTAACGTCTTCGATTACTCCTGGAATAGTTGAAAATTCGTGCTCTACACCTTCTATTTTGATAGATGAAATAGCATATCCTTCCAGAGAAGAAAGCAACACTCTTCTCAAAGCATTACCGATTGTAAGCCCGAAACCTGGTTCTAAAGGTCTGAATTCAAATTGACCTTTAAATTCATCAGAGTTAAGTAAAATTACTTTATCGGGTTTTATGAATTGTAAAATTGCCATATTATTGGGTTGAGCAAAAATTTGATTAAAAAATTATTTAGAGTAAAGTTCGACGATAAGGTTCTCCTTGATGTCTTCCGGAATTTGGATTCTTTCAGGAGCAGAAATGAAGGTACCTTCTTTCTTCTCATCGTTGAATTGTAACCACTCATAGTTTGACTTAGAAGCCAATGCATTGGTAACAACATCAAGAGACTTAGACTTTTCTCTTACAGTGATTACATCACCAGCTTTTACCAAGTAAGAAGGGATATTAAGAATCTCTCCGTTCACAGTGATGTGTCTGTGAGAAACTAATTGTCTTGCTCCAGATCTAGTTTTAGCAAAACCTAATCTGAAAACTACATTATCCAATCTTGATTCACAAAGTTGTAATAGAACTTCACCTGTTACTCCTTTGCTTCTGTGTGCTTTTTCAAATAAGTTAGCAAACTGTCTTTCTAAGATACCGTAAGTATATTTAGCTTTTTGTTTTTCAGCTAACTGAACTGCATATTCTGATTTCTTAGCACCTCTTCTTTTGTTAGGACCGTGTTGTCCTGGCGGTTGGTTTTTTCTTTTTTCGAAGTTCTTATCATCTCCGTAGATTGCAGCACCAAACTTTCTAGCAATCTTAGTTTTAGGTCCAATATATCTTGCCATAATGGGTAAATTCTAAAAATTAAACTCTTCTTCTTTTTGGTGGTCTACATCCGTTGTGTGGCATAGGAGTCACGTCAACGATTTCTGAAACTTCAATTCCTGAATTGTGAATAGATCTGATTGCAGATTCTCTACCTGCACCTGGACCTTTCACAAACACCTTCACTCTTCTTAAACCAGCTTCGTGAGCTACAGCAGAGCAATTTTCAGCTGCCATCTGAGCAGCAAATGGAGTATTCTTTTTAGAACCTCTGAATCCCATTTTACCGGCAGAAGCCCAAGAGATAACCTCTCCGTTTTTATTTGTTAAAGAAATGATGATGTTATTGAAAGAAGCTTGAATATGTGCTTCACCAATAGCTTCAACTTTTACTTTTCTTTTCTTAACTACTTTAGTTTGTTTTGCCATAATTCCTAACGATTATTTACTAGCTTTTTTCTTGTTAGCAACAGTTTTTCTCTTTCCTTTTCGGGTTCTAGAGTTGTTTTTCGTTCTCTGGCCTCTTAAAGGTAATCCAAGTCTGTGACGTATTCCTCGTTGGCATCCTATGTCCATCAATCTCTTGATGTTCAATTGCACTTCAGATCTTAATTCTCCTTCAACTTTTACGTTGTCTAAGATATAAGTTCTGATTGCAGCCAATTCATCGTCATTCCATTCGTTGACTTTTTTGTCTTCGCTAATACCGGCAGCTTTAAGGATTTCAGAAGAAGTACTTCTTCCAACTCCGTAGATGTAAGTTAAACCGATAACTCCTCTTTTGTTTTTTGGTAAATCAATACCTGCAATTCTCGCCATAATTTAATTAACCTTGTCTTTGTTTAAATTTTGGGTTCTTCTTGTTGATTACGAACAGTACACCTTTTCTGCGTACGATTTTGCAATCAGCGCTTCTTTTTTTAATTGATGCTCTTACTTTCATTTTGATAGTATTTATTTTTTACAAATGCCAAATGGAATGAGAATTCCATTTGGCTAAATGTTTTTAATATCTAAATGTGATCCTCCCTTTCGTTAAATCATAGGGAGACATTTCTAGTTTTACCTTATCACCAGGTAAAAGTTTAATATAGTGCATTCGCATTTTGCCGGAAATATGAGCAATAAGAATATGCCCATTTTCAAGTTCTACACGGAACTGAGCGTTCGAAAGTGCTTCCGTTATAACGCCGTCTTGTTCAATATGTTTTTGTTTTGCCATAAATTAATATCCAGTCGTTCTAGACAGTTTAGACTGCATTAAACCATCATAATGATGGTTCAGCAGATATGTATTAATCTGTTGAACTGTATCTAAAATTACACCCACCATAATTAATAGTGACGTTCCCCCGAAAAATAAGGCGAACGCATCTGTCTGAACAAAGCTTCCATGCACAATTGCTGGAAGGACTGCAAAGATAGATAAAAAAATTGCACCTGGCAAGGTAATTTTTGATAAAATATCATCTAAATAATCTGCTGTCTCTTTTCCGGGTCTTACTTTCGGTACTAAACCTCCATTTCTCTTCAAATCATCAGCCATTTGGTTCACCGGAATTGTAATTGCAGTATAGAAAAACGAGAAGATAATAATTAATAGCGCAAACAATACGTTGTACTGCCAGCTAAAAACATTCTTGAAACCTGCAAGAAAAGTATTGGACTCGTCGAATTTTGTTAATAATCCTGGTACGAACATCAATGCCTGAGCAAAGATAATCGGCATTACACCAGCAGCATTTACTTTCAATGGAATCCATTGTCTTGCGCCCTGCATAAGATTCTTGTTTACACCTCCTCTTGCTTGAGCTCTGCTTACATACTGAATAGGAATTTTTCTAACAGCAACTGATAAAATCACAGCTAAAAGAACTACCACCATCCAGAATAATACTTCGATAAGGATCATGATAGATCCCATTCCTCCTTTTCCGTTCTGCACGGCCATCTCCTGAACGAATGCCTCAGGTAATCTTGAAAGGATCCCCACCATAATAAGGATAGAGATACCATTTCCGATTCCCTTATCGGTAATCTTTTCACCTAACCACATTGCGAATACTGAACCACCTACCAAGATTACAATACTTGGTAACCAGAACATAATCGAATTTGGTTCTACAAAATATGCAGATTGGAATTGAGCATACGGTAAGAATAATTGAGTAATAGAAGTTAAATAAGAAGGTGCCTGTACCAGACAAACCCCGATCGTTAACCATCTTGTAATTTGGTTCAATGTATTTCTACCTGACTCTCCATCTTTCTGAAGCTTCTGAAGATAAGGAATAGCCATCCCCATCAACTGAACAATAATAGAAGCAGAAATATAAGGCATGATTCCCAACGCCATTACGGAAGCGTGGCTGAAAGCTCCCCCCGTAAACGACGAAAGCAAGCCAAGGAGACCTGCTCCTTGCTTGTTACCGCCTTGATTTTTATAATGCTCTAAGAGATCTCCCACTTCTGCAAGGTTAATTGCTGGAAGTGAAATATAAGATGCGAATCTATACACAAGGATTATACCTAAAGTGAAGAGAATTTTATCTCTAAGCTCTTTAAGACTCCAAATATTTTTAAGTGTTTGTATAAATTCTTTCATTAGTAAGTATTATAAGGTAATTGCTTTTCCACCTGCTTTAGCAATAAGCTCTTCAGCAGATTTCGTGAATTTATCAGCAGAGATTGAAACCGCAGATTTCAATTCTCCTCTACCCATAATTTTCACTAATTCGTTTTTAGAAACGATCCCGTTTGCTACTAAAACTTCTTTC
Organism: Chryseobacterium pennae; assembly: GCF_003385515.1. Taxonomy (GTDB): domain Bacteria; phylum Bacteroidota; class Bacteroidia; order Flavobacteriales; family Weeksellaceae; genus Chryseobacterium; species Chryseobacterium pennae. Next base: position 15,161 of record NZ_QNVT01000034.1, on the reverse strand, counting down.
GTGATTTCTCCAGTGATGGATTTGTTCTCGATTAAAGTCTGAATAGTATCAAGGTTAACACCTCTAAACTCTTTTCTGTTTACGTTTTTGAATCCGAATTTAGGTAATCTTCTTTGTAAAGGCATCTGTCCACCTTCGAAACCGATCTTCTGAGAATAACCAGCTCTAGCTTTCTGACCTTTGTGTCCTTTTGTTGAAGTACCTCCTTTTCCAGTACCTTGTCCTCTACCAATTCTTTTTGAATTGAAAGTAGAACCTGCTGCTGGTTGTATATTGTTTAAATTCATTTTAATTTCTCTTTTATAAAATTATTTTTGAACTTCTAGTAAGTGACCTACAGCAGCTATCATTCCTAAGATAGAAGGAGTAGCTTCGTGCTCTACAACTTGGTGAAGTTTTTTTAATCCTAATGCTTCAAGCGTTCTCTTTTGGGTTTTTGTTCTACCAATAGCGCTTCTTACTTGCTTTACTTTAATTGTTGCCATTGTTTTATTATTAACCGTTAAACACTTTACTTAGAGAAACTCCTCTCATTCTAGCGATCTCTTCAGGTCTTCTGATATCCAATAACGCTTTGAAAGTAGCTTTCACCACGTTGTGAGGGTTAGAAGAACCTTTAGATTTTGAAAGGATATCGTGAATACCAGCTGATTCCAATACTGCTCTTACCGCACCACCGGCGATAAGTCCTGTACCGTGAGAAGCAGGTCTTAAGAAGATATCTGCACCACCGTATCTAGCAGTAGTTTGGTGAGGAATAGTGTGGTTCATTACAGGAACTTTCACAAGGTTTTTCTTAGCGTCTTCAACTGCTTTAGCAATTGCAGAAGCAACCTCTTTAGATTTTCCTAAACCGAAACCGATAACACCTTCTTCGTTTCCTACTACAACAATAGCAGAAAATCCGAAAGCTCTACCCCCTTTAGTTACTTTTGTTACTCTGTTAACAGCTACGAGACGATCTTTTAATTCTAATCCTCCCGGTTTTACTCTTTCTATATTATCTAGTCCTAACATATTTTCCGAAATTTAATGATTAGAATTTAAGTCCACCTTCTCTCGCACCATCAGCTAGAGCTTTTACTCTACCGTGATATACGAAACCGTTTCTGTCAAATACAATACTTTCGATCCCTGCAGCGATAGCTTTAGCAGCAATAGCTTTACCAACAGCAGCAGAAATTTCAGTTTTAGTACCTTTAGCGTCTACACCTTTCTCTCTAGAAGAAGCTGATGCTAAAGTTTTACCATTTTTATCGTCGATTAACTGAGCGTAAATTTCCTTATTACTTTTGTATACAGATAATCTTGGCAATTCAGAAGATCCAGAGATTTTCCCTCTTACTCTTCTTTTGATTCTTATTCTTTTTTCTAATTTACTTAATGCCATAATACTTATAATTTATTAAGCAGATTTACCAGCTTTACGTCTAACAATTTCTCCTACGAATCTTACACCTTTTCCTTTGTATGGCTCAGGCTTTCTGAAAGAACGGATCTTTGCAGCTACCATTCCTAGAAGTTGGTTGTCGTGAGACGTTAAAGTAATAATTGGGTTTTTACCTTTTTCAGTCAATGTATCAACTTTTACTTCGCTAGGAAGTTCTAATACGATACCGTGAGAGAATCCTAAAGCTAACTCAAGTTTTTGACCTGCGTGTGAAGCTCTGTATCCTACCCCTACTAGTTCTAGTTTCTTTTCGAAACCTGTATTTACACCAACAATCATGTTGTTGATTAACGCTCTGTATAAACCGTGAAGCGCCTTGTGTTGCTTAGAATCAGATGGTCTGTTTACATTAAGCTCACCATCTTTTTGTTCTAAAGTAATTCCTGCTGTAAGCTCTTGAGAAAGTTCTCCTTTAGCTCCTTTTACTGTTACTACACCGTTATTTTCAGTGATTGTAACTCCAGCTGGAATAGTTATAATTGCTTTACCAATTCTTGACATTTTCCTCTGATTAAAAATTAATAAACATAGCAGATTACTTCACCGCCTACTTTCTCTTCTCTAGCTTTCTTGTCAGTCATTACTCCTTTAGAAGTAGAGATGATAGAAATACCCAAACCGTTTAGTACTCTTGGAAGTTCAGTAGAACCTTTGTACTGTCTCAAACCTGGTCTTGAAGCTCTTTGAATAGACTTAATAGCAGGTTTATTAGTTTGCTTATCGTACTTTAAAGCGATTTTGATCACTCCTTGAACAGCGTTATCTTCAAACTTGTAGTTTAAGATATACCCTTGATCAAATAAGATCTTAGTAATCTCCTTTTTGATTTTCGATGCAGGAATTTCCACCACTTTGTGGCCTGCGCTTTGTGCGTTCCTTACTCTTGTTAGGAAATCTGAAATTGGATCTGTTACCATTTTTCTTTTATAAATTATTGGTTAAAGAACAATCAGTATTGAAAAGACTTGAAGATTAAAATATCAGACGTCAGAAATCTTCGGTCTGATATTTTTATTCTTTAGTATCTAGACAACTTAATTGTCCCGATTTTTAATTAGTAAGTATTACCAACTAGCTTTTCTTACACCTGGGATAAGACCGTTGTTAGCCATTTCTCTGAAAGTTACTCTGGAAATACCAAACGTTCTCATGTATCCTCTTGGTCTACCTGTTAGTTTACATCTGTTGTGTAATCTTACAGGAGAAGCATTTTTAGGCAATTTTTGAAGTCCTTCGTAATCACCAGCTTCTTTAAGAGCTTGTCTTTTAGCAGCGTATTTAGCAACTAGTGCTTCTCTTTTGCGCTCACGCGCTTTCATTGATTCTTTAGCCATTTCTTAGTTCTTTTTAAATGGTAAACCGAAGTGAGTTAATAATGCTTTAGCTTCTTTATCTGTCTTCGCAGTTGTTACGAAAGTGATGTCCATCCCTTGGATTTTTTTCACTTTGTCAATTACGATTTCAGGGAAGATAATCTGCTCAGTAATACCTAAGTTGTAGTTACCTCTACCATCGAAACCATCTGCTTTGATACCAGAGAAATCTCTAATACGTGGTAAAGCAGAAGCAGTAAGTCTGTCTAAGAACTCATACATTCTGTGAGCTCTCAAAGTTACTTTAGCACCTACAGGCATTCCTTTTCTAAGTTTGAAGGCAGCTTCATCTTTCTTAGAGATTGTACCTACTGCTTTCTGACCTGTGATGTTTGTTAACTCTTCTACAGCATAATCAATAATTTTCTTATCTGCAGTAGCGTCTCCTAAACCTTGTGATACAACGATTTTCTCTAATCTAGGTACTTGCATGATTGACTTATACCCGAATTCTTCCATCATTGCAGGAACAATTGTCTCTTTGTATATTTTTTTGGGTCTTGCTATAAATTCCATGTTAATTCAAATTATAAAGTTTCACCCGTTTTTTTGTTAATTCTTACTTTCTTATCTCCTTCGATTTTGTAACCGATTTTGATAGCTTTTCCGTCTTTATCAACTAAAGCTATGTTTGAGATATGAATAGAAGCTTCCTTTTCAGTAATTCCTCCTTGAGGATTTGAAGCTGAAGGCTTAACGTGTTTTTTAACGATATTAAGTCCTGCAACAATTACTCTTGGGTCTCTACCTTCTTTCTTAATCACTTCAATAACTTCACCAGTCTTACCTTTGATATCTTTCTTACCAGTAGTAATGATTACGTTATCTCCTCTTTTTATTTTTAACTTTGACATTTCTTTTAAAAATTTTTAAAATTAAAGTACTTCAGGAGCTAATGAAATGATTTTCATATATTCTTTGTCTCTCAACTCACGAGCAACTGGTCCGAAAACACGCGTTCCTCTCATTTCTCCCGCTGCGTTTAGTAATACACAAGCATTGTCGTCGAATTTGATGTATGAACCATCTTTTCTTCTTACTGCTTTTTTAGTTCTTACTACTACAGCTTTAGATACCTGACCTTTTTTAGCGTTTCCTGATGGTGTAGAATCTTTGATCGTAACAACGATTTTATCACCAACTGAAGCATATCTTCTTCTGGTTCCTCCCAGAACTCTGATAACTAGTACTTCTTTTGCACCTGTGTTATCAGCAACTTTTAATCTTGATTCTGTTTGTAACATTATTACTTAGCTTTTTCAATGATTCTTACTAATCTCCATCTCTTGCTCTTGCTCATAGGTCTAGTTTCTTGGATCAAAACTGTATCACCTTCTGTGCATTCGTTGTTCTCGTCGTGTGCAGTATATTTTTTCGTTTTCAAAACGAATTTACCGTACATCGGGTGCTTTACTCTTGTAGTTTCACTAACAACAATAGTTTTTTCCATTTTATTGCTGGAAACCACTCCGATTCTTTCTTTTCTTAAATTTCTATCCATTGTAAAATGAAATTATTGTTTGTTAGTTAACTCAGTATTTAGTCTAGCGATTGTTTTTCTCAAATCTCTGATTTGAATCGGGTTTTCAATTGGGCTGATTGCATGAGCCAATTTCAATTTAGAATATTGAGCTTTTGCTTCAGTTAATTGAGTTTGAATATCACCCGCGCTTAAATTTTTAATATCAGCTTTTTTCATTGTATTCAAAGATTATAGAGGTTTAACAAAATCGTTAGCAACGATGAATCTAGTAACTACAGGTAATTTTTGCGCAGCAAGTCTAAGAGCTTCTTTCGCAACTTCGTAAGGAACTCCACCTACTTCAAACATAATTTTACCTGGTTTTACTACAGCTACCCAATATTCAACAGCACCTTTACCTTTACCCATACGTACTTCCGCTGGTTTTTTAGTAATTGGCTTATCTGGGAAGATTTTGATCCATAGTTGACCTTCTCTCTTCATATATCTTGTTGCAGCGATACGAGCTGCTTCAATCTGTCTTGCAGTGATCCAAGCTCCTTCCGTTGCTTTGATCCCAAAAGTTCCGTAAGCAAGTTGACTACCTCTTTGGGCATTCCCCTTCATCTTCATCTTGTGAACTCTACGGAATTTGGTTCTTTTTGGTTGTAACATAATTTCTAAATTTTAGATTTTAGATTTTAGATTTTAGATTTTTTTTATTTTAAAAAAGTAACGGTAATTTAAAATTCAAAATTTCTAATCTAAAATTTTAATTATTATTGTTATTGTTGTTGTTTTTTCTAGGTCTTCTGTTGTCTCTGTCTCCTCCTCTGTTTCCTCTGTCTGACTGACCTCCTTTTTTCTGTTGTCCTACTAATGGGGAAAGTTCTCTTTTACCATAAACTTCACCTTTCATAATCCAAACTTTTACACCTAATCTACCGTAAGTAGTGTGAGCTTCTGCCCAGTGGTAATCAATATCAGCTCTGAAAGTTGACAATGGAATTCTTCCGTCTTTGAAAGATTCTGATCTTGCCATTTCAGCTCCGTTCAATCTACCAGAGATTTGAACTTTGATGCCTTCAGCACCCATTCTCATAGTACTTGCCATTGCCATTTTAACAGCTCTTCTGTAAGAAATTCTGTTTTCAATTTGCTTAGAAATACTATCAGCAACTAGTACAGCATCTAATTCAGGTCTTTTGATTTCGAAAATGTTGATTTGAATATCCTTACCTGTAAGTTTCTTCAATTCTTCTTTCAATTTATCAACTTCCTGACCTCCTTTACCGATGATAAGTCCCGGTCTAGCAGTAGTAATTGTAACTGTTACTAATTTTAATGTTCTTTCAATATAAATTTTTGAAATACCACCTTTAGATAATCTAGCCTCAAGGTATCTTCTGATTTTGTAGTCTTCAGCGATTCTGTCTCCATAATCTTTTCCACCAAACCAGTTTGAATCCCATCCTCTGATGATACCTAATCTGTTACCAATTGGATTTGTCTTCTGTCCCATACCTTGATTAATTTTCTTTTTTACCTAAGATTAATGTAATGTGGTTTGATCTTTTTCTGATTCTATACCCTCTACCTTGTGGAGCTGGTCTTAGTCTCTTCAATTGTCTTGCACTGTCTACAAAAATTTCTTTAACGATAAGATTAGCTTCTTCAATATCAGCACCTTCGTTTTTAGTTTGCCAGTTAGCCATTGCAGAAAGCAATACTTTTTCTAACTTGTTAGATGCGTCTTTTTTAGAATATTTTAGAATGTATAAAGCTTTGTCTACCTGCTCTCCTCTAATGATATCAGCTACTAATCTCATTTTTCTTGGAGAAGATGGGCAATCATTGTGTATTGCTTTTACTACATCTTGGTTTGTCAATTTACGTGCTAATGCACTTTCTCTTTTTCTTGATCCCATGATTATCTGCTTCCTTTGTTTTTGTTACCACCATGACCTCTGAAAGATCTTGTTGGAGAAAATTCGCCTAGCTTGTGACCAACCATGTTTTCTGTAACATAAACAGGGATAAAAGATTTCCCGTTGTGTACTGCAATAGTTTGTCCTACGAAGTCTGGAGAAATCATTGATGCTCTAGACCAAGTTTTAATAACTGTCTTCTTACCAGACTCTATGTTTGTCTGAACCTTCTTATCTAAAGTATGATGAATGAATGGTCCTTTTTTAAGTGATCTTGCCATAATTATTTACGTTTAGATATGATATGACGGTTAGACGCTTTATTTTTCTTTCTGGTTTTGTAACCTTTAGCAGGCATACCGTTTCTAGATCTTGGGTGACCTCCTGAAGAACGTCCTTCACCACCTCCCATTGGGTGATCTACAGGGTTCATTACAACAGCTCTTGTTCTAGGTCTTCTACCTAACCATCTGCTTCTACCAGCCTTACCTGATACAGTTAACTGGTGGTCAGAGTTAGAAACAGATCCAATCATTGCATAACATTCAGTAAGGATCATTCTTGATTCTCCTGAAGGCAATTTGATGATTGCATATTTTCCGTCTCTTGAAGTCAATTGAGCTGAAGAACCAGCACTTCTTGCTAAAATAGCACCTTGACCAGGCTTCATTTCAACACAAGAAATAACAGTACCTAATGGAATGTTTTTCAACTTCATTGCGTTCCCTACATTTGGTTCTACGCTATCACCAGAAATTACTTTCTGATCTACTTTGATACCGTTTGGAGCGATGATATATCTCTTCTCTCCATCAGCATACTCTAGTAAAGCGATAAATGCAGTTCTGTTTGGATCATACTCTACAGTTTTTACAGTGGCTTCAACGTTTGCTTTGTTTCTTTTGAAGTCAATAATTCTGTATTTCTTTTTGTGTCCACCTCCGGTGTAACGCATGGTCATTTTACCAGTTTGGTTACGTCCACCTGACTTACTAATACCAACTGTTAGAGATTTCTCTGGTTTGTTGGTAGTAATTTCTTCAAAATTGTTTACAATTCTGAATCTCTGTCCCGGGGTGATAGGTTTTAATTTTCTAACAGACATTACTATTATATATAATTAATAATTAATTTACAGCAAAAATATCGATAACATCACCTTCAACAAGTTTGATTACCGCTTTTTTCAATTTGTTTGTCTTTCCTACTTGAAGACCTTTTTTAGTGTACTTTGAAGAAACCTTCGGAGCATAAATCATTGTATTAACGTCTGCTACTTTCACACCGTAAGCTGCTTCAACAGCCTTTTTAATCTGGATTTTATTCGACTTAGGGTTAACTAAGAAAGAATAAGTACCTCTTAAATCTGTAAGGTAGTTAGCCTTTTCTGAAATAACTGGTTTAATAATAACTGACATGACTTATTTCTTTAAATTTTCCTGGAATTTTTCAACTGCACCTTCGAAGAATACAACTTCACCTGCATTTACTATATCGTAAGAACTAACTTCGTTGAAGTTCATTACTTTAGTTTTAGGTAAGTTTCTTGAAGATAGATACACATTCTTGTTAGCTTCAGGAAGAATGAATAAAGATTTTTTACCATTCAATGCCAAAGCATCCAATAAAGCGATAAAATCTTTAGTCTTAGGAGCATTTAAGCTCATATCTTCTAAAACTCTGATGCTGTTGTCTCTCATTTTCTGAGATAAAACAGATTTCTTAGCTAATCTCTTAAGAGCTTTGTTCAATTTGAATCTGTAGTCTCTTGGTTTTGGTCCGAATACTCTACCTCCACCTCTGAAAGTTGGAGATTTAATATCACCATATCTAGCAGATCCTGATCCTTTTTGCTTCTTAAGCTTTTTAGTAGAAGCAGTAATTTCGCTTCTTTCTTTTGCTTTATGAGTTCCTTGTCTTTGTGCAGCAAGGTACTGTTTAACTTCTAAGTAAACCGCGTGCTGATTTGGCTCAATTCCGAATACTGTTTCGTCTAGAGTTACTTTTCTTCCGGTCTCTTTTCCTGATGTATTTAATACTACTAGTTCCATTTTCTGATAATTACATAAGAATTTTTAGCTCCCGGAACAGCACCTTTTACTACTAAAAGATTTTGTTCTTGATCAACTTTTAACACTTGAAGGTTCTGAACAGTCACCTGCTTACCTCCCATTCTTCCAGCCATTCTCATCCCTTTGAATACTCTTGAAGGGTCTGAACCAGCACCGATAGAACCTGGAGCTCTAAGTCTGTTGTGCTGACCATGAGTTGCCTGCATTACACCTCCAAATCCGTGTCTTTTAACAACACCCTGGAAGCCTTTACCTTTTGAAGTTCCTGTTACGTCAACATATTCACCTTCTAGGAATAAATCAACTTTTACTTCTTCTCCTACTTTTACTTCATCAACGAATTCTCTGTAGAATTCTACTAATTTAGCTTTAGGAGCAGAACCAGCCTTTTTAAAATGGCCAGCTAACGCTTTACCAACGTTCTTCTCACTCTTGTCATCGAAACCTAACTGAACAGCTTTATAACCGTCTTTTTCTAAGGTTCTGACCTGTAAAACCGAGCATGGACCAGCTTGAATAACTGTACAAGGAATGTTTTTTCCTTCTTCGTTAAACAAAGACGTCATACCGATTTTCTTACCAATAATACCTGACATTGTTTATATTATAATAAAATTTATCCTTTATTTTTTCCCATTTTTCGGAAGTCTGAAGTGATTTCTACTTTTGATATAGGCACACTACGCTCCTAAAATGAGAGTGCAAATTTATGAATAATTTTGTAACTGACAAATATTTCAATTAAAATATTTTGATTTTTAATCATTTAGATCATTTTCAAAACCAAAATGGGTTTTATAAAAATGAATCCTTCATAAAAAGCACATTTTTTTTCTTTGATTTCCAATTCTAACAATTCAAAGCCAACAGCTGATAACAAAAAAAATGCCATAACTATACGATAATGAAACATTTCGAAATTTCCAACAACAAAAACAACCTATATATTATAAAGAAATAAGAACACCTCTTCTTCTTTTTATAATGAAACCCCAAACTATATCATTATAACAGCTTCTTTAAAAAAATTAAAGCCTCATGATCACTCATGGGCTTTATATTTTTACATATTATGCGATAAATTAAGGAACTTACACAGAATTATTTCATAACATTGACTCCATTTTCTTCAAGTTTAACCTGATCTTCCGCTGCAATCCCATCATCCGTAATCAGGTAATCCACCTGATCAAGTGACGCAATCTTACCAAAACCTTTCTTATTCAATTTTGATGAGTCTGCAAGAACCACTGTTTTATCAGCACATTCAATCATCACCTGATTGAGATGAGCTTCTGCAGCATTCGAGGTGCTGATCCCAAATTCCAGATCAATTCCATCTACTCCCAAAAAAAGTTTATTGCAGGAAAACTGTTTAAGAATTCCTTCTGAAATGGATCCCACAATTGAAGTAGAACTCTTTCTCACCTCTCCTCCCAATTGAATGACATTAATATTAGGATTATTGCAAAGTTCAATAGCGACCCTCAAGGAAGAAGTCAAAACTGTAAGCGGTCCAAAATTCATCAGCATCCTGGCAAGATAATGCATCGTAGTACCCGACGCCAATATGATACAATCATTTTCCTGAATTAACGGAAGTGCCGCCCTGGCAATCGCCTGCTTTGCTTCTACGTTGATATTTTCTTTTTCTCCTACATTTTTTTCATAAGCATACCTTACCTGCTTACTCGCTCCCCCATGATTCCTGAACAGAAGCCCCAAACTTTCGAGATAGTTCAAATCTTTTCGTATCGTAACTGAAGAAACATTCAGTCTTTCGCACAGATCCTGAACAAGAACATGTCCTTTTTCATCCAGTTCTTTTAATATTTCATCATGCCTTGGTATTAGCTTCTCCATTTTATTCATTTCCTCAAAATTACCGTTTTTTTTTAACATTTTAAAATTTCATTTATTTTCTTTTTGCTTTCATTTTTAATTTATATATTTGAAAACGAAACATAAACGAAACATTTATGAAACGAAACGAAGAACTCAGTAAATTAACCAATGTAAAAGAATGGGACTTTTTAGTCATAGGAGGGGGAGCCAGTGGTTTAGGTTCAGCATTAGATGCAGTAAGCAGAGGATTCAAGACATTATTACTTGAATCTCATGATTTTGCAAAAGCAACTTCCAGCAGAAGTACCAAATTGGTACATGGTGGAGTAAGATATTTGGCACAGGGAGATGTAGGCCTGGTGAAAGAAGCCTTAAAAGAAAGAGGTCTTTTATCCAAAAATGCAGCACATATTGTAAAGAATCAATCTTTCATTATTCCTAATTACACCTGGTGGGGCGGAATCTATTATAAAATAGGGCTATCCGTTTACGATTTCCTTGCTGGAAAATTAAGTTTGGGTAAAACAAAGTACATCAGTAAATCAAAAACTATTGAAAAACTACCTACTATTGAACAAAACCATTTAGCAAGTGGTGTTGTTTACCAGGATGGACAGTTTGATGATGCGAGACTTGCTGTCAACTTAACCCAAACCATTATTGAAAAGGGAGGAAGCGCTGTTAATTATGTAAAGGTTATCAACCTTCTGAAAGATGACAAGAATAAAGTCATTGGTGTGGTTGCTGAAGATCAGTTCTCCAAGCAGCAATACCAGATTCATGCAAAAGTAGTCATCAATGCTACCGGTGTTTTCACGAATGACATCCTTAATATGAATAACCCTAAACATGGTAAAATGGTAGTACCAAGCCAAGGAATTCATCTAGTTTTGGATAAATCATTCCTGAAAAGTGATGATGCCATCATGATTCCTAAAACTTCTGATGGAAGAGTTTTATTTGTAGTGCCTTGGCATGACAGAGCTTTGGTAGGAACTACGGATACTCTTTTGGAAAGCGAAAGCTTTGAACCTCGCGCTTTGGAAGAGGAAATCAGTTTCGTTCTAAATACAGCAAGACAATACCTGTCTAAAAAACCAACCCGCGATGATGTAAAATCTGTTTTTGCCGGACTTCGCCCTCTTGCAGCTCCAAAAGATGGTAGTAAGAGTACAAAAGAAGTATCCCGAAGTCATAAAGTGATTGCTTCCGACACAGGTTTGATTTCCATCATTGGAGGAAAATGGACAACTTACCGTAAAATGGCAGAAGATACAATCGATAAAGCGATGCAGGTTCATAAACTGGGTAATACAACTTCCAAAACAGAAAATATGTCTATTCATGGAAATGTAAAACCTGAACAGGTAGACAGAACGAATCATCTGTATGTATATGGTTCTGATATTCCGTCCATAAAAGCTTTACAGGAAAGCAATCCCCGTTTTTCACAGAAAATACATCCTGATCATCCATTCACTGTAGCTGAAGTGGTTTGGGCAGCACGAAATGAAATGGCAGAAACCATTGAAGATGTACTGGCAAGAAGAGCTCGCCTGTTATTCCTGGATGCAAGAGCTGCTATAGACAGCGCCCACAATGTGGCAAGAATTATTGCTGAAGAAAAAGGATATTCTGAAGAATGGGCTCAGCAACAGGAAAATGAATTCATCGAATTGGCAAAAGGGTATTTATTGACACCTTATTCACCTAAAGTTATCAACCTTAATTAATCACCATATGAATGAAAAGTTAATCCTCGCTTTGGATCAGGGAACCACTTCCTCCAGAGCGATTCTATTCAACCATAGCGGAGAGATCAAGTATGTGTCTCAAAAAGATTTCAGACAGATATTCCCAACTCCAGGTTGGGTAGAGCATGATCCAAATGAAATCTGGTCATCACAGATCTCTGTTGCTGCAGAAATTATTGCCAAAGCAGGCATTTCCGGACTGGAAGTAGCTGCTATTGGAATTACCAACCAGCGTGAAACAACAATAGTTTGGGATAAAGAAACCGGAGAACCTATTTATAATGCCATTGTATGGCAGGACAGAAGAACCTCCAAGTATTGTGATGAACTGAAAGAACAAGGTCACGCAGAAACCATTAAAGAAAAAACAGGTCTTGTATTAGATGCCTATTTTTCTGCTACCAAATTAAAATGGATCCTTGATAATGTGGATGGAGCAAGAGAAAAGGCAGAAGCCGGAAAATTATGTTTCGGAACTGTGGATACCTGGCTGGTATGGAAGCTTACCCGTGGAAAAATGTTTATCACCGATGTTTCGAATGCCAGCAGAACCATGCTATTGAATATTCATACATTGGAATGGGATAATGATCTTTTGGAATTATTCAACATCCCAAGAGCCATTCTTCCTGAGGTAAAACAAAGCAGTGAAGTGTATGGCGAGACAGCCACTACTCTATTCTCTACTAAAATTCCGATTGCAGGAATTGCAGGAGATCAGCAGGCGGCTTTATTCGGTCAGATGTGTACCAATCCGGGAATGGTGAAAAATACTTATGGAACAGGGTGCTTTCTATTAATGAATACAGGAAAAGAAGCGGTTTCTTCAAAGAATAACCTTCTGACAACTGTTGCCTGGAAAATTAATGGAGAGGTTAACTACGCGTTGGAAGGAAGTGTATTTGTAGGGGGCGCAGCGATTCAATGGCTGAGAGATGGTCTTAAACTTATTCATTCTTCTGACCAAGTGAATGATCTGGCAGCATCTGTTGAAGATAATGGTGGGGTTTATTTTGTTCCTGCCCTTACAGGTCTGGGAGCCCCTCACTGGGATCAGTATGCCCGTGGAACGATTGTAGGAATTACCCGTGGGACTACCGATGGACATATTGCGAGAGCCACTTTGGAAGGAATTGCATTCCAGGTATATGATATTGTAAAATCTATGGAAGCTGATTCCGGAAGAGCAAGTCTTGAGCTGAGAGTAGATGGCGGAGCTTCGGCAAGTAATCTACTGATGCAGATACAGTCTGACCTTTTCGGATTTAAAATTATAAGACCAAAAACACTGGAAACAACAGCATTGGGAGCGGCTTATTTAGCAGGTCTTGCTGTAGGATACTGGAAAAACATTGATGAGATCCAGGAACAATGGATTGTAGACAAAGATTTCCATCCTCAATTGGAAAAGGAAAAAGTAGATGCTATGGTTCATTCATGGAACAAAGCAGTATCCCGTGCTCAAAGCTGGATTGAAGATTAATTTCTGACCTTAAAAATACACATATGACTCCATTTATCGCAGAAGTCATCGGGACGATGCTTCTTATTTTATTAGGCAACGGCGTTGTAGCCAATGTTGTCTTGAAGGATACCAAAGGAAATAATTCCGGATGGATTGTGATTACCACAGCCTGGGCATTGGCCGTTTTTGTGGGAGTAACCGTTGCCGGGCCCGTAAGTGGCGCCCATCTGAATCCGGCTGTTACGATTGGTTTAGCTGCTGCAGGAAAGTTTTCCTGGGATCTGGTTCCGTCTTATATCGCGGCTCAGATGATTGGAGGAATGTTGGGAGCCTTTTTGGTTTGGCTGTTTCATAAGGATCACTTTGCCATTACAGAGGATGAAGGGGCAAAACTGGCTTGTTTCAGTACCGGTCCTGCAATCAGAAAAGTTTCGTCTAACCTTATCAGCGAAATTATCGGAACCTTTGTACTCGTATTTGTTATTTTCTACATTTCGGATCCGAGTATTAATTTACAGGCAGATCCTAATGCAAAAGTAGGCTTAGGTTCGGTAGGTGCTATTCCTGTCACGTTTCTGGTATGGGTAATCGGGCTTTCGCTAGGTGGAACAACCGGATATGCTATTAACCCTGCGAGAGATCTTGCTCCAAGAATTATGCATGCTATTCTTCCGGTAAAAGGAAGCAGTGATTGGGGCTATGCCTGGATACCTGTCATAGGACCTATCAGCGGAGCTGTCATTGCGGCATTATTGTTTATGGCTTTAAAATAAAAACAAAAAAATACGAATGATGAAAATATTAAAAGGAATTTTCCTGCTTACTTTAGCAACAGGAAGATTATTTTCACAGGAAAGCAGTGAAGGTAAAGAAACCAAAGAAAACCGATTGGATTTCACCGCCAATATACAAAACAACCACTTATGGAGAGGTTTGATTATTACAGACAAGCCTGTAGTGATGGGAAATCTTTCTTACGCTTTGGATGCGGAAAAGAAATGGAAAGTTGGTATTTGGGGTGCTTCTGCTCTGGCAGATGATAAGGACAACACTCATTATAAGGAGATCAATTACTATGTTCAATATTCCAACGGACGTTTCTATATCGGATTATGGGATCTTTATAACTCCAGAAATATCAATACAGCTAATGCTGCAGATGATATCTTCAGCTACTCACAAAGAAGAACAGCTCATATCATTGATTTAAGAACCAACTACACTTTCGGCCCTTCATTTCCTATCAATATTGAAGCAGACATTATGCTGTATGGAGGAGCCAATGCGGGAGAAGTAATACTGGAACCTGATGGAAGCTACAAAAAGAACAGATATTCTACCTATGTTCAGGCAAGTTACCCTGTAATCAGCGGACAAAAAGTGAATCTGGATGCTTTTGTAGGAGCAGGATTTTCATTGAATGGCAACACTTTTTTATATGGCAATGGGAAAAACAACTTCGATATTGTCAATGTAGGAGTAAAAGCAGGAAAAGTTCTTAAAATTACTGAGCATTACAGTCTTCCGGTTTCGATGATGGCCATGTGGAATCCTTCTAATAAATATGCAAGAATTCAGCTGGCTGCGACCGTTTTTTAATGTAAACATTCAACTAGATTATATAGAGACCACTCCTTTTGGGGTGGTTTTTTGTTAGATGGAAGGAGGAACCACCCCGGCAAAAATTCTTTGAATTTTTGCTACCCCTCTACTGCTCATCTTGTAGTGGTTTTGAAATAAGATTAAATTTGTATTGTGAAAGATTTTGAAAATATCAAGGGCCTACGTCCTCAGAAAATAAATAATTTAGAA
>NZ_QNVT01000033.1 GCF_003385515.1 Chryseobacterium pennae | reverse complement strand
AAGGTTAATACATTCTAATTTGAAAGCAACGCTAAATTTTTCTTTTCTATACATAAAAAAATGCCCCTAAAAAGTGTCTAACTTTTTGGGGGCAGTCCAAATTGAGTCGGATTTTTGTTTTTTATCTTTAAACAGCCTGACTATTTATCAGATTTCTGCCCTTTTCCTTTGATGAAATAAGAGAAACCAACATTCACACCGAAAGTGTTAATGTTTGTCTTAACTTCTGTATTCATAATAGTTTCTTTACTTGAAAACTGGTCATAAGAAATACCTAGATTAATCCCTAAAGAAGATGTTGCCATATAAGTTACTCCTCCTTTTACTTTCCATGCTAAACCATCTGTAGTGGTCTCTGTATCCTGTATAAGAATTGGATCATAAATTCCATTGCGAATCCCGGAAAAAGAAGCCTTTTCCTTATTTGATCCATAACCTATCCCTGCTCCCAGAAATGGAACCAGCTTGCTGGAGTTAGTAAAATAATAAATTGCTGTAGGCATTACAGAAAATGTTGAGTTTGTAGACTTAACATCATCATATTTTGTGGTTCTATTTACATATCCTAAATCAATACCCACTGCTAATTTATCAATAACAAAATATCCCACAGAAGGAGTGATTGAGAACGTGTTTACTTTTGGACCGTCAGTAGACTTTCCTCCTACTTTTACTGTAGTTGCAATGTTATTAAAACCCATTCCTGTGTTTCCACTGATTACCCAGTCACCTTTAGTCATTTGAGCATTAGAAAGCCCGAAAAGCACAATAGCGCTTGCTAATAATAGTTTTTTCATGATTATTAATTGAATTTATTTAAACTTATATCCTACTCCAAGCTGGAAGAAATTCATCTTTACTTTCTCGTTACCAACAGGATTTTTAACCATATTGGTCAATCCAAAACTATAACGTGCATCTACAAACAAACCTTTGTATACGTTATAATCAGCCCCGAAAAACAATCCGAAATCAGTAGACTTTAAATTGTCGTTAAATTGCTTTTCTACAAGCTGTTCTCCCTCTTTAACCGCAGCTGGGTTTACAGAAGCACCAGCAGGCAGACCTGTTACATCAAACTTCACATTAGTGTCTGTCTTGAAACTTACATAAGGGCCAGCATAAATACCTAATTCAGGTGTTGCATAGTATCTTGCAGAAACAGGAATTACAATTCTGTTAAGGTTTATCTTTTCAGTTACCTTAATCCCGTATGGTAAAGCTACCTCCGCTTTTCCTCCTAAATTGGCATACTCTACTTCTCCCTGGATCGCAAATTTGCTATTGAATTTATGCTCCACCAAAGCTCCAACATAAAATCCGGACTTTGATTTCATCGTTCCTCTAGCTCCATCAAGCTCAATGTTGTTTTCATTAAAGTTCAATTTAGATAAAGCATATCCTCCTTTTACACCAAACGTTGTCTGTGCGTTTAACCCTGCAAATAAAGCAATTGCAGATGCTAATAAAATTCTTTTCATGTTATTAATTTTTTAAAATATTTAAAGGTAAAAAAGCCCCAAGAAAATCTTAGGGCTTTATCATTATATGCTTTGTTTATTATTTTGCAAATACATACTTAACTCCGAAAGTTACAGAAGATAAGTTCAATCCGAATTTATAATCGTTTACTCTCTTAGCTCCGTCTACGTTTACTTTGTTTGTGTTGTAACCAAACTCACCAAAAGTAGCTTCGATAGACCAGTTTTTGTTTAAGAAATAATCTAAACCTGGCTTAACGTTAACTCCGATAGAAGTGAAGTTATCTTTAGTAGAAGTAGATGTTTTAGCTTCTGTAGAACCAACTGTTTCAGTACGCTTATCTTCATCCTTGAATTGACCAAATTCCATAGGAACTTCTAATTGTCCGAAGATATATAATTTTTCACCAATAGTCCAGTATTTTCTTACGAATGGAGCAACAACAAATGCAGAAGTTGTAGTTTTGTTTTCATTAACAAAAGTTCCAGTAGGAATAAGATTACCATCAGTAGTTACTTTAGTGTTATCATTTTTGTAACCTACACCTAAACCTACAGCTAGGTTAGTGTTTACGAAATAACCTACAGTTGGAAGAACTTTGAAGCTCTCGATTTTAGTATCTGTATTGTTATTTTCATTCTGAGAATACCCTAATTGTCCTGAAACATATGTAGTACCTTTAGCAATCTGAGCATTTGATAATCCGAAAAGTGCAACAGCACCCGCTAATAATATTTTTTTCATTTTAAATAATTTTAATACTTTCTGGTGGCAAATTTACAGTCGTATCCATTAATATTAAAATTTGTTAATGTGATTAATATCATTGTTAAAATTTAAGGTTTTACAAAAATAAATCATATCAGTGAGAGTCTTTTAGTTTTTTCACAATTTTATGAATAAAAAAATCACAATTTCTCAACCAGAGCTAGATATATTTGATTTTAAAAATTTAGACGATTAAGCGAAATTGCCCTTAATCTACGTTATACAGACTCAAAACAATTGTTAAAATGTTAATTTTTAACACCTTAACTCTTAAAATTTAAACAAATGTTTATAATTTGAAGTTGTTTTCACTATCCCAAAGTAACACACTAACAGTCCTTTACCGGAAATACCGTCATTATACGACACAATTTCAATAAAAGAACTCCGGCCTTCGGCCGGAGTTCTATATGTTGTTCAAGATCTGTTTATTTAATAAAGAAGTTGTACCCAAGGTTAACTGCTCCTGCATTCCAGCTGTCTCTGTACCAGCCATGATCACGTCTATTGCTTACAGACTGGTATCCTATATACAGTTCTCCTTTAGACATCTGATATCCAAATTTAGGCTGTGCATAGAAACCTCCGTCAATACCACTTTTTGTAGAAATTCCGTATCCAAGGTCTAATCCTACAAAGATAGGTGCTCCCTTAAATTTATATTTACCGGAAACTGCTACAGGAATAAATCCAAAATCATCAAAGTGATCTTTTCCGAAGAAATGAGAGTATCCTGTTGCTACCCCCAGGTCAAAACCTTTTGCAATATTCCACATATAAGCTCCGTCTACCCCTAGTGTAAATGAAGATACATTACTTGCGTCAGATACTGGTACACCAATATGTCCACCCAATTTTAAACCTTCTTGCGCCTGTGCTGCACCTCCTAAAAGTGCAAAAGCACCTACTAATAATAGCTTTTTCATTTTTTAAGTTTAAATTTTACGTCCCAAAAGTACTAATTATTTTCATCACAGGGATATATTTCCATAAATGGCGTTCATTAAAACAAAAAAGCAGGACAAATTTTGTCCTGCTTTAGTTATGTTTTTTCTTAAAAATCTTCAGATTAGTTTCCTCCGAATTTGAAACCAACACCTACCTGGATGAAGCTATTTTTTAAAGTTCCATTTTCTCCGTCCTCCTTTTTAGCAAGGTTAGAAATACCTAAGTTATATCTTGCATCGAAAAACAATCCATTTTCAAGTGTATATTCAGCACCAACAAATGGAGCTAAATTCAGCTTATTCATATGATCTTTCACATCTTCAGTTGAGCTTTCTGATTCAGAAAATGACTCTCCTAAAGCAGATCCTGATAAGCTTACTGTTGATTTCACCTTTGCAGAAATGAGAATACCCACATTAAGACCAACTCCAAAAGCTAAATTTTCAGTAGCATAATATTTAGCACTAACAGGAATTTGTACAGTTCCCAGTTTCCAATCTGTTTTTTCAGTACCTGTTACATTTACTCCCATCTCAGTGTAAGCAACAGATTCTTCTTGCTTACCTCCAATTGGAGAATATAAAACTTCCCCCTGTACGGCAAATTTATCATTGAACTTATATTCAGCCATACCTCCTACGTAGAAAGTAGACTTTGCATCAAATTTGTAAGTATTTCCTTCGCCAGTTGCTTTAAGCATTGATAAAGAGTAACCAGCTTTAGGTCCAAATTTAAATTCCTGCGCGTTTGCGTTAATTCCCAATACAGCTACGGCTGCAATAAGTAAAAATTTTTTCATTGTTAATTAGTTATACATTTAAGGATTGCAAAACTAATTATTTTTTTCAATTTAGCAAATTTTAACAGAAACTTTTAAGGTTAACAAAAGGTTAACAGAAACTTTATCTATAAAAAATTAATCATTTCTCAGTCTTTTATCTTCATCATTATAAGCCAGGATAATCTTTCTTACAACAGGATGTCTCACAACATCTTCTTCTGTAAGATGCACAAAACCAATCTCCTTCACTCCATTTAAAATCCTCATAGCTTCTTTCAAACCAGATTGCTGATTTTTTGGAAGGTCGATCTGGCTTGGATCCCCTGTAATAATAAATTTCGCATTCATTCCCATTCTTGTCAGGAACATTTTCATCTGAGCGTGGGTTGTATTCTGAGCTTCATCAAGGATTACAAAGGCATCATCAAGAGTACGTCCTCTCATAAAAGCCAGCGGAGCTACTTCAATTACTTTTTTCTCCATAAAGCCTTCCAGTTTTTCATGTGGAATCATATCCCGAAGTGCATCATATAAAGGCTGTAAATAAGGATCTAACTTTTCTTTAAGGTCTCCTGGTAAAAACCCCAGACTCTCCCCTGCTTCTACAGCCGGTCTTGTCAGGATAATTCTTTTCACTTCCTTATCTCTTAGGGCTCTTGCTGCCAAAGCTACACTGGTGTACGTTTTTCCTGTTCCCGCAGGTCCAATGGCAAAAACCATATCTTTTTTCTCTGTTTCCTTTACCAGCTTTTTAAGATTCGTAGTTTTAGCCTTAATAACTTTTCCGTTTACTCCTTTTACAATAATATCCTGGTCAAAGATCAGATGTTTTTCGTTTTCATCTTTAATATTCAGGATATTCTCAACATCTTTGAGACCTATTGAGTTGTTTTTCGAGATAAAACTGACAATATCGTCCAGTTTTTGCTTCAGTATATCTAACGCTTCCTGGTTTCCCATCGCAAAGATAAAATGATCTCTTCCTGTAATTTTAATGGTTGGAAAGCTTGATTTTAATAGGTTGAAATATTGGTTATTAACTCCATAGAAGATTTTCGCATCGATGTCTTCCAGATCATAGGTCAATTCAAACATGCAGTATTTTTATTTTTAGATTTTAAAATTAAAGCTTTTTTTCAATTTAAATCAAATTCTTTTCAACAATCTTTCGGGCTTTCTTTTTATTTTAAATAACTTTGCATGACTACACTATTCTATAAATTGCTCATGTCAATTATTACCCTTACTTCGGATTTCGGAAATTTAGATTACAGAGTTGCTGCTGTGAAAGGCAAGATTCTGTCTCTAAATCCTGAGGTTAATATTATTGATATAACCCACGACATCCAGGCATTCAACTTAATACAAACATCATATATTGTAAGAAACGCTTATAAATATTTCCCCAAAGGAAGTATACACATTATTTCTGTAGACAGTTTTTACAATAAATCAAGGAAAAATATCCTTTACAAAGCAGATGGTTCTTACTTTCTGGCCGCAGATAACGGTCTTTTAAGTTTGATCTTCTTTGATATTAAACCGGAAGCAATCTACGAACTTACCCTGAATAACCGTTTTGATGATATTATCAACTTTACTTCTACGGATATTTTTGTTCCGGCAGCTGTACATCTTGCCAATGGCGGTCTTCCTGAAGTGATCGGGAGAAAAATAGATGCTGCTAAGCAGCTGATGTTCCCCAGAGCGGTTTATAATGAATCGGAAGGAATGATCATAGGTGAAGTTACCTATATTGATAATTTCGGAAATATAATTTCAAATATCAACAAAGATTTCTTTGAAAATATCAGCAAAGGATATAATGGTTTTACTATAAAATTCAGAAATTTAAGTCTTTCGAGGATCTTTTCCGGTCATACGGAATTGGTTTCAGACTGGGAAAGGGAGACAGAATTCCACGGACAGTCTGCAGCAATATTCAATGACAGTCAGCTATTGGAACTTACAATCTATAAAGGCAGTAAGAAAAACGGAGCTAAAAGCCTGTTTGGATTGAATGTAGGTGAAAATATCTACATTGAATTTATGTAAAATTATATATTTCATAAAAAAACCGATTTTTTTTATATATTTGTCAAAATCTAAAAATCAAAAATGGCAGAATACAAATTATTGCTTCCTTCCATGGGAGAAGGTGTTATGGAAGCGACAATTATCACTTGGTTATTCAATGAAGGTGATAACGTAAAAGAAGATGACTCTGTAGTAGAAATTGCAACAGATAAAGTAGATTCAGACGTTCCGACACCTGTTTCGGGAAAAATTGTAAAAATTTTAAAGCAAAAAGATGAAGTTGCCAAAGTAGGTGAGGCCATTGCTATTTTAGAAATTGAAGGAGAAGGTTCTGCTTCTGAAGAAGTAACTACTGAAACTCCAGCTGCTGCTCCGGATACTGAAACATTACAAACCATTGAGCAGCCTTTACAAACTTCAATAGCTTCCAATGTTGAATTCTCTGGAGATCTTTATTTATCTCCACTTGTAAAATCAATTGCACAACAGGAAAATATTTCTGAAACTGAACTGAAATCTATCAAAGGAAGCGGTTTAGAAGGAAGAATTACCAAAGAAGATATATTAGCATACGTTGCCAACAGAGGAAATCAACCTGCTCAGCAGGCTGCTCCGGCTCAACAGACAGTTTCTGCACCAGCTCCTGTTTCAACGCCAGCAACAACAATTACTGCAGCAGCAGGTGATGAGATCATTCCAATGGACAGAATGAGAAAGATCATCGCTGAAAACATGGTGAAAGCAAAACAAATTGCTCCACACGTGACTTCTTTCATTGAAACAGACGTTACCAACGTTGTAAAATGGAGAAACAAAAACAAAGCAGCTTTCGAAAAACGTGAAGGAGAAAAACTTACTTTCATGCCTATTTTTGTGAAAGCTATTGTAAAAGCAATCCAGGATTTCCCAATGATTAATGTTTCTATTAGCGGTGAGAACATCATCAAAAAGAAAAACATCAATATCGGTATGGCAACGGCTCTACCAGACGGAAACCTTATTGTTCCTGTAATCAAAAATGCAGATCAGTTATCTCTTTCAGGTCTTGCCAAAGCAATCAATGACTTAGCTTACAGAGCAAGAAACAAGAAATTAAGACCTGAAGATACTCAGGGAGCTACTTACACCATTTCTAACGTAGGAAGTTTCGGAAACCTTATGGGAACTCCTATCATTCCTCAGCCTCAGGTAGCTATTTTAGCTATCGGAGCTATCGTTAAGAAGCCTGCAGTTCTTGAAACGGCTGACGGTGATGTAATTGCCATCAGAAACTTAATGTTCATGTCTCACTCTTATGACCACAGAGTGGTAGATGGTTCTCTAGGCGGAATGATGCTTAAACATGTTCATGACTACCTTGAAAACTGGGATCTGAACACAGAAATATAAGTAATAGGTAATCAGCAATGAGTAATTTGCTTTCTGCTGATTATAATCAATATAAAACCTTCGATTTTTATCGGAGGTTTTTTTGTGACCTGATCTGATTATTTTTGAATTGACAAGTAATACAAATGGGGCTTAAATTGTCTTTTATAAAACAGAACCAATTACATATGAAACAACTCATTTTGACTACATTCGCTTTAAGCATTTCGATAATCGCCTACTCTCAGAAAACAATCCCATCAACTTTAATCGATCAGTATGTGAAAGAAGTAATTAAAATCAATCACATTCCCGGTTTGGCTATCGGGATTATAAAAAATGACCAGATTGTTTTTCAGCAATACTATGGTAAAGAGACTTTGGAAAGCGATAAAAAGGTGGATTCAAATTCAATGTTCAGGATATATTCTACATCAAAATTGATGTCAAATATTGGTGTGTTTCAACTAATTGAAAGGGGAAAACTATCTTTGGAAGACAACATCTCAAAATACATTGAACATCTCCCTAAAGAATGGCAGGATGTCAAAATAAAAAACCTTTTGACCCATTCTTCCGGAATTCCTAATCTTATTGCTTTTAATGATATTTTGCCGGATGATTCTAATGACAAAGTTATCGAACGGCTGTCCAGAGAAAAAATGGAATTTAAAACAGGAAATGAATTCAGATATAATCAGACAAATTATTTTCTTCTTACCCTGATTATTCAAAAAATCACAGGGCAGTCTTTTGAAAATTTCATCCTGAACAATCAGTTTTCCGATTCTAAAGGCCAGGTTGTTTTTTCTTCAAATGCTCTCGAAAAAATACCTAACCGTGTTGTAAAATACAATTACAATTCTGAAAGAAAACAATATGATAAATCTACTGATATTAATGGTATAAAAGCCCATTCTGCCAACGGAGTGGCGATAACACTTCCTGCATTTTTAAAATGGAGCATTCATCTTAGTAAAAATGATTTATTAGATCAAAAAACGAAAGAGATGATGTGGCGACCATTCGGTTTTGGTAATAAGAAAGATGTTTTTGCCTACGGATGGGACATCAGTAAAGTGAATAATATAGCCTCTTACAATTTTTCAGGTGGAAATGTAAGCTCTTATAAAATTTACCCATACAATAATATGTCAATCATCATGATGTCTAATGGATATAGCTTATTCCCTATCCAATATCGGATCATCAATCATATTGCTGCGATGATTGATAAAAATTTAACAGATGAATATTCATTGGCAGATGAAACCATCATTTCTGAATTTTCTAAAAAAAACAATCCTGATGCAGAGAGAATTTATTATTCTATGAAGGCAAAAGATCCAAAATGGAATTTTGAAAACACTTTAAATGAGATAGGTTATATTTTATTGAGAAATTCAAGAATTGATGAAGCTGTTAAGGTTTTCGCTTTAAACGTTAAGGAAAATCCACAATCAGCAAATGCTTTTGACAGTTTAGGTGAATCATATCTTGCAGCAAAGAATTATGCTTTGGCTTTAGAGAATTATAAAAAATCATTAGCTATAAATCCAGAAAACACCAATGCCGTAAAAATGATTCATACAATAGAAGATCTGATAAAAGAGAAATAAGAGCTCTTCCATAACGATTGTTTTTTGTATCACTATCTCAGAATGGGTGCATCTTAAAATATAAAACCTCCGATTTTTTATTGGAGGTTTTTTATTGGATTTCTGCCTTAATAATTCTACCTTTAAACAAACTATTACAAAATGGAACTTGATTTCAGAAAACTCTATGTTACCAAATTATTTGATTTTTCCAAAAATGACGAAGAGCTAATTTTTGAAATCTATGAGCAGTTATCTGCACTCTATGATATTTCAGTGGTAGATATTGAAAATTCCCCATACAGTAAGTTCAAATCCCAGGATATAAACTTTTTGCAGGAACCTAAACTCTGTTACAGAATTACAACCAAAAGTAAAACCATTACTTTTTACCTTTTCATTGTTAATCTGGTAGGAACATCCATCAGAGGGGCCCGTATGACGGATAAGTATGATTCACTGGAAGTTTGGGGCTTAAAGGAAATAAATGAAGACTTTGGTTTTATTTCTATCAATAAGAAAAAACTGGCAGACAGAATCGCTGGAATATTCAGTAGTTCAACCATCAATTCTAAAGAAAACAAAGACTTTAAAGACTTCTATGTTCTGGGCAGTGATCCTTCCAAAACGATGGCATTCCTTGGCCCGGAAAGAAAAGAAATCATAAAATCTATTGTTGATGAGGATTTTAAAATAGAGATTAAAAACAGCATTGTAGGCTTGAGAATACCAAAGGCATTGAGTCTTGAGAATGCTTTAATTATTTCAAAATTTTTAGAAGAAATATAAGTTTCGGTTTTTTTGCCGTAATTTCATCCTTCAAAACCTACAAATGCTGAAAATCTTTGCTATTCTTCGTCAATCTGTTAAAAAATCCTTTGACAACATCCGGAATGAGCAGCTGAAATACAATCTTCTTCAGGCTATTCCCTTTTGGATCGGCTCTGTGATCACCGGATTCTTTGCCGTATTATATGCCCAACTCTTTGCCTGGGGCGAAAACCTCATGAATTTTATCTTTGACTGGCATGCATGGATGATCTTCATTATTGCCCCCATTGGATTCGTTCTTTCCTGGTGGCTGGTTAAAGAATTTGCACCCAATGCTAAAGGAAGCGGAATTCCGCAAGTAATGGCAGCAGTGGAACTTGCTAATCCTAAAGAACATAAAAAGATTAGAAGCCTTTTAAGTCTGAAAATTATTATATTTAAAATTGCTTCATCTGTTGTATTGGTTATTGGCGGCGGCGCTGTAGGACGTGAAGGACCTACCATTCAGATTGCAGGTTCTGTTTTCAGGAAAGTTAATGAGTATCTTCCTGATTGGTGGCCAAAGATCTCCAAAAAAAACATGATCATGACCGGAGCTGCAGCCGGACTGGCAGCCGCTTTCAATACTCCTCTGGGCGGAATTGTATTTGCTGTAGAAGAATTATCGAAAACGCACATTAATTATTTTAAAACCGCTTTATTTACAGCTGTCATCATCGCTGGTTTAACGGCTCAGACATTAGCAGGATCCTACTTGTATTTAGGGTATCCCAAAACCAATGATGTTTCCCTGATGGTGATGTTTCCCATCGTACTTGTAGCTGCTACAGCGGGTATTCTGGCGAGTCAGCTTTCTGTGATTATGCTTAAGATCAATGGCTGGAAAAAGAGAACTCTGAAAACGGATAAGGCCAATGTAGTATTTCTGGTTATCTGTGCCCTGATCATTGCTTCAATTGCCTATTTTATTAACCGGGAAATATTAGGGTCAGGGAAAGAAATTATGGAACGGGTTCTTTTTACAAAGAATAAACATGAAGACTGGTATGTTCCTGTTTTAAGGATGCTGGGCCCTGCCCTGTCTTTTACTTCCGGTGGGGCCGGTGGTATTTTTGCCCCTGCTTTATCTGCAGGAGCCAGTATTGGTTCTGTTATTTCAGGGCTTATTCATTTAACCCCTAATGAAACCAATGTTGTTGTTCTTGGTGGAATGGTTGCTTTTCTTACCGGAATTACACGGGCTCCCTTTACTTCGGCAATCATTGTTTTAGAAATGACTGATAGGCATTCTTTGATTTTTCATCTGATGCTTGCCGGTATGGTTTCTTCTATTGCTTCTATTCTGGTGAGCCGACATTCTTTGTATGATGTATTGAAAGTGAATTTTTTAACAGAAATAAGAAAAGACGAAACTCTTTAATAAAAAAAGACCTGTTACAGGTCTTTTTTAAGCATTATATTTAAATCTTTAAAAGCTTCTGATAGTTCTTCAGCAATTCCATAATTAATGATTCTAATGACCAGCTTATCCAGTTTTTCACTTGATCTTTTCACTTTATAGGTTACAATATTTAAAAATGCATCACCATTTTTTCTTTTTGATACTTTGTGAAATTCCACTACTTTGCTCAGGTCCCACAAATCTCCTTCATAATAAAGCTTTCCATTTTTATCTACTGAATTTATTCTTATATTATTTCCTTCGAATTCAGCAGCAAGCCTTAGCATCCCATTATCCCGGTCTGCCCCGAATACTTTAATTTTATCAGCAATAAAAGTCTTCACTTCATCAACATTATGGTATTTACCCAGAAGATCTTCCTTACCATTACCATAAGTGATTTTGTAAATTTCTGATTTCTTTAAAGAATGAACAGGCCCATCCAGATAATCCAACTCTTTGTAAGTAACATCTGAACCTCCAACTTCAATAATCTTAGCATCAAAAGAGGTCCCATTTTTCTTGGAAATTTTATCCTGTGAATAGCTGATAACTCCCAACAGCAACAACGGCAGCGTATAAATTTTAGTTTTCATGAAATAAAAAATTCTTCCGGCAAAAGTACACAAAATACCATCAATGCTCAAAATTCAGTTATTAACACTCCATTATTTCATAAGTACTCTTGCATATTACAAATATATTATCTAATTTTGCACCTCGAAATAATTAACAAATATTTTAACATTATGAACAATTACGAAACTGTTTTCATTTTAACTCCCGTTCTATCTGAGTCACAGGTAGAGGAAGCAGTGAACAAGTATGTAGATCTTATCAAAGAAAAGAACTGCGAAATCGTTGCTAAAGAAAATTGGGGATTAAAAAAATTAGCTTACCCTATCCAATTGAAAAAGAATGGGTTCTATACTTTAATCGAGTTTAAAGGTGAAGGTACTGTAGTTGCTGATTTAGAATTAGCATTTAAGCGTGACGAGAGAGTAATCCGTTACCTTACTACAAAACTAGACAAGCATGCTATTGAGTACGCTGTAACGAGAAGAACTAAAGTAAAAGCAGCTAAAGCTTAATTATTAACCCTATTTTTAAAAAAAGACAAGACATGGCAATAGATGAAATGGCTAAACAAGCCTCAGCTGGAGGAGAATCAGAAGTAAAATTCCTTACTCCACTTGATATCAATACAAAATCTGAAAAGAAATATTGTAGATTCAAAAAATACGGAATTAAGCACGTTGATTACAAAGATGCTGATTTCTTATTACAGTTTGTAAATGAGCAAGGTAAAATCTTACCAAGAAGATACACTGGAACTTCTTTAAAATACCAAAGAAAAGTTTCTGCTGCTATCAAAAGAGCAAGACACCTTTCTTTACTACCTTACGTAGCTGACTTATTGAAATAAGACAAAAAATAAATAAAAGAAGAGAGCAATCTCTTCTTTTGTTGCTGAATAAATAATTAATTCTAACTTGATTTTAGAGCATTCTAAAATCTAAAAAAAGGACAACAACAATGGATATCATCCTAAAACAAGACGTAGAAAACTTAGGACTTGAGTTTGATACAGTAAGTGTAAAGCCAGGTTATGCAAGAAACTTCTTACTTCCTCAGGGAATTGCACTTTTAGCTACACCTAAAAACAAAGCAGCTCTTGAAGCTACTTTGGAAGCTAGAAAAGAAGAAGAAGCTAAATTAATCGCTGCTGCTAACACTGTAGTAGATCAATTGAAGAAAACTTCTATTACTATTCCTGCAAAAGTAGGTTCTGGTGATAAATTATTCGGATCTATCAACAATGCAGATCTTTCTGCTGCTCTTGCTAAAGCTGGAGTTTCTGTAGAGAAGAAATACATCAAAATTCCAGGGAACACTATTAAGAGAACTGGTAAAGTAACTGCAAACATCAGATTACACAGAAACGTTGAGTACAATTTCGAATTCGATATCGTATCTGACGCTCCAGTTGTAGCTGCACCTGCTGCAAAGAAAGAAGAAGTTAAATCTGAAGAAGCTTAATAAGCCTCTGAGATTTTCTCATCATACAAGACCACTTCATTTATTTGAGGTGGTTTTTTTATGATTTTAGATTAAATAATGCTACTGCCCAGACTACCCCGCCTTTTTCTTTGCAAAAAGCCACTCCTTCAGAGAAGGGGAATATAGCACTATCTAACAAATTTCAGGATAAGATACTGTGCACTTCTATATATGAAGAAAGATCACCTACATACCTCATATTCTCCTCACACGCACCACAACTCTCCCACTCTAAGACTCTCAAACTACCTATCTCCTCTCAATTTCTGCTGGTATTCAGTTGGGGCAACTCCAATTACTTTTTTGAAAATATTACTGAAAGAAGACAAACTATTGTACCCCACCATCATGGCAATCTCATACATATTATATTTCCCTTCCAGCATTAATTCTAAAGAACGGGTAATTCTCAAAGCTCTCAGGAAACGGACGTAATTCATGCCCAAAATCTCTTTGAATTTCCTGGAAAGGGTTCTTGTTCCCATTCCGAACTCTTTGGCCGTAGATTCAATCGTTAGAGGCTTCTCAAGATTAGCATGAATATATCTTGCAATCTTCAGTAAAGTTTCATCTTTGGGAAAAGGATGCTGTATCGGAAATGCTAAATGTTTATGTTTCTTTTCCTGTAATACCCCTTTAAGTGCTTTGAGAAAATAATATT
Source organism: Chryseobacterium pennae (assembly GCF_003385515.1). Classification (GTDB taxonomy): domain Bacteria; phylum Bacteroidota; class Bacteroidia; order Flavobacteriales; family Weeksellaceae; genus Chryseobacterium; species Chryseobacterium pennae. The sequence goes on along the minus strand of NZ_QNVT01000033.1, from coordinate 70,999 downwards.
TAGAATGGTCATTTTTTGTGATTTTTCCATTCCAGTCTTTAGTATAAAGAATCATCTCCCGAAGTAATTCATTGACTGAATAAATATTAATTTCATCAAAAAAGCCATTTTCATCTTCTTCTTTTTTAATATAAAAATTATATAAATCCACTTTGGGGCTGGTAGAAAAAAGATAATGCGGCGTTCCGGCCGGAATCCACATAAAGCATCTTGCCGGAAGATACCAGTGCTTCAAATCAGTAAAAACATGCACAATACCTCCTTCTGCATAGACTAATTGTGCAGAACTGTGATAATGAATATCGGTTGTGATATTTCCGGTGAGAACATGATACACATAAAATTCGGCATCATCATCTTCTACAGCTTTAAAATGACTGTCATTCATGAAATAAAGATAGGAATAATTTTTAAAATGGCGTAAATGAACAAATCTTTTTCTGGTTTCACAAATCGTGTCTGCTGACCATCGTCGTAAATTTGCAGTATCAAAATCATTTTAGCAAAAATCCTTTAATTAATTTATGAATATGATATTAAACGCATGCCGATATCAGTGCATAGCGTTGTGCTTATTATTGGGCAACCTTTTACACTCACAGATGATAGATTACCAGCACCTTGGCCTTCAACAGGCTATAGAAATAGGTTTAAAAAACAACAAAAACATACGGATAAGCCATTTAAAACAGGAAATGTCCGCTACAAAGGAAAAAGACCTGAAAATGGAAAAACTCCCGGATATTGAATTTCATACCAGCTATAATCAGGTCACCAATCTTTTTCAGTATCAGGATGGTGTATTGAATAAACCCACAAAATATGATGCCATCAACGGGATGTATGATTTCACATTATCAGCATCTATTCCAGTCTATATGGGTGGAAAAATAAAGAATACTGAGAAAAAAGCAGCCATTGACACTGAAATTTCAGCTTTAAGAACACATCTGGATGAAAGAGAGCTCACAATGGAAGTGATTACAGGATTCCTTCAGATTCATCATTTGAAAGAACAGCAAAGTCTTATTAATGACAAAATGAAGGAAGATTCAGTTAACATCAAACAGGTAAAAACCCTTAAAGCTAACGGAGTGGTAACAGTAAACGAAGTGTTAAGAACTTCATTACAGCTTTCCAACCATAAAATGAGCTGGACAGAACTGAATAATGACATACAGATTGCAGAACATAAGCTTAAAACCCTTCTTTCACTGCCTGAGTCTCAGGAAATGCATGTAGATACAGAGGATCTGATCTCGGATAAGGCAGCAATTCCTTATATTGATGATCTGACGGAGACCGCTTTAAACAAAAATGAATCGGTTGAAATTACCCATAAAAATCTTTCATTAAAGGAACTGGACCAGAAGATCACTAAGGCTGGTTATTTACCCAAAGTGACTGCCGGTGGAGAATATTTTCTGAAGTATCCGAATATGATGTTCTTTCCGCCTGAGCCTTATGCTTACCGTTTAGGAATGATCGGGCTGAACCTTACCTATCCTATCGAAAACCTGTATAAAAACAAATACAAAATGCAGGAAGCCAGAGAAAATATCGACCTTGCCAAGCTTCAGATCGAAGAAAATAAGGAAAAGATAAGACACAATGTGTATGAAGCCTATAAAAAGTTTGAAGAAACTGATCAGAAAGTAAAAATCGCTGAAGAAGCTATTGATCAGGCTAAGGAAAACTACCGTATTGTAAGAACAAAATATGTGAATAAACTAAGTCTTATTACTGAACTTATTGATGCTGACAATACTTATCTGGAAGCAGAATCCAATCTTATCTCCGTAAAAATCAACAGACAATTAAAATACTATCAACTCCAATATACGATTGGAAACTTATAAAAACTATGGCACAGAAACAACTGACACAAAAGGAAAAAAGAATCAACAGGACAATCACTTTACTGGCTTGGATCCTCATTATCAGCGGCGTCACAGGAATGGTAAGCTTCTATCTTTTTTCGAGAAAAAATGTTACTACCAACGATGCACAGATCGAACAGTATATCACACCGGTCTCCAGTAAGGTATCAGGCTTCATCAAGACTATAAAGTTTAATGAAAATCAGTTTGTACGCAAAGGAGACACTTTAATCGTTATTGACAACAGAGAATTCGTTAATCAGGTACATATGGCTGAAGCCAATCTAAATACAACTACTGAAAATATCACAACGATTCAAAGCAGTGTCAGTACAAAGGAAAGTGATACAAAAATCGTTGATGCTAAAATTGCATCTGCAAGAATTGATATCTGGAGAACGGAACAGGACTATAAAAGATATAAAAATCTACTGACTGAAGACGCTGCCACAGAACAGGAGTTTGAAAACGTAAAGGCTTCTTACGAACAGTCAAAAGCCAATCTTTTGGCATTGGAACAGCAGAAAAATGCTGTTAGAGCTGGCGCTAATGAACAACAAACAAAAGTAGCTCCTGCTAAGAGCCAGATTCAGCAGAGTTCAGCCAACCTGAATAATGCTAAACTTTTCCTTTCATATACCGTTATTACTGCTCCTTATGATGGCTGGGTGGGAAAAAAGACGATTCAGGAAGGGCAGCTTATTAAAGAAGGACAGGCATTGGTTCAGATGGTAAGTAAAGAAAAATGGATTATTGCCAATTATAAAGAAACCCAGCTTGGCCAGATTGATCAAAACCAGGAAGTCATTATTACGGCAGATGCTTATCCCAATGTTGAATTTAAAGGAAAAATCGTTTCTGTTTCTCCCGCATCAGGATCTCAGTTCTCTCTCGTAAAACCAGATAATGCAACAGGAAACTTTGTGAAAATTGAACAGAGATTTCCAGTAAAAATCATACTTGATCACAGCAAAGACAATGAGAAACTGCTTTCCGGAATGAATGTTCTGGTGAGTGCTAAGAAGATTTAGGATTGAGGGTATTAGAGTATTAGAGTATTAGAGTATTAGAGTACAAAAATATCCGGTTTATTATCATTTCCCAATTAACTCATTTCCAAATCTTCAAATTAATATTATTTTTCTGCGAAAAGGCAAGACAGCAAAATACAGATCTGTTTAATTTTTTCTTTAAGCATATTTGTCATCTTACCTTTTACACCCTTTGCACTTTTGTCTTTTCGCACTTTTATTATACCAAATAGCTGAAAAGCTAATTCATAAACTTCATCAGCTTCTCAACAACTATGCAACACAATACAGTTTATCATAAATGGCTGCCTCAATGGCTGAAATTGCCTCTTCTTATACTGGCATTATTTCCCCACATCATGTTGTTGTCATTACTACATTCCAATAGTGCCTTCACTTCTTCTTTTATGGATGTAGATTCGGATGACATTCAATATCTGATGATGCTGATGTATGGAACATTTGTAGTCACCCTTTTGGTTTTACAGCGGTTTATGTCTTATTTCAGCGTAAAGTATTATGTACTGCTGATGTCTTCTGTTTCAGTGATTCTTCTGTATATCTTATCTGTCACCAATGATTATCATGTGATTTTGGTGATCCGCTTTTTAGAGGGATTCTTTGGATTACTGGAAGGAGCTATCTTTCTGCCGTTAATCATAGCTGAATTAAAAACAAAACATGCCAAAGTTATTGCCTATCTTTTCATGTATGCGCTTATGCTGACAGGAGGAACAGTGACTACTACCCTGCTTAAATCAAGCATTCAGGATTATGATTACCGACATATGATTTTAATGATGGCATATTTCCATGTTTTCGTTTTGATTCTGGGTTTTGTCATTTTTAACAGAAACCGTTTCTTTCCTAAAAAACCATTATATCAAATGGATATTCCAAGTTGGTTTTTGCTTTGGGTTTGCCTTCAGGCCGGAGCCTATGCCATTATCTATGGGAAAAGACTGATGTGGTTTGAATCTGATTCCATCATTATTTGTTTGTGTATATTTCTAATTTCCGGTGGTTTATTTATATTGAAACAGAGGAATTCAAAACGTCCTTTATTTCATTTTGAAATTTTCAGTTCTAAAAATGTAATTGTGGGAATGATCCTGTTCTTCATTTTTTATCTCATCCGCTCCGGATTAAATAATGTGTACAGTATTATGGCAACCGTATGGAAATGGCCATGGGATTATATTGTCAACATTCAGTACTGGAATGTGGCAGGAACACTTATCGGTGTACTTTTATCAGGAATATGCCTGATTCGTGGTGTTTCTTCCAGAATCGTCTTTTTTACAGGATTCCTTTTATTGGCAATTGACTGTGCATGGTTTACCTATACCTTTTATCCGGATACTACACTTGCCACCATCTGTCCACCTTTATTCCTGCAGGGAGTGGCACAAGGCCTATTGTTTACTCCTTTGGTATTCTTTCTAATTTCAGGAATGCCGGAGAAATATGTGGCCAATGCCAGTGCAATGGGAACCACTACCCGTTTCTGGGCCACTGCCAGTGGATATGCCTTAATGCAAAACATAATGCTATTTTTAACGTTAAAGCATTCGGATGTTCTAAGTTTCAATCTTATAGACACCAATCCTGTTTTCTACAGCCAATGGAACCAAATTTTTGGAGCTAACATCTCAAAAATTCCGGTTAATGAATCCCTTTCCCTGACTGCAGGAGCTTTTAAAGCAAAAATAACAGCTCAATCTATTCTGCTTTCCAATATGGAGATATTTACAGGCTTATTCTGGCTGGCTTTTATTACAGCTCTCCTTTTGCTTCTTTATCATCCGGTGAAAATAGCAGTAAGGAATATTATGTAAGGAAAAAGTGAGGAAGCTGGAAGCAGGAAGAAAGGAAGTTTCTGCAACACTAAAGAATAACTGTAGTTTATTTTAATAGCTAATTCTAATAAAAATAAAGATCATTTCCTAAACGTGTAAAAGTACCCCAACTTCCAGCCCAACCCCTACTTTGGCCAGCTTATTGTTGCTTGTTTTCCGTTACAGTATCACATCAGTACTTACATTCAACAGAAAAAACTTACGTATGGAAATTGAACAAATTTTACAGAGCCAGAGAGACTTTTTCAAAACACAGCAAACCAAAAGTCTTGCCTTCAGAAAAATGTATCTTGAAAAGCTCAGAAATCTTATCATTTCCAACGAAAATATTTTTTACGAAGCGATTTACAAAGATTTCGGCAAATCTAAATTCGATACCTTCACTACAGAGATTTCCTTTATTCTGAATGATATTGAGTATTATCTGAAAAATCTAAAATCGCTTGCCAAACCTCAAAAAGTAAGCACTAATCTGGTGAATCAGCTGGGAAAAAGTAAGATCCATTCTGAACCCTTTGGTAATATTCTGGTAATCGGAGCATGGAATTATCCTTATCAATTATCCCTATCTCCTGTTATTGCCGCTATTGCTGCCGGAAACTGCTGTATTCTGAAACCAAGTGAGATCGCAGAAAATACCATGAAATCAATGTCCATGATCATCAATGAAAACTTTCCTCCTGAATATTTATATGTATATGAAGGCGGAATTGATGAAACTACAGAACTTCTGAAACTGAAATTTGACAAAATCTTCTTTACAGGAAGTACTAAAGTGGGAAAAATAGTATACAAAGCTGCCGCAGAACATTTAACACCCGTTGTTCTTGAATTGGGCGGAAAATCACCAGCCATTATCACCAAAAATGCCAATCTTGAAATTGCAGCCAAAAGAATTGTCTGGGGAAAATTTCTGAATGCCGGACAGACCTGTGTTGCTCCCGATTATTTATTGGTGGAAGAATCTATACAGGAACAATTTCTGGAAATGTTGAGAAAATACATTCAACAATTCAAATACGGTCCTGATTCAGAACAATATACCATGATCATCAATACAGGAAATTTTCAGCGGTTAATCAATCTTATTGATAAAGAAAAAATATATTTTGGTGGTAATTATGATGAAGAAAAACTATATATAGAACCTACTATTCTTCATCATATAGATGGGAATGATCAGATCATGCAGGAAGAAATTTTCGGGCCTCTCTTACCTGTTATCAGTTTTAAAAATTACAATACTGCCCTGAATGCCATATTGGAAATGAAGAAACCACTGGCCGCTTATCTTTTCACTAATAATACTGAAGAAAAGGAAAACTTTACACAAAAATTGTCTTTCGGAGGCGGATGTATCAATGATGTTGTGATGCATTTAAGCAATGATCATCTACCCTTTGGAGGTGTAGGAAGTTCAGGAATCGGAAATTATCACGGTAAATTTGGCTTTGAGACTTTCTCTCATCAAAAAGCAGTTCTTGAAAAAGCAACATGGGGTGAACCTAATATTAAATATCCACCATATTCTGAAAAGAAATTAAGCTGGATTAAAAGATTTTTATAATTCTCACAGAGCTTACAGATTAAGCCTATTTATTATACAAAATAAAAAAAGGTTGCTTCCAGTAGAAACAACCTTTTGAATTTTTATGCTTTAGGCTTCCAGGTATTGAAGAATTCTTTTACCTTTTCCTTGCTGTATCCTTTTCCTTCTTCGAATACATCACTCTGCTGAACCTTAATCATCTTTCCGTCTTTATCCAAAACAATAAACACCGGATACCCGAATTTTTCACCAGGATTATCGTACTGAGCAAAAACTTTCTCATTTTTATTATCCGGAGAATAATTCAAATGGTAATATAAGTAGTTCTTATCTACGAGCTGTTTCAATTCAGGAGTTTCCTGTACAAAATTATTGAATCGAAGACACCAGATACACCAGTTTCCACCTGCCTGGATCATAATATTTTTCCCTTCCTTCTTAGCCTGGGCAACCAATTTATTAATATCTGCCTGAGCATCAGCCTTTGGATTATAAGGCTTAGGAAGTTTTGCTTTTTCTTCAGCAGCTTTCTTCTTCGCGTCCAGTTCTTTCTGTTCGGTCGGTACAATAAGAGCCGTTTTTTGCTTTCCTTTATCGGGTAAGTTCTTTACATCCTGTGAAAAAGCAAAAGTGCTTAATCCCAGAAAAGCGATCAATGTCAATTTTTTCATAACATAAAAGTAAAAAAATAATACTTATCTCCCTACAAAAATAGAACCATAATTTTATTATCACTAAATTTGCCTGTTTTATGAGCTTCTTAATTAAAATATTATATTTCATCTCAAAACTTCCGCTTAGAATATTATATATTTTTTCGGATGTTATGTTCTTCCTAAATTATTATCTGGTAGGCTATAGAAAGAAGGTAATTACCCAAAATCTTATCAATTCCTTTCCTGATAAATCTGAAGAGGAGATTCGGGAAATCCGAAAAAAATTCTATCGCAATTTCTCTGATTATCTGGTAGAAACCATCAAATCATTCAGCATCTCTGAAACGGAATCCAGAGTAAGAATGCAACACATTAATCAGGATGTATTTCATGAAGTGCAAAAAGAAGGTAAAAACATCATTCTTCTCGCAGGTCATGTTTTTAACTGGGAATGGATTAATGCTTTGGCAAGAATTGTCCCTCAAAAACACTGTCACCCTGTATACAGAAAGGTGAATAGCAGTTTTTGGGAAAATCAGATGAAAAAAGTCAGGAACAAATTCGGAAATGAAGCTTTGGAAGCAAACGAAGTCATTCTTAATATTTTCAGAAATAAAAATGACGGTAATTCTATCTATATGTTTGTAGCAGACCAGACTCCGCATTTTTCCCATGTTACCTACGGATTAGAATTTATGAATCAGAGAACCCCTGCTTTCATAGGGTATGATAAACTGGCGACCCGAATGGATCTTGCTTTTATTTATTGTGAAATGAAAAAAGTAAAACGTGGGTATTACCAGGTCAATTACTACAGGATCTATCCGGATCAGGAAAAATTCTCTGAACATGAAGTGGTAAGAAAATTCCACAAAATGCTTGAAAATACCTTACATAAGCATCCGGACAATTATCTTTGGTCTCACCGAAAGTGGAAGTACCAGGATTCTATCAAATTTTTTGATCCTGAAAACAATTAGATGTACATGCAGAAAAAACTGGCGGTTGCCATCTTAAACTGGAATGGGAAAAACTGGCTGGAAAAATTTCTTCCAAGTGTAGTTCAGTTTTCTCAAAATGCAGATATTTATGTTATTGACAATCTTTCTACAGATGATTCTATAGCATTTCTCAAGACCAATTTTCCAACGGTAAAAATCATTAAAAACGATAAAAATTATGGATTTGCCGGTGGTTATAATACAGGATTAAAGGAAATAACAAATGAATATTATTGTCTTCTCAATTCTGATGTAGAGGTTACTGAAAACTGGATAGAGCCTATATTGACTTTGTTTGAAAAGGATTCTGAAATTTCTGCTATTCAACCTAAGATTTTATCCTACGATAACAAAAATTTTTTTGAATTCGCAGGTGCCGGAGGTGGTTTGATTGATAATCTGGGGTATCCTTACTGCAGAGGACGTGTTTTTGATGATCTTGAAGAAGATAAGGGACAATATGATGATGAAACAGAAATTTTCTGGGCATCAGGATGTTGCTTTTTTATACGTTCCAAAGATTTTTGGGAACAGAAGGGCTTTGATGAACGTTTCTTTGCCCATCAGGAGGAAATTGATCTTTGCTGGAGGCTTATTAATTCTGATAAAAAAATCTTTTATACCGGAAAATCTAAAGTATATCACGTAGGCGGTGGAACGTTGAATAAACAGAGCGCTCAGAAAACCTATTTAAATATCAGAAACAACCTGTCTATGATGCTGAAAAACCTACCATTTCCCAAACTGATCTGGCTCATCTTTTTCAGGCTTTGTCTGGATGGTGTCGCAGGAATTTATTTTGGATTAAAACATGGGTTTCCTCACCTTTGGGCAGTTATAAGAGCACATTTTGGTTTCTACAGGCAGCTTCCCGGAACCTGGAAACTTCGCCAGAAAAATCAGAAAAATCAGTTCTATCAGTCGAAATGGCTAATATTTAATCATTTTTTGGGCGGAAATAAAAAATAATAAATACGATAGAAATGCTCTCAGTATTCAGAGTATTTTTAGATCGGAAGGGTTATCACTTCACCAATATTAAACTTCAAATTTTAAATATCAAATTATCTAAATGGATTTCTGCGCAATAGATTTTGAAACAGCTACTCATGAAAAAAGTTCTGCTTGTGAGATGGGAATCTGTGTGGTACAGGATTCCAAAATTGTAGAGACCAAAACATGGCTGATAAAACCACCAAGTTTCCCCTACTTCAATAAATTTAATATCGCAGTGCATGGAATCCAGCCTGAAGATGTGCAGGATGCTCCTACATTTGATGAGATCTGGCATGAAGCGCAGGAATTGATGTACGGAACACTGATGATTGCCCATAATGCAAGTTTTGATGCATCTGTTTTAAGAGGTTGCTTTCAACATTATGGAATGTTTACTCCTAAATTGAATTATCTGTGCAGTATACAGCTGGCCAAAAAGTCATGGAATTACCTTCCAAAATATGGCTTAAAGCCTTTGGCTGAATATCATCAGATTCAGTTTAATCATCATAGGGCAGGTGCTGATGCTGAAGTTTGTGCAAAAATATCCTTATTGGCTTTTGAAAGACTCTTTATCACAAGAAATGAAGAAATAGATGAGTCAATATTGAAAAAATATATCAAAAAACTGTAACTTTAAAACAAAAACCATGAAAAAACTTTTACTTTCTCTTACCGCGATTGTCGGTAGTTTTACGCATGCACAAACACAACTCCATAATATAGACTGGAATTTAAAGAAAGTAGTAAGAAATAACATCACTTACAATCTTCCACAAAACAGTGAAATGGGAAGCCCTGTTTTAACTTTTTCAACTTCCCCCAACTCTCCATCTGCTCCTAATGCATTAACCAATATGATGAGTCCTATCTGTGGAGGAAGTATATGGGCATTAATTTATGACAGTGAAATAACGGCCAGCAGCTTCAATGTCTGGACTCTTGGTGCCGGTGGTGGCAATACACCAAACTGTACAATGCCGGAAAACACAGCTTTTAATAATCAATATACAGGTTATTTCAGTATGGGAACTACCTCCTTTAACTATCAGATTATCTTTGCCAATGGAGTAAAAACGCTTATTATAACCAACGATGCCGGGGATCAGGCATATTATGAAAATGGTACTCTGGGGACAAAGAACACCTACTTATCCCTGTCTGGCAAAGCAATAGCACTTTACCCCAATCCTGTAAAAGAGGGTTCTGTTCATCTTAAAAATGCAGAACATATTGAGTGGATAAAAGTGTATAATACAGAAGGAAAATTAATTCTTCAGAATCTTTCTACTGATGCTAAAATCAATGTCTCTAACCTGCTGAAAGGGGGCTACTTTATGGAAGTAAAATCTCAAAGTGGTATTAGCAGACATCAATTTATTAAAGAATAATTTTTAATTACTTAAAACTTCTGAAAGCAGGTTAAATTTTGGGATATCAATCTCGAAAGTTTCCTGTGTTTCAAGGTTTTTAACAAGGTATTTCCCACTCATACTTCCTACTCCGGAACGAAGCATTACATTAGAGAAGTAGGCAAAATTTTCATCTGTTCCGATCTCCGGAGTCAGACCGATAATCCCGTCACCTATAATTTCTGTGAATCCGAATCCTACATCGAAGATGAGCCATTTTCTTTTCAGTACTTTTATAGGAAAGCTTCCGTCATTTTCTATAGTGATATTGTACTTGAAAACATAACGGTTTTCAGATGGATAACTGTTTTTACTATCATATTCAGGTATTACTGAAACTTTGATATTGGAAGTCATTTTTGAAAACATCATTGTAGTATTTTCTTAATAGATACAAAAATCTCGCCTTTTTTAAGGCGAGATTATATATTTACATTATAATTTTATTAAAAACTATAACCCAAGGCCTTTTCTTTCGTTACCTCCCATTAATACTTCAACAGGATTATCTATACCTTCTTTTACCGCTACCAGGAATCCTACAGATTCTTTTCCGTCGATAATTCTGTGGTCATAGGACATTGCTACGTACATCATTGGTCTGATTACTACCTGCCCGTCAACAGCAACTGGTCTCTGGATGATGTTGTGCATTCCTAAGATTGCAGATTGTGGCGGGTTGATGATTGGTGTAGACAACATAGATCCGAAAGTACCACCGTTTGTAATAGTGAAAGTACCACCAGTCATTTCGTCAACTGTAATTTTACCGTCTCTTACTTTTGTAGCAAGATCTTTGATGTTTGCTTCAACTGCACTGAAAGACATGTTTTCTGCATTTCTCAATACAGGAACCATTAATCCTTTAGGGCCTGAAACTGCAATTGAAATATCGCAGAAATCATAGTTTATTTTGTAATCTCCGTCGATAGATGCATTTACATCAGGGTACATTTCTAATGCTCTTGTAACCGCTTTTGTAAAGAAAGACATGAAACCAAGTCCAACTCCGTGCTTTTGAGCAAATTCTTCTTTATATAGTTTTCTTAATCTGAAGATTTCAGACATGTCAACTTCGTTGAAAGTTGTTAACATCGCTGTTTCATTCTTCACAGAAACCAGTCTCTGAGCGATTTTTCTTCTTAAAACTGAAAGTTTAGTTGTAGTGGTAGATCTAGCACCTGTAGCTGTAAGAGAGTTTCCTCCTAATGCAGGAACTGCAGCTAATTCAGCATCAGTTTTAGTGATTCTTCCGTCTCTTCCTGTTCCTGAAACCTGTGCAGCATCCATTCCTTTTTCGTCAAGGATCTTCTTAGCAGATGGAGAAGGAGCTCCTGTAGCATAAGTTTGTGGAGCAGCAACCGGAGCAGCTGGTTTCGGAGCTTCTTGTTTAGCAGGTTCAGCAGCTTTTGGAGCTTCTTCCTGTTTTGGAGCTTCAGCAGCAGGTGCACCACCAGCTGGTTTTGCAGCATCCATATCAATTAAACAAACTACCTGACCTACTTGTACTACCTCACCTTCTTCTGCTTTTAAAGTGATAACACCACTTTGTTCTGCCGGCAATTCAAGAGTTGCTTTGTCTGAGTCTACTTCAGCGATAGGTTGATCTTTTTCTACATAATCACCATCTTTTACTAGCCAAGTTGCAATTTCAACTTCTGTGATTGATTCGCCCGGTGAAGGAACTTTCATTTCTAAAACTGACATATCGAGTATTTTTTATTTTTTAATTGGATATTATTTAAATTAAGCTGTAACAGGTCTTTTTGCTGGAGCATCGTCTCTGTCGAAAACTCTGTTGATCACTGCATTTTGATTTTTTTCAAACATCTTATGGCTACCTGGAGCCGGAGCACCGCTCGGTACAGGAGATACTACCTGGATTCCTGTATCTCTGAAGTTTCTCAGGATATAAGACCAAGCTCCCATGTTTTCAGGTTCTTCCTGAGCCCATACCAATTGTGTTCTGTTTTCGTATTTGCTGAAAATCGCTTCAATAGCATCTGTCTGAAGTGGATACAACTGTTCGAATCTTACTAATGCAATGTTTTCACAGTTTAATTCTTCTTTTTTCGCTAATAATTCGAAGTACAGTTTACCTGAACAAAGAACTAATTTTTCTACTTTTTTAGGATCTGCAGTTGGATCATCTAAGATTGGCTGGAATGAACCTGTTGCGAAATCTTCAAGTGGAGAAACTACTTTAGGGTGTCTCAATAAAGATTTAGGACTCATTACGATCAATGGCTTTCTGAACGCCCATTTCAACTGTCTTCTCAATAAGTGGAAGTAGTTGGCAGGGGAAGTAATATTTGCCACTACCATATTTTCATTAGCACAAAGTGTTAAGAATCTCTCCAATCTTGCTGAAGAGTGTTCTGCACCCTGACCTTCTGAACCATGAGGCAATAACATTACCAATCCGTCCTGGATTTTCCATTTTTCTTCTGCGGCTGCCAAGTACTGGTCAACGATGATCTGAGCACCGTTCACGAAGTCTCCGAACTGAGCTTCCCAAATGGTTAATGTATTTGGAGAAGCCATTGCATATCCATAGTCGAAACCTAGAACACCATATTCTGAAAGATGAGAGTTGAATACGTCAAATCTGCTTTCTGAAACGTGTCTTAACGGGATATATTCTTCTTCTGTATCTTCTGTTTTTACAACAGCATGTCTGTGAGAGAATGTACCTCTTTCTACATCTTCTCCTGAGATTCTTACATTGTGACCTTCTACAAGTAGTGTAGCATAGGCTAACCACTCTCCTAGTGCCCAGTCTAATGAGTTTCCTTCAATAGCCTTGATTCTGTTTTCGAAAAGTCTTGTAATCTTGTTGATGAACTTTTTATCAGCCGGAAGTGTTGACATTGTAAGCGCCAGTTCTTTCAACTTCGCTAAGTCATATTTTGTATCAACAGGTAACTGAACTGCTCCTCTCTTTCCGATTGGATAATCCACCCAATCTTCAGCCATGAACAGATCCATTACGTTTTTCTCGATCTCTTTGGAAGCATCAAAGTCTTTATCTAAAAGTGCTTTGAAGTCAACCTCCATCTTTTTGATGATATCGTTAGAGATAACGCTGTCGTTGATTAATTTATCTTTATAGATTTCTCTTGGGTTCTGATGCTTAGAAATCGCCTTGTAAAGGTTAGGCTGTGTAAATCTTGGCTCATCCCCTTCGTTATGACCATATTTTCTGTATCCTAATAAATCGATGTACACATCTTTCCCGAATTTTGCTCTGAAATCTGCTGCAAAGTGAATTGCGTGAACTACTGCTTCAGCATCATCAGCATTTACGTGCATTACAGGAGATTCTGTAACTTTTGCGATGTCTGTACAGTATGTTGAAGATCTTGCATCATGGAAGTTCGTGGTGAAAGATACCTGGTTGTTTACTACAATGTGAACTGTACCACCTGTTCTGTATCCTTCAAGAGTCATCATCTGAGCTACTTCATAAGCAATCCCCTGTCCTGCAATAGCACCGTCACCATGAATGATGATTGGTAATACTTTAGAATAGTCTTTATATTTATCATCTACTTTTGCACGGCAGATTCCTTCTACTAAAGCTGCTACCGTTTCAAGGTGAGACGGGTTCGGAGTCAGGTTGATACACACTTCTTCTCCTGAAGCAGTTTTGATCTTTTTAGATGATCCTAAGTGATATTTAACGTCACCTGAGAATACATCTTCTTCGAATTCTTTTCCTTCAAATTCTGAGAAGATCTGCTTGTAAGATTTTCCGAAGATGTTTGACAATACATTTAGCCTTCCTCTGTGAGCCATACCTAATACCACTTCATCTACTCCCAATTGAGAAGATCTTGAGATCAATTGATCTAAAGCTGGGATTAATGTTTCTCCACCTTCCAGTGAGAATCTTTTCTGACCTACAAATTTTGTATGAAGATAATTTTCAAAGGCTACTGCCTGATTTAATTTTAATAAAATTTCTGTTTTTTCATTCGCAGAAAGGCTTGGATGGTTTTCATTTACCTGAAGCCATTTTTTGATAAAATCTTTTTCTTCAACGTTGTTGATGTATGTATATTCTACCCCGATAGAATCACAGTAGATATTTTCAAGATGCTTGATTAAATCTGCTAAAGTAGCAGGCTCTTTCATCCCTGTTTCAACAGCACAGTTGAATTTTGTATTTAAATCTGCTGTAGAGAGACCGAAGTTCTCGATATCTAAAGTAGGGGTATAGTGTCTTCTTTCTCTAACTGGGTTTGTCTTTGTAAACAGGTGCCCTCTTGTTCTGTAAGCCTCAATAAGGTTTACGACTTTAAATTCTTTCTTGATGTGTTCAGGAACTTCTCCGCTTGTTACTGCCTGAGAAATTTGTTGTACTGCCGGAGCAGCGTTGGCCGGGGCCTGAATAAATTGAATGTTATCGTCATCTCCGTAGTTCTCCAAAGCAAAATCGAAGCCTTGAAAGAAGGCTTTCCATGATGGTTCTAAAGAATCCGGGAATTTTAAGTACTGTTGGTATAAATCCTCAATTAACTGAGAATGAGCTGCGTTTAGGAATGAAAATCTGTCCATTATTACAGTTTATCTATTTATTAAAATTTATTTGTAGAATTAATCTTCAAATTTAATAAAAAAAACCGAGTTAGAACAGTCTGAAACCGTTAAAAAAACTTAAGAAAAAAATAATTAAAAAAAAATCACTTATACACTGATAATGAGAGCTTCATGTTCACGTCCTGACCTTCCATCGGACGTTCTATAAAGGTCTGACGGATATCTCCGAAGCGCATCTCATCTTTTTTGGCTTTCAGAATCAACTGCTGAATAGCTTTTATTCGGCCTTCATAGCTCCCTTTGTAGTACATTACGTAGTTTTGTGATGGATTTACAGACCTAAAATTGAAATTATTGTCAGACACTCCAATTTTCTTGGAAAGTGGAATTCCGAGGAAGTAAGAAACTTCTTTGTCTTTGTAATTATCCGCATCAGTCATCAGAACCGGATACCCAAATTCATCATCTTTTTTACCAAGGTCCATCGATACAAAATTATAGACTTTGTTATAATTCATCACGATATTTTTGTAAAGGGCATCTTTTTTATTGGCGGTACTCACATTGATCCCCAACAACAGTTTATCTTCTTCATTCTCCACCACAAGACTGTCATACTTGATCGCTGCCATCTGATTGTCTTTTTCAACCTTATTTCCTAATGAATTTTTAAGATTGACCATACTTTTGTTGATATTTTCGGCAAAACGGTCCTCTGTCCAGAAGTTTTCTACTCTTCTCCAGACAGATAGTTTAGGAGTGTGTACGTACCAGGTAATTTTTGTCTTTTCTGCAGAAACAGGCTTGAATTTCACATCAACTAAGGTCGGATTTTCATTTTCATCTTCAAAAAGCTGATATTTTAAGGTCTTATTCAGGTTCTCATAACGAATGAACATTTCGCCATCCGTATCATTTTTTTTATCTACGTAACTGATGGCACTTCCCTTCCCTTCATAAGGTGTATAATAATCTATATCCATAGACTGTGAACTGGTAAAAAAGTTGTTCCATCTTGTAAAATTCTGGAGATTATTGAACTGTCCAAAAACTTTATCTACCGGATAATCAATTTCTTTCTCAACTGTAAAATTCTTGCTTTCATCTACAAAATAATACATGGAAGCAGCATAAGCACCTCCCAAAAGAACAATAACTACCGTTAAATATTTAAAAATACGCATCGCACAAAAGTAATACAAATAAAAAAAGTGACCAATATGCTGATCACTCTAATTATATGTTTAACAATAATTAACCTAGTGAAAGGCTGGAAGCTGGGTGATGGAAGCTGGAAGCCACTGTTATTCTAATAATTAATGATAATCTCTTGATTGGATTTATCATATAAACTAACTTATATTTCAATAAAAAAGTTGCCGAGTCATTGTTTCGACCTAAATGACTTCCAGCCTCCAGCCTCCAGCTTCCTTATTCCTTCTTCCTTCTTCCTTCCTTCTTACCCAATATGTGTTCCCGGCAACAGTATCGCTCCTTTCTTCACGACTACGATACCATCCTGTACAGAATAAGTTCCATAATCACCATCTGGAATATGTTTTCCACCGATGATCTTTACATTATCTCCAATGGAGCAGTTTTTGTCAAGGATTGCTTTTTCAATATAACAGTATTTTCCGATTCCCATATTCGGACGGCCCCCTCTGTCGTTCAGAACGATTTCTGTCGTATTCTGATAAAAATCAGCTCCCATGACGTAGGAATTAACGATAGTACTGCCTTTATCTATTCTGGTTCGGTTTCCTATCACAGAGTTTTCAATTTTATCTGCCATAATGATACATCCATCTCCAAATACAGCCTTGCTTACATAAGAACCGTTGATTTTAGATGGCGGAAGCATTCTCGCTCTTGTATAGATTGGAGAGGAGGAGAACAGGTTGAACTGTGGAAGATCCAGACAAAGATCCAGGTTGGCTTCATAAAACGACTCTATCGTTCCAATATCCGTCCAATATCCTTCGTACTGATAACTTAATGTCTTATATTTCCCAATAGAGCTTGGAATAATATCTTTCCCGAAATCATCACCAGCTCCTTCATCAAACATTTTCTTCAGAATGGTCTTTGTAAAAATATAGATTCCCATAGAGGCCAGGAATTCTTTTCCTTTATGCTTATTCTCTTCTGATACTTCAGATTTCAAACCTTCCAGCATATCATAATCCGGTTTTTCATAGAAAGAGGTGATATTTCCTTCATCATCGGATTTTAGAATCCCAAAACCGGTTGCATCTTTGGCATTCACCGGAATGGTTGCAATGGTTACATCTCCTCCGTTTTCAATATGAAAATCCAGCATTTCCCTGAAATCCATCTGATAAAGCTGATCTCCGGAAAGGATTAAGATATAATCATAATCATATTTTTCAAGATGTTTCATAGACTGGCGTACGGCGTCTGCTGTTCCCTGATACCAGCTTTCATTTTCCACATTCTGCTCAGCAGCAAGAATATCTACGAAGCCTTTGCTGAAGATATCAAAGTGATAAGAGTTCTTGATATGTGAATTTAAAGATGCTGAATTAAACTGAGTAAGTACCAGGATTTTATTCAGGCCTGAGTTCAGGCAGTTTGAGATCGGAATATCCACCAGCCTGTATTTTCCTGCAATAGGAACTGCCGGTTTTGATCTGGTATACGTTAACGGGAATAATCTTGTTCCTCTGCCGCCGCCCAATACAATAGAGATTACATTTCGGTTCATAAATATATTGCGTTTTTTATTTTATTAAGTTTACTGTTCTGTTTTGGGTATTTACCTTTACCCTGAAACAAATTTTATTTTCATATTTCAATCTCGGATTTACTACAGTTACTTCATATTGCTCAGGATCATTCAGTACTGTTATTTCATTATTTACATCATCAAATGAAACATTATAATTGCTAAGCTTCTTTTGGAATAGTTTATTCACAAGCAGAACATCCATTACATTGGCTCTTTTCACAGCATAATCTTCTATATCCTTATCATATTGTGCCTCCCAGCCTTTACCATATTTCTTTGCAATAGCTGCCAGAGTTTTTTTATTGGCAGCCCTTATCTTTTTCTCTGTTTCATTATCAATCACACAACCTCCGGCATGCACTTGTTTTATCTTCCACTTTTCAGATATAGCCTTGGTTGCTTCTTGGCCATACATATCTATAAGACCAGATCCATAGATCCAAAAATACCCATTATGAAGGCTACCATCTTCTTTTTTACAGGAAGACAGCATTATTATGATCAATAAAAAAGAAAAAACCCGTGTCATATCAGCTATTATATAAAGCTATATATTTTTCTGCAGATTTCTCCCATGCAAAGTCAAAATTCATATTGGCATGAATAAGTTCTTTCATCATTCCTTTCTGATTGTAGATTCCAAGGGCTCTGTTCATCGCATGTACAATATCATCTACACCGGGATAGGTGAAGTTCAGTCCTGCTCCGCCTGTTGAAATATCTTCCACTGTATCTCTCAATCCACCGGTATATCTTACTACAGGAACGGTTCCGTATCTCATAGAATACATCTGGTTCAAGCCGCATGGTTCTACTCTTGACGGCATTAGCAGAAAATCTGCCGAGGCATAGATCTTATGAGAAAGATGTTCTTTATATCCCAGATCTAAAGCAAAATTGGTGTAAGTATAATCGTATTCCTTCAGCTTATTCTCAATATAAGTATTTCCAGATCCAAGGATCATGATATTTAAAGCGCCATAACTTTGCTTGATGCTTCGCCAGACTACATCCGGCAGGAAGTCAGCTCCTTTTTCTGTTGCAAATCTACCAATGAATGCAAATAAAGGAAGCTCAGGTTTTAAACCATATTCTTTACAAAGTTTCTCCTTGTTCTTTTTCTTTTGGACTACAGCATTTTTACTGTTAAAATTAAAATCCAGCATCGGATCGGTTTCAGGATCCCAAACTTCAGTATCAATTCCGTTGATGATCCCATAAGCTTTACCGAATTCCTGACGGACCAGACTTTCGAGTCCGCGAAAGCTGATAAAAAGTTCTTCCAGATATCCTTCGGAAACTGTAGTAAAGGCATGAGAACATTTAAGCATACTTGCCAATGGATTTATGAACCCGTTCCAATCCATTAAACCCCATTTATAAGCATCAAAAGAAGGCATATTATTCGCCATATTCCAGCTCATCATCCCCTGATATTCACCATTATGAATGGTTCCAATCGTTTTTACCCCCTGCAGAAAATTAAATTCGGGGCAATGCTGTACCATAAAAGGAACCAATCCGGTATGATAATCATGACAGTGCAATACATCCGGCCTGATTTCCATAGCACACATCCAGTGTAGTATTCCCTGTTGAAAGGCTAAAAACTGGAAACTTTCATCCTGATAACCGTAAGGATTGTCTCTATCCAGCAGCCCGGGAATCTTCACCATATAAAGTTCGAATCCCAACACATTTGTTTTCTCTTTCATGACCTGAACCTGCAGCATATTGAATCCCTGATGAATGAATCCATCAAAAATGACATCAAATTCATGATCATAAACAAAGGGTTTATTGTACCACGGCATTACCACCTTGGCATCTATTCCTTTTATTTTATTCTGATATTTCGGAAGTGCCCCAACAACATCTGCCAGACCTCCTACTTTTGCTACAGGATAGCATTCTGTACTTAAATGATAAATAACCATTTTTATCTTCTGTGTTTGATTCTGTGTAATTTATACTTTTTATCTTTTTTCTGTCTCAAAATAACCCCCGCCAGAGGTGGTAATTTGATTGTTATGAACTTTTCATGTTCTGTTCCATGATCATCTTTCTCCTCCAATAGGTCTGCTTCTACCCCGCTTCCGCTATATTCTTTATGATCAGAATTAAAAATGACTTCCCAATGGGTTCCGGTTGAAACCTTTATTTTATAGTCTATTACCTTCGGCGCCAGATTCAGCACTGTCATCAGAATATCGTCACGTTTTTTACCTTTTCTGAGATAAACATAAACTGAGTTTTCCAGATCATCTGCTTCTATCCATTCAAAACCGTTTTTATCAAACTGATTTTCATACAAAGCGGGTTCCGTTCTATATAAATGATTCAGTTCTTTTACCAAATCCTGTAATCCTTTATGAACAGGGTATTTCAACAGGTGCCAATCCAGGCTTTGGGTAAAATTCCATTCACTGGTCTGCCCGAATTCATCCCCCATAAAAAGCAGCTTGGCGCCCGGATGGGTATACATATATACATACAGGGTACGAAGATTGGCAAATTTTTGCCATTCATCCCCTTTCATTTTATAGATCAGACTTGCTTTTCCATGTACCACTTCATCATGTGATAAAGGCATCATATAATTTTCATTATACATATACATAGAGGCAAACGTGAGCTTATGATGCTGAAACTTTCTATTGGCAAAATCTTCTTTAAAGTAATCCAGTGTATCATGCATCCAGCCCATCATCCACTTCATTCCAAATCCTACACCACCATCATGAACGGGCTTGGTAAGCATCGGAAAATCGGAACTTTCTTCAGCAATAGTCATAATACTGTTCCCGAATTGTTTATAGACAGCCGTATTAAACTCCTGCAGAAAGGCTTTGGCTTCAAGATTCACATTTTCGCCATATATATTAGGTTCCCATTCACCTTCATTCCTTGAATAATCCAGATGAAGCATTGAGGTTACCGCATCTACACGAAGTCCATCAGCATGATAACGGTCCAGCCAGAACATTGCATTGGAAATCAGGAAAGATTTCACTTCATTTCTTCCATAATTGAAAATATGTGACTTCCAATCGGGGTGAAATCCTTTTCTCGGATCCTCATGTTCATATAGGTGAGAACCATCAAAACGGTAAAGTCCGTTAGCATCTCCCGGAAAATGTGAAGGTACCCAATCCAGAATAACTCCAATATTATTTTGATGCAGCTCATCGATGAGAAACATCAGGTCCTGCGGTGATCCGAAACGCGAAGTTGCTGCGTAAAATCCAGTGATCTGATATCCCCAGCTTGGATCATACGGATACTCCATCACAGGCATGAACTCTACATGAGTAAACTCCATTTCTTTTATATAAGGAATGAGTTTTTTAGCGATATCGCGATAATTTAAAAATCGGTCAGGATCTTTTTCATCCCTTAGCCATGAGCCTAAATGCAGCTCATAAACAGATATAGGAGCATCCAGACTATTTTTCGCCCCGCGGCTTTCCATCCATTCCTTGTCATTCCACTCATACCAGGTTGTAGAAACCAATGAAGCAGCCTGAATATTCTGTTCCCAGCTTAATGCATAAGGATCACTTTTCTCCAGGAACTCTCCTCTTGCCGTTTCAACAGCGTACTTATATAAGGTTCCCCAGGTTAAGTCTTCAATAAAACCTTCCCAAATTCCTGATCCGTCCCATCTTGGGAACAGAATATGATCTTTATGGTTCCAGTTATTAAAATTTCCTATCACGGAAACCTTTTTAGCATTGGGTGCCCAAACTGAAAAATAAACTCCTTTTACCCCCTCCTTCTCTACAGAATGCGCCCCAAACTTACCATACAGCTTATAATGCCCGCCTTCTTTGAAAAGGTACACATCATGATCGGTGAAAAGCGTATAGGTTTTAACAGAGTTCATCAAAATCAGTTTGTATTTATATTTTGCTTGAAACTACGAAAAATACTGGCAACAGCGATGAATTATTCATCAAATAATTATCAAGTTCCTTTTCCTCTTTCGTTTCCTATCAAATATATCATTTTTTAATTCACTTTTTTATGATTCCAAAACAATCTTTTTTATAAATTTAGCCAACTAATATTTATTAAACACTTATGATGAGGTTTGAACTTTATACTGTTGAAAAAGATGACAGACCAGTATTTATCACCGGAAATTTCAACAATTGGAATCCAAAAGACTATAATTACCAGCTCAAACTATCAGATTCGTTTCATTATTTCATAGAAATTGAAGATGAAAAACTTGCTGATGAAATTGAATACAAATTCACCAAAGGAGGCTGGGAAAATGTAGAGCTGGATAAATACGGAAATATCACTCCTAACCGGAAAACAAAAAAAACACTACAGAAAACGTCTGATACAGTTGAAAAATGGAGGCTAAACTGGGGCCCTTTCAAGGAAGAATTCTTTCCTACTGCTGAAGTGATTTCCGAGAAATTCTATATCCCGCAGCTGGATCGTTACCGTAAAATATGGGCAGTGCTTCCTTATGATTATCATACTTCAGATAAGAGCTATCCCGTTTTATATCTTCAGGATGCTCAAAACCTTTTCAATGAAGGAAGCGGTTTCGGGAACTGGGAAATCGATAAAAAGCTCTCTATTCTTGCAGAATACGGACGGGGAGACATTATCGTCATTGCCATAGAACATGGAAGTGAAGACCGGATCAAAGAGTACATCTTTGATAATGATAACGTCGCCAATGGCTCCGAAGGGAAGAAATACATCCGTTTTATCACAGACACTTTAAAACCTTATGTAGATGCAAATTATCGCACCAAAAAAGATAGGGATAATACAGGAATCGGAGGAAGTTCATTAGGGGCTCTGATCAGCATCTACAGTGGATTTCTTTATCCCGAAGTTTATTCTAAATTATTAATTTTCTCCCCTTCTCTATGGGTAGAGCCTAACAATAATTTTCCAATGATGAACTTCCGGGTTCCATTTAAGACCAAAATATACTTATATGGTGGCGGGCAGGAAGGATCTAAAATGGTTAAAAGAATTCATATTTTCGAAGAATATCTGAAAAGATGGGAAAAAAAGAGTTTTTTCGACTTCGAATTCAGGACCAACATCAATCCAGAAGGAACCCACAGTGAATTTTACTGGTCACAGGAATTTCCGCGGGCTATCGAATGGCTGTATTATGACAACACTGAAAACCCTGTAGAAGTAAAACCACAACAACAAAGCATTAAGAACTAAATTTATGAAACTAATCAACAAAAAAAATAAAAATTACACTCAGGTTTTCCACTTATTCACTGAAGAAGAATGGACGAGAACAAGTAAGAATTTCAATAAAAATACAGCTACATTCTTCACCGGAAAAAAACACGAAGTTTTTGTGAATGCCCATGAAGAAGGGATTACTTATTTTATCGGCCTTGGAAAATCAACCCTGCAAAATTTCGAGCTTCAGCAGGTTGCCTTAAAGTTTTCACAAACCCAAAAGGAAAAATTACATACAGTTCCTACTCTGCTATTGGCCGATTTCCTTAATGAAAAACAGTTTGAGGAATTCGTAAAAGGACTGCTTATAGGAACCTATAACTATCCTTTTGAAAAAAACCATCCTTTCTGGAATACAAAATTTGAGCTTCATTTTGAAAATTTAAGCCAGAAAAAGCTAGACCATATTGAACAGAAGGCTGAAGCATTAAGCAACGGGCAAATCGCCTGCCAGGAGTGGATGAATAAACCGGCCAATCTTAAAAAGCCTGATATTTTCAGCCTGTACCTTAAAAATCTGGCCAAAAAATATGAATTAAAATATACGGTTTTCAACAGAAAGAAATGCGAAGAGCTTGGGCTTGGAGCTTATCTTGCCGTTAACCAAGGAAGTGCCCATGATGCAGCTTTCACTATTTTAGAATATAAAACTACAGTGAAGAACGCCAAAACATTTGGATTGGTTGGAAAATGTGTATTGTTTGATACTGGAGGAATTTCTCTGAAACCCTTTACCAATATGCATTATATGAAATCTGACATGGGTGGGGCAACAGCTGTTTTAGGAACTTTAATCTATGCTGCTGAAATGAATTTACCCGTTAATATCATAGCCGTACTCCCGATTACTGACAATGCTATTTCTGAAAAAGCTCTACTTCCAAGTGATGTTATCACAGCCTACAATGGTAAAACTATTGAAGTTATGGATACCGATGCAGAAGGCAGACTCATTCTTGCCGATGGACTTTCTTATTTAGTCAAAAACTACAAAACAGATTTCCTTATTGACCTGGCTACTTTAACGGGCAGTGCAGTAAGAATGTTTGGTGACACTTGCGGAGCAATGTTTTCCAATAATGAAGAGCTCAAAACGCTTTTGATTAAAACCGGAGATCACACCAACCAAAGACTATGGAATCTTCCGTTATGGGATGTCTGGAAAGATGATATACAATCTGATGTAGCCGACTTAAAAAACATGTCATTAAAGCCTATTGGAGACTGTATTATTGCAGCCAAATTTCTGGAGCACTTCACTGAAAATCACCCCAAATGGGCACATTTGGATATTGCTGGTGTAGCTTTTGGAAATGTAGGATATGCTAAAGAAAAAGCAGCTACCGGTTATGGGGTTCAATTGCTCTCGGATTTAATCGAAAATTATCACTAAAAATTAGTTTATTACAAAAATTCTCTGTATACTTGATTAGTGATTCATAAAAGCGCATCATATTCCAATTTTTGATATTAATCAAACAATAAAGAATTGCATTTATTTTTGAAAATTCACTAAAACTTAAAAAACATTATATGGAGGAGAAAATTATAGTATGTATTTCGTGCTATTACAAGGGCTATGACTTCATGGATGAAATGAAGAGGCTTGGTAATAAAATCATCTTAGTAACATCAGAAAATCTTAAAGAAAAAAACTGGCCCTGGCATGCCATTGATGAGGTATTTTATATGCCTGAAATCAAACCTTCCGTATGGGATCTGGAGCATCTGATCCAAGGTTTTTCACACCTGATGAAAACCAGAAAAGTAGATGCTGTAGTCGCTCTTGATGACTACGATGTGGAAAAGGCTGCCCTGATCCGGGAAACGTTTCGTATTCCGGGTATGGGACAAACTACCCACCGTTATTTCAGAGATAAGCTGGCCATGCGCCAAAAGGCAAAAGATTCCGGGATCAGTGTTCCTGAATTCACAGCTGTTTTCAATGATGATACCGTGAATGAATTCGTAGACAGAGTTCCTGCACCATGGGTATTGAAACCCCGTTCAGAAGCGTCAGCATCAGGAATTAAAAAAATCATGACCAAAGAGCAGCTTCATGAAGCCCTTGAAGTGCTTGGGGAAGAGCGCCATCTTTTCCTGCTGGAAAGCTTTAAACCAGGGGATGTTTATCATGTAGACAGCCTTACATTCAATAAGGAAATTATATTTACTTCTGCATCAAAATATCTGGCTCCTCCCATGCAGGTTTCTCATGAAGGAGGTGTTTTCAGATCTAAAACTTTAGGAAGATATTCCGATGAGTTCAAAGCATTGGAAGAGATCAATTCCAGAGTACTTTCCAACTTCGGACTCCTCAATGGGGCTACCCATACGGAATTCATCCGCGGCAAGGAAAATGGAAAATGGTATTTTCTGGAAACCTCCTCAAGAGTAGGCGGTGCCCATATTCCTGATTTGGTGGAAGCTTCAAGCAACATTAATATATGGAGAGAATGGGCTAAGATCGAAGATGCTCTTTTAAGAAACAACAACTACAGCGTCTCCCCACCTACCGGATATTACGCAGGTCTTATTATTGCTCTTATTAAAGATAAAGAACCGGACTATACTAAGTTTGAATGTGAGGAAGTTGTAAAATTTCTTCCTATAGACTACCATGCCGGAATTGTTTACAAATCCAGTGATGCTTCAGTGATAGAAGACAGACTGGACAGTGCTGCGGAAAAGATCAATGCAGAAATGCTGAATGTTCTTCCTCCTAAAGCCGGCAAACTGAGCAGTTAATTATACACAAACATAAAAGTAGAATATAAATGCCTCATATAGAACATACTGATTATTATTCCAACCTATTGGGAACAAGTCTTAAAGTAGAAGTGACGGGACATTCCGGCTATCCTATCATCATGTTCCCCACTTCCCAAGGACAATATACCCAAAACCATGATTTTCACCTTAACGGAAGTATCAATTGGTTCATAGAGCAGGGAAAAGTAAAACTCTATAATATTCAAACCATTGACAGCTGGAGTTTTTATGATGAAAAAATATCACCACAACAAAGAATCAGAAACTATGAAAGGTATGTTCAGTTCCTGATCAAGGAATTTGTTCCATACATTCAGAAAATCCATAAGACCCATCGTGTAGCCGTTGCGGGAGCTAGTTTCGGAGGCTATCATGCTGCTAATTTTGCTTTTAGGTTTCCGGATGTAGTTTCTCATCTGTTCTGTCTCTCAGGGGCTTTCAGTATAAGAAATTTTATGGATGGATATTCCGATGACCTGGTGTATTTTAACTGTCCAAGGGAATTTATAAGAAATGATGAAGCCTGGAAGTATAAGCATATGCATATTGTGCTGAGTACTTCTGACCAGGATATCTGTAAGGATAAAAATATTGAAATGGCAGAAATTCTAAGAGTAAAAGGCATTGATTTCTGGTATGATGAAAGAAAATGGATCGGCCACGACTGGCCATTATGGAGAATGGTATTCCCCACATTTATAGGAACTTATTTCCCTTAAAAAGCCTCCAAATAAAAAAAATAGTTGATAAAATAGCTTAAGTGTTTAAAATAACGATTTTTAAATTAAAAAGAGAATCAATGTTTTAACGCTTAAGTTTTAAGAAATCTGAAGAATCACTGATTCTGTTGAAAAATAAAATATACCCATTTAAAAACAAAAATTATGACAAAAAAAGTAGGAATTCTATTCGGTATGGAAGACACATTTCCCTGGGCATTTATAGATAAAGTAAATGAATTGGGAGGTGGAGATATCGTGGCTGAACCTGTTACTATTGACAAATTAGAACAAGGAGCAGATTATGGTTATGCAGTAATCATCGACAGAATTTCGCAGGATGTTCCCTTTTACAGAGCCTATCTGAAAAATGCAGCACTTAACGGAACTTATGTAATCAATAATCCGTTTTGGTGGAGTGCTGATGAAAAATTTTTCAATAATGCCCTCATGAGCAAATTAGGAATTCCATTACCGAAAACTGTATTGCTTCCATCTCATGAGAGACCAACCAATACTTCGGAAACTTCATTCAGAAACCTGAAATTTCCACATGACTGGGAATATATTTTTAATTATGTTGGATTCCCTGCCTATATGAAACCTCACGATGGTGGTGGCTGGAAGAGTGTTTACAGAGTGGAAAACCCTGATGATCTCTGGAACAAACTTGGGGAAACGGAACAGCTGGTGATGATGGTTCAGGAGGAAATTATCTTCGATGACTATTACAGAGTATATTGCCTGGGTAGAAAATATGTTCACATCATGCCATATGAGCCTAGAAATGCGCCTCACCTAAGGTATGCCACTACTCACCAGACACAAGGTAAAAAACTTGAAAAATTATTGAAAACCATTCATGATTATACGATCAAAATGAATGAAGCATTAGGATATGATTTCAATACAGTGGAATTTGCTGTAAGAGATGGTATTCCTTATGCTATCGACTTCTGCAATCCTGCTCCGGATGCGGACAAAAATTCTGTAGGAGAAGAAAATTTTGCATGGATCATAGAGCATGCTGCTAAGCTGGCTATTGAAAAAGCGAAGGAATATACTCCCGGGAAACCAAATATCACTTGGGGAACCTTTGTGAAAGATTCCATAAAATAATATTGAAAAAGAATAAAAAAACACAAGACAATGCATCATCAGTTTACTATTGGAATCGAAGAAGAATATCAGATCATTGATGTTGAAAGCAGAGATCTGATTTCTCATGTATCCAAAATCATTGAAGGCGGAAAAGCGGTATTGAGTGAAAATCTAAAGCACGAAATGCACGAATCCATGATCGAGATGGAAACCGGAATCTGTCAGAATATTCAGGAAGCCAGAGCAGAATTAACGAATTTAAGAAGACACCTGATCAACACCGCCCACGAACAGGGACTGCGTGTTTCCGGTGGCGGAACCCATCCTTTTTCTCATTGGTCTGACAATACAATTACTCAAGGAGAGAGATACATCAAAATTGTTGATGATATGGGTGATGTAGCCCGTGAAAACCTTATTTTTGGACTTCACGTACACATTGGAATTCCCAATCGTGAGGAAGGCGTAAGAATTCAGAATGTAATGCGCTATTTTCTGCCACACGTGTATGCTCTTTCTACCAATTCACCATTCTGGATCGGAAGATATACAGGCTTTAAATCTTACAGACAGGAAATTTTCGTAAAATTCCCGAGAACCGGTATTCCGAGTTACTTCAACTCATTGGCTGAGTTTGACAGCTATGTTGATCTTCTGGTAAAAACAGGAACCATCGATAATGCTAAGAAAATCTGGTGGGACTTAAGAGTCCACCCATTCTACCCTACCATTGAGTTCAGGATTTGCGATATGCCCCTAAGAATTGATGAAACCGTATGTCTTGCAGCCATTATGCAGAGTTTAGTGGCTAAAATTTATAAGCTTCACCAGCAAAACCTTAGCTTCAGAAGTTACAGAAGACTCTTATTGAATGAAAATAAATGGCGTGCTTCCAAAAGCGGCATCGAGGCCCATCTGATTGATTTTGGGAAAGAAGAATCTGTTCCTTATCCTATTTTATTAAAAGAACTTTTGGAATTTATTGATGATGTGGTAGACGATTTAGGATGCCGTCAGGAGGTTGAATATGCCTGGAAAATCCTTGAAAACGGAACCGGTGCAGACAGGCAGCTTCAGATCTTTAAGGACACCGGCGATCTTACTAAGGTTGTGGATTATATGATCTCAGAAACAGAGTATGGCATAACGCATGGCGAAACTGCTTCATAATATTTTTGGTAACTTTACAAAAAATATGATGTAATGAAAGATATTCGAATTGCTCTGCTGGACATGAACAACAACCATGTCAATCAAGGCTTTAGAAACATTAAAGAAATTTCTGAAACATTTCAGCAGAACTCTGAAGAAAATGTAATTATCCAGACATTTGATGTGAGGTTTAAAGATGAAATGCCGGAGATTGGAGACTTTGATATTTTTATTTCTTCAGGGGGGCCAGGTACTCCACACCGTGAAGGTTTCGAGTGGGAAAACAGGTTTGCTCATTTTTTAGATTCAGTTTTTGAACACAACAAATACAGTGAAGATAAGAAGTATCTTTTCCTGATCTGCCATTCCTTCCAATTGGCAAGTATTCACTGGAAATTAGGAAATATCTGTAAAAGAAAATCCTATTCTTTTGGGGTAATGCCGGTACACAAAACAAAGGAAGGCAGAGAAGAATTTTTATTCAAGAATCTTCAGGATCCTTTTTATGCAGTAGATTCCAGAGCGTATCAGTTCATTGAGCCGGATCATGATCGGTTTGAAGAATTGGGAATGACTGTAATGGCAATTGAAAAATTCCGTCCGCACATCAACCTGGAAAGAGCAGTAATGGCTGTTCGTTTTTCTGATGAAATATTTGGAACCCAGTTTCATCCGGAAGCAAGCCCTGAGGCTTTAATCGAAAACCTTAAAGATGATAAGAACAGAGAAGCCATGATTGAAAACTTCGGCATGGAAAAATATCTTGAAACGGTGGACAGGATAGATGATGAAGATAAAATCATCCTTACCAGAAACCAGATCCTTCCTAGATTTCTTCAGTTCGCAAAAAAAAACATTTTGAAAGAAGTTGAGTCTTTGGCTTAAAAAGGCGGGAAGAAGGAGGCTGGAAGTTACTAGTAGTGATTAAACTTCTAGTAAACTCTTTATTTTAATTAGGTATAAGTAAAATTGAACTTATTTTAAAATTCCGGCTTCAAAAACTTCCATCCTCCAGCTTCTAGCTTCCATCTTATAAAGCATCGGGCATTGCTGCTCGATTTTTTACCATCACAAAAGAAAAAAAATATGATCCCAAAATACAGAAAACAGTTTAACCAGGAGTTTTCAGATGAAAAATATAAAAAGCTGAAGGAAGTTTTAGCGCAAACAGGAGGTGTGGAGCAAGGTTTCAGGGTTTCCGAAAGTCCGATTTTCCTTACCAAAGAATTTGAAGGTAAATTGCTTGATGCCAGTGAAAGTATCATCAACCAGATCAAGGCGCTTCCTGCAGAGACTCTTCAGAAAGCAGTCCCAGACAACTGCCGGGTTCCCAATGATACAGATCAGCCTCACTTTTTCACCATTGATTTTGGAATCTGCAAAAGTGAAAATGGAGAAATCGAACCACAACTGATCGAGCTTCAGGCTTTTCCGTCATTATATGCCTTCCAAAAAAAGTTTGAAGATACTTTCTGCGAAGTTTATCCTTTTCTTTCAGAGATTCGCAATACTATGCCCCATGAGACTTTTAAACAACATTTAAAAGATCTGATTGTGGGTGATGAAAATCCTGAAAATGTTATTCTTCTTGAAATTTTTCCTGAAAAACAGAAAACAGCTATTGATTTTGTCTTGACAGAACAGCTATTAGGAATAAAAACCGTTTGTCTGACAAAAGTAAAAAAAGAGGGCAAAAAACTATATTATGAGAATGATGGTAAGGTTGTTGAAATCAAAAGAATCTACAATCGTGTGATATTTGATGAACTGGACAGAATTCCGGATCTTAAAACCGAATTTGATTTCCGTGAAGAAGCTGATGTAAAATGGATCACTCATCCGAACTGGTTCTTTAAAATATCTAAATTTCTTTTACCTTTATTAAAACATCAATTTGTTCCGAAAAGTTATTTCCTTCATGAGTTTCCGGAAAATGAAAATCTGGAAGAATTTGTACTGAAACCCTTGTTCTCATTTGCGGGAAGCGGTGTTAATCTAAACCCAACAAAGGAGATTACAGATGCTATTGAAGACAAAGAAAATTATATTCTGCAAAGAAAAGTAACCTATGAACCTATTTTTGAAGATATCAATGGAGAGTTTTCAAAAGCAGAAATCCGTTTGTTATATATCTGGAAAGAAAATGATGAACGCCCTATCCTTCTGGAAAACCTGGGAAGAATGACAAAGGCAGCCATGGTAAATGTAGATTTCAATAAGAAGGATGCCATTTGGATTGGAAGCTCTAATGCTTTTTTTGGAAAGGAATAAATAAAGGTTGATATTGCACATTACGGAACCATCCCGTCAAATCTTAGGTCCCCCTCCAAAGGAGTGAAATATAGCTACACACATCAAATAACAGATTATCTTAAATATAATTATGGAAACCAACTTTAAACCTTGAACTTTAAACATATAAAATCTTGAATTTAAAGACCATAGAAGAACAACTGTTTCACCCTCTTGGATTCAGCTGCTCAAATGTAGAAGAAGAATTAGAATGCAAAGAATATTCGGGTTTTAACTTCACTTTGAATGACTGGAAAATAAAGTTCCGTATTTCCAAAATAACCCCTACGAAAACAGGTCAGTTCGTAACGATCTGGAAAAGAAATGAAAATGGAGAAACGGCTCCTTTCAATAGTACAGATGACATTGACTTTTATCTCGTTGCAGCTTTTAAAAATAATCTTTCAGGGATATTTATTTTCCCTACGCATATTTTAGCGGAAAAAGGAATTCTATCTCATGGAAAAAAGATAGGAAAACGGGGAATCCGAGTTTACCCGGTCTGGGATAAGACAGAAAGTAAACAGGCTCAAAAAACGCAGGACTGGCAAACGAAGTACTTTCTAACATTTTCCGAAGATCAGGATGCAGTACTTCACCAAGCAAAAATATTACTTAAGATGTAAATTAAATAGCTGATGCTATTGAAGATATTAATGGTCAGTTTTCAAAAACAGAGATCCGTTTATTGTATATCTGGAAAGAAAATGATGAAAGCCCTATCCTTCTGGAAAATCTGGGAAGAATGACAAAGGCAGCCATGGTAAATGTAGATTTCAATAAGAAAGATGCTATCTGGATTGGAAGCCCTAATGCTTTTTTTGCGGAAGGATAAAAACTCATTGAGTACGATTATCTAACAGATCAATACATTTTAAACGCAATAAAAATAATCGGCTGAACTTTTGGTTCAGCCGATTATTTTTCACAAAAAAACCTGTCCTTTTTAGGATAAAACTCTGATAAAATCACTTCAAATGGTTCTGTAATATTATTTATACGCGTTTCAAGAGCTCTTCTTTATAATCCACATAGCACTGATTTTAAACAACTTAAATTATTGTAGTAGAATTGTAGTAAAGCTTTATCTGCAAATTTCTTTTACTTTTGCTAAACAATTTTTCGAAATAAGTATTAGTAAAAAGTTCAATTATAAAATCTTAAAATATGCAAAGTTTAAAAAGTATATCTGTTGCGGTATTATGTCTATCCTTTTTATCAAACTGCACTCATTCAAAAAAAGAAAATACGTCAGGCTTTACTAACTATTTAAATACTTTGGTAAAACCTGTCATGGAAAAAAATAAAATTCCAGGTATAAGTATTGCTGTAAGTGTAAAGGGTAAACATACATTTTTCAATTACGGATTAGCTTCAAAAGAAAACCATATAGAAATTACCAATAAAACCTTATTTGAACTGGGGTCCGTAAGTAAAACATTCACGGCTACCCTAGCTAGTTTATCACAGGTTAACGGAACGCTCAATTTTTCTGATCCCGTGAGTAAGTATATGCCTGAACTCAAAAACACAGCTTTTGATCATATAAAACTGTACAATCTGGGAACACATACTGCAGGTGGATTCACTTTGCAGCTGCCTGATGAAGTCACCAATAACGAACAGCTTATCGAGTACTATAAAAATTGGAAACCCGATTATCCAGCAGGTACTCAAAGGATGTACACCAATCCAAGTATAGGTTTATTGGGGGTTATCGCCGGGAGAACAATGCAACAGCCCTTCACAGCAGCCATGACTGAAAATGTATTTGCTAAAATGAGTTTAAATAATACATTTTATAAAATCCCTGCCAAAAACATGAATGATTACGCATGGGGTTATGATAATAATGACAAACCGATACGCTTAAATCCAGGAGTTTTGGCTGATGAGGCATATGGGGTAAAATCATGTACACAGGATATGATCAAATTTGTAGATGCCAATATGGGAATTGGAAAAATAGACAGTAAGTTATCTGCGGCGTTAATGAAGACCCATACCGGTTATTTTAACACTTCAGAAATGACTCAGGACCTTATCTGGGAACAATATAATTATCCGGTAACATTGGAACAGCTTCAAAAAGGAAATTCCTATGACCTGATCTATAAACCCAATCCTGTCAGGGAAATAATACCCCATCAAAAACCACAAACTGATGTGCTGATAAATAAAACAGGAGCTACCAATGGTTTCGCATCCTATGTAATGTATGTTCCTTCAAAAAAAATTGGAATTGTAATTCTTGCCAATAAAAATTATCCTAATTCTGAAAGGATTGACATTGCGTATAAAATTTTATCTTATGTAGAAAAGAATATGAGTTTATAATGAATTGAAAATACCTCAGCAAGAGTTGAGGTATTTTTTATTACAACTCTAAAACCCAAGCTCCTAAATCTACATCAGCGGGTAATTCGAGCTTCTTTTTAAGTCTGTATTTTTTGGTTTCAACAGCTCTTACTGTCACATTTCCACATTGCCCGATTTCTTTATTGGTAAGATTAAGCCTCAAATAAGCAATAAATTTTATATCATGATTGGTAAGTTCAGGATATTGTAAAATAAGTCTTTCATGAAATTCCGGATAAACTTCTTTAAACTTGCTAATAAAAAAGGGGTTATTTGATGTTGCCATCTTAGATAAATCATTAATGGAAGTATCTACTTTCTTTTTCAGCTTATCTGTTTCTATTATTTTTTCATCAATTATTTTTTTCTGTTTTTCAAGCAGCTGATCTCTTCCTCTATTTTTGTTGTTATTCCGTTTTCTAATCATAAACACAGCAAGAAGAGATACCGCAGCAATGCCCGCAATTGCAGAAATAATGGCATAGAGGTCATTCCTTTCTTTTTCCTGCTCAATAGCCAGATTATTAATAACAGAAGCAACTGCTTTTCTTTCCCCGGATTGAACACTATCATTGAGTTGAGTATATTTTGTCAGATATTCATTCGCTTTTGGAATATCATGTAAGGCCAGATAAGTTTCATAAATCTTTTTATATGTATTTATGATATCTGCACCCCGGTTTATTTTCAGATAGATGGGTAAAGATTCCTGATAATAGGTAAGTGCTTTTGTATACTCTTTTTTCAGGGTGTATAAATTTCCACGCCTTGTTGCAATAGCTCCATATGTATGAAGAGAGCTTTTATTTTTCACGGCTAACAGCGATGCTTTATTCAGATAATATTCAACAGAGTCCAACTGTTGTTTTTGTGATAAAAACTGTTCTGCAATTCTTACATAAATTTTAGGTTCATCAGGAAAGGTTTTCAATCCTTTTTTACGCATCAGATTAATAGAATCAGGAAGCTTTAAATCCTCAAAATTGGACCACTTCCAGAGATAAACAAAAAATAAAGAATTCTTGTTCTCTTTTGTATCAGGAGCATGTTTAAGATATTTTATAGATTGGTTCAACTGAATATTGGATTGGTTATAAAGACCAAGAAAAGCATAATTTCTGGCAATTTCATTGCATAATCTGGCATTCAGCCCATTGTTGCTAATATGTTTAAGCTGCTTTCTTGCTTCATCCAGATAATGAAGGCTTTTCTGGTGTTCATCGAATGTAGAAAATGCATTGGCAATATTAATATTAGCTAAAGCACTGCCTTCGGGATTATCATGTTCTTTATAATATCGAAGTGCAGCTATATTATATTGAAATACCTTTTCATACTCTCCTTTATTTTTATAAATACTCGTAATACTATCTAACTTTGCCGGGGTATAGTTTTGAGAATAAGACTGTATAGAAAAGTAAAGAAAGAAAATAAAGAATACCTTTTTCATAAAAACTGATCGTATGGCAAGTTAATAATTTTTATTTTTTATCACTTTTAAAGAAAAGTTAAAAATACTTTCCCTCTTAAAAAGCATCTCTATACTATGGTATAAAAAAATTGCAATACGTTTTATAGATTTCGTATTGCAATTTTAATAAGCTTATAAAAATTTTATTTATCCGTTTTTATCGTCTTCCAGCAGCTCTCTTGCCTGATATTCCTGAACAAGATCAATCGCATTGGAAATTACGTCACTTAAAGCGGTAATAAATGTTCCGTCTTCAGCCATGCCCATGGCATGCTTCAATGCTTCAATTTCTTTAGGAATAATTTCGTAGCTGACATCTTTTCCTGAAGACTGCATTCCTTCGATAATCAATCCGTTGATTTCCTCTTCTGTTCTCCCACGAAGATGTTTTTCATTTCGGATGATGATATGATCAAACATTCTTCCTGCAATCTTTCCGCATTCTCTGATATCACTATCTCTTCTGTCTCCAACACCGGAAATAATTCCTATTTTCTTTGTTGCCTCAACATTTTTAAGATAATCTTCAATGGCTTCATATCCGGATGGATTGTGGGCAAAATCAATCAACACTTTAAAGCTTTTAAACTTAAAGACATTTAATCTTCCCGGGGTAAGCTGTGCACTTGGAATAAAGGTTCTTAATGAATTGGAAATATCTTCAATCCCAAATCCGTGAAGATAACTTGCCAAACTGGCTGCCAATACATTTTCAATCATGAATCTGGCTTTTCCTTCCATCGTAATCGGGAAATCTTTTGCTTTACCGATTCTGATCTTCCAGTCGCCTTTTTTGATGGTTACAAATCCTTCTTCATAAACACAGGTGATTCTTCCCTCTTTTGCAAATTTCACAATATGCGGATTGTTTTCATCCATACTGAAAATCGCAACGTTACAATCAAGGTCGTTTACAATTTTCATAGAATATTTATTGTCTGCATTCAGAACACTCCATCCTGTCTTCTTCACACTGTCTAATACTACCCGCTTTACTTTGGTAAGGTCTCTTAAGTTGTGAATATCATTCATTCCCAAATGATCCTCCTCAATATTGGTTAAAACCCCAATATCACACTGCGAATATCCTAATCCCGAACGAAGAATTCCTCCTCTGGCAGTCTCCAAAACTGCAAATTCCACGGTAGGATCCTTTAAAATAAATTCTGCTGAAAGCGGACCTGTAGTATCCCCTTTTGACAACATGGTATTCTGGATATAAATTCCATCTGAAGTAGTAAACCCTACTCTGTATCCATTGCTTTTTACAATATGCGAGATCAGTCTTGTTGTGGTTGTCTTCCCGTTTGTACCTGTGACTGCAATAATCGGAATAGTGAAAGGTTTTCCCTGTGGATACAACATATCGACAACCGGAGCTGCAACGTTTCTTGGCAGCCCTTCACTTGGAGCCAGATGCATTCTGAATCCGGGAGCAGCATTAACTTCTATAATGGCTCCACCACTTTCTTTTAAGGGTTGTGTAAGGTTTTCCGCCATAATATCAATCCCACAAACATCTAGTCCAATAATCTTGGAAATCCTTTCTGCCATCGTGATATTTTCCGGATGTACCATATCGGTCACATCGATTGACGTTCCTCCTGTAGAAAGATTAGCGGTAGACTTCAGGTAAACAATTTCTCCCCTTTGCGGAATAGTTTCCAGAGTATATTGAAGCTTTTCAAGCAACTCCAGAGTATCTTTATCCACTTCAATTTCGGTCAGGACATTTTCGTGACCATAGCCTCTTCGCGGATCTTTATTCTCTTTTTCAATAAGTTGCTGGATATTCAGTTCTCCATCTCCAACGATGTGAGCAGGAACTCTTCTTGCCGCAGCTACCATTTTATTATCGATCACCAAAACCCTGAAATCATAACCTGTAATGTATTTTTCAACGATTACTTTTCTGGAATATTTCTGGGCGTGTTCCAGTCCTGTTTTAGCAGCCTCCCAGTCATTGACATTGATGGATGACCCTTTTCCATGATTTCCATCCAAAGGTTTTAAAACAATTGGATATCCTATTCTTTTGATTACTGTATTTAAACCTTCTTCATCTACAATAAGATCACCGATGGGTACCGGAATGGCTGCATCATGAAGCATTCTTTTGGTTAGTTCTTTATTACAGGCAATATCTACCGCAATAGAACTTGTCTTTCCCGTAATTGTGGCTTGAAAACGCTGTTGGTTGACCCCATATCCAAGCTGCACCAATGAATTTGTTCCCAATCTGATCCATGGTATTTTTCTGGAAACAGCTTCTTCTACAATACTTCCGGTTGATGGCCCCAAACGAACACGTTCCCTGATCTCTTTTAACTTTTGAATACAGGCATTCAGGTCATAATCTTTTCCTTCAATTAATGTTTCTGCAATCTTTACGGCTTCTTCAGCAGCATAAATTCCTACATTTTCTTCAAGGTAATTGAATACCACATTATACACTCCCGGTGATTTGGTTTCCCGGGTTCTTCCAAAGCCAACATCCATCCCCGCCAGGGTCTGTATTTCCAAAGCAATATGCTCAATGACATGTCCCATCCAGGTTCCAGTTTCCACCCTATGGAAAAAACCACCTTCCACTCCTTCTGAACACCTATGGGTAATCAGTGACGGGATTAATTTTTCAATTCTTTCCCTAAATCCATCTATTTTATTGGTAGGATAATTCTCCATTTCCTCAAGGTCCAACCTCATCTGTATCAGCTTCTTTCTTCTGATACTCCAGATATTAGGACCGCGTAGTGCCTGAATCTTTTCGATTTTCATAGTCTATTGGCATTTTAACAGTTAATAATAACTTATTTTATAATCAAATATAATATAAAACCCTAAACGAAACTATAGCACACTTGAAGATTTATCAAAAAAAAAATAATTTTTATTCACATTTCTAAAACATTAAAAATCAACTAAAGATGGCACGAAATTCGCCAAATATGTTAATTATTTTTTAATTTTGTACCATGACTAAACCTACTGGAAAATTAATAGTAATCGGAGGAGCTGTAAATAAAGGAAGTTTTGCAGAAACCGACTACGATCAGAATATTGAAAAGAATCTTAACTTTTTTGAGCGGGGGATTCTGCGAAAGATCATCAACGAATCTAAATATAAGGAAGATTCTGTCATTGAAATCGTAACAACAGCCTCTCAAATTCCTCAGATTGTAGGTTCTGAATACAAAAAAGCATTTGAATTTCTGGGTGCTAAAAATGTAAATGTTCTTGATATTCATAACCGTGAAGAAGCCAACTCTGACGCCATGGTAGCCAGAGCGAATGCTGCAGATGTCATGATGTTTACAGGAGGAGATCAGCTGAGACTAACCTCTATTCTTGGAGGAACCAGATTTCACGATACCATTTTATTGAAATATCAGGAACAGGACTTTATTTATTCCGGAACTTCAGCAGGTGCTGCAGCAGCTTCTGAAAATATGATTTATCAGGGAAGCAGCTCTGAAGCTTTATTAAAGGGAGAAATTAAAACAACACAAGGGTTGGGATTAATTGATAATGTTATCATTGATACCCATTTTGTACAAAGAGGCAGAATCGGGCGTCTTTTCCAGGCTGTGGTGAATAATCCAAGAACACTGGGAATTGGCCTTGGGGAAGATACTGGACTTTTCATTCATAATGATGTGATGACCGCTGTAGGTTCCGGGCTGGTGATTCTGGTAGACGGAAGATTTATTAAGGATACTAACCTTACCAATATTAACCTTGGAGAGCCTATCTCTATTGATAATTTAACGGTTCACGTAATGTCTATGAATGATCATTATGATCTTACGACCAAAGCTCTTACCATTGAAAATTCACAATTCAATCCAATTCCTCAGGACAAATAGTTTTAAAAGTTCAATTCGAAAGTTATTCTTATTTTAGTTTTTAAATAAACAGCTAAATGGCAGAAGAAAAAATTGAACAGCTTATAAATCTTCTTCTGGAAGGTTATGACGTCAGCAATAAAGAAGAAATCATTTCGAACTGTTCTTTTTGCTATACCAATCCGGATCAATATATAGCCAATAATGAAGCAGAATGGGTAATTGAAGGCGACGAGGATGGAGCATTTGAGTTTTCTGTGACCAATGAACTTTTTAATTTTCTGATCCGCGGAGATAAAATAGATGAAGTTCATGAACTCATTGATGAAAGCTTGAATAATGCGCTAGGAGACTTCCCGGCAGGGATAAAATATGCACCGGATTATTTTGTATGGTTACAGCCTAAGCTTAATCAGGAAGAACCCCCATTGGAAATTGTTGAGCTTGCAGATAGCTATTCCGATGAACTACAGCTGATAATTATTGAAAAGCACAATCTGGAAAGTATTTCGAAACTCTGTCAGGAATTAAGGGTTCATTTCAGAAGAACAACACCATTCCAGGACAAATAATAATTTAAAAACTAAACTTTATTTATGAAAATCATCATCCACGGCGGTTTTTTTTCGGAAAGTGACCAAAGCCATGAAGTAAAAACAGCGAAACAAAACTCTTTAAAGGAAATTGCTCAAAGAGCCTTTGACTATCTTCAGACGCATTCTGCTTTTGATACAGTGGCCTATGCAGTTTCTTTGCTGGAAGATGATCCTCTATACAATGCAGGAATAGGTTCGCAAATTCAAAGTGATGGTATCATCCGTATGAGTGCAGCCATCATGAATGGTGAAACGCAAAAACTAAGCGGTGTTATCAATATTCAGGATGTGAAGAACCCTATTTTTGTGGCAAAGAACCTCATCGGAGAGGATGACAGGGTTTTAGGCGGACATGGCGCAAAAATATATGCCACAGAACACGGATTTGAAAATTTTTCTACAGAAATTCCACAGAGAAGAAAAGAATACGAAGCGAAGCTTGGCAACGGCGGGAAGGGTACGGTAGGCTGTGTAGCCATCGATAAGGATGGAAAACTGGCTGTTGCTACTTCTACAGGTGGAAAAGGTTTTGAGATTCCGGGAAGGATTTCAGACTCTGCCACTGTGGCCGGAAATTATGCCAATGCTTTCTGTGCAGTAAGCTGTACAGGAGTAGGTGAAGATATTGTAAGCAATGCTACTTCTGCAAAAATTGTTACCCGCGTAACGGATGGGATGAGCCTTGAAGCAGCTTTCACTAAAACTTTTGACGAACTTAAAACGATTGACGGATTTGCGGGTGCTATTGCTATTGATAAAGATGGAAATATCTATCATCAGGACTCCTATCCTACTATGGTTTTCGCCAGTTTTGACGGAGAAAATTTTGATATCTTTTCTTAATTTTAACATTTTTTTATCATTCAACTTAATTTTTTGGCACGTATTTTACATAAGTATTAATAACAAATTTTAATATTAATATCTTTTAAAAATAGAAATCATGGGAAACAAAACAAAAGGTGTATTAGCTTTACTAGGATTAGGTGCTTTAGCTTATTGGAAATATAAGAATTCAAGCCCTGAAGATCAACAAGCGGTAAAAGATAAGCTAAATACGGCAAAGGATAATCTTAACAAATGGGGAAATGACCTTAAGAGTAAAGCGAATGATGTTGCTTCTCAGGTTCAAAATAAAGTAGATGAGGTAAAAACAAAAGCCGAAGATTCTTTAAACTAAAAACAGACAGTAGTTTTTTTTAACATTCATATATAGAAAAAGTCATCGTAGTAGTTTGCGATGACTTTTTGTTTATATAGGAGAAAAATTTTAATTTCCCTGAATAATATAATTTTTTTCCACTAATTTTCTTTCAGACTCGTTGGAATTATCCGGTTTAAACCAAACTTCGATCCTGCTTCCATAATAATCTCCCCAATCTCCTTCTTTCACTGTAAAACCATCATTACCACTTGAAAATTCTTTCAATTCATCATTGGGATTAAAGACAACTCTCATTGATTCTTTTTTAATTTCTTTTTCAGAAAGAATCCTGTTGGTATTGAAATCATATACTTTTAAATACACTTTCCCTTTTTCTGTTTTATTAAGAAAAACATCGTATTTATAAGTTCCCGGCTGTAAGTAATCATAGATAAGGATATCAGGTTGAGTAACCTCTACGAGTTCTTTTTCATCTGAAAATATCTTTAAAGGCATTGAAAACTTTGCATTCTTTGGGTTTTTAATATCATTATTATAAGGCTTATAAGGACTTTTAGGCGGGTAAAGACCAAACAGTATACCAAGGATAGAAAGGATAATAATGCTTAAAAAACATTGCCAAAGACCGTTTTTAAATTCATCTTTTTTGAACATCCTCGAAATTCCCAATAGAAAGCTTACTACCACAACCAGAAATGGGATGGCCGTGAAAAAATTCCATGTAAAACTGCTAATAGGTAAAATAAGGATCAATAACCAGCAGAAAACACCTATAAATAATGAGATTAAAGAGGTAAAATACCATCTCCAGTTTAATGCTCTAAAAACAACTTCTTTTATCATAATTTGTCCATAATTTTTTTCTTTTGTTCATTGAATTCTTCTTCACTCAAAATTCCACTTTCTTTTAATCGTCCCAATTGTTCCAACTCATCTAAAGAAGTAGGTTCTGCCTTATGGAAACTTTCTTTGGGACGGGACATGAAGTCTCTTACTTTTTCACAAAACAGCTCAGCATGGTATCTTCCTACCCCATCAATCTCTACGATATCATCTGTAACCTGAATATCTATAGAGGCCAACATTACTGCAGTTTCATATTGTATAGAGCTTATTTTAGTATAGGAATAATCCTGTACGGTTAATCCATACATGAATTCCTTATCTACAAAGATCAATCTTCTGTCTGTAGCTGCTAAAATGATATGATGATTGTTTACTTTATTTCTACCTTCAACGAGGTAAACAATTTTTTCATCTGCTGAAAGAATATCCGGCAAAGCACGAATCTCTTTTCTGGCAAATATGGTAGGATTGATATCCAGTTTTTCGAGTTCTTCTTTTATTTCGTCAAGTCTTGATCCCATGGTTATAGCTTATAAGTCTAAATTACTACTCTTTTAATTCAATAAAAATATTAATCTTTAGAAGGAATAACAATAGAGGAATGCAAAGCATACACTTTCCAGCCTAAATTTTCATATAATAGCTTCCCCTCTTCTGTAGCTACCAAAAGATTATTATGAAACCCTTTCAATAAAGCGATCTTCTCCAGCTCTTTCAGTAAAAAAGACGCCAACCCTTTCCTTTGATGCTCTATTTCGGTAATGATTCTGTCATAAACAGCAGCATCATCTATTAAAGATACACGTCCTATTGAAGCCTGTTCCCCATTTTCCGCTACAATTCTTACAACAAATGTTGTATTGTATTCTGAAAATTCCAGATGATATCCTTCTGCCAGACTGGTTTCCGGAAAAATCATAGGATGAAAACAAGTCATCAGATATCCTTGTGCCTGCAGCTGCCATTTTTCAGGAATACTTCCTATAAACTGATCAGGAGAGGTACTTACTTTCAGATAAACACAGGGTTCATCAATTGACCGGGCAAGCTGAAAAAAGTCTTCATTAAGGTCAGGAAATACGTAACGCTCTTTTTGTTTTTCGTCTCCCACGAATACATTAAATCCAGACTTATATTGCACAGGAAAGGCTACTTCTCTTGATAAGCACCATCCTTTAAGCCAGCTTTTTACGATTTCCGTTTTATCCTTCATGATTTGGGGTAAACAATTTTTATTTTAATTGTTCTAATAATTTTCTTTTTTGTTCTGTAAACTCGGTATCGGTAAGAATACCACCTTCTCTCAATTTACCCAGTTTTTCCAACTGTTCGAGAATTTCAAGGGAACGTGCTGCGCTTACAGCTGTATCCATATTAGTATTTACAGGACTTGCCTCCGGCTGAGATTGCTGTACCGGATTGTTATAAATAGGACTTATAATACCGTAGAACTTTTCTGCATCTTCTTTATCCATAAAACATTCAAACTCTACCACTCTTTCATCAAGATGGAGTTTAATGACAGGTGACCTCGGATCTGTTACAAAGCTTACAGACCTGATGGTTTCATTAGGATAATCATTGATTTTAGCATCTCCAAACATTGCTTTTGAAACAGAGATCATTCTTTTGGAGGTTGCCACCAATATTCCTGCAGCCAGGGTATTCACAAACTGAGCATCTGTAATACCAATGATCTTCTCATCTTCAGAAATCAGATAAGGAAGTTCTTTAATCTCACCTTTGGTAAATACGGAAAGACTGGCATTAAGCTTTTCCAGCTCTGCTTTTATCTTCTGCTTTCTTATTTTATATACTTCCTTAGAAATATTCTGAGGCTCTTCCTCCATAGCCATAGGGAGATTTTCCTGTATTACAGCAGGCGGATTCTGTTCTGTATCTTTATTTTGAATGATCCTCTGAATATCTTCAATATTGAACTGATTAAGGTTATACAGCACCTCCTGATTGATGTAACTTATTTTATCTAAACATTTATTGCATAATACTCCGCCATCTGAAAGTTTATTTTCTCCCAAAAGCTTATCCATAGAGGTTAATTCTGTATTACACAATGAACAAATATTACTCATTCTTTTATTTTTTATAATTTATCCAGCAGTTTTTTCTTCTGTTCTGCAAATTCATCATCTGTTAAAATTCCATTGTCTCTTAATCTGCCTAATTTTTCGAGCTTATCAAAAACTACTGACGGATCTTCTTCTTGTATCGATTGAGATGGCTGAAATGCAGAAGCCTTTAATTCAGGTTGAGTTAACTGTTGTTTTTCTTTGTTTTCTGAACTTTTTATATACCTTTCTATAGCTTTACAAAATAGTTGCGCTGAATTACTGCCATCAAGAATAAAATCAGCCGTAGGTCCGTTCGTTAATATCTTTAGTGAAGAATCTTTTTCCCTTATATCATCCAATACAGTATTAATATTTTGATGTGGAAATTCCTTCTTATATATGTTTCCAAAAAACTTCCTATTAAGAAAAAGCACTTTACGTTGTGTTGCTAACAGAAGGCCATTCGTATTATTGTGTAAATACTTGGCATCAGCAATTGCAACAATTTTTTCATCTGTATCCAGAACCTTCACAAGCTCATCTACTTCATCATTCACAGAAGAACTGAGTTTAGTATTTAAAGCAAGAATCTGTTCTTGAATTT
Source organism: Chryseobacterium pennae (assembly GCF_003385515.1). Taxonomy (GTDB): domain Bacteria; phylum Bacteroidota; class Bacteroidia; order Flavobacteriales; family Weeksellaceae; genus Chryseobacterium; species Chryseobacterium pennae. The sequence continues at coordinate 27,093 of NZ_QNVT01000033.1, read as the reverse complement.
CGTCAGATCTTGTAGGCTTTGTTTTGTCAAGGGAAAACCGCACAGTAGTATGGGAAAATGTTATGCTGGTATGGGACACTGAAGTCTCTACTACAGTTTCTTCCTCAATTTCCTCCACTTCTTCAATACTTTCACCCCAAGTCAAGTCTCTGATCTCCGCCAAAGTGTAATTCATAAGACTGTGCACCAGATCTTTATTAATAGCCGTTGCTTTATTCAGGCATTTATTGCATAAGAGTCCACCATCTGAGAGCTTATTCTCACCCAGAACGGTATCCATAAGGCTTAATGGGGTTCCACAAAGAGCACAATTCGTGTTCATTCTAGTTTTATGTTTAAAAGTTTTTATATCAGAGCAGACAATTCCTATTGTTCCGTTTTATATCCATCCTAATTACAAATAAGGATATGCTTTTGGATTAACTTATCTTTTTTAAAGTCTTTCCAGTAGTTTTGCTTTCTGTAATGAGAACTCTTCCTCACTTAAAACGCCCATCTGTCTTAGCTTACCAAGCTTTTCCAATTGTTCAAAAATATCTTCTGTAGATCCTTTTGGAATATTGGATGAATTTTGAAGTGCTGGGCTTGGAGTATTTTGATAAAATGACTGTGGTTGTGACGGTTTCTGAAATGTTTGTCTTTCGGATCCTCTGATCTGACCGTTTACGATATCACAGAATGATCTACCATCACTTTTATTATGCAGTTTAAACTCTACAGCACCACCGCTTGTATTTACTCTTAATACTGAGTATAGAAGGTTTTCAACCTGATCCAGAGCGGTAATATCTTTATGGGTATATTCATTTTTTACCACACCACCCAAGAATTTTTTATCCATGAAAATCACTCTCCATTGGGTTGAGAAAATAATTCCTTCCCTGTTATTACGAAGATTGATACATTCTGCAATGGCAATCAATCGTTCATTTGGATCCAGGACTTTATCCAGTTCATTTACTTCTTCATTGGCTAAAACGCTCAATCTGGCTTTCAGCCCTACAATCTGGTCTTTTATTTCGTCTAATCTGGTGGGAGCATCATATTCATAGTTGCCTGTTCCTGAAGATGGAGTTCCCGGACTCTGGCTCCCATCAATTTTACTTTTAAGGAACATTCCTGTTATTTCAGCAAAATAAAACTGATGCAAATTATTGATAAGATCTCTATTGATTGTAATGGCTTTATTAAAACATTCAGCACACAAATAGCCGCCATCTGCAAGTTTATTTTTTCCAACAAGCATATCCGTAGACGTCAGCGGAGTTCCGCACAATGCACAAATAGTATTCATTTGGTTTTTATGTTTAAAAGTTTCATATAGGTAGAAGGTAATTCTACTGTTCTATTAATCGCCCCAAATTACAAATTCTAAACCGATTCTGGAGGGCAAAGTATTCAAAACTTATGATTCATCAAGTAAATCAGCCACAAAAATATTTTTTGTGGCTGATTATTTCTTATATAAATTTCAGGGAAATTATAATTTATCAAGAAGTTTCTGCTTTTGTTCTGTAAATTCTTCATGGGTAAGAATACCGCTTTCTTTCAATTTTCCGAACCTTTCTATCATATCCAAAATTCCTGAGGCTGATTGTTCCTGAGGTTTTGTCTCATCAGAATTACGCAAAAGCTCCCGAACCTGAAAAGCAGTACAACTGGAAAATATAGTGGTACTAATATACATATTTGCAAGAGCTTTACGCGCTTGCTCTCCACAGCTATTACATACATAAGTATGATCCGCCAGTTCTTCTTTCGTAGAGAAAAAACCTGTATTTTGAAACGGAGCAAGACAGCCTATGCATTTTTCCACAATAAACTTCGACTTGCTTAATACTATCCTAAAAATTCGTTCAAAGAAAGCGTTTTCTGTTCTCCAGCTACAAGATCCTTAAAGGTTATTGTACCATTTTTAAGTTCTTCTTCACCCAAGAAAACAAGGTTTTTAATTCCTTTTTTCTCTGCATAAGTAAACTGCTTATTGATTTTTGCATTTTCAGGATACAGTTCTGCTGAAATCCCTTTTGATCTTAATTGCATGATTAGTTTCAAAGCTTCTGTAGTCTCTTCACCTCCGAAATTAGCAAACAGATATTCTATTTTAGAAGCAGCTTCTTCAGGGAAAAGATTAAGCTCTTCCATCACCAGATAAATCCTGTCTAATCCGAATGAAATACCAATCCCAGGGATATTTTTTACCCCAAACACTTCTGTAAGGTTGTCATATCTACCACCACCGCCAATAGATCCCATCGCTACCTCATCTGCTTTCACTTCGAAAATAGCTCCGGTATAGTAATCAAGACCTCTTGCCAGCGTAATGTTGAATACAAGATTCTGCATATCAACGCCAAGGTTCAGAGATTGTGTAAGAACAAACTCTAATTCCTCTACTCCTTTCAGTCCGATCTCGTTACCTACGAATTTTTCTTTCAACTGAAGTAAGTTTTCCAAAGCATCATCAGACTGGCTGAATAAAAAGTCTAATTTATCAATAGATTCCTGAGAGATTTCTCTTTCCAATAATTCCTTAACAACTCCCTCTTTTCCAATTTTATCCAGCTTGTCTAAAGCTACTGTAAAATCGATTAATTTATCTGTAATTCCTGCATATTCGGCTAATCCAGAAAGAATTTTTCTGTTGTTCATGTGAATGGTAACAGGTACTTTCAGATCAGCAAATGATTTCAAATACAATTGAACCAGATCTACTTCCTGTAGTAAACTTTCACTTCCTACTACATCTGCATCACACTGATAAAACTCTCTGTATCTTCCTTTCTGAGGTCGGTCTGCTCTCCATACCGGCTGGATCTGGAAACGCTTGAATGGAAAAGTTAATTTTCCATGATTCATCGCCACAAATCTTGCAAAAGGTACAGTAAGGTCATAACGAAGCGCTTTATCTGTTAAGCTTTCTGAACTGAAAGGTTTTTCCAATGCTCTCTGGAAATCATTAAGCATCTGATCCTTTTTTTCATCCTTTGCTTCGTTAATACTTGAATTAAGGATTTTAAAAATCAAACGATCCCCTTCTTCTCCGTACTTTCCCGTTAAAGTGGAAAGATTTTCAAAACTTGGCGTTTCCAGAGGCTGAAAACCGAATAACTCAAAATTATTCTGTAGAATATTGATGATATATTTTCTTCTGGATACTTCCTGTGCTGTAAAATCTCTCGTTCCTTTTGCTAAACTTGGCTTCATTTATTGTATGTCATTTTGATAAGGACAAAAGTACGGAATTGCAGGGAATTTTACACAGCATTAAAAACTAAAGAAATGACCTTTACTATTTTTACGGTGATAGAACCTGGTTATTAAAAAAATAAAATGTAATTTGTCTCAATCTGAAGTTTCGTCTATCAGTATTTTAAAGATATCAATTATAAGGTTCTGAATTAATCTTTGATTTCTTCTCTGTGCTGATATCCCCAGCTAATCATAATATTAATCAGTTCACGAAGGCTTTCAGCATAGGGAGTCACTGAATATTCTGTCATAATAGGTTTTGTATCGAGAACCTTTCGGGTAATAAGTTTATTAAGCTCCAATTCACGTAATTCTTTAGACAAAATTCTCGGACTGATATCAATCATTTTAGATAGCTCACCGAAAGATTTGCTGCCTGTGGTCACCAAAGCACCCAAAATAACAAGCTTCCATTTCCCCCCTATAACATAAAGAGTATCATGGATTGCTAAATAGGCATTATCACAAGGTTTTTTCTCAATATTCATATCTATACTTACATTTTTGTAACCACTATCATAGAGGTAACTCATAACAAAAATACAAATTTTGTCCTATAATTTTGTCCCTGTATTAAATAACAATATTATGAGTTTAACAATGAACAAGACAATAATAATTATAGGAGCTGGACCGGGGGTTGGGCTAGAAACAGCCAGATATTTTGGCCATCATGGATATTTGGTAGGCTTAATGAGTAGAAACCAGGAAAAACTTAACCTTATAAAAGCTGAACTTGAGCTAGAAGGAATATCTGTATTCAATGAAACAATTGACGCTAATACTCCTGAATCTGTATCCGGCTCTATAAAAAAATTAACAGAAAAATTAGGAAATCGTCTGGATGTTGTTTTGTATAATGTTCCTGGGCCTTTGGGAGCAGAGTCTTATGTTCCCATAACGGATTTATCTATTGATTTATTAAAAACTTATTTGAATACAAGAGTTTTAAGCGCTTTGGAAACTGCCAAAACAACCATTCCTTATCTTTTACAAACCAGCGGAGCTCTATTATTTACAAGTGGGCAGTCAGATAGAACTGCCTATCCTTTTACTTCTGCTATGGGAGTCCCTCAAGCAGCTTTGAGAATGCTTACTACCCATTTGCATAATGAATTCGCAGAAAAAAATATTTTTGTGGGTTATATCCCCATTGACAACCCTCCTCTATATTCTGATTCTGAAAAAGAAAGCAGCAGATCAGATCTTCCTTTAGGCTTTGAATTGGAAAACCGAACAGAAGCAACACATATAGCCAAAGAGCTATTTAACTTATCTACGAAAAGAGACAATTTAGAATTAAGGATTGAACCAACTTCACTTGATCAAAAAAACTCTCAAGCAAATAAAAACTAAGAATAAACTTTTGATTTTGAATAGCAAAAGCTGTTGAAGATTACTTCTACAGCTTTTGTTCTTTAGTATTAATTGTTCCTAAAAATCAGACACTTTCAAGGATTTCCAGTATTTCTTCGCCATAATTTTCAATCTTATGCTTTCCGAATCCTTTGATCTCCAATAGTTCTTCTTTTTTGGCAGGTTTATACTTAGCTACAGACATCAGTTCTTTATTACTTGCAATGAAGTAGCTTGGCAGATTTTGTTCCCTGGCTTTCTCCGACCTCCAAAGTTTCAGGGCATTGAGAATTTGTTCTTCATCGGGATTCAGGAAATCATTATCCGCAGAGTATTTAATAACCTTTGGTTCTTTCACTGTATTTTTCACTACTTTAAGTTCTTCAAAATACAGAATCACAGACCAATAACATTCATCGTTTACAAAAGCGGTTTCCACTTTTATAATCTCATTGCCTTCCAGAAAATCATCAAGCATTTTCTGATCTTTGTAGAGAAATTCTTCAGGAAGCCTGATCTTAAAAACTTTTACTTTCATCATTTGAGTTTTTAGAATTATTTACCTCCCAGCAACAGGATCTCATCTACTCGAATTTCCGTAATGTAACGCTTTACACCATCCTTATCATCGTAAGATCTGTAGGTAAGCTTACCTTCAATCGCAATCTCTTTTCCTTTGGGAACATACTTTTCCATAATTTCTGCAACTTTCCCGAAAGCAATCAGATTGTGCCATTGTGTTTCTTCCACTTTTTCACCTTTAGCATTAGTGTAATGATCGCTGGTAGCTAAAGATACATTTGCTTTTACGCTTCCGTTTTCGAAGTTTACCATTTCAACTTCTTTACCTGTGTAACCAATTAATGTTACTTTGTTTCTTAGTGACATAACTTTTAGATTTAATGATTAGTATTTTAGATAAGAGACGTTCACTGTTTTCTCAAATCTCTGTTGCAAAGGTTGCGATCTCACCAAGAATCAGTCGGTTATAAACTATTTAAATTCGTTTGTAATCGTTTATAATCGGATAATAAAGATTAAAAATGTTTAGTAATATTCACTTCTCATGGTAAAAAATATTAATATAGTTTTAAAATAAAAAGGAATGATATGAACTTACTCAGGAATTATAGATTTTATTTTTGTTAATAAAAATTTTAAAAACCTCTCTATTTTATACGTTATTTTTTTGCAAATTTGTAAAAACGTCTAATATGCAAAAAGAAAAACTACGTACAGTAAGAAAAAGGAAAGGTTATACCCAACAGCAAGTTGCTGATGCTATTGCTACAGATGTTTCAAATTATAGCAGAAAAGAAAGCGGAGCTGTAAAAATTATACAAGCTGAATGGGATAAGCTGGCGAAATTTCTTGAAGTGCCGGTTGAGGAAATTTATGAAGAGGATGAAGTTAATATTAACATTGACCATCCTGTGTTTAATGATCAGGCACAAGGTAATATGGGGAATAACATTAATGCTACTATTAATAATGAATTAAGCATCGAAATCATTAAAAGCTTACAGGAGTATATCAGTCTGTTAAAAGAAGAAGTTGCAAGACTAAAAAAATAAAACTGTATAATACAACTATAATTATCATTAAAAGATATAAAAGTCAGAATAGAATTTTCTATTTTGACTTTTCTTTTTTAAACAATAGTGCCTTTAGATTTGGAAAAAGATTTGGTTGATTATCCTTGTCAAGGTTTAAAACCTTGACAAGGATAGGTTGAAACTCAGTATCAAAATCAATCTTTGAATACAGATGGTTGTTATAAGTGGTAATTTTATTCAGATTTAAATTATTTTTGCAGTCTGTTTTATACAGCAAAAGTTTTTTGATAATAAAAGAAATGAATATATGAAGACGCTGGAGATTAAAAAGAATATTCAAAAGGAAGAGGATAAAAATCTTTCTTTTCGGGTTTTTGATTTAACAAATGACTATTTGCAAGATTATGATAAGCCACACAAGAAAGATCATTTTTTTATAATTGTTATTGAAAACGGGACTTTACAGTTACATATTGAGGATAATGTTCATTTTTTGAAACCAGGGAAAATCTCTGTAGTATTTCCGGAGCAGGTACATTTTATTTCTGACATAAGTACTGACCTGAAAGGGAAAATAATTCTGTTTGAAGAAGTATTATTCTGTTCAGATATTTTGAAAAACGAACTGAGTACTTATAATGTAAATCTTTCCACACAACTTCATTGTACCATTTTATCTTCAGAAGACTTTCAGCAAAGTTTATATACAATCTCTATCATCAAGGGAATTTATCAATATCCAAGCCTTATCAAAAAGGAGCAGGCGAGGTTTCATATCAAAATTTTTCTGTTAGGCTTAATTGAATCTGTTCACGGATTGCATCCTATTCTTCATAAAGAAACAGCTGACAAGCCTATTTATGTTCGTTTTAAAAAATTATTGAACGAACATTACAAACAATACAGAACAGTTCAGTATTATGCTGATGAAATGCATATTACGACAAAAAAATTAAATTTAATTACTAAAAAACATTGTGGGGAAACAGCTATTCAGACCATTCATAACCGGATTTTAATAGAGATTAAACGACAATTGATGTTTTCAGATCTTTCTCATAAAGAAATTGCATTTGACCTTGGCTTCAATTCTCCTTCTGCTCTCAACAAATTTGTAAAGTCTAAATTGAAGGAAACGCCTACTGCTCTACAACAGGAATTGGCGCAAATGTATAACACATAATCTTGTTTGTATAACACCATCCGTTTGGGCTTATCTAATTTTGTCTCATTAAAATCAAACAAAAAAAATGAGCAAATTATTTATTGCAGGAGAAGTTTTCCATGGTGCCGGAAGCCTTTCAGAATTAGCAAATATTAAGGGTAAAAAAGCGGTAATCGTAACGGGAGGAAGCTCTATGAGAAAAAGCGGAACTCTTGACAAAGCGATTGCTTACCTAACAGAAGCAGGAATCGATACTCAGATTTTCGAAGGTGTAGAGGAAGATCCATCATCAGCAACTTGTATGAAAGGTGCTGAAATCATGAAAACATTTGAGCCGGATTGGGTAATCGGTTTAGGAGGCTGTTCTGCCATTGATGCCGCAAAAATCATGTGGGTATTTTATGAATATCCTGATGCTGATTTTAATGCCATGATTAAGCCGTTCACCGTTCCTGTTTTAAGAAATAAGGCAAAATTTATCGCTATCCCTTCTACAAGTGGTACAGGAACTGAAACAACAGGCCTTGCCGTGATTACAGACAGAGAAAAAGGGGTGAAATATCCAATCGTTTCTTATGAATTAACACCGGATATTGCTATCGTAGATGGAGAAATCTGTGCTTCAATGCCTGCACATGTTACTTCAAATACAGGTCTTGATGCATTGACGCACTGTGTGGAAGCTTTCGTGTCCAATATTGATAATAATATTGCAGATGCACTTTCAAAAGGAGGTCTTGAGATTGTTTTCAATAACTTAAAAGAGGCCGTAGAAAACCCAAACAATATTACAGCACGTCAGAATATGCATGACGCTTCCTTTATGGCAGGTTTAGCATTCAACAACGCTTGGTTGGGAATTGTTCACTCTTTATCTCACCAGGTTGGAGCACTGTACGGAATTCCTCATGGTGCTTCCAATGCCATTTTCCTTCCGAATGTTATCCGCTATAATGCGCAGGCAACAGAACGCTATCCTGATTTAGCAAGAGTAATCGGTAAAGAAACAGCTGAAGATCTTGCACAGGCTATTGAGACGCTGCGTTTAGAAGTTAATAATCAATCAGCAATTAAAGAATTCGGGATTTCAAGAGAAGACTGGGATAAAAACATTGATTATATCACCGCTAATGCGCTTGCAGATCCATGTACAGGATTTAATCCAAGAGTTCCTTCATTAGATGAATTAAAGGCTATTTATAATGCTTGTTATGAAGGTCTTGTGTATACTGAGGAATTGGTTGCAGGATAGTTAATTTTATATTTAAATTTCAGCATAAAAAACAGGAAGTTTATTGAACTTCCTGTTTTTTATGCATTAGGTTCTTTACCTAAGTCCTTTTTAAATTTTCTCACATTCAATGATGCTTTTCGCTTCTGTACCAATCTGAACAAGTCTGTTGAATTGTAATCCAGATTTTTCCAATAGCACTTTAAATTCACTCAATGTCCTTTCTCTGCCGGTAAGGCAAGCCAGCATCACAATATCCAAAAGTTTGGCAATATGAGGCTGATTCAAAGAGTCATCAGGAATAACAGCATCTATAATCAATAGTTTTGCTCCTTTTGGCATTGCTTCATAGCAAACTTTTAAAATCTGAACACATTCATCATCACTCCAATCATGGATAATCCATTTCATCGTGTATAAATCTGCTCCTTCCGGAACTTTTTCAAAAAAACTACCGATGGCAACAGAACATCTTTCTTTTAAATCTTGGGGGATAAGTTCTGTAGTTTTTTGAATCACATTCTCTTCATCAAAGATAATTCCCGAACTACCGGGTGCAACATTCAGAATTGCATACATCATTACTCCATTTCCTCCGCCTATATCTACTATTTTTTTATAGGGACTGAAATCATAATTTTCCATAATTCCCTTTAACTCTGTTCCAGACATTCCGGTCATTCCTTTTCCAAAATTCTCACCTATTTCCGGATATTGTTTATAGTAATCCCAAAGAGGTAGTCCATGGATATGATCAAAAGGAATTTTGCCTGTCTGAACACCGTAGGTAAGTTCACCATAAGCTGGAAAATGTTCGTTCATAATAGTGAGTACAAAATTCTTGGCTGTTCCGGGAACATCAGTCTGTAAAGCTGCTCCAAAGTCATTTAATGCAAAGGTTTGGTTTTCTGATTCCTCAAAAATACCAACGCTGCTTAATGCTCTCATAATCCGATACAGTGCTTTTTCATTAGAGTGAGTTTCTTTCGCCAACGAAGAGATTGTTTTGGAACCATCTGCTAAATGGTCTGCAATGTTTAATTCTGCAGCAGTCTTTACACAGCCGGCCAGCCATACACCTCCTAATACTTCAAACATTTTTAAAGTAAATTCCGGTTTTACGGGTTGTTTTTTCATAGTCATCGTTTTTTGATTTGGATTTAAGTTAAAATATTATAATTCAATACCATGTGAAATTATAAATTTTATTCTCAAAAAATCGATATTTAAATAAAAAAAATAAAACATTAAAATGATTTTAATAAAATTTATTTAAACACACCTTAAACACCTCTAGATTTATTTCTATTTAAATAATGAGGTTAGATGCAAGACTAGAATTGTAAGCTCCTTTAAACTTAAAAAAACCGTTTTAGTGAGCAGTAAGGTCAAATTTGTTTTCCTTCCTAAAATTAGAATGCTGTGTTGCTGTAAAATAATCACAAAAAACCTGATACACTGTAGAATCTGTATGACTTGCCTTTATTCCTAACTGAAAATAAATATCCAGAATCTGATGTGATAAACCTTCCACTACATCTGACGAATAATCGTGAATTTTCTCTTGTTTTTCAAAAGAAATGGTTGCAAAATCATTGAGCAAAGATTCAATTTCATTGGCAAATTCAATTATCCTTTCCATCTCTTTCTCTATTTTTTCATTGAAAGAATGTAAGTCAAGATGAGGTCGGATTTTAATCGCTTCTTCTGAAAAATGAGAGGCCATTCCCAAATAATTAACCAGTAAAGTTAAATCAGCAAAAATCCTAAATGGAATTTTATCTAAGACATCATCCGTAAAAAATTCATCATAAATAAAACTGTAATCTTCCGAAATTTTCACATTCTCAACTTTAAAAGAGTATGTTCCGGTTGCTTTCATGCCCATTGATTTCCAATTCGGAATAATTTCAACCTGATTTTTTGAAATAACAAATGACCTTATCATTTCAGAACCTGATTTGTCAAGCAAAGGTTCTCCTTTTTCAGTCAATTTAGCATTTAAAGTAAAATGACTTAGATGGGGTGCTCCTGTTGCAAAATGCCAAAGTCCGTTCATTAAAAAAGTTCCATCGGCTTGCTTTTCTGCCGTTCCGCCAATCATTCCGCTTCCGCCGAAGCAGGTTTTAGAATCGGAAAAAAGCTCTTTAGCAATTTCGGGGGTTAAATTTCTTGAAAAAAAATTGGCTCCTGAACATAAAGTCAGCATCCAACCCAAACTTCCATCGATTTTTGACCAGTCAAACAAAACAGATAGCCCTTCTCTTAAACGAAATCCCAATCCGCCATACATTTCAGGAACCCAGATCTGGAGCAGTCTTTCCTTATGAATCTGATTGATTATCGATTGCGGAACTTCAGAGGCTCCGTGCATTTTTTCTCTTATTTCCTTATGCGAAAGCATTTTTCTTGTTTTTAATAATTTTTCGCCACTCCAGATAACCTGAAATAGCAACAATGAATAAGAAAGCGGTCAGAATTGAATATAAATAAAGACCTTTATGGATCAGCAGCGGAATTGCAATAATATTGCTTATATTCAGTAAAACCCAGTTTTCAATTTTTCTGCGTGCCATCAACCACATTCCTGCCCAGGCAAAAGCACTTACCAGAGAATCCAAAACCGGAACGTCAGAATCGGTAAAGTTTGTCAGAAAAACCCAGAAAAGACAGAATGTTCCTATTACAATTCCTGCAGTAATCAGTTTTTCCTGATGGGTAGTTTCAGAAATAGCCGTTTCCGTTTTTCGTTTCCCGAATTTCCAATACAGCCATCCATAAATGCTCATCACTAAATAGTAGAGATTTAAGGTAAATTCCGCATAAAGTTTAGCGAAAAACATTACATATAGTGAAAGTAAAATTCCGGCAATCCCGAAAAGATAGGTATTGGAATTGTTTTTCCGTGCCAATAAGACCTGAACTACTGAAAAGAAGACTCCAAGCCATTCCTGCCATGTTGTCTGTTGTAAAATTTCCTGCATCAAATTAACTTACATAAATTAAATGATGAGATGATCAATCAAAAAAATCCCTACGTCGGCATTATCCGAATCAGGTGTGGAAAAATTTCCCGGGTATCATCTCAGCCGCTATTGCAGCACCCCATTGAGGACACAAATTTGATGTTTTTTAGCGACAATAAAAAATAATTCAGCTATTCTTTTACCACAAAAGAAACAAAAGATCTTTCGTATGACTTAGATTTTGAAAAGAAAACATAAATTCAGATTTTGCAGATTTTAAAAACTGCCCGCATCTTAATACGATCCATTTACAAACGGATAATTCTGTATCTTTGCTTTATTAAAAATATCCAACCGGTTTTTTGTAATAATTAACTATCAAATAAAGCAGGCCAATCTCAATGAAGAAGACAATAAAAAGAACGTTCAGAGTTTCAAAATATGTAATCTATAAAGAGACTCTGGTTGATTACAAGGAGCATTTCTGGTCATTTTTAGGTGCTTTTTTCGGAATTGGACTGATTGCTTTTATGCAGTCTCATTCTTTAGCACAAACAGAAAATATATTTCTGATTGGTTCGTTTGGGGCATCCAGTGTTCTTATTTACGGAGCTATTCAAAGTCCGCTGGCCCAGCCAAGAAACTTGGTGGGTGGACATGTGCTTTCTGCATTAGTTGGTGTTACGGTTTATCAGATTGTTCCGGATATTATATGGCTTTCTGCCCCATTGGCGGTAGCCTTTTCTATTGTCTTGATGCAGTATACGAAAACCCTGCACCCTCCGGGTGGAGCAACAGCACTTATTGCAGTAAGTTCTACCGGAAAAATTCCGGAATTAGGGTATTGGTATGTTATCTCTCCGGTTCTCTCGGGGTGTATTATCCTGCTGCTTGTGGCTTTATTCTTTAACAATATAACGCCAAACAGGAGTTATCCTTCACACAGCAGTTTTATGAGATTGCTAAGGAAAAAACATGCTCATGGACACAAAGTGAAAAATTAAAAGTTATGAATTGCCTGGAATGTGGTGAAAAAATTATCGGAAGGTCTGATAAAAAATTCTGCAATGATGCCTGCCGAAACGCCTATAACAATAAGCAGAACAAGGATTCTACGAACCTGATGCGAAATATCAATAATAAGCTCCGCAAGAATTACAGGATTCTTACGGAAGTAAATATTGATGGCAAAACAAAAGTTGCCAGATCCAAATTGGAAAGTCTGGGATTTGATTTCGATTATTTCACCAATCTGAAAATTTATAAAAACGGCTCTGAGTATAAGTTTATTTATGATTACGGTTACAAAATTTTAGAAGAAGACTTTGTTTTGATTGTTAAAAATCAAGCATAAATATACCTCACCAACACAAAATATATTCCTATGAAAGAAGTTGTTTTGATTACCGGAGCAAACGGTCTGATTGCAAAAGAACTGGCAAAAAAAATAAGCAATGAATACGATGTAAGATTTCTTACCCGGAAAAAAAGACAGGCAAACGAATATGAATGGGATCTGAGAAAAGGAACCATTGATGAAGCAGCCTTCGAAAATGTCTCACATATCATTCACCTGGCTGGCGCTAATATTTCAGAAAAGCGATGGACAGCGGAAAGAAAAAAAGAACTGATTTCCAGCAGAGTGGATTCTGCCACGTTATTACGAAATACTTTAAGAAAAAGGGAGATTAAACTAAAATCTTTTATTTCTGCCTCAGGAATCAATTTTTACGGAACCAATACTACAGAAAAAATATATTCTGAAAATGACCCTCCCGGACATGATTTCCTTAGTGAGGTTGTGGTTCTGTGGGAATGTGCTGCCGATCATTTTAAGGAACAAAACCTTGCGGAAAGAGTGGTCAAAATCCGTACAGCGGTTGTTCTTTCTGAAAAGGAAGGGGCTCTAAAGAAAATGCTTCCTCCAATACAATATGGTATTGGTTCTGCTTTGGGAACGGGAAACCAGTATATGGCATGGATTCATATTGAAGATATTTGCTCCATTTATGATTTTGCTTTAAAAAATCATGCCCTTCACGGAGCTTATAATGCTGTTTCCCCTCAGCATGCCACCAATGCTGATCTGACAAAAAAGATCGCTGAGGTTCTTCATAAACCCTTGTTTATGCCCAACGTTCCCACTTTTGTTTTAAAAATGTTATTTGGTGAACTGGCCAATGCTATATTGGAAGGTTCAAGAGCTTCTTCACAAAAAATTCAAAATACAGGTTTTCAATTCAGATTCCCAGATCTTAAAAATGCTTTAAGTGATTTGTTAAAAATTCAATAACTCTCAATAATACTATGCAAAATCCTAATATTACTATTTTAAAAACAGATATTTTATCTGACAACTGGTATACTTTAAACAAAGTTACTTTCACCGTCCGCAAAAAAGACGGAACTACTGAAACCCAAAGCAGAGAAGCCTATGACCGTGGAAACGGAGCTGTTATTTTGCTTTATAACAAAGTTTCAAATTCTGTTATTCTGACCAGACAATTCAGATTACCTACTTATATTAACGGAAATACTTCCGGAATGCTTATTGAAGCTTGTGCCGGACTTTTGGATAATGATAATCCTGAAGACTGCATCAAAAGAGAAACAGAAGAGGAAACAGGATATAAAATTTCTAAGGTTGAAAAGGTATTTGAAGCCTATATGTCTCCCGGTTCCGTAACGGAAATTCTTCATTTTTTCATCGCTGAATATTCCAACGAAATGAAGATTAATGACGGTGGCGGTCTTGAAGAGGAAGGAGAAAATATTGAAGTGCTGGAATTATCTTTTGATGAAGCTCTTACTATGATTGATACCGGAGAGATTAAAGATGCAAAGACAATGATGCTGTTACAGCATTTGAGGATTAAGGGGATTTTGTAAAACTTTATTTGCTATGCTTTGAAAACATATATTTTAATATGACAGAACAAGAAATAAGGGAACTCATTCAAAATGAATTAACCAATAAAGAATGGGGATTTACCGAACAAGTATTGGAAATACATACTCCCGTTTATCAGGATGGAAAAATTATTATTGAAAATATTGTAGATGATAATAATGAGAAAATCGTTTATCTTCCTATCGTTGATGAACATTTCTACCTTGCTTTTTGGATTCATACAAAGAATAAAGAAATTATAGGAATTTCCATAGAGCCTGGAGTTTCAATTTATTATAAAGCCATTTCCGAAAATTATAGCAGTAATGATCTCAGAGACATCACTCGTTTAGAAATTACCAAAAGTTGGAATAAAGACGACCAGAGAAAATCTAATGCCGGAAGTTACGGTTTTAGCTGTATTATGATTGAAGCTGATAAAAAACCTGATGTATTTGAAAGAAAACTTGACATTCTGCTTTCTGAACTGATGAAAGATCCTGATGGAGTCAAAAAATTATCTGATCTGGCAGATACAACCATTCAGGTCGTTATTCATTATCACAATGGAAACGGGATGATTGGCGGCCCGTCTTTATCAGATAAGAACATAAAAACATTAGCTGATCTGAATCTTTCCATTGATTTTGATTTTTATATTTCAGGAAATCAGTATATTTCTTAATACCTAATTAAAACATCTATGCTTCAGGACCAAATTACCCTAAAGAACCGCTATAACGACTTCATCAGAAAAGTAAGTGAAACAGAAACCGTATATGGTTTAAAAGACGATAAAGGATATGCTACCTCCTACTCCAATGATCAGGAATATGAAGATGGAGAACCGGTTCAACTCATTTGCTTCTGGTCGGATGCTGCAAGAGCAAAATCATGTGTAGACAAAGAATGGAATCGTTATGAAGCTACTCCTATTTCACTTCATGAATTTTTAGAGAACTGGTGTCTGGGAATGAACAGTGATGGTTTACTTGCAGGTATTAACTTTGACAGCAACCTTTTGGGGTACGAAGCTGAACCTCTAGAACTTGTTCTCGACATCATTGAGGAACTTAAGAACAACAGAAAGTCTTTGATTCTAAGAAAATTTGACCATCTTGAGGATATGGAAAATCAGATCAGAAAGGTATTAAAAGACTAAAAAAAGATTCATGGTAAAATCGTTGGGAATAAAGATTGCTAAAATTATGGCAGTGCTTTCGGTATTTATTTTCAGTATTCTGATGCTGAAAACAATTTCCCAATATACGACACTTGATAAAACAGTGGGATTTCTTGCCTTTAAACAGCAAGTAGTCAATAACCCTTATTGGATGGCCTTTTTCTATATCCATATCTTTTCAATAACTCTGTGTCTTTTGGCTGGTTTAACTCAATTTTCGCCCCAGTTTCTGAGAGAGAACAGAAGTTTACATAAAATGATCGGAAAGGCTTATGTTTACAACATTCTTATCATCAATGTTCCGGCCTGTTTTGTACTGGGATTATTTTCAAACGGCGGATTAATAGGAATTACAGGATTCCTGACTCAGGATATTCTTTGGGCTTATTTTACGATAGCTGCTGTACTTTCTATTAAAAAAGGAAATATTATCAGGCATAAAAACTTTATGATTTTAAGTTATGCTGTGACAACAACTGCTATTACTTTCAGAATCATTAAGAATCTGTTTTATAATGAAAAGCTTCATGATTATGAGCTGTTCTATGGTATCAATGTATGGCTCGCTCTTGTTATTAACCTGTTGATTGCCTATTACTTTCTTAAAAGAAGACTTCCTCACTATCGCTGAAAACTGACATTCGTAAAGAAAATATAAAAACTCAGAAAGGAGATCAGAAAAAAAGCTCCTGTAAAGATTAAAATATTAAGCAATTTTCTATACCTGTGGTTTTGAGTCCATCGGTTACAAAAGCGCATCACTACATAAGAAATCCCTCCAAAAATGCCAATTACAAAAAGGAAAAATAAAAAGACGATAAGGTAAATCCAATCAAAATGCATGTATATTTTTTTAATTAATTATCTGGAAAAATCAAGAGTGCCCAGGAAAATAAAAACGCTGATGTATGACAATAGGAGAAATGATATGATGAATATGATTGTATTAAAAATCACTTTATACTTGTGATCTTTAGTCCAGCGGTTACAAAAGTTCATGATAAGAAAGGAAATTACTCCAAAAACAGCAACAACAAAAAGAAAGAAAAAATAGATCATGGTTATACTATTAATATTGTAAAGCTATTATTTTTAAAATTAAAAAGACATACCAAACACAAATATCCCCAATTTCAGCTATAAATAACCCTAATCTGACATCTAAGAATTGTGAAAGAATTAGTATTAAAAACAAAAAATTATGAAGATCAATAACATAGACCACATTGTATTAACCGTAGCAGATATCGATAAAACAATAGAATTCTATACCGAAATCATGGGATTTGAAGTGGTAACCTTTGGAGATAACCGAAAGGCGCTGACTTTTGGAAATCAAAAGATCAACCTGCATCAAAAAGGCCATGAATTTGAGCCTAAAGCTGAACATCCCACCAGTGGTTCTGCAGACCTTTGCTTCATTGCCCAAACAGATATTCTGGATGTTCTGGAAGAACTGAAACAAAAAAATATAGAAGTTATTGAAGGAATTGTAGACCGCACAGGCGCTGTAGGGAAGATAAAATCTGTTTATTTCCGTGATCCGGACCAAAACCTCATTGAAGTGAGCAACTATTCTTAGGTTAAGAACCGCAAATACACCAATAAAATGATTCTACGTTAAACTATAAACCTATGTTTGTTAAAACTTACGATCATATTTCCATTTCGTTATCCTCTCCAAACTTTTTCCAATACTGGTACTTTTCTGGGTCAGCAAAGTCCGGATCTTCTTTATAGAAATATAAAAGCCTTCTCAAAGCTGTATTATAATGGGCATACTCCAAAGATTTTTCATAGTGTCTGATTGCTTTTTTAGGGCTTATTTTCACCCCTAATCCTTCATCATAGATAATTCCGTAATAAATATCGGAATATGTACTTTGAGTATCTTTTTTCAAATAGCGCTGAAGGTTGGCATAATCACCTTTCTGGTAATAGATTTCGGCGAAGTTTTCATCGTTATAATAGAACTTCTTTTCTGCCTGTTTATAATAATCCAGTGCCAAATCATAATCCTGTAAAACATATTCACCATAAAAATACAGGAGCCCAAGGTTCTGCAATGCCAAACCGTCTCCTAATTCTGCAGATTTTCTGAAACATTTTAAAGCCTTTTTAATATCCTGAGGATACCCAACTCCACTCTGATGATGATAACCCAGATTATTCCATGCAATGGCATGATTCTTAGAAGCTGCTTTTTCATACAAGGCAAGCCCCTTCTCCAGATCATAATACTCAGGATATTCATTGTGAACATAAATATATCCAAGTTCCACCATCATATCTGTGTTTCCGCGGCTCACTCCTATTTCATACAGCCTCACAGCTTCTTCAATTTCACCTTCTTCAATATATTCTTCAGCCCCCGACATCAGGGTTGCATCATCAAAATGTTCCTCATAACCAGATCCCTTCTGTTCAGTCCAAGCCTTATAAAAATCCAGAAAATATCTTTGATCTTTTCCACGAAGGTTATTTCTTTTTTCATACAAAGTTCCCAGCTGATGATCAGAAACTTTATGCAGCTTTCTTTCAGTATCAAGAATAAACATTTCAGAGCCTTTATAAAGGCACAGCATCTGTTCATTATAATCTATTCCTTCACCGATATAGTCATAAAAATAGCTTCGGGCTTCCGTCTCCTGGTCAAAATAGAACATCCCGTTTGAAGTGGTTACCCGGAAAATCTCTTCCCTGCAAGACTCTATTTTTTTATATTCTTTGGATGAAGGGAGCAGCCAACGGTCTTCCGCAGCATTATACAAGCCCCAGCCATTTTCATCAGATAACAGAAATACATCTTTCATAAACTGGGTATACCAATCTCTGTGAATATTTTCAATGGTATGTTCTTTTAACCTGTATTCACCGGATTTTATATCATAAATATACCATTGCTTAGCTTTCTTATAAGCAAAAGAAGTATAGTCGCCATTCAGAATCATCATGGTATCTACTTCCGTATCCAGAAGAGTTCCATCAGCTTTTATAATGCTGATTTTTTTCTGAAATTTATTTGGTTTAGCCCAATAATATCCTTCTCCAATTTCGCCCAATACTTCTTCCGGATGTTCTCCCAGGAAAACGCCTTCAAATGTGTAAAAAGCTTTTTTGGATGTTCCTTTCAGTGAACGATAAATCAATTCTGAATAATTAAACTCAAAAGGTTCATCAAAACCTTCTTCTATGATGAGTTTATTGGATGCGTCAATGAGATGATACTTCCCTTCTTTTTTAGCATTAAAAAGATAGGCATGTCTTAACATTTCAAGCTCTTCATATTCACAGGGGATCACGATTTCTACGGTATCAATATTGACAAGTCCGCATAGATGATCAATTTCTATAATCCCATAATGCTTATTGTCTATAAAAAAAGAATCAAAAGCATCATCGTAGATGCATTCAACAAGTACTTTACCATCGTTTCTCAGGTATCCGTACTTGCCGTTTTTCTGTGCTACTGCAATCCCCTCTTCACTAAAGGCAAATATTTCTTCGTAAACAGGCGGTGTTATGATATTTCCCTTTTTGTCTTTCAATCCCCAAAGACCATTATCTTCAAAAGGCTCCGAAATGTCTTTATACAAATCTTCATTCCAGTAGCCAAGGCCATAAACAATCCAGTCTGTTTCCAGCATCTCTAAAAAGGAACCATATCCCCTTCTGGCTACAATCTCTTTTTCCAGCCAGCCCAGATTCTGCTTAGACATTGCTTTATCATATAGCTTACTTTTTTCCTTAATTTCCAGCACCCAGTTTTTGGCCTGATCAGAGTGTTTTTCTTCACTCATATTGAAAACATCCCATCCGTTGATCATAAAGGAATCATAAGGAAGATCATCCAACATCTCAAACATTTTGTTGACCGGTTCATAATAGGCTTTTTTGTAAAGCAACTGAAAGTGCTCCCCCAACAATTGATAGAATGATTTCAGCCTTGCTACTCCATTTATTTTATCAAAGTACAGCAGTTTTCCTTTTGATCTTGGTTCGCAGGAGAATAAAGGAAGAAGTAATTCCGGGATTTCATAATTCCATTCTCCCAAATAGTGTGAATACTGGTCTCCTGTTTTGGAGTCTACATTATATACGTAAAGACGATGCGCCATTTTTTACCCTTTAATGATTAAAATCCGAATTTAGAAAACAGTCCCGGTTTTTTCCATGAAGCTTTATATTCATCTGCAATAGGATCATAATCTGCCACTGAACGTACCTGATCCAATATCGCATGAGCTTCTTTTACATTTCCAGCGTGATACAGGACAACTGCTTTTGACAGCTCAACACTTTCCACAAGATCGTCATAGCCCCATTCTTCAGCATTGTAGATGACAGTGAATCTTTCAGCAAGAGCTAGGGTTTGATCTTTATTATTCAGCTTTTCATAAACCCTCACTCCATAGCTTAGCCAAAGTACATATTCTTCAGGATCCATTGCCGATTCACAATCTGCATCATACTGACTGAATACAGAGGCAGCTTCCTGGTAATTTCCCTGGAGAAAATCACTTTTTACCATCATATAAATGGTCTTGGCTCTATCAAAAGCATCTAAAAGGAATTCTTTTTTATTCTCAAGATATCTTTTCGCTGCCAACGCTACTCTTCCATAGCTTTCTTCCTCGTTATAAATCTGCATCAGGGCAAACTGAGGATTAGCTTCCCCTGGAAAGCGCATTGCTACTTGTTCATAATATGATTTTCGAGTATTTAAATCCTGATTATCCAGATGTTGAAATAAAATTCCTTCCAATATATTTTTACCAGCTTCCAGGTCTCTGTAGTTGTCATCTTCAAGTTCCGGATTCTCTATGGTGTACTGATAAATAGAGGTAAGGACTTCTTGTGCTTCTCTTTGAACATCACTTGAACCCATAACTTCATGAAGCTGAATCTGCCGTGCTCTATAGTACAGAGTTTTAGAACAATAATCGTCGGATCCGCCATAAAGACTGAAATAGTTATTCAATGCTTCTTCAGCCCGTTTATGATCCCCTCCATCCATCAAAGCATCAATCAAGGTCAGGTGAAGTTCCATAAATTCTGAATAGGTAAGCCCTTCAGATGCTGTTGCAGCAGCAGCCTTATAATCTCCCAATACCCAATATTTAATGGCTAAATTATTACAACACATTGCTCTGGTATGCAGATCGTTGTGATAGTCACTTTCAAACCGATCTTCTTCAAAATATTTTCTGAATGCTTCATAGGCCTGCTCATATACAATACGACCCACTTCATGCCATTTCAGTTTATCATTTTCATCTTCTAATGCATCTATACATTCGTTCAGATAAACCCCTTCATTGTAAATGTCTGCGGGATAATCAGAAAATACTGGGATATTGGATAATACCGTTCCATTCAAAAGATATTCTGAATCTGCTCTTCTCCTCCAGGCCGTAGCATTGGATGATAGTTGCACTGCTTTTTCTAATAAAGGAATTGCTTCGGCATAGCGTTCGTTTTCATATAGGAATGTCCCTGCAAAATGATATCCTGAGAACAGTGCCGGATGGGAATTGATAACTTCAAGAGCATGATGGTAATAAAAATCTGCAGAAACGTTTAACAGATCATTATAATTTCTTTCAATAATTAACTGATAATAGAAAACATCAGGATTATTATTATATCCGTTTCTAATCAGTTCAGCAAAGCGTTGATGCCATTCTACCAGTTTTTCATGAACATGAACTGCTGAATTTTCACCTTTAATCGCCTTCAGCATCATTTTCAGTGAAAGATCAGGAGCGTTATTTTCAAATGCAATATCAGCAAGATTAATAAAGTCATACTCGTTACGGCTTACAAAAGTAATATGCTCCTTATCAATAAGGCCTGTAAGTTCCTCTCCAGAAACTATTTTTGTATGGTCTAGTAAATAAATCTTTCTGATCCAGTACAGCGAGGTGTTTTTGTCCCTGATCTCCCGGTTATCAGCATGTGCTTTTTTAGAATAATACATTGCAGCTTCAAGACTGTTCAAAAGCGCTTTATTTTCTTCCAGGGATTCATATATTTTAACCAAGAAATCATAGCCATACCCTACACAGTCCGGATCCTCCAGCATTCGTTCCGCATATCCTATAAACTCCGCCTTATTTTCCTGGGTGATATGCTTTTTTGTTCTGGCGATCTGCATCAGGGTATATTCATTTCCTAAAGGGTAATTCAGGATGTTGTACAGTGCTTTCTGATTGTTAGGGTTAATCTGAAGGACTCTTCGCAAGTAAGGAATAACATAATCACGGATGGCATCATACACCGCTTCATGTCCTTCGTGATAAACAATATCATGATAAGCTACTCCCATTAAAAATAAAACTACTTCCTCATCTTCGGGATGGGATAATAAGTATTGTTCTCCTTCTGCAATACACTGGTCCAGATCTCCTCTGTAAAACAGTTGTTCTAAATTGTGGTACATTATTAATATTTTGTTCTATAATTGAATCATTATATTCCCTTTCTGTCTCAGCAGAGATCAGAATTCATAATATAAGGGGTGCAAAATATAAAAAACAAGATGAAAAACAAATGACAGGCCCTATAAATCCCGGAAACCAGTGAGTAAATAATTCTGTTTTATCATCGCAATTGAAGTTTTAAATTTTAACTTTAACCCAAAATTCAAGAATATAAATTTTTCACCCATAAAAACATGAAAAAATTATTTACAGGACTTTCTTTGGCTTTATCTGTGGTAATGGTTGCTCAAAAGGCTCCTGCAAAAAAGAATTCGTTGGTTCTTTACAGTTATCAAACCTTTGGATGTGATGTTAAAGGGTATTTTGACCCTTCAAAATATAAAAAAGAAGAAATTGATGGTACTTACAAGCTATTATTTCCTTTAACATGGTCTCCGTTTACTTCTCTTATTGTTTTCAGCCCGGCGAAATTTGATCTGGTTCGCAGCAATAACATCCAGCTTTTGCAACAGACTGAAAAGGAGTATCTGGAACGAAAGAAAGTACTTGAAGAGCTCAAACTCATAGATCTTCCGATATGGAAAAAGCAGTACGAGGAAGCGCTTGCACTTCTGGAAAATGAATACCTGCTCAATAAGGCTCTTCTTATGGGATATGCAGATCCGCAATCTCTTCGGAACAGCAAATTTTACAACACCTGTAAAGAATATGTGGATGCCATGACCACCAAGGATAAAGAAAAAATGTATTCTGTATGGAAAAGTTTATTTGAACCTAAAAAAGGAGAAGAACCTTATCAGGGAACAAAAGACTCTTTTAATGCTAAATGGAATGACCCAAGAAAGGACGATTATGCTATTATTGATCTTATGAACGCTTTTAATAATTGCGCCATCCATAGTTTCAGAACCAAAGCTGATCAAGAAAACACTTTATTTAAAACTTTTGAGAAGGTGGTTTTTGTCAAGCTGAAAAGAGATTGTGATGAACCTTAAATTTTTGTAAAGCCTCCTGTTTAAAGCAAAAAATTAAAATTCTCATTAAATAATAAAAATAACTGTATAAAATTGTTTAAATTCTTTAGTTTTCAAATTTAAAGCCTTAATTTTGCACTGAAATTTTAGAAAATTCGGATTCTTTCTACAACTATGCGCATGGAAAAAATGATGGTCGGGCTCTCCCTGGCTTTATCTGCTATTGTTTGGGGACAAAAAGGCCCTGTAAAAACCAATCTGACACCGTACAGCTATCAGACCTTCAATTGTGATAACAAGGGATATTTTGATGCGTCTAAATATGAAATTGAGGAAATAGACGGGGTTAACAAACTTTTATACAAGTTTAATGGGGTTCATTTTGATACGAATCCTATTTTCAAACTTTCCAGCCTTGAAGAAGTCCGTAGAAACAAAGATCAACATCTTGAAAATCTGGAAAGACAGTATCAGGAGAAAAAAGAAGAGCTTTACAGCCTTAAAGTCATCAATCAGCCAGTTTGGAAAAAGCTGCATGAAAATGCCATTCAAACTTTTGAAAACGAGTATGAACTGAACAAAGAAGAAATCATTGCTTTTTCAGATCCTACCACCCTTAAAAACAGTAGATTTTACGAAACCTGCAGAGAATCCATTGATGCCATATCTTCTCCCGACAGAGAGAAAATGTTCGCTTCATGGAAAACTTATACTGAGCTTAAAAGCAAAAACAATGCAGACCCAAAAGGAGTTATGAATCGTTTCAATGCTAAAATGGAGGATCCGCAAAGAGAAGATTATGCATTAATCGACATGATTGGCCTTAGTTTTCACAACTGTGCCAACAGCAGCTTCAGACAGAGACGTGATGATGAAGGAACAGTGTATAAGGATTTTGACAGGATCTTTACAAAACTGAAAAAAAACTGTGATGAGCCTTAATAGGGTTCTCCCATTTAAAATATAATAGCAGTACTCATTTTTTGGGTACTGTTTTTTTATTTAAAGTGTCTGCATCCGGTTTTTAAAAGTTCCTGAGTGTGAAGAAGGGTTAAGGGAAGGTTAATGAAGCTTCCTTTCTTTGTAAAGATCATCAATACCTTTATTTTTACTGCAATAACCTGTAAAACTTCTCTTTTATGAATTTCAAATACTTTTTTTTAGCCACATGTTTCAGTATAGCTGTATCAGCACAAAAGCAACCCACCCTTATTCCTTTCTCACTGGAAAATAATTCTGTTTATCTGCACTGCAAGGTAAACACAGTTGATAACGTCAAATTTTTGTTTGATACAGGAGCAGACGGATCTGTTATCAATATCAACTCAAAGAAAAAGGTAGATTTGAAAATTGACGGAAAATCTGAAAACAAAGGCTCAAACGGAGTAAATACGGTTGATTACAGCAGTCATAATACCGTTCAGTTCGGAGACATAAAAAAAACTGATGTTTCGTTTACCCTCATTCCTTATGGAGAGGTTAGTTTTGATGGTGTTTTCGGAACAGATTTGATGAAAGGCAAGATCATTGAAATTGATTACCATAAAAATGTGATCCGGTTTTATGAGGAAAATGACCCATTTATTGATTTTTCAGGATATGAAAAAATGAAGCTTCATCTCATAGATAATTATCCTGCTGTGGAAAGCTCAATAACAGTTAATGGTAAAGAATATTCAGGATTATTTGGACTTGACAACGGTGCTGATGACGCTCTTACCATTGCTTCTCCCTATGCCAGAAAGAATTCTTTAGCCAACACCATGAAAACGATAGGGAAAGCTACTGCACAGGGATCGGATGGTTCTGTTTATGAAATGCCTGTAGTGCTTTGCCCATCTATTACTTTTGCCTATAAGTTCCTTTACAATGTCCCGATTACACTTTCCAGCTCTACAGAAGGCATTGATGCTTCAGAGAAAATGGCAGGCTTTTTTGGAAATGCTTTCTTAAAAAGATTCAATACGATTATTGATTTTAAAAACCAGTCTATTTATTTTAAGCTGAATAAAAATTTGTATTTAGAATTTTAAAAAAAGTTTACAAACACACTGAATATCAATTAAAAACAACCAAATCACACTATATAAGCAATATCTCATATATTAATTATGAACCTCCATTTTTAGATTACTAAAATTAAAAATATACATTTTATTTGAAAATATAGTAAAAATCATTAGTTTGCCAGTAAAAAATTAATGATTAATTATTTTAATGAGATTTGTGAATTCCGGCAAAATTACCCTATCATCCATGGAGAAACAATCAAAACAGATGACCCGATCCTCAATAATGTAAAAAAAGCACTTAACGGGTTTAAATCTGAACTAGAAAAGAAATATGGTATATTTAATAATATAAATTTAACAGTAAAAGAATCTAAAGGTGCAGCCAACTTTCCTCATATAACTCATGTATGTATCCTACCTCCTAATCAGAAAGTTTCAAATGGAATATATGTAGCAATTTGCTTTGATAAGACAGGAAAAGGTGCTGTAGTGGGTTGTGCTGAGTCTAAAACTAACCCTAAAGGATTAAACATTAAAATAAGAAAATCAAAAAGTCTAAATCCTAAAATTGATGTTGATGGAGGTGGGGATACAACTAAGTATAATAATGTTTTCGAAAATCCCAAAGAATTTTATTATAGATTAGAAAATGATTCAGATTTAGAAAAGCATATTAAAAGATCTCTAATTTTATGTTTTTATAATCTCGGTTTAATAAAAGAATCTGATTATTTACAAACAACTGATTACTTAACTTCATCAATTAATGAGTCTGAAATAAACTACTTTAATATAGAGAGTATACTAGACGATAGAAAAAAAATTGCGATTCAAATTTATGCTAGAAGAGGGCAAAAAAAATTCAGAGAAAAACTTATTAAGGCTTACAATAAAAAATGTGCGATCACACAATGTGAAATTATTGAAATGCTAGAAGCAGCACATATCTATTCTTTCAAAGGGTCTGATACTAATAAAACTCCTAACGGCATTCTATTACGATCTGATATCCATACACTATTTGATCTTGGGTTAATTAGCATAGATCCAGAAAACTATATGATTCACATCAGTAATAAAATTTCTCATGATGAATATTACGCTAAATTACATCAAACAAAGATCAGTTTACCAACAGAAACCCAAGACTATCCAAGCTCAGATTCTCTTAAGCATCACTTTGAAAATGTTTTTGACAAGTAAAATCTAGTATTTTATCCGATGGTCATTATTGATAATAATAAAAACAAATTAATAATGAATAAGTTACCGTTTTTTCAATTAAATTTCTTAATTTTGCACCCCGAAAATAAGAATTCAATTTATGAAACGAATAGGTGAACACAGAACGCTTCTTGGTGTAGATAAAAACGTAACTTTAAAAGAGTTAAAAACAATTTACAGGAATGCTATGAAAGATACGCACCCTGATAAATTCATCAACGATGAAGCTGGAAAACTGGAAGCAGAAGAAAAAAGTAAGTCTGTGATTGAAGCCTATCATTTCCTGGTAAGCATTAATTCTGAAACACAGGAAAAATATAAAGAAGAATATACAGAAACTGTTACCCAGTCTAATATTCAGGATTTTTACCTTGAAAAATCGATTTTAACGGTTCAGCATTTGAATGGAAAAAGCTATGAGTATATGGGAGTTCCAAGAAATACCTATATCAAAATGGTGAATGCAGATTCACCAAGCCGTTTCGCAAGAAGACATATCTATGGAAACTTTGTCTACAGAAAGTCCGGAGAGGCTATGGCAGACTAATTTCTTTCACTTACAATATATAAAGGCTTCCGGTTTATTCCGAAAGCCTTTTTATTGCCCTACATCGCCACTCATACACGAATAATCTGATACATATCTAAAATCTCCGGTGTGGTTTAATAATTTCGAACCACATAGCGACATAGAATAGAACAGCCTATAAAGCATCTTATATAATATCATTAATAAAATGAAATTCGTGTATTCTAAGACATATGCAAATTATATCTTGTTAAATTTACAAAAGGTTCCTCTCTTTTTACCACAGCAAATATTCTATAGATCAGTTTGCAA
>NZ_QNVT01000032.1 GCF_003385515.1 Chryseobacterium pennae | reverse complement strand
TGCATTCGTTTAGTTCACTTTATTTTCTCTGGTTCTTCAGTATTTAATTATTATCTAATTTATTACTAAATCCTTTTACAAATCTAAAGGCATTCGTGGTATTTAAAATATACCCAAATGTGAGCGAAATATACCTGTTTTAATGCTTAAAGTCAGTCTATTTTTGCTATTATAATGTAAAATACTATGAAAGCAATTGTATTAGAAGGATTTGGTGGTGTAGAACATCTTGTAGAAAGAGAAATTGAAAAACCCAGCATCAAAGGTGATGAGGTTCTTGTTAAAGTAAAAGCCATCAGTATTAATCCGGTAGATGTTAAAGTACGCAGCCGTAAAGCACCGTTGGCGGAAAGTTTAGCGCAATATAATCCATTGATTTTGGGTTGGGATATTTCCGGGATTATTGTTGAAACAGGAAGTGAAGTAACTTCATTTCAGGTAGGAGATGAGGTCTTCGGGATGATTAATTTTGCTGGACATGGGAAAGCTTATGCTGAATATGCCGCCGCTCCGGCAGAACATTTGGCCATTAAGCCTGAAAATGTCTTGCATATTGAAGCAGCAGCCACTACTTTGGCTGCATTGACGGCCTGGCAGGCATTTGACAGCTATGGTAAACTGAGATCCACTGATAAAGTACTCATTCATGCTGCGGCAGGAGGAGTGGGACATTTTGCCGTACAAATTGCCAAACATATCGGAGCTTTTGTTATTGCCACCTCTTCAACCGCTAACCGGGATTTTATTCTGGAATTGGGAGCAGATCAGCATATTGATTATAAAGTGAGTCATTTCGAGGAAGTTCTTTATGATCTTGATTTTGTCTTGGAGGCTGTTGGCGGAGAAAACTTTCAGAAATCAGTTAAGGTTTTAAAGCCTTTCGGGACTATTGTTGCTTTGCCATCCGGACATACTGAGGAAGATGAAAGATTAGCAAGGGAAAAGAATCTGCATGCCTGTTATTTTATGTCTGTATATTCCAGTGGAAAGGATATGCGAACTATTGCATCCTTGTTAGAAAAAGGAGTTATAAAACCGTATATTTCCCATGTATTTGCTTTCGATGAACTAGCAAAAGCCCATCAACAAATTGAAACAGGACGAACGATAGGAAAAGTGGTGGTTAAATTATAGAGGTAATGACAAGCTTCTATTTAAAAAATGCTTTATTTTTAAGGAAGCTAAGAAGAAAACAATGTGCAATCGATTTGATGAAGCAGCTAGTTAATATTAGCTTAGTCAATGACTTAGTCGGAATCTCTGCTCTCCTAAAATCTTAAGCTTTATAGATAAAACCTTTGCGTTAAAAAAAATTAGGATGCCCCTTCAAAGCATGAAGGGGTTAACAAAAGCTGTTTATTAGTTTATTGTTTTGCAAAATAGTCTTCCTCAAGAATAGCATATTCGTAATTATCACTCCATCCGTTTTTTAAGGGGAGTAACTTTCTGCGATGAGCTTCCCTTATCATGCCACACTTTTCCATGACTTTATAAGAAGCAATATTGTCAACAGCACAGCCTGCTTCAATTCTATGAAGTTTTAAATCTTCAAAACCAAACCGGATGATTCTTTCCAGAGCCTCTGTTGCATAGCCTTTTCCCCAGATTTCAGGGCTGAGCTTATACCATGTTTCAGCATTTTTGTAATGAAATTTAATAAGATCAATGGCGATAATGCCTACAAAGGTACAGTCTGTGGTTGTTTCTATTAAAAACGTAAACTTTTTGCGGCTTTGCCCGCTTTCTGCTTCTGACCTCCAGATATTGATTAACTTTTGAGTTTCCTTTTTATCTTCAGAGTAAGAACTGGGATTAAATAATGTACTTTCAGGTTGTAAGAGCATGTGATGAACATTTGAAACATCACTTACTTTGAATGTACGTAAGGTTAAACGTTGAGATTTCAATATAAGGTCATTCATTAATAATCTTTTTTGATCGATATAAAGATAAATAAAATTAGGAATTAGATAGCATTCTCAACCTCGAATAAGAAATGAAAATACATTTTGAAATAGAGTTTTTAAGCTAAATATTTAAAGGCCTTTTCTGTAATAAAATAATCGAATACAGCCAAAATATAATTGCTTGGCAGTCCTTTTCGTGAAAATGGATAGTCTTTTCAACATAGACAGGCTGTAAAGTCTCTATATTTGAATACTGTAATGCATTGTAAATGTTTTTATAATGCCAATGAAAAAGATAATACTATGCAAGAAGAAAAAATTGACTTTTTACATCATAATGAGTCAGCCTGGAATAAACAGGCACTGGAACAGAACGAATGGTCTCAGGCTGTAAGTACAGAGCTGATCAATAATGCAAAAGAAGGGAAGTGGGAGGTACATCTCACTCCAAAACCTTTATCTAAGGAATGGCTGGGAGATGTAAAAGGAAAGAAAATCCTATGTCTGGCATCTGCAGGTGGGCAGCAGGCTCCGGTACTGGCAGCAGTGGGAGCGGATGTTATAGTTTTTGATATCTCAGAAGAGCAGTTGAAGCAGGATGAGCGGGTTGCAGAGCGTGACGGATTATCATTGAAAACAGTTCAGGGAGATATGAGAGATCTCAGTGTTTTTGAAGATGAGTCTTTCGATATTGTTTTTCATCCCATATCCAATCATTATGTGGAAGATGTAAATCCTGTCTGGAAAGAAGCTTACAGAGTTTTGAAAAAAGGCGGTTCTTTATTGGCCAGCTTTTTCAATCCGGTTGTTTTTGTAGCAGACCGTAATCCTCAGGATATCGCAGATGGAATTATCAGGCCTAAATATACCTTGCCTTATGCAGACATCAAAGATCTGAATCAGGAGCAGATTGCCAGAAAAATGGAAAATCAGGAAGCATTGGTTTTTGGACATACGCTTTCTGATCTGATTGGCGGACAAATGAAAGCAGGCTTTGTTATGGACGATTTTACAGAAGAAATGCAGCCTAACCCAAGGTTTTTAATTGATCAGTATTTGCCAACTTTTATCGCCACAAAGGCTGTTAAACTGGGTTAAAAGGAGGTGATTTTTTTATAATAACAGATATTATAATTGAAGACGTAATCATTCCCCTCCAGTGGAAGGGTGGTAAAAATTCAAAGAATTTTTGCCGGGGTGTTCCCTCACTTGATCTTCAATGTATACTTTCACTGAAATTCACAGAATTATCCCTATTTTAGATGGCCAAAATAGATAGTATTGTAATTTCCAATGGATAAATCATCGATCAATAATTATTTCCATTCCCTGTTCAGTATCAGACATGAAGTGGTTGAGAAAATCACGGAAACCTTCGAGCCATTCGAATTAAAGGCAAATGCTGTCCTGTTGGATCAAAATACCATTAGTACAAAGACTTATTTCCTTGAAAAAGGATACGTCCGTTCGTATCTGCTGAATGAAGACAATGAGGAAATTACCACTAATATTTATGCTGCCCCTTGCTTTGTAAATGATTTTTTATCTTTTTTCAGACAGCAGCCTACTAAAGAGATCTACCAGGCTGTTACCGACTGTACATTCTGGGAAACCGGATTGGAAAACGTACAGCATAACTTTCACAATATTCCTGAATTCCGGGAGTTCAGCAGACTTCTTTTTGTCTTAAATTATTACAATATTCACGACCGACTCATAGAAATGGCAAGCCAGAAAGCATCAACCCGATATTCTAACCTGATGAAGAAAGACCCTGATATTTTTCAACATGTTCCATTAAAGATGATTGCTTCCTTCCTTGGAATTAAGGATAGCTCGCTCAGCAGAATCAGAAGAGATATTCATAAATAAAGGCTGGAAGTGGGAGGCTGGAGGTTAGAAGTTATTACAGACGGATCACTCCTGATAATTTTTTTACTTGATTAAGTCTTTCATGGATAAAGGCTGGAAGTGGGAAGCTGGAGGTTGGAAGTTATTGCAGACGGATCACTCCTGATAATTTTTTTACTTGATTAAGTCTTTCATGAATAAAGGCTGGAAGCGGGAAGCTGGAGGTTGGAAGTTATTGCAGACGAATTGTTTCTGATAATTTTTTATTTAAATATGCATTATCAAATCTGCAGCATACAATTTTATCGCAGATAAAATCTTTGCGCCTTAAAAATATTCTCAGCATTCAAAACCATTTGCGCCTTCGCGATTTCCAAGAAACTCATTCATATAATAAGAAAATCTGTTAAAATAGAATAAAACTTATTTTGGGACCTCCATAACTTCCAGCTTCCAGCCTCCCTCTTCCAATATTGTCTTTCAAATTATCATTTCTTTTCATTTGTCAAGTGGTAAATTCAAATTTGTCATCCATCTTTGTCAAAAATAATTTCATGAACAAAAAGCATATTGTAGTTGTAGGATTAGGAGGAGTAGGCGGATATTTTGGTTTTAAGATCAATCAGGTTAATGAGACTTCGGAAAAATATACCGTTTCCTTTGTGGCAAGAGGGGAAACTTATAATAAAGTAAAAGAAAACGGATTGGTTTTACTTTCACCGGAACATCCCAATGACCGCACTCATCCTAATGCTATTGTGCAAAATATCAGTGATATTCAAAATCCTGATCTGGTTTTGATCTGTGTAAAAGAATATGATCTTGAAAATGTCTGCAGACAGCTTAAAGAGGTTATTACTAAAGATACAATACTCCTTCCTATGATGAATGGTGCGGATATTTATGACAGAATCAGAAAAATAATTCCCGACCATGTTATTCTGCCAACCTGTATTTATGTGGCATCTCATATTAAAGAAAGAGGAACGGTAGAGCATAAAGGAAAAGCAGGAAAGATGATTGTGGGAAGAGATCCTGAGCATTTTTCCAATGATGTTGCATGGGTAACGGATTTGTTTCAGGAAAGTAAAATAGATTTTGATTTTAAAGACAATTCTTTAACGGATATCTGGACTAAATTTATTTTCATTGCAAGCTTCGGACTGGTAACTGCGAAACATAATTCATCTATAGGAACTGTTTGTGCAGATGAAGAACAGAAACACGAAGCCACGGAAATTATGAAAGAAATAAAGCAGATTGCTGATAAAAAGCAAATCCAGCTTGCGGAAGATATTATAGAAAAAACCTTTGAAAAAGCGTCTACATTTCCTTTTGAAACTCCAACCTCTTTACAATTAGATATTCATTCCGGAAAGAAAGATAATGAATTGGAACTGTTTGCCGGAGCGGTTTTAAAATATGGAGCAGATGTTCATCTTGATACCTCTTTTACTCAAAAGATCTATAATGAGATTAAAGCAAAATAGGTAAGCGAAATAAAAAATATTAACCACATAGACTTCTATGTGGTTAATTTAATTTAGAAAGACAGAATAACTATAGTAATTCATAGTTTTGAATTAAGCGCCGTGCATGAAATGCTGCCGGTCAAACAATACTTCCTCTGTTTCGCGATGATCCGGATCATCAATACAGCAGTCTACCGGGCATACAGCCTTACACTGAGGCTCTTCATGAAAACCTTTACATTCCGTACATTTTCCGGATACAATATAATAGACGTCATCTGAAACGGCCTGATTATAAGTTCCGGCATCTGCTTCTGTACCGTCCGGGAAAGTTACTTTACCCGAAAGTTTGGTTTTATCCTGCCAACGCCAGTCGATAGCTCCCTCGTAAATGGCTGAATTAGGGCATTCCGGTTCACAGGCACCACAGTTGATGCAGTCATCTGTTATTTTAATAGCCATAGTTTTTATTTTTAAAATGTTATAAAAAAGGGATTCCTTCAACATTGTACTGTTTTAGAAATCCCTACTAAACTTAATTAAAACAGTTCCACCAATTTATTACATCATAAACTGTGCAAACTTTATCTTGAATCTGTTAATCTGCTGCAATTTCTATGGAAAGTCCATCCATTTGAGCAGTCAGATAGATCTGGCATGCTAACCTGCTGATTTCCTTAGAGGTAAAAAGCTCCGAAAGAAGGGCCTCTTCCACATCATTTTTTTCAGACAATGAGGCCGCTCCATTCAGAATATAGCAATGGCAGGTGGCACACATGGCCATTCCGCCGCACATTGCTTCCATAGGTAATTCGTAGGCTTTACAGATATCTTTTAAAGTAAGTCCCATCTCCAGTGGACAGATCAGGGTATGTTGAATACCGGTCTGATCTGTCACTGTGATTGTAATTTCATCTTTCATGGTTATTAGTCAATCGTTGCTACTACTTGCTTTTCGGCTTGTTTCTTCGTTCCGTCAAAACCTTCAATACCGCTTACTGTAGTATATTTTAAGACAAATTTTTTATTAGGATTCAATCGTTGGTAGATACTTTGGCAGACGATGGCTGCTTCATGGAATCCACATAGAATCAGCTTCATTTTAAAAGGATAAGTATTGATGTCGCCTACAGCATAAACGCCACCGATATTAGTCTGGAAATCGGTGCTGTTATCCACTTTAATCGCATTTTTCTCCAGTTCCAGTCCCCAATCTGGCAATGGTCCTAATTTAGGAACCAATCCAAATAAGGGAATGAAATGATCAGTCTCGATGGTCTGAATAACACCTTCTTTTTCCACCACAATTTCCTGTAGAGTATCTTTGCCTTTAAGAGCAATAACCTCTGCCGCAGTGATCAGATTGATTTTTCCTTTATGCTTTAGTTTCTTCACTTTTTCCACCGAATCCAGAGCACCTCTGAATTTGTTTCGTCTGTGAATTAAAGTTAATGATGAAGCTATTTCTGCCAAATGGATAGTCCAGTCCAGGGCAGAATCTCCGCCACCGGCAATGACTACACGTTTTCCTGCATAATCTTCCGGACGTTTGATGAAATAGTTCACCCCTCGGTCTTCATACAGGGAAATGTCTTCAATAGGTGGTTTTTTAGGCTCAAAACTCCCCAATCCGCCGGCAATTACAACTGCCTTGGCTCTATGTTTTGTCCCTTTATCTGTAATCACTTCAAACAGGTTCTCTTCCAGCTTCAGAAGATGTACAGCCGTTTCATTAAGGGTAAATCCGGGTTCAAACTGTTTGATCTGTTCGTGAAGATTATCAACCAGTTCTCCTGCCAATACACTTGGGAACCCAGGAATATCAAATATGGGTTTCTTAGGATATAATTCTGATAACTGGCCTCCCATCTGTGGTAATGCATCAATAATATGGCATCGCATCTTGAGAAGGCCGGCTTCAAAAACTGTAAATAACCCTGCAGGGCCGGCACCAATGATCAGTATATCTGTTTCTATCATGTTATGATTGATTTATTATCGTTTTTTCTATTTTCTTCGTTGCAGCAATACTGATAAGCTTATCAAGCTTACCGCTATAGAATGCTGAGATTTGCTTTGGATTCTCGCTGTCAAATAAAGACGTTCTGAGAATCGGAACACTAAAGGGAAGTGGCCATGCCCGTAATGATTTGGCAATGGTATCCATCGCATTGATTCCCTGCATTGCCTGTAATCCATCTGCCCAGCATACCAGACCAACAGTTTTGTCTGTAAGATAAGGCTCATAAGTATTGGCCGTTACTTCCAGCCAGTCGAGGCAGTTCTTCATCACACCCGGAATGCTTCCGTGATAGAGAGGAGCCAGCCAGAAATGAAGATCGGCATCCTGAAACATTTGAGTCATTCTTTCCACAGCCAAAGGTGTTTTATTCAGAGTGATATCAAATAAGGGAATCCCGGAATCGGCGAGGGTAAAAATATCAGTGCGGATCCCAAGTGCTTCCAGCTGCTCTGATATATAGGCAGAGATTAATCCGGAAGTAGATTCTGTTCTTCTTTCCAGAGATCCGTTGAATATGATTGCTTTCATTTTGTTTATTTTTTGAAAATTACTTTTGGGAGCCCTATTTCACCATACATCAGGCTCTTTACTAAGGGTTTTAAAAGCTCAGTGGCCAATACATAAAGGGCAGGATCATGGGAATTACTTGCCCTGACAACTACTTTCTGATCTTTAAAATCTCTTAGGTCCGCATAGATCAGGCGGCGTTTCCAAAGATCAAGCAATACTTTTTCGGCACTGTTTAAATCTACATAAACAACATAGGGTGAAAGCTTTTCCATGAGAAGCATATAAGCCCAGGGCGGAATAATAGCATCCGTTGAACAAACAATTCCAACAGCCTTGTTTTGGTACACAGAATAGTCTACTGCTGAAATTGACTCTTTAAATTCTTTTTCCTTGACAATCATCCCCATAAAAAGATGATCTTTAATATCTAATTCTACAATTTCTGTAGTGGGTTTATAGTTTAAAAAGTCAAATGCAATAATGCCTGAAGCAGCTGCTTTATTGACGAAAACCTGAGTATCCATTGCTTCTATTTTTATACTGAAAATGTTATGTGTTATCTTATTTTTGAAAGCGCTTCTTCATATTTTTTCTCTACAGAAGCCCAATCTAATACTGACCAGAATGAATCCAGATAATCTGCTCTTTTATTCTGATAAGCCAGATAATAGGCATGTTCCCAAACATCAATTCCAAGAATTGGAAAGCCTCTGTTTACCAGAAGAACATCCATCATAGGATTATCCTGATTAGGGGTAGCGCTTACCCCAATAGATCCGTTGAATTTTACATACAGCCAAACCCATCCGGAACCGAATTGCCCAAGTCCTGCCTTTTTCATCTCTGCTTTAAGATCTTCAAGACTTCCAAATGTGGTAGTAATAGCTTCCGCTAATTTTCCTTCAGGACTTGTTTTAGGTTGTGGAGAAAGAATTTCCCAGAATAAAGAATGATTAAAATGTCCACCACCGTTATTTCTCACTGCCGGGCTGTATTCACTGATTCTTTGTAGCAAGGAATCAAGATCAGGATTGGTTTCGTTGGTCTGTTCCAAAGCAGCGTTCAGATTATCTACATAAGCCTGATGGTGACGCTGATGGTGGATAGTCATTGTATCTTTATCTATAAAGGGTTCCAATGCATCATATGCATAAGACAATTGAGGTAGTGTAAATGGTTTCATTGCATTTATTTTTTGATTAATGTGAGACAAAGGTAACAATATATTTGAATAAAACAACTTTATGGTTGTTTTATTAATTGAAATGAGTTTTATTATAATGTGTTGTAAAACAGTGTTTTGATTGTTGAAATTAAAGATTATAGAAAATGACTATCTTTGTTGTGGAAAATAAAACAACCTAAATATTGTCAAATGAAGAAACCGGCAGCAGATCGCATTCTGATGTTTTTAAAGATGAGAGGGGAAGCCACTTCACTTCTGATTGCTAAAGAGTTATCCATCACAAAAGAAGGAGCGAGAAAGCATTTACTGAACCTAGCAGAGGCCGGATTGATTGAACCGACAATGAAGAGTGAAGGCGTAGGTCGTCCTTCTACTTATTATATCCTTACTGATAAAGGATTGGCGCAATTTCCGGATACCCATGCGGAAGTAACGGTTCAGCTTTTAAAATCTGTAAAAAATATTTTGGGGGAAAATGCCTTGGATCTGCTAATAAGTGACAGGGAAAAGAATACTTATGAACGTTATGAAAAGGAGCTTTCCACTACTAAAACTTTAGAACAGAAGTTGGAAGCTCTGGCCGAAGCCAGAAGCAAGGAAGGCTATATGGCAGAATGGAAAAAAGAAGGAAAAGAATATTTCCTCATAGAAAACCATTGCCCTATTTGTGCTGCTGCTACGGAATGTCAAGGGTTTTGCAGAGCTGAGCTTTCAAATTTCCAGTCACTGATTGGAAAAGAATATCATGTGGAAAGGGTAGATCATATTATTTCAGGTGGACAGCGGTGTGTTTATAAAATCAGTCAGTAATATATTTTAATTCTTTAAACTTATTCTTACGTATGGCTTTAAAGGCAGTAATTTTTGATATGGACGGGGTTCTTGTAGACTCTGAAGGCTTCTGGGCAAAAGCGGAACTGGAAGTATTTTCATCATATGGTGTTCAGATAACGGATGAGCTGGCTGCCCAGACAAAATATATGACTACAAAAGAAGTTACAGAATTCTGGTACGGAAAATTTCCTTGGGAAAATCTGGATGTACCTTCTGTAGAACATGAAGTTGTATCTAAAGTGATTGAGCTGATACAGACTGAAAACTGTACGATGTCCGGAATACAGGAATTTGTTAAAGATCTTAAAAATAAAGAATATAAAATAGGATTGGCTACCAATGCCCCTTTACGGGTTGCTGATGCTGTTCTTGAAAAACTTCAGATCCGTGATTACTTCGATACGGTTCACTCATCGGAATTTGAGGAGCAGGGAAAACCCCATCCGGCAGTATATCTTACTGCTGCCCAAAAACTGGAAATATTACCAGAGCAATGTATTGCCATTGAAGATAGCCATTCCGGATTGAAGGCTGCTAAAGCAGCCGGAATGAAGACCATAGTCTTTACCAACAATGATCAAAGTATAGATTTTGAGCAGGCAGATTTTAAAATAAAGGATTTTAAGGAAGGTTTGTTACCTGTTTTAATCCACTAATTATCTTTACTTGCTACTAGTAATGTGAGGTTAAAGGAAATATAAAATGCTTTGGAAAAAGTTTTCTGTTTTCCTGAGGAAAAATATGCAGTGCATCTTCATCGAAAGGATTAAGTTTTACCTCCAGCTTGCCTCCAAAATCAGTATCAGGAACAAAAAAGAATTGTATCTGTTGGGTTTCTTCTAGGATTATTGTTGAGACTATTTCTTCCAGATTAAACAATTTTGTAGATAAAATATCATAGATTCTGAGCATTTCTTTGTCATATTCCATGATCACGATGCATTCTTTTTCTGCTGAGTAATAAATTGATTCATCAAATTGAAGAAGAAAATGATACATTGCCAAGCAGGAATTGGGACTGAAATCTATAGTATTAGATAAAGAAGCATGTACTTTACTGAATTTCTCCATCAAGGAAATATGCTTCGGATCATTGATTGATAAAGGCTGCCAGTCTGATTTTTTACCATGAATATTCGTCATATCTCTTAAAATAAAATCACTCTCATCAACTCGGGTAAAACCAAATTTCGGGTAAAAATCCAATACTGTTTCATTAGCAAATAAATAAAAGAATTCGTATTGATCTTTATATTTTTCCATTACATAATTCATTAAATATTTGGATAGCCCTTGATTCCTATATTCAGGGTGAGTCATAACGCTCCCGATTTGCAAACAGTAGTAATTTTGTCCTTTTAAAACCATATTCATGGGAGCTACAGAGACATTAGCAATTACTTTAGTGTCTTCTAAAATAAAAAAAGGAATAAAAGTTTCATCCCAATATTCCATAGAATACCAAGGCTCATAGTCGCCATCTAATGCTAGCTCATAAAGTTCATTAAAACTTTTAAAATGGTATTTTATATTTTCGTGCCCCTCCAGAATCGTTCTCTCCTGCATGATTTTAGTTTTAGTAGCTAAAAATAATAAAAAAAATAGATTTTGTACTATAATTCAGAGATTTATCTATAAGAAAAGCGGAAGGATTTAAAAGTAATAAATTTAAAGAAAATATTGGTTGCTGATAGAGCAAGTAAAATGTGTACCTGTTTTATTCAATATTTCGTGAGCAGTTCCATCAGCATTAAAATGGAGATTAGTTTTTTGGAAGATTGATATTCCGGGCTCAGCTGTTCACGGATCTCGCCCAGCGCTTTACTTAATTTATTACTTACTGTCTTATTGCTAATTCCCAAGGCTTCTGCTGTTTCATTGACAGATCTGTTTTTTCGGATCCTCATATCATACACCTGCTGTTCGGTTGACGGAAGTTGCAGAACGATTTCATCAATCATAGATAATAAAATACTGACCTCATTTTCCTCAAGAACTTCAAAATACTCACTGTCTGAAACATCTATTTCTGCAGGAATATCAAATTCATCAATACTTAATGTTGGGGGTGCTTTTTTAAGGCTATTATAGTAATCCAGAATCCGATAATGCAGATGGCGCAGCAGATAGCCTTTCGCACTTTCTGCTTCATCTGTTTGTATCATCTCTGTATTTTCAAGAATCTTTATCCATAAATTCTGAAGCAGCTCTTCGGAAACCTCCTTATCCCTTGTCCGCACGAAAACAAAACGGTAGAGATTATCCCAATACCGGTCATACAACAACATAAATGCAGGTCTGTCACCTGATTTTATTTGCTTTAATAAAGTAGAATCTGTTAGGCTCATATTGCTGCAACAAAATTACCTAAAGGAAAATTAACTTTTTGTGAACTTTAATTATGGTAAGGTTAAATATTTCTGGTAAATATCCCTTAATTGTGAATTTAATGTTTAGTAAATGTAAAATAGATTGAAAACTCTTTGGGTTTCGCTGTTAATATGAACAGAATATTAAAAATGGCCTGGGGAAGTTTCTCATTTTCATAGTCTTATTGATAGAAGTATCGGTGAATACTATGAAATATTTTATGAAACGTTTTAATTATAAAAATATCGAGGCCTTTGTTTTCAGACTTTGGAGCCGTGAAGTTTCAGAGGAAAAGATCTCTGAAAAGGAAAAGGAAATTTTAGAGAAATGGAAAGTTTATGCAGAAAAAGATCTGGATGAAGTTCATTTGCAGGAATCTAAAGAAAGAGTTCTGGCTGGTCTTGAGCATTATTTCATTCCTTATAAAAAAATAGGGAAAAGAAATCGTCTTCAGAGCAGTGTCTACAAAATCGCTGCGGTCATTATTCTGTTTTTAACATTAGGCGGACTTTTTACTTACCATACATTCATCAAGCCGGATGTTTATCTTGCTGTATCCGAAAACAGGATTGTTCGTCTTGAAGACGGATCTGTGGTAACCTTATTACCAGGAGCAGAACTTACGGTGGCAAAATCATTTCCTGCTTCTACCAGAGTAGTGGATTTAAAAGGAGATGCTATTTTTTCTGTAGCCAAATCAAAAATTCATCCTTTCATTGTTCATGCCGAAGGTTTCAGTACGAAAGTATTGGGAACGGTGTTTAAAGTTTCCCAATCCGGGAAGAAAAAAGCAGTAGATCTTTATGAAGGAAAAGTGGCTGTATCTTCTGCTGGCGTGCCTGTTTCTTATCTGAAGCCCAATCAGAAATGGACCAATCTTGGGGTTTCCCGTACAACAGCTATTATTTCATTCGCTCCTGACAAAGTTTCCGGGAAAGAGAATCCTAAGCTCCTGTCTTTAAGTTTTAATGATGTTCCGTTAAAAGAGGTGATTACAGTGCTGGAAGGGAATTACAGTACAAAAATTCATTATCCAAAAGAAGCAGAAGATAAAAAGATTACAGCAGATTTCACAGGAGGAACTGTTGGTGAAAATATTGAAGCACTAGCCTTTATTCTGGGGTGTGAAGTTCAGAAAAATGATAATGCCTATATCCTGAAAAAATAAATATCAACAAAACAAATAATCAGATAACCTTAATCAAAAGAGAACACTTACGTATGAAAAGTTTGAAATGTGGTTTTACCATAGCGGCCCTATTTTTTACTGTTGCAGCAGAAGCACAGGAATTGGTTCAGAAAGTTTCATTTTCTGTTCCTTCCAGCAGACCGTTAATTGAAGTTCTGGAAGAATTTGCAGGGAAAACAGGAATGAGGCTGGCATATTCAAAATATGATATTAAAGAGCTGAAGGTAAAAGGAGTAAAATGTGAAAATTCCTCTATCAATAATTGCCTGAAAGATATTACCAATGGACTTCCTGTAGTATTCCGTTTACATGGAGATCTTATTTCAGTAAAATATGAGAGTTCTAATGCTTCTATTCCGGGAAACGGACGGATCTCCGGAAAAATAGTAGATGAAGTAGGAAATCCGGTGGCCGGAGCAGAGATTAATATTGCCGGGAAATCAGCTGTGACAGACAATAATGGAGATTTCTCTGTAGACCTACCTTCAGGGCTTTATAACATGACGGTGAAAGCACCTAAATACAATACGCTTCGGGTAGAAAAATTATCGGTCAGCAATAAAGAGACCAATACGGTTTCATTTGCATTGAACAGGGCATCTGATAAAATTACAGATATTAAAGAAGTAGTAGTGACAGCAACCCGTAAAGCAGATACTCAGGCTGGATTATTGGCTCAGCAGAAAAAAGCAGCCCAGATGAGTGACGGAATTTCTGCTGAACAGATTGCTAAAACACCGGATAATGATCTGGGCGGAACATTGAAAAGAGTAACAGGAATCACCACTATAGATAATAAATATGTTGTGGTACGATCTATGGGAGAACGTTGGAATACAGCTGCTATGGATGGAATTAATCTGCCGAGTACGGAAGCTTACAATCAGAACTTCTCTTTTGATATTATTCCTACGTCAATGGTGGAAAGTGTTGTTGTAAGTAAATCTGCAACACCGGATATGAATGCCAGTTTTGCAGGAGGTTTTGTAGAGGTAAGAACCAAAGATATTCCCAATGAGAATTTTACCACCATAAGTATGGGAACTTCTTATAACGATCAATCTGCTTTTAAAGAATTCCTGACCCGCAAAAGAGGAAAGTACGATTATTTCGGGTACGATGACGGAACAAGAGATTTTCCTCAGGGTCTTCAGGCTATGAACTGGACCAATCCGATGTTTTTTGAACAATCCCGCCAGTTTAAAAATGACAACTTCACAAATTACAAGACAAGAGGAGATATGGGCTCCAATTTACAGCTTGCTTTAGGAAGAACCTATGCTCTTAAAAATAATAACAAATGGGGCTTTGCCGGAGCATTTATTATGAGAAACGAACAGAATAAGCTGGATATAGATCATACAGGAAGGGGCAACTGGCTGGATACGTCAGGCACTGCATTTGATGCCAATGGGAAAATGCCTTTTTATAATTTTAAAAATTCAGGAGCTTCCTATAATTATAATTCTACGGTGGCTGGGATGTTGAATTTTGGATTGCAGCTAGGAAAGAACAGGTTTTCATTCCGTAATTCATATACCCATATCTATGATAATACCCTGACAAGGATTACAGGATGGGATGAGTATACTAATGGAAGTGGTTCACCCGCTGA
This sequence comes from Chryseobacterium pennae, assembly GCF_003385515.1. Taxonomy (GTDB): domain Bacteria; phylum Bacteroidota; class Bacteroidia; order Flavobacteriales; family Weeksellaceae; genus Chryseobacterium; species Chryseobacterium pennae. The sequence goes on along the minus strand of NZ_QNVT01000032.1, from coordinate 73,465 downwards.
AGCAGAAGCTTCATACAATTATTTTTATCACGGAATAGTTCCTAATAATGATCCGTCAAAAATCGCGTCATTAGACAAACCTTTTACAAATAATACAGTTTATCCTGTTTATCAGATGTTTTTACAGAATAAGCTGGAAGGAAATCATAAGTTCGGAAATATAGAGGTTAACTGGTTTGCTGCCAGAACGGGAGTTTCATCAGACACTAAGGATTATACTCAATACAATACTTTATATAAATTTATAGGACGTGAGATTCTGAATTATCACGTAGCCAATAATTCTGCAAGTGATTTTGCAAGAGGATTCATTGCCAGCAAAGAAACAGATTATAATTATGGAGCTTCTTTCAAATGGGGCATGAACAGAGGAGACTTTAAAAATGATATTAAAATAGGATACGCAGGAGCTTCAAAATCCAATACCAATCAACAGCAGAAATTTTTATTGAGAGTAGATGGAAACAGGAGCGTTCCAAATCCTAAATTTTTGGAAATGTACGGATCTCTTGCTGACTGGTTTGACGGCTCTCATTATGCACCTGGAGGAATAGGGTGGGAGACAAGACCACTGTATGTAGATGGTAAATATGAAGGAGAAGTTGAGCAGCATGCTATGTATGTGATGTTTGACAACCGCTGGAAAAATAAATTTAGATTAGTCTGGGGATTGCGCGCAGAATACTTTCAATATGACCTTGTTTCTCAGCAAATGGAATCCAAAGACTCCAATAATTTCCCCCAAACGGGTATAGATGATAAGCCATGGCAATGGATGCCTTCAGCCAATTTTACATATAGTCCCACCAGTAAAATAAATCTGAGATTAGCCTACAACAAGACGGTAATTCGTCCCCAGTTTAATGAAAGAACCGGATTGCCTTATTTTGATCCGATAGCTAATGGGCAGATATTCAATACACATATGGTATCATCTACAGTTAATAATTACGATTTTAAATTTGAGTGGTTTCCGGGATTAGGAGAAATATTTTCAGCAGGGCTGTATTACAAAGATATTGACAGACCTATTGAAAGGGAAGGATACATTACCGGAGAAGGAAACTTACAGCTCTACAACGGAAATTCTAAAAATGCAAAATTGAAAGGATTTGAAGCAGAAGTTAGGAAAAATCTGGGCTTCATTGCACCTAATTCTTTCCTGGAAAAGCTCTTCATCAATGGAAATTTTACCTATAATATTACAAAAGTAATTGCATTTAAAGATAAAGGGAATACAACAGATCAGGATGCCACCTATGAAGTAGACAGACCTCTTTACGGGCAAACTCCTTACGCCTATAACGTAGGATTAATATATGATGGAGAAAGACTGGGATTCAGCTTTTTATATAATGCTAAAGGGGATCAGTATATTACTGTAGGATATGCTTATAACGGAGAAGAAATCCAGCGCCCTTATGCTGTAGCAGATGCACAGATCTCATATAAATTCTTAAAAAACAGGAATTTGGAACTGAAGCTGAATGTAAGGAATATGTTCAACAGGGTAAAGGAATATTATAACAATTTCAACTCTTATCTGGGATATACTGACAATATAGGGAATAAGACTGCCAGAGAACTGCAGGAACTTGTACCTGGTGCTACCAATAGATATGACAAAGATATTGATAAAGTTGTATTCCGTGCTTACAGCGGAAGAATATTCGGGCTAAGTATCAATTATACATTCTAATATCGCATTAATACTAATAACTCAAACAATAAAAAGAGCTCTCAATATAGAGGTGTACAGGTTTCGGAAACCTGGAAAATGGCCCGGAATAATACTGATGATGCGCACAGCAGTACCGGATCAATCAAAAACCGGACGCTATGGACTTTTCCCGGAAAATAGCGGATAAACAGGGAACTCAGACAGCTCAGCTCCTCATGGTCTGTAAGATGTAAACAATAACCAAATCGCAGAAATATAGAGGTGGATATTTCTGAATATTAAAAAAACTTCCGGTCATAAAAATAAATAACCGGATTTACCAAAAATTATAACAATGAAAAGATTAACTCTAATTGCAGTTGCTGCATTATCTCTTACAGCTTGTCAGAATGATCATTTAGCAGATTCTTCAACTCCATTTGAAATGAAATCTACTTCAGCTGAATATCTTACAGCTTCTGCACTACCTGTTACTAAAGTGAGTGGACCTATTACTTCTAATACAACATGGAGTGGAGTCATTGAAATTGATGGTACTGTAGCCGTTAAAGACGGAGCAACACTTACCATTCAGCCAGGAACATTTATCAAAGCAAAACCTAATGCTATAGGAGAAGGTTCTGGAATCCTTGTGATTACCAAAACAGGAAAAATCAACGCTACCGGAACTGAATCTCAACCTATTGTTTTTACAAGTTACAGACTTTTAGACGGAGATGAAGATACTACAGCTACTTCGGGAGATTTCGGAGGGGTAATTCTTTTGGGAGATGCTCCTACCAACGTACCTTTTACAACAACTGTAGAGGGGCTTCCTACTAATAATCCTGAATTCTATTTTGGCGGAACAATCTCTGGACATAATGCTGGAATCATGAAATATGTTCGTATTGAATTTGCAGGTTATGATTTCGTAGGGGCTAATTCCGGAAACGAAGTTAATGCTTTGACGTTAGCTGGTGTTGGAAACGGGACTACTTTAGATCACATCCAGGTTTCTTACGGACAGGATGATTCTTTTGAATTCTTCGGAGGAACAGTGAATGCTTCCAATCTGATTTCTTTTGCTGCAGAAGATGATAATTTTGACTTTGACAACGGGTATACAGGAACAATTACATGTGCTCTTTCTTTAGCTGATTACAATTCATCACACACTGTAAGCGGTGGTAGCCCTGACTCTAACGGTATTGAGCTTGATAACAATGCAACAGGTACGGCTACAGCATTAATCACAAATCCTGTTATCAATAACCTTACTATTATTGGAGCTAAATTCGGAAATGCAGGACAGGGAGCAGCTTACGAAAATGGTATCCACATCAGAAGATATGGTAAATTAACATTAAACAATGCTGTAGTAACAGGATATCCTGTAGGAATCAAAGTAGAAAATCCAGGATCTGAGCTTTCTTCAGCTTCTAATTTCGCATCAATTCAGGTGCATGGATTTACAACTTCTGCTACAGGAGCTGGAACTACGGGAATCCCAACAGCTAACCTTCTTACAGGAAGTACAGCTGCATTATGGGGAATGAGTCAGCCATTCTTTAACGAAGGAAGCTGGAATGTATCGCCAAGAAACTGTGGAAATTTCCAGGGTAATTGGACAAAATACAATTTTGCTATTGTAAACTAAAAAATTATACAAGCAAGGAACGGCCTATGTTCATTCCTTGCTTTCTTTTTTCTTTTAAAAATATTAATAATCAGTATCATGAAAAAAATAATTTTATCATCTGTTCTGTTTTTATCTCAGCTGGCCACAGCACAATCTCTGGTTTGGGGAAATACTTTTGATACTCCTGACGATCTTCAGGGGTGGACATTCCATGATCTGAATGGTAACAACAACGGATGGATTCAAGGAGCCAATATCTATCACAATGGTACCTCTTTAACCTACGGGAGCACTGGTGTTCTAAGACACTCTACAAACCTGGTTCCATCAGGAAGTGCTACAGGATTTGGAACTGAAAATGACTGGATTATTTCTCCTCAGATTGACCTCACCGGGGCATCAGGAACTATCACTCTTACTTCTGCCATTGGAAGACAGAGAGCTTCCCATATTATTGTGAGCCGGGATCTTTATATCTATGTAAGTACTCCTCAAAAAGAAGTTCCTGGTTTAGCTGATTTTCAGGCAATGACAGTAGATGGGTCAGGAAACTATCTTCAAAGTCCATATAAAATACAGGTAGGTTCTTCAACTAATCCTTTTCCGGCAGATCTTACTCAATTTGGAGAAAGCCTTGTAGACCTTTCTGCTTTTGCAGGAAAGAAAATTTATATAGGAATGTGGGCCAACAGAAATGCCAGCGGAAATAATATCATGAATATCAATATTGATGAAATGGCTATCTATGCTACATCCTCAACTCTAAGCACAAAAGATGTAAAAAAGAAAGAAAATCTGACAAAAATTGCAGAAAATCCGGTGAAAGAATACTTACAGCTTCAGCTTAATCCTGCATTAAAAGAAAATATAACAGCAATCCATATTTATAATGCAGCAGGACAGAAAGTTCTTACAACTCAGTACTCAAGATTAATCAGTACAGCAGTTTTATCAGAAGGAGTATACATAGCGGAAGTAACTGATGGAAAAACTACAGAACGTTTGAGTTTTATTAAAAAATAAACATTCTGTTTTAAAAACTGACCATGAAATTTTACTATACAATAATGGATGACCCTTGTAAAAGAAGAGGTTATCCAGAACATATCCAACTAGTTTTTTTATAATTGTGTATTGCCCTGCACAATGAGGCAGGGCAATATTTTTAAGATTAAAATAATATAAAAGATGAATAAGATCTTTGCACTGCTATTATGCATCATATTGTGTTCCTGTACAGACAATACGGTGATGGAAAAATATGATGTGGCACAAAAACCTGGAGAAGTAACTATCAAAGGATACTCTAAGCCGGACATACTTCAGTTGAGGCTTAACGGAGAACCTGTATCTATTGACGGGAAAACCTCCTATACCAATAAAATAGAAACCAAGCTTGAGTTTGTCGTGGATGAAGGAGAAACCAACAATCTGGCAATATATAATAATGAAACAGGGAAGGAAGTGATGCAATATAACCTTACCTATGATAACATAGAGAACTATAAAAAACTATATTTCTTCAATCTTCCGGGGATCTTTCTGCAGGCTGAGGCGATAAAACCACAGGTTAATCTCGGGAAAGTAGGGTTTGAATTTATTTTCCCGAATCTGGGCGAATTTTCAGGATCATCCCTTAAAAATATCAAAGGTGTTTTAAAAAGAGAAAACGGTACCATACTGGCAGAATTTGATAATATAGGAAAAGATAGTTTCACTCCTGTAAAAATCTATAGTTCTTTCAGTTCAACAGCTCCTGTATATCTAGAATTGTACAAACCCGGAACTACAGAACCTTATGCCGGATCAGCAATGATTAAGGTAAAAATAAAACAGGATATGGGTGCTAATATGATCATCCTGCAGGAAAAGTCAGAAAATGGAGTATGGGTAGTAAAAGGAGATGTTGATGTAGCAGAATACTTATAATCAGGGATGAAACACTTTTTTAAACTTCAATTCATAGCAGTCATCATACTCCTCATTTCCTGCACGGATAATGATGAAAACCCTCCTGCCTTTCCTGAAGGAAGTACAGAATCTGTTAACCTTTGGGTACGGGATAGTCTGAAACGGTATTATTACTGGGCAGATCAGATACCCGCCAAACCGGACTATCATCTTCCTGTAAAAGAATTTTTTAAAAGTCTGCTGGCTCCCCAGGACCGGTTTTCTTTTATTGTAAATACTGAAGATCCCTCCAGTTATCCACGTTCGATCCGGAATATGTATGGTTTCGATTATACTGTTCTTCAGCAGACCAATGGGGAAGTGGTAACGGTGATTAAATTAGTTCTTAAAGATTCCCCTGCATTCAATGCGGGACTTGAGCGTGGAATGATTATTACCAAAATCAATGGAAAAACAGTGACGGCAAGCAACGCTGAAGCCATAACTTCTTCTATGAAAGATCTTACAGTCTTAGATCTTAACGTAGGAAGCTGGAGCAATGGAACGGTTACTGGTGAAAAGGAGATTAAGGTATATTATGGATTATCCTTTGAGCAACCGTTATTGTCTAAAATATTTGAAAAAAACGGTAAAAAGGCAGGCTATCTTTATATTTATGATTTTCCGGATGGAATAACACAGAAACTCAGCCAGAGATTTGCAGAGTTTAAAGCCGCCGGAGTACAGGAACTTATTCTTGATCTTCGGTATAATTACGGAGGATCAGTGTCTGCCGCTGCTGCTCTCTGCTCTCTGATTCCTTCGGGAATATCATCTGCTTCTCCATTCATCATTTTTAAAGGAAATAAAAATGGTGGTGAAGTGAAGAGAACATTTGCCCAACAGATCGCTTATGACCCGAAAGCGCTTGATTTTAATACTTTACGTACAAATGCTTTAGGGTTGAATAAAGTCTATATTCTGACTTCAAACAGTACAGCTTCCGCTGCTGAAATAGTCATCAATAATCTGAAACCTTATCTTCAGGTAATTCAGGTTGGGGATGTAACGCTGGGAAAAGATATGGCAGGATTTACCGTGGAAGACAAACGGAAACCACAAAAGATCCGTTGGCAGATGCATCCGGTAATTTATAAAGTATTTAATGCTAATGGTGCTGGTGAATACAGTAACGGAATTTTGCCACAGGTTTCAGTTAATGAATATGCTGCATTGCCGTTATTGCCTTTAGGTCACGCCGATGAAACATTGATTTCCTCTGTTTTGAACGGAACTTATTTTAAATCTGTACATAAAGAAGCATCTACCGGAGAAGTTAAGATCTTATATCAGAGTGATGTGCCTCCAATAGCTGTTGGCAGGAATTTATAGCATACACTCTGACCTAAGAAACGCTCATTAAAAATTAAGACCATGCAGGGAATAGAACCAAAACTTCACACAAGCCTTACCAGCCGTATTGAATATTACCGCCTGTTGATAGAAGCTGCAGATGATTCTGAAACCCCTTCATCTGACGTCATTACACAGATTGCCGAGTTGAGTAATCTGTATGAAGAATATCTGAAAAATAAAAAGAGCCTTGAAGAAAGCATAAAAAACTACAGAGCCTATCATAATGATCTAAGAAAGAAACTGACAGTGAGGCTCCGCGAAATTAAGAGAAAAACAAGACAGAAGTAATTCGTTTTCCACCAGTAGATCAAGTGGAGTACTATTAATATAAAAAAGCCCTAAATGGGCTTTTTTTATTATTGAGATTATTGTTTTAAATCACGTTTTGTAGGGAAACTTTTCTTTAATTCTTCTTTAATATCATTATCAAGATTGGCAAACTCTTTTCTCATTAGCCAGTGATATACATTTTGCTGGCCTGTTGTAACAACATAAGCCTGTTCAAAATCCCATCCCAATGATCCCATATAATTCATAGCATCCACCATCGAGTTAAATTCTTTATTAGAACCATCCTGATTTTTCATTCTGTTGCTTTCCCAGAAACTTGTAGCCTGACCATAGTCAATTTCAACAGTTACTTTTTTACTCATAAATTTGGAAGTTCCAACAATTTCCGCGTAAACGTACTTAGGAGTTTCTTGTGCAAAGATGAATGATGCACTTGTGATTGCCAACATCAATAATAATTTCTTCATTTTAAAAATTTTGCGCAAAGAAAGTGAAAAATTACATTATTCCTGTTATGGAAATCCGTAATAGATAAGTGATGGAGGCTGATATTAAAGGTAAAATTCATATTTTTATAGTCTCAAGTTGAAAGTTAACAAGTTTATGAATTTTAATGAAACTGTACTTTCCGGTTATTTAAAAATATTCTGGCAGTTTTCCTGGCCGGAATGGCTCATGTTTAGCCTGATCAGCAATGTTCTTTTGTACTTATTTTCTATCGGACTGTATCTTTTCATAGATAAAACCTGCCATAAAAGTCCTTTGCAGGAGAAAGATCATCCTGTTTCAGCATCCGATTTTTATCTCAGCCTTTTTACCGTTATCTGTAATAGCCTTGTCATGCTGATAGGTGTATTTTTATGGAAGAGCGGCTGGATTGAACTGGGAAGCACTCAATCAATAATGAGGATTGGTCTTGAGGTTATGGCATTACTCCTTTTCATGGACCTCTGCATGTATTTCTTCCACTATGCTGCCCATTTACCTTTTGTTTATAAACTGATTCACGGAAAGCATCATGAGCATGTAAGCACCAATTATCTGAGTCTTTTTGTTCTTCATCCTTTTGAAACCATAGGGTTTGGATTGATGATGCTGGTGTTATTGGTCTGTTATGACTTTTCTGCGGTTTCCATTTCCATTTACCTGCTGATCAATCTCATTTGGGGAACCATAGGACATTTAAACCGGGAATTTTTTCCATCCAGTTTTGATAAGTTTTTTGTAGGAACCACCAGATTCCATAATCAGCATCATTTGGATGAAACTAAAAACTTTGGATTTTATACATCCATCTGGGATAGAGTGTTTAAAACGTATAAATAGTTGTTTTTTAAGCTAAAAATTAATTGAGATAAATTGGAATGTGAAAATTCTCCCACAGATGTTACTGATTACACAGATTCTCTAAAGGTTTTTTAATCGCCACGAATGCACAAATAAAATCATGAATAATTCTAAAAACCTATGTTTCCTTTAGTTTGTGAAAGATGACCAGAAGGAGATAGAGAATAATAACTCCCAACTTCTGGCTTCCTGTTTCCAACCTAATTCGCATTCAATTCCTTAGCTTCATCCCAACATGCTGAACAAAGAATTTTATAGTCACAATTCACGAACCAGGCTTCCTGGTCCTGATCTGTTTTAATCTGATTCTCAGCTTCTGCACAGTGATCGCACCAGGCATCAGGGCGGCCAAGATCTGCATCATCAAATTCATGAAAACCTACAGGAATTCTATCCAGAAGACTATGAGCCAGATGGGTACACAACAAACCTATTTCCTGCTTTCCGTGGAGAGAGCATTCGGTATATTTTTTTGACATTTTTAAAGAAAAATTTTAGGTGTATTCAAAACAGATTACTGCTTTTTTAATGGAATCATCATGGAATAAAAAGATCTGATCGGCAGCACTTTGTTGAAAATCATATCCTTCGATACAGGCGATATAATCTAATAATTTACCGTTCAGGGTCGGTTTGTTCATAAGATTTTCACCACCAAAATCAGAGTCTTCAAGGCTCCTTCTCTCAATATTAAGTTCTTCAAAGATGCCATACAACTTTTGCTCTGTTCTTTCCACCATATAATCCGAATCTTCATCTTTTTCAAGATCTTCAACCGTTAGCTGGCGTAACCTTTCCAGTCTGCGGATATCTTCAATAGTAAGGCCTGGTCTGTAAGAGTATTTGTCGTAAAGCTTTCCATGCTTGTTGAAATAGGCTTTTTTCAGCTGGTACATGGCTTCATTCATATTATATTCAATGTCCAGCTCAGAAAATTCCTGATCGTATTGTTCAGAAGTGATTTCTGTAGAGGTTTGGAAGTAATTCCAGTCTGCATCAAATTTGTATTTACCCTCAATAATATCAAAGCCAAGCATATCCTCTTTGGTAAATTGGGTATGATATTCAGGTCGCTCTTCTCCTACACAGCCATCATAAATTTCCTTCACAGAAACAATATGAAGCCATTCATTTTTAGAAGAGTCAAGAAGTTGGAGATTAAAAGAACAGATAGGGAGAAAATATTTTTTGTGATTTTCCAGGTCATCATAAAATACATCTTCATAGGCCGGGAAAATTTTGATCAGTTCACTCATAGAGTCGAAATTAATTTTTTAAATGATTATGGTGTTACAACGTTTTGTGTTTCCCCAAAATACAAATTAATTATAGGGAATCAGATAGATTAAAGTTTAATTTCTTTCAAAATTTTGCCCAGCAGGTCATTAAAATGTTTAAGCTCAGCGGAACTGAGTATTGTAGCAGCTTGCTGTGTGATTTTTTTTCGAAATGTTTCAGAGTTTTCAACCACAAACCTGCCTTTTTCAGTTGCTGAAAGATTGAACTTTCTCCGGTCCATTTCATCCTGAATTTGAACAATAAAGCCATTGCTGATGAGTGTTTTCAACTGCTTGGAAACGGCTGCAGGAGTAATTTTAAAAGCGGTAGCGATCTCTTTTCCTGTTGATCCTTTTTTACGAAGAATAAATTCAATTATATTATAATGAGAAGCCGTTATTCCATTAATATCTCCTCTGTTCATATGAGCGAGAATAAGACACTGGAAATCGGTAAATGTATCAAAAAATTTTTTTTCAGTGGGTTTCATGGAATGAATTTTGATTAACTTAGTTAACTATTAACAAAGTTAATAATTTAAAATGGAAAACATAGAAATTACTAATGCAAGACAGAATAATCTCAAAAATATTTCCATAAAAATTCCAAAATATAAGATCGTAGTTTTTACGGGAGTATCGGGATCAGGGAAATCATCCCTGGTATTTGAGACCATAGGAGCGGAGGCACAGCGTCAGATTAATGAAACGCAGAACAGTTTTATCAGAAACCGTTTGCAGCATTACGGCATTCCGGATGTAGATAAAATCGAAAATCTTAATGTTCCCATTATCATCAACCAGAAGAGACTTGGTGGAAATGCACGTTCCACAGTGGGAACGGCTGCCGATGTATATGCTTCCCTGAGGCTGCTGTTTTCAAGAATGGGACACCCTTTTGTAGGATATTCCAACGTATTTTCATTCAATAATCCACAGGGCATGTGTCCGGAATGTGAAGGTCTGGGGATTGTACAGACAGTAAATGTTACTACCCTGATTGATCAGACGAAGTCTTTAAATGAAGGTGCTATTAAGTTTCCAACCTTTCAACCGGGCGGATGGCGTTTAACCAGATATACACAATCTGGTTATTTTGATAATGATAAAAAGCTGAAGGATTTTACCGCTAAAGAGTGGGATATCCTGTTATATGAACCTGAACATAAACCTAAATGCCCTGATAAAAACTGGGGCAAAACTGTGAAATATGAAGGGATTATTCCCCGGATTGAAAAAACGTTTCTTAAAAAAGATTCCAAAGAAAATATAACAAGGAAGGATGCTTTGAGTAATGTTGTCATCACAAAAGCCTGCCCGTCATGCCAAGGAAAACGGCTGAATGAAAAGATTCTGAGCTGTAAGATCAAAGGTAAAAATATAGCAGACTGTACTGCACTTTCTATTGATGAGCTGTTGGAATTTATCCAAAGCCTGAAATCTGAAGCTTATGAAGTCATAATTAAAGAGCTTTCTGCAAAACTTCAGAATATCATTAATATAGGGCTGCAGTATCTCACATTGGACCGAAGCACAAATTCTCTTTCCGGAGGTGAATCCCAAAGGATAAAAATGGTAAGGAACCTCGGAAACAGTCTGGTGGATTTACTGTATATCTTTGATGAACCCAGTATTGGTCTTCACCCAAAAGATCTGCAGAATATTAATGCCATTATTCAGCAGATTAAGGATAAAGGGAACTCTGTTTTGGTGGTAGAACATGATCCGGATATTATAAAAATGGCCGACTGGGTAATCGATATGGGGCCTGGCTCTGGAAAAAGTGGTGGAGAAGTTATCTATGAAGGAGACTTCGGAGGATTAAGAAAATCTAAAGGAAAAACAGGATCTTATTTTAAAGAAAAACCAGTTATAAAAAACCAGTTCAGAAAAGCTAATGGCTATCTTGAAATTAAGAATGCCAGCCTGCACAACCTTAAAGATATCAGTGTAAATATCCCGACAGGAATTATGACTGTTGTTACCGGTGTGGCAGGTTCCGGAAAAAGTACCTTGATTAACCATATTTTGCCCTTGTTTTATCCGAATTTAACAGTGATAGATCAATCTTTATTTACAGCAAGTGCCCGATCTAATCTCCTGACGTATTTAAATATATCCGATACAGTACGAAAACTGTTTGCGGAATCCAATCATGTTTCCGAAAAGCTGTTCAGCCGGAATAGTGAAGGAGCCTGTAGAAATTGTAGAGGATTAGGAGTAGAAAAAATAGATTTAGCTTTTATGGATGATATTGAGCAGCCCTGTGAAGTGTGTGGTGGTTCAGGATTTGATCCGAAAGTTCAGCAATATCAATATCATCAGAAAACTATCGTAGAAGTGATGAATATGACGGTTTTGGATGCTCAACATTTTTTTACAGATAAAAATATCTTAAAAAACTTTGATCTGCTGGCAAAACTGGGGCTGGATTATCTGATGCTGGGACAAAGGCTGGACAGCTTTTCAGGTGGTGAAAGACAACGTTTGAAACTAACCCGTGAACTGAAGAATACCCATCAGATTATTGTTCTGGATGAGCCAAGCACCGGCTTACATCCAAGTGATACCCAAAAACTGTTGTCATTTTTTAGTGATCTTGTAGACCAGTATAATACATTAATTGTTATTGAGCACAATCTGGACATCATTGCTCAGGCAGATTGGATCATTGATATTGGTCCCGGTGCCGGAAAATTTGGTGGAAAAGTTTTGTTTGAAGGAACGCCTGATGCATTATTGAAAAATAAGATTTCATATACTGCAGAATTTCTGAGAAAACATATTGAATAAATAAACCATTAAGATTTTGAAGAAAGTAAGAATTGCTAAGAGAAAAATCTTACGGTTTTAAATAAGCATCACTTAAAGCAAAGCTACTTTTAATTATCCTTAAACTCTTATTAAATCTTAATGGTTTAAATTTTTATTGTAACTGCAAATATTCACAACTATCAATCATTGTGTTGTTTGTGTTTGAAAATTACTTTTTCTGAGCTTTTAAAGCAGCTTGAATTCTTTCATCAATAAGCCTCCAGTCATACAAATGAAATACCCTGCCATTGCTCATAGCTACAAAAACGCCTTTAGGAAATTTTGGCCCTAAATTAACATGGGTAACTTCAGAACCATCGCTTTCTAGCGTAGAAACCGGAATGGCTGCTATTCTTCCTTTTGCAGGATTTTCTCTCAGGTATACATTGAAAGAATCATTCTGCTGATCAGATACCAAAATATATCCTTTTCCTTTGGAAGTAGGGTAGATGGAGATCCCTTCTACATCGGATGTAAAATCACCCTGCCCGAAAACAAGAAGTTCTTCATTTCCTTTTGCCGGATCTGCATAATATTGGTGAACTCCAAACTGTTCATCTGAATAATAAATATATCCCAGCTCATCATCCACAGCAATGCTTTCTATCTCTTTCAAACCGCTGTATTTTCCAAATTTGCGGACAACATCCCCGATGATGCTTCCATTTTTTTCCGAAAGCTTATATTGCCATAAATAACCATCTTTAGGTCCGGATTTCCTTCCTGCAATCACAAAAATATCTCCTGTTTCCGGATTTTTATACATGGATATTCCCATTGGACCCCGCTCTGTTTCTCCTTCGAATACAGAAATTTCGCCAACCTCCTTCAATTCAGGAAGAGAATACAGTTTAACCTTATTGGTTTCACGTTCGGTAACTGCTGCTATGTCTGTCTTTTTTCCATTTAAAACAAAACCATATTCAATATCCACGTTATTAGGACGTTTAAGTCCTGAGACTTTGTGGATGATTTTACCATTAAGATCAAAGGCATAGAGCCCGCCATCCGTGTCTTTATCTGTTCCGATGATGATACTTTTTGATGCATCATCAGGGTTGATCCATATGGCCGGATCATCGGTGTCATGAACCACGGTTTCTGTAATAACGGTTGGTTTTAATTTCTCTCCTAACTGATTCTGGCTTTTACAGCCTATCACCAAAGGAAAAATGGCAAGTGCTGCTATATAATATGTTATCTTTTTCATGTTTCTAAAAATCGAATTTCACACCTAAGGTAAATCGTGGTCTGTAATATTCTGCCTGTGCAGTTCTGCTTGGGATTCCCTGATAATATCTTAACGGCTGATTGGTAAGATTATTGGCTTCCGCAAAAAACCTTAGCTGACTTGTAATTTTGTAGGAAGCATTGGCATCCAGGAAAAACTGCTTATCATAATAACGGTCATCAAAGGACTTTCCACCCAACTCATCAATATAATGAGAGGCATAATTCATGGAAACCCTTGCTGAGAAACGTTTGTTTTCCCAGGAAAGCGATCCGTTGAACATATGAGGTGCAGCTCCTGGAAAACCTACATCTGTTCTTTCAATACCTTCTTCATTGGTGATTCCTTTAGCTTTGGAGTGGGTATAGGTGTAATTGACATAGATTCCCATGCCTTTCCAGAATGCTCCCGGAATAAAATCTAGTTGTCTTTGTAAAGCCACTTCAAAACCGTAGATGCTTACATTATCTCCGTTGCGCTGCTGGGTAAATTTCCAGTTGTTTTCTCCTGCAGGAATGGGATTGGATTGTCCTGCAAAATCGGTAGCAAAATCATTGGTAGTATAATTTCTTCGGGAAAAAGTATAAATAAAGTCTTTCAGGTTTTTATAGAAAATACCTCCGGAAAGAATTCCTACTGACTTAAAATATTTCTCTGCCATGAAGTCGAAATTGTAAGCGTAGGTTGCCTTTAAGTTAGGATTTCCCGCTGAAACAATCTCATCCTCTGAAATAACGTTAAGATAAGGAACCAGTGAGTAATAGTTCGGGCGGGCCAGAGCAGTGGTAAATGCTGCACGGAGAACAAGATCCTGAACCGGAACATATTTGAAGGATAAGCTCGGAAGTACGTTCGTATAGGTATTGGTATTATTGATTTTTCCAACCAGATCACTTTCGTTCATAACGTAGTTTCCTGTATAGTCAATCTTGGTTGTTTCTACACGAGCCCCAACAATCATGGAAAGCTGATCATTGAAATCCTGATCCCAACGGATATATCCCGCATAAATCTGCTCTTTTGCACTATAATTGTTGGACAGGAATTTTGAAGGTTTCGATTTACCATTGAATAAGGCAGGATTAAATAAGTCTAATCCACCTAAATATGCCGGATCAACAAATGCTCCCGGAACATAATTTCCCGGTTGAAAATTCTGCCCGTCAAGATATAAAGTAGGTACAGACAGAAGGCTTCCCATGTTGGAGGTAGGAGTGAAGGCATAAAAGTCATTCTCTCTTTCCTTTTCTTTCAAACGTATGCGGGCACCGGTGCGAAGTCTTCCTTTTTGACCATCAATCACAGAAAGAGGAAAACGTACATTTACTTTGGCTCCAAATTCCTTTTCCTGAGTGAAGCTGTTGGCATCAGAAAGGTCACTTAGTTTGTAGCTTCCCAAATTATCAGCAGCAAGAAGATTGAACATAGGCTTCCTTGGATCGCTAAGGTCCGGAGAAAAGTTCATTTTGCTGTTCTCAAATTCAATATAGCGCTGATGAGGTTTATCTTCGCTGGCTATAGCGTAATTCATAGACCAGTCAAGATCTACTTTAGAACCCAATAAATGTTCCCCTCTTAAAGCATAATTCTGAACTTTTTGTTTCTCAAGACGGGTATTGTCATTATCGGCATCGCCTCCTTTATTCTGTCTTGTGATGCTGCCTTTCCAATCTATAATTTCAGACTCATAGGCATTGTACACCGGTTTTATTTTATATCCAAGGGCAAAACGGGTTTCTTTGTCATTTCTGAAATTGTACATCGCAGAAGCATAGATTTTATTCTTAGAATTGAATTCATAATCCATATTAAGATCGAAACTATGTCTGATGCGGTGTTCATTGTAGTGGCGAACTCCCATTTTGCTTACGTAAGCAGTTTGCGCCCGGTCATTCGCCTGGCTCCATACCGGTTCTATATTGTCTGAACCAAAATTATTATTGTTATACGAAAAGCTGAGTACAGCTCCCAGTTTTTTATTGAAGAAACGGTTTCCATATACTAATCCCGCAGTATAATTTCCTTTTTCACGAATAGGGTTGTATCCTCCTGCCAATGTTGCGGAAATCCTTTGTCCATTAGGAGAAGCTCTGGTAATAAGGTTTACAGAACCTCCGATAGCATCAGCATCCATATCCGGAGTAAGGGTTTTATTCACTTCAATGGTAGAAATCATGTCAGAAGGAATAAGGTCCATCTGAACATTACGGTTATCTCCCTCAGCGGAAGGAATCCTGTCTCCGTTTAAAGTTACAGAGTTCAGGTTGGGAGCAAGCCCTCTGATGATAAGGTTTCTGGCTTCACCCTGATCGTTCTGTATGGTAATCCCGGGAACACGTTTTAAGGCATCCCCGATATTGGCATCAGGAAAACGTCCAATCTGGTCAGCAGAGATCACATTCGTGATGTTGGAGTTGTTCTTCTGCTTATTTAAGGCTCTTGCCTGGTTTTTAAGGGTAGCTCCGGAAACTACAATTTCAGCAATACTTGTTTCCTTTTTATCGAAAACAATATTTTGTTTTGTATTTTTTTCAGACTCTACAATAACATTATATTGGTGAATACCGTAGCCCAAATAATCTACTTTCATGGTATAATTTCCAGGTGGAACATTCAGAAATACAAAATTTCCATGTTCATCGGAAGTGGTATAGATATTTCCCGGATTTAAGGAGATTTTGGCTCCCGGTAGGGCGATTTTAGCGTCGTCGTTAATGTTTCCGGAAAGAGTTCCGGTTTGTGCATAGAAAAATAGAGAAGCACAGAACAACACAGAGGTAAAAATTTTCTTCACTTTCTTTTAATTAGATATAAATCACAGCAAAATTAAACGTCTGTTTGGAAAATGATTTGAATAGAAAATTAAAGTTGTTTTAAGATTTGTTAATACAGAAAGTTCTAAAGTATGGAGAGAATTAAAAAGCTGTTTTCATATGTTCATGAAAACAGCTTTTTAAGGTATTAAAGCCTAAATTCTAATTGGAATTCTCTGAATGCTTTGCCAAATTCTTCTGTGAACTCATAATTACTGAATTCATACTCTTCCCGAAGTCCGGTTGGAGTAGAGAGTCTAATATTTCCATACCGTACTACAGGGATTTGATAATTACTTTTGAATCTTTTGTCACGAGTTCCATTCTTATTGACTTTAGCCCAGGTCTGGCCAATGATTTTAGAATCTCTGGGAACCACTTCGGTTTCTGTAAAACGAGTATAGGTTTGGTAGAGATTCAGTTCATTGACTCCGATAATGGCAAAATTATTTTCATTATTATACATTACAATGAATGTTGGATAAATGTAAATATCAGCTCCATTTGCATTTTTCATGTATAATGCCTGATAATCTGATTTGATATAAGGAATGGCTCTTAAGGCAAAATTAACTTGCCGCCTGCTTACGATGGTACCAGCTGAAGAACGCGTTGCTACTCTGTCTTGAAAATGAGCACTCGTAATGTCCCAAATTTTATGCGATGTAGTAAGCTTTGAAAAGGATTCATACACTTTCTCAAATTTTCTTTTGATTTCGCTGTCAAAATCAATTTCGAGATTTACATAACATTTTTCAATCATTTCTTTGGTTTGCTTAATCGCTTCCTGCTGAGCTTTGATATCATGATCAGAATTTTGTGGAATTTCTTTTTTGATCAATCCATAAAGAAATATATAACTAAGAATTTTCTTAGCTTTTGTAATAGAAAGAGCTCGGTTAATTTTCTTAAGGTCAGATGTCAGATCTTTTTTTTGTTGTTGAGCCAAAATAATTGCTTCTTTAATCCCCTGCATATTTTGACTCGTGATTTCGTGGATATCGGCACTGAAAATATTTTCTTCCAAAGGATAAGGTTGGTTTTCAGGAAGCCCAGGATAATGTGAAACCGGATTAGGCCCTGAAACAGACAGCTTATGACGGGTAGAAAATCCAAGAACCGTAGTATTGACTGTTGTTCCTGATTTGCTGAAGTTAATGCTAGCTCCTTTTACACCAATAGTGGTGGAAATTCCTCTTTTACTAAAATTAAGATGTACTCCAGGTATTACTTTAATTCTTTTTCTGTAGCTCCAAGCCATGATTATTGTTTTATAGATTACTTTGTGAATCAAAATTAACAAGCAATCTTATCATTTATTTACGGAAAACCGTAAATGATGGCTCGCGTATAGAAGCTTTTTTTTAAATTTCAGATCCCAGATTTCTGGATGAAAAATCTCCTTCCAATAGTAAAGTCAGTTCATCACATTTCACAATCTTCTTATCCTCAATGGTGAACTCTGCCAATACTTTATGCAGGACAATACTTCCATCTTTTAATACTGATTTGGCAAGATGATGCGTGAAAATGACATTTCCATTCTCAGCATAGTTGAGGATTGCAATCTTTTGTTCTGCGACTTTCTCTTTAAGCTTTTTAATATGCAGAATAAACTCTTCATAATTGAGCTGATGGTGATCTACAAACTGAATGTAGTCTTTTGAGAAATATTTTTCAATGAATGATAAATCAAATACCGGGTTTTCTAAAATATTAAGGAAAACCTGTTGGATAATGTGTTTCATAAGTGTATCGTTATGAAGCAAAATTACCTCCTATCTTTACCGGTAAACGATAACATTTGTAAACAGTTTGTTGAAAAAATAATCGTAACGTTTAGCCACGAATCCACGAATTATTTTTACTCTTGTATTTTTATTCGTGCATTCGTAGCCTATAAACTATTTAATTTCTATAGAAGGAATATTGGTGATTACCTGCCATTTTCCGTTTTCCTGAACACAGGCGATAAGGGAAGAAAATAATAAAGTGGGACTTTCCAAAGAAACCTGGGCATACGCAATATTATTTTTCTGTTCCAGAGAATGATAGGTGATCTGACGAGGTTTTCCACCAAATATTTTATCACTTACCAGGCCGATGTATTCCTGTTTGGGAATAATAAATATTCCCGGTTTATCAAAAAATCCGTCCTGAATATTCTGGTAATTTTCGTGAAGAATTTCTTCCAGAAGTGTTGTGTCACTATTGTCACCACCTTTAATAAATTGTTCGATGGTCTGTTTAATCTGTTCCATAATTAATTGAGTTGTTTTAAAATTTCGGATTGCTGTAAAGTTATTTTCTCTGTATTTCTGACCTCATCGATCACTGTACCATTCAATGGAAAATAGCAGATATTGGTGATTCCTACATGGTTTAAAAGCAGGGTGAGATGGTTTTCCAATGGATTTCGATGATGCGGATCAAGGGCTATGCCTCCCATGGAAGAAATGATGTAGGCTTTTTTATTTTCAAGCAAGCCTTCAAGCGAAGTATTTCCTGTAAACGTTTTCTTTGTTCTGATAACCGTATCAAAATAAGCTTTTAACGAAGACGGAATTCCATAATTGTACATAGGACAGGTGATTAGGATTTCATCAGACTGGTATAGCTCATCAATCAGTTCATCAGATAAATGGATGCTTTCCGTATGAGGATTTTCGCTAAAGAAAGCATCAACAGTCTTCTGGGTGATATGGGGAACAAGCTGTTGGCTGACATCCCGTTCCAGGATATTTCCATCCGGATTGCTAAGTTTCCATTGTTGAATAAAATAATTACCTAATGCTCGTGAATAGGAATTCTCTGTTCTTAAGCTGCTGTCGATTCTTAGAAGTGTGTTCATACTTTTTTCTTTAAAGACACACTCCATTTCTAAAACGTGACAGATTATTGCAATCTTTTTAGTTTTTCAGGATCTACAATAGAATAAATCTCACGGATCATTCCCTCAGAATCAATATCAAGGATGTGACAATTATAAATACGGTCATCCTGCCAGAAACAAATAGCAGGCTGATGATTAAACATATGGAAAGTATGCGGTTTTTTACCCAGAAACTGCTGTTGTACATAAGCCAAAAGTTGTGCTGTCGCTGATTTACCAACTTCCACAGCTTTGATAACACGAACACGTTTCCCTCCATCTGCAGACAGCCTTATCTCGTCAATGAGCAGCTTTTCGATATCGGGAACATTGCCTTCACTCAATGCCAGTTGATATTTCTGAAGGATATCAGTTCCTGATGATATGCTGATGTTATCAGGAGTATATTTTACATTCTGCAATTGTTTTCCTGCGCGGCTCAGGAGTTTTCGGGAATTTTCAATGGAAATGTCAAGGGTTTCTGCAATTTCCTGATGAGAATAATCAAAGGCTTCTTTTAGAATGTATACGGCACGTTCCCTTGCATTTAGTTTTTCCAAAAGAACAAGCAGGGTATAGCGGGTAGTTTGCTCTTTAATAAGCTTATTTTCTGCATTTTCAAAAGAAAGAGGTTCAGGAAGCCACTCGCCATAGACCATTTTTTTACTGTGCCTGTTTTTAAAATTGATGGCATGATTAATAGTGCTTTTAATCAGAAAATTGGTTTCATTTTTAATTTCAGATTTATCTAAAGAAATATATTTTTCGATTACATCCTGTACCAAATCCTGAGAATCTTCATAAGAACCGGTAATATTATAGGCATAAGTAAGAAGCCTGTTGTAATTTTCCTGCATGATATTTCTTTTTAAGACAAACTTAGTGAACAAAACGTGACAGATTTATAAGATAAAAGATAAAAGATAAAAGATAAAAGATAAAAGATAAAAGATAAAAGATAAAAGATAAAAGATCTTGTCATTAAACAACAATTCCCCATATGTATATCCACACGGATATCAGGATCAATAGGAGCGGGCTTTAGCCTGCTCAATAAATAAAATAATCCAATTCCAATGGCTTTAGCCAAAATCTAAAACAAACACAGCACTACAGAATTGTAATTTTTTTTCCCCAATTTGCAGTTAGAAAATACCAACCTTAAAATCAATCAACAAAATGAGTTCATTCCCGAAGATTTTAACTGATGAAAATGCAAAAGAAAGCCACTCTGATTATAAGAAAGCATTATTTGATCTTACTCCTAATACAATCACGGTTAAAGACCTGGGGCATCTGATGCGGATTTATACCACTACTAAAGAGATTTCTTACCGGAATAAAATACTTAAATTACTGTATAATCATCGAGAACCTGAACTTCATTCTTTTTTTGAAATAGCCTGTAAAAAAGAAAGGTATCGTGATATGAAGGTTTATGCCCTACGTGGGCTGGCACAGTTTGCGGAAGAAAAAGACATCATAAAACTGGTTGATAAACTTAAAATTTCACTGGCCAAAACTGAAAAAACGACTCCTTATAATTATCAGGAATACGAATTATTGAAGGGAAAGAATGCATTGCCTTTTCTGGTGGAACAATACAATTATGTTTCATTCAAAGAACTGTTGGCACAGGTGAACGAGCAATATGACAGAATGCCGGATGCTTTTAAAGGGCATATTACAACCGATGAACATGGGGAAATTGTTCATTTGAGAGGTCCTGGTGAGAGTGCAAGAATGATGCGGGATTTTTTTGATGGGATGAAAAAGTAAGGGGATTAATCAATAAAAAACCGCATTGAAATTACTTCAATGCGGCTCATGGTTATTAGTTGGTTTGAATGAATTTCTAATAAGTCTTAATCATTATCTACTCTGATCCATTTCCCGTTTTCTACTCCTTCATAGAAGTGATCATGATGGTAGATGATTGCTCCCTGAATATGAGTTTTATTGGCTGGGAGAGTAAGGGTTTTCGGTAAAGCATTGCTATTTCGGATCATAAATACCTCATTTCCTTCTTTTATTACGATTCCAGTTCCTGAAACAAGTCTTGTTACCCTTGTATCAGAAGGCGGATTGGATACTGTTACCGGATTTAATTCGGACAGACGTCTTGCTCCCATATCGGAAGTACAGCCTCTGAGAATACTATCCATCAGCATCACAACACCTGGTGTAGGGCAATCCGGATTGATGTTTACAATAATTTCTTTATTATTAATTGCAACCGGGCATGCTTCCTCATTAACAAAACGAATGCTTTTGAGACGGTAAACCATTGTTCCTACCTGTCCTTTAGAGTGTAGTACAATCGCTTCTCCGCTAGGTGTAGAAGTAATCATCTGATCCGGACCGTTATTAATGGTATAGGTGAAGATATACGTTTGGGCAAGTGAACCTTTAAACTTTACCTGTATATCTCCTGAAGCCTGTTTTGCTGCACTCATGGATGAAGATGTGGTATTATCTGCAGGTAAGGCAATAGAAGAAATCGTAAAATCCTCCGTAATATTACAGCCGTCCTGACTATAGGTTACATTTACCCTGTAATTTCCAGGTTGTGTAAATGTTACCAAACGTTCTGTCCTTATTTCGTAATTTGGATCTTTAGTCCATTTTTTATCTCTTTTTAATACAGGAATATTGATTAAACAAAGCCTCCGGCATAATAAATCTGTATAATAAAAAACAGCAGCGTGAAGAATGCTACAACATAAGGGTGATAACTAAAGTTTTCCTTCAGAATATAATGCAGCGCTTTGAATAATTTGATCAGCCCGATAATAGCCATAATAATAAATACAAAGAAGACCATGAAAAATACATAATCTCCGGATGCATAATTTCCTGAATCTTTCAACTTGTCCAGATGATCCATATAAGACTGTATATTTACGGTATGTCCAATGAACATAGCGGAAAGAATGAGAATAAAAAATGGAGTAGAGGTATAAACGGTAGTATAGATAAAAGAAAAAAGTAAAGTACGGAAAGTCACGGTATTTACCTTTTCCTTTTTATACCATAACAGGATTACACTGAAGATGACAGCTGTAAAATTATTCATCAGAAAGATGAACAAAGCTTTTTCAACCATGCTTAATCCTTTGATCTTGGAAAGAAAATTCTGCTCCCCGCTGTAGTCCATTAAAAGTACCGAAACGATTACAGAAGTATACACGGAAAGTTTGATGGGAGACAGATAATCGCGGAAACGTTCGGTTTCCTCTTTTTCCATCTCATGAACAGAAAAATCATAACATCGGCGGGTATCCTGAAACAATTTGAAAATGGTTACCGGAACCAGCAATATTTCAATAATAATCTGAAGACACAGTTTCTCAAAACTGTCAATCAATTTTTCGAACATACACAGGTATTATGGGAACGGGTTCACTATGCAATTTAATCATTTTTTAAATTGCATATCGCATAAAATCAGTGAAGTAAGATGTAATTTATTTCGGAAGTCCCTTCTTAAGTGCTATATTGGCTCTTTCAACTGATTTTCTTTCTTTCCAGTCCATGTATCTTTTTTTATACCTGCCTTTCATGAAGTTGTCAAAATTACGCTGAACAGCCAAATTCCATAGAGAATGAGCTTTTACAGCCCAGCTTTTATCCCATGCACGAAGAGATAGAGAGAAAGAACCATCCAGATATTTCATCCAGTGCCACCAGCCGGTAGGCATGAACAGGGTATCTCCATGCTCAAGAAAACATTCTATTCCTTCAATACCATCCAGAGCCGGGAATTTTTCAAAATCAGGGTTGGAAATGTCATAGTCTTCCAGCGCATATGTTGCATAAGGAAGTTTATATAAACGGGTTTTCCATTTGTATTCGAAGAGAAGAACATGCTTTCTTCCGTTGAAATGGGTGTGGAAGATATGAGGCATATCAATATCATAATGAAGGAAAGTCACAGAACCTTTACCTCCAAAGAACATACTTGGATATTTATCCAAAAATCCACCCATCAGAGTCTTAGGCGGGATATAATCATCTAATAATTTAGGCGCAAATTTGATAGGATCAAAAAAGAAAATTCTCAGATCTGTAGGTTCCCGTTGAATCAAATCCACGTATTCTCCAAAAGGCATTTTGGTAGTAGGTGTATTGATAGGTGCAGCAGGATCAGCTTTAGCACTGTCATATAAAGGAACAATAACATCACCAACTACTTCTTTCATATACTCCATGGTCCATTTTTGATATGCAGGCCAATTTTTAGCCATGTTTTTGATGACCACTGGTTTACGAGGCTTTAAATATTTTTCACGGAAATCTTCTTGTGAAATATCATCTACAATATCAATTGGTTTAAGGAGTATGCCCATTCGTTTTAATTATACCGCTAAATTATTAATAATTTATGATAATGAGAAAAAATAATTTCGTTTATTTGGAATTGATATAAATAAATAAAAAGACAACCTGACAAAAATTTTTTATAAAGTCTTTATTAATAGGATCGTTTGTCCTTTTTTGCTTAAAAAATAAAGTTAATGATATGAAAAATAGTATTGTGTGATGAATCAATACTACGTATCTTGTATTCGCTGTGGCGGGAGTGATTACAACAGAAGGAATGATATTATTTCTATACAACTCATCTGTTATCTGATGCCATATTTTATTATGAGGATATTTGGAGAATAATTATACGATTTTGATCCTGAACTTTTCAAGATAAAGTATAAGAACAAAAATAAATAAAACACAAAGATGGAAAGAAACGATGAATATTTTGACTCTGTTTTCGATAAGGTATACACTACAGAAACATCCCTTGATCAGCTTATAGAAAATTTAAAAAAAGAAGGGTTATCCCAGGGAGAATCTCACTTTTTGATAAGCAGAAGATTGAGAGGTCAGTACAGTTTTTGGGAAGTGAGAAGGTATATTGTACATGCTCCCTGTTGGTCAGAAAGTCTGGCGCAAAATAATGCTCTTGATGATGAGTTTTCCAATTTTTTTCAGAATGAAGAGGGAGATTAGCAGTTTTCTTTTTTAGCTTAAATACTTAAACTTATAACCTGTCTTTATCATGTACATTATCATACTTATTCTGCTTCTGGCCCCTTATATTATTTCCTATTTCTTATATAAAAAAGGAATGAAGTGGTATAAGATAGGAGTTGCTCTCTCATTTCTATTTTGGATTACTTCTATAATAACAGTAGCTCTTGCAGACAAATTCATTACAGATATTGATCTTCCCTTATTCTTCTTTTATTACTATGTCTGGATGCTTTGGTTTTATCTGGGATTATTGGGAGTGTGTGTTGTATTCTGGCTGTATACAATCATAAAGAAATAACGCGGTAACTTTATAAAGTAGAGTAAAGAAACTATATATTCACAATAAAACATAAAATAAAGCAAATGATGGAGCTTAAAGTATTAAAAGATTGGCAATTACAGATAGGAGGAGAAACGAACATTTTTGATTATATCAGCAGTAATATAAATCCGGAAAACGTCTATCTGATGGGGAAATACATCTTTTTCCCAGATATTAGCAGGTTTAAAGAAGGTTTTTTCCTTAGCGAAAGAATTTCAGAAGAAGCCTACAATACTTGGTTTCACCAGCTGAAGGGTAATATTATAGAAGTAGAAAAGATAATTAACCATGTTCATGTTTATGAACTTTTTGGACATGCTGAAAATATTTCTGATGAAGTTTTCCTGGAAATAGGAAAGCAGATAGTATTGTCATGGAAGATGTATCTGCAATGTCTGTTTCCTTCAAATAATTTTATTGTTGATTTCAATGACGGATCTGATGATTATGGTCCCACTGTAACATTTTATCAGAAGTACAGCTAATTCCAACTTTAAGCTAAAAATAAATAATTTACTTATCTATGTACTGACTGGCCAATCTGAAGATCATTGGGGGAGCAAAAAAACGGAACATTGATAACTCTTGAAATAATGATCATGCCAATGAAAGCTAATACCAAACTTCTTTTTTCTGTGCTTATTGTTTCATTTCTTATGAAGCAATGGGTGAATTTGAATCTTAATGATGATTTAAAGAATATCAATATGCAGAATATTGAACATCTGGAATTTCAAACCAACAAAAATTTTACAGGATTTGGTATTGAAAATATAGGAAGTGATCTGAGAGATCAACTGCTGAAAATGGATATTGATAATGCGGAAATGAGAGTTGTCAACGGAATTCCTTTCTATTTTTTTCAGGAAAGTGAAATCAGGATAACTGGTAAAGATAAAAGCCTTGCCGTTTTTTTGAAGTATGACTGGTTACATTCTGTTTTCAGAATAAAGGGGTATCAAACTGTAAACCCTTGAAATATTCATTGGTAAAAAACTAATAATGAAAAACTTTAAAATTATCTGGATTATATGCAGTGTAGCTTTTGTGTTTTCAAAATCATTAATAATGGATAGGGTTGCCATCATTTTTCTGAAAATATATTGTAAATAACTGTAATTTTAAAAAGAACAAAAGGTTATTAAGTAGTTGGAAAGAAAAAACAACTGAATAATGAAAAAGAATAGTATAAATATAAAAGTCTTTATTTTAAATATAATAGTGCTATGTGTGCTGTCATGTGCTTTAGGGGTTACAGATAGTGCTTTTCATCAAGTTTATACATCAGATAATGTTTTCAGCTATTGCATCAATGCGATAAAGTATTTTATTTTTTGGATACTTCCTTACTGGTGGGCAGTAATCATTGCCCTTGCTGTAATCCTGACCGTTTTATATGTAATGGCCGGCTATATCATTAAGAATTTCAAAGTATGGATAAAAAAAGAATAGAATTCTTCTCCTGGATTCTTATTACGTGGGGAATTGCATTTTATTATTAACATTTTTAGAACTTATTAAATAACCAATATGCATCTGGAAAAAGGTAAAGTATATATTGTAAATGATCATGATTTCAAAAAATCTGAACATCTGAAAAGTGACTTAAAGAAACATTTTGGGAAATACATATTCCTGAATTTTCCAGATGAAAACTCATTAAAAGTATATTCTTATTATGAGAAAGTGAAGAATCGTACTATTGAAGAGGTAAAAAGAGAGATAAGTTGTATTATCGAGGAAGATTTTGAATTGGAAGATGCCGAATATTCTGAGAAGGTGATGACCGTCTCCTATCTTTTGTTACAGGAAAATACTGCTTTGGTTGTCCATACAGCCGGAATGTCATGGCATTCGATAGATTGTTTTAAAGACAGATTTATGAAAGTAACGGCCTTTTTAGATCGGATATTAATCATTTATAATAACAAATGACAGAATATATATTAAAAATAGAAGCTTCTAAACAGTTTTTCCCTCAGATTACCAGTGTTTTGGGAATTGAGCCTAGCAAAACCGACTATGCCTGGGAACTTTCTATTAAGGAGAATGATGAAGTATTTACCAAGGCAATCCCTTATTTTATATCCCTTATTGAGCATAAACGCAGTGAATTGGAAAAAATAGGAATTACTGGCGGATCTGTCTCAGTATGGCTTTATAAAGTGTACATAGGACAATGCAATATGGAGTTTTCTCCCGCTGAGATGAAGCTGTTGTCAGATCATGATATTACATTATGTGTGTCCTGTTGGGAAGATGTAAAGGATGATCAGGTAGAAAAGAATCGTTGAAAATATTAGCTTTGAAAAGTAGAGAATGATGAAAAAATTAGTTTAATAAATAAAAATAAAATGAATTTGATAGATATATTTGCCGGATATACAATTGATATGGTATCAGCGGTTGTTCTTTATATCTTTTTTAATGATGAGAAGCTCTCCTTCGAGCTATTTTGTAAAGAGAAAAAGAAAGAAATAAGACGTCTTTCCTGGGCAATTATTATCATATCAATAATGATCCTGATTTGGGGTTTAGGTCGTAAGGATACATCTGTTCCAGTGATATAGATCGGAATCAGAATTAGTATTGAAAAATAAAAAAAACTCACACAGCCAACAATTGATTATCAGGAGGTATTGGAAAGAGATGTAAATTTATAATTATTATGCGAAGGACACGAGCTGGAAGCTCGCACCAGCGAAAGGAAATTGCGTTTTTGAAGCAATTATTAAACTAAATTCAATGTATAAAATATTAATACTGTGCTTTCTGCTTTTATTATCGTGCCGAAAGAAAGACAAGGAAATAGACTATCCGGAAAATTATATTTTAACAGAAAAGGCTATTTCCAAAGATTGTCATGCTTTTCAAATGAGATTCAATGAAGGGGATTTTATTCTGAATTTTTCATTATCAGGATATTGCCATGATATAAAGATGAATGATTATATCAAGGAATATTCAAAGTATTTGAATCAATACCGTAGTCGTTTCAAGGTTCGGGAGGGATATATTAATTTTAATTATTACGGCATCAAAGAAACCAAGGTTTTACAGGATTCTATTATAGAAATCACAGCGAGAAGCTTCAAAAGCCCAGTATTTTTATCTGAAAGTTCTGAAAAAAATTTTGTGATAAAGGTATCTCCATTGATAAACAGGTGAAGGAATTATAAAAAATGAAAAAACTATTTAATTTTGAATATTTTATTTACATATTAATACATGAAATATGGAGAACCTGGAATTTATTTTATACATCATTAAGCGAAGAAGTCTGTTTTTTATTGAAAATAGTAATGATTATTTTAAATACATCAACGGCTTTATTGCAGGAAGTAAAAACGGATCGTTATTTGACTTTTTCAAAGAATTTGAAATATATGTCATAGAGAATAATGACTTAAAAGGGTTTGAAAATAAACCTATGCATTTAATCTTTAATTTCTTGGCAGTGTATGAAAACAAATCACTGGACATTTTAAATATAGAATTAGTTAACTTTTTAAAAAGTGACAGAACAGATCATCTCGAAATAGTAACAAGATTTCGTGAAAGCAATAAGATAGAAGATTTAATAGAGAAGTACCAGGACTAAGCGGAAACAACACTAGGACAATCATTAGAAAAACACCACCAATGATAGAAAAAGAGATAACATAAGAATTGTATCATCTTCTCTATGATAAGGGCTTTTCAATCCGTTTGCAGGCTTTCATTACCCTATTTCCACTATTGGAAAAACAAAATAGGAAAGAAGCGAAAAGTATTTGCAGGAAAATGATGGAAGACGGAAATAAACATATAAAGGACAAAGCCAATCGTATTTTTCATGAAAAGTTTTCTGATCAGGGTTAAATTTTCGGTTTCTCTACTAACACGAACCCATAACTCATGCTAAAAATAACAGTAAACCCCTTGCAATAGCGAGGGGTTGTATTTTGTACTACAATTCCAATCCTTATATTTGATGTATGAAAAAAGTACGTCTGTTAGCATTATTTCTTGTCGTTTTCAACAGTGGTTATCATGCACAAACGAAATCCTTATCTAAAATTGAATCCGGAGTTTCGTATGAGCTGGCCCAGTTGAGAAAAAGCACATTAAGTGATATTCAATATGAGCTCAGCCTGAAAATTCCTGAAAGTAAATCAGAAAGGATCTCAGGAACTGAAGTTCTTACATTTAATTATAAAAAACAGAATGAAACATCACTGCTGATAGATTTTAAAGAAGATCCTTCTTCATTGTTATCTGTATCAGTGAATGGACAGACGATAAAACTGATTCTGGAAAATGAACATGTAGTTATTGATGCCAAACACCTGAAATCAGGATCCAATCAGATTAATTTTAATTTCCTTGCCGGAAATGGTGCCCTTAACAGACGTGATGGGTATCTGTATGCATTATTTGTACCGGATCGTGCAAGAACGATGTTTCCATGTTTTGATCAGCCTAATTTAAAGGCAAAATACTCTCTGAGTTTAACGGTTCCGGAAAAATGGAGTGCTATTGCTAATGGAAAACTTAAGGAAACAACAATACAACAAGGACAAAAGACCCTGAAGTTTAATCAGTCGGATTTGCTTCCTACCTATCTGTTTTCCTTCTCTGCCGGAGATTTTAAAAACCATACTGAGAAGATCAGCGAACAGGATTCCAGAATTTTATACCGCGAAACCGATTCCCTGAAAATTAAAAACAGCATGGATTCTATTTTCTCGTTATACAGAAATTCTTTAGCTTATTACGAAAAATGGACAGGTATTAAACATCCTTTTCAAAAACATGGCCTGGTTGCCGTTCCGGATTTTCAGTTTGGTGGAATGGAGCATCCGGGAGCTATTTTGTTTCAAAATTCCACATTGTTTTTGGATAATAATGCAACACAGAATCAATTGAACAACCGTTCCAATCTTATTGCCCATGAAGTGGCGCACCTTTGGTTTGGAGATATGGTAACAATGGATTGGTTCAATGATGTATGGATGAAAGAAGTTTTTGCCAATTTTATGGCAGATAAAAGTACCGGAGCATCTTCAGATAAAAAAGTTTATGATCTTAAATTCTTGACCGGGCATTTTCCGGCAGCCTATTCCGTAGACCGTACGTTGGGTGCTAATCCAATCCGCCAGGTTTTAGACAATCTGCAAAATGCAGGAATGATGTATGGCCCGATTATTTATAACAAGGCACCGATTATGATGCGCCAGCTGGAATTACTGATTGGGGAGGAGGACTTCCGAAAAGGCGTCAATGAATACCTTACAAAATACGCTTACACCAACGCAAGCTGGCCGGATCTTATCACCATTCTTGATAACCATACCCCAAAAGACTTACAAAGCTGGAATAAAGTTTGGGTTAATGATCCCGGAAGACCAATTATTGATTATGATATAAAATATAAAGGGGATATAATACACCGTTTTACCATTTCCCAAAGACCGGAATATGGAAAAGAGCAAAAAAACTGGCCTCAGGAATTTGAGATCAGCCTGTTTTACAATGACAAGGTTGAAAAAGTGAACGTAAAGCTGTCTGAGAAAGAACAGGAAATTGTAGAATTAAAAGGAAAAAAGAAGCCTCTTTTCATTCTGCAGAACTCATCAGGAATTGGGTATGGAGTTTTTAAAACAGATAGAACAGTAATGACTGATTTTTCTTTGATAAAAGACGAAATAAACCGTGCCAGCGCCTATATCTCACTGTATGAAAATATGCTGAACGGATCTGGTTCGAAACCCCAGGAGTTATTACAGTTTTTTGAAAAGCAGTTACCAAAAGAAACTACAGAACTGAATCTTCGTCTGATTACTGGTTATATTTCCTCTATCTATTGGAATTTCTTACCGGAAAATACCCGACTGAAAGAATCCGGAAATATAGAAAATGTACTT
Source organism: Chryseobacterium pennae (assembly GCF_003385515.1). GTDB lineage: Bacteria > Bacteroidota > Bacteroidia > Flavobacteriales > Weeksellaceae > Chryseobacterium > Chryseobacterium pennae. The sequence goes on along the minus strand of NZ_QNVT01000032.1, from coordinate 42,950 downwards.
TGGAATGCGCTGGAGGCACAGACCGCAAAGAATAATAAGAAAAATATCTTTGACTGCTATCAGGGAATTTTCCAATCTCAGAAGGCTTATGACAACCTGTATAAAATTTGGAAATCCCAGATACCACCTAAAGATGTATCTCTGAACGACGAAGACTTTACAAACCTTGTCCTTGCTTTATCATTGAGAAATAATGCCAACAATGATCTGTTACAGGAGCAACTGACCAGAATTAAGAACCCGGATCGGATAAACCGTTTTAAAATTATTATGCAGGCAGCTTCATCGGATCAGAAGATACGGGATGATTTCTTTAACGGGCTGATGCAAAAACAGAACAGAGCAAATGAATCGGCAGTCGGTTCTGCATTGGGATATCTGCATCATCCATTAAGACAGCAGGCTTCTATTCAGTATCTTCCTAAGTCTTTAGAGGTTCTACAGGAAATTCAGAAAACGGGAGCTATCTTTTTCCCGGATAACTGGCTTCGTTCCACATTCAGCAACTATCAGGATCCAAAAGCCCTTGATGTGGTTCATCACTTCCTTTTGCAGAATCCGGATTATAATCCCATCCTGAAAAATAAAATTTTACAGGCAACCGACAATCTGAGAAGAGCTCAGACACTGATAAAGTAACATGTCCGTAATCATAATGAGTAAACCGTTTGTATGATGAAGTATTATACGGATGTAAATAAGGAGATTACGGAAATCATTATTTTATCATCAGATTATCCAAAGGGAAATTAGACGAATTTAATGATCATATTCTGAGCCCCTGTTTTCCTATTATTGAAGATTGAAAAATAGGAGTTTTTTATTTGGACTAAACTCCACGTTTGTAAACATATAAGAAGAAAACCCTTGTAGTAACGAGGGTTTTGTGTTCTGAAAATAAGTAATAAAAAACTTAAGATCAATTTAAATATCCGGTTGTTTATTTAGCAAAATGATTTAATATATTGTATTTTTAATTAAAAATTTACATTATTTTCCTGTATCGGTGTAATATTGTTGTTTTGTGATAGCCCTCTAATTTCTCAGAAAATGGCTATATTCGGCTTCATAAAAAAATAATATGCAAGTATACGAAGGGATTTCTGTGGGGTTGTATCTATTATTGATGATAGGTATAGGCATATATTCTTATAGAAAATCAACAAACAATTCAGAGGAATTTTTAATTGGAGGAAGAAAAATGGGGGCGGCTGTTACAGCACTCTCTGCAGGAGCAGCAGATATGAGTGGCTGGCTGCTGATGGGGGTTCCGGGAGCTATGTACCTTTCCGGTATTTCCAGTTCATGGATTGCAATAGGGCTAACACTTGGTGCATTTCTCAATTATATTATTGTAGCGCCAAGGCTTAGAATTTATACCGAAGTAGCCCAGAATGCAATTACATTACCTGTGTTTTTTGAAAACAGGTTTAAAAACAAAAACCATCTCCTGAAGATCACTTCTTCTATCTTTATTCTTGTATTTTTCACTCTTTACACTTCAGCAGGAATGGTATCCGGTGGAAAACTCTTTGAATCCGCTTTCGGAATGAATTATACCGTAGGATTATTGTTAACCAGCTTAGTGGTTGTATTATATACCTTTTTAGGTGGGTTTCTGGCAGTAAGTCTTACCGATTTTGTGCAGGGAACCATTATGGTACTGGCACTGGTGATTGTGCCAATTGTTGCCATCATAGAAATTGGAGGAGTTGGAGAAACAATTTCCCTGATTGAAGCTAAAGATCCCAAATATCTGGACTTATTCAGGGGAACTACTACAGTAAGCATTTTATCTTTATTGGCTTGGGGATTAGGATATTGCGGACAGCCCCATATTCTGGTACGTTTTATGGCCATTGATAAACCAAAAGATTTGGTTAAAGCCAGAAGAATCGGGATTACATGGATGATCTTTACTGTTGCCGGAGCTTTGGCTATTGGTTTAGTAGGAATTGCTTATCTGCAGAAATTTGATACGGAAACCATGATGAAATTTGACGGATCAAAAACAGAGGCAGAAACTATTTTCATTTACTTCTCCCGTATTTTATTCCACCCGTTTATTGCAGGATTCCTGCTGACTGCAATTCTGGCAGCTGTAATGAGTACCATTTCATCTCAGCTATTGGTAACTTCAAGTTCATTAACGGAGGACATTTATAAAGCTTTCCTGAATAAAAAGGCAACGTCAAAGCAATTATTGATTGCCAGCAGACTTTCAGTTTTATTGGTAGCCATAATTGCTGTTCTTTTATCATTAGACCCAAAAGACAGTATCCTTAACCTTGTAGGAAACGCATGGGCAGGGTTTGGTTCCGCATTCGGACCATTGATCCTGTTGTCGCTTTTATGGAAGAAAACAACATGGCAGGGTGGACTTGCCGGAATGTTGGTAGGGGGAATCACCGTGCTGGCATGGGTTTATCTTCAGCATCCGTTGAAAGACTGGTATGAAATCATTCCGGGATTCATTCTTTCTTTACTCACCAATATTATCGTATCCTTGGCAACTTATAAGCCTGATGCAGCAATAGAAAATGAATTTGAAGAAGTTAAAAAGATTATGCAGGAATAGGATGCCTGTAGTTTTAACCGAAACAGACTATAAAAAACAAACCCTTGCCAATAGCGAGGGTTTTGTATTTTAATAGAGTAGCTGGAAGGGAGTATTCAATGGTCCCAAATGCAAAAATAGTATTCTGATTATATTTTGAGACTCTTTATAACTTTCAGATCAGTGCTTTTATTTTTTCATAAATTCAAGACGTCTGCTATTATCATCGGCCCTTGCCTTGTTATATGGTAAATGTTTTTTCTAATTCTGGAAGAATTAATACCTTTAAAGAATCATACATTGAAATGAAAAAAATATTCCTTATTATAGGAGCTGTTCTTCTGTTAGCTAGTGTTGTATTTTACAATTTTGGTGGTCTGGATGTCTATCTTCTCAATAAGATGAACCGTTCAGAATTGCCGGAAAAATATAAAAACTATCAGTATATTGACAGTACTAAATCCATTCGTTTCGGGCATCATGAAATAAACCTGATGTGGAAAAGCTATACACGGATTCAACATGTTATAAGTTCGGAAGGAAACGTCATTATTGTAACCAACGAAATCCCGAAAGACAGGAACCGGAAAGAAGTAGAAGAAGATGGTTCGGTAGGAAGTACCCGTTTTTATATGGATTATCATTTTTATAAACTGGATAAAGATGGAAATATCAAAGACCGTTATACCTATAAAAGTACCCGTGAAAACTGGAACGAATTACTGTTTGGTGACTTTATTGTGAATTACGACAAAAAATATTACAGAACCTGGATAAAAGATGGAGATACAGTGCGAAAGCAAATGATCGTTCAGAATGAAGACCTGAAATGGAGCAGAGAAAAGCAGAATACTGAATATCAGAATATTACTGAAAATGCGGATGATTATTTAAGAGAATCAAAAAGCGGATCAGATCGTGTGACATATTATATGAATGGAAAATGGTATCAGCTGTATATCGACAGAAAAGTTTCCGGAAAATATTCTATGACAAATCCCGGATATAACAACAGTCTTTTCGGAACTGATCCTTTTGGAGAAAGAAAACTGGATCCGGGTCGTTTTCCGAATATTATGCCTGTCTATTTTCAACGAAAAGTATTGGATAAATCTACCTGCAGTGCATCAGGAGGAGCTATCAGCACGACTTCAAAAAGCTGGAACGGGGATTTGTATTGCCAACTTTTAGTAAAAGGAGACACTCTGAAATTTAAAAAAGCAATGTCCTTTAATGAAAATTTTACCACCGAAAAATTTTATAATACCAAAGGCGAAGACATCCGGAAGCTTAAGGCCGAACTGGAAAAACAATACTTACCTTATTTGTATTTTTCAGATAAAAACCTGAACTTCCAACTTTTTACAACTACTGAAAACAAACTGTATTTGATAAAACCTGTTCAATAACCTTTTATAGATATCATCAGAATCCTTTGAAAAAACTAATCAGCCATTTTAAATTCAGATTCATCCAGAGTTTCAGAATCCTCAACCTGAATCCCAAGGTAAGTATTCCTGTTTTACTTGTTTTAGGGATGCTCATCGCAGTAAGGTTGCCCAAAAATGAATACTATCCGGTTATATTCTTTATTCTCATAGCCCTTTTCCATAGTGAAAGGAAGGATATTCCTTTTCTGAAGAAAGTTTTTGTACAAAGCTGGCGATGGATTATCCTGCTGGAAACAGGTATGATGTATACAGCCTTGTTGTTCGGAAATGTCCATTATAAGATTGAAAAAACAGGAGTTGCTTTATATCTTCTGATTGTTGTACTGGCCTTTATTCCTCCAAGAACAAAACAGTGGCTGTCCCTGAACTGGAATTTTATTCCCAACATTCTGTTTGAATGGAAAAGCTTTCTGAGAAAAAACAGTTGGAGAGCAATACTGGGATTTATCATTATCATTCTTTCATCCTATCATCCACTTACTCTGATCTTTGCTGGTGTTTTCGCGTTGGATTTTATTTCTTTTATTTACCAGCCACATGAGAGTAAAGAAATGCTCGAAATGTATTTTAAACAATATACGTTGAAGGAAAAAATAAGAAAGAATACTTTGTTTTTCAATATACTGCTTTTGCCGGTTTACTGTTCTTTTTTGATTTTAAATCCATATGAAAGTCTATATGTGGTGTATTACCTTGTCTTTATGAACCTCTATCTTCTGCTGAGCCTGGTCAGAAAATATAAAAATTATAACCATAAAAATAAAGACAGCGATTATAATATGGGTGTTTATTTAGAATACTTTTTGTGTAGTATGACAATAATTCCGGCCCTGTTCATGCTTAAATCAGGTATAAAAGCGGCTAATCAAAATATCAAAACATATGTTGGAAGTTAAAAATGTAAATGTTGAATTTAAGAATCAGAAAGTTTTAAACGATCTGAACCTTTCTATAGAAGAAGGCTGTATTTTGGGAATTCTCGGAAAGAATGGTGCAGGGAAGACTACATTATTTGAATCTTTATATCAAAGCCAGTCATTTTCAGGGAGCATTACCTGGAGAAATGAACGTTTAAAGCGGCAGCAGATCTCTTATCTTGAAACGGAAAATTATTTTTATCCTTATATAACAGGAGAGGAATATCTGTCTTATTTCTCTTCAAAAAAAGTAGATGAAATAAGAGAAATCATTGAAAAATTCAACCTTCCACTGAAAAAATATGTACAATACTATTCCAGTGGAATGAAGAAAAAATTGGCCCTCATCGGGATGCTGATGCTGAATAAGCCGATTAATATTCTGGATGAACCCTTCAACGGAGTAGATTTTGAGGGCGTTCATACCCTTTATGATATTATCAGGCAGTTAAAATCTGAAAATAAAGTGGTCCTGATCAGTTCCCATATTATTGAAACCCTTTTCCATACCTGTGATAAAATTGCATTGCTGCAAAACGGAAGTATTGAAGCTATTTACCATAAAGAAGAGTTCAGCCAGCTGAATACACTCAGATTTTAAAGCTGAAAATAAAAGTGGGAAACTAAATCTTCCGTTTCATTCTTCCTGCTTCCAATCTGTTTTATTAATACTGTTTTAGATTATTTCATGAGCATTTTCCTGATAAATACCATAATTACAGCTAATATAATAGTGATAATGCTTGATCCTATGATATTTTCAATGCCGAAATGAGCAATCCAGAATCCACCCCATAAAGTTCCGGCGGTTACTGCAAAATTTCCACAGGAAGTAAAAATACTGTTGATGAATTCAGAAGACCCGGGAACTGAAGAGGTGACATTGATATTACTGATCAGAAAACCTCCCGAATGGATCAGTCCCCAGAATCCTATAATCCAGATCATAGGAACAAAAGAATTTCCGTAATAATAGATGAATAAGTGAATGACAGCCAAAAAAATCAGAAATATAAGAGTAGTCTGGAACGGAAACCGGCTCATATATTTTCCGGCAATTTTGTTTCCGAAAATGCCGACAACTCCAAACATAAACAACATAATACTGATTTGTTTTCCATTCATCTGAGTTATGTTTTTCAGAAAATCTGCCATATATCCATAGGTAGAATACATAGCAGCAATGGTAAAAAATGCTGTACATAAACCAATCCATAAATACCGACTGCGTAAAATATTAATATTGAAGATCAGTGAAGCTTCTGTCTCTTTTTCAATGTCCGGTAATAAAAGCTGAACACCTGCCAGTGCCACCAAATTAATAAATGCCGTAAGCAGAAACGAAGACTGCCAGGAAAACAGATCAGACATTAAAGTAGCCAAAGGAACTCCCAATACAGTAGCCAGAGTAAGCCCGGAAAAAATAATACTTACAGCCCTTGATTTGTCGGTGGAGGCAGAAGCCTTTTCAGCAACAGACAGCGCAATGGACCAATAAACCGGATGAAAAAATGCAGGAATCATTCTGACAACCAATAATCCATAAAAATTCCCGATATAAGCAGAAATAATATTGGCTGCAGCAAAAATAAACAGTGATGCAATCAACAATCTTTTTCTTTTAAATGATGACAATGCCATCAGCATAAACGGACCAAAAAGAGCTACGATCAATGCAAAAGCACTCAGGAGCCAGCCTGCTTTTTCAATAGAAATATTGAAAGAAGAAGTAATTTCCGGTAATATTCCAATCACTCCGAATTCAGTTGTAGTAATTCCGAATACACCAAGTGCAAGCACATAAAGATTTCTTTTCGATTTCATAATTTTTTTGTGCAAATTTGCAGAATAGACTATCAGAAAGCTATATACTTACTTTTTAGTTCTATACTTCCCTTTTTGAAAGGGTAACGATAAAAGAATAATTATGCCTCAGTTTTTCCACGATAAAAGATTGTATTATACCCCTATTGAATTTGCCTTAAGCCATATCGGTGGAACCTGGAAAATGCCTATTTTGTGGAGATTACAGGAGAAACCGCTTCGCTTCAGTGAACTGAAAAAGGATATTCCCCATATCACAGACAAAATGCTGACCAGCCAGCTTCGGGAGCTGGAAAGCAAAGAAATGATCCATCGTGAAGTATATCCCGTTGTTCCGCCGAAGGTAGAATACAGTCTTACTGAGAAAGGGAAAAAAGCAATTCCAGTTATTGAAACCATCATGAGCTATGGTTTTGATCTGATTCAGGATGCCGGCATTACTTTTCCACCCAAAGAATAAATGAGTTCTTCCTATTTATTTTCGTAATTAAAAATAGAGTATCTTTACTGGTAAAGATTTCTGATACATTCATTTTCAGAAATATAATTATTGTTACTAGAGCTCTTGCGCTTCTCTATACTTATTGTCTGTCCAGACATTTCTTTTCTGATTTCGTTGATCCATTATTCAAGGTATGCCCTGTGCTTAGATGAATACTTTTTCAGATTGTATTCCGTCAATAATTCTGATTTTTAACGATTCAACCCCACAAAATTTAAAAATGAAAAATAATAATATTACAAAAAAACTCTATGTTATTACTGGAGGTCCGGGAGCTGGAAAAACCACATTAATCAACGAATTAAACCGTCTAGGATTTACAACGGCACCCGAAGAAGGACGTAGAATTATCAAAGAACAATTGCTATCTAATGGAGACGGGTTACCGTGGATCAATAAAGAGATTTTTGCCGGACTGATGTTTGATGCTTCTGTAAAAACTTTTAACGAAATGATACCAATCTCCGGTATCCAACCTGTTTTTTTTGATCGTGGAATATTAGACACGATCGGTTATCTCCGGCTGGAAGAGATTCCTGTACCTAGGCAGATGGAAATAACAGCCCGTGAAATGGAGTATAACAAAAATGTCTTTATCCTCCCGCCCTGGAAGGAAATCTATGAAAATGATTCCGAAAGAAAACAGACTCAAGAAGTGGCTGAACATACTTTTGAATGCATGTATGAAATTTACCGGGAGTATGGTTATAATGTTATTGAAATTCCCAGAGTAACAGTAGAGCAAAGAGTCAGGTTTGTTCTTAATACCATGTAAATCATAAGATATTCATTGTTTTTCATCAACCGGCTTCTTTTTTTGTAACTTTGAGAGAGATGCTAAATACATTTTAAAAATCGCAATATGAATCTGAGAACAATGCTTGAAGAAGATCTGAATACAGTTGTAAAACTGCTGGATCAGTTAGGATATCCCAATACCGGTGAATTTTTACCTCAAAAAATAAAAAAACTTTTAGAAAACCCTGATGAATATCTTATCGTTGCAGAAGATCAGGAAGGAAATGTTGTAGGGTTCATCTCCATTCATGTCATCCCGCAGATTGCTCTTAAGGGAGATTTTGCAAGAATAAGCTATTTCTCTGTTGATGAAAATTACCGGAGTTCAGGAATTGGAAGATTTTTAGAAGAATACTGCGAAAAAGTAGCCAGAGAACGCAATTGTGACAGGATAGAGCTGCACTGTAATTTCCAGAGAAAACAGGCACACCGGTTTTATGACAGGCAAGGATATACAGAATCTCCAAAATATCTGATGAAAAAACTGTAATGTAATGACTTCTAAGATTGGAAAAGAATTAATACGCCTTGGAGGGCATGACATTGAAATAAGAGAAAAGCTGTCTGCGGAAGGAAAACTCGCAGGAGGGTATCATCCTGAGATGGAGCGCATTCATAAAACCAATGCCAAAAGACTCCGGGAAATAATCAGTGATATAGGATATCCAACGATTTCAAAGGTAGGGGTAAAAGCCAGCGATGCTGCCTGGCTTATCATTCAGCATTCTATTGGTGAACCTGAGTTTATGAAGGCATGTTATAAAATGATGGTGGAAAACAGTCATGATATTACCAAAAAAAATAAAGCCTATCTGTATGACCGGATTCAGGTTTTCCAGAGCAGGCCTCAGAAATATGGAACCCAGCTTATGACCGACGGAATTCCTTATCCTGTGGAAGATAAAGAAAACCTGAACAGTGAACGGAAGAAAGCGAACCTGCCATCGTTATCAGAAAAAGAAATTAACCAAATTCCCGATCCGGAAAATATTCCGGAAATTGATAACAGGGATGAAGATTATACAGTCTGGAGAAGAAAGGTGGGCTGGATTTAAGATGAATGTTTAAAACCAAGTGTTAAATGGTTGAAAAAACAGAAGAATATCTGTGTCGTTAAAAGTTATATGAAAAAAGAGCCTGATTTTTATTCAGACTCTTTGATTTAAAGATATAAATTAATACATTATCCTGTAATGCAACTGTACAAGTCCACTGTCAAATCTTTTACTGGAGAGCAGCTCTAAATTCTGACCGGGAATCTCATCCTTAAATAATTTTGTTCCCTTCCCTAAAATGACAGGGATTACAGAAATTATTAATTCATCAAAAAGCTTGGCTTTTAAAAGTTCATTGACCACAAAACTACCACCATCACAGAAAATAGATTTCCCTTCTTCCTTTTTAAGAGTTCGAACCAGTTTGCTAAGGTCTCCGGTATAGAAGTGGAGATTACCAATAGACTGCCGTATTTTTCTTGTGATGATATAGGAAGTTTTATCCTGATGCGGGAATTCCACGTTCTGAGAAAGAATCCAGTTGTAGGTTCTGTTTCCCATAATTACAGTGTCTGTCGTATCTGTAAAGTCATGGTATCCATAGTCTTCATCTTCTGTTTGCACTTGGCTGAGAAAACTGAGATCATCATTGGGACCAGCGATATAGCAATCGAGTGAAGAAGAAATATATAAAACTAATTTTCTCATAATTTACTTAAACAAAATTGATATTAATACTCCAGACATATATAAACCAATCCCGTAAATAAGATGGGCCTGAAGACTTCGAAGTCTGGCAATATGAGGATTAGGCAGCTTAGAGGCCGCAATTCCAAAACCAAAAGCAGGCTGCATCATAAACCACGGTGCTAAGGTTGTGGCAAGACCAATAAAAATAGCAGGAAAAGCCGTAGGATGTACCAGCCAGCCCTGGCCCCAGAGTAAAAGTAAAATATAGGCAAATGCAATCCCAATGGAGTAGTGGGCCAGCCACCCGAGAGCTTTTTCTCCCGGGATAGGAGTGGCCTGTATAATATTAGGATGGCTGAATGTTCCATTTTTGAAATGCCCGATCCATCGCCCTACTATACGGTAGTCGAGGGAAGGAATATTCCAGAATTTCTTGATGATAAGAGCGTACACATCCATAAAGATGGTCGCTCCCACACCAAGTAACACCGCATTAATTAACACATTCATTGTTCTTCAGATTTATCTTAAACTGTTCAGTTTCTGCTCCAGTATCATTTCCGAAAGCACGCCTGAGCTTCGCCACACTTCTACATTGTTTTTTAACACCACAAATGTAGGAACTGATCTGATCCCGTATTTAACTGCTAATTCCTGGTTTTCGTCCACATCTACCTGCTGTACGTTCAGCCATTCATCCAGTTTCACTTTTAATGTATCCACTACAGGCATCATCATTTTGCATGGGTAACACCATTCAGCATAAAACTGAAACAGCATTAGTGAATCTATTTCCTGTACGTTTTGGTTTCTCTCTGTCATTGTTCTAAAATTTATTGATACAAAATTAGAGTAGCCTGGTGGAGTTTTGCTGACACAAATCAGAGTGAAAATGGTACAAATCAAAGATTTTAAAAAGAAAAGAAACTGAAGGGTGGGAGTTCTGATAGTTTTTAAAAACGATGGATGTATTGTGTTTTGAATGTGAGCTTTATGTTAATCTGTTATTCTTCTCATCATCATTTCCAGTGGACCCTGTTTGAACTTTTTGCTCCATAGCTTACTGAAATACATACTGAGAATAAAAAATAGTCCGGAATACAGCAAAATATAGATTGGTTCTACAGTATTTTTCCTGCTCATAACATCCAAATAATGACTACCTTGCAGTAAAGACAATACAATAAGCCCGATGCTGAGATGAGATACATAATGAGTCAGCGTCATCTGGCCGGTTCTTGCCAGATCTATAGCCCAGGCTTTTTCGGAAATATATTGACTTACAAACATAAATCCTGTAATCAGCATCATTCCGAAACCAGTTGTATTCATGAGAAAAGGTAATACGGGTGGAATATAATCCGCATAGATAAATTCCCGGGTTTCAGCACTAAGATCCATAAATGTACTACCATAGCGGATACCTTCCACAAAAAGATAGAGAATAAGACCTGTCAGAAATACGTTTTGTTGCGTCTTCTTCAAAGTCCAGTCAAGTCTTCCCAGATAAAGTCCTGTCGCAAAATAGGCAAACCAAGGAAATATAGGATTCCAGCCGTTATAGAATGTGTTTCTGATGAATCCGGAAAACGTCCAGAAATCAGGATATTCAAGGGTCGTCAGATTCCAGCCTGTTTCAAACGGGATGACAAGCAGTAAAAAATGAAATATGATAATGGCCGTTGCAGCCGTAACCAGATAATATTTTTTATCCATGAACACAAGCAATGCACCAATACTCATATAGCCGCCATAAAGATGAAGAATATCTGCAGGCCACCAACAGCAAAACAATATTCCGAATACAAAAAGAAAAACGGCTCTTTTAAGAATGATGTGACGGAGTCTTTTCCTGTCTTCTAGGGTATATTCCCGAATTCTGTTCGTCATCAGAGCAACACCCATTCCTGCGAGGATCACAAATACAGTACTGGAATGCCCGCTGAAAAGTACCAGAAATTTCCCTGAAAGAGAATCATCATGATGATTTCCGAATACCATATTAAAATTGACAATAAACATCCCGAAAATAGCGTAGGCCCGGGCCAGATCAAATCCGATGATTCTTTTTTTCATACTGCAGAATAATTTTGCAGCAAAAATCAAAATTAAGGCTGGGGATTCCTTTGATAAAAGTCAAAAAAATCAAGAATGACCGGAAGCAGGAAGTTGGGAGTAATTAAGGTCTTTGAGTTGGATCAGGAGCAAAACTTGGAAGTTAAGAGTAGAGCTAAAGCTATTATTGATAAAGCGAACTTCTTTATTTATCTTTAATGAATCTTAACTTGTTTAAAATTTTTATTTTCCTTACGATTTATCTAACAAAGTTCAGCCTCAGCACTTTCAGCTCCCATCTTATTACCTTTTTGCCCTTATCCTGCTTAATGTTTCCAGAGAAATACCCAGATAAGAAGCAATATGGGTAAGCTTCAGATGATGAAAATATTCCGGGGACTTTTTCATAAGCTGTTCATACCGTTCCGTAGCATTCAGGGAATGAAAATCAAAAAGCCTGTCTTCCAGCCACAGGATATATAGTTCTGTGAGTAGAATATCATATTCCATGAGTAGAGGGAATTGCTTCTTGATGGTTTCAAAAGCATTAAAATCTACAGATTCTACGGTTGTATCAATCAGGCATTCGATAATTTCCCTGCTTGGTTTTTGATTGATATAACTTGTAAAGGATATGGCAATATCATTTTTAAAGAAAAATTCAGTGGTAATTTCTTTTTTATCAGAATAAGTGAATTTTCGGGCAACCCCCTCAATGATCAGATAGCTTTTCCTGCACACCTTGCCTTGCTGTAACAGGATTTCACCTTTTTTAAACTGCTCTTTAGCAGTTATTTTTTCTAGAGCTTCAAGAGTTTCCCTGTCAAACCTGGAAATAAGGAACTGAATTTTCTCAATGTGTTCTGTCATAACTGAGTTTTTGTTCTTATCTTATTGTTTTTATGACAGAAGTTTCATGATTTCAGGAACGGTTTCCAATGTTTTTTTTCTGATGACTTCCTGAATAGCCTGCTCATTTTCAAAATCAGGATTTTCTACAAAAATAGTTTCCAATACAGAATATTGAGGCATTGTCACCAGATGTTTATTCCACGAAGCTGATTTTAATTTTTCCCAATATTCCTGTTGAACCTCTGCATTTTGTCCCATCAGCCACAACTCAAGCTGCATCTTTTTATGATTGAGAACAATACCGAAACGCAATTTATGGTCACGGAGAGAAGAATCAAAAAACGGAAAATAAGTGTAGTCCATATAGCCTGGAGAAATATTTCCTACAGAAAATTTTTCTTTGAAATGCCTTGAAAAATCAGCTTTCACCTTCATCATAAAACGCAGGAGGTACAGATAAACCTGGGGGATTTCTTCTTCATTAACTATTTTTTGATAGCTTTTTACAGATAAATTAATGTCTTTCATCGGTTACAGGTTTTTTATAGATTCCGGTGATATTAAATTCCATTTAGCAAATAAGCTGAGATTTAATTTTTTAGCCAAAGCAATAGAGGCCGTATTGTCCAGCTGACAGCGGTATTGGGGTTCGTAGCCATCTTGTAATGCTGCTTTTGAAATCATCCGGACTGCCTGTTGAGCATAGCCTTTTCCCCGAAAATTATTTAATGTAATCACTCCAATATCCGAAAGTTGAGTGTCCTGCCAGGGGTACATACTTGTTGCAGCAACCAGCTGATTCTCTTCAAAGATACTAAATGTTTTCCAATGATCGAGCTCCACAAAAGCTCCATCCAGATCTTCTTCCGTAGACAACGATTCAAAAGTTGAAAAAAGCTCAGCATCATGTTCGGTTAAAGGGCGTGTGTTTTCCAGTGAATGAAGATTTAAAATAGCCCTTTTTTCCTCTTCAGGGAAATAAAAAATATAATCTGCACCATAGAGAAAAATCTGTTTATCCTTTAAAATGTTCACAAACTTTTCAAAATCAAGCGTAGTAAGACTGATGTTTTTGAAATATTGTGCCACTTTAGAATTGATGATTGCCCAGTTGTTTCCGGATGGAAATTCCAGGGTCATGATCTGGCTGTCTTCTTCAAGATCATCATTGAGGAATAAGGTAAAAGTGGGATGGTCACAGAGAACTTCCCCCTGAAACTGATCTTTCCAGTATTCCTGAACAATGGGAGAGGTGATTTTGGTGGTGTACATTCTTTTTTTATTTAATGTTTATGGTTTTTACGATATTGAAGCGGAGTGACACCGGTTTGTTTCTTAAAAAAGCGTCCAAAATAGGAATCATCTGTAAAATTAAGATCCATGGCAATCATAGAAACTGTATCACTGGTTTGGATGAGCCTTGATTTGGCTTCCTGTATCAGCTGTTTCTGAATAAAATGGCTGGCAGGAAATCCGGTAACCTCCTTAATGACATCATTGAGATGATTAGGGTGTATATGCAGGAGCTCCGCGTAGTCCGCAACCTGTTTTTTCTCCATAAAATGCTGGTTCACCAGTAATTGAAACTGTGCAGCCAACTGGTCCTTTCTGGATAGAGAGAAGGCATCAGCAGAAGCTTGCTTATTGTAAATACGTTCAGACTCCAGAAGGATAACATTCAGAAACATACGGGTGAGAAGGTCGTCATTAAAAGTAGTCTTTTGACATTTTTCACTGTTCAGCTTCCAGAAAAGATGCTCCATCATCAGGATTTCTCTTTCTGAAAGTTTGATGAACGGCTCCTGATTGGCCTGAAAGAAAGGAAACTGGTTGAGTTTGATCTGATGTTTAATACAAAGCAAAAAATAATCAGCATCAAACATGCAAAAAACACCCTTTATGTTATCACTCCAGCGTTCTATGGCATGAAGCTGATTTTCTCCAATGAAATAGAGGGTTCCAGGTAGAAAATGGTAGAGTTTATGGCCAATGCTTTCCTTTATTTCCCCTTCTGTAAGCAGAATAATACTGTAAAAATTTCGTCTTGTCTGTTTGCCTTCTACAGGTTTCTGACCTTTTTTAAGATCTTCCAGCTTAGCGATTTCCAAAAAACCATTTCCGTGGACATAAGTAATATTGTTACATTCTTCACAGAAAGTAGCAGGGGCATTCTTCAGATAAAATTCTTTGAAATCCTGTTCATTTCGTAGTTCTCTGATCTCAGCCTGTTTCATATTCTCATATTTTTTCCGAAGGTTATTCTGTTGCCATAAAGATAAGTACAGATCATGGTTTTCATACAGCAAAGCATCTATGAATTAGATAGAAAATATAGATAAGGCAGCCATTTCCCAGAAGTGGCTGCCGGATTATATGATATTTGAAAAATAGTTACTGATCGTTTAGCAGCGGTCTCGGGTCAAATAATACCTTAAAGGAACGGATCTTTCCATCAATAATCTGATACCATCCTGAAGCCTCTATAGCTTTGTTTCCCATATCAATCGTATACCAAAGGCAAACATCTTCACCTGAAGTAAAGGTTTTAATAATCTGGTATTTAAGTTTCATTTGCTTCATTTCCTGCATGTAGACAGAAGCACCTTCTCTTGTTCCCAATACTCCGATAAATTTAAAATCAGCATCAAGACAGCTTTCTGCCTGTTCAAAATTTTCATCATTTAAGTATTGGATAAACTGTTCCGCGATATTGTGGTTTGTATTACTCATTTAGAATGTTTTATAAAAACAAAATTAGCAGATAAGTATCGAACTGCTCTGTGACTATCGTCACAAAATGAATATAATTTTAATTTTTTTCAGCATTGATAATTATGACAGGAGGACGGTGTATATGCTGTTCAAAATCTGGACGGAGCTGTAACAGTTCCTTGTCTGGACTTGGTTCTTCCACGTTTTTTAAAAGAAATCCGGCTTTTAATACCGCATTGATAACAGTGCTTAATTGATGATGGTATTTCTCAACATTTTTTACAAACCAGTCCTGTTTTCTCCGGGTTTCCTCAGTATAGCGATTCACGAGCCAGTATTTTTCACCATTCCATTCTTTCCATGGTCGTAGTGCTGCAGTACAGACAGGATGCTCCATGGAAAATAAAAATTGTCCGTTATTCTTTAAACCATTATATATTTTTTGAAAAAGAATAGTCAGATCTTCAATATAATGCAACGTCATGGAACTTATAACCAGATCATATCTATTATTGCCAAAATCAAAATCTTCCAGGGCAGAATGTACCCAGTCTACATTGGGAGAGGAGATTCTGCTTTGTGCCTCATGCAGCATTTTCTGTGAAATATCCAGCCCGGTTATCTGTTTAGGATTTTGTTGTAATAAAGACTGGATCTGATGCCCCAGTCCACATCCCATATCCAGAATAGTTTTATTCTGAACAGGGTGTAATAAATTTTTCATTACCGGCTGTTCCAGTAATTCATTTAAACCCTTATCTCCATCACGGAGTGCACTATATCCGGAAAAAAAGTCCGGATCATCATAAATATTCTGCTTCATAATCTTCCTTTTAAGTGTGTGACAGCACTGGAATGATCAAAGAATTTTTTTCAAAAACAGATTTTAATTCCGGCGTGACAAAAAGCTGTAAATCATCATCTTTCCATGGCCTGTACTGAAAATACCTTTGCTCCGGACTAAAGCCCAGTACCACTTCATCAAGCAGAATATCATCAAACGCTGCGATAACTTCAGAGAGATTTGTTTTTTCGGGGCTGAAAATCTCTAAAATATGCAGTGTTTTGTCCTGTATCTCAATCACAACCGCACAGTTAAGTTCTTCAATCAGGTAAACAGAATCTTTGTAGCCCATTTCCGGGTTAGCATAGCAGTAGAAGAAAGCAAGACCCTTACTTTTTGTGGGAAAGGCCGTATTTGAAACAGCATTTTCAACCAGATATTCAAATAATTTTAAATCAGCTTCCTGATCGAGTTCCAACTTTCTCTTTGTTGTTTTCTTTAAAAAATCAAGATTTTCAAAAGTCTGGAAGGCTTCAAATTCCGGTACCGGAATAAATCCGAATTTAGGATAAAAATCCAATACCGTTTCATTGGCAAAGAGAAATATTCCATCTGTCTTCCCTTTAAAATCATGTAGGATTTTCTCCATTAAAAAACGGCTCAGTCCTCTATTCTGATAGCTTTCATCTGTCATTACGGTACCTAATTGAACCAGTTTTTTAGACTTTCCCTTAATATTACCATCAAATAAGCTTACCGTAGTATGGGAAACAATAGTATCACCGTCAAATAAAGAATATAAAATACAGCTGTCATCCCAAAATCCTGACTGATAATAGTTTTCAAAATTAAATTCCCAGACATTTTGAGTCAGGCGGTTAAATTCCAAGCGTAATTTTTCTTGGTCCTGATATTGAATATATAAAGTGTAATTTTTGTTACTGATAGAAACGCTTTCTGTCTTCATTGTTCACGTATTTAAATAGTATTTCAGCCTAAGTTTCATTATATCTGTCTTAATTCATAATAGCTTGTTACATTTTTTGAAGTTTGATAATGACAACTTTTTGGCCTTACAACGTTTTCCGGTAATAATATTTCTCAAAATCTTTGGGAAAATCATGCTCAGTTCCTATTTTTTCAAACCCAAGTTTCTCATAAAATTCAGGTGCCTGGAAACTAAAAGTATTCAACGCAATATAGCTGCATTTTCTGGCCTTTGCTTCTTTTGTCGCTGCATTCATCAGTTGTTTTCCCAACCCTTTGTTTTTATATTCTTCAGAAACCGCCAGCTTCTGAATTTCCAGAGTGCCTCAGATAGAATGTCCGTATAAACCTCCTATTATCCGATCATTATTAAAAATGACAATTTCTAAAGGTTCGTTAATACTGTCTATGTTCTTCGTATCGTGTAAATTATGCTGATAAAGAAGTTTTGATACGGTATCATAATATTCTTCTGTAATACAGTCTTTTTTTATTATTTCCATGGATAAATATAGCTGTAAAAGCTTCAGGGAAAGCTATATGGATTAAAATCTGGGTTAAATTACAAAAAAATGAGTGACAGAACCCGGAAAAATTATGGGGATGTTGTTTTTTTATACCATTGTGATGATCCTTATAAAGGAAGGCTGGAAGAGTATTTTTTGTTTTTGGTAAACTCCACGTTACAGTTTTCAGTAAGTATTGCAGTTAATAATTGTGGTTATTTTTTTTCAATAACGATAAAAAGGTTTATTATTTCTCTTATTAGTGTAAAAAAAGTGTTTTTTATAAATTTTTTATGCTGTAAGTATTGTTTTAAGAAAGAGTATGTTACCGGTTTTTTTTATATCCATAATAATGGAATTATTGTTAAAAAGTCGTAGAACTACTACAAATTTTCAGATTAAGGGCTTAAAATTTTTTGAATATAAATAAGCGTTTTATATTTGTTTTACCATCACTCAATAACAAAATATTATTAACGATTAAAATTTACGATTATGATGACAGCCAGAGAGGAATCTTAACATTCAAATAAGGAAAAGAACAAAAGCGGTTAAAGCATTTTCTGATCCACAGCAGTTAACAAATTATACAATTTTGAACGGTATCATGATGGCGAATATCACCGTTTTTACCGGAATACTATTCTTATCTGCTGACTATTACTCTTTTTTGACTTATTAATATCAAATTATTTCTGAAGCTTCAGGTTTCGGAGGTATTCTGTGATGCTAAAAAAGAGCAGAAATAACATATTAAATTATTATAAGGATTACGGTACCGGAAGGAAATTAACGAACTTGAACAATATGGACATTAATCATTTTAAAGAAACAATTAAACCTTTTTTCTGGGTAGAACATGATAACAGCTTTTCAGTTTGTCTGGAAGCAGGAAGTTATAAACAGGAAGTCTTTGCCGCCAGGGCAGACGAAGGTTTTGAAGGAAACGGTTACGACTGGGGATCTTTAGCTCAGATTTTTCTTACTGAGAAAAGACCGGATCTAAGCAAAAGTATACGGTTTGATCCGGAAGGAGGGATGTTTTGCGCCTATTCTTCTGAAGGGGATAATTTGAAGGACTTTATTCTGGATTTTAAAAAAGCCTGCGAAGATGAAGCCTTAATAAGAGATCTATTTTCAAGAGCCGAGTTGGATTGATGCTCACCATAAAGTGGAGGTCGTGGAAACATCAGCAGTTAGTCCATCAGTTTTTAATAGAAAAAGAGTTGAGGTGACAGGATTCGGCAAACAATATTTTAAAACAATCTAATAAAAAATAATATGAAGAAAATATTTTCAGAACTTAAAGGCTTTGTGATATACAGTCCGGAACTTTTAGCTCAATATTTGCAGGATCATAATCTGCCGGGAAACAATATCCTGAAATATTTCGTTGAAAATGAGCATGGAGATGAGATCACAAGATCCGGAATTGCCATTCCTGTGATAGGGGTAGAAGAGGATTATTATTCATTCTGCATTTCGGCTAATGAAGACCGGATCCTGGGGAATGAAGAAGTTTCTGCTCAGTCTGATGGCTGGATATTTCAGACTTCCAACAATGAACTGAGAGTGGTAGGAATTGGTTATTTAAAGGATATTTCAACCATTAACGATGAAAACAGCATAAGGCTCAATCTGGAAAACGGATGGTTCTCACTAAGAATACGTGCCGGCCATAAGAATGGGGAAAGGCTGTTTGAACTTAACACGAAAAAGCAGGAAGCTAAACCAGACTTTAACGGAGATCTTGCTACTACCTATTATTTTAATTAATGGACTGTATCAATGTTTAAGCTATTGTCTGGTGTATAGAAAATATTCTGGAGCAGAATGATGAACTTTTCTTATGGGGGAGAATCATTATGCTGCTCTGTTGATATCATTGCGGATAGCAAAATGATAAATACTGCTTTAATGTTTTAAGGAAATAAATAATCTTCTGGAAAGCCTTAAAACCATATATAAATGAAATGTCATGACAATAACAGAAATGTATTGTAAACATTTTTTCCAGATATAATTGGGTAGTTAAAATATAAGTTTTAAAGAGTTTAAATTACTGATAATTCAGACTGTAAAACAGCCCGGATTATTTCTGTTTCTATACCAAATAAGGGGTGTTTCTTCTGCGTAATCTCTTATAAGTTCTTCTATGGCAATGAATCGAAAAATGATGTTATCTTACTCATTATCAAAAAGTCGTAGTTCTACGACAATTTTTAAAATAACGGCTAATTCATTTTGATGTGAATATTTAAGGTGATATATTGCATAACCAAATCAATAAAAAAACTTAATGAAAAATAACAGTATTCACCTGAATAATAATTGCTGCTAAACAGCCTTGAGTATTGATCCTTTTGATACTCTTTCTGAAAATTATCCTCAAAGACAGTCCGGAAGTAAGTTTGCATTGAGGCCATTGTATCTTACCGACTGTCTATCTGAGCAGAATGGTCCAGCCTGTGAAGGTAATAATTTCTATATATCACAACCGATAAAATGATCACATCATGTTTAAAGAAGAAAATAACCTGTCCAAAAAAGGAACAGATTCAGTAAAGAAAGTAGATGTAGTAAATAATATCCAGGAGATAGCAACGAATATCCCGACTTCCAATAAGACTCTATCAAATATTAAAACTGCTGGCAGTGTTGCTCAGAGTTTTATGAACCAACCTCTGATACCTACTTCTCCAACCATAGTGCAGGATAAAGTTTGGTCAAAACAGCCCACTTCAAAGATCTTCAATGCAGAAGGTATTTCAGAAAGTGCCATTGCAGGAATTAACAGGGTGGTAAAGCTTGAAATTTTTGTAGAAGGTAAAGAAATTAAATTTTTCAAGAATTTTAAACTTACCCAAAGCGCTGTCAAACACCACCAGTTTGATCTTGTTCTGGCTCATGATACTTTAGGAAGCGCTGAAAACCATAACCTTGAAGAGGCACAGAGTTTTCTGGGTAAAAGAGTAACTGTCGTTTTTAAATATAAGGATGTTGAAAATAGCCCCGAACGAAACTTTGTAGGTGTTATCACAGAAGTCGGTTTTGGACAGGATAAAGGAAGTTTGGGTAATGTCATTTTAACTGGCTGCAGCCCAACGATTCTATTGGATTCTGCGCCCCATACACAGAGTTTTGGAGGAAAACAGGAAATCAGCCTGAACAGTATTGCTGACCAGGTAATGAAGGAAGGATTGGGAAGCAGTAAATTTGATGTCAGAGTAGATTCACAGTACGGAAACGTATCTTACAGCTCTCAGTATGATGAGACCCACTACAATTATCTGGCGAGAATTGCTGAAGCTTATGGAGAACAGTTTTTCTATGACGGTGAAGTTCTTCATTTCGGAAAGCTTCCTCCGCAGCAGAAACCAGTAACTCTTACTTATGGCAGCAATGTGGCTGATGTAAAGATCAAAATGAAGGCACAGCACGTGAAGCCTTCTTTTTACGGATATAACAGCAGCAAAAATGAAAAGCTAACAGGCGGTAATTCTAAGATCAACCATACTTCTGATATTGCGAAGAGGGCTTATGAAATTTCAGAAAAAACATTTATCACCCCATCATTGAGCGTTGCACCAATAAAAGCTGCAAAAATGACTGATGTTGATGCCTCTCAAAAAAGTGCAACCGGAAGCAATTCGGTAAATGTATTTACAACATCCGGTACCACTTCAGTCCCATTTTTGTATCCTGGATGTACGGCAGATATTGAAATGCGTAAGCCTGATAGCAATGAGACCTCATATTTTACAAAACTGATGATGACTGAAGTTACCCATGAAGTAGATGCAAGAGGATATTATACAGGTTCTTTCGAAGCCATTGCAGCAGATACAGGTTTTATGCCCCGACCGGATTTTAACAGTCCCAAAGCTGAACCTCAGTTTGCAAAAGTAATTTCCAATACAGATCCCTTAAATCAAGGCCGTATACAGGTGCAGTTTGACTGGCAAAATGGCTCTAATACCACTGAATTTATCAGAGTGATGACACCTGATGCCGGAAGCAGTGAAAAAGTAAGTAAGAATCGGGGATTTATGGCTATTCCGGAAGTAGATGATCATATTATGGTCAACTTTGTACACCAGCACCCCGACCGACCGTTTGTAATGGGTGGAATGTTTCATGGTGGTGCCGGCGGCGGTGGCGGTCAGGGCAATAATGTCAAAAGTCTGAGCAGTAAAAGCGGCCATACCATCAGCCTTAACGATGTGGGCGGAATCACAATTACAGACAGAACCGGCGGAAATATTATCACAGTGGACGGTACCAATACCATTTCTGCGGTAGCCAGTAAAAAAGTGACACTGGATAACGGAAAGTCATCAATCACAATCGATGATGAGACCATTACTATTCAGGCTAAAAATATTCATATTACGGGTGAAACTATTGTTTCTATGGGAAGTGGTAAAGCTGGAATAGAATTAAGTTCAGAAGCCAATGTGGCAGCACTTTCCGGAGTAACTGTTACTACTTCAGGCAGTAAAGAAGTGCAAATTACCGGGAAAGATACCAGCATTAGTGGCACTAAGGTATCCATGGATGGATCAGGAGAAACAATCATAACGGGTGGTCTGGTTAAGTTAAATTCATAATAGTATGGAAACTTCATCAATTGCCCAGGAATATTATAAAATTCGGGATCTATGGCTTGCTGCTGAACAAAAAACAAACTGGAAACTGGCTGTTTGGGTAGCACAATATGCTGATGTAGAAATGATCGATAAATTCATGCAGATTGAACAATCTCCTGTTGGTGAATCAAACGATATTTTTTTCCGTTTTGAAACAGAATATAAGGGAGACAGACCATTATTTGAAGAACAGTTATGGAATGAATTTCTCTCATGGTTTACTCCACATTCTCAAAAAGATAAAGACATTCATCGGGCATTATGGGAAAACAAATTTATAACGGAGCCTTTTGTTCCGGATGAGTCATTAGCCCCCAACGCTATAAATCTATTTGGTGAACTTGAACGGTTAAGGGCCAGTATAAAGGATCAAAATGAACAGTTCTGTTTCTGTCTTTATTTTCCATTGGCAGTACAGACCAAAATGAATATAGCACAGTGGTTTCAGCAGGTTGTAGAACATCTTCCGGATAACCTGCGTTTAGTTTCTATGGATCTTGTGGAGGAAAGACGTATTCAGCTTCAGGGAAAGAAAGATAACGAGTCATTGTATCATTATCTGTATCCGAAGCTTAAAATGGCTGAAGCTATTAAAAATGAAATGTATAAAGCCAGTGATAATTACAATTCGGTAGATCCTGATGCAAGATTCAGGAAACAGGTCATTGTGGTTATGGATTCTACAACACAAAAAACTCAGAACAGGACCGATATTGAAGTAAAACGTCTGCTTGATATAACCAAGGAAATAGGAACTGTTTCGTCAAAAATTGCAGGATTATTAGTGGCTGCTCAGGCCTATTTTTCCTTACAGAAAGTTAAAAAAAGTGAAGAATATACAGATAAGGCACTTGAAGAATCATCAAAAGCAATGGAAAAAGATGATGCAACGGGTTATCCGGTATGGAAATCCTGTATGTTACTGAAAGCAGCTCTGCTATTTGGAAATAAGGATAAGAATGGTGCTCTGAAGATCTATGAAGAGTTGTCTGAAAAAGCATCCAAAAGACAGGATGCGTATTATGTGATGGAGGCTAACCGATTGATATCCCATATCTATTATGAGAAAAATGAACTGGCTAAAGCCTTTGAAAGTATTCTTTTCTCTTTAGCCGCAGGAGCTTATCTTGAAATTGATGTGAGAAGACAATCTACGTTTTTACATGCAGCTTTTATGTGCCTTTACCTGGGTGAAAAAATTAAAACAGCTGCTGAAGTAAACGAAATAAAGCTGCAATTGGCAGATTGGTTGGGAGACGACTGGGAAATATTATTGGCACAGGCTGGGGTAGATTCAGCGTCATTAAAAACAAACCCATCAATTTTAGACAAACAATTATCAAAATTTAAATAATATCCCATGTCAGATATAATAGGAAAAGTAGCAACTGCTCCGGCTCCAAGAAAGGGCTTTGGGGAACTGTTTGGTGAAGCCAAAAATAAATTAGATCATTTACAGAAGGATATGGCCAGTATTCTTCCGGCCATGCCGGGAATGCCGGTAGGTAAATATTTCGACCTGGCTATTGGGATAGATTTCCATGAAACAATATTTCCACCATCACCTTTGTTGCCTGTACCGCACATCGGGATGGTTTTTGATATCATGAGTGCTATCATGAATGCCATTTCAAGTGTATTGCCGGAACCACCTGCGCCTCCTGCAGACGGATCGGCACCACCAACCAGTTTTGCTTCTGTTTGTACAGCAATAGTCAATGGAATGAAACCCTCTGTTCAGGTTCATGGACAATGGGTAGCTAACGCAGGAACCGGAATTCAGCATTTACCGGGAATATTCCTGCATATTCCATTTCCTATTGTAAAACCGATTGCAAGCTCCGAAATGTTTTTAGGAAGCAGTACTGTATTAGCCGATGGCGGACCATGCAGTACCCAATTCCATCTTGCATTATCCTGTAATCTTATAGGAATTCCTGCTCCCTTCAGGATTACCAAACCAAAACCTAAAGTGGCACTGATGGCTCCTACTTCAATGCTTCTCATCATAACTTCTGCCGGGAAACCTGTATTGGCAGGCGGACCACCCACCATAGATCTTTTTCAGCTGGCGATGAGCCTTGGGCTAAAAGGAATGGGTAAACTATGGAAGAAAACAGGAGATAAATTCCAGGATGTTATTGATGGTATTAAACCAAAGAATCAGAAGCTGGCCAGTGTTTTACAGCCTGTAAAGTGCCGGTTGTTTGGTGAACCGGTGGATGCGGCTACAGGAAGAGTATATTCAACCAATACCGATATTAAATTATCAGGACCGATTCCTTTCGTCTGGCAGCGTACTTATTACAGTGATGCAGAGGCTAATGGACCTTTAGGGTATAACTGG
This sequence comes from Chryseobacterium pennae, assembly GCF_003385515.1. Classification (GTDB taxonomy): domain Bacteria; phylum Bacteroidota; class Bacteroidia; order Flavobacteriales; family Weeksellaceae; genus Chryseobacterium; species Chryseobacterium pennae. The sequence goes on along the minus strand of NZ_QNVT01000032.1, from coordinate 18,324 downwards.
CATCACAGTTATAATATGGGATTGTATGACCTTGGAAATGATTTTGCCTCTTTACGGCTGTCAGATGGGCGTGAAACTGTTGTCCCTTTATTGGATACCGGAGAAAAATACTTTAACAGAAAAGAGCAGCTTACTTTTACGAAAGACGAAAAAGGATATTTACTGATTGATTCCGATAAACTACATTATCGCTTTAATGGCGGGTTAAACAGAGAAGGCTATCGTATGCTTTCCTCAATAGCTACGGCAGATGGATTCAGTTTGTCATTTGATTATCATTCCAATGGCTGTCTGCAGAAGATTACAGACAGTACAGGCAGGATCATCAGGGTAGAAAGTGATCAGCATTATCGGATTACCCGTTTGTATACTGTAGCTGAGAACAGGGAAATTACCTACATTCAGTATCGATATGATGAGCTGGGGAATATGATCCGAAATAAAGATGTGATCGGTGCTGAGAAACATTTTTATTATGATGGTCATTTGCTGGTACAACTTACTAACCAGACAGGACAGAACTTCTATTGGGAATATGATGGAAAAGGCGATGATGCCAAATGTATTCACACCTGGGGTGACGGCGGAATTCTGGAATATTTTACAGAATATGAACCGGGACGTACGGTTACAAAAAATAGTCTGGGATTCACAGCAGAATACTTTTTTGATGAAAGTAAACTGATTTATAAGATCATCGATGAAAACGGAGGGGTTACCCACCAGAAATATAACAGATTTCAGGAGCTCGAACTGATTGTAAATGCCGAAGGGCTTACACGGAAATACCTGTACACAGAAAATGGACTGTTGAAATCCATTGAAAATGAAAATAATGAGCAGACTGTTTTTCAATATGACGATTCCTTTGATCTGATCAAGGTCACAAGCCCCGGTGGGGCAGAACTGGAATGGACCTATGATGAATTGAGCAGGATTATTTCCAAAAAACTTCCTTCCGGTGAAAAGCTCTACTACGAATATGAAGGAATGCATCTCCGAAAAATTACCGATGATAAAAAGCGGGCTGTTCACTTCTTTTATGACAAAGCTCATCATCTCGTTCAGATCACCTATCCGAATGAAACCTACAGCAAATGGGAATATGATGAGCAGGGCAATGAGATCAGTGAAAAAGATCCACGTGGCAACATTACCTGGTATAAATATGATGATGCCGGAAACGTTATTTATTTAAAAGAACCGGACGGCAACGAACATTATTTTGAATATGATACTTCCTATAATATTGTGCATGCAAAAGATGATCTGCATGATGTACGGTTCAGATACGGAAGCTTAGGGATTCTGCTGAGCAGAACCCAAAATGAGCGTACTGTGAAATTTGGTTATGACACCGAATTACAACTGAAAAGCATTAGCAATGAAAAAGGAGAAGTCTACCGCTTTGCCTTGGATGGAGTAGGCGATGTGATCAGTGAATGGGGATTTGACGGATTACACAGACAGTATGAGCGTGATCCTATAGGCAGGGTGAAAAAAGTTATCCGCCCTGATAACCGTTGGACGGAATACGACTATAATGGTACAGGGAATGTCATTAAAGAACAGCATAGCGACCTGTCATTTGCAGGATATACTTATAACAAAGACGGTTTCTTAATAGGCGCTTTAAACCAGGACATCCATCTGAAGATTCAGAGAGGAAAGGATGGACGTATGCTTAAGGAGCAACAGGGGCAACACTGGATAAGCAAAGAATTTGATAAAGAAGCGAATACTTTGTCAGTAATGAGCTCCCTAGGAGCTGATATTACCAGCCAGTATGACCATTTTGGACAATTAACTGAAATGGAAACCGGAAACTGGAAAGCTCAATGGAAGTATGATGCCACAGGACTGGAAATACAAAGGGAACTGACCGGAGGAATCAGTCAGATTACGGAACATGACCAGCTGGGAAGAGTAGTCCGCAGAAGTATCAACAGCCATAATGTAGAACAAAACAGAACCCGTTATTTGTGGGGGACAGCCAACCGATTGCTGAAAACCCTCAATGAAGTGACGGGAGCAAGTGCAACCTTCAGTTATGATGCCTGGGATAATCTGGTAAGTGGTACCTACCATAACCGTAAAGAAACAGAAACCATTTACAAGGCTCCTGATGCTATTGGTAACCTGTTTGAAACTCCTGACCGTACAGACCGTACTTATGGTGCAGGAGGAAAACTTCTGAAAGATCTGCGTTACAACTATTATTATGACGCCGAAGGAAACCTGATCTTTAAGGAATTCAGAAAAAGTACCCAACAGGCCGTTATATCAGCTTCTACCATAGAACATAAATACGGCATCAACCTTATGGGCAGTGGTGTCGGCTGGCAATATGAATGGAAAGGCAACGGAATGCTGGCCAGGGTCGTATTACCAAAAGGCGGTGAAGTAAACTTCTCCTATGATCCTTTAGGAAGACGTATTGCCAAAGAATATAAAAATAAAGTAACCCGCTGGCTGTGGGATGGCAATGTACCTCTTCATGAATGGGAATATGAAGGCCGATTCCCGCCGGAACTGATTATTGATGAAGAAAATAATGTACAGGAGGTTGCAGAATCTGCAGAAAATGTAATAACTTGGCTCTACCAGGACGGAAGCTTTGTTCCTTGTGGTAAAATTGTTGGTGAAGAGCAGTTCAGTATCATCAGCGATTATTTAGGTACCCCCACTCATGCTTATGATAACAATGGTTCGTTGGTTTGGGAAAGGGAATTGGATGTATATGGTTCTTTAAGAAAAGGAAATAATGAGTTTGTTCCTTTTTTATATCAAGGGCAGTATGTAGATGCAGAGACGGGGTTGGCTTATAATCGTTTTAGATATTATGATAATGAGTCAGGGAGCTATATAAGTCAGGATCCAATTGGCCTATTAAGTGGTGAAGATAATTTGTATGCTTATGTTTGCAATTCTAATTGTGCAATTGATATTTTTGGTTTAAATCCAATTGGAGAGATAAACGAAGAATTAGCGAGTTTAGCTAGACAGGTACATGATTTATCACGTGACGAAATTGCAAAAACAAGAAGTACTGTATCTATAGCTGAAGTTGAAGTAAATGGGAAAAGCACACTTTATGCAGCTAGAAGTGGTGAAAAGAATTTTACTCCAGAACAAATACAAAAGTTAAAAGACCTTGGAGTTCCTGAGGAGAATATAATAACAGTTCCTCGTAGGAAACCAAACCCACGTATAAAAGGTGATAACTTAGCTAATCATGCTGAACGAATAATAGAGAGAAATTTACCAGAAGGAGCAGAAGTGAAAAAATGGGGAATATCTTGGGCTGCAAAACAAAAAAATGAAATGTGTTCAAATTGTAAAACTCATTTTAATCATCATTAATGAATTATAAAGAATATCAAAATTTAGTACAAAGTGAATATCAAAATATTTTAAAAGAAAATGTTTTGTTCTGGAACTTATGGAATATTACTTATCCATTTGAAATTTTAATCCAATATCAAGATGACTATATTGAAGAATACCAAATCTTCAATACAATGTGGAATTGCTGTTGGGAAATAATTGAAACAGGGAATATTCAAATAGAAAAATTTAAACAAATTTTTGAACAAAATTATCCATTTGTAATGGATGAGGAAACAGGTGAAATTATAAATCCTAAAAGTATTCTTCAGAGTAATTATGATGAATATAGTGATGATGAACTCCCGGAATTATGTATTAATCAACTAATTTATCGTTTTGATACTATTTATAAAGGAATTGTCAATAATGAGGAAAGGTATGGTGAATATGCGGGAAACTCTCCAATTGAGGTAATTGCACTTATTGTAGCTTCCAATGAATTAGGTTTCATTATTAATAATATGGATTTACCAATTGTTAATAATGAGGTAGAGGCTCAGATTAAACTCATGACAGAGTTAGGGACACCACAAGACTTTGGCTTTGCAGATAGAAATAGGTTCAGAGATTCTAATGCAATGAATTCTATAACATATCAAGAATATTAATACTAGTGACTTCATTAAATGAATGATTTGTAAGTTTCCCAAGAAGCTTTATACAAAGAAAGAGCATTCCTTTAAGAGACGATATTACTCTTTTTGATTCTTTTGACTCTTCTAAAAAAAAAGTTTTACTCTGATATTGGATAAAAATATCTTTGTTTTAATAGAGTTTTCCTATAGAAATTCATTGGTTTTCAATAGTAAAAATTTAGTAGATGATCTTGTTACTAAGTTTGCAGATGTTTATATTTATAAAACCAAAGGTTTTCCATTTGTTTATGATAATCAATATGATGAAGAATTAGTTTTTTTAAATAATGAATATTTGGTCACTGTATAGAATAATGTAATCATTTCAAAATATTAAAAAGCAAGCTTTCGGCTTGCTTTTTAATATAAAGGTTATATCAGGAGGGAAGCTTTGTTCCTTGTGGTAAATTCGTTGGTGAAGAGCAGTTCAGTATCATCAGTGATTATTTAGGAACACCAACCCATGCTTATGACCATACTGGTTCTTTAGTTTGGGAAAGGGAATTGGATGTATATGGTTCTTTAAGAAAAGGAAATAATGAGTTTGTTCCTTTTTTATATCAAGGGCAGTATGTAGATGCGGAGACAGGTTTGGCTTATAACCGTTTTAGATATTATGATAATGAGGCAGGGAATTATATAAGCCAGGATCCAATAGGACTGAATGGAGGATTAGTATTGTATGGGTATACCCATGATGGTAACTGTTGGGTTGATCCTTATGGCCTAAGTGGGTGGCTTCTTGGTAAGAATTTAGATAAAGCAGGAGAAAGTGTTACTCACGGAGTACGTTCTGTTGATTGGCAAGCACATCATGTTGTTCCTCAGGCTGTTTGGGATGAAAATAAAAGCTTTTTTAAAGAAATAAAATTTAGAGGTAAACATTCAGCAGCTAATGGTATATATTTACCTAATTCTGCAAATAATGCTCGACAATTTGGTGGGTTTAGTATTTTTCATAATGGTAGTCATGCTGACTATTCAGATTTGGTAAGAAATAGAATTAATGCTATACAAGCAGACTATTTAATCCACGGAGATAAAGTACGAGCAAAAACAGAAATGGAAGATTTACAGAAAAGATTAAAAACCGCGCTAGCACGAAAAGGAGGTGGCGCAAAAAGACTTCACTAATATGACAGATTTATTTATTTGGTTTAATAGGACACAAGGCCCGGAAGGTCACTTTCAGCTTGATGATGTGATTTTTACTAGTAGTTTTGATAGTAAGAAACCAAAATTTGTTGCTGAGCAACCTTGGAAAATGTATGATGCTTCAATTCACGGATTTCCTCCAGAGGATAAAAAACGTTTTCCCTCGAAAATGTATTTAGTTTCAACCAAAAATAAACCCTCAATTATAAAATTTGACTTTTATGGGATGAATAACCTTGCAGTTCTTGTCTCATCTAAATTTTTGACTTTTCTTAATAATAAAGGAATAGATGAGAATTATTATGAAATTGCAGAACTATCTATTATTGATCTTAAAGGAAATGATTTGACAAACAATGAAATCTACTATGCTTTAAGGTTTGTAAGGTTTGATGATCAATTTTTTGATTTTAATATGGAAACTAAAAAAAGAGCTGCAGGATTGAAAAACTTTTTTTTATTTCCAGATATGAAATTAAATACTTATCCTGAAAATAAAAATATTTTTTATATTAATTCACTTTGTTATCGAAACTCAATAATTTTCACTAAAGATGTCGTTAAGGAGGTTTTATCGAATTTTCATTTACCACAAGTATATAATGTAAAGGACTTTCCTTTTGTCTTCAATAATCAGTATAAATGGGATATTCTCCCTTTAAATAATGAATATTTAGTTACTGTATAGAATAGTGTAATCATTTTGAAATATTAAAAAGCAAGCCGAAAGCTTGCTTTTTAATATGAAGGTTATACCAGGACGGAAGCTTTGTTCCTTGCGGTAAAATTGTTGGTGAAGAGCAGTTCAGTACCATCAGTGATTATTTTGGAACCCCAACCCATGCCTATGATCATGCTGGTTCTTTAGTTTGGGAAAGGGAGTTGGATGTATATGGTTCTTTAAGAAAAGGAGATAATGAGTTTGTTCCTTTTTTATATCAAGGGCAGTATGTAGATGCAGATATCAACTTGGTATACAACCGTAACCGATGGTATGATTCGGAAAGTGGTTTGTACACTCAGCAAGATCCAATTGGAATTGTTGGAGGTTTGCAACAATACGCTTATGTTCATGACACAAATAGATGGTTAGATGTGTTTGGATTGACAAGAGGAGCAAGAGTGAGTAAGTTGCCGAAACATTTACAAAGAAGACCTAAATGGAGAAAGGATACTATGGACGATTTAAAGAAAAATAGTCCTAAGAATGCTGATGGTAAATATCTTGATGCCAAAACTGGACTTCCTATTGAGCCAGGAAATGAGATTGTTGGTCATCAGAATCAATCTTGGCGTGAATATCAAGAAGATCCTGCCAATGCTAAAAAAACAAGAGCTCAAGTTATAGAAGATTACAATAAGCTAAGTAATTTAGGATTTGAAGATAGCACAAGCAGTTCAAGTGATGGCGGAAAATTTAGAGGACATGAACATTAAAAAATATAATAATGCAAAAAATTGAAGATCTTAAGAAAGTTATAGTTGATTTAAATTTTAGTGAATTACAAAAAGCTCTAAAGGATTATAATATTGAAGAGCATGATAAATTTGGTAATAATATTTTACATTATTATTTAAATTTTTTGAATAATAATGGGTTGACTAAAAATGATTTTAAAGAAGTTATAAATGAATTTTTAAAAAGAGGTTTGGATATTAATGAGAAACAAATTTCAGGTGCTTTTCAAAGAACCCCATTGCAACTATCTGTGGTTTTAAATCTTAGAGAAGTATTTGATTTTTTATTGGAAAAAGGTGCTGAGGTTAATGCTACTGACGCTAATGGAAATTCTATTTTAAGTAATGCTGTTTTTTATTATAATAAGGATAATGAAAGCTATGGACATTATATTTCAGCACTTTTAAGAAATAATGCAGATCCTACGATTGAAAATGAACATGGGGTTTCTGCTTTATCATTATCACAATCTATTGCTAATTCAGATGTAGGCAAGTATTTTGGATAATTTAAGTGCTTATTATCAGTTATTTTACTTACAATTTTTTTAGTATTAAAAAGCAAGCCAAAAGCTTGCTTTTTAATATAAAGGTTATATCAGGAAGGAGACTTTATTCCTAGCGGTAAAATTGTTGGCGAAGGGCAGTTTAGTATTATCAGCGATTATTTAGGAACACCCACCCATGCTTATGATCATACTGGTTCTTTGGTTTGGGAAGGGGAATTGGATGCATATGGTTCTTTAAGAAAAGGAAATAATGAGTTTGTACCTTTCTTATATCAAGGGCAGTATGTAGATGGAGAAACAGGATTGGCTTATAACCGTTTTAGATATTATGATAATGAGGCAGGGAGCTATATAAGCCAGGATCCCATAGGGCTTCTGTCAGGACAAGATAATCTTTATGGTTATGTAAAAGATATTGGAACTTATGTAGACTTATTTGGGCTTGCAGGTACAGCATGGGATGCAATAGACTTTTTCAGGGATCAAAATGGAATGCCAGTTTTAGGGAACTCAATTCCTAAAATAGATGATGGAAAAGGTACTGTAGCATTTGTTGAAGTTAATGGTGAGAAAATATTTGGTATAAATTCTTCTTTACTTGGAGATGGTGACAAGGATCTTTCAAGAGCATGGAGAGACAAAATTGGGTTGGGTGCTGGTAAAAGTCAGGTATTCTTCCATGCAGAAGCATATTCATTAATGAGTGCACATTCCAAATTTGGAGAGTTACCAAGTAAAATGACTTTATATGTGGATAGGGCTACCTGTCCAAACTGTCAAAAATATCTACCTGATGTAATGAAAGCTTTGGGTATTAAAGAACTGGAAATAATAGATAAAAGTGGTAAAAAATTACATTTACACTAAAAAATAAATTAATAAATATGATTGGAGCACAATTTTTAATTGAAGATTTTAAATCTGATTCAAATATCAATGATTATAAACCTTACTTTTTAGATTATGAGGCAAATATAAATGAATATTCCAATTCAGGATATTTTGAATATAAGAATGAAGAGGGTGGAGATATTACACTGTTTTTTGTTGCCGTAAATGGAAAATTTTCTCTTAGATATGATGACAATATCCCAAATTCAAGTTCAGAGCCTAGTTATTATAGTATTGGAAATCCTGATTCAATAAATCAAATTATTGATGCAGGTGATGAAAATATGATTCCACTTGGATCTTTATTAGATGCAGATACAGCATGGTTAGTAATCAATGAGTTTTTTGAACATCCAAAACAAAAATCAACATCCATAAAATGGGTAAATGCAGAACAACTGGATTGGGATGGAGTTGAATAGATTGAATTCAACATATTGAAAACATTAGAAAAAATAAATATTGCAACCAAAGTAAAACTCTTACTTTGGTTTTATTTTAAAGATTTTTATTCTGAAAATAAGGACTAACTGATTAGAGGCGATTGAATCGTATGAAATAAAAAATAATTATTATATAGATGTTATTTCAATTTTTGAAATGTGCTATGTTGGCGAAGAGCAGTTTAGTATTATCAGCAATTATTTAGGAGCACTAACCTATGCTTATGATCATACTGGTTCTTTGGTTTTGGAAAGGGAGTTGGATATATATGGTTCTTTAAGAAAAGGAGATAATGAGTTTGTATCTTTCTTATATCAAGGGCAGTATGTAGATGTAGAAACAGGATTGGCTTATAACCGTTTTAGATATTATGATCTCGAAAGTGCTGAGTATAATTATGTCCAAACTGTAAGTGTTCTACAAATGGTTTTATGAAATGTGGAATTGTTGCCAATAAATAAAAAAGCACAAAACTTTTTGTAGATTTAGGTATTATAAAAAAGTTTGCAAAATAACCCTGTAGGCTTTATTTTTTACTTCATAAAAAAGTATAAACTAAACATGAAACTAAATATTCTTAACGCATTGAGTATTTTTAAAAATCGCTTATTTTCCAGGCAGTTCCTGATGATTACTCTTGTAATATCCTTTTTCTTCATTTACAGTCCGGCATTAGCAATGCCATCGAATGTTACCGTTAAAAACGTAAAGTTTTTTAGTGAAGGAGATTCGCTTGCCGGAACCCTTTTTAAACCCGACAATATTTCTGCAGCTGTTGTTCTTGTTCATGGGTCCGGACAAGAAAAAAGGATGATAGAATTGGCAACACTTTTGGCTAAAAATGGGATTGCTGTTTTTACGTTTGATAAAAGGGGAGTAGGTGAATCAGGAGGCACTTATGCGGGACCGGAAGTAGGGACTAATAATGTAGATTCTCAAAATCTCAATCTTTTGTCCTCAGATGTGAGTGCCGCGGTGAATGTATTGTCTAAATATTTGTTAAATGATAAGATATTGATTGGATTGATGGGAGGTAGCCAGGCTGGCTGGATCATTCCTTTAGCTGCCGGAAAAAATAAGAACATTAAATTTATGACCATATTTAGCGGAGCACTTATAACCGTCAAAAAACAGCTTCGTTTTCAGTTTTACACCAATGGAAATTCGAAATTTTGGGATACCCATTCAGAAGAAGATGCACGGAAGCATATCATGAATGACCCCGATAAATATGAGTTCATAGACACAGACCCCCGAGAATCCCTTTCTAAATTATCAATTCCGGGATTATGGATTTTTGGAGGAAAAGATATACAGGTCCCTGTGAACTTATCTATTGAATATCTGAATTCTTTAAAGTCTAGGAACAAAAATTATGAATATAAATTGTATCCGGAATTAGGACACAATACTGCATTCTCAGGCTCTGATGAACCTGTTAACTATGCTATTAAATGGATAAGAAATATAAAGTCATCTAATTGAATATGAAAGGGAAAAAACAATTGGAAACAGCCAAATCTATTGGATTAAAAATTACTGAATATCCATCTGTGCTCTCATATGAGGAAAGAATAGAACTTTATTGTACATATTCGGAATTAATAAGAAAAAGCGCTTATTCAGGAAATAAAGAGGCGCAATATTGTTATGCCCAATTGTTTGACACAATGTCATTTATGGCCTTCAATAATTCCCAATATAATCCTGAGAAATGTATTTATTGGTATTCAAAATCAGCAAAAGGAGGGTATGCAGAGGCTTACAATAACCTGGCTGATTTTTATGAAAGAGGAAAAGGAGTTCCACAAGATTTGAAGAAAAGCTATGAATTGTACAAAAAAGGAGCTGAGCTTGGTTCAATGACAGCAAAATCAAATTTGATGATCTTTAAAAGAGATATCAAAAAGGGGAAGTCTAAATTCTAGCTTTTGGGATCAGAGTCTTTCCATATTCATTATTTTGCCAAATACTTGCTTTTTCAAATTTTTCATATTAATAATATTTTTATGTTGTAAAGCAAATGTCAGAAATAATTATTGCGTTATAGTTGAGATTAATAAATTTTAACTATAATGTGGTGATAATTTTTCATTCCCGTTGATGGCGGGAATTAGAAGGGCAATATCTTGAAATCATAGTTCTTATAATATTTGTGGTAGGGAAAACTATCAAATTATTTTGGTAAGTGTGCAATCAATTCAACTTCCAATTTTGCTTTCGGCATATATAATCGTTCTATTTGTACCCATGTGGCTGCTGGAAAGTCTCCTTTGTAAAACCCCTTTCTAACGTAGTTATATTTTTTCATGGTTTCAATATCTGTTGTATATAAATTTTCTTTTACAACATGTTCAAATGTAGCACCATAACTGGATAATGAAGCTTTTAAAGCGTTATAAACAGATGTAATACCTTTAGCGGTTATATCGTTTGTTACAGCACCAGAAATGTAAAGAATATTGAAGTTAAAGTAAATGGATTCCAAAAGTAGATTCTATTTATGTCAATATTATTCTTTTGCGGATCAAGGCATCTTATAGATGTTTTAATCTTTTTGTACATAAGACTAAGCATACTCCTCCATGCTTCTCTTGGCTGAAAGAGAGCTTATTATTGGCTTATACGTTTGTTTTAATTATGCTTCTTAAAAAAAGTTGTTAAGGAATTATATAATTGTTCAGGTTCTTCACTTGGTACATTGTGAGAAGCATTTTTGATATAGACTAATTCTTTGTCTTTTTTAGGAACAGCTTTTAATGCTTTATAAATCATTTTTCCAGATTCTACTCCAATTGCATAGTCGAATTCTCCTTGTATAATTAAGATAGGCGTTTTAATAACCGATATTTCATTTAATATATTGAGATTATTGTAAGATTCTTGAGCGTGAAAAACTTCGTTAACATACTCAAATTTTTTCATTACTTTTTCTAAAAGTTCCGGTGTGTATTTATTTCTGGTATAGAAATCTGGGTCTTTCAGCAAATTATCTATGACTGATTTTTTTTCAGGTTGGGCCCAATAGACATCAAATCCCAGATCTTTTGGGAATTCATATCTTATTGTATTCATATCAGCAAAAAAAGTTTTATTAAACCCACTATTTTCTATAGTGTCTAATTTTTTCAATATATCATTATATCTGTTTATTTTAATGGGATCATCAGTTTTCTTCAAGAGCTTATTCGCCAATTGTTTTTCATGTTTGATTAAAGCAAAAGTATTATCTTGAATATTTGCTGTACCAGAATTACTGATAAATGAATTGATTTTTTCTTGATGTTTTAACAAATACAAAAAGCCGTATGTTCCTCCCTAGGAAGTACCTAAAAGATTTATTTTTTTGTCCGGATATTTATTTTTGATATAATTTATCACATCGTCCAAATCTTTCACAAATTGATCGGTTGTAAACATCGTTTTATCTCTGAATTCATCAGATTTACCACTTCCTCTTTGATCAAAATAAACCATCAAATAATCTTTTTCAAAAACATTTCTAAAAAATTCATGGTCTACATTGAATGCTCCAGGGCCGCCGTGAAGTGTAATGATAATGGGTTTTTCAGGATTCCCAACAACTCTTGTGTAAAGATTGGTTTTTTCAATGGGTATAAAAAACTCGATGTCCGTTTGCTTATTTTCTGTCAGGTTTAGCTTTTGTGCATTACAAATATTTAATAGTAAAAAAGAGAGTATAAGTGGTAAAATAAAGAATTGTTTCATTGAACTTAATTTTTTTATTGTGTTATATTCAAAAGTTAAAAGCTTACAATAAGCACATTGCAATATTGGAATCTTCACATTAATAATGCTTTTTAAAAATAGTGTGTAATATATTTATTTAATCTTAACGATTTTCTCTAAATATACTATTTTTTCTTTCACTGCTTCTAAATAAGCGCTCATAAAGTTTTTTATTTTCTTCATGTGCTTCAATTAACTTATCAAGTGGATTGAAAGTGCAGAAGTTGTTACGGATTGTACTATCAGTAATAGTACTATTGATGATATTCATTACTTTATCATCAAAATATTCTTTGATAGTTTCAACAGGTATTTCTAATATCTTAGCAATACTTTCTAATTTAGAATCTTCAACAGATTCACTGTTTTCTATAATAGATACTGAGTCTAAAAGACAAGAACTACAGGAGCCTTCTTGGACAAAAGAAGTGTTTGAGCAGTTTGATGTAGTTGTAACGTTTTGTAAACACATCGTATTTCCTTTTGAAAGTGATTTTCACTTTACTTATCTATCTCTTTATCTGAATCCACACTTTATTATTTATTCTTGCAAAGAAAGTAGTTGGGGAAGTTTATTACAGAACTTTTACACTTTTTCAATTAGAAGACAACTCTTTCAACTTGATAATTGGGTATTAGAGATAAAACAAAAGCACGAGGACTATAAAGTCCATTTTATTGACTCGCTTAAAGTATGCTGTTTTTATCATTGAATGGATCTTAAACTAGTCAAATAGAATCCAATAAAAAACATCGTATATTGCTTATCATTTGAATAATCAAGAATGTTTGATTATTTAGTTTAAAGTATTGTAGTTTCAAGATAAGAAAGTATTAATTCATGAATTATTATAAATAATAGGAAAAAAATCATCTGATAAAGATGTTTATTTTTATAAATTTGGAACTTAGATTTTTATGAAAAGGATACAGATATTAAAAGCCGGTCTGAAATTGTTTGTCATTCATGGTTTGCATGCAGTTACGATTGCTCAGGTGGCAGCTGAAGCTAAAGTTGGTATAGGGACTGTTTACAGGTACTTTAAGAGTAAAGAAGATATAGTACAACAAATTTGGATTTTACAAAAATCTGAAGAGTCTTTATATATCTTTAAAAACTACAAAGCGGTAGGTAGTATTCGTACGCAATTTAATTTTTTATGGGAAAGAGTGATTAGTTACTTTTTGGAGCATCCTCTTGAATTTCAATTTTCTTATCAATTTGCTGCATCTCCTGTATTAACTAAGGACATTCATGAAGTAGCAATGAAAGATTTTCTAAAATTTGATGAGCTGTTTGAAGCAGGCATAAAAGAACATTTATTTAAACCTTTAACATCTAGACATCTCAGGCTTTTTACTTTCAGTACCATCAATGGATGGATCTTATGGGCTATTGATGAAAAAATGACAATTGACCGTGAAGTAATTGATATGTTTATAGAGATGTCCTGGGACGCCATCAGTATTTAATATTTTTTTAACACAAAAACTGACGGAATATTCCGTCAGTTTTTGTTAGATTTGTTTTACATAAAACAAATATTATGAAACACAATGATTTAAAAGGCAAAAATGTCCTTATCGCAGGAGGTGGCAAAAACCTCGGAGGCCTATTAAGCAAAGACTTTGCTTCAAAAGGAGCTAATTTGGCAATTCATTATAACAGTGAAAGTTCCAGAGAAGAAAGTGAAAAAACTCTGGCAGAGGTAAAAGCTTTGGGAGCTGAAGCATTCTTATTTCAGGGAGACCTTACTAAAGTAGAAAACATTACAAAATTTTTTGATGAAGCCGTTAAAACTTTCGGAGGAATTGATATTGCTATCAACACGGTCGGTATGGTACTCAAAAAACCATTTGTAGAAACTACCGAAGCCGAATATGATGTGATGTTCGGAGTTAATTCAAAATCAGCGTATTTCTTTCTTCAGGAAGCTGGGAAAAAAGTGAATGACAATGGGAAAATCTGTACTATTGTTACGTCTTTACTTGCTGCATACACAGGATTATATTCAACTTATGCAGGAGCTAAAGCACCGGTAGAGCATTTTACAAGGGCGGCATCAAAAGAATTCGGCGGCAGAGGAATTTCTGTAACGGCAGTAGCTCCAGGTCCTATGGATACCCCTTTCTTCTATGGTCAGGAAACCGCAGATGCAGTAGCCTATCACAAATCGGCAGCAGCATTAGGAGGGCTGACGGATATCAAAGATATTGCTCCACTAGTAGAATTTCTAGTAACTGACGGCTGGTGGATCACTGGACAGACAATTTTTGCAAATGGTGGTTATACTACACGATAATTTGATGATTTTAAACAATTGGTGCATAACGCACCAATTGTTTTATAGAAAATATAATTATGAATAATCAGAATAATGTGATCAAAAGATATGGGAAGCATAGTTACCCAAAGAAAAAAATATTGTGTCTTGTTTCCAATGTTGCCAGTCTCCATGGTATGGAGGTAGGTTTTTTTGCTGAAGAAATGACAAGACCTTTCTATGACTTTATCAATGCAGGTTATGATGTAGATGTAGCTTCACCCGATGGAGGAGAGGTTAAATTTGATGGACACAGTAATCCCGAAAATCCGGAAGGAACTTATCCTAACGATTTGGTAAGCATCGGTTTTGTACACCATAAAGAATTTGGAAAATGGATGCGAAATACAAAAGCAATCTCCGAAATCAATATAAATGATTATGATGCTGTTTGTGTGGCAGGTGGTGGAGCTCCTTTGCTTACATTTAAAGATAATTTAAAATTGCATAAACTCATTGCAGATTTTTATGAAAACGGTAAAATTACCTGTTTGATCTGTCATGGGACATCATTGCTTTTATGGACACGATTAAGTGATGGAATCCTTCTGGCTGATGGAAAAACTTGGACAGGCTTTGCTGACAGCGAGGGGGATATGATTAACCAAATGTTCGGAATGAAAGTAAATGACTACACTATTGAAACTGAAGCTCGCAAAAACCAAAATACTACCTTTGAAGTGGCGGGTGCATTGGAGCCTTTTGCTGTACGAGACGGTAGATTAATTACAGCTCAACAGCAGCACAGCAGCTACCTGGCATCGCAGCTGGTCATTGAAGCATTGTCTGAATAATTAATTTAG
The DNA here is from genome assembly GCF_003385515.1 of Chryseobacterium pennae. Taxonomy (GTDB): domain Bacteria; phylum Bacteroidota; class Bacteroidia; order Flavobacteriales; family Weeksellaceae; genus Chryseobacterium; species Chryseobacterium pennae. Next base: position 2,965 of record NZ_QNVT01000032.1, on the reverse strand, counting down.
ATTTAAGTATAATTTAAAAATCAGGATGATTATAAACTTGTTTATGATTGGATTGTCCGGATTTTACTTCTAATCATATAAATGGAAAACAGAAAATATAAGAGAGCGGCTATTATTATCACGAAGTAATCCAGAAGTATCAGTGATATTATTACAGACTCTTGCGTTAGTTTTTTCATATATTCAATACCTCCGCCTGAGCATAAAAATCTTAGATTTGGATTCATTCATAAGCTATAGGATCAATTAAAAGTTTAGAAAATAAACAAGGATGATACTAAAAATTATAAACTCAGCATTGGTGCTTATAGCTGTATTTATGGGAGTTAAACAAGGATAGGTCATGCTTTTCCGGAAAGCATGAAATGATGGAAATATTTGGTAAATAAGGCGTTAACAAAACTGCATTGGCGGTAAATGGTGCCATTACAATGATTGCGGCCTTACTGATTTTATTTCCCAAAACCTTTATGTGGGCAGCTTTTTAATGACCGCAGGAATTTTACTCATCATCTGCCTTCATCTTCTGGATAAAGACCTGAAAGGTGTTCTTATCGAACTTCCGTTTTTACTCATGAACCTGATTATTATTTACCTGCAATATTCTTTAAAAAATACATAATCATGAAAAGTTTAGTAATTATTGCCATATGCTTGTTCAGCTTTACAGCCTGTGGGCAGCAAAAATCTTCATCAAATAGCAAAACAAATAAAACACAACAAAATAATAATATGGATACCAGTAAATTAACAAACAATACTGTAAAGACAGTCTTTGAGGCATGGCAAAAAGGAGATAATCAGACTTTTTTATCTTACTTCACAACAGATGCAAAATTATATGATGACGGAAATCCCAGAGATTTTCAAAAATTTGTAAAAGATGCATGTGGACACGAGCGCTTTACAAGCATTGATAAAGTAGAAAATGACGGAAAAGAGATCTTCGGAAACTTTCATACAGAAAGCTGGGGAGATTTCAGAACCTATTTTAAATTCCATTTCGATGCAGATGGAAAAATCTCACGTCTTGATATAGGACAGGCCAATTAAAAACTAGAATGTAAAATGATGAACAAATATCAGTCAATTTTTGACGCACAAAGAGAATTTTTCTTCACAGATGCCACCAAAACTTATGAATGGCGGATGGATCAGTTGAACAGGCTTGAAAAAATGCTTGTCGAGAATCAGGACGCATTTTGCCAGGCTTTAAAAACAGATTTTAATAAGCCACCTTTCGAACAGCTTTTTGAAATCACTGTCCCCTTAGGAAATATAAAATATTACAAAGAAAACCTGCAGAAACTGATGGCTCCGGAACAGGTTGCTATTCCTGAAGGACTTGAAAAAACAGGGAACAGAGGAATTATTTATAAAGAGCCTTTTGGTGTAGCCCTGGTTATAGGACCGTTTAATGCGCCTGTTTTACTTCTTTTAGACCCTGCAATTGCTGCACTGGCTGCCGGTAATCCTGTTATCCTGAAGCCGGCCAATACCACAGCTTCTGTTGCCAGGCTTTTTGCGGAGCTTATTCCACAATATTTTGAGCCTGAAGCAGTGAATATCGTTACCGGAGGACGCGAAGAAATCACGGAGCTATTAAAGTTACCTTTTGACTTCATATTTTTCACAGGGAGTTCCACTGTAGGAAAGGTAATCATGAGGGCTGCTGCAGAAAATCTTACACCGGTAATTTTAGAACTCGGAGGTCAGAATCCTACTGTTGTGGATGAAACTGCAAATCTTGATATTGCTGTAGATAGAATTGCATGGGGGCATAATGCTATTTCCGGGCAATGGTGTATAGCACCGGGCTATGTGTATGTTCATGAAAGTATTGCAGATGTTTTTATTGATAAATTAAAAAAAGCAACCATAAAAATGTATGGAGATAATCCGCAGCAAAGCCCTGATTTTGCAAGAATGATCAGTGAGCATGACACAGAAAGAGTGGTTTCCTATATTATTCCTGAAAAAGTGGTTTTAGGTGGAAGATATGACGTAAAGGACAGATATGTAGAACCTACAATTCTATATCCAAGCACTTGGGAAGATCCTGCTTTGCAACAGGAGATTTTTGGTCCGGTACTACCTGTAATGGTTTATTCTGATTTTAAAGAAATTGTAGAGATCATCAAAAGAAAACCTAAATCACTTGCTGCCTACATCTTCAGTAAAAACCAGGAGAATATTGATTATTTCCTGAACTCCGTTTCATTTGGAGGAGGATGTGTTAATCAGACTAATCTGCATTGCTGGATAGACAGTCTTCCGTTTGGAGGAGTGGGATATTCTGGAATGGGAAAATATTACGGAAAAGCCGGATTTGATGCATTAAGCAATACAAAAGCCATGTTAATCGGAAATCCGGACCTTGAATTGGATGTTTTTCCTCCCTATGCTAATAAAGATATTGTCAAAAATTTAAGTGTTTTTGGATAACAGCTATAGATAGCAAATGGATAAAAGAAAAATGAATATGATAATTGAAATGAATTTAAGTCCATTCCTGAAAATTAAATAGTGTTCATCACATGCTTTGTTAATTAATAAAGAGAACAGAAGACGGCCTGCAAATAAAATTTGTAGGCTGTTTTTTTAAGATAATTTTTTCTGTTAAAAAAGGAAAATTATTTCCGGAATCATAATGAAATATGTTAATTATATATTTAGATTTCTTTATCAGAATTTTTTTTTTGAGTTAGTTTATAAAGTATGGTGGGCTTACCCCGGTCTCCTTTTTAAAAATTGCAGCAAATACTTCTCTTGAAGAAAATCTACATTCCCATATTCATATAAAGATAAGAAAGCATATCATATTTTTCTTAAGTCTGCCTTAGCTATTGATACTATTAGAACTTTTTTCGGATCAGTGCTAAAAGTTGTGGAGGAACAAATAAGAGATTAACTTTGAGGATGCATATTCCCGACGAGCTATTAAAATTATTGTTACCTGATTTTT
>NZ_QNVT01000031.1 GCF_003385515.1 Chryseobacterium pennae | reverse complement strand
TTCAGGAAGTTTATAGAAATTGCAGAACGAGAGCTTAAAATTGATATTGTAAGAAAGTCTGGTTCCAATCAATCCAGGAAATAAGGGCAGATACAACTCTTTCACTGGAATCTATCTGTCGATTGTTTGGATATAGTAAGCAAGCTTATTACAAAAGGAAAAACCAATTCATTTTAAATAATAATGATGCTAGAATTATAGAACTAGTAGTATCAATTCGTAAAAAGATGCCTAAGATAGGCACTCGAAAACTTTATTTCTTACTTAAAAATGATTTTGAAAAAGAGAAACTTCATGTAGGAAGAGATAGCTTATTTAAGCTTTTACGAGCAAATTATCTTTTAATCCCTAGAAGGCATAGCTATTTTAAAACAACAAATTCCAAACATTGGATGAAGAAATATCCCAACATTATCAAAGAAAAAGAGCTGAAATGTTCAGAGAAAGTTTGGGTTGCAGATATTACCTATCTGAAGACTAAAGAGAAGAACTATTATCTTCATTTAATTACTGATGCGTATTCTAAGAAAATTGTAGGATATGAATTGAGTGATAATTTACAGGCTAGCTCCACATTGAAAGCATTAAAGCAAGCCATAAAAAACCGACTGTACAAGCATTCATTAATTCATCATTCAGATAGAGGACTGCAATATTGTAGTAAAGAATATACCGAAATGCTAAAGAACAGTGATATTCTTATAAGTATGACTGAAAACTCAGATCCTTATGAAAATGCTGTAGCGGAAAGAATAAATGGTATTCTGAAATATGAGTTTGGATTGATTAATACTTTTGAAAACTTTAAAAATCTCTCACAACAGCTTGAACAATCAATTTACTGCTATAATAATTTAAGACCTCATTTTTCCTTGAATTATAATATCCCAAGCCAAGTACACATGAAAAATAATGTGAAATTAAAAACTTATAAAAAGCAAAATCAGAATAGGAAAATTTCTACTCTGATTTAACTATATTTGAATTAGTAAACTAGTCAACCTTTTTTAGGACTAGTCAACTGATTTAGAATTAATTATTTATCAAAATGATTAGGATGCTGTGCTTTAATATCCTCCACAGTTCCCAATACTTTATCTTTCAAAGAATCCTGATATTTTTGAAGTTTTACAGCCACTTCTTCATTACCGCTTCCAATGATTTTAGCAGCCAAAATTCCTGCATTCAACGCTCCGTTCAATGCTACCGTTGCTACCGGAATTCCGCCCGGCATTTGAAGGATTGAAAGAACAGAATCCCATCCGTCAATAGAATTACTGGACAAAATAGGAACCCCGATCACGGGTAATGTTGTACAGCTTGCTACCATTCCCGGAAGATGAGCTGCTCCTCCTGCTCCTGCAACAATCACTTTAAGACCTCTCTCCTGAGCGGTCTTTGCATAATCAAACATCCTTTCCGGTGTTCTGTGTGCTGAAACTACAGTCAATTCATAAGGGATATCCAGACTTTTCAGGAAATTTGCAGCCTGTTCCATGATCGGCAGATCACTCTGACTGCCCATAATAATACCTACCATCTTCAATTTTTATTAGATGTTCAAAGATAAAAAATTAAAATTTAAGCTGGAAGTCAGGAAGGTTGAGGCTGGAAGTTTATTTCCGAACAATATAATACCCTATTCATTTTATACTGCAATGGGTATTAAGTCTACCATAACTTCCCTCTTACAGCCTCCAGCTTCTCTCCCATCTGTATCATTAAAAATCTTCTCAACTGTACCCATTCAGATCACAAAGAAACACCTATATTTGTTTGTTACACTTCATTTACTTTGAAAGATTATAAACTTATTTTTGCTGTTCTTACCGTAGCTTTTGTCTGGGGAACCACATTTTTAGCGATCCGTGTTGCGGTGGAAACCATTCCTGCTTGGTTTGTAGCTGGAATCCGCCAGTTTCTGGCATCAATAATTATGCTTATTCTTCTTCTTTCGAGAAATGAATTCAAATGGATTGGCTGGAAAAGTTTGGGGTATCAGATTGTATTTGCTACTTTGATGCTGGTGATTGCCAATGGGATGACGACTGTTGCTGAAGAAACGGTATCAAGCAGTCTGGCATCACTCATCAGTGCCTGTTCTCCTATTCTTGTATTTTTAGGAAGTGTGGCTGTTGGTTTACAAAAGTTCAGCATCCGTGCCTTTCTCGGTGTTTTGCTGTGCTTCAGCGGAATCCTTTTTATTTTCTGGGACGGTTTACAGGATCTTGCCAACCCCGACTACAGGATGGGAATGATCTTCCTTTTCTGTGCGATCTCAGGATGGGCTTCAGGAACCATCTTCACTAAGAAGCTGAATATTCAAAGCGGAAATATCACCCTGAATTTATTTTACCAGTTCCTGTTTGCAGGGATTGTTCAGATTATCCTGGCTTTCGTTTTCTCAGAGCATTATAACTTTGGAAACTGGACGTTAAAAAGTATTTCAGCTATGTTATACCTGTCTGTTTTCGGTTCTGTAGCGGCATTTTTTGCATTTCATTATGCTTTAACTAAAATTTCTCCCGTGCAGGTTTCCATATTGGCTTATATCAACACTATTATTGCCATATTTCTGGGCTGGCTGATTATGGATGAACAGATAACTTTCAAATTTATTCTTGCAGCTGCATTAATTATTTGTGGTGTGTTTATCATTAATTATAAACCGGAGATGTTCAGAAGACAGAAGGTAGCTCCATAAGATAGTTTAGTATAAGAAAATGAATTTGTCCTTTCTCAATGTGCTTCAGTAAGAATTCTACAATTGTTCAAACTATACATTATTTGTAGATTCCATTGATCTTTAACCAGTTTAAAAACAAATTCGCCCATTCACCGGTATTGGTATCTTTTTTACCTAATCCCCAGCCATGGCCTCCGGATTGAAACAAATGTAATTCTGCAGGAACTTTGTGGTCCTTCAAGGCCTGATACATAAGAATACTGTTTTCTACTGGTGAAATAGGATCGTCTTCAGACTGTGCCAGAAAGGTGATTGGAGTGCGCTCTGTTACCTGCTTTTCAACAGAATATTTTATCTGGTCTTTTGTGTCTGATGATTTTCCCAATAAAGATTTAAAAGAATGGGTATTGTTGTTGGGTGGAAGCATAGATACCACTGGATAAATCATAGCAGTAAAATCTGGCTTTGCTGAAATATGATCAATGGCATCCTGTGGTGGATAATATATAGTATCAAAAGTAGAAGAAATATATCCTGCAAGATGACCTCCAGCAGAAAAACCTAGAACACCTATTTTATCAGGATCAATTTTATATTTTCCTGCATCACTTCTGATGATTCGTAAAGCCCGTTGAGCATCCTGAAAAGGAACTGATCTGGTAATCCAGCCTTCCCCAGGCAGTCTATATATCAATTCAAAAGCTGTAATTCCCTGTGATTTCAGCCACACTCCTGTAGGATTACCTTCGGAACCAGATTCAATATGAGCATATCCTCCTCCACTTATCACCAAAACAGCAATACCATTAGGGTTTGCAGGTTGATGTATAATTAATTTAGGAACATTGATATTGGTAAAAGAACCTTTCTGAGAAATTTTATTCTCACCCTGGGGTCCTGGCCCATCCGGAACCGTTTTCCATAGGGCAACAGAAGGCAATTGGCCTTTAACAGCAAAATCATCCCTCCCTAAGATAAGATGACAAAAAATAAAAAAAGAGAACAGAATATTTTTCATTTAATTTAAATGTGAGTATTCATCAAAAAAACGTTATAAATCTATAAAACTGCATTTCAATATATTAAAGATAACAAAAAACATATCCAGCCCAACCTTGTTTTTATATTCTCTTCATTTTTCTTATATTGTATACTCAACCTATACAACATGCTAAAAAACACATTTTTTGTACTTCTTGCGGCCTCTTTGATCCTGGTAAGCTGTGATTACAAGGAAAAGGAGAAGAGCCTTACAGACCGGGAAAAACAATTATTAGAGAAAGAAAAAACATTCGCGAAGAAAGAATCTGAATACCAGTCGCTTTTAAAAATGAGAGACAGTATTTTTGCTAAAAAAGATTCTGTAGTCATTGCTACATGGCCCGCAGAGATCTCCGGTCCATGGAACGGAAAAGTGATCTGTACAGAATCCAATTGCAGCGATTATGCGGTAGGCGATCAGCGTACAGATCTTTGGGAATTTGATAATGATTCCACCCAACCTATCACCAAGATCATCAATAATAACAACCTGGTAAGACTGTATTCCGGTAAATTTGAGAATAATGAGATCAGACTTTCTTTCAAAACAGATTCCACGGCTAAAAAAAATGTAGAAATGAGCGTTCTGCTTAATGATATTTCTGACAACAAGATCAAAGGGACAAGAACCATTACTTCTGATGGCTGCACCGCTAAGTTCTCTGTTGAATTAGTACGTTCCACCAAATAAACACCTATGATTTTACTGAGTATACACAACCTGAGCCTTCCCATAGAGGATCCGGTGCTGAAGTTCCTGTTGGTACTGATCATCATTCTTGCGGCTCCCTTATTATTAAATAAAATTAAAGTTCCCCATCTCTTGGGCCTTATCATTGCCGGAGCTATTATCGGTCCTAATGGATTTAATGTTTTATCAAGAGACAGCAGCATTGTTGTAACCGGAACTACCGGGCTTCTCTACATTATGTTCCTCGCAGGACTTGAGATCGACATGGGAGATTTTAAGAAAAACAAATGGAAAAGCCTCACTTTCGGCCTTTATACCTTTATTGTGCCTTTTGTATTGGGCTATTTGGGAGGATATTATATTCTTCATTTCTCAATGCTTACATCCATCTTATTTGCGAGTCTTTTCTCTTCTCATACCCTGATTGCCTATCCGCTGGTAAGTAAGCTGGGAATTGCAAAAAACAAAGCAGTGAATATTACCGTGGGAGGTACTATGATTACTGATATCCTGGCTTTATTGGTTCTTGCCATTATCGTCGGAATGTCACAAGGTGATGTAGGAACGGAATTCTGGGTTAAACTATCTGTGTCATTCATTGTTTTTGCATTAATTGTACTCATTGTTTTCCCTATTATAGGACGTTGGTTCTTCAAAAAAGTGGATGATAAGATCTCACAGTATATTTTTGTACTGGTGATGATCTATCTGGCAGCAATGCTTGCTGAACTTGCCGGAGTGGAAGCCATTATCGGAGCATTCTTTGCAGGGCTGGCACTCAACAGACTTATTCCACATACCTCATCTCTGATGAACAGAGTTGAATTTGTGGGAAATGCCATCTTTATCCCTTTCTTCCTGATCAGTGTAGGAATGCTGATCGACTTCAAAGTATTTTTCAAAAGCTGGGAAACCATTGAAGTAGCAGGAATCATGCTTGTAGCATCTATCGGAGGGAAGTATCTTTCTGCAATAGCAACTCAAAAGACGTTCAGACTGACTAAAGAAGAAGGAAAACTGATCTTTGGACTGAGTTCTGCATCTGCCGCTGCTACATTAGCTTCTGTAATGGTAGGATACAACATTATCCTTTCTGAAACAGAAACAGGAGAACCTGTAAGATTATTGAACGAGCACGTATTGAACGGAAGTATCCTATTGATCCTTATTTCCTGTACCATCTCATCTTTTATCTCCATGGCAAGCGCTCAGAAAATTGCTGAGTCAGATAATGAAGATACAGTCTCCGGAGACAGCCATGAGGAAGAAAATATCCTGTTAGCCATCAATCACGAAGAAACTGTAGAGAGAATGGTAAACCTTGGAATTCTGATTAAAGCACATTCCAATACGGAAGATTTATATGCCTTAAATGTTATCAATGAAGATAAAAATGAGTCTTCTGTAAAGAATGCGGAGAAACTTCTTCACCAGGCGGCTGATACAGCAGCAGCGGCAGATGTCAAATTACAGGCACTTAAAAGATATGACAATGATGTTATCAATGGTGTCAACAACGTCATCAAGGAACAGAAAATTACAGATCTGATCATCGGACTGGAGGATGAGAAAGGTTTTTCACCATCTTTTGTCTACAATCTGTACAATGGGTATCTTCAGAATGATGATGTTAACGTATTGGTGTATCATGCGGCACAGCCACTTTCCACCATTAAAAAATATGCTGTAATGATTCCTGAAAATGCTCATAAGGAAGCAGGATTCTTCCATGCGCTTTTAAGGGTTTGGAACATCGCCAGGAATTCGGGAGCTACGGTTGCCTTTTATGCACCTGAAAATATTCTGGACATTCTTCAGAAAATCATTAAAAAGGCCAATATAGAAGCTGAATTCATCATTATGAATACCTGGCAGGATGGAGAAAAAACCGCAGCTCAACTGAAGGATGATGAAGCTCTGATTATTTTAATGGCAAAACGCGGAATGCAGTCCTATATTCCTCGTATGAGGCTTATCCCGGAGCTGCTGAACAGAAACCTTAACGATAATAATTACCTCCTGATCTTCCCATTCTCCGAATATGATAAAAACAGTCCTGAAATACGTTCTGTAGGCAATCATGGAGATTTTGTGGAGATCGGAAATGTGATTCAGAAGATATTCAAATAAAAAATTACAGGCTGGAAGCTGGAAGAAGGAGGCTGGAAGTTACTTATCAACAGATAAATTACTGGCAGCAATCTTAAGGAAAATTATATAGATAAATTTTGATTATTTATTAATCCTCCACAGCTTTCCACTTCAAGCTTCCAGCCTTTTTACCTATTTTTGTTCAAAATTAAAATTCATTGAAAACAAAGAAGATATTCCTTTTAACAGCAGCTTTAAGTGTACAATTATCATTTGCCCAGTTTGCAAAAGTGGTAGATCAGGAAGGCTATGTTAATATAAGAGAAAATGCAGATGCAAAAAGTACCATCATTGGAAAGATCAATTCAGATGAGATCGTATATGTATTTGAGTCGGATCCGTCCAATAAGAATTGGGCTAATGTAAGCAATGGGTATATCCATAACTCACGATTGAAATATATAGAGTCCTATCCAAAAGTTCCACCCACAGTGCGTGATGCCAACAAAGCGATTTTCAAATCAGGAAATATTAAAGTAAATATCACTTCCGGAAAATTTAATTTTAAGGAAAATGAAAAAGATTTTACCTCAACACTACATGGCGATTACTATAAAGAACAGCAGGTATGGGGATTAGACGGAACTATTCCTAAGACTCATTATCTTTCCATTTCCGCACAAATTGGAGATAAAACCATTCAGATTCCATCTAAGGATATTGAAAATCTGTTTCAGGTCAGTAATAAATCTACAACCTGTTATTATGACCGTGAAAATGATACTTTATACATCTCAATGCTAAATTCTGAAGGTGCCGGTACATATGTTGCTCTTTTTACCATTGAAAAAGGTGAATATAAAGGAAGAACTCTGGAAATACCGTTTTAGTCCTGACTATCAAAAGCAACTAGTCTCCAAGCCTATCTATGAGGTTAAATAAAACTATTTTTTATTAAATTAAAATTACACAATAGCATTGAAAACAAAAAAGATATTTCTTCTAACAGCAATGGTAAGCATCCAGTTTTCTTTTGCTCAGTTTGCTAAAATTGTAGATAAAGACGGTTATGTAAACCTAAGAGAAAATCCGGATACAAAAAGCAAGATCATAGGAAAAATCAACTCTGATGAGATTGTTTATACTTTTGAAATGGACAAGGCCAACAAAAACTGGCTGAATGTTTATTATGATGATAAAACAGCTGGTTATATCAATAGTTCAAAAGTTAAGCTTATAGATTCCTATGAGGTCATTCTTCCTATAACCAAAGATGAAAATAAAGCTATTTTCAAATCCGGAAATATTAAGGTGGATATAATTTCCGAAAAGTTCAATTACAAGGAAAATAAAAAATTCTTTTCCTCCTCCAATTATAACGGACAAAAAACAGAAGATAAGTATAAAGGGAACCTTATATGGGGAACAGACGGAACCATTCCCAAAACTCACTATAAATCCATTACCGTTCAGGTCAAGGATAAAAAAATTCAGATTCCTAATAAAGAAATTGAAAACCTTTTTAATATCAGTAATGAATTTACAACATGTTATTACGATCGTAAAAATGACACATTATATCTCACTATGATTAATTCCGATGGTGCTGGAGCTTATGTAGCCCTTTTTAAAATTGTGAAAGGAGTATATAAAGAAAGGATCTTAAAGAGACCTTTTTAAACAAAAGATACCTATAAAAAAGAGAGCCATTTTAAAATTAAAATGGCTCCTTTTTTATTATTTTAAGCTTAAGTTATTCTGAAATCACTCTCACCATTCCCTTCACCATCACCAGTTTTTCCATAAGCTCTTCTCTGCAATCTGCAAGAACATTAATGTGTCCCATTTTTCTTCCAGGTTTGGTTTCTGTTTTTCCGTATAAGTGAACGTAGGTTTCCGGTAACTTCAGAACGTCTTCCATTCCTTCGTATACTACCTTTCCGGCATAACCTTCCGCTCCTACCAGATTCAGCATTCCGCTGTAGGTAATAGCATCCGTATCTGCCAAAGGAAGATTCTTTACCACACGGTACATCTGCTCAAACTGTGAATTCGTATTTCCTTCCTGGCTCTGGTGTCCAGAATTGTGGAGTCTAGGAGCTGTTTCATTCACCCATACTTTTCCTTCTTTATCCAGGAATAATTCGATGGCAAAAAGTCCTGGAGAATTTACCGCATTTAAAAACTTCTCTGTAATAATATCGATCTGGTTCTGAACATCTTCAGTCAGAAGAACCGGGCAGACATTAAAATCCAAAAGATTAAGCTTAGGATCAGCCACCATTTCTGTTACCGGGAAAGTATTCGTTTCTCCTTTTTCATTTCTGGCAACGATTACGGAAAGTTCCTTATCAATATCTACCAGACTTTCAATCACTGAAGCTTCTTTCCATAAATGCTGATAATCATCTTCAGTTTTGATCACCTGTACTCCTTTTCCATCATATCCGCCTGTATTCATCTTCTGAACAAACGGCAAAGACATCATGATTTTTTCATCACTGTTCCATACCACCTGAAATTCCGGGCTTGGGATATCATTAACTTTATAAAATTCTTTCTGAAGGATCTTCTGCTGAATCGTTTTGATGATACTTGCATTGGGAACCACTCTCACACCCTGCTTTTCAAGTTCGGCCAGAGCCTCTGCATTTACGTGTTCTATTTCAATGGTCACCACATCCTTATCTTTTCCAAAATTCAGTACGGTTTCATAATCATTGAAATTTCCCTGTGTAAAATATGAGATATTGTGGCATGGTGCATCAGAAGCCGGATCCAGAGTATAAAACTCATCATCATACTTCAAAGCACTTTGTATCAACATTCTTCCCAGCTGTCCGCCTCCCAGAATTCCTATTTTCATTTTTTATTTTTATTAGATTTACGCTTATTGAATTTTATCAATTTTTAAATATCCCAGTCCCATAGGGTTTTCCTGATTTTCAGCATCAGACTTTACAAGGACAATAGAATATTTATCTTTCATAGCTGCCGGAAGAATATCATTGACATTAAAGATGTCATCAATATCCACTCCATGTTTGTCATCAATATGGCTTACTGCTCCTTCAAATCCCATTGTTTTATAGAACTCCGTAGCTTTTGCTCTCTTTACAATCTCTCCCATTGATTGCCCTACCATCAGATGCTGCTCATGAAATTCTTCAAAAAAACCAGGTTTATAGCCTCCCAAATTAAGGAAGAACAACTGATCTTCTGAGGTGTTTTCACCTCTTTCAACGATCTTCACTTCATAACCATCAGCAAATTTCACTTCCTGATAGCAGTCTAAATGGATTTTACCTTCCGCTTCCTTCCAAAATGCTTTCATATCAGGAACCAGATCCTTAAGGTTTTCCGCTATTCCGAAAAACACATCGTGCTGTTCAATATTTCGTCCTTTGGGAGTGGCCCCAAGAATGACATAAAATAATTTCATCTCATTTTTCATGCATACAAAAATACGTTAAATTTATCTTTTTCAAATGTTTGGCAGACTACTACAATAATTTTATATTTGTAACATTAATTGTAGTATGTCAGAAATCATCATACTCTTCTTTGGCGCCATTTCTGCGGGCCTTTTAGGTTCACTTACAGGGCTTGGAGGAGGAGTTATCATTATTCCTTTATTAACGCTGGGGTTCGGCGTTCCAATGCATTATGCTATCGGGGCTTCTCTTATTTCTGTGATCGGAACTTCTTCGGGCGCAGCAGTTGCTTTTGTAAAAGAGGGCTTTACCAATATGAGAATTGGGATGTTTCTTGAAATTGCCACTACTGCCGGTGCCATTGTAGGTGCTTTGGTTTCGGGAATGCTTAATCCGAGTACAATTGGAATTATTTTCGCCAGTATCCTGCTTTTGACCGTTATTTTAAATCTAAAAGGAAAGCCTGATCATCAGGAACCTCTGATTCATGGCAGCCTTGAAGAAAAACTTAAGCTTTACGGAACATTTCCGGATAAAGGAATACTGAAAAACTACTCTGCAAGAAATACGGTTCCAGGATTTCTGATGATGATGTTTGCAGGAGCAATGTCCGGCCTTTTAGGAATTGGCTCTGGAGCATTAAAGGTTTTGGCAATGGATAATATGATGAAATTACCTTTCAAAGTTTCCACAACAACCAGTAATTTTATGATTGGAGTAACGGCTGTTGCCAGTGCACTGATCTACTTCCAGAGAGGAGAAATTATCCCTGTAATTGCTGCTCCCGTACTGATTGGAGTGGTAATAGGAAGTTTTATAGGTTCTAAAACTCTTATGGTTTCCAAAACGAAAAAGTTAAAAGTATTTTTCGCTATTGTGATTACTATCCTTTCAGTATATATGATGTATAACGGTATCAACAAAAGCTTCAGGTAATGAAAAAGAATTTTACAGATGTAGATCTGAACCGTTCCGTAGGAAATCTTCTGAGGCTGGGTGTAATTCTGTCTGTGGCTACTTCCCTGATCGGTTTCATCAAACTGTTTACCGAAGGCTTTGAAATGCCTAAAAAATACACGAGTCTTGCTGTGGCTACTTCTTCAGATAAAGTATGGAGTCACTTTTGGAACTCATTATGCAAGGGAGAAGGAATGGCTATTATTCAGCTGGGCATCCTTTTACTGATCTTCACTCCCCTGATGAGAATTATCTTCGCTTTAATAGGTTATTTGAAGGAAAAAGATTATGTATATGTCTTCATTTCCTCTGTTGTTTTAGCGATTATGGCAGTGAGTTTCTTTGCAGGGTACGCACACTAATTACATTTCATAAAACTCTATCGGCAACTGGTCCGGATCCTGGGTAAAGAAAAATTCTTTTCCTGTGAACTCATCGATGCGGATCTCTTCACAATCGAGTCCCTTCCCTATCAGTTCGTTTCGTTTTTCGGTTACATTTTCAACGGAAAAAGCAAGATGTCTTAAACCACATGCTTCAGGACGGGAGGGTCTGGCAGGAGGGTTAGGAAAAGAGAACAACTCAATCACATAATGATCTCCTATCGCCAGATCTAATTTATAAGACAGCCTTTCTTCACGATACACCTCACGGACAATCTGTAAACCTATAATTTCTGTATAAAACTTCTTTGATACTTCGTAGTCTGAGCCAATAATAGCTATATGATGAATTTTCATTTTACTTTTAATTTCCTGAATCATTAAACCTTCTTTATTTTATTTCCCTGCACTTATCTTTTCTTCTGGTATCAATAATATACTGAATTTTCCATTCATTATTCTGTTTCACCAATTGAAAACTGTTGGCTCCACAATGGGAAAATACCCCTTTCAAATAAAAGGAATAAGGAGTGAAGACACTTGCCAGATTTCCATCCCTATGAATGGCTTCTACAACAATTTTTTCCTCAAGGTCACCTTTTGCGAACCTGGAAACAGAAGTTACAAAATCCTGAATACTGTCTGTTTTTACAGTTCCTTCTTTTGTAATCGTCTGCAGAATGGCATTTTCTGCAAAAACAGTTTTCAAAAGTTCCGGATCTGCATTTTTCATAGCCAGAAAAAGATTATGAATAGGTTTCTCTACTTCCTGATTCTGCTGTCCGAAACAGAAGCTACTGAACAGGAGAATAATTGCGGCTATTTTGTTCATAGGGATAATTTTAAATAAAAATAAGTAAAATAAAATTTAAATTGATTATGAGATTTTTAAAACTCATTTTCTTAAATTGTAAAAAATTATTTCAGACAAAGATTTTTCATATGTGGATTATTTATATGACTCTGGCCATACTCTTACTGGTCTTGACTATATTACCCAGAATTCAGCATTCTCACTGGATATTCCGGGTTCCCGAATTTGCTAAAATACAAATCACTTATTTTATATTTTTCACGTTTTTATTAGGGCTTATAATTGATTCTACAAAATATTTATGGTACTATCAGGGCGTTTTGCTTGTTCTGTTTGTTTACCATAGCCATACTCTCATCAAATATACACGCCTCTATCCTGTAAAAAAGCACAGGCAACGTCACAAGTCCTCCGGAAAGCTCCATTTTGTTTCAGCTAATGTTTATCAGTTCAATAAGGAATATGAAAGATTTTCTAATCTTATTGAAAAGTATGATCCTGATTTTTTCATGACTATGGAAAGCAATAGCGATTGGGAAAAAGCAATGAGGAGTCTGGAAAAAGAATACCCCTACCAGCACAAAGTAACTCTTGAAAATACTTACGGAATGCATTTCTATTCCAGAATTGAAATTAAGGAAGCCAAAACTCATTATTTTGTAGCAGATGATATTCCCAGTATTGAGGTACATATGGAAACAGCCGATGGTTTTTCCTTTATTTTCTTTGGGGTTCATCCGCCGCCACCGAGCCCTACAGAGGAAGAAACTTCTAAGGAAAGAGATGGTGACCTTCTAAGCACTGCCAAACGTGTAAAAGATATTAAAAAACCGGTTATTGTAGTGGGAGACTTCAATAATGTTGCATGGTCAAAATCGTCTGTACTTTTCAGGAAAACAAGCCATCTTATAGATCCTAGAGTGGGACATTCTTTTGTTTCTACATTTCATGCAAAGTACCGCTTTTTAAGATTTCCTATAGATCTGATGTTTCACAGCGAAGATATTTTCATTAAACAACTGAAGACATTAGAAAATTTTGGATCGGACCATCTTCCGGTATACTGTGAGTTTTTCATAGATCATCACAATGAGCAGCAGGCAGAACTTATAGAAACAGCAACTTCAGAAGAAAAGGCAGAAGCGGAAATCATGATAGAAGAAGGAAAACAGGAGGATGGCAACCGGGAAGCTGTTGTTACCGAAGATTAAACATAAAAAAGTGGGCTTGTAAACCCACTTTTCATATTATTTTATTAAAACCTCATCACATCCTTCACCACTCCATTCTTCTGGGTATGTTGTAATAGTTCAGTTTCTATAAATGTTTTGATCTGTTCTTCAGAGGCATCACTTGGGAACAAAAGGTGTACATTGGCACCTGCATCCAGCGTAAAGAACAACGGAAGTTCCGTTTCTCTTCTGAAATCCCAGATTTTATTGATAACCTCTAATGTACCGGTCTTCATCAGGATAAAAGCCGGATCACTCATCATCATCATTGCGTGAAGAGTAAGTGCTTCATGTTCTACCAATTTGATAAAGCGCTCCATGTCTCCACTTTTCAGAATTTCCTTCATTGGAACAAAGTTTTCCCTCGCTTCCTGGAATCTTCTTTCTGCATAAGAATTGGTCTTCATCAAACCATGTCCTACCGTTGAAGACACACTTTTCTGCCCTTCGTGGATCAACAGAACCCAGTCATTGAAACTCTTGAATACTTCATGAATTTCAGCATCCGGATAAGGTACAGCAAATAGATCAGAACTTCCCTGGACTTCTTCAGTTTCTCCCCAGACAATAAGTCCGTTGTATAAACTTCTGCATGCACTTCCGCTTCCTAATCTGGCTAAAAATGAAGCTTTTCTCAGAGATTCTTCTTCTGAAATTTTTCCTGTGAACGTTTCATCCAATGCCATCAGACATTTGGCAATAGCTCCAAATCCTGAAGCTGAGCTTGCAATTCCTGAACTGTGTGGAAATGTATTTTCTGTTCTGATGATATATTTCCCTTTCAGAATCCACGGAAGGTATTGTTCAATATTTCTGAAATATTTTTCAATTTTTTCAGCAAACTTCACTTCTTCATTTCCTGACAAAAATGTTTGTACAGAAAACGGTTCATCTGCCAAGAACTCCATGCTGGTATTCGTTTTACAATGATTTAAAGTATAACTGATACTTGGATTGGCAGGAATCTGATTGTCATATTTCCCCCAATATTTAATCAAAGCAATATTAGACGGACAGCTTTCTGAAACCGTTTGTGTATGAATGGTGAAATTTTCTTTTCCTATAAATTGTGTTGTCATAGTTTAATTTAAGTGATTGAGACTTGACCACCCCACCAGAGGAGGAGAATTTTCACGTCTTCAATTCTAATAGTCGTGAAAATCAAAGATTTTACAAAACTTAAGCGACTTGTGGTTTACAAATCGATTAATACATCTTCTCTATAATATCTGCATATTTTTTAAGAACCACATTTCTTTTCACTTTCAATGTTGGAGTGATTTCTCCCGTATTGATGTCAAATTCTGCCGGCATCAGCGTGAATTTCTTCACTTTCTCATAATCGGCAAGCTCATGTTGCAGTTCCTTGACTTTTTCTTTATAAAGGTTGGTTATTTTTTCATTTTTTACAACCTCCTCCCAGTTGGTAAAAGGAATATTATTCTTTTTGATATAGTCCTGTAAAAATTCAAAATTCGGAACAATTAAAGCAGAAACAAACTGTCTTCCTTCTGCAACCAGCATAATCTGCTGAATGAAATTATTATTCGTCAGAAGGTTTTCAATCTGTTGTGGCGCAATGTATTTTCCATTGGAAGTTTTCATCAGGTCTTTAAGTCTGTCTGTAATGATAAGATTTCCTTTATCATCCATTTTACCTGCATCTCCTGTTTTAAACCAACCGTCTTCTGTAAATACTTTTTCGGTTTCTTCAGGTCTGTTATAATACCCTTTCATGATTCCGTTTCCTCTGGCCTGGATTTCATCGCTTTCTCCAATACGGATTTCTACACCTGGTAATGGTTTTCCACTTGTAGCATGTTCAAAGTGCGTTAAAGGGAAAAGGGTCAAAGTAGCAGTTGTTTCCGTTAAGCCATATCCAACAGTAACATGAATACCCACTGATTCAAAGAATCTGGTTACTTCAGGGGATAAAGAGGCTCCTCCACAAGGTAAAAACCAAAGTCTCCCACCCATTTTATTCTTGATCTTACTGAATACCAGCATATCTGCAACAGATTCTTTTAGCTTTAATCCAAAAGGAACAGGTCTTTCGTTTCTTCTTAATTCTGCAGTTTCCCATCCTGTTTTTAAAGCCCAGTCAAAGATCTTCTTTTTCAGTGGTGAGCCTTCTTCTGCCTTTTCCAGCACTCCGGCATATACTTTCTGAAAAAATCTCGGTACGGCACACATTGTAGTAGGTTTTACTTCTTCCAATGCTTTGGCTACGTTTTTCGGATCTTCAAGAAAATAGACTCTTGCTCCTCCATAAAGACATAGTAAGCTCCAGCTTCTTTCAAAAACGTGACTTAGAGGTAAGAATGCGAGTGACAGCTCATCTTCAAAGTTTTTAAATTTAAAAAATTCAAAGTGAGAATCAAATGCCTTGATAAAATTTCCGTGGGTAAGCATTACTCCTTTTGGTGTTCCGGTAGTTCCGGAAGTATAGATCAGTGTGGCTGTATCATCATATTCTTTTTTACAGATCTCAAGTTCCGAAGAAGATTTTGCTATAAAATCCTCAAGATAAAAACTGTTGAGTTCTTTTTTGATCCAAACTGCTTTTTTAGAAATAATAATAGTTTCAAGATGGTTGTCTTCTTTATCTAAAAGCCCCAGACACGCATCATACTGTATCTGATTTCCAATTAATACCACCTTAGCTCCGGAATCTTTAATAATATATTCTGCCTGCTCAGCGTTATTGGTAGAATAAATAGGAACGGTAACCGCTCCCATAGCCATTGCAGCCAGATCCATAATCATCCATTCTGATGAATTATCTGAATAGATTGCTACTTTATCGTTTTCCTGAACTCCTGCTTCCTTTAATGCATTGGCTGTTTTAAAAACAATTTCACTGAATTTTTTCCAGCTTAGCTCTTTCCAGTTTCCTTCTTTCTTTTTAAAGCCGATCGCCGCTTTTATAGGATGCTTTTCTACATTTTTAAGGATTATTGCCTCTGCAAGATTCATTTCTTCAGCTTTTTGTCGTTAATATAATTGTTCAGGTGAAAGTCTATGCTTTCTTTTATCGGAATAAACTGATAATTCAGTTTTTCCCTGACTTTGTGATTGGAAATGGTGTTGAATGAAGATATTGCTTCTATGTTTGATTCTGTAGCCATTTTCAGCTTTGGAATCAGCCATCCGAACAGCGTATTGGCCCATTTACCTATATTTAATTGAGACCTTGTAAGAATTCGGGCATCTTTAAGTCCTAGCCTGGTTCTGATCTGTTTAGCCAGATCTGCATATCTGTTATTTTCAGAAACGATGATAAAGCGTTCTCCAAAAATGTTGTTTTCCATCAGCTCAAAGGCTGTTTTAGCAACGTCCCTCACATCTACATAAGCAGATCCGCCAGCAAAAGTAAAGCTGTTATCTTCAAAGGTTGAAAAAAGCTCACCGCTGCTTTGGGTCCAGTTTCCGCTTCCTACGATCATTCCGGGATTGATGATGACTACATTCAAGCCTTCGGCAGAGGCTCTCCAGGCTTCCATTTCGGATAAGTGTTTGGAAATGGCATAGGCAGAATGCTCCAGTTTCGGATTAAAATCAGAATCTTCATCCAACTCTCCTTTTTCATTATAGTTATCTAAAACGGCTACAGAGCTTACATGCAGGAATTTTTTAACATCTGATCCTTCACAGGCAAACAATAAGTTTTCTGTACCTTTAATATTGGTATGGTACATTTCTTTTTCATCTTTGGGATGAAAACTTACTTTTGCAGCACAGTGATAGACCTCATCTACCCCTTTCAATGCATCTTTTAAGGAATCAATATCATCAAAATCCACATTGATCCATTCAATCTTATTGAAAAAATCATCTGGATTCTCCGTATAAAAGCTGTATGAATGCCTTACTTCGTTTAAATTGCTGCCCGGTCTTTTGGAAGCACGTACATTTTTACCTCTTTTAAGAAGTTCCAGCACGATTATTCTTCCCAGAATTCCGGTTGCACCCGTTACAAAAACCATTAATTATGTTGCTTGATTGCTGACTAAAATATGACAATATTTTCTATCCGGCAATTCTTCAGGTTCCGGTAAAAGTTCCTTAAAAAACTGCTTTTGCAAATTTGCGATTTTTAAAGCAAAATTCAAGTTTATTTAACCAATATTATCATTCTCGAAATCACAAAACCTGAAACAAAAAAGAAAAACCTTGTTATTTTAACCATAAAGTATACAATTTTTTTTGACCATTTTAGATTTTAAAGTTAGCTGCCTTATGTATGAGAAATTCATTTAAACTTTATGAAACCCTCCGATTCTGTGGTCTGGTAATGAAAGCTTCAGTTGAAGAAACATCATTTAAAAAACATACAACATTACATAAAAAGTCCCGAAAGCATTCAAAAAACTTCCAGGACTACTATATAAAAAATTAATCATTTTAAATTAAACCATCACGATATTATCTCTTCTCGGAGCCTTATCACATAAGACATCTGCAATACTTCTGGAGATCAGATTGCCTTCAGTAAGGTTATCCAGCCAGAAGAATTCTCCTGCAGCATTGATTTCTATGAAATAATATTCATCTTCGGGAGAAACAATAATGTCTATTGCCCCATAATCGACATTGTAAATATCCAGGAGTTCCAGAAGTTTTTCTTTAACATCCTCCGGTAATGTTGTCTGCGTCCATTTATCCAGTAGATTAACACCATCTTTTCTCCAGTCGACCTTGGAATCTTCAAACTGTTGGGAATCTACTTCAAAGGCATAAACATCTCTTCCTACAATGGTAACACGAAGTTCTTTTTTCTTCTGGATCATTTTCTGAAACTGCATCGGGCAATACAGAAGCGTATCCAGCTCTTCAAGTTTATCTTCACTCACAACATTGGTAAACACAACATTTTCCACCCCATCTTCATAGATTGCAAAACCGGTCTGCATTTTGGCAACCACGTTCTGATGTTTCAGAATAAACTGTTTTGCTTCTTCAGGATTATTGGTCAAACATGTTTCGGGAATCAAAAGACCTATTTTATGAGCGAGCTTCAACTGTTCTTCTTTACTGTCTAGCCTTCTGTAAACACTGGGCTTCCCTAATGAATAAGCATCTACAGATTCAAGAAATCCAAATAATGTATTTCTGATTTCTCCCATAGCTGCTCCAAAAAATTTGGCATCCAGCTCCTCCTTTAAACCTTTACCGATATTATAAGCCCGGCGGTACCAGACTGCAGAAATATCATCCAGTCGATATTTTTTTTCAGAGGTTTCAAGGAAGATCTTCCATTCTCCATCCTGGAAGACCGTTGATAATTTATTCTGTAAAGGATATAAATCAACATCAAAACGGATAACCTCACAATTGTTATCCTGAATGTATTCTGTTACTTTTTCAATTGAAAAATTATCTGCAGTATGTGTTATAATTAAAATTTTATTCATGGAAATTGATTCTTTTAATAAGATTGTCGGCAATTCTTTCTGCTATGGGAAACCCAAGTTCTTTTTGGAGCATTCCCCACTCTCCTTGTGGATTGACTTCCAGAAAGTAATATTTCCCATCTTTTCCACGGATCATATCAATAGCTCCGGTATAAAGTCCCATTTCTTGCATCATAGAGGTGAGATTTGCTTTGACAGAGTCAGGCAGTTGATAAGCTGACCAGGAATAGTCTTTATGTCTTACTCTCCAGTCCGCATTCTGACTGTTATTGATCTTACCTGTGAAGAAAATTCCGTCTATATACATGATTCTCAATTCATATTCTTTATCAATATAAGGCTGAAAAATCATGGGACAATAAACTATATCTGAAAGATTTTCCAATGTTTCCTCCTCAATAATCATTGTGGAGACCAATCCTTCACCACTCATTGTTTTCCTGATTACACTATGAAGCTTGGCAATAGCTTTTCCTGAACAGTGCTGATCAAAAAAAGCTTTTACCTTCTCTTCATCATTGGAAAAAAGAGTTGGAGGAATAATCAGATTATTTCGTTTAGCTAATTGCAGCTGAAGCATTTTATTGCCGTCAATTTTCTTTTCATTCTCATAGGGGTTGATCCAGGGAAGATGCTCCAGTTGGGTAAACAGGTTGTAACGGAGATTTGTATACTCATTCAGAAATATCTTTTCATACTCCTGATCCAGTTCGTCAGGCACCTGTATGCGCCATGCCTTTCTGTGCCATACTCCTTTAATCGCATCGGAATGTATTGTTGTTCCATACTCATCAGTGATCTCAAATGAGTTCTCGCTGATACTGATCTTCTGAAAATGGTTCAGCTGATCGGAATTCAGTCTGAAATAGGGAATATTTTTAGAAGAAAGATATTGAAAAAAATGATCAATGGTATAAAAATCCTGTGAGTGGGTAATACAGAGAATCATTTGCCGGTTTTATTAAAAGGGGAAACTTAACATTTTAAGTTTCCCCTTTTGTTACAATTTTGTTAATATGTTACTTACTGTAAAACCGTTATTTTATAGTAAAATAGTATCATCATCACCATCAGAAGGATATTTCATTGTATGATCCATATCGCTCAGCTTAGAAGTTGCACCGTCTAAAGTAGGTAGTGTAACAGCATCTCTTTCCGGAATTGTAATAATGGATCCTCCTGTTACTGTTTCCGGATCTTTAAGTTGTTTTTCAAGGAATGATGCGAAAAATGGCTTCTTTTTTGATTTTTTGTTTTCCATAAGTTAATATTTTTATTTATTTGATAATCGAATATACAAATTTTTCAACTTACAGGGAAATAAATTAATATTTTAAGATAATTTTAACATATTATCAAAATTTAAAGAATATTTTTAATCAATACCGAGAAATTCTTTAACAACATTTGCAAAATCAACAGGATTTTCTGCCTGAACCCAATGCCCAGCATTTTTTACGGTTACGATTTTAGCTTTTGGAAATTGCTGCTTTATTCCATATTCATCCTGAGGTAAAATATAATTGGATTTTTCTCCTGCTATGAATAAGGATTCTCCTTCAAAAACACCGAATTTCACTGCATTAGATACAAATTCATTATATTTTTCAGATAATGTTTTAAGATTGAACCTCCAGTTCAGTTTTTTATTATCATCCCAATACAGGTTCTTTGTTAAAAACTGTATCGTTGATCTTTCCGGAATATACTGAGTCAACACAGCTTCCACATCATTTCTTGAATTTACGGTATTAAAATCTACCGTTTCCAGAGCTTTGATGATTCCCTGATGGTGTGGCGGATAAGCTTTTGGTGAAATATCCACTACGATCAGTTTCTCTACTTTTTCAGGATATTTGATGGCAAATTGCATCACAGCTTTCCCTCCAAGAGAATGGCCTAAAACATGG
The DNA here is from genome assembly GCF_003385515.1 of Chryseobacterium pennae. Taxonomy (GTDB): domain Bacteria; phylum Bacteroidota; class Bacteroidia; order Flavobacteriales; family Weeksellaceae; genus Chryseobacterium; species Chryseobacterium pennae. The sequence goes on along the minus strand of NZ_QNVT01000031.1, from coordinate 68,545 downwards.
GCTTTCTGAATTCCGTAATGATCCATATAACTGGCAATATCATCTGCCAGATCATCGTGAGACATATCGTCGGAATGAAAACTCCTTCCGTGATTTCTGAGATCAATAAGATGTACGGGGAGATATTCTCCAAGGTCTTTCCCGAAGCTCCCCCAGTTATCAAGCATTCCAAACAGCCCGTGGAATACTAAAAGCGGCGTAGCGGTTAAACCTTCGCCAAATATTTTTGAATTTAAGATTTCCATATTTTTTAAAAATAACAGATTACCATTTCGCCAATCTTTTCAAATAAGACTGAACTGTATTTTCCAATCCCATATAAAGTGCCTCAGAAACCAAAGCATGCCCGATAGATACTTCTAAAAGATTTGGAATATTATCTGAAAAATATTTCAGGTTTTCCAAACTAAGATCGTGGCCGGCATTGATTCCTAAACCGAATTCCGTAGCTGCAACTGCCGTATCATAATAAGGTTTAATAGCCTGTTCTTTATTAGACAGATAATGTTTTGCATAAGCTTCCGTATACAGCTCAATTCTGTCTGCACCAGTCTTTGCAGCAGATTCTACCAGCTCAGGTAAAGGATCAAGAAAGATAGAGGTACGGATTCCCGCATTTTTAAATTCAGCAATGATCTCTGTAAGGTAATCCAGGTGTTTTTTAGTATCCCAACCTGCATTGGAGGTAATAGCATCATCTGCATCCGGAACCAGAGTTACCTGCTCGGGCTTCACATCCAATACCATATCAATAAAAGACTGATGTGGATTTCCTTCAATATTAAACTCAGTCGTCACCAATGGTTTCAGATCATAGACATCTTTTCTTGTAATGTGCCTCTCATCCGGCCTTGGGTGAATCGTAATTCCCTGACCTCCGAATTCCTGAATCTTTATAGCAGCTTCCGTCACACTTGGTGTTTCACCTCCTCTTGCATTTCTTAATGTCGCAATCTTATTGATGTTTACGCTTAGTTTTGTCATTTTTTTATTTAGATGTTAGATAGGGAAAGTTAGAAGATGGAAGATTGGGGCTGGAAGTTTATCCAGCTTTATACTTCTTTTTGCGTTCTAATTTCTTTATCATTTAAAATTGAATTTATTTTTTGAGAAAGAGATACATTGTCTGCTTTCTGTTCTATACTTTAACACTTACCTGCATTACCTGAAGTTCAAACTCTTTGGATGCTACCAATAAATGGTCAAAAATATCAGCCTGGATCTGTTCGAAATGTTCCCATTTGGAATCATTCGCAAAGCAGTACACTTCAAGAGGAAGCCCCTGCGGAGTAATTTCTAACTGACGAACCATTCTTGTGGCATTTTTTTCAACGTCCGGATCACTCTCTATATATTTCTGTGCATAATATCTGAAAACACCTATATTGGTAAGCTGTCTTCCGTTAATGGTTTTATCATTATTGCTCAGACTTTGCTTTTCTCTTCTGATTTCCACTCTTTTTTGTTCAAGATAATCAGCAATAAGATTAATTTCTTTTAAACGTTCAATATCCTCATCGGTAAGAAACTTGAATGAATTAATATTAAAATAAATAGATTTCTTGATTCTTCTGTTATTGGATTCAGACATGACCTGCATGTTTTTGATCTCCGTGGTCAGGAAATCATAAGTAGGAATAGTGGAAACTGTTTTGTCAAAATTGGTAATTTTGGTTGTCAGAAGACTTATTTCCGTAATATTTCCTTCTATACTGTATTTGGGAATACTGATCCAGTCACCTACTTTCATATTTTTGGAGGTAGCCACATGAATTCCGGTTACAAATCCCAGAATAGTATCTCTGAAAACGAGAACCAAAACAGCTGTAATAGCTCCCAGACTTCCAACAATAGTTGTTCCTTTAATTCCGAATACTACACAAAGTCCCACAACAGAAAAGACAAAGATTCCCAGAATTTTTACAGTTTCAGAGATCGCATTCAATGCCATGATCTTATAAAAATCCTGCTTGATGGAGAAATAATTTCTGAATGCCGTTAATGATCTGTACAGCATCCCGGCTAAAATCATTACTAATCCTAAGTTAACACATCGTATGATGAAAATGGTCGTCTTGGGTAACGCTCCTTCCGGAAAAATAGATCCCTGGATTCCACCCACAACAGTCAGAGCAGCAAAATGAGCTACTGAATTGGTAATTTTGGACTGATAAATGGATTTAAGTACCGGAAATTTTTCTTCGTTGTGAAAAAGACGGAAAATAAAATTGATAACAAATTTAAAAACAAAATCTACAATTAAAAATACCGCACACAGCAAAGCCAGTTTTACAATAATATGAATAATCCAATCCAGCCCGGATGGAGAAATCTGGGTGATATATAGGTATAACTGTTCGCTTATTTCCTGCAAATAGTTCTTGGTTTCCTGTAGGTCATCTTTCATTACAGCAAATTTATAAAATTAAGGATGATGATGTTACTATTCACAATCAATTTTCATCCCAAATTTTAAAACGGGTTATAAATTTCCTCTATATCATTCAGGAAACTCTTCTATTTTCATCATCAGCATATTTGTTGAATCACTGAGGTTTCATATCTTCGTTTATATTTTAAAGAATGGATACAACTGTCATTAATATTCTCTGTCTTATTTTATTGTTTGTCGGCATATTGGGAACATTTCTTCCCGTTTTACCAGGGCTTTTATTAAGCATCTGCGGCTTGCTGCTCTACAAATTCGGGACGAATGCTGATCTTCCAATGATCTATATCTGGGCTTTTGGAATTCTCACAGCAGCTTCTGTTGTTTTAAGCTATGTGATTCCGGCAAGAACCAACAGAAAATATGGGGGAACGCGCTGGGGAAGTATCGGATCTGTAATAGGAACTATTGTCGGAATATTCATTCCAATTCCTTTGGGTTTCCTGATTGGAATGTTTGCTGGAGTATTTATCGGTGAAATGCTTCATGACAGCAAGGATATGAACAAGGCTTTACAATCCACTAAAGGGGCCTTAATCGGGTTTATTTATGGTACGGGATTCAGCTTTGTAGTGGGTGTGGCAATGTTTTTGGTAGTACTTCTTAATATGTTTGATATTATTTAATCTAAAAAAATAAGAAATCATGTTCCATAAAGCCATCTTATTCAGTCTGGGAATTTTTGTATTAACAGGATGTGATGCCCAAAAGAAAGCCAAAACGGATTCAAAAAACTCTGAAATGACAAGCCATACAACGTCTAACGACCAGAAAAACGGGATCATTTATCTGGACGAAGGAGAATATAAGTTTCTGAAAGAATATCAGATGAATATTACCTTCAAAGGGATCTCAGAGGATAGCCGCTGTCCTGAAGGGGTAAACTGTATCTGGGCCGGAGCCGCTCTTGCTCAGGTTGAAGTGATGGGAATCTCTACCCGACCTGTTCTTTTAAATCTTGCCAGCATGGATTTCCCGAATCGTAACTATCATCAGTCTGCTGACTTCAATGGGTACACTATCACATTACAGGAAGTCAATCCCTATCCTAAATCAGGAGGAACTACAGAATTAAACGGAAAATATAAAATAGGAATCAGCATCAAAAAAGCCGGAGCTTCCTCTGATACTACCAGGAAATAGGCTTTTTTCCTTTGGAAACAAGATATTCATTAATCTTTGAGAAAGGCTTGCTTCCGAAAAAACCTCTATAAACGGAAAACGGTGATGGGTGCGCCGATTTCAATATAAAATGCTTAGCCGGATCAATAAGTTCGGCTTTTTTCTGTGCAAAAGCTCCCCACAATACGAAGACCACATTTTCTTTTTTATCAGAGATCTCCTTAATAATATAGTTAGTAAAGGTTTCCCAACCTAGATCTTTATGGGAATTGGGTGAATGGGCACGAACTGTCAGCGTTGCATTCAGTAAAAGAACCCCTTGCTTCCCCCAGTCATCCAGCTCTTTAGAAGTTCTTACGACTCCAAGATCATCTTTTAATTCAATAAAAATATTTTTAAGCGATGGCGGAGCAGTTACCTGTTCTGAAACAGAAAAACACAATCCGTTAGCCTGATAATCGTTATGGTATGGATCCTGACCAATGATAACCACCTCCACATCATCAAATGGTGTTAACTCCAATGCTCTGAAAATCTGATTTTTCGGAGGGAAAACTTTGGTAGTTGCATATTCATTCTTTACTTTTTCCCAAAGAGTTGTAAAGTATTCTGTACTTTTTATCGGGGCTAAAATTTCTGTCCAGGTCATAATGCAAAAGTAATTAATATTAAAATAAAAGCATAGGTCAGACTTTAAATATCTTGACTTTTCTTTCAATTAAAATAGAGAAAAAAAAGGATAACACAATGGATAAAGCGATTAACAGAAAGCTGTTCCAAAGTTCTGAAGATACAAGATCAATTTTAAGTATCTCTCAAACCAGTTAAGGACTTTATTTCATTCTATATATAGTGTGTACTATCAATCTGTTTGTGGCTAAAGATAGAAAAAACTACTGGCACCGGTTACTAATACCTTCTTAAGCTAAAAATAATATTGTCGGGATGGCGTTCATCTTTTTGATATTCTTCAAAAATGAAATGATGTTTTAAAAGAAGCTGCTTAGAATTTTCATTGAACCTGCTTGTAAAAGCTAAAACTTCCTCCAGCTGCAGTTCATTAAACCCATAATCCAAAACAGCATGAAGAGCTTCAGACATTATTCCTTTTCGGTGATGCTCCGGCAGTAATTCATATCCAACTTCTGCGGTCTTTCTGTCTTCTGAAAAATTCCACAGGCATATCGTTCCGATAAGACTGAGATTGTCTTTATATGAGATTCCCCAGAAAATAATTTCTTTATTCTGAGTTTTTCTTTTGATATGCAGGATAAATTCTAAGGCATCATAATTGGTTTTTGGAGAATTCCTTTTTACATATTGATTGATAACCTCATTGCTCCTGATACGCAGGATCTCTTCAGTATTAGCCTCATTGATAGCTTTTAAGACCAGGCGTTCTGTTTCCAGTTTCATTTATTCTTTCGTTATTTTATCCTTCTATTACAAAGACTGACTTACTTAAAAACTCACCTGTCTTGGCATCAAACAAATAAGCAAAGGCAGGGGCAAAATCAGCTCCTTTTTCAGGGTGAGGCCTGCACACAATTCTCCAAAAATACTTTCCATCTTTGTCAAAAGCATTCATCATATAAAGCTCGTCTTCTTTTTCAATGTTGATATTAAAGTCCCTTTTCATAATCTTAGCCATATCTTTTCTGGTAAAAACACCTATTTCCCTTAATGACAAATCCTGATCAGTCTGCTCAATCAGCTTTCCATATTTTGAATATTTTTTATGAATTCCAACAGGTGTACCTTTACAATATAAACCTTCGTATTGTAAAGCATAAGTATATTGATTATAAAGAAAAGTTGTGGTATAAACACTGTTTTTTTTCTGTACATCTTCTCTATACTCTCCGCTACCTTGTTGCCATAGAGTAATAACGTTACCCCCATTTTCATAGGTAAAAGTTCTGTTGCTTGTTATGTTTTCTTTATCTGTAAGACCTATATGTTTTCTAAACTTTTCAATATCCATTTTTTTAACCTGTGAATGAACCGCTGCAGATAGAAAAAGGGAAATAAACAATAAGTTTTTCATAATATATTTTTAAGATGGTGTACTATCAGATTCCTCTCGTCATCAACTTATTATCTCTTAAAAAGCTATCCGTACCAGCATCTAAACCAATAAACAGATACATCCTATACCTTACCGAGGATCTTTCTTCATAAATTATTAATCCTCCGTTATCATTTTTCTTTACGATTTCTTTTTTAGAATTATCAGTCTGCTGACTGAGATTAATAATTCTCTTCACCTGATCATCTTTAGAGCTTTTTATACCATAATTTCCAGCTTTCTTATAGCTTTTAAAACGTTTTTTATTTTCAATATTACTTCGTTTTCCGGAGTCAGTTTTTTTAATCTGAGCCTGAATACCTACCGAAAGGAAAAGCAGGATAAAGAATAATTGTTTCATGGATATAGTTTGTAAATCATTCAAATATACGTAATAATCAAAATTCTCACTAAATTTGCACTGTGTATATAGATAAAGAAGATTTAGACGAATTAGAGTTTCCGCAATTGCTCGCGGAAATCTCCCCATTTGCGTATTCTCCGAAAACAAGAGAAAAAATTCTTCAACTTCGTCCGATGGAAATTGACGAGGCAGAACTTTCACTGAAAAAAACGTCAGAATATCTGTCGAGTTTTGAAAGTTCAAATGCGATTCCGTTTGATGAATATGAAGATATTGAAGGTGAGCTGAAACTGATGCTTATTGAGAATTACCGTCTGGAAAACAGTGCTTTCATCAAAATAAAAACCATCACGGAACAGATCGGAAGATTACAGAAGTTCTTCCCTACCATGCCGGAAACATTTCCTACTTTACTGGAAGAGGTTTCTATCCTGGAATTCAGAAAAGAGATCATCGATAAGGTAGATAAGGTCTTCAACCGTTTTGGTGAGGTAAAAAGTGAGGCTTCTCCGGCCTTAAAAGGGATAAGAACTGAAATCCAGCATGCTAAAAAAGCAATTCAGGAAAATTTCAACCGTGCTTTGACCACCTACGGACAAAGTGACTTTTTGGATGATATACGGGAAACTATTATTGATGATCAAAGGGTTTTAGCGGTAAAATCAGGTTTTAAGAAAAGAGTTCCGGGAAGAACCCTGGGAATTTCAAAAACCGGTTCTATCACTTATATTCAACCGGACAGTGTAGTAAAACATTACTTTAATCTTCGTGAAAACGAGGAGGAAGAGAAAAAAGAGATTGATAAGGTTTTAAGAAAACTGACAGCAGAACTGGCAGAATTTCAACCTCAGCTGTGGAGGTATCAGATGTATATATTTGATCTGGACCTGGTAAGGGCTAAAGCTAAGTTTGCAGACCTGGTCAACGGAGTTCTTCCAAAGATCAACCGTCATAAAACATTAAAATTAAGAGAAGCCTTCCACCCTCTATTATGGTTAAGAAATAAGGTTGAGAACAAAACGATTCATTCCCAGACCCTGGCTTTAACGGAGCACAACAGAATTATCTGTATCTCCGGACCTAATGCCGGTGGAAAATCAATTACACTGAAAACAGTGGGATTACTGCAACTGATGATTCAGAGCGGTATTCTGGTTCCTGTACATCCAAAGTCTGAGATGTTTTTCTTTGAGAAGATCATGACTGATATTGGTGATAATCAATCTATTGAAAACCATTTATCAACGTATTCATCAAGGTTAAAGAAGATGTCCGGAATCATTCGTGAGGCTGATGCTAATACGCTTTTACTGATTGATGAGTTCGGAACAGGTTCTGATCCGGAACTGGGAGGCGCGCTGGCTGAAAGTTTCATGGAATTTTTCTATGATAAAAAGAGCTTTGCAATCATTACGACGCATTACACGAATATCAAACTTGTTATAGAACAGCTTCCGAATGCTCAGAATGCGGCGATGCTTTTCAATGAGGAAACATTGGAGCCTATGTACAAGTTGGAGGTTGGCCAGGCAGGAAGTTCATTTACTTTTGAAGTTGCTGAGAAGAATAAAATCCCAAGATTTATCATTCATTCTGCCAAGAAAAAGGTAGAGCATGATATTGTTAATCTTGATAAAACAATTGTAAAGCTACAGCAGGAGAAATTTGAGGTTGAAAAACTGAAATCTGATCTTGCCGAAAGAAAAGAGTCTGTAGAAGACAAACGTGATAATCTTCAGAAACTGAATGAACAGCTGCAACAGAAACTTTTCAATTTCCAGAAACTTTATGAAGAGGAACACCGTAAGCTTCAGTTTGGAAACAAAATTGAAACTTTCATCGACAGCTATACGAAAGGGAAATCCAGAAAAGACGTTGTGAAGGATTTTGTGAAACTGCTTGAACAGGAGAAGTTCAGAAAGATTGGTGCTGATAAAGATGAAACCAAACGTCTTCAGGTGGTTAAAAGAAAGATCACCCAACAGCTTAAAAAAGAAGATGTGATTGAGAAAATTGCTGAAACGAACGAGAAGCTGGAAGAAAAGCGTAAGAGTGACCGTGCAGTCTGGATGAAAGAAGGCCAACGTGTCCGCATCACCGGAAGTACCAGCGTAGGAACCATTGAGAAAATTTCCAGAAATAAGGTTATTGTTAACTATGGAACCTTCAAGACAACGATTGATGCGGATGAATTAGAGAGAATCTAATCTATTTTCAAATGGATTAATTTCAGAATTTGAAAATTAACGGAATACAATAATGGAAGAGAGTGTCTGAGGATGCTCTCTTTTCTTTTGTACATTATCAATATAATTTTTCTTACTTTTAAGCAAAACAATAATTTATGAAACCATTAAAAGTACTTTCAGACCTTCTTCCTATACCGAGCTATACAGTTATCATCCTCTGTTTTTTCTTTCCTTTTTTCCTGATAAAATGTGGGGATACAACCTTAATGTCTATTAAAGGAACTGATCTGGTAACAGGGGTTTCCCAACAGGCAATGAATGAACGTATGAAGGAAAACCTTAAGCAGAACTCTCCTTTTGGATCAGCTTTTGGAAATGATTCAAGCGATAAATCATCAAACACTGATAGTGAATATTCTCCTCTAAATGATTCGAAGGATAAAAAAGGTAAAGAAAATATTCCGCCGAGCCCGCTTATCATCATTGCATTTTTAGCTGCTATTGCAGGAATTGTCATTCACCTGATCAAAAGTATTAAGAAAAAGTATATTTATCATATTTCCATTTCTCTGGTTGGGCTGATCTCTTTATTGGCCTTCTATCTGACTTTCCAGTCCAAGATGGAGGGATTGGGAAACAACCAAATAGGAATGGGATTGGGAGGTGAAATGACCATTAGTTATGGTTTTGGAACAGCTTTTTATATATGTGGAGCATTATTCCTGTTCCTGATGTTATTTTTCGGAGTCTTTTCATATTACCTGAAAAATGATCCGAAAGCTATTTATGATTCATCTAATCAAAGATCAGACTCTTAATACTGATTTGTAGATGAAAAACTATTCTAATATGGACAAGATATATCGATCATTATTTTTAATTGGAATTTTCAGTATTTCACCTTTTATGAGTGCACAGCAGAAAACACCCAATCCGGCACAAAAATTCAGTACGATAAAAATCGATGATATTTCAAAGGAAAACCTAATTATACCTACTTATGAGACCCTGGCTTCCTATGCCAAAAAAAAGCAGCCAGTCAATGGGACATTTTACAAACTAGGACATGATAAAGACAACAATAAACATATTGCTGAGCTGAGAGACAAAGCTGACAACCCTATTCCATTAACGACTTATGAATTCAAGGACGGAATAATCAGCCTTATTCTGACTGGTAAAAAAGATACACAGAAGTATTATACAAGAACAACTGAAAATACAGGATATACCCAGCAATTCTCTGACTCATTTAAGACCCAAGTTGACTTCTACAAAAATGGTTCAATTCATACCATAAAACATTTTGGATACGGAGTAAAAGCTTCCGGTTATCCGCGAGGAATATGGTACGCTTATGCTGAAGATGGTACATTACAACAGAAAGTAGACCATGACTCTCATTTCAGGATGACTTTTTATGATCTTCTGACTATAGCGGATTCATATGGATCTCCCTTTATAGGTATTGACAGAGCTTTTAATGACATTCATTCCTATTGGTATATTTCACTTTCTCCACATCCAGAAGATAGAACGACAAAAGAGAGAACCCTATTGGTAGACGATAAAACAGGGCAAATAATATACAGTATCGTCGATGGACAAAAAAAATATTTGAAAACCAAAGCCTATGATAAACTAAATCTCAGTAAAGAATCTCTGGAATGGTTACAGGAGAATGACAAGTATTATATTCCTGATGATGAATTTTATAAATTATTCAGAGGATATTGATAATTTCAATAAATACATTTTTATTTTACCCATCCAAAAAGCATTAAATTTATATATTTGGGAATCTAAAATTTGTTAAGATGATTTCAGTAAACAAAGCATTGTACCTGTCTGCTTTCAGTATTTTTTCTTTAGCCTTCGTTAAAGGGCAAAACAAAGTTCCTTTTGGTGTTGTAAAAGCTGAAGAAGGCTACGCCAATGTACGTGTACATAAGGATAACTATAGGAAAATTGTAGATAAGATCCGTATGCGCAAAGGGGATGTTTTCGTTTATGTAAAGCCGGCTCCTGGAGAAACGGAATGGATCTGGATCAAATATCCTGAAAAGCAGGACGAAGAGAAACCATTTGTTCGCTATGAAACGCTTGATAAAGAAGGAATGGTAAATAAAGAACGTATTGCCTTTATTGATCAGCTTCCAGCCTATACTCCTTCTAAATCTAAAAACGGAAAGTCACTGATTTTTACCGATAATTCTGATCCTAAAATCCCTACTGCACAAAGAAGCAAGGTTGTGATTGATGTATATCCATCCAATGCTGGATACCGCAAAAAGGAAAAAGATGCCGAAGGAAAGCTTCTTACTATTGATAAAGTAAAGCCCTGGGGAATTGGAAATGATCTTCCTGAAGGTATGACGGAGATTAAATCCATCCGACTACAGCAGCCCGGAAGAGGTTCTGTTTTTGTAAGAGAAGCTATTAAAAATATGTTCCAGCCTACTATGGATTTTAACAATGTAGGAGTAACTTCACTGGACAATGATAACATTTTCCTTTATATGATCAATGGTTCCGGAGAAAACCGATATACGACTCTATGGACCATTAAGAAGGGAAGAGTAATCAGCCAGATTATTTATCATAATCCGGAATAAATTCATTAATTTTGCAGCCGAAAAAGTTTTAACGCTTATTCATCATAGAAACTGGTTCTGCATCACCGCAGATTAAAAGGGAACCGTGTGAAAATCACGGACTGTCGCGCAACTGTAAGTAACTGAAATCTTTATCAAAAGATCCACTGTGCGAGGCATGGGAAGGAGATAAAGATGTTACAAGTCAGGAGACCTGCCGCTTTCTTAAACAAGAAACTTTCGCGATCTGAAGTTTTATTGATCTGATGGATTATTTCAGGGATTTCCAAAGTTCCTGTCATTATTCTGTTGTTTTGATACTATTTCATTTCGCTTTAATTAATAATGAAATATGACTACAGAAGAAAGAATTGAAGCTGCCGAAACCAGAATCTTTAAAGCGGTTTTCCCTAACACAACCAATCATTATGATACCCTTTTCGGAGGTACTGCCATGCAGCTTATGGATGAAGTAGCCTTTATTGCAGCGACTCGTTTCGCAAGAAAAAGAGTGGTAACAGTAAGCAGTGATAAAATCGATTTTAAAAAACCTATTCCTGCAGGAACGATTGTAGAGCTTATCGGAAAAGTTTCATATGTTGGAAAAACCAGTATGAAAGTAAGTGTAGAAATCTATACAGAGCAGATGTATTCTTATGAAAGAGAAAAAGCAATTGTAGGTGACTTCACCTTTGTAGCAATTGATGAATTCAAGAAACCAATCCAGATACTATAAATAAAAATTTTCGGGCGGCCTTTGGCCGCCCGAAAATTTTATGATATTTATTTTACTCTAAATTCAGAATAAAACATTTCTGTTTTTATTGATATCAGAAAGGCCAAACAAGTGACTTTTATTAATTACAGGAATAACTTCCAGCCTCCATGCTCTAAACTGACCATCCTTATCAAACTCAGATTATTTTAAGACCTTTTCTGTTTCCAGACCTCTGCTCAACAACATTTCAAAAGCCTCTCCCATTTCATCTGACGCTCTGGTAATAGCATTTTCAAGCATATTTCTGATCTGTTTTTCAGTCACTCCAGCTTCTGTCCAGCTTTTGCCGGAAGTATAGGAATTAAGAATAAAAGGCATAATTCTGTCGATAGAACATGCAAAAATAGCATCTGGAGTTGCTTCTTCCTCAAACTCAAGCCATAGATTAAAGAATTCTGTTCTTAAAGGTTCATCGAGAATTCCGAAGATCTTCTGTGCGGAAATTTTTTCTCTTTCAAACTTCCCCACCATTGCTGCCTCATCAAAAAGGAAAGTATCACCTGCTTCAATCTCCACAAGATCATGAATCGAAAGCATTCTTATAACTCTTAACAAATCAATATCTGTGCGGTTTTTTGCATACGGATAAAGGATTTGGGCAAGAATAATAATCTGCCATGAATGCTCTGCTGTATTCTCTCTTCTGGAATCGTCTGCATTATAATTTCTTCGCTGTACATTTTTCAGGGCATCTACTGCCAGGATAAAATCAATTTCTTTCTGGATCTTCATCTTACTTATCTTTATTATATTGTTCTGATGTATATACCTTGGTTTTGGTTACCCATTTATTGTTTATTTTTTCTTTCGTGATCACTTTTACACGATCTTCACTAGTCATATCCACTTCTTTTTCAAAAACTCTATCCAGTCCTTTATTCGGAATTATGGCATATTCTGTAGTGAAAATATCACAACATCCCGATTTTCCGGAAGTGATAAGACGTTTACGTTTGGAATCAACATCAAAAATATCAAACCCATTCGATGCCAGATCCGTAAGCTCTTTACTTTTTACAAAACTCATTCTTGTACTGTTGAAAACGTATACATCATATGAAGCACTGTGATAGTTCCCCATATTTCCGTTCCTTATAGCTATATCTTCGGTACCATCAAAATTAAAATCATCTATAATAAGCGATCTCTGTTCATCGGTCAGCGTCATCATTTTTCCGGGCCTCGGTTTTTGATCCGGCTTTAAGTCTATTACCAGGTCATCAGATACAAAAGTCTGGACCTTGGCATTGTTGTTATTAAACAGATCTACTGTACTTTTGCCTTTACAACTACCTTCAAAACAGTTTTCAGAATGAATGACAGCACTATAATTTTTTGATATATTTTTGACTTCAAGCTGGTATTGCCCAAAACATAAAGGTCCTAATAATATAAAAGCGGATAAACTCCTGTAATAATTCAAAATATTCATGTTCATAGTAATATAGGTTCAAATGTTTTTTAAAAACGTCCAAACAAAAATACGAATCATTACTCCGATTTCAAAACCCAAACGTATTTACATGAGTGACAAAACTTGAAAAGATAGCAGTCAGTTCTGTTATTTTGAATTTTGGATATTTTGTACACAAAAATTATACAAATACTTCACTAATTATTTGGATCGCTATACATAAAACACATTTTACCACAGATAAAAAACCAGATATATAAACTATCAGTAAAAACGGTTTTCATCCTCTATATTTTTCCAAAATTCATCAAAATCTTAAACTTTTCAAAAGACTTTTTTCTCAAAATAAGATTTTCAAAAATATGAATTAAAAATTATAATACTGATTATCAATTAATTAAATGTTTTATTTTAAAAATTTCACTACTTTGTATTGCATAATACCATTTTATTTACATATCTTTGTAATGTAAAATTAGAATAGGCTCAACTAGCTAGGAGCATTTTTCTAAAAATATAACCTAATTAACAAACTTATACAAGATGAATACTGAAAATACCAAAGCGCAAATGCGAAAAGGAATTCTGGAATTCTGTATTCTAAGTCTCATTAATAATCGCGAAATGTATGTTTCCGATCTTATAGATGAGCTGAAAAAAGGAAAACTGGATGTAGTGGAAGGTACCCTCTACCCTCTTCTTACAAGACTTAAAAACGGAGAGTTTCTCTCTTATAGATGGGAAGAATCTACAGGCGGGCCACCCCGAAAATATTATCAGATCACGGAAAAAGGAAAACTTTTCCTGAATGAACTTCTAAATACGTGGAATGAGCTTACAGCCTCAGTAAACCAAATCACACAACAACATTAAAAAACAAAGCTATGAACAAGACACTCTCAATAGGACTCGCAGGTTTTTCTTTTACGATAGAAGAACACGCATATATAAAGCTCAGCGATTACCTGAACGCTCTGAGAAGCTCACTGGATGCTTCCGAAGCAGATGAGGTAATGCATGACATAGAAATAAGAATGGTGGAGATCTTCAGAGATTCACTGGGAAAACGTGAAGTGATCAACGATACAGATGTAGAAAAAGTAATCGCACAGATCGGAACCCCTGAAAAAATCGAAGAACAGGAAGAGGCTTATTTTTCTGAAAAAAATACAACTAAAAATACCAATACAGGAACTAATTACTCAGATAAGAAACAATTGTTCCGTGATCCTGAAAAACAAAAAGTAGCAGGTGTTTGTGCTGGTTTAGCTCAGTATGTAGGAATGGATATTACGGCTATGAGAGCGATTTGGCTGGGGGTTTTCGTCTTAGGAATCTTCACTGCAGCAATCTCCTCTTCATTAATAGGTCTTCTTTATGTAATTCTTTGGGCCGTACTTCCAAAGGCTGAAACTGCAGCAGATTTCCTGAAAATGCAGGGAAAGCCTATGAACTTCGACAATCTTAAGAATGAGTCTAACAAATTGGTACAGTTTGCCAATGAATCCACTCAGAGAGTCGGAGAAATCTACAACGAAAACAAGCCTTACATCAACAATGCAGGAAGTGGAGCATGGAATATAATCAAATATATTGTAGGAGGAATCTTCGTATTGATGGCGGTAGGAAGTATTATCGGAGTATTTGTGTTATTCGGTCTTTTCGGAATGGATACAGATTTTCCCGGGGCTAATCAGATCAGATTTTATATGGATGATCAGGGACTTGATAAAGTATTGGCAGCCATAATGGTAATCGGAAGCTTAATCCCTGCAATTCTGTTCAGTTTATTAAGCATCAAGATCTTTTCTCCAAAAACAAAGTTGAGAAACATAGGATGGGTAATAGGAGGTTTATTCCTTCTTCTGATAGGACTGGGAACTTACTTTGGAATCAGTATGGCTAAGAAAAATCTGATCTACAAAGGAAGTAAAGAAGATACTGAAAATGTAGCGATCAATACAACTTCTGATACGATATATGTAGACATGAAACAGGTAAGTATTCCACAGAACTACAAAGCGTATGATGATGATATTTATTCGGATAAGAAAAATGTGTATGAGGAAGATTATGTTTCTGTAGAAGTTACAAGAAAGCCGGATATCAAAACACCATACCTTATTATCAAAAAAGAAGGAAACGGATATAACTTCCCTATCCAGCTTACCGTTCCTGTAGAAGTAATTAACAATAAAGTAATGCTTCCTAACTTCGTAAAGTATCCTTATGATCACAGATTCAGAGATTACAGAGTGAACTATGAACTTGTAGTACCACAGAAAATGCGGGTAATCTCAATGAACAAAAACAGAATCAATATAGATGGAGATCTGGATGGTGATGGTATTAATGATGATGATCAGAACAGAGATGAAGACGAAAACGGAATCAGAATTGAAAAGAATAAAATCACAGTAAACGGTTCCAGCATAGAATATAACTCTGATGACAAGGACAGCATTATCATCAATGGTAAAAAGGTTCCGAATAACCAGGCTAAGAAAGTAATTGATTCTGTAGCATCTGATATTAAAAAGATCAACAAGGATGTAGATATCAAAATCAAGGACGGAAAAAACGAAATATCCATACAAACTAAATAATTAACTACAGAGAGTGGTAGCAGGTGTGAATGGAAAGCAACCGTTTGAAATTCACACCATTCTTCTCTCAGAAAAGTGAAAAAAGCTACTATTTAGTTCTCTATGTGAAAAAATTGTTTTAATTTCGTATAGTTAAAAATTTAATAACCAACCAACACTAAAAAAACACTCTTATTATGATACAATTTGCAATGGAATTCGTAATGAAAATCGTAGATTTAATCAACGGTTTGTTTTAAGAGCAATAATATTTCAATATATTTGTAAAAGTATAACCAATTTGGTTATACTTTTTTGTTTTTAATCCAAGAATCTATGAAAAAGCTGATAGGCAAACTGATGTTAAAGTTATTAGGATGGAAAGTTGTTCTGCAGGGCGATGTTAACGTCCTCAACAGATGTATCCTGGTGGTGGCACCGCACACCCATAATATGGAATACATTTTAGGAAATTTTGCCTATTGGTCCCTGAATAAACCTTTGAAAATCATCATCAAGGATGCTCACACCAAAGCCTGGTACGGAGGAATTGTAAAAGGACTGGGAGGAATTGGAATAGACAGAAGCCAGAAAAACGACCTTGTTAATTTTGTGGCCAGTCAGTTTGCTAAGGAAGATTTCAGCCTTGTGATTACCCCGGAAGGAACAAGAAGCTGGGTTCCGAAATGGAGAAAAGGATTCTACCATATGGCTATGGCAGCAAAAGTGCCTATTGTACTGGCGGCAGGAGATTTTAAAAGAAATGTTGTTTACCTGGGTTATACCATTCCTTATGAAAGAATTGCATCTGTGCCATTTTCTGAAATCATGCAGGAAATTCAGGATTATTATGTAACAAACGATATTGTACCTAAAATTCCGGCCAACTGGAACCCTAATATTATGGGAACAGGCGAATAATCAATTATTATATATTAATCATCACATATCTTTATAAAAATGAAAGGTCAGACCAAAGAAGAAATACTAGCATTCATCAACAATTGGGGTGATGAAACCTTTGCAAAAGCAATGGAAATTAAATTCATCGATATAGATTTCGAAAATGAAACTCTTACTGCCACCATGCCGGTATTGCCAAGAACACACCAGCCTTTTGGAATCATGCACGGAGGAGCAAGCTGTGTATTGGCTGAAACGCTGGGTTCAAGTCTTTCTAATATTTTCATTGATGGTGATAAATACTATGGTGTAGGAACCAATATCAACTCCAATCACTTAAGAAGTAAAAAGGATGGGATTGTAACAGCCACTGCCAGATTCATCAGAAAAGGAAAAACAATGCACGTTTCTGAAATTGAAATCAGAGATGAAAAAGGAACACTTATTAACCATACTACGATGACGAATAATATCATTAATAAGTAGGTTGAATTGACATTAAAGAATCAAAGGCTCAAATTTTTTTGAGCTTTTTTTATATTCTTACTGCAACCTTTTCATTTTCTTTCGTCTTATAAGAAACCAACAACCATGAAAATTCAAATTTTAGCTTTTTTAACTGCTTTCTTATTCTGTATTTCCTGTAATAATGAAGATTCAACTCTTATAGAAAAGAAAGCATCTTATGACGTCTATCTTGGCGGGGTAGATGAATTTAAAGCCTGTTACTGGAAGAACGGGCAGCAAACCTTTGTACAGGGAGGAGAAAACCTGATGGGAACTAAAATTATTGTTGATAATAATGATATGTATCTCTTCGGAACAAATATAGATAAGATTGACCCAAAACCTGCATGGTATTTCTGGAAAAATGGGATAAAACATAATGTATCAGAATATTTAAATGCATCAAATGACCCAAATTTTTCCATTGTAAATGGGATCGTTCATAACGGGAATATTTATTTTCTAGGGACTTTAACCAATCCTTCACCTACCTCTCCAGAGGACAAATACCAATATTGTTACTGGAAAAATGGAGTAAAAACAGTATTAGATTATTATGGAGGGAATAATAATATGATAATGAATAATATGGCAGTGTTTAATAATGACATCTATATATCTGTTCGCAAAAACTTTAATTATTCTTCAAATCCGACACCTACGTGGGATCTAGGATATTACAAAAATGGAAATTATCAGAGTCTTATTAATGGTACCAATGAACTTTTGTCTCACAGCTTTATTAATGATCCTTCTAATCCTTCTCAGTCTTATATGCTAACAAAATATACCAATAATCTGGATAATTTTATTAGCTCTGCTAAAAATATTTCTTCAGGAAATGATATGCAGATTCCAAGTAATATTCTTCAGAGCGGAGTCAACCAAATATATTTTGAAGGATCTGATCAGTATTATATAGGTAAAGATTTCTATTATAAAAACAATACATTAGTTACAATGAATAATCCCAGTGGGTTCAATACTATAGGACATTTCGCTGTAAAAGATCAGAATATCTACACTATCAGATACAACTCATATCAGCCATCAGTGAAGTTTTATATAAATGATGTAGAAACTCAAAGCCTCCCTAATATATTTAGAGGGTGTTTCAATTCAATCTTTGTTGTAAAAAAATAACACAATTGATGATAAAGATTAGTGATTGAGAAATCTACAAGGTATATTCCCAAAAAGTTTTGGGGATATGCCATTTTTTATTTTCCCATCTTATAAAATAACACCTATAGAAATAACTTTACTTTCAAGAAATAAAAAACATAATACTCATATTAGAGAGAAGATCAACTCTTAACATAAGTAGCTAAAAATTAATACGATTGATAGTAAAAACTAACGACTGGCAAAAAATATACAGTACACACTCTCCTAAATTGTTGGGGATTTGCCGTAGGTATATACAAGACCTGCATACAGCGGAAGACATTCTTCAGGACAGCTTTATTGCAGCCATCCAAAATATTCATCAGCTTAAAGATGAGAAGATGCTTTTTGCCTGGCTCAAAAAAATTGTAGTCAACAATGCGTTACAGTATTTACGGAAAAGCAATAAAGAAACTTTTATTACGGATGAATTACCAGAAACCTTTGATGCATCACTTGCAATGAGTAATACTGACGAAAAAGTGAATATTCTTGCCTATGATTTTACTCAAGAAGAACTTCTGTCTTCTATTGACAGCCTACCTAATCATCATAAATCAGTTTTCAATTTATATTTTATTGAAAACTACTCACATGCAGAAATTGCCAATCAACTTGGAATTACTATCAATACATCAAAGTCACATCTTTTAAGAGCTAAAAAAGCAGTACAAAGCCATCTGCTCAAAACAATACAACCAGCTACTCCTAAAAACAGAAAAAAACTCACTCAGCTATTGGTTTTTATTGGCTTAGGAAATCTATTGTGGGCGCAGACTTTCAGAAGTAAATTCTCAGATTTTTCACTGTCAACTTCAAGAATATTGAGAATACCGGAGGATGTTACTCCTACACCTTATCCTATTCCTGTAAGCTCAAGATTGACAAAAAGAATGGGAACGGTAACGGGTGGCGGAACTCTTTTAATTCTTATCATTGTCTGTGTTATTATTTACCGACCAAGCAGAAGTATCTTTTTCAGCAATAGTATTCATTCTGGAAATTCAGAAACGATAGAAAATGGAATACAACCTAAAACTGAAACTGAATCCCTACAAAATTCTATTTCTACTATTAATCGATACGATGTACAGGAAAATAAGCAAACAACACCAGAAATAGAAAAAACAGAAATTCCGGAGGTAACAGCAGGTAATATAAAAGCAAAAGGGCATCAAATCACCACAAAAGATACTGCTAAAGAAGACTCTCCCCGAAAAGTCATTGTTGTAAAGAAAATTATACAGAGAGACACCATATATGTTGAAAGATAAATATACAACCATCATGTTTTTTAAAAAATCATTTTTAATAATTTTCCTGATTATTTTACAGACCTTCAATGCTCAAAGAAAAAAAACAGACACTCTATATGTTTATGAAAAAGTCATTATTTATGACACTATTTATCTGGAAAAAGCGTTGAAAATACAGCCCAAAGGGATTATTCTCAATGAAACTACAGCAACAGCTGGAAAAGATCCGATACAACAATTTACCTTTTTCAGGGATCAGGTTAAAGGAATCCCGATATCCGTAACAAAAAAAATTCAGTTTGGAATAGAGATTGGAACGGGCATTAAAAATAGTAATTGGGCTAAAGAGCTTGGCAAAAATAACACTCAATTTGGAATAAATGCCGGATTATGGATTTCAAAGCCGATTATTAATAAGTTATCATTAATGTTTTCAGCTCATGTATATCATTGGAATTCTAATTTTGATCTGGACGCCCGCAAAGAAGATACATGGCTGAATGGTTATTATTTTACAAAAGATTCCCAACCTCTACTCTTTCAGCAATTCAATAATAAACATTTTGAATATGCTTTACAATTAAAATTATTATATGAATGGAGAAACTTCAAGCCGTTTATAGGTATTTTAACCCATAAAAATATTTATAAAATGAAATTTTTAACACCAGAAAACAATATTCTAAACAAACCGGATGATTTTACTTCCAATCAGCTTAATTTTGGATATAGTATGGGAATTCAGTACAAAGCGCTGAAAAAATGGATACTATCTGTGGACTACCAGGAATATAAAATGAACAATGTTTCCTTAAAAAACAGCACATATAATTTTGACATCTTTCAGACTAATAATACCTTTGCAGAAAGGAAAATCAACTTCGGAATTTCCTATATTATTTCCGGTTAGTGATTTTCAAAATCCATTCATAACTCATGATTTATTTCAAACTTCCCTTCAATGAAGGATTGCATACTGTAGAGGAAACAAACGATAAAGATGCTGTCAATTTTTATTCTTATAACAGCCTTACCCAAATTAACTTTAATGGAAAT
This sequence comes from Chryseobacterium pennae, assembly GCF_003385515.1. GTDB lineage: Bacteria > Bacteroidota > Bacteroidia > Flavobacteriales > Weeksellaceae > Chryseobacterium > Chryseobacterium pennae. The sequence goes on along the minus strand of NZ_QNVT01000031.1, from coordinate 48,093 downwards.
ATCATCAAAGCTGATCTGATAAAGTTTCATGATCTCTCTGTTACCAATGAATTCCTTCCTGAGGATACAACCGGTTTTACAGCAGAAACCAAAGAGGAATACTGCAATACTTTACAGCAGGTAATTGAAATCATTAAAGAAAACAATCTTCCTAAACTGGTTTATTCAAGAAGAAAAATCTTTACAGCCTTTAATACGATTGATTATAAGGCTAGTTTTGAGAATTTATGCCAATCCTACCCTAATGCCTTCAGATATTTGTTTAATGACAGAGAAAATGCGTGGATGGGGGCCTTTTCGGAAGTATTGGGAAAATTCAACAAAGCTACACATGAGTTTGAAACTATGGCATTGGCAGGAACTCTTCCTGTTTCTGAAGAATGGACAGAAAAAGAAATTGAAGAGCAAAAACCGGTTACCTCTTACATTCAGACTATTCTTAAAAACTATTCTGATCAGGTTCAGCAATCCGAAACGTATGACCATGTTTCAGGGAATATCAAGCATCTCCGTACAGATTTTAAAACAACTATAAAGCCTGATGACCTTGATAACCTGATTCAGGATCTACACCCTACTCCGGCAGTTTGTGGTATACCTAAGGATTTTTGCAATGAAAACATCAGAAAGTACGAGAAATTTCCGCGTGAATTCTATGCCGGTTATATAAAAGTGGAAACTGAAGAGAGTGTTCTTTATTTTGTAAATCTTAGATGCGCAAGGCTTTATAAAGATTCTCTACACGTTTTCGTAGGAGGTGGAATTACTGCTCAAAGTAATCCAGAAAAGGAATGGATGGAAACAGAGCTTAAGTCTGAAGCTATTTTGAAAAACCTGGTTGTCTCCTAGTAAATAGAAAGTTTGTGTTTCAATAGTAAATTTTGGCTAAAGCCAATAATGGAATTATTTCATTTACTAGGATGGGCTAAAGTCCACCTCTATCGATGCTGATATCCAAATGGATATGTATATGGGGAATAGTTGTTTAATGACAAGATCTTTTATCTTTTATCTTTTATCTTTTATCTTTTATCTTTTATCTTTTATCTTTTATCTTTTATCTTTTATCTTTTATCTTTTATCTTTTATCTTTTATCTATAAAAAAACCTCCTTCAAAACGAAAGAGGCTATATCTATAAAATTTAATTTATTTACTTCTTTACACCGATTCGGCTCCAGGTATCCATTACAAAAAGAAGGATAAGGCCTATTGCAGCAGCGGATGCAGAAAATACAAACTTAATGTTGTCTTCATCAGCGATAAGGTCATTCTGCCAGTTGATAGCATAAAGATTGATGGCAATGAAAACAATGAACAGTACTAAAAATACTTTATAAAACTTCTTCATAATTTTTAAAAATTAACATAATTCAGCACCAATTGGGCAAAATTTGCAGTGAATAATTTAATTGAAATCGCTAAAAGAATAATACCGAAAACTTTCTGAAGAATCATCAAAGTTGCATCTCCTATTTTCTGCTCCAGCCATTTCGCTGATTTCAGCACCAAATATACGAAAATTGTATTAAGAATAATTCCGCAGATAATATTAATATCATGAAATTCAGCTCTGAGGGATAATGCTGTTGTTAAAGTTCCGGCACCTGCAACCAATGGAAATGCGATGGGCACAATGGATGCAGCCTTTGCTTCCGTTGTTTTATTGATCTCTATACCTAAAATCATTTCAAGCGCTATGACAAAAATCACAAAAGCTCCGGCAATGGCAAATGAATTGACATCTACTCCAATCAGCTTTAGAATTTTATTCCCTACAAACAGGAAAACAATCATAATTGCTCCGGCAGTAATCGAAGCTTTTCCAGCTTCAATCTTTCCGAACTTCTGCTGAAGGCTTACTATAATAGGAACCGAGCCGATAATATCGATAACGGCAAAAAGAACCATAAAGCTGGTAACGATCTCTTTAAAAGAGAAACCATCAAAAATTTCCATCTCTTTGTAATTAAAAATTTCGCAAAAATATGAAAATAAACTGACTATTTGCTAATTTGTGAATATAAATTAACAATTGTTTTCAAAAGTTCTTCAATACCTTCTTGAGATTTCACAGGAGAATATTTCTCCATTTGAATTTTCTGCTGCAATCTTGCATACTCTTCTGCAACTGAAGAACCTTTATGCTTTTCAAGAAAAGTCTTAAACTCAGCAACAGAGCCTTGGAAATACTGATTTCGTACTTCCTGATCCAACTCTTCCAAAGTGGTAAAGAACTTTTCATACTCACCATTATCCTTGAGGTTTTCAAGATAACCAAAATAATCATTGATGTCCGTTTTCAGCAACTCTCTGATTTCTTTTTCTGTTTCAGCCACTGAACCTAAGGGTTTTTGAGATATAGTTTCATTAACTAATGCGCGCTTTTTTTGCCAAGTTTTAAATATCAGATAGACAACAAATAAGCCTAAAAGAATAGTAATATTGGTCAAAAGAATATTCCAGTGGAATTTATTTTTTTCTTTTACTTTAAATGAGGTGGTTTTTAAGACCGGTGTATTTACCGTTTCCAGCAGATTATTGGTATATTCATTTACCTTTTCTACTGTAGAACGGGACTCCATTACCTGGTCGTGTGAAAGTGCATTTACATCTAATGTTTTTTGCCCCAGATCCACATATTCCTTATTTTCAGGATCAAAAAAGGCAAATGGCTCTGTCTTAATGGAAATGGCTCCTGATTTATTAGGAATCACTACATAGTTAGCCATAATGGTACCTTTCATCCCGGAAGCTCCAGGAGAAACCTTCGATGTGATTTTTGGTGCAAAAACTTCATAGTCGGGAGAAGCTACAATTTTAGGAAGCTCCATATCGGGTAAATTTCCTTCTCCGGTAACCTTTACAACAACATTTAGTGGTTTTTTGGCTTCGGGTTTTTCCTTAGTTGTATTATGAACGCTTACACTGAAGTTTCCTACTGCATTTTTAAAACCATCAGGTGCTCCTTCCGGAAGCTTTCTTACATTAAGCTTTATCTTATTGGAAACAATTTTATTTTTGTTTGAATAAGTACTTACTGATGCTGATACTCCAGGAACTTCAACATATCCGGCTTTATTCGGGAATACCATAAACATGGCCAAGATCTGCGATGACATATTTCCGTTACCGGAAGGATCAATCTCGGATTTAGTGAAATTGATAGGATGTACATTGATATTTTCCTGTTGCGGAAGACGGATATTTTTTACTTTTCTGAGATTATCCATATTTCTGGAATATACTTTCAGAACAGCAATAGTAGGCTGATCCTGATAAACATCCCTGTCTTCGATTTCCATATTCAGAAATACTTCATTGGAAGTATTACCAGCTAAGGATCTTTTATCAACAATATCGCGGATATTAACGTCGAAAGGCTCTGTTTTATAGATTTTGTTATTTACAGTAACCAATACGGACCCTATTTTGATTTTACCCTTTTTCTTGGGTTCAAGCGCAATTCTGGATACTTTTTGAGTAATAAGCGTATTGGTAGCGGGATCAATTACAGTATTGGTTACAGATCCGCTGCCTATAATATTAAATTTTGAAAGGTCCGGAAGCTGGAAACCTGTCTGCTGAACAAGGTCTGTTCCATTAAGTTCGAGAACAATGGTAAGGTTTACAACATCTTTTCCACCATACTCTGTTTTATCAGCATCAAGAGAAAGATTTACCTGTCCGTAAGTAATTACGGATGCCAGAGTAAGCAATATGTAAATCAATCTATACTTCATCACCAATCTTTCTCGTTGCTTTCGGGCATCGAATAAGAATTTTTGTTTAAAATTCTTCTGGCGGTTTCTTTTTCTTTTTCGTTTATTTTATCTAAGAGCTGATTTTCAAGATTTTTGGGCATTTTACCCTCATTATTCTGATTCTGCTGAGGATTGCCTTGGTCACTTTTGCCTTCGTTTTGTTGGCCATTTCCCTGATCCTGCCTTTGGTCTTTTTTATCACCCTGATCATCACCTTTGTTCTGATCGCTTCCGCCGCCACCTTTTCCAGAGTTATTCTGCTGGTTTTTATTTTGTTGCTTTTCTTTTTCTTTCAGCTTGGCAATTTCATAATTCTTACGGGTAGCCTCACTGTAAGGGTTTTGTTTAAGCGCTTTTTTATAATAATCTGCCGCTTTTTCCGGCTGATTCATCTGCATATAGGTATTCCCTAAATTATGAAGTGCTGCAGCCTTATCAGGAAGAGTTTGGGAAAGCTGTTGTGCTTTTTCAAATTCGGACTTTGCCTCTTCATATTTTTTACTTTTATATAAAGCATTTCCCATATTATAATGAGCCGTAAAATCCTTGTCATTGGATTTCACAGCCTCCATATATTTGGAGGACGCTCCATCATAGTCTTTACCGTCAAATTTCTGATTGCCTTCATGAACCAAAGTTCTGTAGTTTTCCTGCCCAAACAAAAAGCCTGAGAATGAGAAAGCAACTATAAACGATAAAAATATGGTTTTAGTATTCATTACTTGCAAAATTATTCCTTTATATGTTAAGAAACAGAGTTTTATTTGTTAAAATTCGGTTAAAGTATCTGTAGATATTCTTCTATAAATAAAGGAAAATTATAGATTAAAATCATTTTTAAGATTAAAAATATAAATTAAAAAGAAAAACAGGATAGAGACCGCTAAGAAATATTGATAATAATGATTGGCATTCTGTGATTTCACAAGTGTTTCCGATCCTGAAGACTTCTTATTGATCGCATCAATGATCCTATCCGGAGCTTCATTAATGTTATTTCCATCAATATAGGTTCCTCCTGTAGATCCCGCCATTTTATTTAAAGCTTCGGTCTGTCTTTTAGAAATTACAGTCCCTCCGTTTATGTCTGTTTTATATCCCATCAGCTGCCCATCATTGTATACCGGAACGGGAGCCCCTTCATCTGTTCCTATTCCTACAGAGGTAATAGCTATTCCTTCTTTATTGGCAAGTCTTATTGCTGCATTATCATTTCCTTCATTATCCTCACCATCACTCAGCAGTATAATTTTCCGTGATCCTTTGCTTACATTTTTAAATTTTTCAGTAGCTGCCTGTATCCCTTTCAGAAAATCTGTTCCCTGAATCTTCATAGAGGTAGTTTCAATACCACTGATATAAGTTTCTGCAGAGTTATAATCTGTTGTTAATGGCATAATGGATATTGCCTGTCCCGCAAAAATGACAATTCCGATCTTATCGTTTTTCATTTTCGACATGGTCTGTATCATCACATTTTTCGCTTCCATCAGTCTGCTTGGTTCAATATCTTCAGCATTCATGGAATTGGAAACATCCAGCATAAAGATCACATTATTCAGTTTTTGGTTGCTTTTCACTTCTTCGGACCCATTCAGAAGATCAATGATAGAAAATATTAAAAACAACGTTCCCAACAGATATAATGCCGGAAAGAACCTTGTAAATCCCGAACTCTTTTCAAATAAATTATCATGAAACTGGCTTGCTGCAAAGATGTCTCTCTTTTTCTTTCTCCATTTCAGAAAATGAATCAAAAAGGAAGCTAACAGCGGCAGAAGCAGCAGTAAGAACAAATACCAGTAATTTCCTAAAGACCAACTCATCAACTTAAAATTTTATAAAACATCCATCTCAATAATGCATCCAGCACCAGCATCGCCAAAGCAATCCACAAAAAGATTTTAAAATACTCTTCATAATTGTACAGCTTTGACACTTTCACATCAGATTTTTCCAGATGATTGATCTCATCATATACTTCTTCAAGACTGCTGTTGGAAGTAGCTCTGAAATACTTTCCGCCTGTCGTTTGGGCAATTTCTCTCAATGTATTCTCATCAATCGTCACCTCAGCCTCTGTAAAGATAAGATCTCCGAAAAAATCTACCGCTGTAGGCATCAGCGCATACCCATTTGTTCCTATCCCAATGGTATATACTTTTATGTCATTATTTTTTGCAAGTTCTGCGGCAAGCTGTGGTGGAATTGCATTTTCTATATTACTTACCCCATCAGTCATCAGAATGATCACTTTACTTTTTGCTTTACTTTTCGTTAAATGATTTACGGCAACAGAAAGGCCTTCTCCGATGGCTGTCCCCGGCTCTAAACCTGTAGAATTAAGATTTTTAATCTCATCTATCACCACCTGATGGTCTGAGGTCACAGGAACTTTGGTAAATGCTTCTGCAGCATAAGCCACCACTCCTATTCTATCATTTGGACGTTTCTGTACAAATTTAATGGCAATATCTTTAAGAGCAGTAATACGGTCAGGATTTAAATCCTTCGCCAGCATACTGAGTGAAACATCAATAGACAGCATAATATCAACTCCTTTGGTATCATCCCTGTCCTGTGAAACTGTAAAGGTTCTCGGTCTTGCCATCGCAATAATAAGTGCAGACAGAATAATATACTTGGATATTTTCAATAAGAAAAGAATTCCTTGTATTCCACCACTCATTCCCATATTTTTTATGGTAGGAACTTTTATACCTTTTCTTTTATTTTTACCCGCATCTTTTACAAGAAGAGGAATAAACAGCAAAAAAAGCAGTAAAAACCACGGACTGTAAAACTCAAAATTAAACATCCTTTCTTAAGTTTTCAAATTCTAAATCCTGGGACGACCTTTTCACAAAATCTCTGATATCTGCAAAATCTTTCTCCATTGTAATCTGATCCGGAAATGTTTTGGCAAATTTCACCAGATCCCCTCTCAGGAATACTTCTTCAATAATTTTCTCGTTATCCTGAGAAATGGTATTGTTCTTTTTCATCACCTCAATAAGATCATCTGTCAAAAGAACATCAGCAGGAAGGCGATATTGTTTGGTAATAAAATTTCTGGATATTTCGATAAGTTCAACATAAAAGGAACGGAAATTACCTTCTTCAATATATTTTTTCTTTTTAAGAGAATCCAGCTCCTTTAAAGTCTGATTGGTAGCCACTACCGGAGATCCTTTTGCTTTTCTGCCCCATTTTACAATCATAAAAATGGCAATAATCAGAGCAATGGCTGCCAATGCTGCCAGAATATAAAGTTTGTAAAGCTCCCAATAATCCTGAGCAGCAAGTTTTATCTCCTTATTTTTCATGATATCATTAATCTGGTCTGCTTTCTGAGCAGTATTAATGACATCTATTTCATAAGGAATGGTTTTAAGAATTTTATCTCCAACTTTAAACTCCAGTTCCGGAATAGTAAACTTTCCTTCCTCAAAAACAGCAAATTCTATTTTCCTTTCATAAAAATTAGCGTTTTGCCCAATACTGTCCTTGGTTTCTTCAAAATGAAAAGGCAACAGTTCGTTTTTGGCTGCAGAGTTTACCTGCTCATTATTTAGATTATCAATCTTTATCGTAAGATGATTGAGTTCCCCCAGAGCCAAGGTTTTCTTCTCTACATTAGAAGATAAGATCTGTGAAAACGCATTTGCACAGACTAGGAAAGATAATATTAAAAGTATTTTTCTCAATGTTAAAATAATAATAAAGGCTAACGCCTGATTTACTGCGGGCAAAACCCGATGTTATTTTTTCTGAAAATAATTATACAACAATTTTGAATAATCTGAGCCGGTATTTACATTCATAAAACTGGCCGAACTGTTGGCAAAATCTTCCTCCAAAGCTCTTAATTTTTGTTTCTGAGCTTCAGCAAAGGTATATCTCCATCTTGCACTTGAAGTATTCGCCCATATCTGTTTCCCTGTTTCTGCATCGTACAGCAAAGTATACCCTACATCAGGAATCTCATTATCTTTCTCATCAAATATCCGCATTCCTAAAAGGTGATGCTTCTTTGAGGCTACTCTCAGCATTTTGGAATCATATTCGTCCTGAAAGTCTGAGAACAGGAAAACCAGAGATTTTCTTTTAAAAATTCCCATCATATATTCCAGCGCCTTATCTATTTTAGATTCTACAGGAATATAATCTGCGGTAAGAATATTACTGATAATGGAAAGGATATGCTTTCTTCCTTTTTGGGGAGGAATTACTTTATACACTTTATCTGCAAAAAGAATCAATCCGACTTTATCATTATTCCCGGCTGCTGAAAATCCCAGGCTGGCTGCTATTTCTGCAACATATTCTCTTTTCAGCTGAGCTTTTGTTCCATAATCCATAGAGGCAGAAATATCTACCACAAGCATCATGGTGAGTTCCCTTTCTTCTTCCATTACCTTTACAAATGGCTCACGGAAACGCGCGGTTTTGTTCCAGTCGATTCTTCTTATCTCATCACCAAACTGATAAGGACGGACTTCTGAAAAAGTCATTCCCTGCCCTTTAAAGGCGCTGTGATATTGTCCCATCAAAGCAGCCTCCGTCTTTTTTCTGGTACGGATTTCTATCTGCTTTACTTTTTTTACAATATCTTTTATCTGCATAGAAGAATTTTATGTTTAAGGTTCAATGTTTCTTGTTTTCGACCTCTAGTTTTTAAACTCAATAGAAACATTCAACCATTCGTCGTCAAACTTTGGACTGTATTTTTTATAAAAGTTAATGGCCGGTTCATTCCAGTTCAATACCTGAAAAACCATTCCGCTATATTCATTAGATTTTCCATGTTCAAGAGTTGCATCAAACAGAAGCTTTCCGATCTGTTTTCCTCTCATTTTTTCTGTTACTACCAAATCTTCAAGATAGAGTCTTCTTCCTTTCCATGTTGAATATCGGTCATAATATAATGAGATCCCTACAATTCCGCCATTCAATTCTGCAACGAAAGCTCCCCAAACCGGAGATTTCCCAAATCCGTCTTCAGTAAACTGATCCAGGGTTACCGTTACTTCATGCAACGCTTTTTCATACTCTGCAAGCTCCTTAATCAAATCCAACATGGAAGCACAGTCTTCCTGAACTGCCTTTCTAATAATAACATCACTCATTATGGTGCCTGTATTTTTGCTAAAATCCTGTTAATGATTTCTTCAGTTGTTATCTCTTCTGCCTCTGCCTCAAAAGTTAAGCCCATTCTATGTCTCAATACATCTTTAGCCAATGCTTTTACATCTTCAGGGATTACAAATGCTCTCCCTTTTAAGAATGCGTATGCTCTTGAAGCAATCGCAAGGTTGATAGATGCTCTTGGAGAAGCTCCGAAACTGATATAGTTTTTAAGCTCAGAAAGTCCGTAATTTTCAGGATAACGTGTTGCAAAAACCATATCCAGAATATATTTTTCTATTTTTTCGTCCAAATAGATCTGATTGATAATCTCTTTTGCCTCAACAATATCCTGAAGTGAAATCACTGGTTTTACAGTGGGCTGATGGGATGTGGAAACCATTCTCATCACCAGTCTTTCGTCTTCAAAAGAAGGATAATCTATAGTACATTTCAGCATGAAACGGTCACTCTGTGCTTCCGGCAACAGATAAGTCCCCTCCTGATCGATCGGGTTCTGGGTAGCCAGTACTAAAAATGGCTTTGGAAGCTTCATGGTTTCATCACCAATGGTCACCTGCTTTTCCTGCATAACCTCTAAGAGTGCCGACTGTACCTTTGCCGGAGCACGGTTGATCTCATCCGCAAGAACAAAATTCGCAAATACCGGACCTTTTTTTATAGAAAAATCATTGTCTTTGATATTGTAAATCATGGTTCCTACCACGTCTGCCGGGAGCAAATCCGGGGTAAACTGAATTCTTGAGAACTCACCATGAACAGCATCTGCCAGAGTTTTGATGGCTAATGTTTTTGCCAATCCGGGAACACCTTCAAGAAGAACGTGCCCGTTTCCTAAAAGCCCTACCAATAAGCGGTCTACCATGTATTCCTGCCCAATAATCACCTTGTTGATTTCCTGTCTCAGAAGAGAAAATAAGTAGTTTTTTTCTTTTACTTTTTCCGTCAACTGACGGATATCCTCGGCTTGATATGTATCTGACATAGCTTGATTTAAATAAGTGGTAAATTTCTGATAAATACTTGCATTAATCAACATAATGAATGCCATATTTGAGTTAAAGTTTGTTAAATATTCCGGGTTTAACAACCTTTTAGAATTCAAAATAAATTCTGCTGCAATGATCTTACGGTCATATTTCAATCTTTCCCATTATAATTCAATTCATTATAAAAAATGTTGTGACAATAATTGCCACAACACCTTTTTATCAATTTATATTTTCCTTAATACGAAAACCTATACAAAGAAAATTACAGTTTTGTAATATTTATTGTAAATGCGCCCTCTGGCATATCTACCGAATCTTCGTAAGACCCTACATTTATATAATATTCTGTTCCTGCAGTTGTTGTAATTGTCATTGTTTCAGCAGAACCGCCACCACCGTTATCCATTGTTCCTACACAAACCAAACTATTACAAGTTCCGCTGTACACTCCTATTTTAGGATCAAAAGTAGCTACTGAAGGAGTAGCCTTGACCGTATACTGACTGCCATCTCCTGTAAATCTAAACCATAAACCATCGTTCATTCCATCATTAGCACAGGCCAATATAAATCCGCCGTTATTAGTGGAAGACATCCCATCAGCCTGTGTATAAGCATAAGGAAATGCAGTAGCCTGCAAAGCTCCGGAACATGCATCATTTACAGGCACAGGAGGAATTGTTTTGAAAGTATAGTCTGTACAGCCGGCAGACTCCCCGTTTGCCGAAACAGCTGTAACTTTTAAATAATAATTAGTATCATTGTTAAGAACAATAGATGGAGAAAGAGTATAACCCACTCCGTTTACAGTTTGATGGTTGATAACATCCGTTCCTCCAAGGGTTGTACCTAAAGACACTCTATAAGAAGCTGCATCCATTACCGATTGCCAGGTAATACCAGGTGACAAAGAAACGAATTGAGCATTATTAGCTGGCGAAATCACAAAGGGACAGCCTGGAGCAGAATTCACCGTCAGACCTGAAATAGTTATTGCAGATTTATAATCTACTCTTATCCCTCCTGGCGGAGATACCGGATCTACAACAGCACGGTCACCCTTGTAAACAAGAGTGGAATTCTGCAGGTAGGAATAAACACGAAAAGCTTCATTAAAATTATTAATGTCAATACTTGGCGAATTTTCTTTAGCAGCCACTACCAGATTATCAATATTATTATAAGCGAATGGTGTTGTAAAAACTACTTCAACCTTATTCCCATTTTTAGTTACTGTACCCGCAAAAACCTGTGTAAGCTGAGCCGCGGGAACCCAGTCTGTATTGGATACAAAAGATATTTTTGGGGTATGCCCCAGATAAACGGTCCAATTGGATGAGTCATTAATGGTTGCAGAAGGATCAAGATAAAAAGTAAGACCCGTAATATTTCCTGCTGCATTAGCATTAACTTCCTGCTTAGGATAAATCTGCTGAACATAGGAATAAGAAAAAAAACTACTCACTGGTGCAGTTCCCAAACTTGTACTTCCGATATTGATATTGATCTGAGCATTCACAGCAAACACTGCAAACAACAAGGATAAAAGTAAAATTCTTTTCATTATTAATAATATTACCATTGAATACAATGCTAATTTAATAATAAAATATTGATTCTTGTAATAAAAAAAAATATTCAATCACATCTATTTATTAAGATGGATGCTTTTAGTACTAATCCTAGTATTTAATTAAAATATTTAAACATTCAACAACAAAAACACCATTAACACAAAAACAAAACTAAACAATCATTATTTTTAATACATATTTTAATATATTTACATTAAATACCAACGATATGTATAAAAGATTATTTTTTGCAAGTCTATTCCTTACAGGTCTCTTCAAATCACAGACAACAACCGTGACGAATCTGATTTCAGATGCCGTATATTACGACGGCTATGCTGCTCCTGTAGCCAATCCGGTTCCTACCGGTCTGATCAGACTGGGAAATACCAGATATGCAAGAAAGCTTACAGATACTGAACTGGATTCCTTTAAGGCAAAAATTGCCATGAGAGTAACTATAGGAGCCCTATGTGACGATTATGACCGTCTTGGTGAGGTTTTTCTGGCTATGGTTCCCAAAAATCAGCCTACTTATACACTCAATGATACCAATATCAAAAGAATTGAAGTTGCAAGGTATATTACCCCATTTATGAACAAAAACCGTTTCCCTGATGAAGTTCCTTATACTTATGACATTAGCAATCTTTACAATATATTTCATGATGCTACATTACGTAACACCTATGATTTGTATATGGAATTAGACGTTTTTGGTGTATCCGGCAGTGCAAAAATAAAAATAGCAGGATGTGCAAATAGGGATGATGTTTTTTCCGGAACCCTCTCCTTTTTTTCAACCGATGTTGGAGCAACTCCTACCGATTACAATACGCTAGTTCCCATATTAAATTACAATAAACTTAATAATTACAACAGCACAGATGTTACAGGGGAAACAGTAAGAATTGTCAACTTTAATCTACCAGAAACAGTTAACAATGCTCGTTTTTTCGTAATTTCCACTCCTCATGGGGCTAATACAGGTGGTGAAGAATATGTGAGGAGACAAAACTACACTTATTTAGATGATGTACAGGTATTAACCTATACTCCTGGAGGAATTTCCTGTGAACCTTTCAGAGTATATAACACTATGGGCAATGGAATCTATCAAAGTGCTCCTGCAACATTTGCACAGTGGACTTCATGGAACAACTGGTGCCCGGGAAATTCAGTACCTATCAGAGGGTTTACTTTACCCTCTATGACAGCCGGAAATCATACTTTAAAACATACCATTCCTACTGCCGTTTTTAACGGACAGCAAGGAGATGTTTATTTATCAGTTTACATGCAGGGAAAAAGTAATGCTACTTTAAATGTAAAAGATGTAAAAAGCATTGATGTAAATATCTACCCAAATCCTACTACTGATTTTGTCAATATAAGATCGAAAGAAGATGTAAAATCAATAATCCTTTACAGCATTGATGGAAGAAAACTGGCTGAAACCTACAGGGAAAACAAAATTAATCTTTCCTCTTATCCCTCTGGAGTTTACTTTTTAAATATTATTCTGAAAGATGGAACCACATTTAAACATAAAATCATAAAAAAATAGTCATCATCAGTTAAAAGGTAAAAACTTATAAAAAACAGTTAACAAACAATAAAAAACCCTCCTTTGATCAAAAATCATCGGAGGGTTTCAGCTTCTTAAAAATTGATAAATATCTAAAAAGGAGTCGTTAAATTTTCTAAAACAGATTGTAATCCTGTCAGATTTCTACCTAAAAAGAAAATAATAAATAATCTATTTTTCCGGCATTGTGCAACTTTTACTTTAATCCTTTAGCCAAAAAATTGTCATTTCCAGTTTATTAAACTATTTTTGGTGATTAAAATTTTCTGCAAAATGAATTATCATTTTCAAGCACACAGACAGGTGAGAAGAAACCTTTTAGATATCCTACAGAACACTTCCCATGAGGATCTTCTGCTGATTCCGGATGGCTTCAACAACAATATTTACTGGAATATTGCCCATACGGTTGCCACTCAGCAGCTTCTGCATTATTATCTGAGCGGAAACCCTTTCCGTATTGATAAATATTGGATTGAAACTTACAAAAAAGGAACTTTACCGAACCTTAATGTTCAAAAATCAGAGGTGGAAGACCTTGAGTTTTTACTAACGGAAACCTCAAAGATATTAATGAAGGATTATGATAGTGATTTCTTTTCAGACTATACTCCCTACACTACCAGTTTCGGGATGGATCTGAAGAGTATTCAGGATGCCATTATTTTTAACAATATGCATGAAAGCCTGCATTATGGATATGCAATGGCGCAGAAAAGAGCAATTTTAGGAGAAAAGTACTAAAAGGAAGCTGGAAGTTCGTAATCATAATAAATCATGAACCACCTGCTCTAGATTCCGATAACCTTAAACATAAAATTTTAAACAAATCAATGAAAGACGATTTTATTTTCGGGCTGCGTCCCGTGATTGAAGCAATTGAAGCGGGAAAAACGATTGACAAGATCTTTGTGCAAAATGCACTTCAGGGTCCTATTTATGCTGAACTGAAAGCAATTTTAGCAAAAAATAAAATCCGTCCCAATTATGTTCCGGTTGAAAAACTGAACCGTTTTACAAGAAAAAACCACCAAGGTGTGGTTGCTTTTATTTCGGATGTTCCGTTTCATAAAGTGGAAGATATTGTGCCACAATTATTTGAAGAAGGGAAAACTCCATTCTTATTAATTCTGGACAGACTTACAGATGTAAGAAACTTTGGAGCCATCTGCAGAACGGCAGAATGTGCGGGTGTAGATGCTGTTATTATTCCTGAAAAAGGTGCTGCTCCTATTAATTCTGACGCTATTAAAACGTCAGCCGGAGCGCTTTATAATATTAAAATCTGCAAGGAAAATAATCTTGCTCACGTTGTAGATTTCCTTCAACAGAGCGGAATTACTGTATTTTCAGCATCTGAGAAAGCTCAGAAACTGATCTATGATGTAAATTTCACAGAACCATGCGCTATCGTTATGGGAAATGAGGAAACAGGAATTTCTAAAGAAGTACTGCATCATTCTGATGAAAAAATAAAACTTCCTATTGAAGGAAAAACTCAGTCTTTGAATGTTTCCGTAGCATGTGGCGCAATCCTGTATGAAGCGGTGAGACAGAAAAGTCTGAAATAAATTAATTCGATAACACAACACTTAAAAAAATCAGAAAATGAAAAATATAGCAGCAATAGCGCTATTATCATCTATAGCTCTTGTATCTTGTAAAAAAGAAACGGCAAAAATCACAAAAGTAGATCCTAAGACCGGAAAAACGGTTACCGTGGAAGTTCCTGCGGATTCTGCAGCAAAAGTTGCAGAAAACCCGGCAATCAGAGACTCTGCAGGGATTGTTTCTCAGTCTTTCAAACTTGAAAAAGGAAAGACTTATCCCCTTACTACCTACCAGAGAGATGTAAAAACGATGACTGATCCTCAGGGAAAATCTATGACAGCTACTGTAGAATCTACTGACGAAATGAACTTTATTGTAAATGATATTAAGGGAAATGTATATGAAATGACTCTTAATCTTGTTTCTAAAAGAAGCTCTCAGGCTGCACAGGGTAAAACGGTTGTAGTAGATACTAAGCTGCCTCTTCCTAAAGAAGATGATCTTAAAATGATCTGGAATATCAACAAAGCTCTTACCAACAATAAGCTTGATATGAAGATGGATACCAAAGGAAATGTGATTTCCATTACAGGTTTTGATGCAGTATATACCAAAGTTACCAATGCGGTAGGACCGCTTATCAAGGATGCTAATGAAAGAGCAAGTGTTGTAGCAAGTCTTAAACAGTCCTTCAATGAGAAAGTATTGAAAGATCAGTTCAATAAAAACCTTTCAATTATTCCGAAAAAAGGAGTAAAAGTAGGTGAAAAATGGTCAACTTCTGAAAATGCAGATCCGAACGGAAGCATTAAAGTAACTTCAAATTATGTTTTAAAGAGCTTAGGAAACGGAATTGCTGAAATCAGTGTAACCGGAGGTATTCCCAAGAAAACTGAAAAGAAGGCTCAGGGACCAATCACTCACAGCATGAGCAGTGAACTTGCTCAAAACGGGACCATTAAGTTTGACGAAAATACAGGATGGATTATCAACCAGAACATTAATGTAAAAACTACACAGATTGAAACTATTTCAGACGGAAAACAATCACAGTCTATGAAAAGTGTTTCCAATTCTTCTGTGATGGTAAACCCTTCTGCAAAATAAGAAACAAAAAACTATATAAAAACTAATAACCAATCATGAAAAATCTTTTTTACGCCGTTCTATTTTTATTTCCTGCTTTCATGTATAGTCAGATTAATTTTGAACAGGGATATATAATTAATGAAAACGGCGGAAAAACGAATGTTTTAATAAAAAACAAGGACTGGAACAATAATCCGGAGGTCATTGAATATAAAATAAACGGAAATGAAAAAATAAATCAGATAGCGGCCATGAATTTAAAAGAATTCTCTGTTGGAAATATCAAATATCTGAAAGCAAAAGTAATGATAGACCGTTCTTCTTCAAACTTAGATCATTTATCTATAACAAAAGATCTTAAAAATAATGAAGAGATCCTTTTATTAAAGTCTTTGGTAGAAGGTAAAATTAATCTGTACAGATATAATAGTGGAAATATTACTCGCTTTTTCTACAAAAAAAAAAATGAAGATACTTTTCACCAGTTAGAATACAAAGAATATTTAAATTCAAATAGAATAGAAAAGAACGAAACATATAAAAATCAACTGAAGAATGAATTTTCTGATAACAGTAAAATAACAGATACTGATATTGAAAGATTAGGATATACAGAAAATAAGCTTAAGAAAATCTTCATTCTTTATAATGGTTTGGATCCTGTAACTGCAGAGGGTAACGGTAAAAATAATTTCCATATTTATCTAAAACCTGGAGTTGGATTTTCAAATTATACAATACATGCCCCTCAAGGCACCACTGATATAGGAGAATATAAAAAGAATGGTATTGCCTATCGTTTTGGGGTGGAACTTGAATATATTTTGAACTTTAACAAAGGGAAATGGGCCATTATTTCAGAACCAGCTTTCCAAACTGTGAATCTTAAGGTGAATGATTACAACAGAAGAAATTTTGAAATAAAGTATTCAGCATTACAGCTGCCATTTGGATTTAAACATAATATGTTTTTGAATCAAAAATCAAAAATATATGTATCAGGACTATTGTGTTTTGAACTGATATTAAACAATGATGTATACACTGTAGATAATATTTCTACATCGGCAAATGGAAGAGTTTATCCTACATTTGCTGCAGGCTATAATTATGACCGATTCGGAGCTGAGTTGAAATGGGGATCTGTTCCTTATTTCTCTTCCCTGTATTATGGACAGCCTGAAAAACTAAATATGAATGGATTTAGCGTATCCTTATCATATAAGCTATTTTAAAAAGTAAAATTATGAAGTACATTCTTGAGTTAGTACTCACCGCTATTATTATATTCTTCGTCTGGAATATTCTGAAAAGAATCTTCTTTAAGACATTTTACAGCTACAGGTTCAATAACCAACAGCAAAATAACAATCAGCAGGACCTACATAACTCGAATAAGAATAACAAAAAAAACCTTAAGTGGGATGCAGAAACCGTAGACTATGAAGAGGTAAAAGAGAGTAATGACAAAAGGTAAAAAATCCAAGAAATAAAAGATCATAACCAGCATGGCAAAAAACAAAAACTTAATTTATATTGCAGTTTCATTAGTAGTATTTATAGTTTTAGCATTTTTATATTCCACTCCTGTATTTTCAGGAAAACAACTTTTCCAGCATGATATTGTACAGTACAGAGGGGGAGCAAAAGAACTTTTAGATTATAGAGCTAATACAGGAAATGAAACCTATTGGAGTGATTCCATGTTCGGGGGAATGCCGACTTACCAGATGGGTAGCCAGTTTAAAGGTGATATCATCAAGAAAATCGACAGCAATCTGAACTTTCTACCAAGACCTGTTAATTATCTCTTCCTTCTTTTTGCAGGTTTTTTCCTTTTGGGAATGGTCGTAGTCAGAAACTGGAAATATGCCTTACTAGGCGCAACCTTTTTCGGGCTTTCCACTTATTTCTATATCATTATTGCGGCGGGACACAATGGAAAGGTCAATACCATTGAATATTTCGCACCGCTTTTAGCCGGAATTTTATTAGTTTACATCAGAAAACAATACATCTGGGGATTTATTGTTACTACCCTGTTTATGGGGCTTCAGATAGCAGCGAACCACCCGCAGATGACCTATTATCTATTTCTGGCACTAGGATTTTTATTCCTGTCTGAGCTTATCAGGGCGATTCAGAAAAAAACTCCAATGAAACACTTCCTTATTTCTTCAGGAATCATTGCAGCATCTTGTGTGATTGGTGTTGGCATGAACTCTCAAAGGATCATGGCCAACTCTGAATATGTAAAGGAAACCGTTCGTGGAAAACAGATTTTAACCAATGACAGCCATACTTCAGGAAAATCCGGAATGGATAAAGAAAGTATGCTGATGTGGAGCTATGGGCAACTGGAAACTTTAAACCTTTTTATTCCAAGATTAATGGGTGGTGGAAGCCAGGAACCGGAAGCTAAGGAAATGATGAATAAAGTTCAGGAACTTGTTCAGGAAAATGTAGGTTCACAGGCTGAAATGGACAGAATTTCAAAAGGTTTCAGCGGAATGACTTATTGGGGTGACCAACCGGGAACTTCAGGCCCGGCCTATCAGGGAGCTATTGTATGCTTCCTTGCATTATTAGGATTTTTCTTTGCATGGAAAAAATACCGTTACTGGATCCTGGGAGCTTCTATTCTAACCATTTTATTGGCTTGGGGAAGTAACTTTATGCCATTATCTGATTTCTTTATTGATTACGTTCCGTTTTACAATAAATTCAGGGCGCCGTCTTCTATCCTTGTTGTCGTGGAATTACTATTCCCTTTGATCGCAATTTTAGGATTATACAGATTCTTTACAGATGAAAAACTGACTGAAGAGTACAAGCAAAAAATTCTGACGTATGTAAGTGGTGGAACATTAGGATTATTATTAATTCTTTTAATATTTGGCAAATCATTATTAGGATTTTCAACAGCAGGAGAGAAAACGTACTTTCCTCCTTTCCTTCTTGATTTTCTGGTAGATGAAAGGTACAAACTGTTTAGAATAGATGCTATAAAGGCATTTATTTACGTAGCCATTGCTGCCACAGTTCTATTTTTAAGTTTAAAGAAAAAACTTAGCTCTAATATTGCTTTGGTCATCATTGGTGTAGTAAGTTTATTCGACCTATGGACTGTAAATAAGCGTTATTTAAATGACGAAAATTATGTAGACAAGATTTTTGCTGAGAACCCGTTCCAAACAGAAAGTTCTGAACTTCTTGCTGAAAAAGTACAGGGAAATCCAAATCTTGAATCTATTTTATCTACCGTAAATATCAACAAGACATTAGAGACTATTGC
Organism: Chryseobacterium pennae; assembly: GCF_003385515.1. Classification (GTDB taxonomy): domain Bacteria; phylum Bacteroidota; class Bacteroidia; order Flavobacteriales; family Weeksellaceae; genus Chryseobacterium; species Chryseobacterium pennae. The sequence continues at coordinate 29,093 of NZ_QNVT01000031.1, read as the reverse complement.
TGATAAAGATAAAGCTCACTACCGAATTTATAACCAGACTTTAGGAGTTACAAGTGAGACTAATACTTCATATTTCAAAGCTTCTATCGGAGGTTACCACGCTGTAAAATTAAGGAGATATGATGATGTACTGAATGCATATATCAATAATATCGACAGTGTAAAAACCCCTAAAATACTCAACTTACTGAATGCAAAATATATGGTTTTCGGAGGTCCGGATCAGCCTCAGGTAGTTCCGAATCCTAAAGCAAATGGAAACGCATGGTTTGTAAGTGATCTTAAATTTGTAGATACTCCTAACGAAGAAATTAACTCTCTTGGGGAAATCGACAATAAAAAAACAGCTGTGATTGCATCTTCTGACAAAGCTTATTTCAGTAATAAACCTGTTCAGGCAGATTCTACAGCATTTATCAATTTAACTACATACCAACCTAACGAACTGGAATTCAAATCTCAGTCAAAAACGCCTCAATTGGCCGTTTTCTCTGAGGTATATTATCCTCACGGATGGAAGGTTCTTGTAGATGAAAAAGAGGTTCCTTATATCAAAGCAGATTATCTGCTTCGTGCAGTACATGTTCCTGCCGGGAATCACCACATCAGAATGGTTTTTGAGCCGGAAGTAATTGAAACAGGAAAATGGATTTCTCTATTAAGCTTCGGATTGTTTATCGCACTGGCAGCATTTGGAATTTTCTGGATGAATAAGAATAAGAAAAAAGAGACTCTTATCGAACAGAAAGCCTGATCAAAAAATTAATTAAAGCATTCAATTCCGATTGGAAATTTCTGAATGAAGAGATAGAATGAGATTTTTCACTACCCTACGCTTCGTTCAGAATGACAATTGAAGGACAGACGACCAAAAGAATGGAACGAAAGAAAATATTGATTATCACCTATTACTGGCCTCCTGCGGGAGGTCCTGGTGTTCAAAGATGGCTGAAGTTTGCCAAATATCTGCCTGATTTCGGGTGGAAACCCGTTATCTATACTCCGGAAAACCCAAGCTATCCATTGTTGGACGAAACCCTGATGAAGGATGTTCCAAAAGATATTGAAATCGTCAGAACAAAGATCTGGGAACCTTATCAGCTGGCTGAAAAGCTTAATAAAAGCAACAAAAAATTTAAAGCAGGCCAATTTGATGTAGGAAAAAACCAGAGCTGGAAATCTAGACTTTCTATATGGGTAAGGGGAAATTTTTTTATTCCTGATGCCAGAGTTTTCTGGGTAAAGCCTTCTATTCAATTTCTGGAAAGATACCTGAAAGAACACAACATCGATACGATCGTAACTTCCGGTCCACCCCACTCTCTTCACCTGATTGGATTAGGTCTAAAAAATAAACTTCCCAATATTAAATGGATTGCCGATTTCCGCGATCCATGGACAGAGATCTCGTATTATAAACACCTGAAATTAACCAAAAGTTCAGACCAAAAGCACCGCCAGCTGGAAAGTGCCGTTTTCAAAAATGCAGATATTACCCTGGCCACAAGCTATACCGATGCTGAGAATTTCAAAAAAGCCGGAGCTAATGCAGTTTGTATCACAAACGGTTTTGATGAAAGTGATTCAAACGAAGGAAATAAACAGCACAACAAATCTTTTGTATTAAGTTATATTGGAGTTCTGGAACAGCTTAGAAATCCGGAGAACCTTTGGAGATCATTGGATGAACTGATAAAGGAAAATGCAGAATTTGCAAAACATTTCAGCTTAAAATTTGTAGGAAGAATTGATGATAAAATCCTTCATATGATTGAAAACTCAAGCCTGAAAAATCACATCCTGAATTTGGGGTATCTTCCACACGGTAAAGCTGTTGAAGAAATGCAGACTTCAGAAATGCTGCTGATCACCAATTTCCCGAATGAATCTTCAAGAGGAATTATTCCCGGAAAAATATTTGAATATCTGGTAAGCGGAAAACAGATTCTTTCATTTGGACCAGATAAAGCTGATGTTGCTAAGATCCTTGAAGAGACCCATGCAGGAAAACATTTCAGTTATGATGATTCTGTGTCTGTAAAAAAATTCATTCTGGAAAAATTTGACCTTTGGAAAAACGGAAATCTTTCTGAAAACACTCAACAGATAGAACAGTTTTCAAGAAAAAATCTCACCAGGCAACTGGCTGATATTTTATAAAGAAAGGAAGCTGGAAGAACTTTAATTGAAAAAAAACATCTGTAGTTTTTAATTACAATTGAAAATAAGAATAACAAATGTTTTCCCCAATTCTATAACTTCCAGTTTCCAGCTTCCTACATCCAGCTTCTAGCTTTTAAATTGTCCATTGGTCATTAACAACAGCAATGAGATAATATTTTCCCTGAAATTCTTCAAATACAAAACGGAGTGTTTTCCAGTCCATTTCACTATTTTTTTCTGTTCCTTTGATATAGTTTTCTGTAAAATCGCTTTTAGGATAGATCTCTTCAAGATTATTCAGCGAGTTTCCTCTGCCGAGAAATGTATTGAAAGAATATTGAGAAGCTGTAAAATCACCAGAGAACACCCATTTTCTTAGATAATCATTGATCGTCGCTTTATAAGGATCCCCTGAGCCGTCTTGCGCTCCCCAGGTAAACAATGTTTTGGTAGGCTGGTATTTTTCAAAATCTTCTTTCGAAAAATGCTTATCTGATTTCGGATCTACAAAAGCATACATTGAAAAATTAATCCCCTTCTCTGGGTGGATAAATGAAGCAAATGTCTTATAATCTTTAGCTTTTAAAGCCTGTAAAACCTCATCATTAGTCTTTTTAAGCGCTCCTTCTTTCAATGCTTTTTCTTTAGCAACTGCTGCACTGTCCAGCGGTTTCACACGGGTAACCGTATCAATCTCACTTGGAACCGGTTTTCCGGCCTCCTTTTTACAAGCTACTGCCAGTGCCAGTACCATCATTGAAATAAGTAGTTTTTTCATATTTTTAATTTAGTGGTTAATAAAAAAAGTACCAAAACTAATGCCAATACGAGATATAGAGAGTTTTAGGGTTTGACACCTGATCTATAAAACTGGATCTTTATTTTTACTCTTTGTTCCTAAGCGTCAATGATCTTATCCCTTCTTATGGATACAGTTTCCCAATTACATCGTACCTTTGTAATATGGAAATTTTGGATATTCTTATTATAGGAGCAGGACCTATTGGTATCAACTGTGCTATTGAAGCCAGTAAAAACAATTTGAATCATTTAATTATAGAAAAAGGAACTATTGTCAACTCATTGTACAACTATCCTTTGTATATGCGTTTCTTTTCAACAGCTGAAAAGCTGGAAATTGACGGTGTTCCTTTTATTTCTACTGCACCCAAGCCTGGAAGACAGGATGCTCTGGAATATTATCAGGGAATTGCCCGACAAAAACAGCTGAATATCCATCTTTATGAAAAAGTACTGAAGGTATCCAAAAAATCTGATGCATTTGATATTGAAACAACGAAGGGAAGCTACAGAGCTAAAAATGTAGTGATTGCCACCGGATTTTACGATATTCCTAACCTAATGAATATTCCGGGTGAAGAACTTCCGAAGGTAAAACATTATTATACCGAACCTTATCCGTATGCAAAGCAGAAAGTGGTGGTGGTAGGATCCAGCAATTCAGCGGTGGATGCAGCTCTTGAAACCTATAGAAAAGGTGCAGAAGTAACTATGGTTATCCGTCATTCCGAGATTTCAAAAAGTGTAAAATATTGGGTAAAACCGGATATTGAAAACCGGATCGCAGAAGGAAGTATTAAAGCTTATTTTAATGCTGAAATGACAGCAGTGAAAGAAAATTCCGTAATTTTTAAGGATGAAAATAATCAGATACATGAGATTGAAAATGATTTTGTTCTGGCCATGACCGGCTACCTTCCTGATTTTGAATTTTTAAAAAATTCAGGAATTGAACTAAATGGCGATTGCCTGAATCCTTTTTATAACCTTGAAACCATGGAAACCAATATTCCCAATTTATATCTTGCAGGAGTCGTGTGCGGCGGAAAAGATACGCATCTCTGGTTTATTGAAAATTCCAGGGTTCATGGTAATATGATTGTCAGTTCAATTCTTTGTAAGTGTACTGAAAATTCATAATTTTAAAACAGATCTAATTAATAATAAAAGCAGCAGATACAAATGGAGAGGAAAGTGTAGAAACATAAAGATATGATGAATAAATACTTGTTTTTGGGAGTCCTTTCTATTCTTCTGTTGAGTTGTAAAGAAGAAAAAGGACAGGATAAATTTCCGGATATTCCGGTTTTCCCAGCTACCTCTAATTCCAACATCGTAATACAGCCTGTAGTTAATGAGATAAATAAAATCTTATATAATGATTCTTCCCTGGTTTACAAACACTATCCGGACACTATCAGTTTTTATTCTGTTCGCACTGGTGTGAGTCATAGTATTAAGAGCGGTGTTTTCGTATATGGTGACGGCTTTTTTATTGTAGAAAATAAAAACAAGGAATATGAAGCCCTTAATGATATTACATTAGAAAAACAGGACATAAAAATCATTGACGAATCTGCCAGATATAAAAGAGGAGAAGATAGTTTAAGAAGTATTCACACTCAAAAATCGGATTATGAAATCAACCAGATCAATGATTCATTGTTTATCCGGTATTTTTCTGCTGAATATAATATTCCGAAGGATAAAATTCCATATACAGATAATCTGAAAAAAGGAGATCTTTATGTACATACGGGGCAGGATCAATTTATAATATTGAATGCTCCTTATTCTTTGGATCAATTTCTAAGCCCTTTGCTACAGCCCACAGAAAAAAAAATACTTCCTAAATTTAAAAGGCATTTCACTTCTCTTGAAGATGCTCAGCCTCCTAAAAATATTTTTAAGGAATATGACTATGCCATGATGAACAAATCCTGGGTATGGGGCGGTGGCGGAAATCATTATGTTTTATCCATTCCGTATAGGGTTGAAACTGGGTATTATTATATCGATATATTCATGAATCAACAGAAGGGGAAATTCAAAATAATGTCAAGCAGCGATCCGGAATTTAAAATCATACCTCACAAAATCAACAACCAGCTTTATTTTGTAAATAACAGGCAATTGTATAAGGCTTTCACAAAATAGAAGATGAGTACAGTAAATATTCTACCTATCATCCTATTAATACTACAGCTGGCCGGAATCAGTCATGTATGGTACTCTTATTTATATAAAGACGGCCAGATTCCTCAGTCATTCATAGAATTGAATATTCTGGCTGTATTCAGTATTGGAGTCTTAACTCTTTTCCGGTTCAGATATTATAAACCTGGAAAAAAAAGAGGTTTATGGCTCTTTCCTGTTAGTATTTCATTTCTTATCATCCTTACTCTTCTTATTTCTTATACAGTAATGGGAATTGAAAAATACAGATAGTCCGTATCAAACCTCTAAACCATGAAAATTAATCCTATTACTATTTTAAATATCTTAATTACCATTTTTCTGATCATTGCCATTATGGTTATTGTCCTGATGATAAAAAATAAGATGAATATTTATTACATTTCAGCGGCGGCTATGGTAAGTTTCCTTCTGTCTTTTATTTTATACACCATAAACAAAGGGGTTACCATGTCAAGCCATACAGAAGAAATTAATAAGTATAAAGCAAAACTGGTATACCATCAGGATTTCTTTACAATTGCTACCTACACTCAGAATCAGATCATCTGCTGGAGTGAAATAGAAGCTATTTTCTTTATCAGTTCTCCACCTCTTGACGGAGAATATCATACTATGGAATATCGGATTTTTTTAAACAAAAAGCCTGAAACGGTACGCAAGCAGCCTCTTAAATGGTATGATAAGATCTTACCTGAGCCCAGACAGGAAAAATTCCCAATGGTAAAAATTGATGATTATTACAATGTTGATTTCAATACGTTTTACCCGTCTATTGAAAAGTTCTTACTTACCGAAAAAATATCATCTGCTTTCCTAAACGGTACATTTGGAAATGATGTGAAGTATACCCAAAAGCAAAATGAAATAATAGGTATTCCTTACAGTAAACCGCTAAAAACAACAGGCTTTTATAAGCTATTTGACAGGGGAACTTATGCTGACAATGGCAGTTTGAAAGATTACAGAAAGCAGGCAACAGAAATATAATTTTGTACCGCGTAGGCCAGAGTAACAGAAAAATTTGAATTTTAGCCCATGAATGATGATAAATTAAGAACAATGACATTCAATCCGGAAGGTTTTATTCTCAATATTCCCATATTGGATGAAACCCATTTCTTTTCCTGGGATTCTATAGATACGATTCTTTATGGTTCTGAAATACTATACCATGACCATTCAGAATTTATTATTTATCTGAACCGGCCGCCGATCATTAAATTAAAGGAAAACGCATGGTGGCTGAACAGACTTACCTTTTGGATGAAAAACAGAAAAAATAAAAAGATCAGAATCTCTGATGAATGGAACAGGGATTTTTCAGTCTTCATAAATCATGTACAAAAATACCTTCATCATGTTCAGAATATTGATTTTGAAGAAAATAAAAGGAAAGGAACTCTTATCAGTAGAAACGAAATAAAGAAAAGTAACAGTTCTGTAACCACTGAAAAATGGAAACCGGTAAAAACAACAGATCTTCCATGGAAAATGGTATACGACAGGCATCACAGAACCGTTGAAGATATTTACAGCAGGGATAAGGGAATTTAAAATACCTCTAAAAGATCCGTTTTTGCTCACGCACAGAAAATGAGGAACTTTTCTCATCACTGTATATATCTGCTTATTTCAAGCTATTACAATATAAATTATAAAGCAGCCCATTTTTGGGCTGCTTTATAATTTCATGCAAATATGATTTTATTCAAAAAAAAATATTATTCATAAAAAATAAACATTCTGTTTTTTAAACACAATATAATTTTCAACGAAAAACAATCACAAAACAATGACAATCAATTATTTAACATAAAATAAAATATTTCAAACCTATGAGATTAATTTATACTTTTAACAACGTTATTATCAATTTAATAACCTAAAAAAGTAAAAACATGAAAAAAAAAATCTACCTATTTCTGGCCATTGCTGCCATAGGAGGCCAAAGTCTGTATGCACAGAGCTTCTGGAAAAAAACAAAAGTCAATGAGAGAAATGTAATTGACTCTAAAAGGAACATTGGAACTGATTACTCCAATGCCTACATTCTGGATATCAATCAATTGAAATCAACATTACAGGCGGCTCCAGTATCAAAAACAGGGGCAGCAACCCAATCTACTGTAACCATAGACATTCCCGGATTAGATGGAAAGTTTGAAAAATACAGTGTCTATGAAACTTCAAACATGGCTCCGGAATTGGCAGCAAAATTCCCGGATATCAAATCTTACAGAGGAGTATCTGTAAATGACCCCAGTAAAACCATCAGTTTTGCGCTCTCTCAAAACGGTCTAAAATTGATAATGTTTGCCCAAGATAGAAAACCTGTGGTTATAGAACCAGCAACAAAAGAAGTATCTGTTTATCTGGTAAGCCCAGCTGTTCCCAATATATTATCGGACACCAGTAATTTTGAATGTTCTGTTGACGGAAAAAATATTGAGACCATTATAACAGCTCAAAGAAACACCAATGATCGGAAGTTCAGGACTTTCCGTTTAGCAGTATCTGCCGACGGAGAGTTTAGTACCTTCCATGGAGGAACTACTGCCAGTGCATTAGCCGCGATTAATGATATAATGACTGTTATTAATCCTGTTTACGAAAGGGATCTCTCTATCCATATGAACCTGATTGCCAATAATGATCAGATTATCTTCTTAGATAAGACTACGGATCCTTATAGTACGTTCAACTCCGCAAACCCACAAGCTTCTGGCAATAAGATGGGAGGTGAAGTTCAAATGACAATGATTCAACGTATTGGTGAAGCTAATTATGATTTAGGTATACTATTATCCGGCCAAAAAACAGGAGGAGGAAATGCCGGCCTGATCTCATCTGTATGTAAGGACAGTCAGGGTGACCTTTTTCCGCTATTCCCAGGAATACTCATAGATAAAAAGAAAGGAGCTGCCTATATGGGATCTATGGGAGCTGGTCCTGCAGGTTTTGAATTTACTATAGCTACTGCTCACGAAATGGGACATCAGTTTGGAGCTAACCACACTTTTTCAAGAGATGAAGGAACAGGGGCTGGCTCTTATCTCGAACCTGGAAGTGGTGTTACTATTATGGGCTATCCTGGTATAACCGGAACTCATGATGTAGCTGATAAATTCAACGACCAGTTCCTTCATCACAGCCTCAAACAGATCAACAATTATATTACAACCACAAGCTGTGCAACAACAGTAGATATGGCAAATCATCCACCTACGGTGAATGCAGGTTCTGATTACAGCATTCCTAAAGGCACTGCATTCAAACTTACAGCTGCAGGAAGTGATCCTGACAATGACCCCTTTACCTATTCCTGGGAAGAATCAGATCTTTCGACTTCCGCCGGTTATTCTTTTCCGGATCGTAACTCCACAACAACTCCTAATTTCAGAGTATATTCTCCAACTCCCAGCCCTACCCGGTATTTCCCCCCACTTGCGGAAGTTCTTAATGGAAGTTTATACAGCACCTGGAACATGATTTCTGATGTTGCAAGAAATATGAAGTTTGTAAGCCTGGTAAGAGACAATGCCTCAGAAGGTGGACAAACAGCAAGTGATGAAGCCATCGTAAGTGTAGATGGCAACAGCGGACCATTCAAGATTACATCAGTTTCGTTAAACCAAAATTATCCGTCAGGCTCTTCTCATCTTCTTAAATGGGATGTAGCAGGAACTAATGCAGCTCCTATTAATACACAATCTGTAAATATCTTAATATCAACAGATGGAGGAAGTACATTTAATCAACTTGTTTCGAATACACCTAATGATGGAGAAGAAACAATTACAATTCCTTCTACTCCTTCACAGCAGGCATACATCATCGTAGAGTCGGTAGGCAATGTCTATTATGCAGCAAGTCCTGCATTTGCTATAGACTATAATGTTACCCTTAACTGTACTCAATACCCTGCGGCTAGCGGACCGTTTGCATTTTCACCAGGCCAAGGTAATCATGCTACTATGAATATTAATGTTCCTGTGACCGCTACTATTGAGGATATTAATATTGTTATAGATCTAAATTATACAGATATAGGGGAAACGGGTCTATTACTAACAGATCCATATGAACCTAACAAACAAAATATTTTCTGGTTAGGAAACTGTTCAGGAAGTAATACTTTAAAAGCTACATTTGATCAGGAAGGTGCATCTCCAATAGTAAGCTGTAATAATCTGAATTCCAATCCTACTGCAAAAATAGAACCTATAAGATTGGATCTAAGCAAGTATTACGGACAAAATCCTAATGGAACCTGGAAAATTCTTGCAGCACACACCTCATCACTGTTGAATAATGTTCAGCCTAATAACAGTTCTGGAACCGTAAATACTGCAGCTATAGAACTTTGCACCAGACAAACCGTTTCTTCTACTTTAGGTGCAAAAGAGACTGCCTTAGAAAAAGATGAATTCCAGATCTATCCTAATCCTTCTAATGGAAAGTTCAATGTCCTGATGAAAAAGAATGCTTCTACAGAGGTACATATCTTTGATATTGCCGGAAGATTGGTACACAGCCAAACCGGTATTACGAATGATACCCGAATAGATCTGACCAGCTTTGCTAAAGGAAACTACATTATAGTCTTCAATGTAGATGGTAAAAAAGTAGCTAAAAAAGTCATTATCAAATAAATTTCAGATTTTTATTTCCAAGAAAAACCCAGCCGAATTGATTTCGGCTGGGTTTTGTATATTGTACAAGAAACGGTTATGAATTTAAACCAAATCTCCTTCCACTTTCTTCCTATCTTTAAGCATCCACGGAATAACAAAGTAAAATGCAATCGCAATTCCTGTTGCCAATACTCCTGTTCCAATCCATAGAATATTAAAACCTAATTTATCAGCAATCAATGTTCCTATATAAGGAGTAATAATAAACGCGATGGAAAATGACATCCCATTCAGTCCCATATAGGCTCCTTTATTATTCTCTCCGGAGCGAAGAGCTGTAATGGTTGCCATAAACGGAAGCGTCCAGATCTCCCCTATACAAAGCAATGTCATGGATAACAATAGGATAACAATACTATAATCAAAAGCAAGCATTGCATACGAAAATCCACAAAGGAAAGTTCCGATCAGCATGGTAAAAGCCAGAGTAAAATATTTCTCTGAAAGCTGTACAAACCCCATTTCAAGAAGAACAATCAGAAAACCACTGTATCCTAAAATATATCCTATATTCTGTTGGCTTAAATGAGCGGTATCTTTGTAAAAGATCGTCAGTGTACTGAACAGCTGGAAGAAACAGATCGAGAACAGCATACATAAGAAACAGAAAATTAAAAACTTATTGTCCTGATAAGGAGAATTTTCCTTTTTAACAGCTATTGCTTCCTTTACTTTTTTAGCTTCCTGTTTGGCCAATTTTGCCCGGCCTCTGAAAAACCAAATGTACATTAACCCCGCCAATAAAGCAGCTAAAGCATTACTGTAAAATAAAAATTCATAGGAAATAGCAGATAGAATACCTCCTAATGCCGGACCGATGGAAAAACCAAGATTTACTGCCATTCTGTTCAGGGAAAATGCTCTCGTAATATTTTCCGGTTTGGCATATTTTGTAATAGCAACTGAGTTTGCCGGACGGAATGTTTCACTCACAATACTCTGCGCTAAAATAATCCCGGCCAATCCCGCTTCTGTTGTGAAAAAAGGGATCATACAGAAGAGAGGCACACTGAGCAGTAAACTCAGGCTCTGTACACTATATTCTCCAATCTTATCCGTGATCATTCCTCCAAACCATGAACCTATCACCGAACCTATTCCAAAAAAGCTCAGGACAATTCCTGAATTTTCAATACTGAAATGTAAATGATTGGTCATATACACTCCCAAAAATGGAAGTACCATAGAACCTGCCCTGTTGATAAGCATTACCAACGCCAGCATCCAACTCTCCTGCGAGAGTCCTTTAAAAGAACTCGTATATACATTTATCAGTTTCACAATAATATTTGGGGGGAAAAATTTGAAAGTGCAAAGTTAGGGAAAAATAGGCTCAAATACCTTTATTTTAAGCCTTTTTCTAAATAACAATCATAAAAACAAACAATCAACTGCATCCGAATAAAAACAAATATTTTAGACACATACCCTTAGTAAATATTTATAAAATTCGTAAATTGCAGTAACAATAGGCTTTTTAACCTTAAATTTCAAAAAAAATCTATAAAAAATCAATCAACAGCAAAAATGGTAACCTACGAAAACTTACACGATACGCTGTCTTTTTATAGTATTGACTGCCGGCAATCCTATTATATCTCCTCCGGAAACCCCATTTTCGAATTTCCTAAAGCTCCTTTCAGGATGGATTATTATGCCCTATGCATCTGTACGGCAGGAGAAGTAAGTGTTGAAATAGACCGTCATCAGTATAAAGCTGATGCCCATAGCATTCTGGTTGCAGCTCCGTCTACTATTGTGAGATTTATGAAAACCAGTCAGGATTTCAGGATAAAATTATTATTCTTCGACAAGAATTTTCTGATCAAAAATATATCTAATCCTTTTATCATTGAGAAAATGAACCTGTTCTCCAACGGTTCCTACAGTATTGTAAAAACCTCTCCTAAAAATGCTTTGGTATTACAAAACCTTTTGGATTACCTCAAAAAGAAATCCAGAAAACAGGGAAAATTTACTGAAGAAATTGTTCGCACTATTATTTTCAATCTTCTGCTGGAAACCGCCGAAATTCTGGATGCTAAATATGTTAAAGATCCTGAGAAAGAAGAAGGGAAAAAGGATCTCTATCTTAAATTCAGTCAACTTATCCGGGAAAATATCAGACTCCACAGAACCGTTCAGTTCTATGCCAATGAACTTTGTATTTCGAACAAATACCTTATTGAAATCATTAAAAAAGCCTGTGGCAAGACTCCTCATGAAGTTATTGATGAAACCCTGTTGAAAGAAGCCTATGTCATGCTGGGAAATCCGGACCTGACAATCTCGGAAATAGCTTTTGAACTTCAGTTCAATTCCACCTCTGCTTTTGGCCGTTTTTTTAAAAAACACACTTCTCTTTCTCCTTCTGAGTATAGAATAACGGAAAATATCCAGTCGTAGGAATTTCGGGACACTAATTCTGACATTAGGGATATACATTGCTTTTTGAATAGGGGTACCTTTATCATGTTCATTAAAAACAACATAAAAATGAGTACGATCGATTCAAAATTCAACAAAGTTTTAAATACCTCTGACCAGTTTGGGAAAGTGAACCACGAACCGGATTCAAGCAAGGAAGTTCAGATTAACACTCCTGAAAAGACAATGCCTTTTTCAGACCAGATCGGAAACTATCAAAGAAATAAAGGAATTCCTTTACAATCCTACGAAAACAGTAAAATCTATATTGTCGGAAGCGGCATTGCAGGGATGTCTGCAGCATATTATTTCATCCGTGACGGCCATGTTCCCGGTAAAAATATTATCTTTCTGGATCAGCTGGCAATTGAAGGTGGATCACTGGATGGTGCCGGGAATGCAAAAGATGGGTATATCATCCGTGGTGGCCGTGAAATGGATATGACTTATGAAAATCTGTGGGATATATTCCAGGACATTCCTGCTTTGGAATTGCCTGCACCTTACAGTGTTCTGGATGAATACCGTCTCATCAATGATAACGATCCCAACTATTCAAAAGCAAGATTGATTCATAATCAGGGACAGATCCAGGATTTCAGCAAATTCGGGTTGGAGAAAAAAGATCAATTGGCGATTGTCAAACTTTTATTAAAGAAAAAAGAAGAGCTAGATGATCTGAGTATTGAAGACTATTTTTCAGAATCTTTTCTGAACAGTAATTTCTGGTTCTTCTGGCGTTCTATGTTTGCTTTTGAAAACTGGCACAGCTTACTGGAACTGAAACTGTATATGCACAGATTCCTTCACGCTATTGACGGAATGAAAGATTTTTCATGCCTTGTATTCCCTAAATACAACCAATATGATACCTTTGTTACCCCTTTAAAAAACTTCCTGGTAGAGAAAGGAGTACAAATCCAGTTCGATACTTTGGTAAAGGATCTTGATGTTCATATTAATACAGAAGGAAAAACAGTAGAAGGCATTATTACCGAGCAAAACGGAGAAGAAGTCAGAATACCCATCGGAAAAGATGATTACGTAATTGTAACTACCGGATCTATGACGGAAAGTACTTTCTACGGAGATAATAATACAGTGCCGGAAGTCACCATAGACAACAGCAGTGCCGGACAAAGTGCCGGATGGAAATTATGGAAAAACCTTGCAGCCAAATCTGAAGTTTTCGGAAAACCTGAAAAATTCTGTAGCCATATTGAAAAATCATCTTGGGAATCTGCAACATTAACATGCCGTCCTTCTGCATTTACTGAGAAATTAAAAGAATTATGTGTAAATGATCCTTATTCCGGAAAAACAGCTACGGGAGGTATTATTACGATTACAGATTCTAATTGGGTAATGAGCTTTACCTGTAACAGACAGCCACACTACCCTACCCAGCCGGATGATATTCTTGTAGTATGGGTATATGCCCTACTCATGGATAAAGAAGGGAACTATATTAAAAAAGCTATGCCTGAATGTACCGGAAATGAGATCCTTGCAGAACTGTGTCACCATCTTGGAATGGCAGATCAGCTTGATAACGTCATTGAAAATACGATTGTCCGTACTGCCTTTATGCCTTACATCACCTCTATGTTTATGCCCAGAGCTCAGGGAGATCGCCCGAGAGTGGTTCCTGAAGGCTGTACTAACTTAGGATTGGTTGGCCAATTTGTAGAAACCAATAACGATGTTGTATTCACGATGGAAAGCTCTGTAAGAACAGCCAGAATAGCAGTATACAATCTCCTTAACCTCAACAAGCAGGTTCCTGATATAAACCCATTACAATATGATATCCGACATCTGTTAAAAGCAACTCAGGCATTAAACGATTATAAACCTTTCCTGGGAGAAGGAATTCTAAGAAAAATCCTGAAAGACACTTACTTTGAACATATATTGGTTAACCGTCCTGAAGAAAAAGAGGAACATGAGTCTTTCTTTATGGAACAGGTTGGTAAATTCCAGGATTGGATCAAGGGAGTAAAAGGTTAGAAAACATTGGATTCCTACTATTGGAAAATAGAAGACGCAAAGTTTTTTATTGCTACTAATACACGAATTATTTTATTAGATTATTCGTTGTAAAAAATAAAAAATCAGGACTTATTTCTAAGTCCTGATTTTATTTATATTCATTCCTTACAATTATTAAGGCTTGAAAGAATCTTTTAGTGTTACTGTACGGTTGAATACCAATTCAGTATCTGTAGAGTCCTGATCTTTTGTAAAGTATCCGATTCTCTGGAACTGAAGCGGTTCTCCAACAGCTACATCCTTCAGACTTGGTTCAGCAAAACCTTGAACTGTAGCGACAGATTCAGGATTGATGAAGTTTAAGAAATCTACATCTTTTTCAGCATCCGGCTGTTCTACCGTAAACAATTGGTTGTAAATTCTTATTTCTACAGGGATTGCATGTTTGGCAGATACCCAGTGAAGTGTTCCTTTTACTTTTCTTAAACTTTCTTCTGTTCCGCTTCCGGATTTACTCTTCTCATCATAAGTAGCATAGATCGTAGTAATCTCACCATTTTCATCTTTTTCTACTCTTTCAGCTTTGATGATATATGCTGATTTTAAACGAACTTCTCCACCTAATTTCAGTCTGAAGAATTTATTGTTAGCCTCTTCTTTGAAGTCCTCACGTTCAATATATAATTCTCTTGAGAAAGGAATCTCTCTGGTTCCTGCATTTTCCTGTTCAGGATTGTTTTCTGTTTCTACCCATTCTTCTTTGTCTTCAGGATAGTTTTCAATCACTAATTTTACAGGATCTACTACAGTCATTACACGCTTAGCCACTTTATTAAGGTCTTCACGTACACAGAAATCAAGTAACTGAATTTCGATCAGGTTTTCTCTTTTCGCAACCCCTACTTTATCAATAAAGTTTCTGATAGAAGTGGGTGTAAACCCTTTTCTTCTCATCCCTGAAATGGTAGGCATTCTAGGATCATCCCATCCTGTTACTGCTCCTTCAGCCACCAATCTTTGCAGTTTTCTCTTAGAAGTAATCATATAAGAAACGTTCATCCTTGCAAATTCTCTCTGCTTAGGAGCTACTTTAGTTTCATCATATACCTGCTCCAGGTACCAGTTATAAAGAGGTCTGTGATTTTCAAACTCTAATGAACATAATGAATGCGATACCTGCTCCAGATAATCAGACTCACCGTGTGCCCAGTCATACATCGGATAGATTTTCCAAGCAGTTCCCGTTCTGTGGTGAGGTCTTTTCAGGATTCTGTACATTACAGGATCACGCATATTCATATTGGGAGAAACCATATCGATTTTTGCACGAAGTGACATTGTACCTTCCTCAAATTCTCCATTCTTCATTCTTTCAAACAGATCCAATGATTCCTCTACCGGGCGGTTTCTGTATGGTGATTCCACTCCTGGTTCTGTAGGATTCTTTCTCTGCTCGGTAATCATCTCAGAAGGTTGCTCATCTACATAAGCTTTTCCGTCTTTTATTAATTGTACTGCCCATTCGTAAAGCTGCTGGAAGTAATCTGAGGCATACAATTCTTTGTCCCATTTGAAACCTAGCCATTCAACATCTTTCTTAATAGAATCTACGAATTCCTGCTCTTCTTTTTCAGGGTTCGTATCGTCGAAACGAAGGTTTACAGGAGCGTTGTATTTTTCACCCAGACCAAAGTTGATGCAGATAGCTTTTGTATGCCCTACATGCAGGTAACCGTTTGGTTCAGGCGGAAAACGGAAACGGATCTGATCTTTATTCAAACCGTTTGCCAGATCATCTTCAATAATTTGCTCAATAAAATTGAGTGATTTTTTTTCTTCTTCCATTAAATTAGCTTTTATTTTATAGCAAAAAAAGTGGTACAAAGTTACGGAAAAATAAGCGTTTCTGAAAATGATAATTTTAAAGCCATTTGCATTGTAATTCAGTATTTTTCACTAATTTAGGTCAAGCTAAAACCATTGTACCAAATTATCGCTTATGGCCGTTTACATCTTAAGCAACCGGAAAATCATCCGTCATAAGGGTGAAAAAGTGGATTCTTTTTCCAATGACGAATACTCAATTCCTAATTTCAGGATTGCAAAATGTGATTTTGATAATTATAAGGAGCCCACTGCTGCGGCCAAAAAGAAAAAAGACTACACCAACAGAAACATCCTGAACTACAAACTGTTTTCAGAACCTGAAAAACAAGGCTATGAAGAAGTTCTGGAAGTTCTGCAGAATGAAAAAGGCATCAAAAAATCCTCTCTTACAGCCAATAATCTCGGCGGAACCCAAAGACTGTTCTACGAACTGTACAAAAATATGTCTGCCACTAAGGACCGAAGTGATGTACTGATATTTATTCATGGTTATCTGTACAATTTTGATGATGAATTAAAGGCTATTCTTGATTTAAAAAAAATATTCATTGACAATCCCGCTTCTCCTGTTGAACATATTTTATTTGTGAGCTGGCCGGCTTCTGGCAGTATTATTCCATTGAGCTATTTTGACGACAAGGCATCAAGCATCAATTCCGGAACATCATTATTGAGACTCTTTTACTTTTACACTCAGTTTTTAAAGGATATTTTTTCCAACCGTGATCTCATCCCATGTAACCAGAGAATTCATATTATGGCTCACTCTTTGGGCAACAGAGTACTTCAAAGCATGCTTTACAGTCTTAAAAGAGAGAATATCCTCAGAGTGATTGATCAGGTAATCCTATTGAATGCCGATGTATCCTATAAAGTATTTGAAGACTCAGAAGATTCCTTTAATAAATTACCGTTGCTTGCCAACCGGATTTCCATTTATCTGAACAGGCAGGATCTGATCCTGGGAATCTCACAGTTTACCAAAAATATTCTTACCCCAAGGCTTGGTAAAAACGGGCCGAGTGATATTAGCCCTTATAAGGATATCGTATCTATCATCGACTGTACTTTTGTGAAAGATGATGTACTGAGCAGCTTTAAATTTGAAGCCGGAAATCATTGGGGATACCTTTCCAGCTCTCAGGTTCAGAGTGATATTTTTCAGAATTTATATGGAACAGATAGGAATCATATCACCAATAGAACAATAAATAACGAAAATATTTTCACAATTATTTCATAATGATTAATTAAAAAAATGCTATAAAATCAGACCTATGTTAAAGTTACCACAGACCTGACAAATGGCATAATGATTGCCAATTCAAATAATAGAGAATTACAATTTTTTTATCATGAAAAAGATTAAAAAAAAGTTTTCTTATATCTTGACCTATATAAGGAAAGCCATTTTTGTAAAAGATGTCATTTAATTACAACTACAATCTAAAAAAAACCTATCCGAGCCAACAATTACTTTATTCCTTAAAACAAATCAAAATTTCATTTAAAAATTCCTACAGATCTATTGCAGGAATTTATTTTCTTGTTTTTTATAATAAATAATTTAAATCACTTCCACTAAAATTCTTTTTTTATATTCTTAATAATGTTTGAGTGATTGATCATTTAATGCATTTTCTTACAATGCTAAAAAATATTCAAATTGATCTTTTTATAAAAAAAAATCCCCAACAATAAAACTGATCACTAGACAGTTATATAAATACACCCTAAGAAAAACAAAAAAAACTGCCCCTTTCTTTTTCTTGAGAAGTTTGAAATAAAGATGTTCAATCCAGGTGTAAAAAGCAATATTATTGAACAGCTAGGGATAAGTATTTAATCTAAAGAATTCCCTGAAGCAAGTCTCAGGGTTAAAAGAGGAAAAGTTTGAGTGTACGAGAATTATTTAAAAAATCCACGGTGAACAACTCAAACTATGGGGTTAACCAATACCTCGGGGTAATTTGTTTAATGACTTGGTAATCAATTGAACAATCTTTTTATTATTTATTTCCTAAATGCGCAACAGGTTTTAACTAAAAAAATCAAAAAAAATGAAAGAAAAAAACAGCAATCCATCCCGAAGGAAATTTATTCAGCAAACGGCAATTGCAAGTGCAGGTTTGTTGCTTGTAAATCCAATTTCAATTTTTTCACAAACAAATAAGTCAAAAAAAATGAGCACAAATATTAAATCTAAAGGTTACGCAGGAAATGACGAGGTAGGAAAATTAACAGCCTGGAACTTTGAAAGAAGAGCGGTCGGTGACAATGATATTTTAATCGATATTAAATTTTCGGGTATTTGCCATTCCGATATTCATATGGTTAAAGGACATTGGGGCAAACAACAATATCCGCTAGTTCCAGGTCACGAAATTGCCGGAATTGTAACTGCAGTTGGTAAAAATGTAACCAAATTTAAAGTTGGCGACCAAGCTGGAGTTGGCGCTATGGTAAACAGCTGTATGCAATGCGACAGTTGTAAAAGTAGCCAAGAACAGCATTGTGAAACAACAGGAATGGTGGAAACTTATGGCATGCCAGAAAAATCATCGCCAACTGGAATTACACAAGGTGGATATGCCAACAACATTGTAGTAACAGAACATTTTGCCATTAAAATTCCTGCTACTATTAAACTGAAATATGCGGCACCATTACTTTGTGCAGGTATCACGACGTATTCGCCAATGATGAAAATGAAATTTAAAAAGGGCGATAAAATTGGTGTGGTTGGCATTGGCGGTTTAGGTCATATTGCTGTGAAATTAGCGGTTTCAAAAGGTGCAAAAGTTTTTGCTTTTACCACGTCTGCTTCAAAAGTGAAAGACATTAAATGTTTTGGTGCAAAGGAAGTAATCGTGGTACAATCGGCAGAAGATTTAAAACCCTACAAAGGCAAATTGGATTATATGATTTCTACCGTTCCTTATGCTTACGAAATGTCACCGTACATCGACTGTGTAAAACCTTACGGCTTTTTTACGCAAGTTGGGGAACCGATAAATGGTATTTTGGAAATCA
Organism: Chryseobacterium pennae; assembly: GCF_003385515.1. Lineage (GTDB taxonomy): Bacteria > Bacteroidota > Bacteroidia > Flavobacteriales > Weeksellaceae > Chryseobacterium > Chryseobacterium pennae. Next base: position 9,897 of record NZ_QNVT01000031.1, on the reverse strand, counting down.
ATAATTTCAATATGACTCAAAATCGAGTAAATTTTAACGGTTCGCTGATTGGTGGCATTCAAGAAACCCAAGAAATGATGGATTATTGTGCCAAAAATAAAATTTATCCTCAAGTAGAAGTGATAAAAGCATCAGAAATAAATGAAGCTTGGGACAAAGTAGTAAACAAAAAAGCCCATTATCGTTTTGTAATTGATGCCACAACATTTTAATCTAAAGAATTCCCCGAGGCAAGCCTCAGGGTTAAAAGAGGAAAAGTTCTAAATGAAGTTTCCGGAGAAACTTTACAGCTCATATGCAAAGAAATTTCAGAGCGTTATGAGATTGAATTTATAGAAATTGGTTATGAATCAGATCATGTGCATTTTCTGATACAAAGTGTTCCTTCTTTGTCATTAAGCCAAATTGTTCGAACAGTAAAAAGTATAACAGATAGAGAGTTATTTCGCCTTTATCCTGAAATAAAACAAATTCTTGGGGAGGAAATATATGGATAAATGGATTCTATGCTAATACTGTAGGGCAATATGGTAATAAAGAGGTTATTCGGAAGTATATTGAAAACCAAGGTAAAGAAAAACAATACACAAAAATTTATACAGGGCAACTCAAGTTATTCTAACATCTCGTGGGCCTGCCCCGAGGTAGTTTATTAGAAATAAGTAAATCAAATATTATGAATAAAACTATAATTGGTCATTACATTCACCCGGTCTTATTTTTATTGTATCTACCCTTATTTTTATTAACTTTGATCTTTTTCATTCTTTATAAACAGGATGCACTCAATACTGTCGCCTATATAGGTGTTCAAGAGCACTGGTTCTTTTTTTTAAATTCCAAATTATCACAATATCCCAAACTGCAATATAACTTAACTCAATTGGGAGATGCTCTTGTTCTTTTGCCTTTTCTATCCGTTTTCGTAATCTACATCCCAAAAATCTGGCAGTCTTTATTATCTGCATCACTTCTGTCGGCTTTATTTTGCAACCTTTTAAAAAGATTATTTACTGTACCAAGACCGGCGGCGGCATTTGATAATGAAAGCTTTGTCATCATAGGGAAAACATTATCTGGATACACTAGCCTGCCTTCCGGACATTCCATTACTATTTTTACAACGCTTACTATTCTGATGTTTACTTTTATGCCTCAGAAATCAGGATATAAATTCATATGGTGCTGTTCTCTGCTCTTAACAGGATTAATTATTGCATTCACAAGAGTAGCCGTTGGAGCCCATTACCCTCTTGATGTCATTATCGGAAGTATTATTGGATATATTTTAGGACTTTTAGGTATTTTTATCAATCACCAATATAATATATGGGCATGGGTTGGCAGTAAAAAATATTATCCGGTTTTTATCATAGCATTTACCATTGGTAGTATCATTTTAATTAACAAAATAATTAATGAGAATTTGATTATATTTTATTTGTCATTTATAAGCTTAATAATATCACTTTATATAATCACCTACACTTATGTTAAAAAATAATTTGAAATTATTGGATTTTGCCCTCTTAATGAGCTTTCTTAATTTCATATTCTTTCATATTCCCTTTTTTACCTTTGTCTTCAGTAAAGTTGATTATAAAAGTTTAAATGGCGTTGTGCTCATCATAAGTTTAATCACTCTCATGTTAGTTGCCAATGCTTTTGCGTTCTATTTAATCTTTTTTCTGTCGAGGATTGTTGGGAAAATTTTATTGGTACTTACCTTTATAATCAGTTCCATTGCGGTCTATTTTATCAATACCTATAGTGTTATCATTGATGAAAGTATGATTGGCAATATATTCAATACCAATTACGAAGAGTCCAGCAGCTTTTTTTCCATAAAATTAATTCTCTATATTATTTTCCTTGGTATACTTCCCGGCATTTATATCATTAATGTCAAAATCATTAGTATCCCACTAAAAAAGTTTTTAATCACATCTTCATTAACTCTGTTATTCATAATTATTGTAGCATTTGCGAATGCAAGTAATTGGTTATGGATTGATAAAAATTCAAAAACATTAGGTGGCCTTGCCATGCCATGGTCTTATTCTGTCAATATCTCTCTTTTTTACATTCATGAATATAAAAAAAACGAAAAGGAAATTTTGTTACCTCCCGCAACCATTAAAAATAATGAAAAATCAGTTGTCGTTCTGGTTATCGGAGAATCGGCACGAAGCCAAAATTTCTCGTTGTACGGATATGAAAAAAATACAAATCCATTGCTTTCCAAAGAACAAAATCTACACAGTTTTAAAGCCACCTCTTGTGCAACATACACCACTGCTGGTGTAAAATGTATTTTGGAACATACTAATACAGATGATCTGTATGAAATCTTACCTAATTATTTATATAGAAATAATGTAGATGTTATCTGGAGAACAACAAATTGGGGAGAACCACCGGTGCATATTAAAAATTATCAAACCAAAGAAAGCCTGTTTTCAAATTGCAAGGGTGAAGACTGCAATTATGATGGGATACTTTTAAACGGTCTCAAAGAGCAGATAGCAGCAAGCACCAAAAACAAAATATTGGTCATATTGCATACAAGTACAAGCCACGGTCCGACATACAGTAAAAAATATCCATCCCGATTTGAGGTCTTTAAGCCTGTCTGCAATAGTGTTGAACTAGGTAATTGCTCTCGGCAGGAGCTTATCAATGCCTATGATAATACAATTGTTTACACAGATTACCTTTTATATAATGTCATTGAGGATTTAAAACAATTAAAAGACTATAAAAGCACAATGCTTTTCGTCTCAGACCACGGAGAATCATTGGGCGAAAAAAACCTGTACATGCATGGAATGCCCCTAAGTATAGCCCCTAAGGAACAGTATGAAATTCCTTTTATAGTATGGGTTTCTGATGGCTCGAGACAACTAAAGCCTAATGATATAGTTTCTCAAAATCACGTGTTTCACAGTGTCTTAAATTTCCTGAGTATACAAAGCTCAGTTTATAAAGAAGAGATGAATATATTTAAATAATGACCTCCCAACATTCATTTTCATTTTATTCAATTCTCGATATCTCACAATATTTACTTGTCTAAAAAATTGTATATCTGAAAAAAAATTCAGACATTTAACTATCATCAAGCTAAAATATTAACAATGAAAAATCTAAGAAAATTAAACAAAGGAGAATTAAAACAAATTAGTGGAGGACGACCTCCTCTTGGATGTAATAGCTGGAGTCCACAGGAAGGATGCTGCAGGGCATGGGCACCAGATTACTGTGGCGGCACTACCTGCCCGGATTCACCACCTCCATATTGCTAGGTAATTTTGCACTATTCTATTTTGAATCAGCTTAACTCTTATTTCTGAGATCTAAAACCGGGTTCAAAATTATGACCTCATATAGCTCCAATGTCCCAACTTTGCGGCATTGGAGTTTTTTATTAAATAAGATGGCAGTCTCTATACTCCTGACTGTCATTCACCAGATTCACTATCACCAAAACTCAATACCAATTATGAAAAATCTAAGAAAGCTAGAAAAAAAAGATTTAAAAACCATTCATGGAGGAAATATTCCGGTAGTCCCTATAGGCTGCAACAACTGGGATGCCAGAGCCAGATGCTGCAGAGAATGGGATTGGGAACATTCAAATAACCCAACCTGTTAATTCATTTTTTATTTTTTGAACCACAACAACTCATTTCTGAGCTCTAAACTGGATTCAAAATTATTTGTAAATAAAGCTCCGGTACCTAAACCTTGTGGCATCGGGCTTTTTTTTGTGAATGTATATTGTGCAATGGCATTCAGGCCGATATTACTTTCTAACGCAGAAGTAATCCACCAGCCGACATTCTGTTCTTCAGCAAGGGAAATCCATTCATCAGATCCAGCAAAACCACCTATTAAAGCCGGTTTTAAAATGATGTATTGCGGTTTTACCGTTTCTAAAAGTTTTTTCTTTTCTTCCGGACCTGTAATCCCAATCAATTCTTCATCCAAAGCAATAGGAGTTGGCGTCTGAGCACACAATTCCGTCATATTCTTCCAGTTTCCGGCTTTAATAGGCTGTTCAATGGAATGAATGTGCAAATCTGCCAGCTGCTGCAAAACAACGGCTGCTTCTTCTTTACTGAATCCTCCATTAGCATCCACCCGAAGTTCCAGTTGCTCTTTTGAAAATTTCTCTCTTAGCTTTTGAAGAATGATATGTTCAGATTTCCAATCGACTCCAATTTTTAATTTAATGCAATGAAATCCTTTTCCCAGTTTATCCTGAATCTGTTCTTCCATATACCCCACATCTCCCATCCAGATTAATCCGTTGATAGTAATGGCAGATTCTCCTTCGGTAAACTCACTTGGAAAATAAAGATCAGCTCCAAATTTCAGGTTCAGAACGGCCTGTTCGTATCCAAACCATATCGAAGGGAAGTCTTTTAGTTCTTCTTTTAAGAAATCCGGATCCTGGCTAATGTTTTCACAGAGCCATTTTAACTTGTCTTCATAATCAGGCCTGTCATCAAAGCTCAGGCCTCTGAAAACAGCACACTCCCCTGTTCCTTTTTTTCCATTTTCTGAAATTTCAAGGATGAAGGTTTCCTTATCAAGCAAAACGCCGCGAGATGTTCCACTCGGGCGCTTAAATTGTAATAAATATTTAAAATATGATGCTTCCATTATTTTACGCTGTCGATTCGCATAAACTCTTCTGCTTTCTCCACCATATCAATGCTTCCGCAGAAAAACGGAATTCTCTGGTGAAGTTCTGTAGGTTCTACTTCCAGAATTCTTCTGAATCCGTCTGTTGCTTTTCCTCCAGCCTGTTCTGCAAGGAAAGCCATTGGATTACATTCGTATAATAATCTTAATTTCCCATTGGGTGCCTGAGAATAAGATGGATAAATATAAATCCCACCTTTCAGCATATTTCTATGGAAATCGGCAACCAAAGACCCAATATATCTGGAAGTATAAGGACGGTCTCCTTCCTCCATCTGGCAATATTTAAGGTAGTTTTTCACTCCCTGAGGGAATTTGATGTAATTTCCTTCGTTGATGGAATAGATTTTACCAGTTTTTGGGAAAGTCATATTGGGATGAGAAAGATAATAGGTTCCTAAGGATGGATCCAGTGTAAATCCGTTCACTCCGTTTCCTGTTGTATAAACGATCATTGTGGAAGAACCGTAGATGACATATCCTGCTGCAATCTGATTGACTCCTTTCTGTAAAAAATCTTCAAGCTGCACAGGCGTTCCCGGTTCGGTAACTCTTCTATAGATAGAGAAAATGGTTCCTACGGAAACATTCACATCAATGTTTGAAGATCCATCTAAAGGATCAATCAACACTACATATTTGCTTAAATGTCCGTTTTCACCACATTTAATATCAATAAAATCATCATTTTCCTCTGAAGCAATACCACAAACAACCTCTCTTTGAGACAAAGCCGTAATAAAAATTTCGTTAGCGATTACATCCAGTTTCTGCTGTTCTTCCCCTTGAATATTCTGGTTTCCTGCAGCTCCTGTAATATCTACAATTCCGGCTTTATTTACTTCTCTGTTAACCACTTTCGAAGCCAATCTTATTGCACTTAGAAGACGAGAAAATTCACCTGTTGAATACTGAAAATCGTCCTGCTTATCGATAAGAAATTCTCCTAAAGTCTGTAATGGTTGATTTGACATATTTTTCTTTTTACGTTTTCCCCAAATTTCGGAAAATTTATTGCATTAAGAAAATTTAATTACAAAAGAACTTAAACTCTGTATATCAATACAATACAGTCAAAACAAAACATAATACTGAATATCCGCCTGTGATTACCTCTCCATTTCTTTATCCCAAACTAATGAAAAATTCTGTTTACTTATTTTAATGCAGAACATGAAACGATTCAAATGAAAAATTGAAAAACAGATCTTATTATATTATATTTATTTTTGACCTTATCCTCAGGTTTTGAATAAAGTGACTTTCTATTAAATTCCTTATATTACAGATAATGACGCCAAATTTTGGCATTCAAAAAAATAAATATCAAATAAATGTATGGAATAAATAAGATTCTTAATAGAGGTTAATCTCCTCTATTCCTGCATTCAAACATAGTCAGGCATTCCCTTCAGAGCTATTTTAAGGAAATCTTAATTCCATCGCATCATCAGCCTATTTCATATCTCGCTGTAAATTTATAATTTTGTCCTCCGTAAAAAACTCATGTAATTTTTATCTAACAATTTTATTTTTAACAATTTAATGAAAATTTTCAAGTTTGGTGGCGCGTCTGTGAAAGACGCCGAGAGTGTAAAAAATGTGTCCATGGTTCTAAAAAGCCAAGGATTTGCCAAATGTTTGCTGGTAATTTCAGCAATGGGCAAGACGACCAATGAATTGGAAAAAGTTGTAGAACTTTATTTCAAGAAGGATAACTATCAAACTGAGATTGAAAAGATAAAACGAAAACACATCGAGATTGCGGACGGTCTGTTTCCTGAAAATCATGCGGTTTTTGCTGAAATCAATCTCTTTTTTGACGATATTGATTCTTTTTTAAGAAGAAACAAATCACCTAATTATAACTTCGTGTATGATCAGGTGGTAAGCTGTGGAGAGATGATTTCTACCAAAATCGTAAGTGAATACCTGAATGAAATCCAATTTACCAATCAATGGCTGGATGCAAGAGATTATATCAAAACGGATAATTCATACAGAGAGGGTGCGGTAGACTGGGCAAAAACGGAAGAGTTTATTTCAAATCTAAACCCTGAAGTCTGCTATGTTACCCAGGGATTCATCGGATCAGATGACAATAACTTCACGGTAACCTTAGGAAGAGAGGGGTCAGATTATTCAGGAGCCATTTTTGCGTACTGCTTAAATGCTGATGCCATGACGATCTGGAAGGATGTACCTGGAGTAATGACCGGAGATCCAAGAAAATTCAATGATGTATCGCTGCTTTCCAATATTTCTTATGAAGAAGCTATTGAAATGGCCTATTATGGGGCAAGTGTTATTCACCCAAAGACGCTACAGCCATTACAGCAAAAAAATATTCCTTTTTATGTAAAATCTTTTGTGGATCCTACCAAGGCAGGAACCAAAGTGGGAGCTTCAGACCAAAATCAACAGGAAGAAACTTATATTCTGAAAGAAAACCAGGAACTTTTAAAGATCTCTACCAGAGACTTCTCTTTTATTGCAGAAGACCATATGAGTTTGATCTTCGGATATCTTTCTAAATATAAGATCAAGGTTTCCCTGATGCAGAATTCTGCCATTTCACTGGCATTATGCCTGGAAGATAAATTTAATCACCTTGAAGAACTCAACGAAGAGCTTCAAAAAATTTTTAAAACTGAAGCAATTAAAAATGTATCTTTATTCACAGTAAGAAATGCGAAGATGGATCACATTGACAGATTTTACCACGAAAAAAATGTATTATTGGAGCAGATTTCCAAGAATACTCTTCAAATGGTAACACAATAATATTAATTGCGACTAAACACACATGAGTTTAATTTCGAAAAACGATCTGATCAAAGCTTCCGGCTTAAGTAAAATCGGGTTCCTTAAGAATCCGGTGGCATCTGCTGTAATGAGCATTGCCAAAATAAATGAAGTAAATAAATTATACGATAAATTAAAAGATAAGGAAGGCAAAGACTTTTTCGACTCATTTGTAAGAGAAAGAAACTTAAGCTATGTGGCTTTTGAAGAGGATCTGGCAAAGATTCCGAAAACGGGACCGTTTGTTCTGGTTTCCAATCACCCGCTGGGTGCTATTGACGGAATTCTGATGTGCAAGATCTTATCAGAGGTTCGTCCGGATTTTAAGGTAATGGGAAATTTCCTTCTGGAAAAGATCAAACCTATGGAACCGTACGTAATCGCAGTGAACCCTTTTGAAAACAGAAAAGAAGCTTACAGCAGCTCTTCAGGAATGCGTGAGACCCTCAAGCATTTGCAGAATGGAGGCTGTGTAGGTATTTTTCCGGCAGGAGAAGTGTCTAATAAGAACAATCCTTATGGAGAAATTTTAGATAAAGAATGGGAAAAAACGGCACTTAAGCTGATCAGAATGGCTAAAGTGCCGGTAGTTCCTATGTATTTCCATGCCAAGAACAGCCGTCTTTTTTATCAGGTAGCTAAACTTCATCCAAGCCTGCAAACGCTTATGCTTCCTTCAGAAATGATGAATGACAGGGAAAAACCTATCAGAATCAGGATTGGAAAACCAATCTCTGTAAAGGCAATGGATGAAATGGAAACTATTGAAGAATTGGGAGAGTTTCTAAAACGTAAGGTTTATATGATGAAATCTTACTATGAAAAAAGAAAATCTCTGGCTCAAAGTATCAACCTACAGAACCTTACTGTTAAGTTTCCTTTATTAAAAGAAGAAAACATCGTTCAGAACATTATTGATGAAACTCCTATAGAGGATATCGTCAAAGATGTTGATAAACTGAGAGGAACAGAAAAAATGCTGTTCAGCAACGGAAACTACGAGATCTATTTTACAACTTACGAGGAAATTCCTTCTATTATGAGGGAAATCGGGCGTCAGAGAGAGCTTACATTCCGTGCGGTAGGAGAAGGAAGCAATCTTCCTTTTGACCTGGATGAGTATGATAAACATTACCATCACCTGTTCCTTTGGGATAATGGCGAGAAAAAACTTGCAGGAGCCTACAGAATGGCATTGGGTAGAGAGGTCATGAAGAAATATGGCATCAAAGGCTTCTATACCAGCTCTTTATTTGAGTTTGAGCAGGATATTCACCCTTTCTTTAAAAAGGTGATTGAAATGGGCCGTGCTTATATCTGTCAGGAATATCAGCAGAAACCGCTTCCACTTTTCCTTTTATGGAGAGGAATCGTGCATGTATGCCTGAGAAATCCGGATCATAAATTCCTGATGGGAGGGGTAAGTATTTCCAATAAGTTCTCAGAATTCTCAAAGTCTCTGATGATTGAGTTTATGCGTTCCAATTATTTTGATTCTGCAGTAGCTCAGTACATTACTCCGAGAAATGAGTATAAAGTAAAGCTTCGAGACAGGGATAAAAACATTTTCTTTGAGGAAATGGAGTCTGATCTAAACAAACTGGATAAGATCATTGACGATCTTGAACCGGAATTGAGATTACCTGTGCTTATCAAGAAATATATAAAACAAAATGCAAAAGTAATCGCATTCAACGTTGATCCTAACTTCAATGATGCAATTGACGGATTAATGTATATCAGGATCAGTGATCTTCCGGAAAACACGATTAAACCGGTATTGGAAGAGATGAGTGAACAAATCCGAAAGGAGCAGGAAAATAATTCGTCTGATAATCAATAGTTTTTTAGGGTTAAGTAAAAAAAGTACGATGAATACTTGCTTTATATACCAAAACTTGCTACTTTTGCATCACTTTAAAACAACGAAGTAAGTCAAACAAAAATATAATGGTTTCTTAGCTCAGTTGGTAGAGCAATGGATTGAAAATCCATGTGTCCCTGGTTCGATTCCTGGAGAAACCACTTTAAAACCTCTGATTAGTCAGAGGTTTTTTTGTTTTCTTATCTGGTCGCCAATTCACGGATTATTCATGGTAAAGTTATACAGTTGTTCAACACTCTCAGGAAGCCTATTTAAAGGAGATATTTTGTTCATGGCTCTTACAGAGGACAAGTTTACAGAATAGGCTCATAAATGTCAATTATTACCATGATGGCTGATATTTTTTGAAGGCTATGCTTATTTTATATTACCATCAGCAGTTTTCAATACAATAAGATGGATCAGTGCTAAAAGTTGTGGAGGAACAAATAAGAGATTAACTTTGAGGATGCATATTCCCGACGAGCTATTAAAATTATTGTTACCTGATTTTTTGG
>NZ_QNVT01000030.1 GCF_003385515.1 Chryseobacterium pennae | reverse complement strand
TATGTTGCAAACTGATCTATAGAATATTTGCTGTGGTAAAAAGAGAGGAACCTTTTGTAAATTTAACAAGATATAATTTGCATATGTCTTAGAATACACGAATAATTTATTATAACCATTTGAAAAGTTACATTTTCATTCGTGCATTCGTGGCAATATTTCATCTCAATTCTTTTATACTTTTATCTTATTCTTGTAAATAATAAAGTGGCCGCCTCAGATTGAGCCGGCCACTTCATTGAAATATATTTTGTGATTGAAAATTATTTGATTTCGAAATAAAATCCCTGTTCTTCCAATTCTTTATATTTTTCCTGATTAAAAGTAAAGAGTTTTCCGGGTCTTCCACTTCCCTCTTTTTTAACGTTATTGGTTTCATTAAGCAATCCGTAGCTCATGATTTTCTTGCGGAAGTTTCTGCGGTCAATTTCCTGTCCTACAATAGTTTTGTACAAATTTTCAAGGTCCGAAAAAGGGAATTCTTCATTGAGAAGATTAAAGCCTATGGGCTGATATTGAATTTTTGTACGAAGCCTTTTTAAGGCAATATCAATGATATTTTTGTGGTCAAAAGCCACTGTTGGAAGCGTATTGACACTGAACCACTGGGCATCATCAGCATCGGAATCTGCAAAAAGTTCGTGGTAAGATGGGTTTACAAGCCCCAGATAAGCGATAGAAACCACTCTGTTTCTCGGATCACGGCCTACGTTACCAAAAGTATAGAGCTGTTCTAAAAAATCAGGCTTTATGCCTGCTTCTTCATGCAGTTCTCTTTTAACAGCATCATCCAGATTTTCATCATCCAGAACAAGGCCTCCCGGAAGTGCCCATCCGCCTTTAAAAGGTTCAATATTTCTTTTGATGAGAAGGATTTGAAGATCTTTCTTATCGAAATACCCGAAAATGACTGCATCTACAGCAACTTTGATATCCTGTAATTTTTTTGGAGACTCCATAAATTAATTTGCGTTACGAATACGCAAAGTTATGAATAAATATTTTTATTAAGTTTACATTATGAAAATATTTGTTTATCTGTTTCTTTTTTTGGTTGTTTTAAGCTGTCATGAGAAATCATATACAGACACTATAAGTTTTGAATATCCACTCTCAGGAGTTTGAACTCTCCATTGATAAAAATATCATCCACCAACAAAGGCATATGATGAGCGTTGAATAAATACAAAAATAGCTGCCTTAATAAGACAGCTATTTTTTATGTTGTTTATTCATTAAGCTTCAATACAGCCATGAACGCAGACTGTGGCACTTCTACCCTTCCAATCTGTTTCATTTTCTTCTTACCTTCTTTCTGCTTTTCCAATAGTTTACGCTTTCTGGAAATATCTCCTCCGTAACATTTTGCAGTAACGTCTTTTCTTAGAGCTTTAATGGTTTCTCTTGCAATAACTTTTGCTCCCAATGCTGCCTGAACAGCAATATCAAACTGCTGTCTCGGGATCAGTTCACGAAGCTTTTCACACATTCTTTTTCCGATGTAGTAAGCATTACTGTCGTGAATCAGAGATGAAAGAGCATCTACCATGTCACCATTGATCAGGATATCCATTTTTACAAGCTTGGAAGCTCTGAATCCGATTGGGTGGTAATCGAATGATGCATATCCTTTAGAGATTGATTTTAATCTGTCATAGAAATCGAAAACAACTTCAGCCAAAGGCATATTGAAGATCAGTTCTACTCTTTCTGATGTTAAATAACTTTGGTTAACGATCTCTCCTCTTTTCTCGATACATAAAGTCATTACTGCTCCAACGAAATCAGACTTTGTAATGATTGATGCCTTAATGAATGGCTCTTCTACTCTATCCATTGTAGAAGGATCCATCATTTCAGATGGGTTATTGATCAGGATTGGAACTTCAGGTTCTTTTTTGGTATATCCAAAATAAGAAACGTTGGGTACCGTAGTAATTACGTTCATATTGAACTCTCTGTCAAGACGCTCCTGAACGATTTCCATGTGAAGCATCCCTAAGAATCCGCAACGGAACCCAAAACCAAGTGCTGCAGAACTTTCCGGTTCGAAAACCAAAGAAGCATCATTTAATCTCAGTTTTTCCAATGAGAATCTCAGTTCTTCAAAATCTTCAGACTCAATAGGATAAATACCAGCAAATACCATTGGTTTTACTTCCTCAAATCCATCGATTGGCCCGTCTGCAGGATTCTCAAATGAAGTAATGGTATCACCTACTTTTACTTCACGGGCATCTTTAATACCAGAAATCAAATATCCTACATCTCCACACTGAATTGTTTTCTTTGGAACCTGTTTTAGCTTTAAGGTACCTACCTCATCAGCTCCATATTCTTTTCCTGTAGCAAAGAATTTAATTTTTTCATTTTTAGAAATACTTCCGTTTACCACTTTAAAGTAAGCTTCAATCCCTCTGAATGGGTTATAAACAGAGTCAAAGACCAATGCCTGAAGTGGTCCGTCGGGATTTCCTACCGGTGCAGGAATTCTTTCAACGATCTGCTCTAATAAATGATGAACTCCTTCTCCTGTTTTTCCTGAAACTCTCAATACATCTTCGTATTCGCATCCGATAAGATTCATAATCTCATCTGTTACTTCCTCAGGATTAGCAGACGGAAGGTCAATTTTGTTCAAAATCGGAATGATCGTTAAATCATTTTCCAATGCTAAGTATAAGTTACTAATTGTTTGTGCCTGAATACTCTGAGCAGCATCTACAATAAGAAGGGCTCCTTCACAGGCAGCAATAGAACGGGAAACTTCGTAAGAAAAGTCAACGTGTCCCGGTGTATCAATCAGGTTTAGAATATATTTTTCTCCTTTATACTCATAATCCATCTGGATCGCATGAGATTTAATAGTAATCCCACGTTCCTTTTCCAAATCCATATCATCAAGCGTCTGAGACTGTAATTCTCTTTGGGTAACGGTATTCGTATACTCCAAAAGACGGTCTGCCAAGGTACTTTTACCGTGGTCGATATGAGCGATTATGCAAAAATTTCGTATGTTTTTCATTTAAGAATCTTGTAATTTGCAAAGATAAAAAAAAGCGAGAGATTATTGTCTTTCATTATCTTATTGTATCAATTTATTTAAATTTTCATCAGAAATATCATATTCTCTGTTGTTGGGAATATTTCTCTTCAACATAATAATCTTTTTATTTTACTACAAAATTAGATTTAAAGAGAAAATTAAACGGCTCTCACAAAAAAAGATCTGTAAGAGCCGTCCAACATTAAAAAAATAAACTATTATGGGGTCTGTTTAGGTCCCGAAGCATTATTATGTACATGAGGCTTTCTTTCGTTCATTTTATCTCTCATCATACCCTCAGACTGAAACAGCTTAAGGACTTTCTGGCAGGGAATTACCTGCTGCATTTTTTCTGCATATTTTTTTCTGTTATCCAGAAGCTTCTGTCCTATCTCAAAGCTTTGCTGTAATTTAGCTTTAGCTTCATCATCTGATAATGTTTCAGGATTAAAGCCTGGATCAAATTGACTTTTTATCTGCTTCTGACTATCCAGATACTCGTTATAAAGCTGGGTAAATTCTGCCTTATCTCCGGAATCTACATTCAGATTATCCATGATCATATTATTCCTGAATTTCTTAAGGAGTTCCTTCCTTTCCTCAGGAGAAAGATTGTTGATGACTTCCTTTCTTTGTTTGGGATCCATCTTCTTCCAATCATAATCGGTTCTTTGAGCATTTAAGCCAAGACTAAAACCATAAATAATAAAAAACGTCAATAGTATCTTTTTCATCTTTCTTTATTAATTATATAAATCCAAATAAACATCCTGAGTTGAGTTACTTGCCAGTTCTGCAATCTCAGAATTGGAGAACGAGTCCAGATATTCATTCATCCGGGTTTCTTCTTTTTTAGTTACGGGTTTCACTATTTTTTGTGAAACAGCTTCTTTTTCATTTCCTCCTTGGCTTTTTACAGCTAAAGGAGTATTATTTTTTTGATTTCCAACTGTTTGATTATTATTTTCAACAGAGGTTAAATCTCCTTTCAATGTTTCATAGGCAAGCTCAGATTCCGTTTTAGGCTCTCCTTTATGCATTGCATACGCCTCTTTTGAACTCAATCTCTGATCTGCAGAATTATTACTGGAATTATAAATAAAAGTTACTCCAAAGATTAAAGCCAGTGACGCTGCTACTGCATACATCCAATTTAATTTAAAGACCGGTGCTGGTGCTTTTTGCTCCGGCTTTATATCATTCATAACCCTCTCCTGAATATTTTCAAACAAATTTTCAGGGACTGTGTAAATGTTTTTACGTTCTAGTTTTTCTATGTCGAACTCTTTCATCTTTGTTTTGTCAAAAATTATCTTTCGTAATTTTCCTTAATATAATCTTCTATTTTCTGTTTGGCATAATGATAATTAGTTTTCAATGTCCCTACCGACATATCTACAATCTTAGATATTTCTTCGTAAGGCAAGTCATCATAATACCGCATCATAAATACCAGTTTCTGCTTTTCCGGCAGGCTTTGTATAGCGTTCTGTAATAAAGTCTGTATCTCTTCTGCATCACCTTCTACATTGTCTGCCACCAGATTTTGCATATGATACTCCGGATCTTCATCTGTTTTCTGCATTTTCTTCAGTTTGTTGACCTGCTGCAATGCTTCATTGGTAGCAATTCTATACAGCCATGTATACAACTGACTATCATTTTTAAACTGATGAAAATTCTGATAAGCTTTGATAAAAGTTTCCTGCAAAGTATCCTGGGCAAGATCTCCGTCCACAATAATTCTTCGTATGTGCCAGTACAATCTGCTTTGATAGGCATCCATCAAAGCACGAACACCTTTATCCTGTGTCCGTGGATTCTGCATCAACGAAATAATTTCCGCGTCCTTAATCTTCATAAGATGCCTTTCACTGTTTTGGATTACAAAAATAACTGAAAGTTAAATTAATTATTCAATTTTCAGTTTAAATATTAAAAATAATATGAGACAGTTACGCAATAAGTGTGCCTCTATTTAAGTTTGGGGTTTCTATGCGGATCTTCCTTTCCCGACTCATCTTAAAATCCTATATTTGTTAGATGCAAATTGTAATTATCGGTTCCGGAAATGTGGCTTATCATATTGCCAAAGCCTTTTCTTTGAAAGGTATTTCCCTTGCTCAGATCTTTGGGCGGAACAAAAAAGAATTGAGTAAAATTTCTGGAGAACTGCATATTCCTTATTCTACAGAAAAGTTGGAAGATGCAGATCTGTACATCATCTGTGTAAGCGATCATTCTGTGGAAGAGGTTTCTAAGATGATTACCAAGAAAAATTGTCTGGTTGCACACACTTCAGGTTCTCTTCCAAAGGAAACTTTAAGCGGTGAATACAGAAAAGCCAGCTTTTATCCATTGCAGACCTTTTCAAAATCAAAGGAACTGGAATATGAAAAAATCCCATTTTTCATTGAAACAGAAAATAAAGAGGATACAAAGATACTCTTTGACCTCGCTTCCAGAGTATCAGAAAATGTGATGGAAAGTAATCATGAAAAAAGAAAATATATTCATTTAACGGCTGTTTTTGCCTGCAACTTTGTGAATCATCTTTTTTCAAGAGCCAAAGAAATTTCAGATTCTCAGGAGATTCCTTTCGATTATTTTTTACCGCTGATTGATGAAACGATTCAGAAGATCCATGAGATAGAACCTAAAATGGCTCAAACGGGGCCGGCTGTAAGAAATGATCTTAGGATTTTAGAATTACATGAACAATTAATACAAGACGAAGAAAGTCTTAGCATTTATAAGACAATGAATCATTCTATTCAAAAAATGTATGAGTTATAAAGAGAAATTAAAGGATATTAAGGCCTTTGTATTTGATGTAGACGGAGTTTTCACAGATGGAAGCGTTTATCTGATGCCTGGAGGAAATATGAGCAGAGTAATGAATGTACTGGATGGCTACGCAGTGGTTAAAGCCTTAAAAAACAATTATTTAATAGGAGTTATTACTGGTGGAAATGATGAAATGGTAAAACACAGAATCAATTACCTTGGAATCCAGGATTATTATCCGAAATCCCATAATAAAATGGAGGATTTTGAAGATTTTAAAAAGAAGTATAATCTTAAGAATGAGGAGATCCTGACTATGGGAGATGATCTTCCTGATATCCATATTATGGAAAGCTCTGCTATTGCAGCATGTCCTGAAAATGCCGTTCCTGAAGTAAAAGGGGTAGCTGATTATATTTCTCCAATAAAAGGAGGAAGTGGTGCTGTACGTGATGTCATTGAACAGGTCATGAAAGTTCAGGGGAACTGGCATGATGATAACACCCAATCTGTATAACTTTACTTATGAAATTACTTTTAGCATCACAGTCACCAAGAAGAAAAGAACTTCTTTCCAGCCTTGGTTTTGAATTTGAGGTTGTAAAAATCGACTGTGAGGAATTACTTCCTGAAAACATTAAAATAGAACAGGCTGCGGCTTATTTATCTGAATTAAAAGCAGATGCTTTCAGAAATCTGGCAGCAAACGAGGTTTTGCTTACGGCTGATACAGTGGTGGCCTTTGACCAGAAAATTCTGGGAAAACCTAAGGATGATTCAGATGCCCAACATATGCTTCGAAGCCTTTCGGGAAGAATCCATCAGGTGTATACTGGAATTACCATAAAAACTGCAGATAAAACATTTACGGAAACAGATGTTGCCGATGTGACCTTTGACGAGATCAGTGATGATGAAATACAGTATTATATTCAAAATTATAAACCATTTGATAAAGCCGGAAGTTATGGGATTCAGGAATGGCTTGGAATGGCGAAAATCAAAAGTCTGACAGGAAGTTTTTATACAATTATGGGGCTTCCTACCCATCTTGTTTATAAAATTTTGAAAGAGATTTCTGCGGTTTAAAAATCACAGCGGTTTCTGACGTCTATAAAGATGAAATAAAATATTTCCCAAAGAAATATAAATATTATTCATTATAAAATTTTATTATTTTTACAAAATCATCAAACTGCTGATAATAAAAAGCAGATTAGCAAGTTATATTGAATAATGAAAAAGAATATATTGTTCCTTTTAGTGATTTGTCTTATTGCTTCTTGTGCTACCAAAACAAAAAAGCCGGAGCAACGTTCAAAATTATTGAAAGGCTTTTCCACATATTATAATACCCTGTTTAATGCCAAAGATGCATTGAATAGTGAATTCACGACCAGGGATAAGGCCCATAAGGATAATTTTTATGCTCCTTATATCCCAATACTTACTTTTGAAGATCAACCTTTGGGAAGTGATCTTGGCCAATCAGCAGCTTTTGCAGAAAATTCTATGAAAATGGCAGAAGTAGCCAACAGGCCTGGAAGAAATAGCGGAATTCCTAATATGCCGGGAGGTCCCGGAAATGATTCTAACAATCCGGATGCAGCCCCAACAAAAGGAGCAACAACACTGGAAATTGCTGAAGCTAAAGCATTAAAAGCCATCAATAAATATTCTGTTACCAGAAATGGTGAAGAAAAAAATAAACAGATTTTTGATGCGTATATAATCCTTGCCCAATCAAGAATTTATCAGAACAAACCATTGGAAGCATTGGATGCTCTTAACTATGTCTTCACCTATATGAAGGATGATAAAAGAGTTCCACTTGCAAGAATCTATCAGGGAGTAGCATATGATAAGATCAAAGATTACCATAGAGCTCATGAAACTTTTGCTAAATTAAAGGGAGAAGATATTAATAAATCCTATGCTAAACTATTGAGCATTTATTATGCTGAGTCTCTTTTAGATGCAGGAAAAAAAGAAGATGCATCCAAGGAACTTGATCTGGCTTTTGATTTAAATTCCAACAGAAAACTGAAGAGCAGAATTGCCTATTTAAGAGGTCAGGTTCTTGAAAATCTGGGACAAAATGATAAGGCAAGGGATAGCTATACTGCTGCTTACAAATACTCCAGTGATTTTGAGTTTGAGGTAAAATCTCAGATTGCCATTGCCAAAACCTTTAATGGTAAAGGAGATTATAACGGCGCCAAAAACTATCTGGAAGGGATCAGCAAAAAAGGGACTTATGGTTCCCGAAAAAATGAATTTTATTATGCTTTAGGTCTTATGGCTAATAAAGCCGGAAAAAAGGATGAAGCACAACAGTTTTTCAAAAAATCATTATTTGAAAAGGTTTCTGATCCTCAAATCCGTGGGCTTACTTATTATGAAATAGGAAAAAGCTATTTTGAAAAGAACGATTATATCGGTGCCGGAATTTACTATGATTCTGCACTTGCCGTAATGACCTACGAGCCTTCTAAAATTCTGTTAAAAGACCAATCTGCCTATATTAAAAAGATTTCCAAGAACTATTATCTGATCAAAAAAAATGACAGTGTTCTTTCTTTAGCTAAGATGGATAATGCTCAAAGAACAGACTTTTTTTCAAAGTATATTGCAAAATTAAAGATCAAGGAAGAAAAAGAAGAACAGGAAAGAAAACGTGCAGAACGAAATAAAGGATTTGATACCGGAGATTATAGTGCAAATTCTATTTTTGCCAATAATAGTTCCAGTGCTTTTGAAGATTTTGGAGTGACAACGAAAGGCTTTTATTTCAACAATACCGGAACCGTAAGCAAAGGGACATCTACATTTAAGCAGGTATGGGGCGAAAGAGCGCTTTCTGATAACTGGCGTTTTTCTAAAAAAATGGCTTCTATTGAGGATATGAAAAATGAAGCTCTTGGAGTGACTTCAGCACCTAATCCAAGACGTTTTGAACCGGCTTATTATATTGAGCAGATTCCTACAGATCAGGGAAAATTAGCTCAACTGAAAAAGGACAGAGATACGGCATCATTAGGATTGGGTATTATGTATCAGAATTATTTTACCAATACTCCTCTGGCAACCAAAACTCTTTATGACCTTGTAGATGTAAAACCGGAAGAAAAGGTAATGCTTCAGGCATTGTATGAAATTTTTGCAATGAACTATGAGAAAACTCCTCAGGCAGCAGAAAAAGCAAAACAAATTCTATTGACTGATTATCCTTATACTTCATATGCAGAATTTGCAAGGAACCCTAAAAACAATTCATTTGTAAAATCAACGATAGATGTAGAAAATGAGTATAAAAGAGCCTACGCTTTATATGAGTCTGAGAAATTCGTGGAAAGTAAGGAAGTCGTTGACCAAACTATCCAGAAATATCCAAAAGATGCACTGGTACCGAAATTATACCTGTTGAATGCTTTCAATACAGGAAAATCCAGCGGAAAAGAAGTCATGATCCTCCAGCTTGAACAGATTGTCTTAAACTATTCTAAAACTCCTGAAGGAATAAGAGCTAAAGAAATGCTGAATTACCTGAAAAGTGACCTCAGCTTCCAGGCTACAGACAATAAAGGAAATTCGATCCAGCAACCACCGGGCTCTCCTACTCCATCTTCGAACAAAAGCAAAAATGTTCCGCAAATGGCAACCGGAGACTCCAACAGCCAAGGAAACCCGGATGCCAACCAGACTAAACAGCTACAACAGATGCCGACAGTGAATATGAACAATGCTCCACAGCAGAAAATTGATAAGCCTAAAGTAAAAAATAAAAATGTCCCTGATGGTGGGCCAGAAAGCCAATAAAATAAAAAAGCGAAGATTTACTCTTCGCTTTTTTATGTAGTTATTATTTCTTCTGAGACATAAAATTTTATGACCCTTTTTTCTTTACTCCATGGAAATCTTTAAGATAAAAAGGTTCAAAATAAGCCATATCTTCGAATTCTTTATTCTCTATTTTTTCCAGCGTCTTTTTAATCAGATATTGCGAAGAAGGATAAATATCTTCTCTGAAGTCTGCATCAGGCAGATTTAATATATCTTTTGCTTTCCTGGCACCGTCTCCCACAAAGACTACCTTTTTATCTCTGAACTCTTCAAAAGAAGTTTCGTCTAAAATCTTGGCTTCAGTTGCTGAAATTTCTTTTCCTGTAGAACCGTCATAAACAGCTGTATAAACCTCCATTCTCCTTGCGTCGATTAATGGCACTATAAATTCATAGTTCTGGTCTAAAAACGGCTCTATCATGCTTTCAAGAGAATTAACGGCAATAAACGGAACCTTCAGTCCATAGCAGAACCCTTTTGCAGAGGCAGCACCAATTCTTAATCCGGTATAAGATCCCGGTCCTTTACCTAGTGAAACTGCTTCAATGTCTTTCAGTGAAATTCCTGCACCTTCCAGAGCCCATTCTACATAGGTATGAAGGCTTTCAGACTGTTTATAGTTTTCAGAAACTTCTTCACACACGCATAACAGCTTTTCGTTATCTGATACGGCTACTGAACAGTTTTTAGACGATGTTTCAAGATATAGAATTTTCATAAGATAATGTAACAATTTAGCAATATAACAATCCCTAATCACTGGGTGTTATATTATTTTTATGCAAATTTAATCCTTTATTTTGAGACTACTTTCTATAGATTGTTCTCGGTTCGGACTGAGCGCTTGGGTAAATGCACATATCTGCAATCGTAACGTGCTTCGGAGCATTGATACAATAAGCAATGGCATCTGCTATATCTTCTGCCTTTAATGCCTCATAACCGGAATATACCGTTGCAGCTTTTCCACTGTCTCCTTTGAATCTTACCAATGAAAAATCTGTTTCTACAGCTCCCGGTTGAATATTGGTTACTTTGATCCCGAATTCAGTAAGCTCCAGTCTCATTCCTTCGGAAATAACATCTACTGCTTTTTTGGTAGCACAGTACACTACTCCATTCGCATAGGTTTGTCTTGCTGCCACAGAACTAATGTTTACAATGTGACCTAAGTTTTTAGTTTTCATTCCGGGAATGATCATTTTGGAAACATACAGAAGTCCTTTTACGTTCCCATCAATCATCGAGTCCCAGTCATCAGTCTTTCCGGATGACAGTGGCTCAAGCCCATGAGCATTCCCTGCATTATTAATCAGAACATCAATCTCTTTCCATTCTGCAGGAAGGGAATTGACCGCTGTTTCCACTTCTTCAAGATTCCTCACATCAAATCTTAAACTAAATATTTCGGTAAGTTGAGATAACTCATCCTTTAAAGATTTCAGTACTTCCTCTCTCCTTCCACAAATGATGATTCTGTTCCCTTGTTTTGCCAGCAGTTCAGCAGTGGATTTACCGATACCGGAAGTTGCTCCGGTGATTAATATTGTTTTCATACAACTGATTATTTATTTAATATAGCAATCTATGAGCCTAACAATTTGCCAATGTATGATATTTATTGTTACACTGATCTCTTACTAAACTGATACATTATTTATTATACTTTAGGATCACATCAATTCGCGTCAAATGCCTGAAAAGCATCAGCAATATGATCAATCGTTAAATTTCTATGTTCATCAGGAAGAACGGAAATGATATCAAACCTTACTTCATTTTCTTTATTCAATTCTTCCAGATAATGATTTGCTGCCAAGACAATGGATCTGATCTTTGTTTTGGTTACGGCTTCTTGAGGCAGTATAAAAGCATCTGTAGATCTTGCTTTTACTTCAACAATAATGATTAATTCATCCTTTTCAGCAATGATATCTATTTCAGCTTTTTGAAATCTGAAGTTTCTGGCCAGGATTTTATAACCGCATTTCTGAAGATAACCGGCAGCCAGATCTTCTGCGATTTTTCCGAAGTCATTGTGGTCAGCCATTTTCTATATTTTAAGATATAAAAGTGGAGTAGTAGCTTAAAATTCGATCTTTACTTTAGCATCAATTTTTACCTTAACCATTCCACCAATTAACAACGGTCTGTTGTCCTTGATGTGTCCGTTGGGAAAACCAAATACAGTAGGAAATTTATATTTTGAGATTCTTTCAGAGATCATTTTATAAGCAAATCCGTCAAAACTGGATTCATACTCTTTATTGTCTTTTTCATCGCCCATATTGGTCATTCCACCTACGATAAGACCTTTAATCTTATTGAAAACTCCTGCCAGTTCCAGACTCATCATCATACGATCAAGCGCGTAGAAATTTTCACCAATATCTTCTATGAATAATATTTTATCTTTAAAGTCAAAAGAATATTTGGTTCCCAGAAGGGCATAGATAAGGGCTAAATTACCTCCGATTAATTCTCCTTCAATATTACCTTTTTTATTTAATGGGTGGGATTTTAGGCTATATTTTGGTGTTTTCCCTTTTAAAATATCGAAAATCAGATTATAACTTTCATCGGTCACCCCAAAACTGGATGTTTTGATGGTCTGCCCATGAATGGAAGCAAAGCCTTTTTTCAACAGATAGCTTTGTATAACGGTATTATCTGAATATCCGATATACCATTTCGGATTTTCTGTGAAATTTTTCAGTTTCAGATGCTGTATCAGGTGCTGGCATCCGTAACCTCCTCTTGAAGCCCAGACTGCACCAATCTCTTTATCGTTTAAAGCCCAGTTGATGTCTTTTATTCTTTCCTTTTCTGTTCCGGCATAATTGTATCCGTTTGAAAATTTGGTATAAAGATGTTCGCCTAAAACAGGTTCAAATCCTTTACTTTTTATTAATTCTATCCCCTTTTTAAGTTGAGAAGCATCTACAGCTCCTGCAGGAGAAATAACAGCTATTTTGGCTCCTTTTTTAAGAGCTTTTGGAAAGATAATTTTTTTCATTTTGTCTTTTGATATTTTACTTCTTTTTTCTCGGCTTCTTCCAGTTGTCTGTCAAACTGATTAAACTTTTTAAAGCTCTGCAGGAAGATAAAGAAACTGAAAACAATAAGAATCACTCCTACAACTCTTCTGATCCTGTTAGCCAGTTTTTGGGTGAGTTTATCGTGAAACTGCTTAGCCAGAAATATCTTGGCAAGGTCAATGCCCAGATAAGTTCCTATTACAATGCTTATATATAAAATAAAACTGCTGGTGTCCGGATATTGATTCCTTACGGAAATTACCGTTACCAGCCAGAAAAGAATGACTCCAACATTGAGAAGATTAAAGAAAAAACCATTGAAAAAGGTTTTAATATAATTTTGACTAATGATCTTCTCTTCACCAGGCATATGCATTTTGGTCTTCGTTACCAGCATGACAATTCCATAAATAAAAATAAGAATGGAAGTGATCCTGTAAAAACCGGGATGTTTATCAATTAAAGTAACAATATCCGCACTGGCATAATAAGCTGCTACAATACACAATAAATCTGCAGTAATTACGCCCAGATCCAATGATAAGGCATGCTTTGGGCCTCTGGAGAAACTGGTTTCAATTAACAGGAAAAATATAGGCCCTATAAAAACCAGACTCAACATGAATCCTAAAATAATGGCAGATAATACAAGTTCAAGCATTTAATAAATTTTAAAATGAAAAATATTTCATTCCGTTTTATACAAAGTTATACTTTATGATTTAATTATTCAATAAAGATGTGATATATCAACTTTATTTTCGTCTCAGATTGGGATAGGATTTTCGTGGAAAGAAGCAGGAAACTAGGAGAGGGAAGTACTTAAAGGAAAATGAAAAAAGAAGATATTTTCACTACTTAACAGCCATAAAAAATAAAGGGGTCATTCCTGCTTTGGAACAACCCCTTTGTTTTGTTATTTTTTGATTATTGATTGTATTAAACAATCTTAAAGTCCAATTGTTTTTGAATCAGGTTCGCTTTTACTACTTTGATCTGAACCTGATCTCCCAGCTGGTATTTATTTCCGTGTCTTACTCCATATACTGCATGGGTTTTTGCATCATAAGTATAAGAATCATCTACTAAATCTCTTAATTTGATAAGACCTTCAGCTCCGTTTTCAGGAATTTCTACCCAGAATCCGAATTCAGCCACTCCGGAAATAACTCCTGTGAATGTTTCACCAAGATGTTTTTCCATGAATTTCACCTGCATATACTTGATAGAATCTCTTTCTGCATCAGCAGCTAATCTTTCCATTGAACTGCAGTGCTTGGATTTTTCTTCCAGCTCCTGTTTGCTTGGAGATTTTCCTCCATCCAGATAATGCTGAAGAAGACGGTGCGCAATCAAATCCGGATAACGGCGGATAGGAGAGGTGAAGTGGCTATAATATGAAAACCCAAGACCATAATGTCCGATAGGTTCTGTAGAATATACTGCCTTACTCATACTTCTCATGGCCAATGTTTCAATCATATTTTCTTCTCCCTTTCCTTTTACATCATGAAGAAGTTTATTCAAAGATTCTGCAACCTTTTTGGTATTGGCCAGATCCATCTTATATCCGAATGTGGAAACAAAATCTCTTAATGATTCCAGCTTAGCAGGATCCGGATCATCGTGAACCCTGTAGATAAATGTATTATTGGTGATTTCTCCCTTTCTTGTTAAAGAGATAAACTCAGATACTTTTTTGTTGGCTAAAAGCATGAACTCCTCGATCAGGTGATTGGAGTCTTTACTGATTTTAAAATAAACTCCGATGGGCTGATTATTTTCATCCAGATTGAATCTTACCTCACTTCTGTCAAATGTAATCGCACCATTTTTGATACGGTCATTACGCATGATCTTAGCCAGCCTGTCAAGAACATTGATCTCTTCAGCCAGATCTCCCTGACCGGATTCAATACGTTCCTGAGCCTCTTCATAGGTAAATCTTCTGTCCGAATGAATCACTGTTCTTCCAAACCACTGTTTTTGGATTTCTGCCTGATCGTTCAGTTCAAAAACTGCTGAAAAGGTATATTTATCTTCATTCGGGCGAAGCGAGCATACATCATTACTTAGCACTTCCGGAAGCATTGGTACAACTCTGTCTACCAAATAAACTGAAGTTGCTCTCTGATATGCTTCATCATCCAGAATGGTTCCCGGAACTACATAGTGAGATACATCAGCAATGTGAACTCCGATTTCCCAGTTTCCGTTTTCCAGTTTTCTGATAGATAAGGCATCATCAAAGTCTTTTGCATCCTTAGGGTCTATGGTAAATGTGCAGATATTACGCATATCCCAACGTTTTGCCACTTCTTCATCAGTAATGCTTCTGTCTATTTTATCCGCATCCAGTTCCACTTCCTGTGGAAACTCATAAGGTAAACCATATTCCGCAAGAATAGAGTGGATCTCTGTTTCATGTTCCCCCGGAGCACCTAATACCTGTATAATTTCTCCTTCAGGATTTTTATCACCAGGTCTCCATTCTGTCATCTTTACGATTACCTTATCGCCATCCTCAGCATTATTGAATTTTGCTTTCGGAATAAAGATATCTGTATTGATTGATTTTTTATCACAAACCACAAATCCAAAATCTTTGTGGGTCACCTTCTGAAAAGTCCCCACAAACTCTGTTCTGTTTCTTTCTAAAACTTCCAAAACAGACCCCTCCAATTTCTTTCCTTTATAATGATAAGTTATAATAAGAACCTTATCTCCCTGCAAAGCATCCTTTACATTTTTAGCATGAACGAAGACATCATCTTCTAATCCTTCTACATTAACGTAAGCATTTCCGCTTTGGTTAAAATCGATAATTCCGGTTAATGTTCCTGCAATTTTCAGGTTCACAATATACTTTCCTTTTTCTACTTCTTTAATCTTTTCAGATCCCTGAAGTTTATGCAGTGCCTGAATCACAAGTTCCCTTTGTCTTGGGTTTTTATAATCTATTCCGTCAGCAATCTGCTTATAATTATAAATTTTTGATGCATTTGCATTCATGAAACGAAGGATTAATCTTCCGATCTCCATCAGTTTCAAATCATTTTTATGACTTATATATTTTCCTTTTTTTGGCATTTTAATTTTTTTTAATTGTTATATTCCGACTCTGTGATCTCTTCTATTTTTGAGCTTTTACATCTAAAATAAAAATCTTTTTTATTGAGAGAAATGGTAACCTTATTGTCTTCAACATATACAAAAAGATCCATTTTATCACTGTCCGGAATCATTTTTTCATTGGAATCCGGTATTTCTGCAAATTTTCCTTTTGCATTATACACCATTCCATATTTCGTTTCTAATTTAGGTACTCCTTTGAGACCTACTATATTTTCTATACTTTCATAATCAAAAATACGGGGTCTTCCTATTGGAAGAATCATTTTATCAGGAAAAAGGTTGGCAAACTTCTTAAAGTTTCTCTCATCCCAGAATGATTGAAATATCAATTGCTGTACCATATTCCCTGCAGAATGATCAGTTCTGTCCATCCCACAACCCGCTTCAAATTTTCTATATATAGAAACATAAAGCACTTTACTTTTTAGATTCTTTCCCTCTATTTTTTTGAAAATAAAATCTGCTAATGCATGATAATTAATATTCTTATTATGAGCTAAAAAATCACTTTCTATTTTTTGCAACTCTTCCTCGGTATACCTTTTCGGAGTAGGAATAATCTTACAGCCATTATTTTCTGGAGCCCCAGGTGTTGTAGGACAATTATCATCCTTATCTAAAATTCCGTCACCATCTGTATCTGGCCAGGGACATCCATTATTTTCTGTGGGACCGGCTACAGTAGGACAGGCATCATCTTTATCTAAAACTCCATCACCGTCTGTATCCGGCCAAGGACATCCATTATTATCTTCTGATCCTGATACCTCAGGACACTGATCCATATAGAATCGAACTCCATCTTTATCCTTATCAGAAAGGCAGATCTTTTTACTGAATTCTTTTTTGCATTTTTTAAATTCAGTATGATCCTTAATCTCTTGGGCATGGAAACAACTGACCATAAAAAATAATACTGCAGATCCTTTTATTTTCATCAAACCTTAATGTTTAATTTAATCTTATTTTTCTAAATCTACTTTATAACGGAAGCTTTAGTTTTGTATAAATTTAATACAAATCTGGAGAAGAAAAGAGAAAAACCTTCTATAAAATATCTTTTAAATATTACAAAGGTTCAGGAGAAGTATAGAATCTAGTTTCTATTGAACACTGCAAATGTACAAATAAAAAATAAATAAGGCCTGCAATCAAATTACAGGCCTCAGTATATTTAGCAAACAGCAATTTTATCAACTCTGTTCTGGTGTCTTCCCCCTTCGAAGTCTGTAGAAAGAAATTTGTCTACAATTTCAATCGCCAATTCTTTTGATATAAATCTTGCCGGCATAGAAATCATATTGGCATCATTGTGCAATCTCGCCAGTGTTGCAATCTCCGGCATCCAGCAAAGTGCACATCTAATTTTCTGATGTTTGTTCGCAGTGATCTGAACCCCATTTCCGCTTCCACAAATCAAAATTCCCAACTCATTTTCTCCGTTTTCCACAGAGGTTGCAGCAGGGTGTACAAAGTCCGGATAATCCACACTGTTTGTGGAAAACGTTCCAAAATCCTGAACCTCAAACTTTTCTGAAAGATAGTTCTTAACAATCTCCTTATATTCATAGCCTGCATGGTCCGCTGCGATAGCAATTTTTCTTTTCATAATACTCTTATTAAGCTTTTTTAGATTTTATTTCCTTACAAAGGTAAGAATAATAACAATTCGTGTTAGTAAAGCGTGAGTTAATTGTGAAAAGGTATGTTAATAACTGTGGAAAACTTTTTTCAACTTTCTATTTTCAAACAAGAATTTATTTCGTAATAGAAAATTCATCCAAAAGTTTTTCACACAACTTTCCAGATCTTTTCTCAAGCTATCCCCAGGTTTTTCCATAATAAAATAACTAATAATGCTTTGTTGGCAAAGTTATCAACAATTGTGAATAAGTGTGTGAATATGCAGGTTTACAGAGATTTATATTGTGAGTTATTTATGAATTGCGTACCAGTTGAGTATTATCAACTTTATGCCTAAAACTTATCCCCGTTACTAACAATACATAACAACAACAACTTTATTTTTTCTTTTAAAGAGAGAAGAAATGTTGATTAATGGGTGATTGTCTTCGGGGAAAGTTTTTGAAAACTTTTATTTCCATCAATCTGTTGAAAAAGTTTAAAACCTTACATTTGTGAAACGAAAAATCAATAAAAATTATGGAATTGTCCCTGCCGGAATTTGTCGAAATGTAACCAGGTCCAAAAAGGGGATTGCATGAAATTTGAAAAAAAATAAATCAAATATAAAAATGAAAACAATTAACGACTTCAATTTTAAAGATAAGAAAGCTCTTGTAAGAGTTGACTTCAATGTTCCACAGGATGACCAGTTGAATGTGACTGACAATACCAGAATTGTTGCGGTGAAACCTACCGTTGAAAAAATTCTTAAGGATGGCGGTTCTGTTATTTTAATGACACACCTTGGGAGACCAAAAGGGGAAGTGAAAGATGAGTTTTCTTTAAAAAATATTATTGGTGAAGTATCCGGTGTTCTTGGACAGGAAGTAAAGTTTGTTGATGAATGCATCGGTGAGAAAGCTGAACAGGCTGCTGCTGATCTGAAGCCGGGAGAAATTTTATTGCTAGAGAATGTTCGTTTTCACAATGAAGAAGAAAAAGGTGATGAAGGTTTTGCTGAGAAACTTTCTAAACTGGGGGATGCTTACGTAAACGATGCTTTCGGAACTGCACACAGAGCCCATGCTTCTACCGCAGTAATCGCAAAATTCTTTTCATCAACTAAATTTTTCGGTTTATTGATGGCTAAAGAACTTCAGGCCATCGATAAAGTTTTGAAAAGTGGCGAGAAACCAATTACTGCAATTTTGGGCGGATCTAAAGTTTCAACTAAGATTACCATTATAGAAAACATTCTTCCTGCAATAGATAATCTGATCATCGGAGGTGGAATGGCTTTCACATTTATAAAAGCATTGGGAGGAAAAATCGGAAACTCATTGGTTGAAGATGATAAGCTTCCTCTGGCTCTGGAAATTTTAGCAAAAGCTAAAGAACATAAGGTAAAAGTATATCTTCCGTCTGATGCTATCATCGCTGAAAGTTTCAGTAATGATGTTGAAAGAAAAGAAGTAGATATCTATGCTATTCCTGAAGGATGGATGGGATTGGATGCTGGTCACAAATCAAGAGATCAGTTCAATGATGTATTATTAAATTCTAGAACTATTCTTTGGAATGGTCCGATTGGAGTTTTTGAAATGTCAAACTTTGCTGGCGGAACTGTTGCTCTTGGAGAGAGCATTGCTGAAGCAACAAGATTGGGAGCTTTCTCTTTAGTAGGAGGTGGCGACAGTGTTGCATTCGTTAAGCAATTCGGATATGCTGATAAAGTAAGCTATGTTTCCACAGGTGGTGGAGCAATGCTTGAAAGTCTTGAAGGACTTGAGCTTCCTGGAGTAGCTGCTATCAACAATTAATAAAGAGAAAAATTCAATATTTTGAAGCCTGCTAATAATATTAGCAGGCTTTTTTGTGCTTAATTTTTCATTGAGAAATCCTGAATTGACTAAGGGCTTTATAACTTTTAGATATAACTTAAGGTTATATTGTTTTTAGGTATTTTGATTTACTGTGAGTTACGTTTTTATACCGTTAAATAAAGGGAAAATTTAGGTTATCTATCTTGATAAAATAGATAATTTGGCAGTATTTAATCACATTATTTTGTCTACGGATTATAGATCATTTGGTTTGAATTTTATAATTTATTACGTCAAGTTTTGGCGTTAACGGAGAATACATTTGCAGTACTAAATTATAATATTATGATGTATACAAATGAATTTTTCGCTGTAGGAAATACTGCTCCCAATGATGATCTTGTACAGCTAATTGATAGCTTTACTAATGAAATTGTTGTTTTTAAAAAAATAGCAACTTGGGTTGATGGTGAGTTTCTAATTGCTAATGATGCTAGAGTTCTTGAAGATGAAATCATCTATCGCTCCAGAGGAAACGATTATTATGTTAATACGGTGATGTTTTCCTCAAGAAAAGTATATGTTACGAGTTTTGGTGTGAAATCTGATATGCTTGTCGATCAAAGAGCTTCCATTCAAAAAGCTTTTAATATTTGTTCTATTCTTAGACTCAAACTAGTGTTTCCTAATGGAATTTTCTTAGTTAACTCTTATACTGATAACAATAAATTTAGGGAAGATTATAGTAATGTATTAGAGCTTAAATCCAATTTAGATATTGAATTTGAGGAATATAGTGTCATTAAACTTGGAGATTATTTTGATGATAAAAACTTTGTTTTATTTTCTGGGTTTAATCATGAAAGTGTTGATAATTTAAAGTCTATATTTAATATTACTCTTAAAGGTAAGGGGACAATTGATTTTAGTGGTGATGTATCGCAAATTAGAGGAAAGGATCGTGATAGGATGATTCGAAGACTAGGATTTGAAGGAGGTAATTGTACAAACGTTCTTATTGACGGATTACACTGGGTTAATGGAGATTTAAGTAACTGTATCGGAACTGGTTGGGCACAAAATGGAAATAAGTTTGCTATCCAAAACTGTATTTTTGAGGATTTAACTAAAAGTCATGAAGAATCCAACTATGATCACTCTACAATCTATGGTAATTCTAATTTTTTAACTGTACACAATAATACTTTTATTGGAAATGAACAGATGAGATTGGTTGGATGTGCTTGCGAAATCCATGGAAGTAATGCTTCATTTTCGAATAATAAAATTTATAATTATTTGAGAATGAATTTTATAGTCGGGAACGAAACTGAAAAAGGAACTATTTCTAATATTACAATTTCTAATAATATTGCTGAAGTAACAGCTGGTGCCGTATATGTTTGGGGAACAAAAAATTGTGTTACTTCTGATGTTTTTATTACTTCAAATAATGTTAAACATAGACATGTTGAAGGCAAAACATTATTGTATAATGGTTGGCAATCTTTACTAATCATTGAAAATAAACTTGGAAAATGTGAGAGAATTACTGTGAAAAATAATGTTTCACATATACTCTATAATATTGAACACAGTACGATTGCAACCCGATATGCTATAGGTATTTCTTGTGAAACAGAATCTTTAGTTATTTGTGATAATCATTTTATTGGACATTCTGTAGGAGTAATTTTAACTTTAGCTGATAAACCTTATAATCAATATGTAGATTTTTCATTTATTAATATTTCAAGGAATAGTTTTTCGGCTTCTTCAAAAATTCTTACTGTGAATGCAAAAAAACTTAATTATTGTTTAATCTCAGATAATACTACTGCCCTGGCTTCAGACAATCTTGAAAATTTAATTGAAATTAATAGTGATATTATTCAATCCACGACTATAAAAGATAATATTTATATTTCCAATCAGCCAAAAGTTGAGTTTACACCTTCTTCTGTATTTTTGGCAGATCCATCGAATAAAGCTAAATACGTTTTATCACTTGTAAGTACTCCTGTACCTAGCATTAATGGCGAAGCTTCAGTTTTGGTAAGTCCGGTGGTTTCGAATAGCCATAAAAGAGTAGGGGGGATGTATACGATTCAACCTACATATCCTTTCCCTGAACTTTTCTTTAATGCTCATACTTTTGGAGCTGGTAGCACTGCAGATATTAAATTTAAAGTTGATAATATGACTTCAGATACTTTCTCTGGAAACCCAAATTTAGTTAGTAACCTGATTGTTAATTTATAATATAGAAGACCGGATCATATCCGGTTTTTTTATTCAATATTATTTTGATTTTTTTTGGTTTCATATTATTAATTATAATTATCTGTATATCAGTTGTTAAACTAATTTTATTATTAATTTATTATGTCTTTTTAACCCATTTTTTAATTGATTTTCATTTTAAATATTTTTTCAGCCATCTTATAATAATTTGTATCATTTAATTAACAGTAAATCAGTAATTAAACTTTTTTTTATTGGCTTTTAATCATACTATATATTAAAAACAATGATATTAGGTCTGTATTGAGGTTTTACTTCTAGAGGTTTTTTGTTTTTTTGAATTTCCCGTGTCATGATTTTGTTATAAAATCAAAATCTGTTTTGCTCGTGGTTATTTTTTCTTTACCGGGATTTTTGATTTCTTCTTTTTTATTAACGATAAATTTTTTAGAGAGGTAGGTTAGTATGTTTTAATTTTTCAATATTAAAAAATTATTTGTGGTTGCAGGAAAGCTCTAAATTTTATCTCTTAGCATTTTGAAAATATTTTTCTGATAATATGCTGAAAATTGACCTTCAGAAATGATTGAAAAATCGAAAAACTATTATTTCTTGAGTATTTGTGTATAAATTTAAAACAAACGGTTAAATGATATGTTTTTGTGAGAATTTATAATTTTAAATCCGATTTTCCTCTTTTTGAATTTGATTTAGTGCTTTTTCCAAGCTTTAAAGGTTTTCGGAATCTTATGGTATTTTGATGAGACTTATTTTTAAAATAAGTTTTATTAGAAATAGAATAGGGGAGTTTAAAAAGATTGTTAGTTAGAATTTTTTCAATACAACTTAAATTATATTCTAGGTTGGTTTTTAAAAAATAAAAAACTCAGAGAAGAAGTTCCCTGAGTTTTTAAGTTTTTTAGCTCAGAATACTGAAAATTGGCTTTCAGAAATAGCTTAAAAATCGATTTTCTATCTTTTTTCGATAATATATATCAAACTTGAAAATTCGTTCGAAAAAAGGGCTTTTATGTTCGAAATTGTCCCGTAGAAGGTTGCTTTTAGCCAGAATAGAGGAGATTTTTTATATTTTTCGCTCAACATAGAGATGTAATAGGAATCAAGAACCAAAGGTTTGATCTTTCTCATTTTCCAATCCGTTTTTTTAGAAATCAGATTTTCCATTCCTGTTTTAGAAAAATGATAGATGTGTCTTGGTACATCATAGGCGGCCCAATATTCTTTATAATGTTTTGCATCGTAAGAAGTAGGGTTGGGCACGGCAATAATAAGGAGGCCTTTGTCTTTTAATTTCGAATGAAAAATATTTAGCATTTCATCCTGGTTCTCTACATGCTCAAATACATGCCATAGTGTAATTGCATCTAAGGTTTTGTCTTCAATTTTTTGAATATCATCCAGGATTGTCGCTTTTGTAATTTTAGCCTGAGCTGCTTTTCTTGCATCTGCATCCGGTTCAAAACCGAAAGTTTTAAAATCATTTTCTATATACTTTACAAATTCTCCGGCACCACATCCATAGTCTAATACTTTTGAACCTTTTTTAATTCTGTCAACCAGAATATTTTTCTTGTATTGCAGATTAAAAGACTGAAGAAACTTATATAATTTTTCTTTCAGGCTTCCTGAATCCTGGTGATGGGAAATGTAATCTTCGCTTTCGTAGTATCTGGAAATATTGGATGGAATAGGGGAGGTTTTATAGACTCCCTTGGTTTCTGTTTCTTTTATTTCAAATATTTCCTGTGAAAGAAAATGATCTTTTATTTTCATTGAAGTCGAAATCTGTTATATTTAAAAAATTAAGATACTCATAAGTGTCTAAGCTTATAAATACCTTAATTTTTGTTTTTATTGTAAGAAATGTTTCACGTGAAACATTTTATTTTTAACGTCCTAAATACACTAGTAAAACGTTAATGTCAGCCGGAGAAACACCACTTATCCTGCCTGCCTGTGCAATAGTCTTAGGTCTTACATTAGACATCTTCTGTTTTGCTTCTGCAGAAAGACTGGAAATGTTAGTGTAATCAAAGTCTTCGGGAATTTTAATGTTTTCCAGACGGTTTAGCTTCGCTACGTTTTCCTTTTCTTTTTCAATATATCCTTTGTATTTGATATTGATTTCTGCTTGTTCTCTTACTTCGTTATTATATTGAGAAGAAACTTCTTTAATGAAATCAATTTCATCAAGTTTTTCTAAAGTAATATTAGGTCTTGTAAGAAACTGGGCAGCTCTGTAAGCCTGATCTACAGGATTACTTTCTATAGATTCAAGAATAGGGTTAATGACACCTGGTTTTAAAGAGGTTTCGCGTAAAAACTCTTCAAGTTGCTGACTGTCAGTTATTTTGGATTCTACTTTTCTTAATCTGTCTTCTTTTGCTAATCCAAGGTTGTATGCTTTCTCAGTTAATCTGATATCTGCGTTGTCCTGTCTTAATAAAAGTCTGTACTCAGCGCGTGAAGTAAACATTCTGTATGGCTCTTCAGTTCCTTTTGTAATCAGGTCATCAATCAGTACTCCGATATAGGCTTCATCTCTGTTCAGAATAAAGTCTCCTTTTTCGTGAACTTTATTATGAGCATTGATTCCTGCAATCAGACCTTGTCCTGCTGCTTCTTCATATCCGGTTGTTCCATTGATCTGTCCCGCGAAATATAAATTGTCAATCAATTTTGTTTCTAAGGTATGCTTCAATTGGGTAGGAGGGAAGTAGTCATATTCAATAGCATATCCCGGACGGAAAACTTTTACATTTTCAAATCCTGGAATATGTTTCATAGCTTTGATCTGTACATCTTCCGGAAGAGAAGAGCTAAATCCGTTTACGTAGATCTCAACAGTTTTCCATCCTTCCGGTTCTACGAAAAGCTGATGTCTGTTTCTTTCTGCAAAACGATTAATTTTATCTTCAATACTGGGACAGTATCTCGGACCTAAACTTTGGATCGTACCATTGAACATTGGACTTCTGTCAAAACCTTCACGAAGAATATCATGTACCGTTTCATTAGTATATACAATATGACAGCTTAATTGTTTTGTCAATTTTGGTGTATCAAGATAGCTGAACTTTTGAGGATTTTCGTCTCCCTTCTGTTCTTCCATTTTTGAATAATCCAAACTTCTTCCGTCAACTCTTGGTGGAGTTCCGGTTTTCATTCTTCCGGCTTCAAAACCTAAAGTGACTAATTGTTCGGTAATACCAAATGCTCTTGGCTCACCCATTCTTCCACCACCTAATTGTTTATCGCCAACATGAATTAATCCGTTAAGAAAAGTTCCGTTAGTAAGAACTACAGATTTTGCTTTAATCTCAATTCCTAAAGAAGTAACAACTCCGGTTACTTTATTATTTTCAACAATCAGTTGTTTCACCATATCCTGAAAGAAATCAAGATTGGGCGTATTCTCTAAAGCCAGTCGCCATTCTTCGGCAAAAAGCATTCTGTCATTTTGGGTTCTTGGGGACCACATGGCAGGACCTTTTGAAAGATTCAGCATTTTAAATTGGATGGCCGATTTGTCTGCTACGATTCCGGAGTATCCACCCATCGCGTCAATCTCTCTTACGATTTGTCCTTTTGCGATTCCACCCATTGCCGGGTTGCAACTCATCTGTCCGATGGTCTGCATATTCATTGTAACCAATAGTGTTTTTGAACCCAGGTTGGCTGCTGCTGCTGCTGCTTCACATCCTGCGTGTCCTGCACCTACTACGATCACATCATATATTTCTGAAATCATTTTTATCTTGCTTGTTTAAGCTTAAACCTTATCTTTAACTATCAATGTTTCACGTGAAACATTTTTGAAGAATGCACTCTAGGTAAACTTATATTACTGCTAGAATTGAGTACTTTAGATATCGGACTTAAAGTATTATTTAATTTAATTCTTTGAATTCCTATACTTGCTTAAGTACAAATCTTCCATTCTTCGCATCTCTTTTTCCTCTTCTTCTGTCTTGTCTTTATAGCCTATGAGATGTAAAATTCCATGGGCTAAAACTCTTCTTAATTCATCTTCATAATCTCGGGAAAGGGTAGAAGCGTTATCAGAAATGCGTTGCAAAGATACGAAAATCTCAGCGCTTATTGTCTTGCCTTTTACATAATCAAAAGTGATGATATCGGTATAATAATCATGCTGTAAATAATCCTGATTAATCTTCAGAAGATATTCATCATCGCAGAAAATATAGCTGATTTCTCCTAGTTTTTTTCCTTCTGAAAGAATCAGATCTTCCAGCCATTGTTTGTAATCTGTATCTACCGACTCCGGTAAATTTTCGTAAAAGAATTGTATCATTGTATTAAAACCAGTGTCCTAAAATAACACTGAATATGCCTTTTTGATTGTTTTTAAGTGAGTGGCTGAAGTTTACTTTTATCTGCCCGAAAGGAGATTTGTACCCAGCTGTAATTCCAAGTGAGCTATAATTTACTTTAACTGCATCTTCGAATTTAATGTCATTGGAAAGGTTGGCAAAGCTAAAGTTTCCGCTGATAAAATAGTTTTTATTAAACCTGAATTGAAGGTCATTGGATGCCAATATCACATTATTGGTGTGTAACTGGGCAAAATAAAATCCTCCAAAACGTTTGAAGTTAATAATATTCTGCTCAAAAATTCCACCCAATCTGTATTGATAATAGGGTGGAAGATGTTCTCCAAGAGTGATTCCGCCAAATAAATTAAGACGATAAGTAAATTGTTTTCCTAAAGGAATATTGATCTTTAAATCTGCCTTTATCTGAACAATTCGTTTTTCTACTTCCGATTTTAAAAGGTCTATGACCTTTCCTTCGGCGGCAAAATATATTCCTTTGGTTGCAAACTCCTTGTCATCCTGCGTATCAGTCTTCAGAAATACATAAGGATTTAAAAAGCGGGCATAACGTCTGTTGTCACCGTTAATTTCAGCCTTAAAGTAATCGTGGCTAATACCACCACCAATAGCGTATTTATCCTTCCATACAGACTGTATATAGGCTTCGTTTCTCATCCATTCCCATTTGTCGATAATATTATTATCAGCATTTTTAAGGTCAAAACTCATTCCGGAAGAGTAAATACCAAAGCCGGGAATATATCCGTTATCAATAAAATAATTCAGATAGTATCTTAATTTATCACCTACCACTACATCCACAGAAAGATTAGAGTTTTTAAATAAAAGTCTCTTTGCTGAATAGTTCAGAAGAAGACCTG
This sequence comes from Chryseobacterium pennae, assembly GCF_003385515.1. Lineage (GTDB taxonomy): Bacteria > Bacteroidota > Bacteroidia > Flavobacteriales > Weeksellaceae > Chryseobacterium > Chryseobacterium pennae. Next base: position 62,510 of record NZ_QNVT01000030.1, on the reverse strand, counting down.
TTTTAAAAACTTCATCATAATGTAATCCAAATTTTAAGAAATGGCGGGCTTCATCTTCGGTAACATAAAGCTTTAAATAATTGGCATCATTCTCCTGAACGATATCGTAGTTGATGAATTTATAGTTGTTGGTAGCAACCAGTTTATCAACCATTTTATTAATGTTTCCATAGGTTTGCAAAGAGGGGAGACGCAGTCCCATTTTCCCCAGAGTATAGTTTTTACCATATATTTTGCTTCCTTCTATAGAAATGCTGTCTATCTTATATACATTAGAATATATCGGATTTACGCTTTGTCTGAGACGGTCGAACTGACGTTTAGGCAGCTGATCCAGAATCTGAGAGTATTTTAAACCTTCCACATAACCGCTGTCAAGGATTTTTTTCTTGTCATCATAGCTTGTTGCAGACATTCCTTTGAGGTCAGGTTTAATATTAATATCGGTATATTTATATTGTTTTCTTGTATCTTTTTTGATTCCGAAATCAATGACCTGGTTCAGAATGGATATAATATTGTTTAAATCCTCTCTTTTGGATAGATCCTGGTTAAGGTCCACACCGATAACGATATCAATTCCTCTGTCCTTTAATGGCTTTGAAGGGTAATTTACCGTCATTGCTCCGTCAATATAGATACTGTCACCTATTTTAACAGGATCCATTAAAGATGGAAAGGCTGAACTGGCCATAATAGACTGTACCAGATCTCCTTTTTCAAAGATCTGCATATTCCCGCTTTCAAGGTTGGTGGCAACGCATAAGAAAGGAATGGGCATTTTAGAAAAGTCTTCAATATTGGAAACATTTTTAAAAAGTTCCTTTAGAAGATAAACATTTCTTTGTCCTGTACTGATGGAAGAGGGAAGTGTAATTTTCCCGTTTTTTAATGGAATAGATAAAAGATACTTGTCAACAGATTTGTTGAAAAAGCTGGTTTCTTTTCTGGATTTCGGATCCATAATTAAAGAATAGAAATCCGTATCCATTACGATTTTTTCTATTTCTTTACCAGAATATCCGGAAGCATAGAGTCCGCCAACAATAGCGCCCATACTGGTTCCGGCAATATAATCCACTTTTACTCCTAATGAATCTAATACTTTAAGTACTCCTACATGTGAGAAACCCTTGGCACCACCACCGGCAAGCGACAGTCCTATTTTGGGGTTCTTCGGAATCACCAGGTCTTTTTTTACCTGAGATTGGATCCATAGCAATGGGAATATGAAAAGAAGAATCAGGAGTTTTCTCATAGTTAATCTTTTATATAGATCCGTTTCACCCGGGGCGAAATGGATGTTAATACTTCATAGGTTATCGTTTTGCAGTATCCTGCGAATTCTTTTAAACTTGGTTTTGCATTAAAGACGGTTACCATATCGCCTTCCTTTACATTTGGAATGTTTTCCACGTTAATCATCATCATATCCATGCAGATATTTCCAACAATTGGAGCTAATATTTTATTCACTCCAAGACTTCCTACCTGATTTCCGATCAATCTTGGAATACCGTCCGCATATCCAACTGGGATGGTAGCAATCTTTGTCAGATGATCTGGCTTAAATTTTCTGCTGTATCCTACAGACTCTCCGTTTTCAACCATTGATATCTGTGAAATTACGGTTTTAAAACTTACCACAGACTGTAATTGTTTCTGTATTTCAGTATCCGGTGATTCTCCCAGCATGCCAATACCGATCCTTACCATATCATGTTGGTGATCTGTATAGCTGGTTATTCCGGAAGAATTTAAAATATGTCTGAGAGGAGAATAGCCTAGTTTTTCCGTTAAGAAGCTTGAGTTTTTTTCAAAAATATCCAGTTGTTTGAAAGTAAATTCTTTCTCTTCCGGCATGTCGGAAGAAGATAGATGGCTGAACATACTTTGAACTTTAAGATTTTTCTCACTTAAAGTTTCGCTCAGCTGATCCAGTTCAAAATCTTTAAAACCAAGACGGTGCATTCCTGTTTCCAGTTTAATATGAATAGGATATTTCTTATCATATCCCGATTTTTGAACCGCTTCATAGAATAATTCCAAAACTCTGAAACTATAAATTTCAGGTTCCAGGTTGTACTCTATGATGGTTTGGTAACTGTGTTGTTCAGGATTCATCACGATGATAGGAGTGGTAATTCCTTTTTTACGAAGTTCAACCCCTTCATCAACATACGCTACTCCTAAGTAATCAATGTGGTGATGTTGTAGGAATTCTGAAATTTCATAACTCCCCAAGCCATAAGCATTGGCTTTTACCATAGCCATCATTTTTGTGCCTGGCTTTAACAGTGATTTGTGGTAATTGATATTATGAAGAATAGCATTCAGATTAACTTCTAAAACCGTATCATGTTTTCTGAGCTCAAGAATATCTTTTAATTTTTCGATTTCAAATTTTCTGGCTCCTTTGAGAAGAATAATCTGGTTTTCGATTTCAGAAAGATGTTTGCTTTCGATCAGTTCTTTGGTATCGATGAAAGTAAATGTTTTAGATTTAAATAATTCACTGAACTTTGATATTTCATTACCAATCAGGAATACAGAATCAAAATACTGTTCATTCACCAATTCGGAAACTTCTTCATACAACTCCTTGGAATTGGTATTTACCCCTACGATATCTGTTAGGACTAAAGATTTTTTCGGCTTATTGTATTCTTTCAAAAATTGAAGAGCAGTTTTCAAAGAATCGAGGTCAAGGTTAAAAGAATCGTTGATGACAATATTGCCCTTATTTCCTTCAATCGCTTCAAGCCTCATTTCGATGGCCTTTAAAAGGTTGATTTTTTCAATGATCTTTTTATTTTCGACCTGTAACACCTTAAGGACAGCGATAAGCGCTGTAGCATTGGTTAACGTAGCTTCGTCTCTCTGATGAGCCGGAAAACTGATTTCTTCCCCAAAATATTCAACAAGGATGTTTTCATCTTTGGAAATATTGTTTTTGATGAAGACATCATTAGTTTCTTTCAATCCGTAAGAGATTAATTTTTTATCTGAATATAATTTTTTGATTTTCTGATCTACCAAAGAATGGTCACCATTATAAATGATGATTTCAGAATCTTTGAAAAGTTTAATCTTTTCATCAATCAGTTCTTCTTCGGAAGAAAAGTTGGCTGCATGAGCATTTCCGATATGTGTTAATAATCCGATCTGAGGATGGAAAATATTTTCGAGCTTTTCCATTTCATTCGGGTGGGAAATCCCTACTTCAAAAATTCCCAGCTGATGAGAATCGTTAATCTGAAGAAGAGAAAGGGGAAGTCCTATTTGAGAATTAAAACTCTTTGGACTTTTTACAGTAGGGAATTCATTCCATAAACATTGATATAACCATTCCTTTAAAATGGTTTTTCCATTACTTCCGGTAATTCCGATAGATCGTAAATGAGAATTTTCGAAGTGATACTTTGCTAATTGTTGAAGAAAATCTACAGAATTTTTAACAATAATCCACGTTATATTTTCAAACTGTGGATATTGATGTTCAGAAATAATAATATTAATACCTCTGTCTATAGCAGCTTCAATGAACTTTTCACCAGAATTTTTATGCGTGTTGATCGCAATGAACGCAGTATTCTTAATTGAGTAAATAATCCTGCTGTCATATGCTATATTTTTAACCACTAAATTTTTGTCTCCAATAACCTCTGCATTGGTGATCTCTGCAATTTGTTGTACTGTATAGTTCATTGGTACCCTTTCTGCTTTATTTTATGACGAAATTGCAAAAAAGGTAAAATTGCAAAAAGGCTGGAATAGCTCATTATTGTAAGGCTGATTCTTCTTTTGAAATTTTACAGTATTGCTTTTTCGTTTTTCATTTATATTAAGTGAATATATTTTATTTTTTTATGCTTTTACCTCTATCAGTTACCTCCTTTTTGAAAGCACTTCATCAATAAAAACACGGCGGCTTACAGCTTCATAGCTTTCAGTTTCACCCAGCTCTACCAGATTGTCTCCCTGGGAGGTTCTCATAGAATAATTGGCAAGGTTACCTGTTCTCTTGCAAATAGCATGCACTTTTGTAACATATTCTGCAGTAGCCATCAAATTGGGCATTGGTCCGAAAGGACGTCCCAGAAAGTCCATATCTAATCCTGCAATCACTACTCTGATGCCGCTGTTGGCCAGTTGATTGGCTATCTCAACAATGCTTTCATCGAAAAACTGAGCCTCATCTATTCCTACCACATCGCAATTGGATGCCAATAGAAGAATCTCATTCGGATTATCTACTGCGGTGCTGCGGATTTTATTCTGATTATGAGAAACAACGTCCTCTTCAGAATACCGGATATCCAGTTTCGGTTTAAAAATTTCCACATTTTGTCCTGCCATTTCTGCTCTACGTAATCTTCGGATCAACTCCTCGGTTTTACCCGAAAACATAGAGCCACAAATCACTTCCATCCAACCACTTTGTTTGGAATGATTAATTGTATTTTCTAAAAACATTTGTTAAATTAGCCGTATATTTTCAACATCAAAAGTAAGCAATTTTAATAAGAATCTTATCATGCAGAATATCCAAGATTTAAAGGAAAAGATTTTATTTGAGTCTAAGAATATCATCGATAATCTTGACAAAATAAATAACGTAGACGAATTACTTTCCAAGCAAGATCTTGTAGATGAGCTTGCTAACAGGATTTCTTTTTTGAAATTACTGGAAAAAAATATTGAATACTTTATTGCAGAAGAACCTGTTTTACATGCAGACAGTTATGGGGCTTCTTTTGTTTCGGGTGAATCGGATCATCATGATTCTGGAAATGAGGTAACAGAAGAAGAAGCTATTTTCAATAATGAGCTGAATGAGATTGATGAGCATGAAAATGACCATTTTATCATCGGATCAGATGAAGAGGAAGCTGCTTTTAACAACCAGCTGAATGAGATCGTTGAAAATGAGTTCTATGAAAACATTATAAGTTCCGTAGCAGAAAATAATGAAGAAAGGGCTATTGAAAATGTTCAGACTCCTGTTGCTTCTGAAGATATAACGGAAGAAGAAGCAGTTTTCAATAACCAATTGAATGAAATTGATGAAAATGAACATTTTATTAGTCATGAAGCTGTTTTAAGCTTTGTGGATGAAGAGAAAATTTTAGCTGATGCTCGCCCTGATTCTGATGAAGATATCAACGAAGATATGTTTAATGAAGAAGTAACAGAGGAGGAGGCCATTTTTAATAATCAGCTGAATGAAATAGATACCGATGAGGAAGCTGAAAAAGAAAATGAAGTAGATTATGCAGCAGTAAGTGATACTTCTGAAAATAAAGTCAGAGAAACCATTCCAAGTATTTTCGATACTGAAATGCTTGATGACGAAATACTGATCGAAGAGAACGAGGAGCAATTTGTAGCTTCCAATGTAGCTTTAGAGCAGGGAGAACTGGTTTCAGAAACTTCGAATGTTGAAAATATCCTGAATGAGATCAAAAATGACCATTCTGGGGAAGAAAAACAGGATGAACGCGTTCTCGCTGAAGTGTATGACAGAAGAACAATTGTTGAAATAAATAAACCTGTTCCCGAAGAAACAGAAAGACATCCTTCTGATGAGAGTTTTGAAAATTTAGACGAATATCAGCAGGAGAAAAAAATAAAACTAGCCAATATCAAAGGGTTGAAAGCTGTTCAATCCCTGTTTGACGATGATCCTCTGGAAAGAGATTTTCCAAAGGAAAACCAGTCGGAAACTGTAGAAGAAGATGCCGGAAGTATTCTGAAATCCAATATTCCTACCAACTTTATGGAAGCTGAAAAGCCAAAACCAGAGTTAAGATTGGATTTGAATGACAGAATTGCTTTCTCAAAAATGTTATTTGAAGGAAGCCAGACAGATCTTAATGATACAGTAGCACAGCTTAACCATTTCAGAACACTGGAGGAAGCGAAAGAATACCTGAGCGACCTTTATTACGAAAGAAAATGGAGTAAAGTGGACGAATATGCACAGCGACTTTGGATATTGGTGGAAAATAAATTCTTATAATTTTGAGCGGAATCCTATATTTTGTTCCCACACCCGTTGGGAACCTGGAAGATATGACCTTCAGAGCAGTGAATGTTCTGAAAGAAGTTGATTATATTTTATGTGAAGACACGAGAACTTCCGGAATACTTTTAAAACATTTTGAAATCTCCAAGCCTTTAAAATCTTATCATTTACACAATGAACATCAGGCAACAGAGAAAGTAATTACAGACCTTAAAAACGGTCAGAATATTGCCATCATTACCGATGCGGGAACTCCCGGAATTTCAGATCCGGGGTATTTACTGGCAAAAGCAGGAGCAGATAACGATATCGAAATGATCTGTCTTCCCGGAGCAACAGCTTTGATTCCCGCTTTAGTGGTTTCAGGGCTTCCGAATAACGAATTTTTATTTGCAGGATTTTTACCGCAAAAGAAAGGAAGACAAACCAAATTAAAGCAGCTTGCCGAGGAAAAGAAAACCATTGTATTGTACGAAAGTCCGCATAAAATCAATACAACATTAGAACAGATCAAAGAATTCTTTGGTGAAAACACCAAGGCAAGTTTAAGCCGTGAGATCTCTAAGAAATTTGAAGAGACTAAACGGGGAACAATCAATGAATTAATTGAATTTTCCAAGAGTAAAACTTTAAAAGGAGAGATTGTTCTTATTGTCAATAATTCTATTTAATTTTTAATTGAAAAAACTAGTTTTTGTATTGTGTTCTACAGTTTGTATGGCGCAAACTAACCAATACACTAAAGTTCTTCTTTCCAAAAAGACAGGGAAGGAGGTAAGCTCATATTCTGAAGGCTTTGGAATTGTCTACGACCCTGTTTCCAAAAAGCAGGGTATTGTAGATGCTAAAGGAAATATAACCTTTGAATCCTCTTATAAAGGTGGAATTTCCCATATTTTTAAAAACAGATTTATTCTTTATTCTGAGGAAGGAAACAGAAGAAAATCAGCGATTATTGACGAAAAAGGAAATGAACTGCTTCCTCTTGAAGATCAGGATTTCAATACATCCTGGTGGAGTAAAGAACGTATTATTGCTTCCAGACAAGGAAAAGAAGCTGTTTATGATTACAATGGAAAATTAATCATTCCGGATTCAGACAAGATTCGCTTTGCAGAAAAGGATGCGTTCTTTGTTTTAAAGGATAAAAAATGGTTCCTGTATGACTTTAATGGGAAGCAGATAAGTGACAGGGAATTTAAGGACGATTACAGTTTTGAAAATGGAAAAGCTCTTATTATCAATGAAGATCATCAAAGTGAAATCATTGGAAAAAACGGTCAGACTTTACATAAACTTTCGAAGAATGTAGTAGATATCAATGCTTACCCCTATCTGATTACCCAAAATAAAGCAACCGGAAAATACGGGTTGATTGATGCTGAGAACAACACATTAGTGGATGAGATCTACAGTGATATCACCCCGGAATACTTTGGAAAGAAAGAATATATTTATCTCAGAAAAAGTAATAAAACGACAGTCTTTTACAAGGAAGATCAAAAGCTTTATCCTAATAATTTTAAATATTTATATCCATTATCTAACCATCTTTTCAGGGTTTATAGTGACAGGTCAGATCAATCCGGTATTGTAGATCTGCAGGGTAATACAGTTATTCCTCAGGAGTATGACTTTATTAAAAATTTTACAGTCTCCGGAAAGGATTTTATTTATCTTAAAAAAGGGAATGAGGAAAAGCTTTTGGATAAGGAGCTCAAAAATATCCTGAATGAAGGCGATCAGATTGTAGGTTTTTATCCTGAGAATATGATAATTAAAAGACAAGATCAGTATTATCGATTTTCGGTAACGAACAGGTCTGCAGTTGTAATTAAGGATATAAAGCAGATAAAGAATCAGGATGTTGAATACTTTAATATTCTGAATGAGTATTCAAAACCATTGGTTTGTATGAATAATAGTAATCTTTATGGTATTCTGGATGCGAAGGGTACGGAAATTGTTCCTTTTGCTTACGAAGATATTATTGCCTTTGACAATTTTGAAAATGAAATCGTTGTCAGGAAACAAGGGAAGTATGGAGTTTTAAATTTTCAGAATGAGCCTTTAACAGAGGTTATTTATGATAAATATACCTGGATGAAGGAAGTCTTGAAACTGAATAGAGATAAGAAAACTGACTTAATTTATTTCACCAGATTTAGAAATGATATGACGGAACTATAGCAAAATCAGAGAAATTTAACAAAAAAGTTCAGTATTTTGATGTTTTCAATGTGTTGAATAACAATTTATAATATCTTTGCAAACCGTTTAATTCTGAAAAAGAATTATTCTACTAAATGAGTCAGCTTTCACTGGCTGAATGAGTTATAAAAAAATAATCGTCAAGAGATATGAAATTATTAGAAGGAAAGGTAGCACTAATTACCGGAGCTACAAGAGGAATCGGGAAAGGGATTGCTGAAATGTTTGCTCAACAGGGAGCAAAAGTAGCATTTACTTATGCCGGTTCTGTAGACAAAGCTAAAGAATTAGAAGCAGCTTTAAGTTCTGTAACCCAAATTAAAGGATATCAGTCTGACGCATCAGATTATGATGCCGCTCAAACATTGGTAGAGGAAGTAATGGCAGAGTTTGGACAGATTGATATTTTGGTAAACAATGCAGGGATTACAAAAGATAACCTGTTATTGAGAATGTCTAAAGAAGATTGGGATCAGGTAATCAAAGTAAACTTAGATTCAGTTTTCAACCTTACAAAAGCGGTTATCAAGCCGATGATGAAGGCAAGATCAGGATCTATCATTAATATGACTTCTGTAGTAGGAATTCAGGGGCATGCAGGACAGGCGAACTATGCAGCTTCTAAAGCTGGTGTTATTGGGTTTACAAAATCTGTGGCATTAGAATTAGGATCAAGAAATATCAGATGTAACGCTATTGCTCCAGGATTCATCGAAACAGAAATGACTGCTATTCTGGATGAAAAAATAGTTCAGGAATGGAGAGACGGAATTCCAATGAAAAAAGGAGGGCAGCCTGCTGATGTAGCGAATGCCTGTGTTTTCTTAGGAAGCGAAATGGCATCATACATTACCGGACAGACACTGAACGTTGACGGTGGAATGTTAACTTAAAATATAAAGAGGCTATACAAAATGTGTAGCCTCTTTTTTTATTTGGTGCAGACTTTTTAAATCGGCATTATCTGTGAGAGAAAATTAATTATCAGTTAAAAACCTGATTTTCCTGCTCCTGAACTCTGATAAATGTAGTTCTTTTAGAAAGTTCCTTAAGTTTGGATGCACCCACATAAGTACAGGTAGAACGCACTCCTCCTAAAATATCCTTCACGGTTTCAGAAACTGGACCCTTATAGGCTACTTTTACAGTTTTCCCTTCTGAAGCACGGTATTCAGCAACCCCTCCTGAGTGTTTATCCATAGCTGTTTTTGAACTCATTCCGTAGAATAAACGGTATTTTTTACCATTTTCTTCCACCATTTCACCCCCACTTTCATCGTGGCCGGCAAACATTCCGCCCAGCATCACAAAATCGGCACCACCACCAAAAGCCTTGGCAACATCTCCCGGGACTTTACAGCCTCCGTCTGCAATGATGTGGCCTCCTAATCCATGAGCTGCATCAGCACATTCAATAATAGCAGACAATTGTGGATAGCCAACTCCTGTCTTTACACGGGTGGTACATACAGAACCAGGTCCGATACCCACTTTAATGATATCTGCTCCTACCAAAAGAAGCTCTTCAACCATTTCTCCGGTTACTACATTCCCGGCAATAATAACCTTGTCAGGAAAATTAGCCCTTGCCGTCTTCACAAACTGAACGAAATGCTCAGAATAACCATTGGCAACATCTATACAGAGAAACTCGATTTTTGGGTGCTTTTCAAGAATGAGCCTGATTTTCTCTTCATCTGCTTTTCCTGTTCCCGTGCTTAAAGCAATATATTGATGAATGCTTTCAGGCTGGCTTTGCAGGAACTGATCCCACTCTTCAGGAGTATAATGTTTATGTATTGCCGTGATGATCTTGTCTTTAGCGAGTTCTACAGCCATTTCAAAAGTCCCTACAGTATCCATATTAGCAGCGATAACAGGAACTCCACTCCATTTTTTTTTGGTATGTTTAAAAATAAATTCCCTTTCCAGCTCTACTTCTGAACGGGACTTCAAGGTGGAACGCTTAGGGCGGAACATTACATCCTTAAACCCTAGTTTTATGTCATATTCTATACGCATTTTGTAATTATTTCTCAGAATAAAGGTAGTAAATAATCTGAAATGGATTATTTTTGAAGCCATGGATTTTCCTGTAACCTTTCATATTTTCGGTCATACAATTCTTGCGCATCCTCTTTTTGAAGCCGTTGGTATGTTTCTGGGGATGAGATATTATTTTTATCTTAAAAGAAAATCATCCGAGAAGCTCTCGTTCAATACTTCTGCTGCAGTTCTGATAGGCGCAACAGCAGGAGCGCTATTGGGATCCAAGCTCATCGGAAATCTGGAAAATCCTTACACCATGTTTGAAAACTTTAGTTTTCAGAAGTTCTGGTCCAGCAATACCATTGTGGGAGGGTTAGCCTTTGGTTTATTGGGAGTAGAGCTGGCCAAAAAAATAGTCAGACACAAAGAAAGCACGGGTGATCTCATTGTTTTTCCCTTAATGTTGGCGATCATTATTGGAAGGATTGGCTGCTTTCTTACAGGAGTTCACGAGGAAACCTATGGTATTCCTACAGATTCTATTTTTGGAATGAACCTGGGGGATCAGTATCTTAGACATCCTGTTGCCTTATACGAAATAGGGTTTCTTATCAGCCTTTGGGTCATTCTTAAATATATTCGGAAACAGAAGACATATCCGTCAGGGTTCCTTTTCCAGATCTTTATGCTGAGCTATTTTACCTTTAGACTTTTATTAGATTTCATTAAGCCAAGAGTTGAAATTGCAGGAAACCTTGGAACAATTCAACTTGTATGTATTTGTGTAATTATTTACTACATTTATACTATTAAAAATATTCAAACCACTTATTTAAAATATTCAAGATGAAACTCTTAACATTTTTAGATGGCGGGAGCCTTGCAGGTGTTTTTTTTATGATCGTTGGGATGATAATTATAGGCGCTCTGTTTTTTTCTATTATTGTTACTTTTATTGTGAAACTAATCTATGAAAGTAAGGATAACAGAAAATTCAGCAGAAAACAGTTTATAATGACTTTTATTATCTGTTTATTGGTCTGTGGCCTGATCAGCGGATATATCTGTGGATAAATATTTTAAAAATTAATTATGCCAGTAAGAAACTATACCTATTACGATTATACCATTAGTCTTTGCCCGGAATGCCTGAAAAGGGTAGGAGCGAAGATCATCATAGAAGATGAAGCTGTTTTCATGACCAAAAGATGTCCTGATCATGGCTTTTTCAAAACGAAAATTGCTTCCGATGTTCAGTATTACAAAAATATAAGGAACTATAACAAAGCTTCAGAAATGCCGGTTCATTTCGGAACAGATGTAGAATACGGATGTCCCTATGACTGTGGGCTTTGTGTGGATCATGAGCAGCATAGCTGTCTTTCGATTGTAGAAGTTACGGATCGCTGTAATCTGACCTGCCCAACCTGTTATGCCATGTCTTCCCCACATTATGGAAGCCACAGAAGCCTTGAGGAAATTGAGGCCATGTTTGATATCATTGTTAAAAATGAAGGCGAACCGGATGTTGTTCAGATCAGTGGCGGAGAGCCTACTATTCATCCGGAGTTTTTCAAAATTATGGATATTGCCAAGTCAAAACCCATTAAACATTTAATGTTGAATACCAATGGGATAAGAATTGCCAATGATCCTGGTTTTGCTGAAAAGCTGGCCACCTATGCTCCTGAATTTGAAGTGTATCTTCAGTTTGATTCTTTTAAACCTGAAGTGTTGGAAGATTTCAGAGGAAAAGATCTTACTTCCGTAAGGATGAAAGCTTTGGAGAAACTGAATGAGCTAAACCTTTCCACCACCTTGGTTATTGTCCTTCAGAAAGATAAAAATATTGATGAGATCGGAAAGATCATTGAATTTGCTTTAAAACAGAAGTGTGTAAGAGGAATTACCTTCCAGCCGGTAGAAATTGCAGGGAGAAACAGGGAAGATTCTGCGCATGAGAAAATCACTTTAACGGAAGTAAGACAGGAAATTCTGAATCAGTTTCCACTGTTAAATTCTGATGATATTATTCCCGTTCCGTGTAATCCGGATGCCTTAGCCATGGGATATATTTTAAAACTTCAGGGAGAAATCATTCCCCTAACCCGCTATATCAATCCTGCTGATCTTCTGAACAACGAATCCAAAAATACCATTGTTTATGAACAGGATGCTGGGCTTCATATGCAGTTGCTGGATATCTTCAGTACCGGTATTTCTGTCGATAAAGTAAAGCCTAAGGTTAATCAGCTGCTTTGTTGCCTTCCTGAAGTATGTGCTCCGGATCTGGATTATGATAATCTGTTCAGGATTATTATTATGAACTTTATGGATGCTCATGATTTTGATGTAAGAGCAGTGAAGAAGTCCTGTGTTCACATTGTGAATAAAGATCTGAAATTAATTCCGTTTGAAACCATGAACCTTTTCTATAGAGATGATAAGAAAAGTTATCTTGAGGAATTGAGAAAAGAAGACAAAGTATTATTTTAAGCATAATCATCTGTTCCCGATCTGTAGCTAATAGATTCTACCACAGATGGATACGGATTTTCACAGATGATTGCGTATAATTGATAATTTGTAACAAAAATCTGCGGTATCTACTCAATCAGCGAGAGTAAAAATAAAAAGCGTGAAAATCAAATTTCACGCTTTTTCTATATCTTAATAACAGTATTATTTAACTTCCTTTACGGTATCAAAAACCATTACTTCTTCTAGGGTTTTCATATACTCATATGCAGTAAGGTCAAACTTCACAGGTACGATAGAAATGTATCCGTTAGCCAGAGCTGTTTCATCAGCATCTTCAGAATCATCCATATTGTTGAAGTAACCTGTTAACCAGTAATACTTTTTCCCGTGTGGATTTACCCTTTCATCAAAGCTTTCTTCCCATTTAGCATGAGCCTGCTTACAAACTTTCACTCCCTTTATTTCTGAGGCAGGAAGTTTCGGGATGTTCACATTCAGAACAATTCCTTTTGGCATCGGGTTTTCAAGAGTTTTTCTTACAATATTCTGAATAAATTCTTTAGCCTGAGTAAAATCTGCTTCCCAGCTGAAATCCAGTAATGAGAATCCGATGGCAGGAATTCCTTCCACACCAGCTTCCACAGCGGCAGACATTGTTCCTGAATAGATTACATTAATAGATGAATTGGCCCCATGATTAATCCCTGAAACTACAATATCAGGTCTTCTTGTCATAATTTTATCAAGAGCCATTTTTACGCAGTCTACAGGAGTTCCGCTGCAGGAATAATCTGTTTGCGGGCCATCAAGGGTAACCTCTTCGTAGCTTAGCGTAGAGTTAATGGTAATAGCGTGGCCTTTTCCACTTTGGGGAGAGTTAGGGGCTACTACCACTACTTCTCCGATTTCGTTCATAAAACTGATCAAATTTCTGATACCAGGAGCTGTAATTCCATCATCATTAGTAACCAGAATAAGCGGTCTTTCCATATATTATCTTAATTTTTTATACAAATGCAGTACAATCTGTTCATTTTGAGAATTGAACAAAAAGAATTTCAACACATCAAATGTAGTTAAAAATAAGACGTGATAAAACAGCAGGTTAGCCATTCACTGATTTAATTTCAGTAATAAATACCCTGTATTTTAATAGGGAAAGGGCCGTGAATGCTAAAATAGAAAAATCCTCCAGCTTAAGTTACCGTTGAATTTTAGCATAAATTTATCATCCTCCCAATATGACTTAACATTGAATGGAGAAGACAGAATACGGTTTTATTTATAATCAATCCAACGGTTTTCTCCCTGTAATAATATTATAAAGAACAACAACTATAGCTATAACCAGCAAAATATGAATCAAATATCCTGTACTGATTCCGGGGACAATTCCCAGTATTCCTAATAGCCATACAACAATGCAGATCACTGCAATTAACCATAATAAACTTCTCATGACATTACATTTTAAAGTTATCTGTTTAAATATCAGCATATTTTATGCCTTTATAGGTTAAATTTTATTTTTGTGGTATCGGATGGTGTATTTTTCTCCTTTGATAATTTTCAATATAGTGACCATCCTAATTTGGTGAGAAAATAATTCTTTTGCCTTTTGGATCTAAAATTCACTTAACATTTTATTTAATTCTTATAAAAAAATAAGACACTTACGAAATTATAAATGTCTTATTTACCAAAATTAATTTATGAGAAAAGGTGTTTGTTATTGATTAATAAAAGGATTTGACCATTTTTTGTCTACATATACATTTTTTCCAGAAAGAGTTTTAAGAAATGCTACAATTGCTTTTTTCTCCTTTTCTGTAACTCGTAAGCTTTTGACTCCAGCTAAACGGGTATCCAGGTTAGTATTTTGAGTGTTCTTGGGTACATTATTATAGTGATCTACAACTCCTTCCAGGGTGGTAATAACTGCTGAGTGCATCATTGGTCCATTAGATCTTCCATTACTATTGACAAGGTCTCTTAAGGAAGGTGCTCTTGTAACGCTAATATCAATACCATTCCCGTTGATCTTATTGATTATTCCATTATTCCCGGAATTAGGTTCCATGCTGAGTTCAGGAATTTGATGACAAGCAGCACAACCAAGCCCACCAGATATACGGTTACCGGTAACTAAAAAACTTAACACAGGTATTTTCATAAAAAGATTTTTACCCAGGTTTTCTTCTTCTGTAAAATTATTTAATGGTGAAAAATCTGAAAGAGCCTGAGCTCTACCCTGATCGTATTTAGAGTCAAAAGATGTAATACTTAATACAAATTGGGACAATGCGCTTTGAATTTTATCTTCATTAATTTCAGAATTACCATAAGCTTTGGTGAATAATTCTTGATAATAGGGTAAAGCGGCCAATTTAATAATGAGATCATTAAATGAAGGATCTCCATTTGTACCACTGAAGCCCATTTCTATGTGGTCTTTAATAGGGATAGAGGTTTGCTCTTTCAAAGAAGATGCTCTTTTATCCCAGAAAAAGCGAGACTCATCAGAAAACCTGGTATTGATCAATCTCATTGAATGTCTCTCTGTTTGTCCGTTTACTCCCTGGCTTGCAATATTATCATCACCAAAAGCTAATTCTTGTTTATGGCAACTTGCACATGAAACAGTGTTGTTTGAAGAAAGGTTCTTATCATAAAACAAAACTCTTCCTAGCGTTGCTCCTGCATCTGTTACAGGGTTCATATAAGTGGAATTGCCTCTAATAATGTGGGATGGAATCTCCTGATTTGAGTAATTGGCAAGATTATTCAAATCAATATTATTTCCAAAAAAAGCAGCCAAAGTATTAGACAGTCTAGCCTTGGATAAAGCTGAAACTTCAGGATTCTCCCCGGAGATTGGCTCTAACATATTATCATTTTGACAGGAAACGATACCCAACATAATTAAGGGTAAAAGAAATAATTTTTTATTTTTCATTTTTAAAGTATTTTAAATTGTGTACTTTGTTGAGGATTATAATCCCTCTATTACTTCAATGGCAATATAGGGAACGCGTGGGTGGATAAAAGTAAAGAGACTCCATAATATTCATTTGATGATTCTTGGGGTTTTAAAATTTCAGCCAATTTTGTACAATCTTTTTCCCCTTTGGAGTAAGAAAACTCTCAGGATGATATTGCAGTCCCGTAATATCATATTTTTCATGCCTCAGAGACATGATTGTCTCTTGATCATCAGTAGATGTTATGACCAAGTTTTGAGGCAGATTACGATTTTCCACCACCCAGCTGTGATATCTTGCGACTTCTATATGGTCAGGCAATTCTGTATAGATTTTTTCATTTTTGTTAAGTGAAATTATGGAACTGACTCCGTGATAAACTTGAGAAGTATTGATAAGGTGAGCTCCAAAAGCGATTCCTATGGCCTGATGTCCTAAACAGATACCCAATATTTTTTTTGAATGCTTATAAGTCTTTATCAAAGGAATGCATAGCCCGGCATCCTGTGGTATTCCGGGGCCCGGAGAGAGAACAATAGCATCATAATCCTGTGCTAGTTCCAGCTGAAAGGCATCATTCCTATAAACATCAATCTTATAGTCACCACATTCGGAAATGAGCTGTTTGAGATTGTAGGTAAATGAATCGTAATTGTCTACAAGCAGTATTTTTTTCATAATGTATACGATCTAAATTCTTTTAACGTGTTTAGAATTAAGGTGATCTTATTGTTTACTTCTTCCAGCTCTTTTTGAGGATCAGAAGATATGACAACGCCGGCTCCGGCACGGTAAGTCATCATTCCGTTTTCAAATAAGGTACTTCTTATAAGAATGCAGGTATTGATATCATTATTAAATCCTATCCAGCCAAGTAGTCCTCCATAATATGAACGACTGCTGCTTTCTATATCATCAATAAGCTGTACTGCCTTGTATTTAGGCGCTCCACTTAATGTCCCTGCGGGTAAAAATTCTTTGATCAGACGGACCGTATTAAGCTCTGTATTTAGTTGGCCTTGTACCTGGCTTACCATATGGATAACATTATTATAATGTTCTATGGTCTTCAGTTTACTGATGTATACATCTTTTGCATATCTGCTGAGATCATTCCTTGCCAAATCAACAAGCATATTGTGCTCTGCATTTTCTTTAGGGTCTGCCAGCAGTTCTTTTTCCAGCAATGCATCCTTTTCTTTATGCATTGTTTTTTTGTAGGTTCCTGCGATGGGTTTTACTATTGCCAAACCATCTGACGAACTGAAATGTGTCTCTGGTGATGCTCCTGCTATTGTATAGTTTTCTTCTTCCAGAAAGAAATAATACTGGGCACTGTTGTTTTTCAGCTTCACAAAAAATGTCCACGGATCGCCTGTATAGTTTCTGGAAAATCTTCGGGAAACGACCAGCTGGAATACATTCCCTATCTGGCAGTGATGTTTTGCTTTGTTCACTTTTTCTAAAAATTCTTCCTCCGTGCAATCTTTTTCTTCTGCGTCAGATACTAGAAATCCATTTAGTCCTGTATTTAAGGTGTTTTTCAGCTGTTCTTTCATTTCCGTCATCTCTTCACTTTCTCCATCATAATAGTTATTGATGCAGACAACTTGTGAGAGGGTGATATTGAAAACATAAATATATCGGTATAGAGAAAATTTGAAGAGTGGCAACTGGCTGCTTTCTCTTTCTTCAGCGTATTTTTTCAGAGAAATATTTTCTATAAGCTGTATAGAATCATAGCTGCTGAAACCTAAAAGACCATTATATGGATGAGAATTATTTTCAGGGATGTTTTTTTTCTGCCATTCAGCTGTTTTATCCCAAAAATTAAGCTCGTCAGTTTCTATTGTTTCTGTCTTTTCTCCTGATCTGTATTGAAGCTTATTCACATTATTTGACTGTAATGAGGCAATAGATTCTGCCGCAATAAAAACCAGCCTGTGGTTGTCATTGTTTACGGTTTCAGAAACTTCAAACCAAATAGAACTTGTGGCTGCCTGCCTCAGGGAGTTATAAAAACTCTTCATATCAAAGTTTTCGGGGTAATCTGAACTTATATGAGAAGAAAATATCTTAGTTTCTTTCATAGATTTAGTGTGTTAAATCATTTATTATTTTACTTAGCAGGGCAGAGGTCTGCTTCGGATACTGGAACATAAAAAAATGTCCTCCATCTACAGGAAAATAGCTTGTAGTATTGGACGTATGACGGTTCCAATCTTTATAGCAGTCTTTATTATTATACAGCTCATCATTTTCTGCTATGATTACTGCCAAAGGAGTTTCGATAATAATGGACGGCCAGTCTTCAACGGGGTTTTCTTCTAAAAGTGCTGTATCTTTTTCCATAATCTCTATCCGTTTCTGCTGTACTCTCTGAAAAATCGGGGCATTTTTGCTTCTTTCATATTTCGTTGGAAGAATATCAAGCAGCAGGGCATTTCGCTTTTTTCTCGGCATCGGCAGTTCTGCAGGCTGAAACAGGGGTGCCTGCATCCCTGAAACGATCAATCCTTTTGGCATATAATCGTTCTGTAGATTAAATAAAACAAGAAGGCCCAAAACAGCTCCCATACTGTGTCCCCACAATATAAAAGGCTGGTCTTTACTTAGCAGTCTGCTTCTGATTTTATCTGAAATATCTTCTATAGTTTCTTCTAATGTTGAATGAAAAGGTTCCGTACTTCTCATTCCCCTTCCCGGCAGTTCTAAATAATGTACCTCCACATCTTCCGTATTCAGTACATTGGATACATTAGACATTGAGGAAGATGAGCCGCCTGCATAAGGAATACAGAACAATAGTGTTTTGTATTCCATCTAAACAGATAATTTATTTTTATCTATAAACATTACGGTTACTTTTCCTTTTGCACAGACAGAACCTTCTGCCGATGCTTTTACATGAATAGAGCAGGCAGGCCCTTTTCTCCAGTCTATACTTACCTCCAGCTGCAGCAAGCATCCTGGTAATACCGACTTTAGAAAATTAATCTGGACATTTCCTAAAACCCCTATTATGGGTCTTTCTGTCAAAGGAAGAGGTCCTCCTTTTTTCCATTCCAGATCATCTAAAGCCAGCATGAGCGATGAAGCCTGTGCTAAAGCTTCCGTAATAAGAACTCCAGGCATAATGGGGAAATCGGGAAAATGACCTGCGAAATAGGGCTCACCCATAGAGACGGCTTTTACAGCAGTAAGTTCTTTTCCGGGAATATAACCCGTCACTTTATCTATCAGAAGAAACGGATATCTGTATTTTAAAATTTGAGTGATCTGATAGGATTCTAACAATGCTTCCATTTATTTTGTTTTTTCTATTATGGTGAGAATTACAGTTCCTGCCTTGTCTGCTGAAAGAACCAGAATGTTTTCCTGATCTGTTTTGTGAATGCTTTTTCCTTCGAATACCGAAACAGCATAGGCTATTCCCAGCATACCTCCGGCGTTGTCATTATCTCCAAAAAGGTTTTCAGGATAAATGACGGATGTGCTCAGCCCATTCTTTCTTAACATTTCTTCAAAAATAGTTTCATCAATTACCGAAGTGCCTCCGGAAAAAATAATGGTATCAAAACTGAATAGTGCTGCCATACCTGAAATATTCTGATACAGAAATGCTTCTGTCGGCAGATCCTCTGTATGGGTTTCAGAATGTATCTTTTTTATAGTGGCTAAAGGTTTTCTGCCTGCTTCAGATAAAGTTTCCCTGCGTTCTAAAACCATGGCTATTCCCAGTTCGGTGGAGGCTGGTCTATGCAGGGCTTCATTTCCTCTGCGAATAGACCCCTGATATTCATTTCGGACTTCTGTAGAGGCAATGACTCCGTAATCTGTGATTCCCTGTTTTAGATGGAGGGAAGCAATATCTAAAGCCTGAAGGCTTCCTGCCATCCCTGCACATACACTGAAATTGGGCCCTTTTATTCCTGCCTGAATGGCCATCTGACTGGCTGCTGCATTGGCAATGGTGCTTGGAGCTTTCATTGGGCTTACACGGTCCGGGCCTTGATTTTTTGCAGTTAAATCAAAGATAAAACAGTCTTCAAGGTTGGAAAGTTCAGTGCCGTCATAAAGCCCGATTCTTTCAGGAGCTTCATTGATTATCGAACTTAAACTTCTGTTATGTATGGCATGAAATGCTGCATTACAGTACAACAATGTTGCTTTGTTAAGAAATCTCTGTCCTTTTGGTTTTAAAAACTTCTGGGGATCATGATCTTCAATGATTAAAGCTTTTGTTTCCGATTCTTTTCGGAAGAAATAATTGTCAATCTCCGTTCCGTATGGACTATTGAAGCCTATTACGGAAATTACTATATCGTTATTTGCTGTCATATTTACTGAATATTACACTGCATATATTCCCGCCAAAAGCGAAAGAATTACTAAGAACATGATCTACTTTATTTTCGATTTCTGAGGATGGCTGGATATGAAAATGAGTATTGAAGGCTTCATCAATTTTTTCTGTATTGCGGTTTATGGGAACTTTTTGATGATGTAGGGAAAGAGTAGCAGTTACTGCTTCCAATGCACTGGCTGCTCCCATACAGTGTCCTAACATGGATTTGATTCCATTGACATATAAAGAATCTATTTCTTCTCCAAAAACATTGCGCATCGCATTTACCTCATGGGAATCATTGGCTTTTGTTCCTGTTCCGTGGGCGCTTACATAAGTGATGTTCTCTCTATCAATATTGCTTGATTTTATTGCATTGTTCATAGACAGGGTAGCACCGGAACCTTCCGGATCAGGGGCTGTAGGATCATAGGCATCACAGGCTAAGCCATATCCTTTGATTTCGCCATAGATTTTAGCTCCTCTTGCCAGTGCATGTTCCAGTTCTTCCAATACTAAAACAGCTGCTCCTTCCCCTACAATCATCCCGTTCCTGTTCTGATCAAAAGGTTTACAGTTGTCTTTTGACATGGCTCCCAATCTGTAAAAAACGGTGTAGCAGGACCGTGTAAAAGGGTCAGCTCCTCCTGCAATAATGAGGGAAGATCTGCCTTCGCGAATCATAGAGTAGGCGGTGCCAATAGCATAATTTCCTGCTGCACAGGCTGTAGGAATTACCATATTGGTTCCGCCGAGATTGTAATATTTTGCTATACTGGCACTTAATTCAACTGGTCTGAAATAAGTAAGTGTCTTTGCTGCTTCAGAGGAAAGGTCTTCATGTTTCATTTCCAGATTCCACTGATCTACAATTCTTTCTACAATATCCTGGTTGCCGTTTGTAGTACCCAGAATAACTCCGTAATTATTTTTTTTGGTGAATTTTTCAAAACCGGCATCTTTCAGACCCATGTCTATCGCGGCGGCGGCATAAGTAACGGCTTTGCCATAAGGCTTAAAATGCTCCAGCAATTCAGTATTCTTATAATCTTTTTCCAAGTCTACTTCAGCAGCGCGGGTAACTCCTTTATAGTTGGAGGGCTCCAGTTTTGTAAGGTCTCCGACTCCTGATTCTCCATTCAGGATTTTTTTCCAAAAGGCTTCTTTTTCACAGGCTAAAGGGCTTACTACACCCATTCCTGTAATTACAATTCTTTTCATATGTGTTGTGTTTTTTATAAAGTTAATCCTCCATCGATGATGAATGTCTGCCCGGTGATATAGCTGCTTTTGTCCGAGCACAGAAAGGTTACCAGCTCAGCAACTTCTTCCGTTTTTCCCATCCTTTTCATGGGGATCATCTGATCTATTTTCTTTTTGTCCTGTTCATTCATTTTGGCTACCATTTCGGTATCAATAAATCCCGGGGCAACAGCATTTACCTGTAAGTTAAATTTTGCAAATTCCAGAGCCAGTGTTTTGGTTAAAGAGATAACAGCTGCTTTAGTTGCTCCGTAATTGGCCTGTCCCACTGCTCCTCTTACTCCTGAAACAGATGATATATTGATGATTTTTGAATTTTTCTTTCGGACGAAAGATCTTATCACTGCTTTTGTGAGGTAATAGGTCCCATTCAGGTTGGTTTCCAATACATTGGTCCACATATCGGTGGTCATGCTGAAAAAAGGGGCGTCCATTGTGATTCCTGCATTGTTTACCAAGCCGTATAGCGGACCTAATGCAGATTTTTCAATTTCGGCGATTAGAGATTTTGATTGTTCTTCATCTTTTATGTCAGCCTGATAAAGCATCGTCTTACCCGGAAATTCAGCTGAAAGTTTGTCCAAAAAAGCTTCTGCTGTTTCTTTCCCATGATTATAGGTAAATGATACGGATGCTCCCGATGAAAGCAGCTGCTGAACAATGGCTCTGCCGATTCCTCTTCCGCCTCCTGTCACTAAAAAATGTTTGTCTGATAAATCTATTTGCATAATTATTTTTAAATCTTATTGAGTATGGAAAGGTCTCTGCTGCTGGTCTGTATTTTGGAATTAAGGCTGTTCATAAAGTCTTCTGCGCTTCCGAAACTGCCTGCCAGACGGTGACCATAAGCAAGAACTTTACTGTTAAGTTCAAAACGCTGCTCCTGATAGTCTGCCAGTGCTTCTTCCAAAGAAATTTCACTGTTAAAATATTTTGAAAGCCAGATGAACAGTTCTCCTGTATCTTCAATAGCCAGGTTCATTCCCTGTCCCGTAATGGGATGGATGGAATGGGCCGCATTTCCCAAAAGAAGTATCCTTCCTTTAAAGTATTGTTCAGAATGCATTCTGCATAAGGGAAAAGTGAGGAAATTGTCCAGTGAATTGATCTGGTTTAACATGTCATCACTTTGGGTAACAAATGTTTTCAGTCGTTTGATCAAAGTTTCTTTGTTTCCGGATTCTTTCAGGTTTTTCCCTTCTTCCATATTAAACCCTAAAATACATCGGGCTTCTGTATTGTTGATTGGGTAGAAATAGGCGAGCCCTCCGTTTTTGTCTACATACAATCGGTTGAGCTCTTCTACACTTGATGTAATAGGGTATTTGTTGAAATACATCACATGATCGTAATAGTCGAAATGGGCTTTTATTCCAGCATATTCTCTTACAATGGATTTGGTTCCGTCCGCTCCGATAAGGATATTGCTAAAAATCTCCTCTTCTGAATTAAGGGTTACATAGACCCCATTTTCCACTTCATTAATTTTTGAAACGGATTGATTGACCAATAGTTCTACGGTTTCGATGGCCTGAATTTTATCATAAATAGTTTCCAGTAAAACACTGTATGGACAAACCATGAAATATCCTCTTTCGTTTTCTGCTTTATAATTGATGTGATCGACCTGAATACCGTCATGAAAAACGCTGAGGTGATTTCTCACTCTGCATTCCTTATTCATAAGTTCCTGTAGCATTCCGTGTTTTTCAAGGACATTGATACCGGAAGGCTTCAAAATATCGGCACCATTCATATTGACTTTAGCATTTTTTTCTAAAATCAGGATTTTTTTACCTTGTGAACCCAGCAGCCAGGCCAGGAAAATACCGGCAATTCCTGCTCCTACAATGCAAGCGTCATATTCTTTATATTTTGGATTTTGATTCATACGAATGATTCTGTTTTTAAATGAGAGATTAATAGTTCTATACTTTTTCTGTATACTTTATCCGGAATGAAGGAATGATCCATCACTTTATATTTTTTACATACGTGATCCACCAGTTCTTCTTCTGATAAATAGTCTTTACGAACGGCCACAAACTCTATCAAGTCGTTACACCCAAGAAGGCTGCAGGCTGGTGCAGATAGGGCCTCCACACTTGTAAGAATACCATTGTGTCCTAAAGCAATGGTCTCAGCACGCAGATCTCCCAATCTATTGATACTGTTTATAAATTGTTTTACATGATCAAAAGCCAACGGAAACCATTTTTTTGTATTGATAATTTCCCCTAAAGCATCCGATACAAACAAAATGTCTTTTTCTTTATAATGAATACTCACAGAGCATAGACTATGGCCCGGAGTATAGATTATTTCCCAGATTCCAGATTCCGTTTTTATTTGTTCCCTATCTTTCAGAATGATGAAAGGAATCTGTTGTAAGTCCGCAGGAAATTTTTTAATCTCTTTATCTGATATCAAGGCATTCAGCTGACGAATCCTTTTTACATATTTTTCATTACGAAAGTTTTTCACCGCATGTTCCGAGGCATATAGTTTTATATGCTTCAGATAAGGATAAAGAGATTCTATAGCTCCGCAATGATCATAATGGGAGTGTGTAATAAACCAGTGTCTGACTAATGAGAGATCAGAAACATGTTCTTTCAATTGTGCCAGTAGCGCTTTGGCATCCCGGGTTAACCCTCCTTCTATCAGGATGTATTCCTGATCTTCTTTTACCAGATAAACCGGGTTGGAGATTGTTCCCAAGATGGCCAAAGAGCTGCTTATATTTCCTGTTTTATTGATCCACATGGTGTTATAGATTAGAATTTATATAAAACACTTCCCCATGTTGCTCCGGAGCCGTATCCCACTATAAGTCCAAGCTTTCCTTCTCTTTCTTCCGGAGGAGTATTCTCCATATATTCACTCAGAGTGATGGGTAAAGAACCGGAAGCAATATTTCCATATTTATGTACATTGATCTGTACCTTATTTCTTGGAATTCCCAGAGTATTTATCACCGCATCCAAAATTCTCATATTGGGCTGGTGGGGAATAATAACATCTATATCTTCCATGGAAAGATTGTGCTTTTTCAATGTCTGTACTGTTACTTCTGTGAATTTTTCTACCGCATGTTTAAACATGTCTTTGCCATTCATTCGGAAATAGGAACATTTGCTTTCATCTCCGCTGAAGGTTTTGCCTGATGTACCCGGACTTTCTGTCCAAAGCAGTTCAAAATAACTTCCATCAGCGTGTATTGCAGCATCCAGAATTCCTTTGTTCTGATCCTCTGAAGCACTTAGCACAACAGCTCCGGCGCCATCACCAAGTAATATGGAGAGGTTTCTGCCGTCATCAGAATAATCCATTCTTTTTGATAAAGCTTCTCCGCAGCAGACTAATATATTCTGATGTGTTCCGGTGGCTATAAATTGTTTTGCGATGTCCATTCCATAAATAAGCCCGCTGCACTGTGCTCGGATATCAAATACGGGAATTGTATTTTTCAGAGAAAGCATTGGCTGAATAAGGCAGGCCTGAGATGGATCATGGTAATCCGGACTCAAAGTATTTACAATCAGCATATCGATATCTTCCGGTAAGAGATTGGCTTTTTCAATTGCTTTTTTGGAGGCTTCTACCATTAATACGCCTGTGCTTTCATTTTCAGAAATATGTTGTCTGGTAAGCACGCCTGTACGGGTTTCTATGAATTCTTCCGTGGTATTCATCCATTTAACAATTGTTTTGTTGTCTATAGTTGAAGAAGGCAGAGCATGACCAAATCCGGATATGACAGTATTCATTAGTCGTAGTTTTTGTTCATTACATTATCTATATCCTCTGTTCCGGCAGATTTTTTTCTGAAATATTCTACAGCATCTTTCACATCTTTTTCAAATCTGTTGTCTCTCCATACTTTCATGTTTTCATCATCATTAGGATCACAGATTCCAAGTTCCAGAAAGTATCTCATCAGAGGAGCCATAATTCTGGAATTGATTTTTTGACGGTTTTCACTTTCCAACACGGCAGGAATCAGTTTTTTATAATCTCTGAATGCGGGATTCTGAAAACCGACACGGGAATACACTACAATACTGCAGACCGACATATCAAGCATGCTTCTGAGCATTGGTGCTGTGCTTTCCTGTGCTTCTTTCAAAAATTCAGGAACCATATCTATAAACTCACGGATCATATTTTTACCCCATTCTATATGTCTTGCTTCTTCTTTATGATGTTCTACGGCTACTGCTCTTGATAAGGGGGAAATTTCCTTGCTGTTGCAGTCTTCCATTGCATTGTTTTCTGCCAGCCATTCAATAAGAATGGTAAGGTAGATGGCCTTTAGGGGAAATTCGGACATTGCCGCATTGTGGCTGTATATTTCTCTAAGGTTTAAAGGGCTGGGGAAGGGGGTAATCTGAAAATGGGCCATTGCCTTTTTGAAGACCATTGCATGCACTATTTCTTCTTTGCAGAAATGGTGTATGTATTTTACGACTTCGGGAAATTTTTTAAGGGAGCCATGATTGACGATTTTCATATAGTATTCTGACACGAGGTTTTCGAATACAATGAAAGTATACCACCATGAACCTGTTTCATAGACGGATAAAAGTCTTCTTTCTTCTTCTGTAGCAAGATCATAATAAGGTGTTCCGTAGATCGCAATATTTTCTCTTTTTTTCAGCCAGGCGTTTTCTACAGGTTCGTCCCAAGGATGATCCAGAAGGAGGCTCATCTGTTTTTTTTCGGAAGCTTTATTCAGCTTTTCTAATAAGAGGGTAAACTTCGGGCTTAGTGTTTTTTTCTTTAGATTGCTCATGTATTCTGTGTTTTTTTCATATTTAATAATTTTCCTTGTGTAAATCCGAAACACATTGCGGTTTCATAACCGGGACCTCCGGACCATGTGCTTACCAGTTTTACTTTGTCATTTGGGAAGTTGCTCAATAGTCCTAAATTGGTTTTTGGAAGCATTTTGTAGGCGAAAGCCGAACCTTTAGTAGCCAGTGTAAATTTGTAATTAGTCTTTGGAGTTGAAGATTCTGTATAAACCAATTTATCTTCTATCTGAGGAAAAGTGTTAAGGACTCTTTTGATCAGTTTTCCCTGAATTTTTTCTTTTCTTTGATTGTATTGGTCTTCGGAAAGGGAGAACCAACGGTCTCCATGATCCAAAATAATGAATTGAAGAATATAGCCTCCTTCCGGGTCTACACGATGATAGTTACTGACACTCAATGTAAAAAGGTCATAATATCTATCCTTTTCAAAATCATCTTCTGTAAAGTTGTCCCCTGTATCAGATACTAAAAGATATTCAGGAGAAGTTATTCCCAATTCTTCAGGTGGTACAGAAAGCACAACGAATACACAAAAATGGCCCCATCCTACGGTGAAGTTGTTAAGGACTTGCTTAAATTTCTGTGACTTTTCATCTGATTTCAGCATTTTTACTACGTCTTCAGGAGGACAGGTTGCAATGACTCTTTTTGTTTTTACTATATTTTTTCGAGTGGTTACAAGCATATGATCTCCTATATCTTCCATTTCATATACCTTATTTTTCTTTAGCAGTATTCCGCCACGATCTACAAATTCTTTTAATAATAAGTCCGAAATACGTTGTCCGGTTCCTTTCATAAATGCAGGACCACCATAAAACATAGCATAAAGGCAATGAAGAAAATAAAAAGCATTCACTTCATTGGAAATGGAACCTGAATAAATAGCAATAGGGCTGAGTACTTCTATGATATCCTGTCCTTTGAAAAGGGTATTGAAATATTCACGGGCAGTTATTTTGGACAGGCTTCTGCTTTCTTTCAAGATATCCCTGTTGATGGTGTATTCATTCATTAGCTTTCTGAAAAACATATAATGCTGATACCCATGAGATTCTATATCATGGAAAAGCTTTTCTATCCCTATTATTTCATCAGGAAAGTAATTAATAAGGGTTTCTTTAATGTCTTCCGGCTCAGATGGGAGTTTGATGAATTGGTTTTTATAAACTACGGTCCCTATTTCTTCATGCAGCTCAAATTCATCCAGCAATGATTGCAGGCCTAATCTTTTAAGGGAAATCCAAAGGTTTCCAACATTTTCTTTGAGCCCGCTCACTTTATGCTGGCTACAATCAAAAACAAATTTTCTTTTATTCCGGTAAAAATTGGTAGCATAACCTCCTACTTTATGATGGGCTTCGCTGATGGCAACTGAGCTTCCTTCGGAAACCGCTGAAAGTCCATACATAAGCCCACAAAGTCCTGCTCCTATTACTAATTCGTCGACTTCTAAATTTTCAATCATTACTGGATTATTTTATTTGTTTTTTAAAAAAAGAGATCACCCTCACTTTTTTGAAAGCAAGTATTTTTAATTACGGATGTCTGTTATAAACCAATATTAACAGGCTTTGTTAATATCGGTGGAAAGTCAAAATCTATTAAAGTCTTGGGTTCCCAACTCTTTTGTAACCTCCAAAGACTTTGCTTTTAGACTTTAAATGGCCAGTTCTTCTTCCAGAACTTCTACGATGTCTTTTGGTGTTTTCATTTTGATAAGAATTCCTTCGTCTAAACTGATATTGAATTCTCTTTCCAATTCCACTAAAACTTCTAATCCCATAAGAGAAGTGACTCCTATTTCATTTAATAAGTCTGTGTCAGGCTTAATAATATTAATTTCGCATTCTGCAATATCTGCTAAAACTGCGTATACTTTGTTAAATAATTCTTGATTTTCCATTCTGTTGTATTTTTTAATAGTTAATATTTTCTGTATTCCATACCTGTGCTCCAAACCCCCATCCGATTCCTGCACCGGCGAAAACAATTTTATTATTGGGTTTTATTTTTTCATCTTTTAATGCAAAGTATAGGGTCACCGGAATTGAGGCAGAGCTGAGACAACTGTATTTTTCTACGGTAGTTGTATATTTATCTTTCTTTATTCCTATTCCCATTGCCCACATTCTGATGAGCATTTTTGAGGGCTGATGAAAGACAAAGTGGTGGATGTCCTCAAGCGTGGCATTTGCTTTTTCTAAGGCTTTAAAGGTAACCTCAGGGACATTGTGAGGGACGAATGTCTGCATTTGAGTGGGTGCATCTTGTCCTAACGTAAAATAAGGACGGGTAAATTCTTTCCCGGGCTTATCTGGAGGAGATTTCCATTGCAATGTTGCAATATCATTATAGATGGGAACGCTTTTATAATGAGAAGAAACTAATTTTCCTTCTTTTTCTGATCTTCCTACGACTACCGCTGCAGCGCCGTCTCCAAAAAGGGTAGAAGAGGGTAAGGAAAAATCAGCAATTTGTGTAAAAGTTTCTGCTGAGCAGATCAATACGTTTTTGTACTTGCCTGTTTTTATGTAATCAGAGGCCATTTGTAGTGCTACCAGAAAAGAGATGCATGCCTGATTGACTTCTATAGTCATCGCTGAATGTTTACATTGCAACTCGGTTTTTAAATATTCTGAAATTCCGGGAAAGATCCTGTCATTTTCTTTATCAGACCAACCTGTAATGGTGCATGTTGTTCCTATGATAAGGTCTATGTCATGCGCTAAAATACCGGCTTTTTTTATTGCTCCCAAAGATGCTTTCTTAGCAAGCTGGGAACAAGATTCGCCTTTCTCTTTGTCTACCATATATCTCCCTTCCATTCCCCAGTTTCTCCACCAGTTTTTAGGAAGATTGGGAATGCTGGAAAATGGAGGCATATCATTGGTGTAATATTTCTCTGGAAATCCCACTGCCACGCTTTTTATAGAGGAATTATATCTCATTTGTAATTTTTAAAACCGAATAATGTGAAAGGAATGGGTTATACGCTATCATTGTTAACGGCTGTTTCTTCATTTCTGTGTTTTCTTGTAAATACCAAGGAATACTGTTCATTGCCAATGTATCTTCTGTTTCTTGGGGTGACAGATGTTCTGAAAACCATTTTTCTGTAATAATCGGAGTCTGTTGCTCTTCCAGCTTTAATAATATATTTTCAAATTCAGAATTTATAGTTTTTACAAAAGAGGGACTATAATTCCAGTTGAGTCTAAAAATGTTTTCTTCTATCAGAGCTTCTTCATTTCCTTCATTGAAACTTAGGCTTGCTTTTGGTGCTTCAGGAGAAGAGATATGGATGTTTTCTAATTCTATTTTGTTGTTGCTGGCCTTAAGTAATAATGCATTAACTCCATCAGGAATACAAAACCCATTCTCATTATCCTTAAGAAAGGCAGAAAATTTATTTGACTGAATCACCAATGCATATTTGGACTCTGAAGTCAATAAAAAAGAAGATGCGATTTTGATCATATTTCCTAGGTCACTATGAAACATTTCAAATACGAATGCGTTTTTTGCTTCTAAATGTTTTTGTACTTCGTGGCCTACTCCGGGAGCTGAAGTATTTCTCAGAGAGGTTGTATCATATAATGAAATAGAAGCATTAATAATTATACCTAATTCATGAGGCATAATACCATTTTGATCTAATAACTGCCTGCATGTATCCACAGACCAAGTGGATAAAGATTTTTCTTTTTCAACTTCGTATATCTGACATTGAAAACCTTTCTCCATTTTCCCGCGATTACCAGAGATATTTAACCCCGGGATCTGGCTAATTGCATCTATTATCTGCATAATATATTCATAATTATTTTTTTTAACAGTGATTTACCAACCCCTTCCTGTATATTTTTCCATTACTGTTTCTTGGTAATTCTTTTATAAAATGAATTTTGGAAGGACGCTTATAGGAGGGAAAAATTTCTGATAACTTCTTTTGAATTTCATCAGAAAGAAAAACCATATTGCAGTCCTCTTTTCCCACGACATACAGTACTGGCTTGATCAGGGCGTCATCATCTAAATAATAGGTTACTGCACATTCATCCACTTCCTGGAAACTCCGTAATATGATATTTTCTATTTCCAAAGGGTTTACCCAGCGTCCGTTTACTTTAAATAAATCATCTTTTCTTCCATGATAAGTATAAGTGCCATCTTCTGCTTGGGAACATAGATCCCCTGAAAAGTACCAGCCCTCTTTATACTTTACTTTATTGGCTTCTTCTTTTTCCCAATATGAGCTGAGTGTACTTTCAGGAGGGGAGACACATAATTCTCCTATTTCGTTATGGTTTTTTATGCTTACGTCAGGGTTATCTATTTTGCATATTTTTATCTGATAGCCGGAAACAGGAATTCCCAAAGATGAATTCTTATTTTGTTTTTTTAAATGACGGTTACACATGAAAATATGACCTATTTCTGTTGAGCCTATCCCATTAATAATTGTTTTCTCAAATTTTGAGTCCCATTCTCTGGCAATAGATTCAGGAAGTGAAGAGCCTGCTGACACAAATAATCTTATACTGTTGAAATCGTTTTGCGAAAAACTTTTGTAGTGATGCAGTATATCTAAGTATACTTTTGGAGTACCAAAGAAAACAGAAGGTTTGTAGAGCCGGATATTTTTTTTCAATTGATCAATAGAAAACCATTTTTCATCAATTACTACAGATGAACCTATAATTAATGGAAAAAATAAGCTGTTTCCCAATCCGTATCCAAAGAACATTTTAGAGACAG
Source organism: Chryseobacterium pennae (assembly GCF_003385515.1). Classification (GTDB taxonomy): domain Bacteria; phylum Bacteroidota; class Bacteroidia; order Flavobacteriales; family Weeksellaceae; genus Chryseobacterium; species Chryseobacterium pennae. The sequence continues at coordinate 31,631 of NZ_QNVT01000030.1, read as the reverse complement.
ACATAATAATATCTTCTTTACAAATTCCCAATGTCTTTTGTGCAAACAGATTCGTATTTAAAAGCATGGTGGCATGAGTGTGCTGAACCGCTTTGGGTTTTCCTGTGGTTCCTGAAGTATATTGCCAAAAGGCAATCGGGTTATTTTGTTCATATGCAAAATCCATATCAGAAAAGCTATTATGAGTCTTTAGTACCATATACTTATGCAGATAATTATCCGAATGATATTCGTCTTTTAAAGGAGTGTTCACGATAATACATTCATTTACAATGTAAATTGAATTATGTACAACCTTATGTAAACGGAGGTATTGTTGACTGTCTATAATGATCCCCCGTGCTTTAGAATCTTGTAGAATATATTCTAATTCAGAATCCTGAATCATCGGATTTACAGGAACTGGAATGCATCCTATAGATATTAAAGATAAGAATGAATAAATAAATTCTGGGGAATCATTCATGCTCAAGATGACTCTATCTCCACAGCTGAGTTTTCCTGTGGATTTTAAATTAACGGCTAGGGTTAATGTTTTTTCAGCTATTTCTTTTCCAGATAAGCTATTCAGATTATAAAGTATTTGGTTTCCATTGTCTGATAACAATAGATTTCTAATGATATTTTCTGATAAATTCATAAGGTATATATTTTAGCGCTTCTGACACTTACTAATAATGTCAGATGATATCGAAAAGGCTAATTTCTATTAATCTATCAGAAAAGATTATTATATGAATACAGAAATAGGAGAGCGGGATTATACAAAAGTTTTTTCATATTCGTGTGTTTTTTCAAAATTCGTGTGTTTTTCAAAAGTAGTATTATTTTTTTATATTATCACATGTTTGTGATATATTTTGTAAATGTAATAGACGTTGATTTTTTTTTATTAGTAAAAATAAAATATTATGAATTTGAATAAAGTTTATAAGCATGATTATTTGTTCATAAATATTAAACATATAATGGATATTAAAAAGAAAGTTTTTTTTAACATTTATTATGTTTCAAATAATATACATAGGCTATAACAGCTCAAATATTATCTAAAATAATGGCACTGGCTGTTATACAATGGATTAATAAATTAAACAATAGAAATATTAACAACTTAAAAACTCAAATTGCTTAAATGCACCACAGGTCTCTTTTAATAAAAATCTTCAAAACTATACGATATTTGTAAATAAGGTATTAAATTTGATCGTTTGTAACAGTCCGCAAATTATTGCTACTTATTACAATACTTATTTTTCAAAAATTAATAAATAAAGACAGTTTATGTGGAAAAATTTCAAACTGAATAAATTTTTACTACTGATTCCATTAACCAGTCTAATGTTTTGCTTCAATTCGCCGAAAAACGATGATGAAAAGATGCAGACAATAATGGTGAGCGTAAAAAACACTCTTTCTTACCTGCATTATAGTCCGAAGCCTATCAATGATGCTTATTCAAAGGATGTTTATAAGCATTATTTCGAATTGGTGGATCCTGCTAAAAGATATTTCCTGCAGTCTGACATGGATGAATTCAGCAAGCATGAAACAAAGCTTGATGATTATATCAACCAGGGAGATTTGAGTTTCTATAAACTTACAATCGACAGATTGTACCAAAGAGTAGATGAGATCGATAAGATTACTCAGGATATTTTTAGTAAGCCCATTAACCTTCAGGAAGATGAAACACTTACCCTGGAGCCAAAGCTTAAAAAAGTACCGGCCAATAAGCAGGAACAGTACAACGAATGGAAAAAATTCATCAAGTATAATATTCTTCAGGAAATTGAATCGATGAACAGTAAAGAAGAAGCTCAGAAAGAGAAGAAAGATTCTGTTCAGAAGTATAAATTAAATGATACGATCAAGTTTAAGGTTCTTACTCAGGATGAAAAGATCAAAAAAGCAACGGATGAAGTAAAAGACCTTGTAAAAGATACCTTCACAAGATTCAAAAAGAGAAAGAAAATGGATTGGTTTACGGTATATATGAATGCTTATACTGAAGTATTCGATCCGCATACCAACTACTATTCTCCAAAAGATAAAGAAGATTTTGATACTCAGTTTACCGGTAAAGTAATTGGTATCGGAGCATTGATCCAGGAGAAAAAAGGAAATCTTTATCTGGGTGCTCTTACCATTGGTGCTCCGGCATGGAAATCCAAGCAGCTTTCAGAAGGAGATAAGATCCTGAAAGTAAAATCAAAACCAAAAGATGATGCTGTAAATGTGGTAGGAATGCTTTCCGACGAAGCTGTAAGGCTGATCAGAGGAGAAAAGGGAACACCTGTTACCTTAACCGTTCAGAAAAAAGACGGGACTATTAAAGATGTAACAATGATCCGTGAAGAGGTGGCTATTGAAGATACTTTCGCAAGAAGTATTGTAGTGAATACTCCTAACGGTAAGAAATATGGGTTTATCAACCTTCCGAGCTTTAACGCAGATTTTGAAAATTCAAAAGGAAGAAATGCTTCTGATGATATCAAAAATGAGATTGTTAAGCTTAAATCTCAGAATATTGAAGGAATTATCCTTGACCTTAGAAACAACGGTGGTGGATCACTGACGGAAGTAGGCGATATTATGGGGCTTTTCATGGATGCCGGACCATATGTTCAGGTGAAAGATGGAAACGGGAAAATACAGACTCTAAAGAATAAAAATGAAGCTCCGATCTGGACCGGTCCGCTTGTTATTATGCAAAACGAACTTTCGGCTTCAGCTTCTGAGATTTTAGCAGGTGTAATGCAGGATTACGGAAGAGCTATGGTTGTTGGATCTCCGCAATCTTTTGGAAAAGGAACCGTTCAGACTTTTGTTGATCTGAACAGATTCCTGAATACAGAAGATGATTTCGGATCTTTAAAACTGACGATTCAGAAATTCTACAGAATTACAGGAGAGTCTACACAGAGAAAAGGAATTGTTTCTGATATTCAGATGAAAGATTTCTTTACCTATGCAGAAGTAGGAGAGCGTTATGATGACTTTGCTTTGGCTTGGGATAAAATTCCGGCTACAAAGTTCCAGAAACTGAACTTTTTCAATATCCAGGCTCTTGAAAAAGCAAGTGCAGACAGAATGGCTAAGAATAAAAACTATCAGCTACTGTTAGAATCCGCACAATGGAGAGAAAAACTGGATAAAGAGGAAAACATTACATTGAACATCAATAAATTCAATGAAGTGATGAAGCACAGAAAATCTCAGATTGAAAAATTCAAAGTACTTACTAAATTTGAGAACGGCCTACAGTTCATCATGTATCCTAGTGAGATTGAAAGAGAGAAAAAAGACGAAGCTTTCAAAAAGAAGTCTGAAATGTGGATCAAGAATCTGAAAAAAGATCTTTACCTGCAGGAAGCAATGAATATTGTATCCGATATGGGAGTAAAATCATAAACATAAAAAACCCGATAATGAAAATTATCGGGTTTTTTATTGTGTAAAATAAATGATTACTTAATCTCTACACATCCCACTCGTCCGCCGGCATTTCCGGTAGGCTGAGTATGGAAATCATCTGCTGCAGCGTGTACAATAAGACCTTTTCCAATGATGTTTTTAGATTCATCTGTACATCCAAGACACCATTTATCTGTCTTGAAGGTTAAAACTGCAACTCCGCTCTGATCAGCTACCAGATTTCCAATATCTCCCATGTGGAAATGCTCAGCACCCCATTTTCCGTGATCGTTCTTGGAAGGATTCCAGTGTCCGCCTGTAGAAGTTCCGTCCGCCGCAGAACAGTCTCCTTTTTCATGAATATGTACTGCATGAATTCCGGGAGTAAGGTTCGTTACATTCAGGTTCATAATGACTTCATTCCCCTGTTGGGTAAACTTAGCCGTTCCGCCGGTCTGCGTTCCGCTTTTGGCATTTACAGCGTACGTTTTTGTAGTTCCGCATGAAACAGCCAACAATGCACACCCTGCCAATAATGATAGTGTTTGTACTTTCATTTTTAAATGATTTAAAGTGATTTTATGCTAAATTTAAAAAAGATTTTTCAAAGCGCTTTATGATCCCAGTCTTTTTTTCTGAAAGAATATCTGATACGAGGCTTTAATCTATGTTGTTTTAGTCTCAGAATGTGTAAGTTTAACCTTGGGTATCATTGCGTAAGAAAATACAGTTAAAAATGTTATTTTTAACTTTTTGACGGCTAACCCTTTTATATTTAAAAAATCATTATAACACATTTGAAGCGCATCAGCAATGGTTATTCTATATACATTTATCAGTGAAGAAAAGCATCGGTATTTTTTAGACCGGTATTTAAACTCTTTTCCGGAAGATTTTAAGCAGGATATTCTGAAATACAGAAGATGGCAGGATGCTCAGCTTTCCCTGTTAGGGAGAGTGCTTTTGTACCAGGGATTAAAGTCCCGGTATCATGTTGATGAGGTATATATTGAGCGTACTCCAGATAATAAACCTTACCTGAAAGGGCAGCCTCTTCATTTCAATATTTCTCATTCCAAAGAACTTGTTGTTTGCGCAATTGCAGAATTTCCTATTGGAATTGATGTTGAATTTATAGACCCTAAAATCAATTATCTGGACTTTCAGTTTCAGATGACAGAACAGGAATTTCTTAAAATTGATCGTTCTGAAGATCAAATTGGGGATTTCTTTTCATACTGGACCCGAAAAGAATCAGTAATGAAAGCGCATGGAGGAGGAATGATGATTCCTTTGGATTCCTTTGAAATTGTAAATGATGAATGCGTAATTGAGAGTAAAAAATTCTTTACCAAGAATATTTCTATTGATGAAAGTTATCAGAGTTGCATAGCTTCAGACAATAAAAATCTTAAAAATGTGGTACCTTTTTTTATAGCCTCTGAAATTTGAGTTAATCATTTTTTACATCCTTTTAACCCTTATATTTTGGTGAATTTCAATTATTTAAATTGAAATAGAAAATCATTGCTAAGGGATAAAATTTCCAAATTTTAACGTTTTTTTTTTGCAAATTCATTTTTAACATATATTTTTACTGAGAGAAAAAAAATTATTTAAACACTAAGACCTTATACAAATGAAAAAAAGTGTATTACTGCTGATTACCTTCAGTTTCAGTGTGCTTTCCTTCGCACAGGTAGGTATCAAGCAAGAAAATCCCAATCTCAGTTCAGATCTTGAACTGGGGTCTAACAACAAAACGTTACTTCTAAACAGAGTTCCCAACACTGCTGCAGTCGCAAATCCAGTTAATGGCATGATGATCTATGACATATCCGAAGAATGCGTAAAAGCATTTCAGGCAGATAAATGGTCTAAATGTCTTGGAAAAGGACTGATTGGAAAAAAAGCATTGATGAATCCCGTTTCCTTGTCATGTACTTCAGCTACCGTTTCTCCCAGTCCTATTGCAGGACAGGCTTATAAAGGTGTGTTGACGGTTCCCTATACAGGAGGAAATGGTGGTGTTTATGATGCAGTATCCATTCAAACAAATGGATTAACTGCTGCTTTACCTGCCGGACAATTTGCTATTGGGAATGGACGTTTACAGTATTCTATCACAGGAACTCCGGATCGGACCGGCAATATTACATTGAATGTAAATGTTGCAGGAAATACCTGCTCCGTTGCTTTAAAATAATGTAATTGTATTTCAGTAAACAGTTCCGGATCATTATCATGTATCTAAGTAATTTCTGCAGTTCACAAGATGCAGAAATGATAATCGTTTGTTGATCAGTAATTAAAATGCTTATAAACAATTATTATCTTCAGAGTCAATCTCAGAAAACAATTCAGAATATCCCAAGAACCCGATAAGTGAACTTCGCTTCAGCTTTCCCGAATCTACTTTTTCAAAAGTAAGACAATTAACATCAAAATATAAACTTACACCTTATACGTATGGACAATTGGTGTTAGCTGTCTTATTGCACAAAATTTCAGGAGTAGATAATCTCGTGATTAACTATCCGGTTGGGATTACGGAAGGCCAGGATTTTATCTTTGGAGCCCATATCAATACGGTTTTAAAAGGGTATAGATTCAATAAAGATACTTCACTTCAGGATCTTATTGATCAGAATATAGAATATACCAATCAGTTAAAAATAAGCAAAGCCCGATACTTTCCGGTTGAAGATTTAATCAGCTATGCACCTACTTCTGATATTCTAGAATATGGATTTGTACAAACCAGTCTTAAAGATGTGGTGATTCATTATGAGGGCGCAAATGATGTCATTATTAATAGCGATCTGAATGTGGATCTTGTAGGAAAGCTGTCATTCGAACAGGAGGTAAGAAACGGGCAACTCAACTATAAAGTCCGGTATGCTAATCAGGTACTCAGCCAGGAGCTGGTATTTAATTTTACTGAAATTTATCAAAAGCTGTTTATCGATATCCTTGAAGAGTTACTGGAAGGAAAAACAGAAAGTTTAATAACCCATTATCAGCTTTTAAAAGATGAAGCATTCCAGGCAGTAATCAAAGACTGGAATAACACAGGTTCTGATCACGTTGTAAGGGGGACAATTCATCAATTATTTGAAGAGCAGGCAGCCAGAACGCCGGATAACACCGCACTTGTATTCCATCAAACTAGGCTTACTTACAAAGATCTGAATGAAAGGGCAAACCGGCTGGCAAATTACCTTGTTAAGACTTATGATCTTAAGTCTGAAGATTTGATTCCTTTATGCCTGGAACGTTCAGAAAATATGCTGGTTGCTATTCTTGCCGTTTTAAAGGCTGGAGCAGCCTATGTTCCGATGGATCCGTCATATCCTTCAGACAGAGTTGAGCATATTCTTAGTGATACCGAAGCTAAAATAGTATTGGCCCAATATTCAACACAAGAAAAGGTTCAACCAGCTGAGGTTGATGTTGTTATATTGGATGATTCTACCTTCCAAAATGTAATGGCGGAAATGAATTTCGATAATCTTTCTATGGATGTAAGTCCGGATAATATGGCCTATGTGATCTACACCAGCGGAACCACAGGAGTTCCTAAAGGAGTAATGGTAGAGCATAAAAATGTAGTTAATCTGGTAGATCAGGTACAGGAGGCTTATGGTTACAGTAAAGGAGAAAAGATAACAGCCTATACTTCTTATGTATTTGATGTATCCGTCTCCGAATTTTTCAATGCTTTATTCTATGGAAATGAACTGCACATATTAGGGGAAGATATCAAGAAAGATGCAGATTCTATCAGCAGATATTTACTCTTCAATGAAATAACATATGCTTATCTGCCTCCGGTAATGCTTTCCGTATTAACACGAGTGGAATATCCATCTTTAAAAGGGTTGCTGTATGCGGGTGAACCCTGTGATTATGAAACAGGAAAATACTGGTCAGAATATACCAGTCTATATAATCTTTATGGTCCTACCGAAGCTACTATTTATGCTGTTTATAAAAAGGTACACCATGGAGATGTGCATCTTATCGGGCGACCGGTAGGAAATACAACTACTTATGTTTTGGACAAATATCTTCAGCCAGTGCCTGTAGGAGCTGTTGGAGAGCTTTATCTTGGCGGAGCAGGTATTACAAGGGGGTATCTTAACAGACCAGATCTGACTGCAGAACGTTTTATAGAAAATCCTCTTCAGGATGAAGAGGACAAGCTTTATAAAACCGGTGACCTTGTACGCTGGCTTCCTGATGGAAATATCGAATATATCGGGCGTAATGATTTCCAGGTAAAAATCAGAGGATACAGAATTGAGCTGGAAGAAATAGAAAATAAACTTCATCAGTTTCCGGGAGTAAAACAATCGGTGGTTCTGGTGAAAGAAAACAAAACAGGAATGAAATATCTTGCCGGATATTATGTTTCTGATAATGAATTGAATACTGAAGATCTTGCAGTATTTCTTTCCGGGGTTCTTCCGGAATATATGATTCCCGGAGCTTTTGTACATCTTACGGAGCTTCCGCTTACTGTAAACGGAAAACTGGACAGAAAGCAGCTTCCGGAGCCTGAATTTACAGGGAACAGAGAATATACTGCCCCACAGAATGAATTACAGGATAGGCTTTGCCGGATCTATGGTGAAATACTTGGATTGAATAGTGAAACCATCAGTATTTATGATGATTTCTTCCGTCTGGGAGGAAACAGTATCATGGCAATAAAGCTCATCAGTAAAATACAGTATGAATTGAAACTACAGTCTAATGTGGCCATGGTTTTCAGCCATAAAACAGTTGTTTCCCTTGCTGAAGTATTAAGTGGAGAAAATAATATTGCTCAACAGGAAAAAATTACACCTGTACTGGTGGGTTCCGTGGAAGAACAGCGTTTATCTTTTGCCCAGGAAAGACTTTGGTTTATTGAAAAATATGAGGAAGGAAGTAATGCTTACAATATTCCGATGGTATTTCAGCTTGGAAATCATGTGCAGGCAAAACTTCTTCAACAGTCTTTTGAACTATTGATTCAGCGTCATGAAGTATTGCGCAGTATAATCCGATCCACAGAAGATGGAATAGGATATCAGATGGTTACTGAGCAAAATATTCAGCTTTCTATACAGGATGTTCAGACAAAAGAGGAATTGGATGAGAAGATCAATATAGCTAATAATACCATCTTCCGGTTAGAAGAAGAACTCCCATTAAATGTCTCCCTTTTCACTCTGAAAGATCAGAAATACTTATCCGTTGTAGTACATCATATTGCTTTTGATGGCTGGTCTACGGATATTTTCATCAAAGAATTTAACAGTATTTATCATAGTCTTGCAGAAGGAAAAACACCACAACTTAAGGCTTTACCTATTCAATACAGAGACTTTGCTTTATGGCAGAGAAATTATCTTGCAGGAGAAACTCTCGATCAGCAGATACATTACTGGAAGGATAAACTTGAAGGATTTCAGACTCTGGATCTTCCCTTGGATCTTAAAAGACCAACACAAACCTCCTATAAAGGAGCCACGGAATATTTCAATTTGCCAACAGATCTTGTAACAGACCTGAGAGAGCTTTCAAAAGATTTAGGCGTAAGTTTATACAGCGTGATGCTGAGTGGGTATTCGCTGATGTTGTCAGCTTACTCGGGGCAGAATGATATTATTGTGGGAAGTCCTGTTGCCAATCGTCACCATGCTGGCTTGGAAGATATCATTGGATTCTTTGTTAACACGCTGGCATTAAGAGAAAAAATAGATCCCGAACAGGAAATTAAAGACTTTATTTTACAGGTTTCTCAATCGGTAATGGAAGCACAGTCTCATCAGGATCTTCCGTTTGAAAAACTGGTAGAAGAGCTGAATATAGATCAGGATATGTCCCGTCACCCGATTTTCCAGGTAATGTTTGGGCTTCAGAGCTTTGATGGCGGAATATATACAGCCAATGCTGATGAAGCCATACTGCTTCCTTTTGATGGTGATATTGATTATCAGACAGCGAAGTTTGATCTGACTATGATGATCGATGATAATGGAGAAACAGTACGTGGAATATTCAATTATGCAGTATCCCTTTTCAACAGAGATACGATTCTGCGTATGAAAGAGACTTATGTGATTCTTCTAGAGCAACTTGTGAGCCTTAGAAGTCAAAAAGAAGAAAGCTTTAAGATCAGTGGTCTTCATTTGATGACTAATAAAGATCATAAAAAGATTATAGAAGATCAGAATACAATAGAAATAGCCTATCCGGAATCACATACCCTTCACAGGCTATTTGAAGATCAGGTACAAAGAACTCCGGATCGTACGGCATTGGTATACCAGAATGTACAGTTGTCTTATCATGAGCTGAATACCAAAGCGAACCGACTTGCCCATTATCTTATTGAAACCTATAATCCTCAGCCTGAGGATATGATTCCTTTATTTCTGGAACGCTCAGAAGATATGATTGTGGCCATTCTTGCTGTCCTGAAAACCGGGGCAGCTTATGTTCCGATGGATCCATCCTATCCGGCAGACAGAATAAGACACATTCTGGATGATACTGATACAGAAATCATTCTTACCCAGGAAAAAATAGCTGAAAAAATCCAGAATATAGACCTTACGAAGAGCATTATTGCCTTGGATGAGGTCTCTTTCAGAGAACTTATTGAAAAAAGTAATGCTGAAAATCCGGAGACTGAAACGAAGTCACACCATCTTGCTTATGTAATTTATACCAGTGGGACTACAGGTGTTCCTAAAGGCGTAATGATAGAGCACAAAAGTGTGGTGAATGTAGTGACCCAGATAAGAGATGCTTATGGGTTCAGTGAAAATGAGAAGATAACGGCTTATACATCTTACGTATTTGATGTTTCGGTATCAGAATTTTTTAATGCTTTATTATATGGAAATGAGCTGCATGTATTGGATGAAACCATTAAAAAAGATGCAGACTCAATAAGCAGATATTTACTTGATCATCAGATAGCGTATGCCTATTTACCACCGGTAATGTTATCCGTATTGCCCCGTATACAATACCCAAACCTCAAAGGATTACTGTATGCCGGAGAACCATGTGATTACGAAACAGGAAAATACTGGTCAGAATATACAACCCTTTATAACCTTTACGGACCAACAGAAGCTACAATTTATGCAACCTACAAAAAAGTAGAACATGGAGATGTGCATTTGATCGGACATGCTGTGGGAAATACTTCAGTGTATGTATTGGATGCCCTTCACCGTCCGGTTCCGTTAGGAGCTGTTGGAGAACTTTATCTTGGCGGAGCTGGCATTGCACGAGGCTATCTGAACAGGCCGGAGCTGACTTCGGAACGCTTTATTTCAAATCCTTTTCAGACAGAAGAGCAGAAAAAACAAGGTAAAAACGGAAAACTTTATAAAACAGGGGATTTAGTAAAATACCATGCTGATGGAGAGTTAGAATACATCGGACGTAACGACTTCCAGGTAAAGATCCGTGGTTATAGGATTGAGTTAGGAGAGATTGAAAACAAGCTACAGGGAAATCCGGCAATCCGACAGTCAGTAGTTCTTGCAAAAACCAATAAAGCAGGATTGAAATATCTTGCCGGATATTACGTATCAGATTCAGTGATAGAATCTCATGTGATTTCAGAATTTTTGGCAGAAACTCTACCAGAATATATGATTCCGAGTGTGTATGTATATCTTGAACAGCTTCCGTTAACGATCAATGGAAAACTGGACAGAAAACAATTACCGGAACCAGAATTTACAATCAGCAGAGGCTATACAGCTCCTGAGAATAAGTTACAGGAAAGACTATGTCAGATCTATGCAGACGTTTTGGGTCTGGAAGCCTCAGTCATTGGAATTCATGAAGATTTCTTCCGTTTGGGAGGAAACAGTATCATGGCCATAAGATTGATCAGCAGCATCAAAAAAACGTTAGATATATCAATAGGAGTAGCAGTCGTATTTACTCATAAAACAGTAGCTTCCCTTTCCAACATTATTGGAAGTAATGCTGTTACGGATATTCAGGAAACTATTGTTCCGGTAGAGGTTTCTTCTCCTGAAGAGCAGAGACTGTCTTTTGCACAGGAAAGATTATGGTTTATAGAAAACTTTGAAGGCGGAAGTAACGCTTACAATGTTCCAATGGCTTTCAGATTAGGCAAAGGAATAGAACTGGATATTCTTCAGAGATCATTAGAGACTGTAGTAATGCGCCACGAAGTACTTCGTTCCGTAATCCGTACTGCGGAAAATGGAGTGGGCTATCAGGTGGTTACAGATTGTGTTCCTGAACTTCATTATAGAGAAGTTGAATCCAAAGAAGAACTGGAGAACAACATAGATCAGTGTGCCCATAAAATATTCCGTCTGGAAGAAGAAATTCCGGTGGAAACTACCATTTTCAGATGGGAGAAAGATCATTACCTGTCTGTTGTGGTTCATCACATTGCATTTGACGGATGGTCTGCCGATCTGTTCTTAAAAGAAGTACAAATTATATACAATGCTTTTGCTAAAGGAGAAAGTCCTCAGCTTCCGGCATTAAATATTCAGTATAAAGACTTTGCCTTATGGCAGAGAAATTATCTTACAGGAGAGACACTGAAGAAACAGATCAACTACTGGAAAAATAATCTTGAAGACTTTGAGGCACTTAGTTTGCCTTTAGATTTCAAACGACCAGCCAATATCTCTTATGACGGAGCAAGCGTTCATTTTAGCCTTTCTCCGGAAGTAGGTCTAGGATTGAGAGCTATTTCCAGAGAATGGGGAGTAAGCTTATACAGCGTGATGTTAGGTGGATATTACATGATGCTTTCTGCTTATTCAGGGCAGGAAGATATTGTGGTGGGAAGTCCGATTGCAAACCGTCATCATGAAGGTCTTGAAGATATGATCGGTTTCTTTGTGAATACGCTGGCGTTGAGAGAGAAGATCAATGCAGAGCAGGAACTTAAAGACTTTATTCTTCAGATTTCAAAATCAATAACAGAAGCGCAGTCTTATCAGGAACTGCCATTTGAAAAGCTGGTAGAAGAACTGGATATAGAGCAGGACACGTCAAAACATCCTGTTTTCCAAGTGATGTTTGGAGTTCAGAGCTTCGGAATGAATCCTGATAGTGAAGCTGTATTTACCCCTTTACATCATGAGATCAATTATCAGGCTGCGAAGTTCGATCTGACAACGATGATTGATGATGGCGAAGAAACAATCAGAGGAATATTCAATTATGCGACTTCTCTTTTCAAAAAAGAAACGATTCTGAGAATGCAGAATACTTACGTTCTTCTTCTGGATCAATTAGCTAAAATAGGAGAGAGTAGCGATAAAAATATAAAAATCAATGAATTCCGTCTTCTGGAAGATTCAAATTACAGCCAGATCACAGAAGATTGGAATGAAATAATTTCTGACTATGCTTCTGATAAAACAATTCATCAATTGTTTGAAGATCAGGTGGCAAAAACACCTGATGCTACAGCTTTAGTGTATCAGGACATTGAATGGTCTTATCAGGAACTGAATGAGAAATCAAACCGCCTGGCAAATTATCTGATCAATACGTATGATATTCAGCCGGATGATCTGATTCCTTTATGTCTGGAACGTTCCGAGAATATGCTGATGGCCATACTGGCTGTATTGAAAGCTGGTGCTGGTTATGTTCCAATGGACCCTTCTTATCCGTCAGAAAGAATTGAACATATCCTTCAGGATACGAAAGCCAGGGTTATTTTAGGGCAGGAAAGTACAATGAAACAGCTGGAAAATCAAACTGTTGATGCCATTGCATTGGATGAGGTTACCTTTAAAGCAATACTTGAAACCTTTGATTCTAATAGTCCTGTTACCAACGTTAAGAGTAATAATTTAGCGTATGTAATTTACACCAGTGGAACAACAGGTATGCCTAAGGGAGTACTGATAGAGCATAAAGGAGTAGCCAATTTGATACAGCAGCATGCTAAAGAATATGGATTTATCTCTGAACAGCCTGTTCTGCAGAAAAACTGTCTTTGGTATGCCAACTATGTATTTGATGCCCATGTTGCTGAATTATACCCGGCACTTGTACATGGACAGTCTGTACATCTTCTGAATAAAGAAACCCAAACAGACCTGGTTGGATTACAACAATATATAATAGAAAAAGATATTAAAGTTGCTACCATCCCACCGGTTCTATTAACTAAAGAATACATCCTTCCTTTAGAAACGCTTTTGGTTGCCGGTGATATCACCAATCCACAGGTCATGGCTCTGTATAAAAAACATGGAGTAGATTTGGTCAATGCTTATGGGCCAACAGAAAGTACCGTATGTGCAACCTTGCACCATTATAACGAGGATGAAAATCCGTTAAATATCGGAGGTCCGATCGGGAATGTAAAAGTTTATGTTTTAGACCAACACTTAAGACCTGTTCCTGTAGGAGGAGTGGGAGAGCTCTATGTAGGAGGAGCAGGAATCGCAAGAGGCTATCTGAACAGATCTGACCTTACAGAAGAACGTTTTGTCAAAAACCCTTTCCAGACTTTAGATCAGAAGACAAAAGGAGAAAATGGACGTCTGTATAAAACAGGCGACCTTGTGCGTTGGCTACCGAATGGTGAGCTAGAATATATCGGAAGGAATGACTTCCAGGTAAAGATCCGCGGCTATAGAATCGAATTAGGTGAGATTGAGGATAAACTGTTAACCTATCCGGGAATCCGTCAGTCAGCAGTATTGGCTAAGGAAAATAATGCAGGCTTAAAATATCTTGCAGGGTATTATGTTTCTGAAAACCCTATAGATTCAGCAATCCTTTCAGAGTATTTATCTCAATCATTACCGGAATATATGGTACCAGGGGCATTTGTTCACTTAACCTCTTTTCCATTGACAATCAATGGTAAACTGGACAGAAGAGCATTGCCGGAACCCAATTTTACCGGAAATAAAGAATATACAGCTCCGGAAACAGAGCTGCAGAAGAAATTATGTCAGATCTATAGTGAGGTTTTAGGTCTTTCTTCAGGCAGTATCGGCATTCATGATGATTTCTTCAGATTGGGTGGAGACAGTATTATCAGCATTCAGTTGGTAGGAAGAATCCGTCAGCAGATGGAAATAAGACTGAGTGTTAAAGAAGTTTTTGCTGCCCGTACTACAGCTTCTCTGGCATTACTGATAGAGAATAAAAGGAAAGAAGAGGAAAACCACATCGTTTCAGAACAGGGATTATTACAGGGTGAAGTTCCACTTTTACCGATTCAGGAATGGTTCTTCAGTCAGATAAAATCAGGATATTTAGAAGATTTCAACCACTGGAATCAGGCCTTCCTTATTAATGTTCCAAAACTTGATAAGGAGCTGTTGGAACAGTCTGTACAATATCTTATTGAAAGACATGATGCCCTCAGACTTCAGTATCAGCATAAGAACGGAAAATATATCCAACAGTATAGTGAAGCGAAAACACTCTCAATCAATTATCTCAATATTTCAGGCCTGAATCAGGAAGAAATATCAGGGGTTTTGACTGATTGGCAGTCTCATTTTGATATTGAAAGCAGTCCGTTATATAGTATTGGATATATTGATGGTTATCAGGATGGTAGTGCAAGGATTTATTTTGCATTCCATCACCTGATTATTGATGCTGTAAGTTGGAGAATTATCACCGAAGATTTAAAAAATATTTATCAGTCTCTTGAAAAAGGAGATATAAAAACAATTACATTCTATACCAAAGGAACCAGCTATCGTCAGTGGGTAGAAGCTGTAAAAACATACAGATCAGAATCTCAGGAACAGGAGTATTTTCGTTGGAATACCATTGCAGATACTGTTGAAGAGAATAATAGAAATCTGGAACTTTTCATAGGTGAAGATTACCAGCAGAGTCAATTGATGATATCTGAAGAAACAACGCAAAAGCTAATCAGAGGAGTTCATCAGGTTTACAATACACAAATCAATGATCTGTTACTTTCTGCATTATCTCTTGCGCTTTCAGAATTAACCGGACAGGAAAATCATTCTGTTGTTCTGGAAAGCCATGGCCGCGAAGAAATATCCAATCATCTTGATATTACAGAAACAGTAGGTTGGTTTACTTCTATGTATCCGATGCTTTTAACCAAAAGAGAGGATTGGGCAGATACTGTAATTGGAACTAAAGAATCACTGAGAAGTATTCCTCACAACGGAATCGGCTATGGAAGCCTGATGGGTTATACAGAGCACGAGTTGCCTAAAATCAGCTTTAATTATCTGGGACAACTGGATCAGGAAACCGGAGAAAAAAACTGGTTTATTGCTGCTGAAGACACTGGGCTGAGCATTGGAAATAAAAATAAAGACAGTTATTATATCAGTATCAATGGTGCTGTCATAGGCGGTAAGCTTCAGTTTAAAATTTCCGGTCATCTGAAGGATAAGCAGATTAGTCAGTTCTCAGAATCTTTTAAAACAAAAATAGAGGAAGTTATTGACTGGCTTTCACAGACAAACAGAAGCTTTTTGACTCCATCCGATGTAGATTATATAGTTGAAGAAAGTCAGCTTGCAGATATTCAGAAAGAAGGTGAAATAGAAGGAATTTATCTGGCTAACAGTTTACAGGAAGGATTTGTATACCACGCTCTAAATCAAGGCGAAACAGATGATGCTTATCGTGTACAGCTGATTTGGGATTATTTTGCCGAAATCAGTCCTGAAAATCTGAAAAAGTCGTGGGAATTTACCCAAAAACGATATCCTGCATTAAGAATAAAATTTAACTGGAATGGAGAAATCGTTCAGGTTATCGATAAAAAAGGAAATCTGGATTGGAGGTATCAGGATATCAGCAGCATCAATGAAGAGGATCAGAATAGCCTGATTGAAGAAATAACACAAAATGACCGTTTTGAGGTTTATGATTTATCCAAAGGAAACCTTTTCAGAGTTTACCTTTTCAAACGAGGAGAAAACCATTATAGCTGCTTGCTAAGTAACCATCATGCAATTCTGGATGGATGGAGCTTACCTGTTATTCTGAACAGTGTTCATGAATCTTATCTTCAGCTGAACAAAAATCATCAGCCTGAGCTTGTAGCTGATACAGCCTATACAGATACCCAAAAATATCTGCAGCAAAATAAAGAGATCAGCAGCAGTTTCTGGAAAAGTTATATGGATCAGATTGAAGATCAGGAAGATCTGACTAATCTGTTGAAAGAAAGTCAAAGGCATACAGATCTGGGTATTTATAAGCATATTAAAGACCATCAGGATGTAGAACTTTTGATAGAAGGTGAGCAATATCAGCAATTAAAAGAATTTACCCAGGCAAATGGCTTTACTGTAAATGCTGTCCTGCAGTATTTGTGGCATAACCAATTGAAGATCTATAGCAACTCGGAAGTTACTGTGGTGGGAACCACCATATCGGGAAGAAACCTTCCTGTTGACGGAATAGAATCTTCTGCAGGACTTTACATCAATACTTTACCACTTATTGTAACCCATGAAGAAGGTAAGGTTAAAGATCATATTATAAAAATACAGGAGAATATCAGTGAGCTTAATAGTCATAGTGATGTTAACCTGGCCGCCCTTCAGCGTGACGGACGCAGAATTTTCAGCAGCTTATTTGTGTATGAAAACTATCCTGTTCCTCAGGGAGAAAATAACAACGAATTAGGATTTGTATTCAGAGATGCAGTAGAAAAACTGGATTATCCGCTGGGAGTAACAGCTTTTGAGCGTGACGAGAGGGTTTCACTGGTGATAAGCTATGAAGGACATCTGTTTGATAATGGAATGATGAATCAGCTGCTCAAAGGCATGAAAACAATTCTGAATCAACTATTGGAAGATCCTGAAATGAATTCCAAAGATCTGTCTTATATCACTTCCGAAGATGAGAAAAAAATAATCCTGGACTGGAACAATACTTGGACTGAATTTCCAACCGGAAAAACCATCCAAAGTATGTTTGAAGCGCAGACAGCTAAAACACCGGATCGCATAGCTTTGGTATATCAGGATGTAACCTTATCTTATAGAGAGCTTAATGAGCGTGCAAACAACCTTGCCAACTATCTGAACAATACTTACGATCTCCAGCCAGATGATCTTGTTCCTTTATGTCTTGAGCGTTCAGAAAACATGCTGATTGCTATTTTAGCCGTATTAAAATCCGGAGCAGCTTACGTTCCGATGGATCCTACCTATCCAACAGACAGAATGGAACACATTCTTCAGGATACACAGGCAAAAATAGTTATCACCCAGAATAATGTTGAGGCAAAATTCAATGAAATTCAGTCAGCAAAAGCAGAAATTCTGTTGTTAGATGATGAAAAACTGATAGAAAAGCTTAAAAACAGCAGTATTGATAATCCGGTTAATCAAACTCAGGCAGACGACCTGGCTTATGTGATCTACACCAGTGGAACAACAGGAATGCCTAAAGGAGTAATGATTGAGCATACAGGAGTGATAAACCTGGTTAGCGATCTTTATACCCGCTATAACCTGAATGAATCCGAAATTATTCTTCAGTTTGCCAACTATGTATTTGATGCCTCGGTAGAGCAGATTTTCTTAGGATTATTGAATGGTTGTCAATTACTGTTCATAGACAATCAGGAAATGCTGAATGAAGAGGAATATATCAGAAAATTAAAAGAGCATAAAGTAACCTATCTGCCTTTTACACCATCTGTATTACAAAATATAGATGTTACAACGGTGGAAACTGTACGAACATTAGATTCCGGAGGGGAAGCTTTGCCGGCAGATCTGTATAACAAATTGAAAAAAGGAGACTTCCTGTTTGTCAATTCTTATGGGCCTACAGAAGTTACCATTACTTCCCTTGTAAATACCAACCGTGATATCAACTGTATTGGTCGCCCACTCAATAATACAAGTATATACGTTCTGGATCAGTTTTACCGTCCGGTTCCGGTAGGTGCTGTAGGTGAGCTTTATATTGGAGGAATCGGAGTAGCCCGTGGATATTTGAACAGACCTGATCTTACCGAAGAACGATTTGTTCATAATCCTTTCCAAACAGAAGAGCAGAAAATCAAAAGTGAAAACAGCAGGATTTATAAAACCGGAGACCTTGTACGCTGGCTTCCGGACGGAAATATTGATTATATCGGAAGAAACGATTTCCAGGTAAAAATAAGAGGATTCCGTATAGAGCTGGGAGAAATAGAAAACAGATTACTGCAGTATCCGGGAATTCGCCAGGGAACAGTTCTGGTGAAAGAGAACAATGCCGGACTGAAATATCTTGTAGGCTACTATGTTGCTGATACAGGAATAGACACTCGTCTGATTTCAGAATTTATGTCAGAGACACTCCCTGAGTACATGATACCCGCTGCATTTATGCATCTGACCACGTTACCACTGACGATCAATGGTAAGCTTGACAGAAAGCAGCTTCCTGAACCTGAATTTACCGTAAATAAAGAATACACAGCACCTCAAAATGACCTGCAGAAAAAGCTTGTAGAGATTTATGGAGAAGTGCTGGGATTGAATGCAGAAAATATTAGTATCCATGATGATTTCTTCAGATTAGGAGGGAATAGTATCATGGCGATCAAACTAATCAGCAAGATCAAACAGAGTGTAGAATTACAGGTAAATGTTGCTAAAATCTTCAGCAATAAAACAGTAGCTACCTTAGAAAAAGCTCTGATGGAAGACAATAATCCAACAGAGCAGGTAAGCTTAAAACCTGTTAAAATAAATACCCCGGAAGAGCAGAGATTATCCTTTGCTCAGGAAAGACTTTGGTTTATAGAAGCTTATGAAAAAGGCAGCAATGCCTACAACATTCCGATGGCCGCTGTTCTGGATGAAAAAACAGATATTGATGCTTTAAGTATGGCCTTAAAGACTGTTGTAAACCGCCATGAAGTACTTCGTTCAGTTATTAGAACGACTGAAGAAGGAGTAGGATATCAGGTGGTTACAGACTTACTTCCGGAAATTAAAACAACAGAAGTACATACCAGAAAAGATCTCGATCAGTGTATCAATCAATGCGCCAATAGGGTATTTAACCTTGATGAAGAAATTCCGGTACATATAGAATTATTTACATTTGAAAATCAGACTTATATATCCATTGTCATCCACCACATTGCTTTTGACGGATGGTCTACCGATATATTCCTGAACGAAGTGCAGACAATTTACAATAACCTGATTAAAGGAGAAGTTGCTGAACTTTCAGCATTGAAAATTCAATATAAGGATTTTGCTTTATGGCAGAGAGATTACCTTACAGGAGACCGTCTGGAACAACAGATCGGCTATTGGAAAAATCAGCTTGAAGACTTCCAGAATCTTGATCTTCCGACAGACTTCCGAAGACCTTCACAAATATCATATGAAGGAGAGAACCTGTACTTCAATCTGACTGCAGGACAGGGTGAAAAACTTAGAAAATTATCCAAAGATCTTGGAGTAAGTCTTTATAGTGTAATGCTTGGGGGATATTACCTTATGCTTTCTGCTTATTCAGGACAGGATGATATTGTAGTAGGAAGCCCGATTGCTAACCGTCACCATGCCGGATTAGAGGATATCATCGGATTTTTTGTGAATACACTCGCTTTAAGAGAAAAAATAGATCCGAAACAAAGTCTTAAAGACTTTATTCTTCAGATATCAAAATCCGTGACAGAAGCTCAGTCTCACCAGGATCTTCCATTTGAAAAACTGGTAGACGAACTGGGAATCGAACAGGATACTTCAAGACATCCGGTCTTCCAGGTAATGTTCGGATTACAGAATGAAACGGAACTTATTCAGAATGAAGAGGCTCTGTTTTATCCATTTGATGGAGAACTTGGCTATCAGGTAGCGAAGTTTGACCTGACTACCATGATTGATGACAATGGAGAAAACATCCATGGAATGTTCAATTATGCTAAAGCAATATTTTCAAGGGAAACGATTCAAAATATGATCGATTCTTATCTGTTTTTGCTTAATCAGATTGCAGAAACTGATGAATATGAAAAAACAGAGCTTTCAGGATTACAGCTTGTTCCACAGGAAAACTATAAAAATATTACTGAAAACTGGAATGCTACCCGTAAGGAATATCCATCAGAAATGACTATTCATGGGCTGTTTGAAAATCAGGTTGAAAAAACTCCGGATCAGACGGCAATAGTATATCAGAATGTCAAACTGTCTTACAAAGAATTAAACGAAAGAGCTAACCGTCTTGCCAACCATCTTATTGAAGCTTATCATCTTCAACCGGGTGATCTCATTCCTTTATGTCTTGAGCGTTCAGAAAATATGCTGATTGCTATTCTTGCCGTATTAAAGACTGGTGCGGCTTATGTGCCAATGGATCCTTCATATCCATCAGACAGAATTCATCATATTCTGAAAGATACAGGGGCAAAAATAATATTGGCAGAAGAAAAAACGGCTGATAAAACAGAACATTCAAATGTAATCGCATTGGATGAGGTTAGTTTTAAAGCAATACTTGAAACAGCTGATTCTAATAATCCTGCAACCAGTACAAAATCTACAGATCTGGCGTATGTTATTTACACCAGTGGAACAACAGGATTGCCAAAAGGAGTAATGATTGAACATCGTGGAGTGATAAACCTCATTGGATCAATGATAAAAGCCCATCAGCTTGAAGGATTTCAGGAAGTAGGATGCTATTCCAATTATGTATTTGATGCCTTTGTTTATGAAGTGTTCCCGGTGCTTTGTAACGGAAATACCTTATGGTTGTACAGCAATGATCTCAGAACTTCAGTAGGAGAGCTTAATGACTATATCAATGAAAATAAAATAGAAGTTTCATTTATACCTCCGGTTCTGTTGAGAGAAATCGTTGAAAATGGAACAAGTCTGAAACTGATTTTTGCAGGAGGAGAAAGCTTCCCGTCTTTAGATCAGAATATTGATGATATTATCCTTATTAATGAGTATGGCCCGACAGAAGGAACTGTTTGTTCTACTTTACACCATTATAAAGACGATTACAATCCATTAAACATTGGAGGACCAATCGATAATATGAGCGCTTATGTACTGGATCAGCACCATCGTGTTGTTCCGGAAGGAGCTATAGGAGAATTGTATATCAGTGGAGCCGGAATTGCCAGAGGATATCTGAACAGACCAGAGCTTACTGAAGAACTTTTCATTGCCAATCCTTTCCAGACCAAGGAACAGAAAGAAAGAGGAGAAAATGAACGTCTGTATAAAACAGGAGACTTGGTACGTTGGCTAGGAAATGGTGAATTGGAATATATCGGAAGAAATGACTTCCAGGTTAAAATAAGAGGGCACAGAATTGAGTTGGGGGAAATTGAAAATACCCTGCAGCAATATCCTGAAATCAAACAAACCGTAGTTTTAGCTAAAGAAAATCAGGCAGGACTGAAATACCTTGCAGGATATTATGTGTCTGATAATGTGATAGACTCTGATGTGATTTCAGACCATTTATCAGCATCATTACCAGAGTATATGATTCCGGCAGTGTTTGTTCATTTAACCTCTTTACCATTAACAATCAATGGAAAACTGGATAGGAGAGAGTTGCCGGAACCGGAATTTACAGGCGGAAAAGAATATACAGCTCCTGAAACTGATCTACAGAGAAAATTATCCACAGTTTATGGTGAAGTATTGGGAATTCCATCTGAGGCAATCAGCATTCATGATGACTTCTTCAGACTGGGGGGAAACAGTATCATGGCTATTAAACTTATCAGTAAGATTAAGCAGGTCTTAGGAACACAAATTGCTGTAGCAACTGTTTTCAGTCATAAAACGATAGCTTCACTTTCTCTTGTGTTGGCAGATGAAAATAATGCAGCAGAACAGATCGTTATTACTCCTGTCACGGTAAATTCTCCGGAAGAACAAAGATTATCCTTTGCTCAGGAAAGGCTTTGGTTTATCGAAAATTATGAAGGCGGAAGCAGTGCTTATAACATCCCAATGGTTTTCCGTTTAGATGAAAAAACTGATCTGCAGGCATTATGTAAAGCTTTGGATGCCGTTATAATGCGTCATGAAGTACTTCGTTCCGTGATCCGTATGACAGATGATGGTTTAGGCTGGCAGGCTGTGATAAACGATCTTCCGGTAATCCATCAGGAGGAAGTAAAAACGATGGCTGAACTGGAAGAAAAAGTAAGCCTTATTGCCAATAAAGTCTTCAATCTTGAACAGGAACTGCCTGTCAATATCCATATTTTCAAACTTGAAAATGAGTATTATCTGTCTGTGGTTATTCACCATATTGCATTTGACGGATGGTCTGCAGGAGTATTCCTGAAAGAAGTCATCCATATTTATGAAGCCATTAAAGAAGAAAAAACTCATGATCTTCCGGATTTAAAAATTCAGTACAAAGACTTTGCTTTATGGCAGAGAAATTATCTGACAGGTGAACGCTTGGATACTCAGGTTAATTACTGGAAAAATAAACTTGGTGGTTTCCAGAATCTAGATCTGCCATCAGACTTCAAGAGACCGGCTCAGATGTCTTATGACGGAGACAGTATTTATTTCCGTATCAATGAAGAGCAGAGCCAAAAATTACGGGAATTGTCAAAAGATCTTGGTGTAAGCTTATTCAGCATCCTTTTAGGAGGATATTATCTGATGCTTTCTGCTTATTCTGGACAGGATGATATTGTGGTAGGAAGTCCTATTGCCAACCGTCATCATCCAGGTTTGGAAGACCTCATAGGTTTCTTTGTCAATACCTTAGCGTTAAGAGAAACCATTAATCAGGAGCAAAATACTAAAGATTTTATCCTG
Organism: Chryseobacterium pennae; assembly: GCF_003385515.1. Classification (GTDB taxonomy): domain Bacteria; phylum Bacteroidota; class Bacteroidia; order Flavobacteriales; family Weeksellaceae; genus Chryseobacterium; species Chryseobacterium pennae. The sequence continues at coordinate 8,397 of NZ_QNVT01000030.1, read as the reverse complement.
CAGGTAGCCCATTCAGTAACAGAAGCACAGTCTTATCAGGACCTTCCGTTTGAAAAATTAGTGGAAGAATTGGGTGTGGAGAAAGATACATCCCGTCATCCGGTATTCCAGGTGATGTTTGGTCTTCAAAGCTTTGGCGAAAACCTTTCCGATAATCAGTCAATCCTTTATCCGTTTGCAGGAAAGGTAGATTATGAAGTCGCTAAATTTGATATTACCACTATGATTGATGATAGTGATGAAAGCATTCATGGAATGTTCAACTATGCTCAATTGGTATTCTCCAGAGAAACAGTGAATAACATGATGAACTCCTATCTGTTTATGCTTGAGCAGATAGCGGATACTAAAGAACAAAAAGATCTTAAGTTATCTCAATTAACTCTTATTTCTCAGGAACAACAACAATCCGTATCAAAATTATGGGCCTCAGAAACTCATTATTCAGATCAGAATACCATTCATGGTTTATTTGAAGCACAGGTTGAAAAAACTCCGGATCACACAGCTATTGTCTATCAGGATATAAGATTATCCTATAAAGAGCTTAATGAACGTTCCAATCGTTTGGCAAACTATCTGATCGCAACTTATGATCTTCAGCCGGATAATCTGGTTCCGTTATGCCTTGAACGTTCTGAAGATATGCTTGTCGCTATTCTGGCTGTTTTAAAAGCCGGAGCAGCCTATGTTCCGATGGATACCTCATATCCGGTAGAAAGAATTAAGCATATTCTTGAGGATACAGGTGCAAAAATAGTATTGGCCCACAACAGTTCAGCGCTAACCGTTAAAGAAGCTTGCGGTGAAACGGCCGCTATGCTTATTCTGGACAGCTATGAACTAACGAAAACTCTTGAAAACAGCAGTATTTCCAACCCTGTAACTCAGGCAGAACCACATCACATGGCTTACGTGATCTATACCAGTGGAACAACAGGAATGCCTAAAGGAGTAATGCAGGAACATCGGAATGTAGCACGTCTTTTCAGTGCAACCGATCATTGGTATCAGTTTAACGATCAGGATGTGTGGAGTTTATTCCATTCCTATGTATTTGATTTCAGTGTATGGGAGATCTGGGGAGCGTTACTGTATGGAGGAAAACTTTTAGTACCATCTTCAGAACAGACAAAGGATACTAATTTATTCTTCAGCCTGTGTCTGAAAGAAGGGCTTACTGTATTAAATCAGACGCCAACCGCTTTCTATCAGTTTATTGATACAGCCCTTCAGCGTGAAGAACTGCTGACAGAGCTGCGCTATGTGATATTCGGAGGAGAAGCATTAAACCTTGCCTCTTTAAAACCATGGTATGAACGTTACCGTTCAAAACCTGAATTGATTAACATGTACGGAATTACTGAAACAACTGTCCATGTTACCTATAAAAAATTAAGTGTAGAAGACCTGAACAAGGCCTCTCTGATTGGAGAAAATATCCCTGACCAGGCGATGTATATCCTTGATGCCCATCTTCGTACCGTTCCTGTAGGAGCTGTAGGAGAATTATATGTGGGCGGAGCGGGAATTGCAAGAGGTTATCTGAACAGACCGGAACTTACAGCTGAACGTTTTATACAGAACCCTTACCAGACTTTAGAACAAAAAGAATCCGGGAAAAACGGAATTCTGTATAAAACAGGAGATTTAGTTCGCTATCTGCCTGACGGAGAACTTGAATACATCGGAAGAAATGACTTCCAGGTGAAGATCCGTGGTTACAGAATCGAATTGGGAGAAATAGAAAACAGACTCCTGGAATATCCGGAAATAAGACAGGCTGTAGTTCTTGCCAAAGAAAATAAAGCAGGAATGAAATACCTGGTAGGCTATTACGTTTCCGATGCTGCTTTGGAAGTTGAGAAGATCACAGAATTTTTATCCGAAGTTCTACCGGAATATATGGTACTTGCAGCTTTTGTTCATTTAACTTCATTACCATTAACGATCAATGGAAAGCTGGACAGAAGGCAGCTTCCTGAACCAGAATTTACAGGCGGAAAAGAATACACCGCTCCACAAACTGAGCTACAGAAAAAATTATGTCAGATTTACGGTGAAGTTCTTGGGCTGGATGCTTCAGGAATAGGTATTCAGGATGATTTCTTCAGGCTCGGTGGTGACAGTATCATCAGTATTCAGCTGGTCAGCAGAATAAGACAGCGTTTAGAAACAAGAATAAGCGTTAAAGATGTATTTGCTTCAAAATCAGTAAAAAATATTTCCGAACTGATCGAAAATAAAGCAAAAGAAGAACAAACCCGTATTCTGACAGAGCAGGGGCCGCTTGCAGGACCTTTATCATTCCTTCCGATCCAGGAATGGTTCTTCCAATTGGTAGAAGAGGAATATATAGGCGATCTGAATCACTGGAATCAATCCTTTTTGATTAAAGTTCCTGAGCTGAACAGAGATTTGCTGGAGCAAAGTGTTAAACTGCTTATTGAAAAACATGATGCCTTCAGAATTCATTATCCGAAAGAAAACGGAAAATATACCCAGCAATACGGAATCAACACCATACCGGAAATAAAATATCTGAATGTTTCAGAAACACAGCCGGAAGCACTTTCAGGTATCCTTACAGAATGGCAGTCGCAGTTTGATATTGAATTGGGGCCGCTATTCCAGATTGGATATATGGAAGGTTATGAAGATAGAAGCGCAAGGGTTTTCTTTGGACTTCATCACCTGAGCATCGATGCTGTAAGCTGGAGAATTATTACCGAAGACTTAAAAAATATATACCAGACCCTTGAAAAAGGAAATACCGTTGAGGTTCCGGTAAAAGGAAGCAGCTACCGTCAATGGATTGATGCTATAAAATCCTATAAGAGCGATGATTCTGAATCAAGAGAAACAGAGCATGCTTATTGGAATACAATAACGGATACAGTAGCAGAGAGCAATGATATACTGAAAGGAGTATCCTCTCCGGAATATCATTCTTCCAACCTCATGCTGGAAGCAGGATATACAGAAAAGCTGATAAGAGAAGTACATCATGTATACCATACTCAGATCAACGATTTGTTGTTATCTGCATTGGCTTCTGCACTTTCAGACCTTACGGGTGCGTCTGCTCATGCTGTTCTGCTTGAAGGACACGGTCGTGAAGATGTATTTGGAAATATGGATATTACAGAGACCGTTGGTTGGTTTACCTCTATGTATCCACTTCTTCTGAAAGCTGGAAACGATATAAAAGATACCGTGGTTCTGACCAAAGAATCCCTGAGAAGCATTCCAAATAACGGAATTGGCTACGGAAGTCTTGTTGGTTACACAGAAAGAGAGCTTCCAAAGATCAGCTTCAACTATCTCGGACAGCTTGATCAGGAAGAAAGTACAGGAGAGAAAACCTGGTATATTGCCGGAGAAGACAGCGGGAAATCTATGGGAGATAAGAACCGTGATAACGATATTATTACGGTAAACGGAGCTATTGCAGACGGGCAGCTTCGCTTCGGAATCTCAGGATATCTTTCACAGGATAAGGTTGATCTTCTGACAGAAAAATTCAAAGAATATATTCAACGAACAGTTGATGAGTTAATAACTGAAAAAAGAAACTGGCTTACCCCTTCAGATACAGGAAATATTGTTGGAAGAGAGCAACTGATGCAGATCCAGGAACCAGGAGAAGTTGAAGGTGTTTATTTGGCCAACAGTTTACATGAAGGATTTGTTTACCATGCCTTAAGCCAGGGAGATAAAGATGATGCCTACAGAGTACAGATCATATGGGATTATCTTGCTGAAATCAACCCTGAAATGCTTAAAAAAGCATGGTCATATACCCAAGAACAGCTTCCAACACTGAGACTTAGATTTGAATGGAGTGAAGAGATTGTACAGGTTATTGATAAAAAAGGAATACTGGACTGGCGTTATCAGGATATTCAGGATATGACCGAAGAGGATCAGGAATCTTTAATTACAGAAACGACTCAAAAAGACCGTTTTGAAGTATATGATCTGTCTAAAGGAAGCCTGTTCAGAGTCTATCTGTTCAAACGTGCAGACCAACGTTATACTTGCCTTTTCAGCAACCACCACGCTATACTTGATGGCTGGAGTATGCCTGTATTCCTGACCATGATTCATGAAGCATACCTAGCACTAATAAAAGGAAAAGCCCTTTCTCCCGCTCCGGATAAAGCGTATGCTGAAGCTCAGAAGTTCCTTCAGGAAAATAAAAACAAGAACGGCAGCTTCTGGAAAAACTATATGGGGCTTCTTGAAGATCAGGAAAATCTGAATTGCCTGGTTAAAGAATCCCAGGAACATATTGATCTCGCTGAATATAAACATATTGTAGATCATCAGGCAGTAAAAATGCTGATTGTAGGGGAGCAGTATCAGAAACTGAAAAGATTCACATCTGATAATGGACTGACAGTCAATGCTGTACTTCAGTTCTTATGGCATAGGCAGCTTAGCTTATATAGCAATAGTGCAACAACCGTTGTAGGAACAACCGTATCCGGGCGAAGCATTCCGGTAGATGGAATAGAATCTTCAGTGGGACTTTATATCAATACATTACCATTGATTGTGAACCATGAAGATGGTAAAGCAGTAGATATTATAGCAGAAATTCAGCGCAGAATTAGTGAGTTGAATACACATAGCAGTGTTAACCTGGCAAGTCTTCAACACGATGGACGAAGAATTTTCAGCAGTTTATTTGTGTATGAAAACTATCCGGTACCTAACGGAGAGGAAGATAACGAGCTGGGAACATTAGGGTTTGTATTGAAAGAATCCGTAGAACGTCTGGATTATCCACTAGGAATCGTTGCTTATGAAAATGAAGATGAGGTACTGTTAAAGATCAAATATGACAGTTTCTTATTTGAAAATGAAACGATGCAGCAATTGCTTCAGGGAATGGAAACAGTCCTTGAGCAGCTCTTAAAAACTTCAGATATTAAATCGGAAGACCTGTTCTATCTTACTTCAGAGCAATATCAGAAGATAACAATAGACTGGAATGCTACAGAAATAGCTTATCCTGAGCAATATACCATTCATAAGCTGTTTGAAGAACAGGTGGAAAAAACTCCGGATAATATTGCTTTGATATTTGAGGATATACAGCTTTCCTATCAGGAGCTGAATCAAAGAGCAAACCGTCTGGCTCATTATCTTATTGAAAATTACGGTCTTCAGCCTGATGATCTGGTTCCGCTATGTATTGAACGTTCAGAGCATATGCTGATCGCTATTCTCGCTGTTTTAAAAGCCGGAGCAGCTTATGTTCCGATGGATCCAACTTATCCGATAGACAGAATTGAACATATTCTGCAGGATACCGGAGCAAAAATTATTCTTACTCAGGAAGAGGTAGAAGAAAAACAGGGAATGTCCCAAATGGCAGAAACAATTCTGCTTGATAGTAAAGAAATACTTGAAATACTTGAAAATTCAAAGGCTGAAAATCCTGTCACTCAGGTCACATCAAATGACCTTGCCTATGTCATCTATACCAGTGGTACCACAGGGCTTCCAAAAGGGGTAATGGTAGAGCACAAAGGAGTGATCAACCTGATTGAAGATCTGTTTTCCCGTTATCAGTTAGGAAATACAGAAGTGATCCTTCAGTTTGCCAATTACATATTTGATGCATCCATCCAGCAGATGTTGCTTGCAATATTGAAAGGAAGCAGCTTATTATTTATTAAAAACCAAAAGATACTCAACGAAGAAACGTTTATAGAAACCCTTAATAATCATAATGTTTCTTATGTACACCTTACGCCAACGGTATTACAGAGCATAGATTTTACTCAGGTTAAGAACCTGCATACACTGATTTCCGGAGGAGAAGCAATGCCGGCAGATTTGTTTAAAAAATTAAGCGGAAGAGACTTTAGGCTGGTAAATTCCTATGGGCCTACAGAAGTGACCATCACCTCCATTGTCAACCCGGAAGGAAAGAATACCAACATTGGCCGACCACTGAACAATACTACAGTATATGTATTGAATAATCATCTTCGTCCAGTACCTGCAGGAGCTATCGGAGAGCTTTATATCGGCGGAGAAGGAATGACCAGAGGATACCTGAACAGACCGGAGCTTACAGCAGAACGTTTCATCAGCAATCCTTTCCAGACCTTAGAACAAAAAGGAAAAGGTAAAAATGGTATCCTTTACAAAACAGGAGATTTGGTACGCTACCATGTCAACGGAGAGCTGGAATATATTGGAAGAAATGACTTCCAGGTGAAGATCCGCGGTTATAGAATAGAGCTTGGCGAAATAGAAAATACTTTATTGCAATATTCCGGTGTAAAACAATCCGTAGTATTGGCCAGAGAAAATAATACAGGAATGAAATACCTGGTAGGCTATTATGTTTCAGAAACGGCTATAGACCCGGATCAGTTTACTGCATTCCTATCTGAGGCTCTGCCTGAATATATGATTCCTGCCGCTTTTGTACATTTAACATCACTTCCGGTAACCATCAACGGTAAATTAGACAGAAGAGCACTTCCGGAGCCGGATTTCACAGGCGAAAAAACCTATACAGCTCCGGAAAATGAACTGCAGGAAAAACTATGTCAGATCTATGGAGATGTTCTGGGATTAAATACTTCAGCTATTGGTATCTATGATGATTTCTTCCGCCTTGGAGGAAACAGTATCATGGCCATCAAGCTGATCAGCAATATCAAAAGAGTGCTGGATATAAGAGTAAGTGTAACCGTTGTATTTGCTCACAAAACAGTTGCTTCTCTTTCTGAAGCTTTGGCAGGTGAAAATATTAACGAACAGGATGTTATAGCTCCTGTAAAAGTCTCCTCTCCAGAAGAACAGCGACTTTCATTTGCTCAGGAAAGGCTGTGGTTTATTGAAAACTACGAAGGCGGAAGCAATGCGTACAATATTCCTATGGCTGTCCGTCTTGATGCAAAAGTCAATATTCCGAAGCTATGCAAAGCGCTTGAGACGATTGTAATGCGTCATGAAGTGCTACGAAGTATTATCCGTTCTACAGACGAAGGAAAAGGGTATCAGATTGTAATGGATAAAGCTCCTGAGATTCATACCCGCCACGTTTATGCAAGAGAAGAACTGAATGAGGCAATAAACATTGCTTCAGCTAAGATTTTCCGTCTGGATGAAGAATATCCTATAGCCATCAATCTTTTCAGATTAGAAAGTGATCATTATCTCACCGTTGTCATTCATCATATTGCATTTGACGGATGGTCTACCGATATATTCCTGAGAGAGCTGCAAACAGTTTATGATGCTTTGGTTAATAGTCAGGATTATGAACTTCCGGAATTAAAAATTCAGTACAAAGACTTTGCCTTATGGCAGAGAAGCTATCTTTCAGGAGAACGCCTTGATAACCAGGTTGGATATTGGAAAAGAAAGCTGGATGATTTCCAGACTCTGAACCTTCCAACAGATTATAAAAGACCTGCTCAGGTTTCTTACGAAGGAGATACCATTGATTTTATTATCGACCCTAAAGTAGCGGCAAACCTTAGAAATACCTCTAAAGAACTGGGAATAAGTCTCTACAGTGTAATGCTGAGCGGATATTACCTGATGCTGTCAGCGTATTCCGGTCAGGATGATATCCTGGTAGGTAGCCCTATTGCGAACCGTCATCATGAAGGACTTGAAGATATTATCGGATTCTTTGTGAATACCTTTGCTTTAAGAGAAAAAATAGATCCGGAACAGAGTCTTAAAGATTTTATTATTCAGGTATCGACCTCCGTTATAGAAGCACAGTCTCATCAGGATCTTCCGTTTGAAAAGCTTGTAGAAGAGCTGGGAGTGGAAAAAGATATGTCCCGTCATCCTGTTTTCCAGGTGATGTTCGGACTGCAGAGCTCTGGAGGAAATTCTGATAACAGAGAAGAATTATTCCATCCTTTTGAGGGACAGACAGACTATCAGGTAGCTAAATTTGACCTGACAGCGATGATTGATGATGGAGAGGAAACCATAAAAGGCTTCTTCAATTATGCAAAAACAATCTTCTCCAAAGAAACGATCACTAGCATGATCAATTCTTATGTATACCTTCTCGATCAGGTGTTTGGTGCTGATAAAGTCATTAATCTGGAAAATATCAGGCTGGGTAATCTTGACCTTGTATCTCCGGAAGAAAATAAAAAGATTATAAAAGAATGGAATGCCACGGAGAATGCATATCCGTCAGACAAAACAATTCATGAGCTGTTTGAAAATCAGGTTGAAATAACGCCTGATCATACAGCTTTAGTCTATAAAGATGTCAAGCTTTCTTATAAAGAGCTAAATGAAAGATCCAACCGTTTAGCCAACCATTTAATAGCTGCTTATAACCTTCAGCCAGACGAACTTGTTCCATTATGTTTAGATCGTTCCGAGAATATGCTG